>NZ_FOXL01000004.1 GCF_900115705.1 Frateuria terrea
CGACCCGAAGCGCAAACAGCGGAAGGTCACGCACCCGGCGAACGGTCGTCTCATGGACCTGCCGGCATCGGTTGCCGCAATGCGCGCAATGCATCGTTTTGGCGGACGGCTTCAGGTGGATCATCACCGTGCGGCTCTCGCCCTCCGGCCACACGACCCGCTCCACCCGGTATCCCTTCCAGCCACCCAGCGCCTCGATCGTCTTCCGATCCAGCATGGAACGTCCCTTAGACCTCTCTCGAAAGGTCTAAGTTATCGATGCTAGGGAAAACGCTCCACGGAAACCTGCGAAGAACCTTTTTATTGTGCCTGGCAGGTGCGGCGGCGAGCTTCGGCCCGCCCGGCATTCAGCCGATCAGGTGCTGCTGGTCCAGCCATCGCTCGGCATCCAGCGCGGCCATGCAGCCGAATCCCGCCGAAGTGATCGCCTGGCGGTAGACATGGTCGGCCACGTCACCGGCAGCGAACACGCCCGGCACCGAGGTCAGTGTGGCCATGCCGCTGGTGCCGCTCCTGATCTTGATATAACCATCGTGCATTTCGAGCTGCCCTTCGAAAATGCCGGTATTGGGCGTGTGGCCGATGGCGACGAAAAAGCCGGTCGCCTCGATGTCGCGCGTGGCGCCGGAGTTGACGTCCTTGACGCGCACGCCGGTGACGCCCGAAGCGTCGCCCAGCACCTCGTCGATGGCGCTGTTCCAGACCAGCTCGATCTTGCCCGCGGCGGCCTTCTCGAACAGCTTGTCCTGCATGATCTTCTCGGCGCGCAGCTTGTCGCGGCGATGGACCAGGGTGACCTTGCGCGCGATGTTGGCCAGGTACAACGCCTCTTCCACGGCGGTGTTGCCGCCGCCGACCACCACCACGTCCTGCTCGCGGAAGAAGAAGCCGTCGCAGGTGGCACAGGCGGATACGCCGCGGCCCTTGAACTTCTCCTCGCTGGCGATTCCCAGGTATTTGGCGGTCGCGCCGGTGGCGATGATCAGCGCATCGGCGGTGTACTCGCCCGAGTCGCCTTTCAGCCGGAATGGGCGCTGGCCGAGGTCGACCAAGTGGATGTGGTCGAAGATCATCTCGGTGTGGAAGCGCTCGGCGTGTTCGGCCATGCGCTGCATCAGCGCCGGCCCCTGCAGGCCTTCGACGTCACCCGGCCAGTTGTCCACCTCGGTGGTGGTCATCAGCTGGCCTCCCTGCTGCAGCCCGGTGACCAGCGTCGGCTTGAGGTTGGCACGTGCGGCGTACACCGCGGCGGTGTAGCCAGCCGGGCCGGAGCCGAGGATCAGCAGGCGGCTGTGCTTGGGGGTGCTCATCGTTATAATCCTTGGGTTTGCTGGTGGCTTTGATCGTTATTCGCCCGGCTCCCTGCGGCGTTACGTCGCCGGCCACCGGGGCGGTGCTGGAACCCGCCAAGGATGGGGAAGGGCGGACGGCGATTCAAGGTTCCTCGCGATGGCTTTCCCACTCCGCTGACGCGCTTGCGCCGGCCCAACCCCCACAGGATCGTCTACTGCCATGCGTATCGGTATTCCCTCCGAAACCAAGACCCTCGAGGGTCGCGTTGCCCTCGTCCCCGCCGCCGCCGCCGACCTGGTCCGCCGCGGCCACGAGGTGTTCATCCAGGCCGGCGCGGGCGAGAAGAGCGGCTTCTCCGACGCCGACTACACCAGTGAAGGCATCAAGGTCGTTCCCGATGCGGCGGCGCTGTACGAGAAGGGCGAATTGATCGTCAAGGTCAAGGAGCCGATCGCCGGCGACCTGGCGCTGCTGAAGAAGCACCACCTGTTGTTCTGCTACCTGCACCTGGCCGCCGAGCCGGAGCTCACCAAGCGCCTGCTGGAGATCGGCCTCACCGGCGTGGCGTTCGAGTCGGTGGAAGAGAACGGCGGCCTGCCGCTGCTGCTGCCGATGTCGGTGATCGCCGGCCGCATCGCCACGCAGATTGGTACGACCCTGCTCCATCGCCCGCAGGGCGGCAAGGGCAAGCTGCTCGGTGGCATGGCCTCCACGCCGCGCGGCAAGGTGGTGGTGCTGGGCGCCGGCGCCGCCGGTGGCAACGCTGCCGCGCTGGCCGCAGCCGCTGGGGCCAACGTGGTGGTGTTCGACAAGCGCCAGGATCGCCTCGCCGAAATGATGGCAATGGGCCCGAACGTCACCGCGCTGTATGCCTACGAGTCGTCGGTGGCGAAGGAAGTGCGCGATGCGGACCTGGTCGTCGGCGCCGTGCTGATCCCCAGCGCCAAGGCCCCGCGCGTGGTTACCGAGGACATGGTCAAGACCATGGAGAAGGGCTCGGTGCTGGTCGACATCTCGATCGACCAGGGCGGCTGCTTCGAGACCTCGCGCCCGACCACCTGGAAGGAGCCGACCTACGACGTGCACGGCGTGACCCACTTCTGCGTGACCAACATGCCGGGCGCCGTGCCGCAGACCTCGTCGGTGGCGATCTCGGCGGCGATCCTGCCGTACGTGCAGCGCCTGGCCGCCGGCAACCAGTGGCGCGACCACGCACCGCTGGCTGGCGGCATCAACGTCGACGGTGGCAAGCTGGTGCACCCGGCGCTGCAGGGCGTGGTTTGAAGCCTAAGCGGTAAATTCGGAACACCCGTTCGGGAGAGGGCGTTCCGTTAGGTGGTCAGGGTTTCAGGCGGAGCGTGATCTCGCGCTCCGCCCGGACCCTCGCCCCAGCCCTTCTCCCCGGTCGGAGAGGGAGCTTTGGAAAGCTTGCGCCTTTCCAGAAAAATCAAGCTTCTACCCCCTCAGCGCCCTGTGTAGACTTGGGACGAAGTCTCGAGGGGAATCCACTCCGGTGGCGCGAAGCGCAGCAAACGCAAAGAAAGCAATCGAATCGACCGGCCTGAGCGAAGAAGCCAAGCGCCGCCTGCGCGAAGTCGGCGCCCTGTTGCTGCTTCCGCTGGCGGTCTATCTGCTGGTCTGCCTGGCCAGCTACAACGACCAGGACCCCAGCTGGGGTCACGTCGGCACGGTCGAGCATGCACGCAACTTTGGTGGTGCGGTCGGGGCCAACATCGCCAACCTGCTGCGCTACATTTTCGGCTGGGTCTCCTACTGCTTCCCGCTGCTGTTCCTGCTGCTGGGCGTGCAGGTGCTGCGCCAGCATGGCGAAGAAGCGGAGCATCCGTGGGAATCCTCGCTGCGGTTGATAGGTTTCGTGTTCTTCTTCGTCACGGCGCCGGCACTGCTGTATCTGAACTTCACCGAGCCGGTGCTGCCGCAGGGCGTGGGCGGCATCATCGGGCAGTGGGTCGGACACGGCCTGCTGCAGGCGTTCGGCGAGAAGGGTGCACCGCTGCTCCTGCTGGCGCTGTTCCTGATCGCGGTGACGCTGGCCACCGGCCTGTCCTGGTTCAAGGTGATGGACTGGACCGGACAGGGCACGTTGATGGTGGTCGGCTGGCTGCGCGGCAAGCTCAAGCAGGCGCCGGAAGCGGCCAAGGCGCAGCAGGCCCGCGCCGAGCGCGAAGTCGTCAAGAAGGCCGAGGCGGTGAAGCAGGCCAGGCGCGAGCCAGTGCGCATCGAGACTCCGCCTGCGCCAGTGGCCAAGAGCGAGCGCGCGAAACTCGAGACGCAGATACCGCTGTTCGTCGGCGCCTCGCAACCCGGCGAATTGCCGCCGCTTTCGCTGCTGGACGAGGCACCGGAGCAAGGCCCGGGGTATTCGGAAGAAACGCTCGAAGTGCTCTCGCGCCAGGTCGAGCTCAAGCTCAAGGATTTCCGCATCGAGGCCAAGGTGGTCGGCGTCTACCCCGGCCCGGTGATCACCCGTTTCGAGCTCGAACCGGCCGCCGGCGTGCGCGGCTCGCAGGTTTCCAGCCTGGACAAGGACATCGCCCGCGGCCTGTCGGTGGTGAGCGTGCGCGTGGTCGACGTGATCCCGGGCAAGAACGTGATCGGCCTGGAGATCCCCAACGCCAGGAAGCAGATCGTGTATCTGTCCGAGATCCTGCGTTCGGATAGATACGACCAGATGAAGTCGCCGCTCGCGCTTGCCCTGGGCAAGGACATCGGCGGCAAGCCGGTGGTCACGGATCTGGCCAAGATGCCGCACCTGCTGGTGGCCGGTACCACCGGCTCGGGCAAATCCGTCGCGGTCAACGCGATGGTGCTTTCGCTGCTCTACAAGGCGAGTCCGAAAGACGTCCGCATGATCATGATCGATCCGAAGATGCTGGAGCTCTCGGTGTACGAGGGCATTCCGCACCTGCTCGCGCCGGTCGTGACCGACATGAAGGAAGCGGCCAACGCGCTGCGCTGGTGCGTGGCCGAGATGGAGCGTCGCTACAAGCTGATGGCCGCGGTGGGCGTGCGCAACCTGGGCGGCTTCAACAAGAAGGTCAAGGACGCCGAGGCGGCTGGGCAGCCCTTGCTCGACCCGCTGTTCCGCCCCAATCCGGAGATGCCCAACCTGGCGGCCGAGCCGCTCGAGCCGCTGCCCTACATCGTCATCATCATCGACGAATTCGCCGACATGATGATGATCGTCGGCAAGAAGGTGGAGGAGCTGATCGCCCGCCTGGCGCAGAAGGCTCGCGCCGCTGGCGTGCACCTGGTGCTGGCCACGCAGCGTCCGTCGGTGGACGTCATTACCGGCCTGATCAAGGCCAACATCCCGACTCGCATCGCCTTCCAGGTGTCCAGCAAGATCGACTCGCGCACGATCCTCGATCAGTCCGGAGCAGAGGCGCTGCTCGGCCACGGCGACATGCTCTACCTGCCGCCGGGGACCGCCACCCCCGAACGCGTGCACGGCGCCTTCGTCGACGACCACGAGGTGCACGGCGTGGTCGCCTGGCTGAAGGCACAGGGCGCACCGCAATACATCGAGGGCGTGCTGGAGGAAGTGCAGGCCACCGCCGATGGCAAGTTCATCAATGACTCGGGCCTGCCGCAGGACGGCGAGGAAGGCGGCGATGCCGACGCGCAGCTCTACGACAAGGCCGTGGCCGTGGTCACGCAGACCCGCCGCGCCTCGATTTCCGGCGTGCAGCGCCACCTGCGCATCGGCTACAACCGGGCCGCGCGGCTGATCGAGCAGATGGAACAGGACGGCGTGGTCAGCGCACCGCAGCACAACGGCAACCGCGAGGTGCTCGCCCCGCCGCCGCCGAAGTAATGTCGCGCCCATTTGGCCGGCTCGAAGCAAGTTCGGCGTGCCAGTGTCCCGCTCCCTCTTCCCGCCGGGGGAGGGCCGGGGCGAGGGGCCACTCTTGCGGGAAATCCACTCACATGCGATCGCCATGTTCCCGCACCCATCATCAGCTTGAACCGCGATTAAGCCGCCGCTACCCAAACTTCCCCGCACGTTCTCGAGAAACAGGGCTTCCATGAACCGCCTTGCCGTCACCTTCTTCGCCACGCTCGCGCTGTCCCTGGCAGGTCTGGCCAACGCCGCCGTGGGCCCCGCGCGCCAGCGCCTGGATGCCTTCGCCACCGGCCTGCATTCGCTCAAGGGCCGCTTCACCCAGACCCTGACCGACGCCAGCGGGCAGGGCGCCAAGAGCAGTTCGGGCACGCTCGCGCTGGAAGCACCGCGCGAATTCCGCTGGGACACGCTCGCGCCCTACAAGCAGACCATCGTCGCCGACGGCAGCCGCGTGTGGCTTTACGACCCGGAGCTGGAGCAGGTCACCGTGCGCGTGCAGAGCACCGAGGAAGCGCACAGCCCGCTGACCGTGATCACCGACCTCAAGCAGCTCGACCGCGACTTCAAGGTCACCGAGCAGGGCGAGCGTGACGGCCTGAGCTGGCTGCGCCTGACCTCGAAGGCCAGGGACCCGCAGTTCGGCTACGCGGACCTCGGTTTCGACGCCAGCGGTCTGAAGCGGATGGTGTTCCAGGACCAGCTTGGCGCCATCACCGACATCCGTTTCGCCGACTGGCAGCGCAACGTCGAGCTGCCGGCAACGACCTTCAACTTCACGCCCCCGCCGGGCGCCGACGTGATCGGCGACCTGCCGGTGATGACTACCCATCCGCTGAAGGATTGATCCGGGCATGCCCGTGCTGCGCCAGCTGCCGCGCTGGGCGTGGGTGGGCGGGGCCGCGCTCGCCTTTATTGCCGGCCTGGTCAACGCGGCGGGCTACATGGGTTTTCGCCATCAGTCGATCAGCAACCTGACCGGCTCGACGACGTTGCTCGGCATCTCGCTGGGCACCGGAGATGGCGGAGAAGCCTTGCATTGGGCCTTGTCGCTGCTGGCTTTCGTCGTCGGTGCGACGGCCAGCGGCGCGATCGTGCAGAAAGGCACGCTCAAGCTCGGCCGGCCTTATGGCGTGGCGCTGCTGATCGAGTCTGTGCTGCTTTTCCTTGCCGTACCGTTGCTGGGTCGCCAGTGCGCTGCCGGTCTTTGGCTGGCGTCGATGGCCTGCGGCCTGCAGAACGGCATGGTCAGCACCTACAGCGGCATGGTCTTTCGCACCACCCACGTCTCGGGCATGTTCACTGACCTTGGCATCTACCTGGGTCATCGCCTGCGTGGGCTCGAGGTGGATGCGCTGCGCGTGCGTGTCTGCCTGCTGGTGATCGGCAGCTTCATGCTCGGTGGCGTCGTCGGCGCCATCCTCTATGGCTTCCTGCGCGAGCGCAGCCTGCTGATCCCGGCCGTGCTGACCGGGTTGTGCGGGTTTGGGTACGGCCTCTACCGCCAGCTCAAGGGCGAGGCGGCCGCGAATAGCTCCTGACATCTTGTTCCGGTCCGCACTCGGCCAACCGGGGGGGGCGATGGCTGGAGCCGCGCTGGTGCAGGGTCGCTGGCCTCTCCACCGTTCGTCCAAGCAAGGGTGATGAACCCCGGATCGCCCAACGATGTTCTCGGGCGCCGCTGCAGCGGCGATGGCGAGTCTCTATCATGCCCCGATGGCATCGCCTTCATCACCGGGCCTGTTCCCCGATCCCGACTCCGACGCGCTGAAGCCGCTGGCCGAGCGCATGCGCCCGCGCAGTTTCGACGAGATCGTCGGCCAGCCGCGGCTGACCGCCGCCGGATCGCCGCTGCGCCGCGCACTGGAAGCGGGCAAGGTGCACTCGATGGTGCTGTGGGGGCCGCCCGGTTGCGGCAAGACTACGCTGGCGCTGCTGGTGGCCCGCTACGCCGATGCGGATTTCCGCGCCATCTCGGCGGTGCTCTCCGGCCTGCCGGACGTGCGCAAGGCGCTGGCCGAGGCCGAGGCCAACTTCGCCAGCGGCCGGCGCACCGTGCTGTTCGTGGACGAGGTGCATCGCTTCAACAAGGCCCAGCAGGATGCCTTCCTGCCGCACATCGAGCGAGGCGTGATCGTCTTCGTCGGCGCCACCACCGAGAATCCGTCGTTCGAGCTGAACTCCGCTTTGCTCTCGCGGTGCCGCGTACACGTTCTGGAGGCGGTGTCGGCCGATGCCATCGTCGCCGCACTGGAGCGCGCGCTGGCGGACGACGTGCGCGGCCTGGGCCGGCTGCAGCTCGATGTCGCGTCCGAATCGTTGAAGCTGATCGCCCAGGCCGCCGACGGCGACGTGCGCCGCGGGCTCACGCTGCTGGAAATTGCCGCCGAACTTGCCGTCGACGGCCACATCGACGAGACCACGCTGACGCAGGTGCTGGCCGACCGCACGCGCCGCTTCGACAAGGGCGGCGAGCAGTTCTACGACCAGATCTCGGCGCTGCACAAATCGGTGCGCTCATCCGACCCGGATGCCGCGGTGTACTGGCTTTGCCGCATGCTCGACGGCGGCTGCGATCCGCTGTACCTCGCCCGTCGCATGACGCGCATGGCGGTCGAGGACGTCGGCCTGGCCGAACCCCGCGCCTGGCGCATGGCGCTGGACGCGTGGGACACCTACGAGCGCCTGGGCAGCCCGGAGGGTGAACTGGGCCTGGCGCAACTGGCCATCTGGCTCGCCATCGCACCGAAGAGCAACGCCGCCTACGTGGCCTGCAACAAGGCACGCGCCGCCGTGCGCGAGACCGGCACGCTCGAGGTGCCGATGCACCTGCGCAATGCGCCTACCAAGCTGATGAAAGGGCTGGGCTACGGCAAGGGATACCAGTACGACCACGACGCCAGGGGGGGCATCGCCCTCGACCAGCAATGCCTGCCCGACGCCCTCGACGGCACGGTGTTCTACGAGCCGGTGGACCGCGGGCTGGAGCAGAAGCTGCGCGAAAAGCTGCTCGCCCTGCGCGAATCCCGCCGCCAGGCGCGCGAAAGGTAGCCCTCTCTTCCCTCGGCCACGCCCGGCGAGGGGATGGCCCTTGCCCGACGCACTGCAACACCCCTAGATTCGGCGCTGGCAACCGGGGAGGGGAGCACCATGCGTATCCTGATCGCCGCACTCATCGGCGGCATCGTGATGTTCATCTGGGGCGCCATCGCGCACATGGCGCTGGGCCTGGGCAATCCGGGCATCCACCCGCCGGCGCACGAGGACGCGGTGCTGTCCAGCCTGCACGAGGGCCTGGGCAATGAACCGGGCGTCTACATCCTGCCCTGGCTCGGCCCCGATGCCATGCACGACCAGGCGGCGGTCAAGGCCTACGGTGCCAAGGCCAGCACCGCGCCGTATGCCTGGGTGGTCTACCTGCCGCAAGGGGAGGACATGACCCGCATGGGCCGGCCGCTGGTGATGCAGTGGGTATCCGACACGCTGGCGGCGCTCGTGCTTGCCGCTCTCATGAGCCTGCCCGGACTGGGGCTTGGCCGCCGGCTCGCCCTGGCCGGCGCGGCTGCCATCTTCGCCTGGCTCAGCACCATGGTGCCGTACTGGAACTGGTACCGCTTTCCAGCCAGCTTCACCGTGGCGGCGCTGGCCGAGCAGGTGATCGGCTGGCTGCTCGCTGGCGCGGCTATGGCCTGGTGGATCGGTCGCCTGGAGCGCAGGTCCGCGCTCTGACAAGCGTCTCGTGGCGTCGCCACCATGCCCCGAAATGGGGCGGCGCGGCATTCGCGTTGCTAGCGTGTGCCCCCGACAGCGATAATCGCCCGTTCAAGCACTTCGACGGAACGCCCTCATGCTGGACCCCGCTCTCCTGCGCTCGCGCCTGGCCGACACCGCCGCGCGTCTGAAGCAAACCCGCGGCTTCGAACTGGACGTGGGCGCCGTCGAGGCGTTGGAGAGCGAGCGCAAGCGGCTCTCCACCGAGACGCAGGAACTGCAGAACCTGCGCAACACCCGCTCCAAGGCGATCGGCCAGGCCAAGGCCAAGGGCGAAGACGTCGCGCCGCTGATGGCCGAAGTCGCCGGCATCGGCGACAAGCTCAAGGCCAACGAACAGGCGCTGGGCGAAGTGCAGTGCAAGCTGGCCGGCATCGCGCTCGGCATCCCCAATCTCCCGCACGCGTCGGTGCCTATCGGCAAGGACGAGAGCGACAACGTAGAGATCAGCCGGTGGGGCGAGCCGCGCAGCTTTGATTTCCCCGTCAAGGATCACGTCGAGCTGGGCGAGCGCCACGGCTGGCTCGACGGCGACGCCGGGGCGAAACTCTCCGGCGCCCGGTTCACCGTGCTGCGGGGCCAGCTGGCCCACCTGCACCGCGCGCTGGGCCAGTTCATGCTCGACCTGCACACTGCCGAGCACGGCTACCTCGAATGCAACGTGCCGGTGATCGTCAACGCCGACAGCATGCAGGGCACCGGCCAGCTGCCGAAATTCGAGGACGACCTGTTCGCCACCCAGGTCGGCGATGCCAGGCGCTACCTGATTCCCACCGCCGAGGTGCCGTTGACCAACCTGGTGCGCGACACCATCCAGGAAGCCGACGCGCTGCCGCTGCGCATGACTTCGCACACGCCGTGTTTCCGGGCCGAAGCCGGCAGCTACGGCCGCGACACCCGCGGCATGATCCGCCAGCACCAGTTCGAAAAAGTGGAGATGGTGCAGGTCGCCCGCCCGGACCAGTCGCACGCGCAGCTGGAAGAGATGGTCGGACACGCCGAAACCGTGTTGCAGAAGCTCGGCCTGCCGTACCGCAAGATGCTCCTGTGCAGCGGGGACATGGGCTTCACCGCCGCCAAGACCTACGACCTGGAAGTGTGGCTGCCCAGCCAGAACACCTACCGCGAGATCTCCAGCTGCTCCAACTGCGAGGACTTCCAGGCCCGCCGCCTGCAGGCCCGCGTGCGCAACACGGAAACGGGCAAGCCCGAGCTCGTCCACACCCTCAACGGCTCGGGGCTGGCCATCGGCCGCACCTTGATCGCGGTGATGGAGAACTACCAGAACGCCGACGGTTCGATTACCGTTCCCGACGCAATCAGGCCCTACCTGCGAGGCCTCGATCGCCTCGCCTGAGCAGGGCGCACAACAATGGAGAGATGGCCGAGCGGTTTAAGGCACCGGTCTTGAAAACCGGCGAAGGGTCAAACCTTCCGTGGGTTCGAATCCCACTCTCTCCGCCATAAAGAAAGCTGGGCCCCTGATTTCAGGGGCTTTTTGTTGCACGTTCGTCCAGACCCACGCTCTGCCCCATACCTCGGCTGTCAGCGTCAGATCGCTCGCAGGAGCAAGCAAGACCCACAGGGAGAAAACACCTCTTGACCTTGGTCAACGGGGAGACGGCCCCGTCATGCACGATGACACCGGGTCACACGCGAGATCGCTCGTGGACTGTGTCGATAGCACCGCAGCCGGGCTTGGGCCGCGCCATGTGCCTGCTCGCCATGGCTTGCTGCTGGCGCTCGTGAGCCTGCTCGCGCTTGCGGGCCGATCCGCCGCAGGCGTGCCCGGGGACAAATCGTTCTGGCGGCCCGAGCTCGCGCCGAGCGGTCCCATGGTGATGCTGGTCAGCCTCGACGAGCAGCGCATCTATGTCTACCGCAATGGGGTCGCCATCGGCGCCAGCCGCATCAGTACCGGCCGTCGTGGGCACGAAACACCCACGGGCGTTTACACGATCCTCCAAAAGGAGCGCGAGCACCGTTCCAATCTCTACGACAACGCCTCCATGCCGTTCATGCAGCGGCTGACCTGGGATGGGCTTGCGCTGCATGCAGGCGTGCTTCCAGGCCATCCAGCGTCGCACGGTTGTATCCGCTTGCCGCCGGCGTTTGCCGAGCGGCTGTTCGTGATCAGCCCCCGTGGGACCGTGGTGGTGGTTGCCGACCAGCGCGTCGCACCCCCGCAGATCAACCACCCGGCGGCGATCGCACCGCTCGGGTTGGAGGGCACCGGCCTGGCAAACGACGGGCGGGTGCCCTGGCCGGCGGATGATGGTGGGCCGTTGAGCGTGGTGGCGAGCATCCATGATCGCGCTCTGTATGTCCTCCAGTCGGGACGGCTTGTCGCGAGCAGCCCAATAAGCGTGCCTGCGGGTTTTACTACCGGCGGCATGCTGCTGTACGTGCGACGCGCCGGGCCCCAGGGGGCGCCGGAGGAGGGCGGCGGGCTCTGGTCGGCTTACCGGATTCTCGGCAAGGGGCCGGCGCCTGCACCGCGCGAGCTGGCCCGTGCGCTCAAGGTGCCGGACGCGTTCGGTGCACAGCTTCGCCAGCGCATCAGCGTAGGCACTACTGTGCTGGTCACCGACCTCCCCGCACGGGGTGGTCAGCCGGTACCTTACGGCACCCTGCTCGAGGCATTGGAAACGCCCGCGGCGCGCTAGCGATTAATTAAGGGCACGTGGGGCACTCTTGGGCGTGTTTTGTCCCCCCACTTCAGGCGGTTGCCCTTGCCGTTCCGATACCTGCTTCCCCTCGTGTTGCTGTTGCCAGCGGCCGCTGCCGCAACCGATACCGTTTCCAATCCACTTGCCCAGGCCTTGAGCCGCGCGGCGCCCGCGGCCAACCCCAAGGTCCTGGCCCTGGCCACCCGGGCGCTCGCCTGCGTGCAGCGAAGCATGCCCGCGCAGACGCTCAGCGTGATCGACTATTCGTTGCCGTCCACCACGCCACGGCTGTGGGTGTTTGGCCTCGGGCCGCACCCGCATCTGTTGTTCCACGAACTGGTCGCGCACGGGCGCAACAGCGGCGACAACCTGGCCGACCGGTTCTCCAACCAGCCAGGCAGCCTGATGTCGAGCCTGGGCACGTTCGTGACGGATGGCACCTACACCGGCCACAACGGCTATTCGTTGCGCCTCAAGGGCATCGACGGGAATTTCAACGACCAGGCCGAAAGCCGCGCGATCGTGATCCATGGCGCCCACTACGTCAGCGAAGCGTTTGCCCGCAGCCAGGGCCGGTTGGGCCGCAGCTGGGGGTGTCCGGCGGTGCGCGCGGGTGTCGCGCACAAGCTGATCGACGCCATCGCCGCCCATTCGGTGGTGTTCGCTTACTACCCCGATCCGCGCTGGCTGCAGGGCTCGCGCGTGCTGGGTGATTGCGGGGGCAACGAAGTGCTGTCCTCGCGCTGAGCCTCCGCGTCGGTGAGCAGGTCGTGCACGTGGCGGCAGATCTGCCGCTCTTCTTCGGTGGGTATCACGCGCACGTCGCAGGCGGCGCCATCCATGCCGATCCGTAGCCCACCGGCCCGGTTGCGCGCAGGATCCAGCCGGATGCCCGCCCATGACAGACCATCGCAGATGTCGGCGCGCGCCTGCGCATCGTGTTCGCCGATGCCCCCGGTGAAGACGAGCGCGTCGATGCCTTGAAGCACGGCGGCCATCGCCGCGATCTGCTTGCGTACCGACAGCACGAACATCGCGATGGCCAGCCGCGCGAACGGGTCCGTGCGCTCTACCTTCCTTAGCCGGCGCAGGTCGCCGCTGACGCCGGAAACCCCTAGCAGGCCGGAACGGTGATCCACCAGGCGCTCGATCGCGCGCGCGTCCATGCCTTTTTCACGGGCGAGCCAGGCCAGTACGCCTGGGTCCAGGTCGCCGCTGCGCGTGGCCATCATCACACCGCCACTGGGCGTCATGCCCATGCTGGTATCCATGGACCGGCCCTTGCGCACGGCAGTGACGCTGGCGCCGCTGCCCAGGTGGGCGATCACCAGCCGTGCAGGGGCCTGCGGCCATTGCGCCAGGATCGATGCGCAGGACAGGCCGTGGAAACCGTAGCGCTGCACTCCGGCAGCCTGCAGTGCGCGATCCACCGGCAGGGTGCGCGCTTCGTCGGGCAGCGCAGCATGGAAAGCGGTATCCAGGCAAGCGACCTGCGGAAGTGCCGGAAACCGTCTCTGCGCGGCACGGACCACGGCCAGCGCCGCTGGTACGTGCAATGGCGCGAACGCGCTGGCCGCCTCCAGTTGCGCCATGACCGTGGCGTCGATGCGCGCATGCGCGCGCAACTGCGCACCGCCATGCACGATGCGGTGGCCAATGGCGTCCGGAGCAGGCACGTCCATGCCGTCCAGGACGCGGGCGATGCGCGAAAAGGCCTGCACGCCGTCGGCCATCGGCACGGTCTCCTCGTGCAGGGTGTCGCCGCCATGGCCGTCGCGCACGCGCAGCAGCCCGGCAGAGCTTCCGATCGCCTGGGCTTCGCCGGCGACGCGCGGTGCCGCCTCGCAACCGCGCGCACTGAACAGGCCGAACTTGAGCGACGAGGAGCCACTGTTGATCGCCAGCACGTGGAAGCCTGATCGGCGCATGGTCACCCCATCGTCCAGCGCCACTGGGCGACTTCCGGCAGGTCCTCGCCGTGTTCGCTGATGTAGAGCCGGTGGCGCTCCATCGTCGCCCAGTAGCGGTCGGTCGCATCGGACGCGAGAGCCGACAGGCGCGGCACCCGCAGGATCGCGTCCAGCGCCAGCTGGTAACGGTCCAGGTTGTTCATCACCGTCATGTCGAATGGGGTGGTCGTGGTGCCTTCCTCCCTGTAGCCGCGCACGTGGAAGTTGTCGTGGTTGTGGCGGCGGTAGGCGAGGCGATGGATCAAACCGGGATAGCCGTGGAAGGCGAAGATCACCGGCTTGTCGCGGGTGAACAACTCATCGAAGTCGACGTCGCTCAGCGCGTGCGGATGTTCGCCGGGCGGCTGCAGCACCATCAGGTCGACCACGTTGACCACACGCACGCGCAGGTCCGGGGCGTATTCGCGCAGCAGGGTCACCGCGGCGAGCGTCTCCAAGGTCGGCACGTCACCGGCGCAGGCCATCACCACCTCGGGATCGCGCCCTTCGTCGGTGCTCGCCCATGTCCAGACTCCCGCACCGGTGCTGCAGTGGCGCGCGGCCGCGTCGATGTCCAGCCACTGCCACTCGGGCTGCTTGCCGGCGACGATTACGTTGACGTAGTTGCGGCTGCGCAGGCAGTGGTCGGCCACTGAAAGCAGGCAATTGGCGTCCGGCGGCAGGTAGATGCGCACGACGTCGGCCTTCTTGTTGGCAACGTGGTCGAGGAAGCCCGGATCCTGGTGCGAGAAGCCGTTGTGGTCCTGGCGCCACACGTGGGAGCTCAGCAGGTAGTTGAGCGAAGCGATCGGCGCACGCCAGGGGATGTGCCGGGTGGTCTTCAACCATTTCGCATGCTGGTTGAACATCGAGTCGATGATGTGGATGAACGCCTCGTAGCACGAGAACAGGCCATGCCGGCCGGTCAGCAGGTAGCCCTCCAGCCAGCCCTGGCAGAGGTGCTCGCTCAGTACTTCCATGACGCGTCCCTGCGGTGACAGGTGTTCGTCGACCGGCTCGATGGTCGCCATCCACGCCTTGGAGGTCACCTCGAACACGTCCTGCAGCCGGTTCGAGGCCGTTTCGTCGGGTCCGAACAGGCGGAAGTTGCCGGCCTGGGCGTTGAGTCGCATGACCTCGCGCAGGTAACGGCCAAGCACGCGGGTGGACTCGACCTCCAGCCCGCCGGGCGCGGCCAGCCGGACCGCATGGTCGCGGAAGTGGGGCAGGGTGAGCGGCTGCAGCAACACGCCGCCGTTGGCGTGCGGGTTGGCGCCCATGCGCCGGCGGCCGGTGGGCGCAAGCTCGGCCAGTTCGGGGCGAAGCCGCCCGTCTGCGTCGAACAGCTCGTGCGGGCGGTAGCTCAGCAGCCAGTCTTCAAGCAGTCGGACGTGGGCGGGGTCGTCGAAATCCTTGAGCGGTACCTGGTGGGCGCGCCAGGTGCCTTCCACCGGCAGGCCATCGACCACCTTCGGACCGGTCCAGCCCTTGGGCGTGCGAAACACGATCATGGGCCAGCGCGCTCGAGCGGGCGCCTGGCCGTCCGTCGCGTGGCGGGCAGCCTGCTGGATCCCGTGGATGCGCGCCAGCGCCTTATCCAATGCTGCCGCGAGCTGCCGGTGCACCTGAGCAGGATCGTCGCCTTCGACGAACAGCGGCTCGTACCCGTAACCGCGGAACAGTTCGCCCAGCTCGTCAGGAGTGATCCTGGCCAGCAGCGTGGGGTTGGCGATCTTGTAGCCGTTGAGATGGAGGATCGGCAGCACCGCACCGTCGCGGGCGGGGTTAAGGAATTTGTTCGAGTGCCAGCTGGTGGCGAGCGCACCGGTTTCCGCCTCGCCGTCGCCGACGATGCAGGCGACGATCAGGTCCGGGTTGTCGAACGCGGCGCCGTAGGCATGGGCCAGCGAATAGCCCAGTTCGCCGCCCTCGTGGATCGAGCCGGGTGTTTCCGGCGCCACGTGGCTGGGCACGCCATAGGGCCAGGAAAACTGGCGGAACAGCCGCCGCATGCCGTGCCTGTCGCGCTCGATGTCCGGATACACCTCGGTGTAGGAGCCTTCCAGGTAAGCCTGCGCGACCAGGCCCGGGCCGCCGTGCCCCGGGCCGATCACGTAGATCATGTCCAGGTCGTGCGCCTTGATCAGCCGGTTCAGGTGGACGTAGATGAAGTTGAGGCCGGTCGTCGTGCCCCAGTGGCCGAGCAGGCGGGGCTTGATATGGCGCCGCTCCAGCGGGACCTCCAGCAAGGGGTTGTCCTGCAGGTAGATCTGGCCGACGGTCAGGTAATTGGCTGCACGCCAATAGGCATCCATGCGCCAAAGCAGCTCCTCGGAAAGCGGCATGGACGTCGCAGGCTTCGCCGCTCGCACTGGGTCATCGGTAAACATGGGCGTGGCTCCGGGTACAGGCGTTTCGGTGAGATGGACGCGACGGCTCAGTGCGCCAGCAGCAACGGCAGGTGCGTGTGCGAGAGCACGTGGTGGGTCGTGCCACCGAGGACCAGCTCGCTGATGCGCGAGCGCCCCCATGCGCCCATGACCAGCAGGTCCGCCCGCATCGTCTCTGCCTCGCGCAGCAGGTGTGCGCCGGCATCCTCCCCGGGATGGAACGGGTGCCGCTGCTGCACGCTCACGCCCTGGCGGGCAAGCCATTCGCCTACCGCAAGCGTGGGTGGCCCGAAGCCGGGAAGGGTCTCGCGCCAACCATCCAGCAGGCGCACTTCGGAGGCGCTGCGCAGGAGAGGCAATGCGGCACGGATGGCCTCGGTGGACTCGCCCGAACCGTTCCAAGCCAGCAGCACGCGGGTGGGTGCGCCGCGCACTTCGTAGGTTTCCGGCACCAGCAGCATGGGCGCGCCGCCGGCAAAAAGGGTGCGGGTGACGTTGTCCCAGCCGATCGGAAGATCCTGCCGGCCAGGTGCGCTGCACACCAGCAGGTCGGCCATCCGCGAACGCGTCGCCAGCACGGTGACGTAGAGCCCCCGGTAGACCTCCCAGGAGCCCTGCACGTTCGACCGCCGGCTCAGCTCGTCCCACCACGGGGCGCGTTGCCGTGCCGAGTCCTCCTCGGCTTCCAGGATCGCCAGCGCATCGGGAATCGCCGTCACCGATGGGATCTGGGCAACGATGTGCACGCCTGCGGCGAACGCCTGCTGCTGCCGCGCAACGGCCAGGCCAAGCTGAATGGCGGGTACGTCTTCGCGCATGTGGTCGACGTTGATGATCATCTCGTACATGGCGCTTCTCCCGGCGAAGCTTCATGCTCGGCCGTGCACGAGAGTGCGGTTTGATCGAGGTCAACCCGGGCAGTGCTGATCAGGCGAATGCCATCGCGGCCACGACGCCTGCCATGGCTGCCGTGGCGGCCCATCCGAGCAGGCGCAACCACGACCGCACTGCCAGCGCGCCCATGACCTCCCGGCGGGTAGCGAGCCACATGGCGGCCGCCATCAGGGGCACCGAAATGACACCGTTCAGCACGGCCGCCCAGAACAGCATGTGGATCGGCCTCGTCGGAGTGAGGCTCAACGCGGCGCCGCCCAACGTCGCCAGGATGATCAGACCGTAGAACAGCTTCGCTTCCCCGAAGCGCCGGTCCAGCCCGCTGCTCCAATGGAACACCTCAGCCAGGGCATACGCTCCCGAGCCGGCAAGCACGGGTATGGCCAGCAGGCCGGTGCCCACGATGCCCATGGCGAACAGCATGCCGGCGAATCGGCCGGCCAGAGGCCGCAGCGCCCGCGCGGCATCGGCCGCGTCCTCGATCGCGCGCACGCCATGGCCGTGCAGCACCACCGCCGCCGCGAGGACCACGAAGAAACCGATCGCATTGGAATAGATCATGCCGACGACGGTATCGAGGTCGATCCGGCGCAATGCGCCGGGCGCGGCGGCCGGCTGCAGCAGCAGCGGCTCTTCCTGGGCCTGCTCTTCTTCCTCCACCTCCTGCGCGGCCTGCCAGAAAAACATGTACGGGCTGATCGTGGTGCCGAACATCGCCACCACGGTGAGCAGATAGTCGCGGTCGCGGCGCCAGACCGGCACCCACAGGCGGTGCAACGCTTCTGCCCACGGCACGTGTACGACCAGGGTGGTCAACACATAGGCCAGAAGGCTCAAGGTGAGCACCTTCAACAGCCGGGCGTAGCGCGCGAACGGAATGGCCACTTCCAGCACTGCCGAAAGTGCCGCAAACAGCACGACAAAGAGCGAGGCGCTCCCGCCCAGCAGCATGTGCGTCGCCTCGCCCATGGCCCCCAGGTCGGCAGCCAGGTTGAACACGTTCGCCGCCAGCAGCAATGCCACCAGCGCGAGCGTGAGCGCGCGTGGAAAACACCGCGTCATGTTGGCGGCCAGGCCACGCCCGGTAACGCGCCCGATGTGGGCGCACACGGCCTGGATGCCGATCATCAGCGGAAGCGTGAACCAGACGGTCCATAGCGTGGCCAGTCCGAATCGTGCGCCTGCCTGGGAATAAGTGGCGATTCCACTCGGATCGTCGTCGGCCGCACCCGTGATCAGGCCGGCGCCAAGCCGGATGGCCGATCCGCGCAGGCGGCGGACACGCAGCGCAACGCCATGTCGGAACAGCCGGATCGCCATGCAGGGCTCCGTGTAGTCGTGCCCAGCCTGCTGTGCGGCAGCCGCTGCAGGATTGACCAGGGTCAAGTTGTCCGATGGCCAGCCGCCTAGGCTGGTCGCACAACCGGCCAACCGCGCGGAGAAAACCATGAACAGGCTGCAGGACAAGGTCGCCATCGTGACCGGCGGTGCGGTCGGGATTGGCGCCGCGTGTGCGCGACGCATGGCGGAGGAGGGCGCCACGGTCGCCATCCTCGATCGGATGGATGACTCCGGACGCGAGCTGGCGGGGGAACTGGTCGGCCTCGGCCACCATGCGCGCTACCTGCACGCCGACGTCGCCTCCGAAGCAGAGGTGGCCCATGCCATCGACGAAGTGGCCAGCCTGTTCGGGCGGCTGGACGTCCTGGTCAACAACGCCGGCATCGCCGGCACAGACAAGCCCACCCACGAGCTGACCGAGGAAGAGTGGGACCGCGTACAGGCGGTGAACGTCAAGGGCGTGTTCTTCTGCACCAAGCACGCGATCCTGCACATGCGCCGGGCCGGAGGCGGCAGCATCGTCAACCTTTCCTCGATCTACGGGCTGGTCGGCGCAGCCGACGTGCCGCCGTACCACGCTTCCAAGGGAGCCGTGCGGCTGATGAGCAAGACCGACGCGCTGCTGTATGCGCGCGACGGCATCCGCGTCAATTCGGTGCACCCGGGCTTCATCTGGACGCCCATGGTGCACGGCTTTCTTTCCGGCCACGGTGGCGACCTGGACGAGCAGCGCCGACAGGTCGGTGCATTGCATCCGCTGGGGCACATGGGCGAGCCGGACGACATCGCCTGGGGCGTGGTCTACCTCGCCAGCGAGGAGTCGAAGTTCATTACGGGCAGCGAACTGGTCATAGACGGCGGCTACACCTGCCGCTGAAGGAGACGCGTATGTACCGCCACATCCTGTTACCGACGGACGGCTCGGAGGTGTCCATCCGCGCAGTGGACGCAGGCATCGAGCTGGCGAAATGGCTCAACGCGCGCGTGTATGCGCTGCACGTGATACTGCCGTTCCAGTCGCTTGCCTACATGACGCAGATCATTCCGCAGAGCGAGACCAGCTACACCGAAGAGTCGGTGCGATGGGCCGAGCACTACCTCGGCGAAGTGCGGGAGAAGGCCAGGCAGGTCGGCATCCCTTGCGACAGCGACTACGTGTTCGACAAGCATCCGTGCGATGCGATCCTGCGCGTGGCCCAGGAAAAGGGCTGCGACCTGATCATCATGGGTTCGCACGGCTGGCGGGGCTTCACCAAGCTGCTGCTCGGCAGCGAAACGCAAAAAGTGCTGGTTCACAGCCAGCTCCCGGTGCTGGTCTGCCATTGAACGTAGCCGCGCCGCCACCGCAGGCCCGTCCGGCCGGACTGGATAGCGACGAAGCCAGGCGCCGCCTTGCGAGGGACGGCCCCAATGCCCTGCCCGGCAGCAGGCACCAGCCGCTACTGCGCATCGTGCTCAAGGTGCTGCTCGAGCCGATGTTCCTGCTCCTGCTGACGGCCGGTGGGCTTTACCTCGCCCTGGGCGACCGCGCCGAGGCGGCGTTCCTGCTGGGCTCCGTGCTGCTGGTGATCGGCATCACCCTCGCCCAGGAGCGCAAGACGCAGCGCGCACTGGAAGCGCTGCGCGACCTGTCGGCGCCGCGCGCCCTGGTCGTGCGCGACGGCCGCCACCAGCGCATACCTGCTTCGGAGGTCGTGCGTGGCGACCTGCTGGTACTGGGCGAAGGTGACCGCATCGCCGCCGACGGGTTGCTGCGCGAGGGGCTGCTGGAGGTGGACGAGTCGCTGCTGACCGGCGAGGCCGTGGCGGCCACGCGGCTGCCTGGCGGTGAGTCGGCCCGCGTGTCCGCAGGCACGGTGGTGACCAAGGGCAGGGGGCTTGCCGAAGTGGTGGCCACCGGGTCGGCCACTGCCATGGGCCGGATCGGACTGGCGCTGGCATCGACGCGGGAAACGCCATCGGGCATGCAACGCGCATCGGCGCGGCTGGTGCGCGCGCTGGCGATCGCGGCGGTGTCGCTCGCCGTGGCCTACACCCTGCTGCGCTGGCTGTGGGACGGTGCCACCCTGCTCGACGGCATCCTGGCGGGCGTCGCCCTGAGCATGGCGATCCTTCCGGAAGAGATCCCCGTGATCCTCACCGTCTTCCTCGCGATGGGCGCATGGCGCATGGCACGCCACCAGGTGCTTACCCGCCGCATGGCGGCGGTGGAGGCGCTGGGCGCCGTGACCGTGCTGGCGGTCGACAAGACCGGCACGCTGACGCAGAACCGCATGCGGCTCATGGAGATGGCCCGGCCAGACGGTGGGCAGCATCTCAATGGCACCGGGCTGGTGCTGCCGCCCGGGTTCGCCGCGGTCGTCCACTGCCTGCTGCTGGCGACGCCGCCCTCGCCGTTCGATCCGATGGAGCAGGCGATCTACGCCTTCGCCGCCCGCTACACCGATGACCGTGGTTCGGCGGCCGCACCAGCGGCCGTGCACGAGTACCCGCTTTCGCCTGAGGTGCTGGCGATGACGCGGGCCTTTCCCGCCCAGCATCCGGGGCAATACGCACTCGCGGCCAAGGGCGCGCCCGAGGCCATCGTGGCGTTGTGCCGGCTGTCACCGCCCGACACGGCCCTGGCCCTGGCGCAGGTCGAGGCGATGGCCGCCCGCGGCCTGCGCGTGCTTGGCGTGGCGGAGGCGGACTGGCACGGCCCGGAGTGGCCCGGGAGCCAGCGCGACTTTCACTACCGCCTGCTGGGTTTCGTAGGGTTCGGCGATCCTCCGCGGGACGGGGTGCCTGCAGCCGTGGCGGAATGCCGCCAGGCGGGCGTTCGCGTGCTCATGCTCACCGGCGATCATCCGGTGACCGCCCGTGCGATCGGCGACCAGATCGGCATGGCGCCCGGCCGCGAGGTGCTGACGGGAGACCGGATCGATGCGCTCGACGACGACGCGCTGCGCGAGCGCCTCCGTCGCGTCGACATATGCGCACGGCTGCGCCCGGAGCAGAAGTTGCGCCTGGTGCGCCTGCTGCAGCAGTCCGGCGAAGTCGTGGCGATGACCGGCGACGGGGTCAACGACGCGCCCGCACTCAAGGCGGCCGACGTGGGCATCGCCATGGGCGAGCGCGGCACCGACGTGGCGCGCGAGGCGGCCGCCCTGGTGCTGCTGGACGACAGCTTTGCCAGCATCGTGCGGGCGATCCGCCAAGGCCGCCGGATCTACGACAACATCGTCAACGCGACTGCCTATGTCTTTGCCGTGCATGCACCGGTGATCGGGCTCGCGCTCATGCCGGCGCTCCTGCACTGGCCGTTGCTGCTCATGCCGACGCACATCGTGTTGCTGGAATTGGTCATCGATCCGGCGTGCTCGCTGGTCTTCGAGGCCGAGCCGGAGGCGCCGGACGTCATGCGCCGCCCGCCGCGGTCGCCGGGAGAGTCACCCTTCGCGCCGGCGAAGCTGGCCTACGCCCTGGTCCAGGGCGGTGGCCTGGCGATCATCCTGCTGTGTGGCTGCGGGATCGTCCTGTGGCAGGGCTGGAGCGCTTCGGAGACGCGGACCGTGATGTTCCTTGGCCTGGTCGCCTGCCTGCTCCTGCTCGTGCTCGTGCGCCGCCAGCGGCATGTCGCCGCCGCGGCCCCCGGGCAGGGCAATCGCTGGCTGCTCCTGATGCCGGCCGGCCTGGGCGGCATCCTGGTCGTGGCGCTCGGCGTGCCGGTCGTGCGTGGCCTGCTCGATCTGGCGCCTCCGAACCCCGGCACCGCTGCGGCGGCCGTCGTCATGGTGCTGGCGCTGGTCTCCTGGCTCGCGCTCCTGCCCACCGCCGCCCACGGCTTGAGCCAAGCACTGTCGTCAAGGCGATCCAGCCCGCGGGGCTCACGTGACCACGCGCGTAGTTGACAAGGATCAATCCGGCCCATGGGCCGCCATGACCCAATGAACCCGCAGGACGACATCACTACCACCTGACGAGGTCCGCTCATGTCCACGCTACCCAACGCGACAGCTTCACCGACCCCGGTGAGCGCGCCTACGCTGCTCGAGGGAACGCACTGGATCGATCACCTGCGCGATGGCACGGTGGTGCTGATCCGCCCATTGCGTCCGGAGGACCGCGAGCTCGAAGAGCAATTCCTGCGGGCGATGTCGCCGGACGCCAAGCGCCTGCGCTTCCTTTGCAGTTTCCGCGAGGCGAGCCCCCAGCTGGTCGACCAGTTGATGGACGTCGACTACGACAGGCGCATGGCGTTCCTGGCGCTGGCGCACGAAGACGGGCACCTGCGCGAAGTGGGCATCAGCCGCTACAGCGCATCGAGCGACGACACGCGCTGCGAATGCGCGGTCACGGTAGCCGAACATTGGCGGCACAAGGGATTGGCCGTGGTGCTGATGCGCCATCTGATCGACGTGGCCCGCAAGCACGGCTTTCGCCAGATGTACTCCCTCGACGCCGCCGACAACCAGGCGATGCAGGAGCTGGCCGCCTACCTGGGGTTCAAGCGGTCGCTCGACCCCAGCGACCCGACGCAGGTCATCCATACGCTGGCCTTGTGAGGTGTCGCCATGAACGTCGCGTCCCACCCGCAGGCCTCGGCAACCGGCATGAAGCCGGCTACACCCATCGCCAGCCGCCTCTCGGACATCGTTGCCGTTGCCACCTGCACCTCGCCCTGGAATCCCGCCGTGGAGGTGGCCGCCACGCTGGCTGCCCGCTGGCAGAGCCTGCTGACCGGATGTTTCGTGGACGAGTCGCTGCGCATGCTGCGCGGGCCGGAGAGCGAGCCCTCCGTGCTGGGGCTGCTGCTGGACACGCCAGTGCAGAATTACGAGGAGGGCGACCAGTTCCGCTCCTTCGCACGGAGCAAAGGCGCACCGCACGCGTCATGGGTCGTCGCCCATACCGGGCTTGCGCGCGTCCTGCGCGAACTGGGGGCATGGCACAGCATGGCGGTGCTGGAACGGGACGTGGTCGAGGGCGACAGCCTCGCCGAGCTGCTCGGCGAAGTGCTGATCACCTGCCGGTTGCCCAGTCTGATCCTGCCCTCGGGCTGGGACCGCGACGCCCGCTTCTCGCGCGTACTGGTGGCCTGGGACGGCAGCGTCGAGGCCACGCGCGCCATCCACGCGGCGCTACCGTTCCTGCAGGATGCCCAGCGCGTGGTCCTGCTCGATGGCGGACGGCCGCACAGACCCGAGGGCGAATGCTATCTGCCGCACTTCGAACCTTTCGTCTACATGGCCCGGCACGGCGTCGAAGCCGACCCCATGTGCGTCGGCGTTCCGGCCCGCGCCGCGGGTGCCGCACTCCTGAAGAAGGCCGAGCAGGTGGGGGCTGACCTCATCGTCATGGGCGCGTTCGGACATTCCCGGCTGCGCGAGAACGTGATCGGCGGCGCGACGCGCTACATGCTCGAGCACTCGCGCATTCCCGTGTTCCTCCAGCACTGATGGCGACCGGCAGGCGCTCGGTCCCCACAGGAGGCATCCATGGACATCGAAATCACCAATCGGATAGCCCTTTCGGTGCCGCACAAGGCCGGCGGCATGCCGCTGATGATGGCGCTCTCCCGGCGCCACAGCACGCGTCTGTATACCGATCGACCGCTGTCTCCACAGTTGCTGTCTGACCTGCTGTGGGCCGCGTGCGGCATCAATCGCCCCGCCACCGGCGGTCGCACGGCCCCCTCGGCCCGCAACTGGCACGCGATCGACATCTACCTCGCAGCGGCTGACGGTGCCTGGCGATACGAACCCGAAGCGCACTGCCTGCAACGGGTGCTGGCGAGTGACGTGCGCGCGTCGACCGGCATGCAGGAGTTCGTGGGTACGGCCGCGCTCGACCTGGTCTACGTCGCGAATCTGGCACGGATGGAGGCGACCGATCCGCTCGAGCGGCGTTTCTACTGCGGCGCCGACGCCGGCGCGATCGCACAGAACGTCTACCTGTTCTGCGCGGCCGAAGGCCTGGCGACGGTCGTGCGCGGACTGGTGGACCGCCGCGCGCTGGCCACGGCGCTGGGGCTGGGTGCGCGCCAGCGCGTGCTGCTTGCGCAGACGGTGGGATTCGCGGCCTGAGGCCCGCAGCGCTAGTCCAGGTCGATGCGCTCGCCCATTCGCGGCATCTGCGGGGCCAGGCCGCGCGAGGCCAGTACGTTGGCGAAGCAGCGCATGCCACGCTCGTACTCGCCATGGACCAGCAGGACCTGCCTGCGCGGCCGGTCGCCTAGCCAGGCCAGCAGGGAAGGGCGATCGGCATGGGCGGAAAAGCCGTTGATGGTCCATACCTGCGCGCGGACCGGAATGTCCTCGTTGAACACGCGCACGCTGGATGCGCCATCGACGATGCGCCGGGCGAGCGTGCCCTCCGCCGCATAGCCGACGAACACCACGGAGCTGCGCTCCCGCCACAGGTTGTGCTTCAGGTGGTGGCGCACGCGCCCGCCGTTGCACATGCCCGAGCCGGCCAGGATCACGGCGCCCCCGTCGATGTTGTTGATGGCCATCGATTCGACGCTGCTGCGGGTGAAATGCAGGCCCTCCATGGCGAACGGGTCGCCATGGCGAAGCACGTCCAGGAACGCCTGGTCGAAGCACTCGGGGTGGCGGCGAAAGATTTCCGTCGCGGAAATGGCCATCGGCGAATCGAGGAAGACGCGTACGTGGGCGGGAATCGCACCTTCGCGCAAACCCTGGTGGAGGTAGTAGAGGATCTCCTGCGCGCGTTCCAGCGCGAAGGTCGGGATCACGACATTGCCGTGCCGCTGGGCCGTCTCGCGGATCGCGCGGAACAACTCCTGCACGGAATCCGGGAGGGGGCGGTGTGGACGGTCGCCGTAGGTGCATTCCATCACGACGTAGTCCGCATCCGGGGCGGGTGTCGGGTCGCGCAGCAGCGGCCGTCCCGGGTTGCCGAGGTCGCCGGAAAACAGCACCGAGCGGTGCAGTTCGCCATCCCGCACGTCGAGACGAACCGAGGCCGAACCCAGAATGTGGCCGGCGTCGAGAAAGCGCGCAACGATGCCGGGGACGACCTCGGTCGCCTCGTCGTACCCGACGCCCCGGTCGAAGAAATCCAGCGCATGCAAGGCATCGTCCAGGTCGTAGAGCGGCGCGGCATGGTCCTGGCCGTTGCGGCTGCTGCGGCTCGCGTGCGCTGCGTCTTCCACCTGCAGGCTGGCGGCATCGAGCAGCACCACGCGCACCAGCTCCCGGGTCGCCGACGTCGCCAGGATTCGTCCGTGGAACCCCTGGCGCACGAGCAGGGGGATGCGCCCGCAGTGGTCCAGGTGTGCATGGGTAAGCAGCAATGCGTCGACGGACGCCGGATCGAAGCCGAACGGCTGCGCGTTGGCCGCTTCGGTATCGCGGTCGCCCTGGAACATGCCGCAGTCGACGAGCAGGCGGTGGCCGCCGGCCTCGATGAGGTGGCACGAGCCGGTGACCTCGCGCGCGGCGCCGTGACAAGCGTAGGTAAGGGGCATCGCGATGCATCCGCCGATCCAGTGCGGCGTACCGTGGCACGCATGGCACCCGGCGGCTTGACCAGGGTCAATCGCGGCTGGCCGAACGGCAAACTTGATCTCGCTCAAATGGCGGCCCGTTCCGTAATGGCGCAATGGCACCTCTCCCCCACCGACATAACGAGGTGTGCCATGAACGACCTGAGCCTGAGGGACGACGTACTGGAGGAACTGGATTTCGAGCCGAGCGTCGACGCATCGAACATCGCCGTCATGGCCAAGGACGGCGTGGTGACCTTGACCGGACACGTCTCCAGCTATGCCCAGAAGATCGCTGCCGAACGCGCGACGTGGCGCGTCAACGGCGTCAAGGCGATCGCCCAGAAGATCGAGGTCCAGCTGCCGGGCAGCAAGAAGCTCAGCGACGACGACATCGCCAAGCGCGCGCTCAACATCATGACCTGGGACGACCTGACGCCCTCGGACAAGATCCACGTGAAGGTGTCCGACGGCTGGGTCACCCTGACCGGCGAGGTGCCCTGGAACTACCAGCGCCAGGCCGCGGAGGCGGACGTGCGCAAACTGTCCGGCGTGACCGGCGTGTCTAACGACATCCAGGTGGTGCCGCACGTGCAGGCCGGCGACGTGCGCAAGAACATCCTCGATGCGCTCAAGCGGCATGCGGAAGTGGAGGCCGACCGGATCAAGGTGGACATCCATGCCAACGGAGCGGTGGCCATCGAAGGCCGCGTCGACGACTGGGAGGAGCGCCAGGCCGTCGAGCGCGCTGCCTGGTCGGCGCCGGGCGTGCGCACGGTGGAGAACCGGGTGCGCATCGCATAAGGAAGGCCGACTGCCTTCCAGAGGGGCGCGCCAGCGCCCCTTTTTTTGCCCGCTCAGTTCTTGAGCAAGACCGGCAGGCGACTCTGCGCCAGCACGGCACGCGTGGTCGGCCCCAGGCAACGCTCTCCGCGGCGACGGTGTCCGCTTGCTCCCATCACGATCAGGTCCGCGCGCATGTCGCTGGCGTACGCCAGCAACTGTTCGCTTGCGGCCTCATCGACCCCCGGCACGGTTTCCACGGCGGCAACTGGGACGCCCTGGGTGCGCAGATGCGAGAGTGCGTCCGTCTGGTCGATGCGCATCCATTCCCGGTCCGGCTGCAACAGGGAGACCACCTGGGCGCTGCGCAACAGCGGCAGGGCGGCATGCAGGGCACGGCTGGATGCCGGGGAGCCATCCCAGGTCACCATTGCGTGGATCAGGCGACCCGGGGCCACGTTGGCTGGGGGGACGGCGATGCAGGTGGCCCCGGCGAGCAGGACTTCGCCGATCAGGCGCTCTACCGGACCGTCGGCCGTGGCATCGCCCTGCAGCACGATCAGGTCGTGCCAGTCGCCGGCCATCGCCAGCGCATCGGCTGCCGGCCCGATCGCAACCTGCCAACGGGTATCGGACACCCCGAGCTGGTTCGCCCATGCCGCGAAGTCGCGCCCCGCGAGCATCGCCCGCTGCAGTTCGTCCTGTGCGTAGGCTGCCATCTCGGCGACCAGCCTCCGCGGGCCGGGCACCGGTGTATTGCGCGCGGCCACGAAGAGGCCGGTGAGCGATGCCTGCATGGCGGCGGCAAGCTGCGCCGCGTAGCGGACGCTGCCGTGCCAGGTCTGGAATCCGGGGCTGTGGGCCACGATGTCGCGCACGGTCGTGACCTCCTCGATCAAGTTGCGCCATCGCAGCGTGGCGCACCTTGCGTGCGCGGTTTTGACTTAGGTCAGTCCTAGGCGTGGCGCGGCGCGCACGTGGTGCAGTTGACCTGCGTCAGCTTGTCCGCTGCACGCTGGCCTAGTGTCGCGACGACGCGGCCCGGCCGGGCGGCGCAGGCCTGGAGGTACGCCATGTATGACATCCTCATCAACACCCTGAGCCACGAAAACTGGTCGCGTGGTGCACAGTACGGCACGCAGCTGGCGGGCCTCCTGCAGGCATCGGTCACGGGGGCGTACGTTTATCCGTCCCCCCTGTATGCGACACCAAGCTTCAGCACGCCGGAATTGATCGAGGCGGTTCTGGAAACGTGCCGCACGCTCGAAGCGAGCGCGCTGGCCGCCGAGCGACCCTTCATCGACTGGGCGAACGGCATGGGCATCGAGCATGCCGCCTGGGTCGTGGGGCAGGGCAACCTTCCCGATGCGCTGGTGCAGATCGCGTGCTGGCATGACCTGCTCGTGCTCGAACGCAATCCGGGCTGGGCGTGGTCGTCGCCTTCGGATCTGGCCTCGCTGATCCTTTCGGTGGGCCTGCCGTGCATCGTGGTACCGCCCCAGCCGGTGCTGACGGTGGCGCTGTCGCGCGTGGCGATTGCCTGGAACGGTGCCTCCGAAGCGATCCGCGCGGTGCACGCAGCCTTGCCGCTGCTGCAGCGGGCCGACGAGGTGCTGCTGCTGCGCGGGGCACCCAAGGACACGTTCCAGGAAGTCACCTGGAAGCCGCCTTTCGACATCGATGCCTACCTCAAGCGGCACGGTGTCCGCGCGCGCTCGCAGGATCTGCTGACCAACGAGCACGGCGCCGGCGAAGCATTGCTCGAACAGTCCGATCGCTTCCACGCCGACCTGTTGGTGATGGGCGCCTATGGCCACAGCCGCTTCAGCGAGTGGGCCCTGGGCGGGGCGACGCGGGACGTGCTTTCGAACGCACGGCTGCCCGTGCTGTTCCGGCATTGAGGCGTTCCATGCGGGCGATGACGCTCGACCGGATCGGGCACCCGCTGGTACTGCACAAGCTGCCGGACCCCGAGCCGGGGCCCGGCGAAGTCCGCTTGCGGGTCGAGGCCTGCGGCGTGTGTCGCACCGATCTGCACGTGGTCGATGGCGAGCTTCCGGACGTGACGCCGCCGCTCGTGCCGGGGCATGAGGTAATCGGCAAGGTCGACCGGCTCGGCACCGGCGTCGGCCGCTTCGGGCTTGGCCAGCGGTTGGGCGTGCCATGGCTGGGCTCGACCTGCGGCGTGTGCGATTACTGCCGCAGCGGCCGCGAGAACCTGTGCGATGCGCCAGGCTTTACCGGCTATACCCGACCCGGTGGCTTCGCCAGCCATCTGGTCGCACGGGCCGACTTCTGCATTCCCCTGGGCGAGGAGATCGATCCGGTCGCGACCGCACCGCTGCTGTGCGCAGGCCTGATCGGCTGGCGCGCGCTGTGCAGGACGGGAACGGCGAGGCGGATCGGCATCTACGGCTTCGGGGCCGCCGCCCACCTGATGACCCAGGTCGCGCGGCACCAGGGCCGGCGGGTGTATGCGTTCACCCGTGCGGGCGACCTGGCGGCGCAATCGTTCGCCCTGTCGCAAGGCGCGGCCTGGGCGGGCGATGCCGCGGCTGCCGCACCCGAGCCGCTCGATGCGGCGATCATCTTCGCGCCGGCGGGTGAGCTCGTGCCGCTGGCGCTCGCGGCCGTACGCAAGGGGGGGCGGGTCGTGTGCGGCGGCATCCACATGTCCGACATCCCGGCGTTTCCCTACCGGCTGTTGTGGGAGGAGAGGGAACTGGTGTCGGTCGCCAACCTGACGCGGGCCGATGCCCACGCCTTCTTTGCCGAGGCGGGCCGCGCGGACGTCCATGCCGCGATCCGGCGCTACCGGCTGGACGCGGCGAACGAGGCGCTCGAAGACCTTCGCCACGGGAACCTCAGCGGAGCGGCCGTGCTGGTGCCGTAACCAACGGTAGCCACGCTGTTACCGACCGTTACACAGGGTTGCAGGGCCGTCGTCGTGCGGTGGCAATGGCGGGCTAGTCTGGCCGTGTCCCGCCTCTCCGGAAACCGCCATGAACGCCCTTGCCACGCAGACTTCGTTTCCCCCTTACAGCCCGCAGTCCCAGGCGATGGCCGTGGCGGGCCCGATCGACATCGACCAATTGTCCAGGCACGTTCAGATCCTGCGCCGGAAGCTTGCGCCCGGACAGCACGCTTACCGGGCGGGACAGTCGTTCCACGCCATCTACCTCGTCCACGCCGGCTTCCTCAAAACCTGCGAGCTGTCCGAGGACGGACGCGAGCGGGTCACCGGCTTCCGCATGCGCGGCGACCTGGTGGGTGTCGAGTCGATCGGGCTTGCCCATTATTCGTGCGACGTGGTGGCGCTGGACGACAGCGAGATCTGGGAGTTGCCCTATCCGCCGGTGATGCACGCGTGCCTGTACATGCCCGAGCTGCAGAGCCGCCTGACCGCGGCGCTGGCCGAGGAGATCCGCAACGACCGGGCCTGGATGCTGGCCCTGGGCACGCTCTCGGCCGAGCAACGCGTGGCCGCTTTCCTGCTGGACATGGCCAGGCGGCACCTGCGGCTGGGCTTCAGCGCGCGGCACTTCCTGCTGCGCATGGGGCGCGCCGATATCGCAAGCTTCCTGGGGCTCAAGCACGAGACCGTGACCCGCGCGCTGACCAGGCTCGACCGGCTCCAGTGCATCGAAGTACAGCGGCGCGAGATCCGCCTGCTCGATGCGGACGGGCTGCAACGCATGGCAGGGCAGGGCGAAACCATCCATTGAGGGGCGATCAGATCGGCCGGGCCTCCAGCGCCTGCGCCAAGGCCTCGCCCAGCTGATCCACCCGGTAGGGTTTGCGCAGCAGCCGGACACCGTCCGGCAGGGCTTGCTCTGCGCCATCGGTGGCGTGTTCGTAGCCGGAGGCCAGCAGCGCGGGCAGCCCCGGGCGCAGGCGCCGGGCCTCGCGCACCAGTTGGAACCCGGTCGTGTCGTTGGCCAGGGCGACGTCCGAGAACACCAGTCGAATTCCGGCATCGCTGCGCAGCAGCGCCAATGCCTGCGTGGCATCCACGGCCTCCAGCGTGTCGTAGCCCAACGAGTGCAGGAAGCGCACGGCCACCCGGCGCACACCAGGTTCGTCCTCGACCACCAGCACCCGCGCATGCCCAGGGCTGATGCTGCCGGCGGTGCGGGCCTCACCGGCGTCTTCCGCGGGCGGCGCCGTGGGCAGCAGGATCTCCACGCGCGTTCCGCGATCCGGTTGGCTGCCGATCGTCAGGCGTCCGCCCGATTGCCGGACGAAGCCGTAGACCATGCTCAGTCCCAGGCCGCTGCCCTTGCCGGCATCCTTGGTGGTGAAGAAGGGCTCCAGTGCATGGTCGAGTACTTCCTGCGGCATGCCGGTGCCGGTGTCTTCGACCAGGAATGCCACGTACCGCCCCGGCGGCAGGCCGCCCGCCTCCCCGGCGACGATGTCGCGCTCGCGGGCGCTGATGCGCAGCGAGCCGCCCTCGGGCATGGCGTCACGCGCGTTGATCGAAAGATTGACCAGCGCCGTCTCCAGTTCCCCGGGGTCGGCATAGACCGCGGGAACATCGTCCGGACAATCCAGGCTTACGTGGATGCGGGCGCCAAACGTGCGCGTCAGCATCTCCTGCACGTCGCCAAATATCTGTTGCGGCCGCACGCCACGCGGACTCAGCGCGCGGTGGCGCGAGAAGCCCAGCAGCTTGCGGGTCAGGTTGATGCAGCGGTCGACCGCCCGGGAGGCACTGTCGATCAGCTCGCGGGCATCGGCGATCTGGCTGTACTCGGCGTCGAGGATCTGCAGGTTGCCCGAGACGATGGTCAGCAGGTTGTTGAAGTCGTGTGCGATGCCGCCGGTAAGCTGGCCCAGCGCGTCGAGCCGTTGTGCGTGGGCAAGCTGCTCGTCGCTGCGGCCGCGCTGGATGGCCGCGGCAAGCATGTTGGCGGCCAGTTGCAGGAAGTGGCGCTGGTCGCTGTCCAGGTCGGCCGGTTCGCGGATGAGCGCCAGCAGCGCGCCGGTGACGCGGTGCCGGTCCAGCAGCGGCAGGATGGCTGCATCGGCGAAACCGTGCGTGGCGAGTGCTGCCCGCACGGCGGGCAGTTCGTCCGCGGGCGCCTGCGTCATCATCCAGGCATCCGTGCGCTGCCTCTGCGTCAGGTGAGCGATCAGCTGATCGCGCGCGAAGGCGTCCGCCATGGCGTCGATCAGTGCGGGTCCCAGGCCGCTGGCCGAACGGATCGGCAGCGCGTTGCCACCGGGCAGGCCCACGGCGACAGCCACGCCGTCGACCTCCAGTGCCTGGGCGATCAGGGCGGACACCTCGACACGGAGCGACGCGTCGCGGCCGGATTCGAGCACCAGCCGGCCCAGCTCGGCCAGGTAGCCGTCGCGGCGCGCACGCTCCAGCGCCTGCCGCGCCCGCTGTGTTTCGGAGATATCGCGTATGGACGCGGCATAGAGGCCGCTGCCGACCGGACTCAGGGCGATCTCCATCGGAAAGGTCCCGCCGTCGCGGCGTACCCCGGTCAGTTCGTAGCCTGCACCCATCGGGCGGACGCGGGGATGGGCCATGTAGCGCGCTCGGTGCGCCACGTGCGCGGCCCGCGCGGCCTCCGGCAGCAGTTTTTCCACCGGCTGGCCGACCAGCTCTTCGGGCGGGTAGCCGAACAGCCGCTGGGCCTGCGGATTGACCAGTACGACATCGCCCGTCGGATCGACCACCACCATCGCGTCGGGGGCCGTTTCGAAGAGCGTGCGGTAGAGGTCTTCATTGCCGGTGACGCGAACGGACGGCATGGCGCTACTCCTGGCGTACCGTGTCGCTGAAGATGTAGCCGGCCCCACGCACGGACTTGATGAGGACGGGAGCGGCCGGGTCCGATTCGATCTTGCGACGCAGGCGACCGATCTGCACGTCCACGGCGCGGTCGTAGGGACCCGCGTCCCTGCCGTAGAGGTGGTTCATCAGCTCGTCGCGCGAAAGCACCCGGTTAGCGTGCGTCACCAGCACCCGCAGCAGCCCGTACTCGCCGCTGGTCAGCGGCACGCAGTCGCCGGAGGGTGAGGTGAGGGACCGGCTGTCGAGTTCGAAACGGTAGCCGGCGAACCGGTAGACCGCAGGCTGCGATGCCGTCTGGCGCGGACGCTCGCCTGCGCGGCGCAGCACGCTGCGGATGCGCGCCAGCAGCTCGCGCAACTCGAAGGGTTTGGTGACGTAGTCGTCCGCGCCCACTTCCAGCCCCACGATGCGGTCGACCGAATCGCCGCGCCCGGTGACGATGATGACCGGACCGTGCCAGTGCTCGTGCAGGTGCCGGGTCAGCTCCAGGCCGTCCTCGCCGGGCAGGCCGAGGTCCAGCAGGACAAGGTCGATCGCGACGGTGGCGAGCAGCCCAAGCATGGCGTTGCCGTTGCCCACCGTGCTCGTCTGGAAACCCTGCGCGGAGAGATAGCGCTTGAGCAGCGCCGAGATTTCCATGTCGTCGTCGACCACCAGCAGGTGCGCCTGCCGGAAGGACATCTCTCGCTTGTCAGGATGCTGTGCTGACACGAAAGCCCCCAATGGTGTGAGGGAATGGCGCACGAGCGCGCCGAAAGCAACAAACGCCCACTCCTGGGCAAAACCTTCCCTTTTATACCAATAAATATACCCCGCGCGAACTTGATTAAGTAGACGTCAAAACGCCCGGATTGATCCGCGTCAACAAGCCTGGGTACGTGCCGCGCCACGCTGGTACCCCGTCCTCCGGACCGAGGCCCCCAGATGTTCGAGCTGCTTGTCGATGCCGGTCCCCACGCGGGGAACCCCTTCATCGAGACGACGCTGGCGCTCGCCAAGCGCGTGAAAGCGTTCGCCTGTGGTTTCCAGGTGCTTCCGTTGCAGCCGCCGGTGGCGCTGTCCTTCGAAACGACTTTGCTCGAGGCGGAGGAACAGAGCGCGCGGGCACGTCGGGACTGGTGGCTGGGACAATGTGAGAGGCAGGGCGTGGAGGGAGACTGGGAAGTGCTTCGCGGCGACGTCGCTCCCGCGATTGCCAAGCGCTCGCGGCTGGCCGACCTGGTGTGCCTCGAAGTGTCCAGCGCAGGCGGCGCGCGCGACGTGCACTCACCCGAGCCTGACCGGGCGCTGGTACAGGCGGCAGGCCCGCTCCTGCTGGTGCCCTCGAGCTGGAGAGGGGCCATGGGCACGCGCATCCTGGTGGCCTGGAACGGCTCGGCCGAGGCAGCCACGGCGATCCATGCGGCGCTGCCCCTGCTGACCCAGGCCACGGATGTCCACGTGCTCGACGGTGAGCAGGCCTGCCTGCCGGGCATCACTCCCTCGCCGCTGCCGCTGCTTGCGTGGATGGCCAGGCAGGGCGTGCCGGCACAGTGGGAATCGCTAGACCCTTCGCACCATCGCGAAGCGACGATCGCCGACAAGGCCAATCGTATGGGCGCCGACCTGCTGGTGATGGGCGCGTACGGTCGCCACTGGACGACCGCGCTGGGACGCAGTCGCCTGACCCAGGCGCTGCTCAGCCATATCGACCGGCCCATCCTTCTTGCGCACTGAGCCTTGCGGTCCGGGAGGTTGCTTACCGGTATCCCGCTGCGCCTCGGGCCGGGGCCGCTAGTGAAGCAGGTACTCCCGGATGCCGGCGCTGTCCACGCCTGTCAGATTGCGCCTGATCTCCCGGCTCACGCAGTGCTGCAGCGCCTTGTCCATCTGCCCGTGCAGCGCGCCCAGAAAGCGTGGGGCCGCGGCAATGACGAGCGTCTCGAAGCGCCGCTCCTCGTGTGCCTTGCGCAACGTGAGCGCCAGCATCGAAGCAAAGCGCGCGTTGGAGGCATCCTTGCGACGGGTGTGCGGCTCAATGGCGTGGCGGGCCGGTCCCATGCTTTCGTGGACCCGCGCCGGTCGCTCGGGGGCCGGGCCGGTATCGGCATAGGGATTGATGAAGCAGGCCGTTTCGGCCCACGGATCGTTGGACCTTTCGAACTCGAAGAGACGCGCCTTCACGCTGTCGGCGACCAGTACCCACGTCTTGTTCATGGCTCCCTCCCGCCAGGCGGTGACATGCAGGCGAAGGGTAGTAACGCAGGCGGTCGTCCAGTTGATCCTGGTCAACCGTTCTCCGCACGAGTGGCCGATCCTGCGGATGCCAGCAGCCACTGACAGGAGCCGCCATGCGCGCTGTCGACATCGGTACCCGGCGTGTGATCCAGGCTGATGCTTCCATGACCGTGACCGAGGCGGCCGGCATCATGCGCAGGCACCAGGCCGGCAGCATCGTGGTCACTCGCGGAGAGGATGGCCGCACCCTGCCGGTGGGCATCGTCACCGACCGGGACCTGGTCACCCGGGGCATTGCCGCGCACTTCGATCCGGCCACCACGGCGATCGAGTGCATCATGTCGGCGCCCTTGCTGTGCTGCCATCCGGAGGCCACCCTCGACGAGATCGTGGACACGATGCAGGAGCGCGGCGTCCGTCGGCTGCCGTTGGTCGACCCGTCGGGCGCGCTGGTCGGCATCGTGAGCACGGACGACGTGCTGGTGGCGCTCGCGGCGCTGGCCGACCGCGTCAACCAGACGCTCAACGTCCAGCCGACGCTCGATCGTGCCTATCTCTAGGAGGCCCCGTGCCCGCCGTGCCATTGCCTGATCTGCCGTTCCCGCCCGAACGGCTGCGCCCGCGCCGCATGGGCATTGATACCGGTGGCGAGCACGTGGTCTATCTCCTGCATGGGGCTCCGGCATGCCACGGCGAGGGCTTCGGGCCGCACTCGCGGCTGCAGTTGAGCGTGGGCAGCCGCCGCGTGATGGCCACGCTTGCGATCGTGCAAGGCGGCGCGCTGGCGGCTGACGAGATCGGCTTGTCCGAATCGGTGTGGTTACACCTGCAACCCACCACGCATGAGCGCGTGAGCCTGTCCCACCCGCCGAGTGTCGAGTCGTTGCCGAGCGTCCGCGCCAAACTCTACGGACGGACCTTGTCCGAGGCCGAATTGCGCGCGATCGTCACCGACATCGCGGCGCAGCGTTACTCGAACATCGAAATGGCTGCGTTCATCGCCGGCTGCAGCGGCGACCATCTGGCGCTGGACGAGGTGGTCGCGCTGACCGGTGCGATGGTCGACACCGGTACCCGGCTTCGCTGGCCGGTCCCGGTCGTGGTGGACAAGCACTGCGTCGGCGGCCTCCCGGGCAACCGCACCACGCCGATCGTGGTCGCCATCGCCACCGCACTGGGCCTGACCATGCCCAAGACCTCCTCGCGGGCGATCACTTCCCCCGCGGGAACAGCGGACACCATGGCGGTGCTGACGCCGGTGGACCTGGACATCGAGCGGATGCGCCGCACGGTCGAGCGTACGGGCGGGTGCATCGTGTGGGGCGGGGCGATCAACCTGGCGCCGGTGGACGACACGCTGATCCACATCGAGCGTGCGCTGGACATCGACAGTCCCGGGCAACTGGTCGCTTCGATCCTGTCCAAGAAGATCGCCGCCGGCTCGACGCACGTAGTGATCGACATGCCGGTCGGCCCGACCGCCAAGGTGCGTGAACCGCGCCAGGCCGGGATGCTCGAGCAGATGCTGCTCGCGGTGGCTGCCCGCTTCGGCCTCGGGCTGACGGTATTGCGGACCGACGGCCTGCAGCCGGTCGGGCGTGGCGTGGGGCCGGCACTGGAAGCGCGTGACGTGCTGGCCGTCATGCAGAACCTGCCGTCACAGCCGCTGGACCTGCGCGAGCGTGCACTGGCGCTTGCGGCCGTCGTGCTCGAAACGGCGGGGCGCGCCGGGGCCGACACGTCGCTTGCGCTGGCGCGCGAGTGTCTGGACACCGGGCAGGCCTGGCGCCAGTTCCAGGCGATCTGCGAGGCCCAGGGCGGCCTGCGTACTCCTGGCCTTGCGCCGTACCGGCATCCGGTGGTGGCGAGCACGTCCGGCAAGGTCGAGGGCATCGACAACCGGCGCCTGGCGCAGGCGGCCAAACTCGCGGGCGCTCCCTTTTCCCCGCTGGCCGGCCTGACCGTCGACGTGCGCGTGGGCGCCCCGGTGGTCCGCGAGCAGCCGCTCTTCACCCTGCATGCGCAGAGTCCCGGCGAAGTGGCCTACGCCATGGAATACGTCGCCCGGCATCCCGACATCGTCCGCATTGGTCCCGCCCCATGAGCATGCTCTACGCGTTGCCCGGCAACGCGGCCTTTGCCCGGGCCGTGCGCCGGCATGCGGGCTGGCAGCGTGGCGAGCTGGAACTGCATCGCTTTCCCGACGGCGAGTCGCGTGTGCGGCTGGTGACGCCGCCGCACGGCGCAGTGGCGCTGGCGTGCTCGCTGCACCGGCCCGATGCCAAGCTGTTCCCGCTGCTCGCCGCGGCGAACACCGCGCGGGAACTCGGCGCCACGCAGGTCGGGCTGCTCGCGCCTTACCTCGCCTACATGCGCCAGGACCAGCGGTTCCGTCCGGGCGAAGCGGTGTCGGCGCGGGTCATCGGCGGCTTGCTCGGTGGTGCCTTCGACTGGGTGGTGACGGTCGATCCACACCTGCACCGCATCCGCGACCTGGCGGACGTGTTCGCCTGCCGCACGGTTGTCGTCCGCACGGCGCCGGATCTGGCGGCATGGATTGGCGCGAACGTGCGCCTGCCCCTGCTGGTGGGTCCGGATGGGGAGAGCGCGCAATGGGTGCAGGCGGTGGCCGACCGGCTCGACGTGCCCTGCGTGGTGGCGCGCAAGCAGCGGCACGGCGATCGCGCCGTCAGCGTGCGGCTGCCGTCGCTGGCGCGCTGGCGTGGCCACACGCCGGTGCTGCTGGACGACATCATCGCCTCGGGACAGACCCTCATCGACACGGCCAGGGGCGTGCGCGAGCAACTGGTGCAACCGGCGCCCGTCGCGGTGGTCGTGCATGGACTGCTTGGCCGCAAGTCGCTCGATGCACTGCATGGTGCCGGGATCGCGCGACTGGTGACCACCAATACGGTGCCCGGCGAGGTGGCCGCCATCGACGTCAGCGCCCGCGTCGCCGAGGCGCTGTCGGCCATCGCCGGTAAGGTCCTCTAGCGCACCACCAGCACCGGCACGCGCGAATGGGCCAGCACCTTCACCACCACCGAGCCGAGCACCAGGCTGAGCAGCGCGCCCCAGCCATGCGAGCCCATCGCCACCAGGTCGCACTTGAGGCGGGAGGCCAGCTGGATGATCACCGAGGCCGGGTCGCCGATCTCGTGCATCTCGTCGAACAGCTGGTTGGCCCGGGCCAATGTGCGCCGGGCGGTGCGCAGGGCCGCACTCGCGTTGGTCGAATGGAACCGGCTCACGTCGTTCGCACTCAGGTAACGGGTCACCCCGGCGCTGAGCGCCGGATCCACGTGCAGCAGGACCAGCTGCGGGCGCCCCGCCACCGGCATGCCATTCCAGTGGCGGATGACGTAGCGGACGGCGCGATGGCTGCTCGGGCTCCCGTCGACAGGCAGCAGGATCTTCATGATGGACGTCCCTTCATGACCGGGGCTAGGGCGCGAGCAGGAGCGGGACACGGCTGTGACGCAACGAGTGTCGCGTCGCACCGCCCAGCAGCCGCTCGCTGGTCCGCCGGCGGCCCCAGGCGCCCTGCACCAGCAGGTCGACGCACAGGCGGTCGGCTTCCTGGTGAATGGCTTCGCCCACGTCTGCCCTGGGCTTGAACGGCTGCCAATCGCATTGCACGTCCTGCCGGGCCAGCCATTCGCGCAGCGGGGCGGCGGTCTTGCCGGCGCCCTGCGTGCCATCCAGGACGGTCACCCGATGGGCCATGTGCAGCAGCGGCAGCGCCGCACGCGCGGCGCGGGCGGACGGGGCGCTGCCGTTCCAGGCCAGCAGCACGTGCCCGAGCGCCGGCCGGGCGATCCAGTCGTCCGGCACCACGATGATCGGGCAGCCGCCGTGGACCAGCGTCTCGGCGAGCCGGCGCGAGGCATCCTGCAGGCTGGCCGGCCATCCGGGCAGGCGCCCGATGACGAGGTTCGCCAGGCTGGCACGCTCGGCCACGACCTTGCGGTAGACACCGCACACGACCTCCCAGCTACCGGCAACGGCGGCCTTCCGGCAGCGCGCCTGCCACCATGCGTCGTCGGCAAGCGCATCGCGCTCCTCGCTCGCCAGGACGCCGAGCGAGTCGGGCAGCGCCATGACCAGCGCATCCACCGGCACCACGCACAGCCCTGTCAGCCAGGCGCGCCACTGGCGGGCGAGGGAGAACGCATAGTCGATCAGCGGCGCCTCCCGCTCCGGTTCCGCCACGTTGACGATCAGCTCGGTCATGCCGCGCGCCCCTGCGGGATTCGTACGCAGCATGCGCGGCTGCGTAAGGCCGCATTTGACCGGGATCAAGTTCAGATCACCTGGACGGATGCCCGAGTCAGCCCGACCGCGCGCCCCGCTTAATGGCGGCGGCCCCACGCCGCGAGGGCCGGCAGTAGGCGGCGTGCAGGACCTCGATCACCGCCCGTGCCGGTCCCGGCTCGAGTGCATAGTGGATCGACTGGGCCTCGCGCCGCGTGCGCACCAGGCCTTCCTCGCGCAGCCGCGCCAGGTGCTGCGACAGGGCTGACTGGCTCAGGTCCGGCAGGTCCTTGTGGATCTCGCCGACCGAACGCTCGCCTTCCACCAGCAGGCACAGCACCCGCAGGCGCTGTGGGTTGCCCAGTGCCTTGAGCAGGCGTGCAGCCTCGTCGGCTCGCTCGTGCATGGCGGAGAGATCGGGTCGCGGTTCGTTGGGCATGGCGGGGTCCGGTTCGCCTGGACTTTAGCAGGCTTGAATATTAGCTGTACATAATATTAGTAATGACTAATATAAGTTGACCTTGATCAGGGTCAACGGGCGCGACGCATGAAGCCGGAGCATGACCGGGCACTCCACAGGAGCGACATCCATGGCCAACATCATCGTCCTGGGCGCCGGTTTGGGTGGAACCGCCGCCGCCTACGAAATTCATGCCGCACTGGGCAGTGGGCACACCGTCACCCTCGTCGGCGACGGGCCGCGCTTCAACTTCACGCCATCCAATCCCTGGCTGGCGCTGGGCACGCGCAAACGCGAGGACATCGGCTTCGAGCTCGCCGCACCGCTGGAGCGCCACGGCATCGGTTTCATCGACGTGCCGGCGCAGAAGGTGCTCGCGGCCGAGAGCCGGTTGCAGCTGCGCGACGGCCGGACGCTCGACTACGACTATCTGGTGGTCACCACTGGGCCGCGCCTGGCCTTCGACGAAGTGCCGGGGCTCGGGCCGGAGGGCCACACCCAGTCGATCTGCACCGCCGAGCATGCGCAGCTGGCATGGGAGGCCTACCAGAAGTTCCTCGGCAGCCCGGGTCCGGTGGTAGTCGGCGCGGCGCCGGGTGCAAGCTGTTTCGGGCCCGCCTACGAGTTCGCCATGCTGGTGGATGCCGACCTGCGCCGGCGCAGGCTGCGCGACCGCGTGCCGATCACCTACGTCACGCCCGAGCCGTACGCCGGCCACATGGGGCTGGGTGGCGTAGGCGATTCGAAGACGTTGATGGAACACGAGTTCCGCCAGCGGGGCATTCGCTGGATCGCCAATGCCAAGGTGCTCGGCGCCGAGGCCGGCAAGCTCCGCCTGCAGGAGCTCGACGCCAGGGGCGAGCCCGAAGGCGAGAGCGAGCTGCCGTTCACCTACGCCATGCTGCTGCCGGCGTTCACCGGCGTGGACGCGGTACGCGGCATCGAAGGATTGACCAACCCGCGCGGCTTCATCCTGATCGACGAGCACCAGCGCAACCCGCGCTTCCGCAACATCTTCGCCGCGGGCGTGTGCGTCGCGATCCCGCCCGTCGAGGTAACGCCGGTACCCACCGGCGCGCCCAAGACCGGTTTCATGATCGAGTCGATGGTTACCGCCATCGCGCACAACCTGCGCGAGGAGATCGCCGGTCGCCAGCCCGACGCCCGCGCGACCTGGAACGCGGTGTGCCTGGCCGACATGGGCGACACGGGAGCCGCGTTCGTAGCGCTGCCGCAGATCCCGCCGCGCAACGTCACCTGGGCGAAGGAGGGCAAGTGGGTGCACCTGGCCAAGCTCGCCTTCGAGAAGTACTACCTGCACAAGATCCGCAGCGGCAACACCGAGCCGGTGTACGAGAAGTACGTGCTCAAGCTGCTCGGCATCGAGCGGCTCAAGCCGCCCGTGAAGCATGCCCAGGGAGACCTGCCATGAACATCGATCGCATCGTCATGGCTTTCGCCGGGAGCATGGTGCTGCTCTCCCTCGCGCTGGGCTGGTGGGTGGCGCCGGCCTGGTTCTGGCTCGCCGCATTCGTCGGCGCCAACCTCCTGCAGTCGGCCTTCACCGGTTTCTGCCCGCTGGCACGGATCCTCGAGGCCATGGGCCTCGAACCTGGCTGCGCCTTTCCCGCCCGTCGCTGAAGGACGTCTGCCGTGTACTACATCGTCGAATCCCGCAAGACTTTCGCGCAGGCCGCCGAAGACCTGGACGCGGCCGTGCGCCGCAACGGCTTCGGCGTGCTGCACGTGCATGACATCGGCGCCACGCTGCGCAGCAAGGGCGTGCCGTTCGAACGCGAGTGCAAGGTGTTCGAGATCTGCAATCCGCGGCAGGCCGCCCAGGTCATGCAGGCGGACATGCGCCTGAACATGGCGCTGCCGTGCCGCATCTCGGTCTATACCGGAGGCGGGCAGACCAGCATCGGCATGATCGAGCCGGACCACCTGCTGCGCATGCTGTCGGACGACCCCGTACTGCAGCCCATCGCCAACGAGGTCGAGACGCAGATGCGCCGGATGATCGACGAGGCCCGCTGATGCGGTGCCATCGGCTGCCCGGGCTGGCGCTCGGCGTCGTGCTGCTGGCGGGGTGCTGTGGCAGCGAGGCGCCGCCCCCCCGCACAGCGGTGGCGATGGACCTCGACAGCCGTGTCGTGCGCCTGCAGGACGCTTCGCGCGAGCAGGCGTGGGATGGCGTGGTCGAGGCGGTCCACCAGGCCACCGTCTCGGCGCAGACGGCCGGGCGCGTGGTCGAGCTGCCCTACGACGTGAACGACACTGTGCCCCAAGGAGCGGTGATCGTGCGCTTCACCGACGTCGAGCAGAAATCCGCGCATACCCGCGCGCAGGCGCAGATCGCCGCCGCGCAGGCCGCCTATGACGAGGCCAACGCGTCGTACGCGCGCGTCGCAGCGATCGCCGCGCGCGGCCTGGTCGCGCGCCAGCAGCTCGACCAGGAACGCGCGCGCCGCGACGCCGCCCTGGCCACGCTGCAGGCTGCCCAGGCGCAGATGCGCGAGGTCGGCCAGCAACTGGACTACACCGTGGTGCGTGCCCCCTACGCCGGCATCGTCACGCGGCGCTTCGTGCAGATCGGCGAATCGGTGCAGCCGGGGCAGCCGCTGATGGCCGGCGTGTCGCTCACGGACCTGCGCGTGACGGTGCAGGTGCCGCAGAGCGCGGTGGCGGCGATCCGGCGCCAGGACCATGCCGAGGTGCTGCTCGACGATGGCGCGCACCGCGTCGCCGCGACGCGGCTGACGGTGTTTCCCTATGCCGATCCCGACACGCACACCTTCAGCGTGCGGCTGGAGCTGCCGGGCGAGAACACCGGCCTGTATCCGGGCATGACGGTGAAGGTCGCCTTCGCCGTCGGCCGCGAGCGCCGTCTGCTGGTGCCGGCCTCCGCGCTGGTGCAGCGTGGCGAGCTGCAGGGCATCTACGTGCTGGGGCAGGGTGCGCCGCAGTTGCGCCAGGTGCGCACCGGAGCACGCTACGGCGCCGCCGTGGAAGTGATCGCCGGACTGGACGACGGCGAGCGCATCGCGGTCGATCCGGCCGCGGCCGCGCGCTGGATCGGCGCGCATCGCGGCGAAGCGGCGCCATGAGCGGACCGGGCCTCGGTTTCTCCGGCCGCATCGCTCGCGCCTTCCAGGCTTCCCCGCTGACGCCGATCCTGGCGCTGGCCGCGCTGCTGCTGGGCCTGGCCGCCGCCATCATCACGCCGCGCGAGGAAGAACCGCAGATCGACGTGACCATGGCCAACGTGATGGTGCCGTTCCCCGGCGCCGACGTGCGGGACGTGGAGAACCTGGTCGCCTTCCCGCTGGAGCAGAAGCTCTCGGAGATCGAAGGCATCAAGCACGTCTATTCGATCAGCCGGCCGGGCATGGCGGTGTTCACCGTCGAGTTCCAGGTCGGCGTGCCGCGCCAGAGCGCGATCGTGCGGCTGTACAACCAGGTGTTCCAGAACCAGGACTTCGTGCCGCCCGGACTGGGCGTCGGGCCGCCGCTGATCCGCCCGATGGGCATCGACGACGTGCCGGTGATGGCGCTGACGCTGTGGAGCGATTCGCCGGCACAGAACCCGACGCGGCTGGGCGAGGTCGCCCATACGCTGGAGACCGAGCTCAAGCGCGTGGCCGGCACGCGCGACGTCTACACCATCGGCGCGCCGACGCGGGCGGTGGTGGTCGAGCTGGATGCGGCGCGGCTGGCCGCCTACGGCATGGCGGTGGGCGACCTCGCCGGGGCGCTCAAGGCCGCCAACGTCGTGGCCCAGGCCGGCGACCGCGTCGCGGGCGACCGCGACGTGCCCGTCACCGCGGGCACCTTCCTGGCCAACGCCGGGGACGTGGCCAACCTGGTGATCGGCCTGCGGCACGGCCAACCGGTGTTCCTGTCCGACGTGGCGCGCATCCACGCCGGCGCCGACCTGCCCAGCCGCTACGCCTGGTTCGGCGCACCGGCAGGCAAGGGCGGCCCGGCCGGCAATGCGCCGGCGGTGACGATCGCGGTGGCCAAGAAACCCGGCAGCAACGCCGCCGACATCACCACCGCGATCGGTGCACGGCTCGCCGCGTTGCGCAACGTGGTGATCCCCGCCGACGTGCACGTCACGGTCACCCGCGACTACGGCCAGACCGCCACGAACAAGGCCGACAAGCTGATCCACAAGCTGATCTTCGCGACCGGGTCGGTGGTCCTGCTGGTGCTGTTCGCGCTGGGCTGGCGCGAGGCGATCGTGGTGGGCAGCGCGGTGGTCATCACCCTGATGCTCACTCTGTTCGCCTCGTGGGCGATGGGCTTCACCATCAACCGCGTGTCGCTGTTCGCGCTGATCTTCTCGATCGGCATCCTGGTCGACGATGCGATCGTGGTGGTGGAGAACATCCACCGGCACATGGCGCTGGGCGGGCGTACCTTGCGCGAGGCCATCCCCGAGGCGGTCGGCGAGGTGGGCGGCCCGACCATCCTGGCGACCTTCACCGTCATCGCCGCGCTGCTGCCGATGGCGTTCGTGTCCGGCCTGATGGGGCCCTACATGCGGCCGATCCCGATCAACGCCTCGGCGGGCATGCTGCTGTCGCTGGCGGTGGCGCTGATCGTCACCCCGTGGCTGGCGCTCAAGCTGCTGCGCCACCCTGCGCACGCGAAGGCAGGTCCGCACGTGCCCGCCGGGAGCCGTCTGCATCGCGCGTTCGACCGGGTGATGACGCCGTTCATCGCGGGCGAGCGGGCCCGCCGCCGGCGGCGCCTGCTGTTCGCGGCGATGGGCGTGCTGGTGCTCGCCGCGGTCGCTCTGGTGGTAGTCAAGGCGGTGATCCTCAAGATGCTGCCGTTCGACAACAAGTCGGAGTTCCAGGTGGTGGTCGACATGCCCGAGGGCAGCACGCTGGAGCGCACCAACCGCGTGCTCGGCGAGCTGGCCCAGGCGGTGTCGACGCTGCCGGAGATCGCCAACTGGCAGGGCTACGCCGGCACGGCTGCGCCGATCACCTTCAACGGGCTGGTGCGCCAGTACTACCTGCGCAGCGGGCCGGACGTGGGCGACCTGCAGGTCAACCTGGTGGATAAGTCGCTGCGCCACCGGCAGAGCCACGCGATCGCGCTGGCGATCCGCCCGACGCTGGCGGCGATCGGCTCGCGCTACGGCGCATCGGTGAAGATCGTCGAGGTGCCGCCCGGTCCGCCGGTACTCGCGCCCATCGTCGCGGAGGTCTACGGGCCCGACTACGACACGGTGCGCCGCACCGCGCTGGGCCTGGAGCGGCGCTTCAAGGCGAATCCCGACGTGGTGGACATCGACACCAGCGTCGAGGCCGCCGCCACGCGCGAGGTGATGGTGGTCGACCGCGAACGCGCCGCCCGCCTCGGGCTCGACCAGGCGGGCATCGCGCAGGCACTGCGCGCCGCGCTCTCGGGCGAGGACGCCACCTACCTGATGGACAGCCACGCCAGGTATGCGGTACCGGTGCGCCTGCGCCTGCCGGCCGGCGACCAGGCCTCGCTGCCGCAGCTGCTTGCCTTGCGCGTGCGCGCCCAGGGCGGGGCGCTGGTACCCTTGTCCGAGGTGGTGAGCGTGCGCCCGGCCGCCTGGGAGCAGGCGATCTACCACAAGGACCTGCTGCCCTACGCCTTCGTTACCGGCGACGACGCGGGCGCCACCGACAGCCCGCTGTACGGCATGTTCAGCCTGGTCGGCGCGCTGCGCCACGAGGACGTCGCCGGGGCACGCCTGCAGCAGCACTACATTGCGCAGCCGGAGGACGCCAGCGCGCCCTCGGTGAAATGGGACGGCGAGTGGCAGATCACCTACGAGACCTTCCGCGACATGGGCCTGGCCTACTCGGTCGGCCTGCTGCTGATCTACCTGCTGGTGGTCGGCCAGTTCAAGAGCTACGTGGTGCCGCTGATCATCATGGCGCCCATCCCGCTGACCGTGATCGGCGTGATGCCCGGGCACGCGCTGCTCGGCGCGCAGTACACCGCCACCTCCATGATCGGCATGATTGCGCTGGCCGGCATCATCGTGCGCAACTCGATCCTGCTGATCGACTTCATCAACCACGCGCTGGCCGCCGGCCGGCCGCTGGGCGAGGCGGTGGTCGAAGCGGCGGCGGTACGCGCCAAGCCGATCGCGCTGACCGGCGTGGCGGCGATGGTCGGCGGCTTCTTCATCATCGACGACCCGATCTTCCAGGGCCTGGCGGTATCGCTGATCTTCGGCATCATGGTCTCCACGGTGCTTACGCTGCTGGTCATTCCGCTGCTCTACTACGCATGGCTGGCGCACCGCGCGCCGGCATCCGAAGGAGACGCAACGTGAGCGAAACGCAGACGGTCGAGGTCAGCCTGCGCCAGGTGGGCAACTATGAATTCAACGTGCGCTTCGACGGCGCCACGTTCGGCGAACTGGTGACCGACGAGCCGCCGCCGCTGGGGCAGGGCCATGGCCCCAATCCGTCGCGCCTGCTCGCAACAGCGGTCGCCAACTGCCTGGCGGCGAGCCTGCTGTTCGCGCTGCGCAAGTTCGGCAACGGGCCGGCGCCGATCGCCGCCAAGGCGCGCGCGACGGTGGCGCGCAACGCGGGCGGGCGCTGGCGCGTGCCGCGCATCGAGGTGGACCTGCAACTGGCCGACGCGGCCGCGTCGCTGCAGCACCTGGATCGGGCGCTGGCCCAGTTCGAGGACTTCTGCGTGGTCACCGGCAGCGTGCGCCAGGGCGTCGAGGTGGACGTGCGCGTGCTCGATCCGGCGGGCGTTCCATTGCCGCGCAACTGAAGCCGCCCACTTCTTGACCGGGATCAAGGATCCCGCGTCCCGCCGGCTTAGGGTGGGATGCCCCGCTCGGGACGGAGCCCGCGCCGGTATTCCTCATCGCCGGAGAAAGCGCCATGAGCAGCGTCGTCAAGGTCATCGAGATCATTTCCGAATCGCCCTCCAGCGTGGAGGACGCCGTGCAGCAGGGCCTGGAGCGGGCCGCCCGCACGCTCGACGGCATCACCGGCGCCTGGATCAGCGAAACCAAGGTGGTGACCGGACCCGACGGCAGGATCACCGCCTGGCGCGTGTGCATGCGGGTCAGTTTCGTGCTCGGTTGAGCCCGGCGAATCGCAAGCTGCCGCGCATTGCGCGGCGCGGCCCTGGAGAACCTCATGAACGTTTTTCCGACATCCGGCAGCAGGCGCTACAGCGACCGCGCCGACGCGGCCCGGCAACTGGCCGAGGCGTTGGCCGGTTTCCGCGGCCAACGCCCCCTCGTGCTCGCCATTCCCCGCGGGGGGGTTCCGATCGGACGCATCGTCGCCGATGCGCTGGACGGCGACCTGGACGTGGTGCTGGTGCGCAAGCTCGGCTCGCCGGCCAACTGCGAGGTCGCCATCGGCGCGGTCGATGAGCAGGGCCGCATCGAGCTCAACACCGATTGCTGCCTCAACAGCGTGGGCATGAGCTACGTGCGCGCGGAGACCGCGCGCCAACTGGCGATCATCCGCAAGCGCCGCGCCATCTACAGTCCCGGCCGCCATGCGGCCAGCCCCACCGGGCGCGTGGTGATCGTGGTCGATGATGGCCTGGCAACGGGTGCCTCCATGCGCGCTGCGCTGGAAGCGGTACGCCAGCAGCGTCCCGCGTTGCTGGTCGTGGCCGTGCCGGTGGCCGCGCCGTCCAGCCTGGAAGGGCTGAACGAGCTGGCCGACGAGGTGGTGTGCCTGCACGCGCCGGCGCATTTCCGCGCGGTCGGGGCGTTCTACGCCGACTTCCAGCCGGTCGACGACCTGGACGTGCTGCGGCTGCTGTCCGCCCCGCCCAGGGTCGCCGCCGGATTGCCCGCCCCCGAGCCGGTCGCCTTCATGCTGCCGGACGTGCGCTTGCCGGGTGACCTGGCCGTACCGCCTCATGCGCGTGGACTGGTGGTCTTCGCGCACGGCAGCGGCAGCGGCCGGCAAAGCCCGCGCAACCGCAGCGTTGCGCAATGGCTGCAACAGGCGGGCCTGGCCACCTTGTTGGTCGATCTGCTGACGCCCGAGGAGGAACAATCGCGGGCGTCCGTTTTCGATATCGCGGCATTGGCCGACCGGCTCGCCGCGGTGGTGGCGCAGGTCCGCAACGATCCGGTGCTGGGCCAGCTGCCGCTCGGTCTGTTCGGCGCCAGCACGGGCACCAGTGCCGCTTTGGCCGTGGCCGCGTCCCGGCCACGGGACATCGCCGCGGTGGTATCGCGCAGCGGCCGGCCGGATCTGGCCGGGCCGGGCACGCTTGCCCGCGTCACCGCGCCGACGTTGCTGATCGTGGGTGGCGAGGACAAGCAGATCCAGGCACTCAACCGCGCCGCGCAGAAGCGCATTCCCGGCAAGAACGAACTGGTGGTGGTGCCCGGCGCCACCCACCTGTTCCCCGAGCCCGGTGCACTCGATGCGGCGTCGAAGCTGGCCTGCGACTGGTTCGGCTGCTGGCTGGGCGGGGCCGTGCGCGCTCCACGCAGGAAGCCGGCGGCCGGGCGTGAAACGGGACGGCTGGCCAGCTAGGGCTGGATGCGCCCGTCGACGATGCGGACGCGCCGGTCCGCCTGCGCGGCGAAGTCGGGATCGTGCGTGACCACCGCGACCGCGCGTCCTTGCTCGTGCGCCAGGGCCAGGACGGTTCGTTGCACGTTGCGGCTGGCGACGCTGTCCAGGTTGCCGGTCGGTTCGTCGGCCAGCACCAGCATCGGATCGTTGGCCAGCGCACGGGCGATCGCCACGCGCTGGCTCTGGCCGCCGGAAAGCTGGCGCGGCCCCTTGTCGCGCTGGTCTTCCAGGCCCAGCCCGCCGAGCAGCACACGCGCCCGCTCGCGGATCGTTGCGTCGTCGTAGGCGCCCAGCCGGCGCATCGGCAGCATCACGTTCTCGCAGGCGCTGAATTCCGGCAGCAGGAAGTGCGACTGGAACACGAAGCCGATCGTGCGCAGCCGCGCCTCGGAGCGCTCGACCTCGCCGTACCCGGCCGTGTCGGCGCCACCGAGCCAGACCCGCCCCTCGCTCGGCAGGTCGAGCAGGCCCATCAGGTAGAGCAGCGACGACTTGCCCGAGCCGGACGGACCGGTGATCGCCACACACTCGCCGCCATCGATGCGCAGGCTGGCGTCGCTCACCAGCGTCACCGGCACCTCGCCCTCCAGCCGGCGCGTCACGTGCTCCAGCCGGATCGCCTCGGCCATCACGTGCCCCCGCGCAGCACGTCGACCGGCTCGACCTTGGCCGCGCGACGCGCCGGCAGGTAGGCCGCGATCATCGCCGCCAGCATCGCCACGCCGCCGGCCAGGACAAACTGGAACAGGCTCCAGTCGATCGCCAGGTAATTGACGTCGGTGCTGCCCGGGACGCGGAAATGGATGCGCATCAGCCCGGCCATCAGCCCGCAGCCCAGCCCGATCCCGAACACGTTGCCGACCGCGCCGATCAGCGCGCCCTGGGCGAGGAACATGCCCTCGATGTCGCGCGCCTGAAAGCCCATGGCGCGCAGGATCGCGATGTCCCGCTGCTTCTCCAGCACCACCGTGGAGATCACGTTGTAGATGCCGAACGCGGCCACCACCAGCACAGCACCGACCACGGCGTACATGATGACGCTGCGGATCGCCAGGGCGCTCATCAGGTCTTCGGACCGTTCCTGCCAGGACACCGTCTTGTAGCGCACGCGCTGCTCGATACGCGCCGCCTCGGTGCGCGCGGCGTTGGGATCGGCCAGCTTGATCACGATGGTGTTGATGCGGTTGGGACGATCGAGCATCGACTGCACGCGCTTGAGCGCGACGAACGCCTGGCCCGCGTCGAAATCGGAGCGGCCCGTGTGGAACAGCCCGATGATCTTGAACGTGCGCACCTGCCCGGTGGTGCTGGCGATGCGCAGGTTGTCGCCCATCGACAGGCTCATCCGCCGCGCCAGCTCGTCGCCGATGACGATGCCATTGGGGTTGGCCTCCAACTCGTCCAGCGAGCCGCGCACCATGTAGCGGCGGATCGTGGAGACCTGCGCGTACTCGCTGGCGACGATGCCGTAGAGGCCGATCGCGCGGTCCTTGCCGGCGAAGCTGGCCAGCGCCTGGCCGCTCAGCACTGCCGACGCGCGCAGGCCCGGCGTGCGGCGCAGGAAGTCGAGGATCTGCGCATAGCCGCGGATGCCGCGTGTCTCGGTCTGCGGGACCACGTGGCGCAGCTGCACGGCGGCGTCCGGGAACAGCTGGCTCACCGGTTGCAGGGTCGGATTGCGGTAGTCGTCCTCGATGGTGATGTGCGGCGCGTTGTCGACCAGCCGGTGGATGATGTCCTGCTCGGAGCCTCGCATCATCGCCGAGATCGACAGGAAGAAGGACACGCCCAGCACCACGCCCAGCAGCGAGACGATGCTCTGCCGCCGGCGTGCCAGCAGGTGTCGCGCGGCGACGTCGACGAGCAGGCGGATCACCGGCGTGCCCCGCCATCAGCCACGCGCACCTTCGCATCTGCGCGCAGGCCCTCGGACGGTGCGGCCACGACCGCGTCGTCCGTCGACAGGCCGCTGGTGATTTCCACCTGCCGTTCGCCGCGGATGCCGACCTCGACCGGGCGCGCCTGCAACCGGTCGCCGCGCACGACCCAGACGCGGTCACCGGCAACCGCGCCGTCGGGCAACAGCAGGGCATCGGCATGGCGGCGCACGATGATGTTGACCTCGGCGGTCATGCCCACGCGCAGCGGCGTGGACCCGTCGATCGCGATGCGCACGCGGTAGCTTCGACCGGTCGGATCGCCCTTGGGCGTGACGCTGTGCACCCGACCCTGGAACACCAGGCCGGGAAAGGCATCGGCGCGGATCAGCACCGCCTGCCCGGGACTCACCCGCGCGATGTCTTCCTCGTCGACGTCGGCGGTCACCCGTGGCGGCGAGTCGACGGCCAGCCAGAACACGGTGCTGCCCGGTGTCATCAGCTGGCCGATCTCGCCATCGCGGCGGATCACCGTGCCTGCCGTGGGTGCCAGCAGGCGGGCGTAGCGCAGCTCGGCGGCGGCACGGTCGGCGGCCGAGCGCGTCGCCAGCCAGTCCGAGCGGGCCTTGTCGTACTGCGTGCGCGCGATCACGCCCCGCGGAAGCAGGGCGGCATAGCGGCGATACTCGGCCTGCGCGAACGCTTCCTGTGAGCGCAACTGAGCCAGGTTGCTGGCCAGGTCGGTGTCCTCCAGCCGGGCCAGTTGCTGGCCGGCGCGCACGCGCGCGCCTTCGTCCACGTCCAGTTCGACCAGGCGCGCCGTGATGCGCGCGGCGATCGGCAGCATGATGGTGGGCTCCACCGTGCCGGTGGCATACACCGCCTCGACGGCCAGGCCCCGATGCGCGTGCACCACCGTCACGCGCGGCGGCAGCATCCACCATGTCGACAGCCCGGCCAAGGCAAGCACGAGCACGATTCCCATGAGCCAGGCGAGCAGGTGGTGGCGCCGAGCCGGGCGAGCCGGCAAGGTGCGCGCGGTGGTCGCCTGCTGGGGGAGGGGGAGGTCGTCTGGCATGGCAACTCCGGCGAACGGCGCGGGGCCGTCCATGGCACACCGCGTCGCTCGTCCGGAACCGTACGTCCTCGCCGCCGGGCCACTTTGATGCATGTCAAAGGAGCTGCGATGACGTAGGCGACGATCGTGTCGTCCTCCCACGCCCTCTGCCATGAGCCCAGACCCCCTCGAAGTGCGATCGGGCCGCGTCATCCTGCAGCGGCTGATCGACATCGCCGATGCGATCGACCTGCGGCACATCCGTGCCAGGCCCGCATCGGCAGCCGGTGGGCACGCGCCACGCCTGACGGCGGGCCTGCCCGCCGTAGCCATCGACCTCGGCACGGTCGCTCTCGCAGGCGTGGGCATCGAGGGCAGGGCGATGGCGCGTATCTACGATTTCGGCGTGGTCGCACTGGCGCTCACCTGCGAGGTGGTGCACCTGGAATGGGACGCCGTGTTGGCGCAGGTCGAGCCACTCGCCCCCGAGACGCTGCCCGATCCGGTCGTGCGGGCCTGGGACACGATCACGCACAGGCTGCTTGCAACCACCGGCCTGGCGTTCCGCGATGGCGAGGGGCTGCCGCTGGCGGAGCAGCACCTGATAGTGGAAGTGGACGCGTTCGCGGCGTCGCCGGAGGTCTCCTCGTTGCCGACGCAACTGGATCTTCCCCGGTTCCTGGCCGGCGACCCCTTTCCCTTGTCCGCACGGACGAGGCAGCACCTGCTCAGGCACTGCTTTTCGCACCATGCCGATGACCTGGTGGCGCTCGGTCGCCTGCGCAGCTTCGTCTACCGCCCCGGTTCCACCCCGGGCATGGCCGAAGTGCTGGAGGCAGCCCATGCCCGTCTGCTCGAACTGCGCTATTACGACGCTCTGCTCGATGCCGAACTGCCGCGCATGTATGCCCTCGTCGCCCGCAGCCGCCGGCGCTTCGATCTGCTCGCGCCCCGGCGCATGGCGAACCTGGCACGTCGGCTCTACACCCTGGTGGCGGAAGTGAGCGAGCTGACCGGCAGGCTGGATGCCAGCATGCAGCTTGCCGGCAGCACGCATCTCGCCCGTGCCTACACGGCCGCGCTCGAGTTGCTGCAGGTCGAGCCCCTGAACCAGGCCGTGGACCGCAAGCTGGCGATCGTCCGGGACACCTACGCGGCGCTCTACGACGAGGCCGCTGCCAGCCGCGCGGGGCTGCTGGAGGTCATCATCATTGCACTCATCAGCCTGGAGATCCTGTTGGCGCTGCTCCGTTGAACGTGTTCCCGTTCGGTCCGGCCCGGCCGGGCCCGGTGCGGCGTGGCGCGGTCGGATTGACGTCGATCAAACCGTGGGCGCCCGGGCGGGGTAGGGTCGAAGTCGGCCCAGCGGGTGTGCTGCCCCGGGGCCTTCTCCCCAACCCCTATTGGAGGCTTGCCATCATGACCATGCTCGCCCGCTGGAATCCCATGAAGTCGCTCGCACGGGGCGACACCGCCGATTTCGACGACCTCTTCCGCACTTTCGGTTTGCGTCCGATGTTCCGTGATCTGGACGTGGCGCCGGAAATCCGCATCGACGTCAACGAGAGCGAGGAAGCCTACGACATCGACGCCGATCTGCCTGGCGTACGCAAGGAGGACATCGACGTCACGGTCGACGGCAACCAGGTGTCCATTACCGCCGAAGCCCGTCGCGAATCGGAAAGGAAGAACGGTGGCCGCGAGGTGCGTACGGAGCGCTACTACGGCCGGGTGTTCCGTTCGTTCAGCCTGCCCACCGATGTGGACGACGCCAAGGCAAATGCCCGTTACGAAAACGGCGTGCTGAGCCTGCACCTGCCCAAGAAGGAAGACGGCCACCAGCGGCGGATCAAGGTCGGCTGACTGCCCGGATGCTGGCGGAAAAGGGCGCCCCTGGCGGGCGCCCTTGATTTGTCACCTGGAGTCAGCCGCGGCCAGCCGCGCGCATGGCCTGCAGGGAGCTTGCAGCTGGCGGCACGTCCGTCGGCCGGTCGGCCTGTTGCACGAGGGCTTTCAGCTGGTCGCCACTGAGTGTTTCGTGCAGGAGCAGTTGTTCCGCCGCCGCTTCCAGCCCGACGCGATGGTGGCGCAGTACGTCGGTCGCCGTGAGCAAGGCCTCGTCGAGCAGCTGGCGTACCGCACGATCGATCGCCGCCGCGGTGACCTCGGCATAGCGCCGTGGTTGCCAGGCATCGGCGGGAGTGCCCAGCATGGGCGTGGCGTCGGTTTCGTAGCTGACCGTGCCCAGCTCGGCGGCCATGCCATGGTGCGTGACCATGGCGCGTGCAAGTCCGGTCGCCTTGGCCAGGTCGTCGGCTGCGCCGGTGGATGCTTCGCCGAAGATCATCAGTTCGGCCGCGCGCCCGCCCAGCAACATCGCCAGGCGCTGCGTGATCTCCTGCCGCTGCATCAGGAAGCGGTCTTCGGTCGGCCGCTCGATCGTGTAGCCGAGCGCGCCGATGCCGCGCGGCACGATGGAGAGCTTCTGCACCTTGGTATCGCCCGACAGCTCGATCGAGACCAGCGCATGCCCGACCTCGTGGAATGCGACGATGCGCCGCTCCCTGGCACTGAGCACGCGACTGTGCTTTTCCAGTCCGGCGACCACGCGTTCGAGCGCATCGGTCAGGTCATCCATGCCGACGTCCTGGGCGCCCCGGCGAGTGGCGAGCAGCGCCGCTTCGTTGGCGAGGTTGGCAAGGTCCGCGCCGCTGAAGCCGGTGGTCAGGGCAGCGATCTCCTCGACGTTCACGTCCTTGCCGAGCACCAGTCTGGCAAGGTGCACGCGCAGGATCGCCACGCGCTCGCGCTTGTCCGGACGGTCGACCAGGATCTGGCGGTCGAAGCGCCCGGCGCGGAGCAGGGCCGGGTCGAGGATCTCCGGCCGGTTGGTCGCGGCAAGCAGCACCACGCCAGCGCTGGGGTCGAAGCCGTCCATTTCCTTGAGCAGCTGGTTGAGCGTCTGTTCCTTCTCGTCGTGCCCGCCGGTCGGCAGGGACGCGCCGCGTGCGCGGCCGACCGCGTCCAGTTCGTCGATGAAGATGATGCATGGCGCCTGCGCCCGCGCCTGCTCGAACAGGTCGCGCACGCGCGCCGCGCCCACGCCGACGAACAGCTCCACGAATTCCGAGCCGCTGATCGAGAAGAACGGCACGCCGGCCTCGCCGGCGACCGCACGGGCCAGCAGCGTCTTGCCGGTGCCCGGCGGCCCCACCAGCAGGATGCCCTTGGGCATGCGCGCACCCAGGCGGCCGTACTGCTTGGGGTTGCGCAGGAAGCTGATGACCTCCTTCAGTTCGTCCTTGGCCTCGTCCTCGCCGGCCACGTCGGCGAAGGTGACGCCGGTGCCGCGCTCCAGGTACACCTTGGCCTTGCTCTTGCCCACGCTCATCAGGCCGGAGGTCGGACTGCCGCTGGTCGCTCTTCCCATCGACCACAGCCACAGGCCGGAAAGCACCAGCCCGCCAACCAGCCACGGCAGCACGCGATCGTAGGAACCGGGAGGCGGCTCAGCGCTGAATTCCACCCTGGCGGCAGCCAGCGTATCGGCAAGCCGCGGTTCGACAGGGACCGTGGTGAACCGGCGACCTGCCGTACCGGGCCGGGCCGGCTTGAACGTCCCGCTGATCTCGTCGCGCCCGACCTGCACACGCTCGATCCGCCCCGCGGCCAGGGCGGCGCGGAACTGGCTGTAGGCAATGGAGTCGTCCTGCAGCGGGGGGAGCATCAGCTGCGTACCGACCAGGATGATCAGCGGTATCAGCAGGTACCAGAGGGAAACGCGTCGCGGGGTGTCCATGGAGTTTTTATGCCCGCGTCCAGCCGTTCGCTTTTGACGCAGGTCAAGCTGCACGGACGGGCGGCGGCGATCGGCCGGCCGGCTGGTCCGTTGCCGTACGGATGGCCGAACCGCGATGCTGGAGATAGGCCTCCGCCGCGTACCGGCGCATCATGCGGTGGGCGTTGAAGTAGCTGGCGAGCTTGCTCACCGACTGCTTCATCATCCCGATCCAGCCGGCGCGGTTGCGGTGGTAGAGCGGCAGCACGACCTGCTCCAGGCAGTCGTAGAGCTTCCGGCTCGCCGCACCGTCGTCGTGCTCCTCGCCCAGCGACCAGCCGGTGACGCCATCGATGCAGCCCTCGACCCACCACCCGTCCAGCACGCTCAGGTTGAGCACGCCGTTGGCGGCGGCCTTCATGCCGCTGGTGCCGGAGGCCTCCAGCGGCGGCAGCGGCGTGTTGAGCCAGAGGTCGCAACCGGCCACCAGCGCCCGCGCGGCGGCAAGGTCGTAGTCGGGCAGGAACACCAGGCGGATCTGCGGGGCCAGTTCGCGGGACAGCGCGTGCAACTGCCGCACCAGCTGCTTGCCCGCCTCGTCGTGCGGGTGCGCCTTGCCTGCCATGACGACCTGGAAGGGCGCCTTCGCATGGATCGCGCGCAGGCGCAGCGTGTCGGTGAACAGCAGCATCGGCCGCTTGTAGGCCGTCATGCGGCGGGCGAAGCCGATGATCGGCAGCTGCGTATCCAGCGCCACACCGGTGCGGTCGGCGACGAACGCGACCAGGTCGCCGCGCGCCTGCGCGTGGGCCTGCCATACGTCGCCATCAGGCAACTGGTCGAACCGCGCCAGCGTCTCCGGATCGTGCACCCAGCAGTTGGAGCAGCGGTGGAAGAGGGTGGCAAATGCCGGATGCACCCAGTCGGGCAGGTAGACGCCATTGGTCACCGCGCGCACGTCATAGCCGGGGAACAGGCGCGTGGTCACCTCCGCGTGGCGCACGGCGACGCCATTGACGAAGCCGGCCAGGTTGAGCGCCAGCCGGGTCAGGTTGAGCGCGTCCGGGCCGGCCAGCAGGCGCACCTGCCCGCTGTCGACATAGCCCGGCAGCAGGCGCTCGTAGAGGTCGTATGCAAAGCGGTCGTGGCCCGCATCGACCGGCGTGTGCGTGGTGAATACGCAGGAGCGGCGTACCGGACCGGCATCGAAGCCCAGCTCGCCGGCGCCCACGGTGTCGGCCGGCAGCGGATAGCGGCGCAGGAGTTCCAGTCCGAGCAACGCCGCATGGCCCTCGTTCAGATGGTAGGTGGTGATCTCGAAGCCGAGCGCGTGCAGGACGCGCACGCCGGCGATGCCCAGCACGATTTCCTGCCTGAGCCGGTAGCTGGCGTCGCCCCCATACAGCTCGCTGGTGATCGCGCGATCCTCCGGGCTGTTCTCGGGCAGGTCGGTGTCCAGCAGCAGCACGGGCACCGGTTGCCCGAGACGGCCGTGCAGCCGGTACAGCCACGGGCGCACCCAGACTTCCCGGCACTCGATGAGTACGGCCACCTTGGCGCGCAGCGGATGGACGAAGGCTTCGGGCACCCACGGGTCGGCCGATTCGAACTGGTTGCCCTGCGCGTCGAACGACTGGCGCAGGTAGCCCTGCCTGGACATGAGGGTGACGAACACCATCGGCAGTTCCAGGTCCGCGGCCGCGCGCGCGGTGTCGCCCGCCAGCACGCCCAGGCCACCGGCATAGGTGTGCATGCGCGGCTCGAGCGCGATCTCCATCGAGAAGTAGGCAATGTGCGTGCGCGGCAGGTAAGGGCCGATGGCCGCCACGAACGCTGGCGCGGCCGTGGCGGTTGCGACCGGCGCGTCGGGGCTCACGGACGCGCTTCCATTTCACGCACCTGCCCGCGCACCAGCGCGCGGCTCATCTCCTGCAGGTAGACACCCAGCGCGCCGTAGATGTCGTCCAGGCTCAGCAGGCCGCACAGGCCGCCCTTGGCGTTGAGCACCGGCAGGCGGCGCACGCCGTGCGTACGCATGCGCGCCACCGCGTCGAGCAGCAGCTCGTCGTGCGAGCAGGTCGCCGGGTCGCGGGTCATCACCTCATCGACCCGCAACTGCGCGCAAGGCACTTCGGGCGCGACCACCTGTATGACGATGTCGCGGTCGGTCAGGACGCCGACGGGGATGCGCTCGCCATTGGGCTGCTCGACCACCACGAGCATGCCCACGTGCCGTTGGCGCATCAATCGCGCGGCCTCGGTCACGGAAGCGGCAGGGCTGACCGAAACTACCTGGTGGGTGCATAGCTTGTGGACTTGCATGGCCGGTTCCTCCCGCTTGCGCGGGAGCCTGCTGCCGTGGGCGCGGATGCGAGTTGACCCTGGTCAACCCGGCGGCGGACGCCCTGTTCCGCTGCATGCTGCCCGCGCCGATCCGGTGGTCCGAGCCAATCGACTGATCCAGGTCAAATGGCAGGCCACGTTAGGTCCTAGCGTTGTTGCAGGTCGCGCCGAACCCCTGCATCACCGGCCTGCCTGCGGCCAAGCGAGGATGGAATGTATGCCCGGTCCCCACTGCTTTGCGCGCGAATCCTGCTGGCCGTATGTGCGGGAACCGGCGCTGCGTGCGGAATGACACGGGACGTGTCGCAGGCAGGCGCGCCGACCGGCCATTGGACGAAGTCCATCGACAAGGAACTGAGGGGAGCGAAGTACCTCAAGCAAGCGCGGATCCAGCCCGAGCAGGCGCGGGCGCTGGCGCTCAGGGTGTTCGACGGCGACATCATCTATCAGCGGATCGAGCCCAAGCCGGGCGGCAGTGGGCTGCGCTACTCGTTCATCATCAGGAACCGCCAGATGGAAGAGCGCCAGGTGGAGATCGACGCCAACGACGGCGCCACGTTGGAAAACGCCCAGACCGACAGATTTCGCTGACCGGCCCCGGCGCCGGGCGCGCCCGCGTCTTCGCGCGAGTACGCGCCCCGTCGTGCCCGCCATGAGAGGCAAGCCGGATGAACGACGCATCGATTCCCGGTAGCGACGTCCTGCTCGATGAAATCGGCAGGTTGCTGCGCGAACTGCACCCCAGGGACGCGAACATGCCAGCCGTATGGATGGGTGCGCGGCTGGACCGCGATCTGGGCCTGGACAGCCTGTCGCGGATGGAACTGCTGATGCGGCTGGAGAAGCGCCTGCACGTCTCGGTGGCCGAAACACGCGCCGTCGAGGCACGCACGCCTGCCGACCTGCTGCGCGTCCTGGCGGCGTCGCCCTCGTGGGCGGCCAGCCATCCCGGCCCTGCCGCAGCGCTGGCGAGCCAGGTCGTGCTGGCAACGCCCGAAGACGCGCGGACGCTGCCAGAGGTGCTGGCCTGGCATGCGCAGCGGCATCCGGACCGGGTGCACGTGCACTTCACCGGCGGTGAAGCCGACGGGATCGAGCTGACCTACGCAGGGCTCTACGCCGCGGCCAGCGAGGTGGCGGGCGGCCTGCAGCGGGAAGGCCTGCGTGATGGCGAACCGGTGGCGCTGATGTTCCCCACGCACCCGGACCTGCTGATCGCCTTTTTCGCGGTGATGCTTGCCGGCGGCGTACCCGTGCCGTTGTACCCGCCGCTGCGGCCTGGCGAGCTTGGCGACTACTGGGGCCGCCAGACCGGCATCCTGCGCAATTGCGGGGCGCGGTTGATGCTCGTCGCGCCGGCGCTTTTCGCGCACCGCCATGCGATCGGGACCCTGGCCGGCGGCGTGGAACGGCTGCTTGCGGTCGCCTCGTTGCGTGGGCACGAGCCCCTGTCGGAACCCGCGCCGCGGCGCGGCGACCACCTGGCGATGCTGCAGTACACCTCCGGCAGCACCGCCGATCCGAAGGGCGTGATGCTCAGCCACGACAACCTGCTCGCCAATATCCGCACCATGGGGCGCCAGGTGGGCGCATCGGCCAGGGACGTCTTCGTCAGCTGGTTGCCGCTCTACCATGACATGGGGCTGATCGGCGCGTGGCTGGGCAGCCTGTATTTCGGCATTCCGCTGGTCCTGATGCCGCCGCAGGCGTTCCTGCTGCACCCCGAACAGTGGCTGCGCGCGATCGACCGCTTCGGCGCCACCCTGTCGGCGGCTCCGAACTTTGCCTACGAGCTGTGCCTGCACCGGATCGAGGATCACGCGCTCGACGACCTGGATCTGCACCGGCTGCGCATCTGCTTCTGCGGTGCCGAGCCGGTGTTCCCCGACACGCTGGAGCGCTTCACTGCACGCTTCGCCCGAGCCGGGCTCGCGCCCGCGGCCCTGCTTCCCGTCTACGGGCTGGCCGAAAACAGCCTCGGCCTGACCTTTCCGCCTGCGGGGCGGGGCATCCGCGTGTTGCGCGTGCGGCAGGACCGCTTCCTTCGCCACGGCGAGGCGGTGGTGGCAGATGACGAGGAGACACCGTCACTGCGATTTGTCTCCTGCGGCGTCCCCTTGCCGGCACACGAAGTGCGCATCGTCGACGATTACGACCACGAATTGTCCGAAGGCCGGCAGGGGCGCATCCAGTTTCGCGGACCCTCCGCAACGGCAGGCTATTTCCACCAGCCGCAGCTCACGCGGGAGCTGTTCCACGATGGCTGGCTGGATACCGGCGACCTGGGCTTCGTGCGGCAGGGCGAGCTGTACCTTACCGGTCGCGCCAAGGACCTGGTCATCCGCGCCGGCCAGCATCTGCATCCCCAGGGCATCGAGCAGGCGGTCGGCGAGGTGCCGGGCATACGGCGTGGCCGCGTAGCGGCCTTCGGCACCCGCAAACAAGGCACGGAACGCCTGGTTGTCGTCGCCGAAACGCGGGTGACCGAGGCGGCACGGCGGCAGCAACTCCAGCGTGCCGTCAACGCGGCCGTCCACGCCTGCACGGGAGCACCGGCCGACGAGGTCGTGCTTGCCGCGCCGGGCGCCATACTGAAGACATCGAGCGGCAAACTGCGCCGGTCCGCGTGCCGCACCGCGTTCGAAGGCGGCCGGCTCGATACGCCGGACCGGTGGCGCCTGCTGGCCGTGGTGGTGCGATCCCAATGGGATCGGCTGCGGCGCGTGACCGGCCACGCCGGCATGCTCGCCTACGCCGCTTACGCATGGCTGCTGCTGGGCCTGGCGGTCGTCCCCATGCTGGCCTGGCTTGCCTTGCCGATGCCCGCGGCATCGCGGTGGTGGGCCGCACGCCGGCTGCTGGGGGCGGTGGCAGCCGCCGCAGGCATCCGGGTTCGAATGCACCTGGTCGAAGCCTTGCCGGAGGGTCCATGCATCTTCGTCAGCAACCACGCCAGCTATGCCGACGCGCTGGCGCTGGTTTGCGCGCTCCCCAGACCCGTGGCGTTCGTCGCCAAACGGGAACTGGCGTCGCTGCCGCTGGTGGGCTGGATGCTGCGCCGGCTCGGCGTGGTGTTCGTGGCGCGCTCCGATCCCCACACGCACGCACGAGCCCTGCAGCAGGTCAGCCGCGGCACGGGCGACGTGCTCTTCTTTCCCGAAGGCACCTTCCGCAGCATGCCGGGACTGGTGCACTTCCGCCTGGGCGCCTTCGTCGCGGCCGTCGAGGCGGGCATGCCGGTGATTCCCGTCGCCTTGCGCGGAACCCGCGCCGTGCTGCGCGACGACGAATGGCTGCCGCATCCGGGCACGGTCGATGTCACGATCGCCGCGGCGATACATCCCCGCCGCAGCCCCGACACGTGGCCGGAGGCATTGCGGCTTGCGGCCGAAACGCGAGCGCCCATCCTCGAGCATTGTGGCGAGCCGGACGCCGACAGCGAGCGACCGGACATGCCCGATGCGCAGGCGCGCTAGGCGCCCATGGTGGTTGCCAGGCGGGCCCTCAATGCGGGCAACGGCAGCGTGTTGATCACGTCTTTGGCCTCGATCCAGCCGCGGCGCAGCTGACCGATGCCGAAGCGCAGCGCGGCCAAGCCGCCGGCGTCGTGCGCGTCGCTGCCGATGGCCAGCGGCACGCCGGCGGCCTTCGCCAGCCGGCAATGCACGTCGTCCAGATCCAGCCGGTCCGGGTGCGCGTTGGCCTCCAGAAAGCAGCCGCGTTCACGTGCGTGGCGCACGATGCGCTCGATGTCCACAGCGTAGGGGGCACGTTCCTCGATCAGGCGCCCGGTGGGGTGGGCCAGGATGCTGAAGCAGCGATGATCCATCGCACGCAGCAGGCGCGTGATCTGGCGCTCCCGCGAGAGGTCGAAGTGGCTGTGTACCGCGCCGACCACCAGGTCCAGGCGGGCCAGCAGGTCGTCCGGGAGATCCAGGCGGCCATCCTCGAGGATGTCCACTTCGATGCCCTTGAGCAGCACCGGTGCGACATGGGTTTCGTTGAAGCGGTCGATCGCCTCGATCTGTGCCAGCAACCGGCGGCGGTCCAGGCCACGCGCGACGGCGAGACCGTGCGAATGGTCGGTGATCGCCAGGTACTCAAGCCCCGCGGCGGCGGCGGCGGCGGCGCGCGCCATCGTTTCCAGGTCGGCACGACCGTCGCTGGCCTCGGTGTGGCTGTGCAGGTCGCCGCGCACGTCCTTCAGCTCGATCAGCGAGGGCAGGGTTCCGGCGGCGGCAGCTTCGATCTCGCCGAGGTTCTCGCGCAGTTCCGGCGGGATGGGTGGCAGGTCGATGCACGCATAGACTGAGGCTTCGGTAAGCCCCGCAATGCGACGGCTGCCGTGGTAGACACCGTACTCGTTGACCTTCATGCCGCGCTTGTGCGCCAGCCCGCGCAGCGCGAGGTTGTGCGCCTTCGAGCCGGTGAAGTAGACCAGGGCGGCGCCGAGGCTCGCCGGGCGCACCACCCGCAGATCCACCTGCAGCCCGCTGCGCAACACGACGCTTGACCGGGTGGCTCCCTGCGCGAGGACGCGGTGCACCATCGGGTAGGAGAGAAAGCGCCTGGACAGTGCGCTTCCATGGCCGGTCGCCACGAGCACGTCCACGTCGCCGACCGTTTCGCGCCAGCGGCGCAGGCTGCCGGCAAGCACCACCCGGGCTGGCTCCGGCGCACCCTGCACGTAGGAAGCCAGCGCCTCGGCCTGCTGCAGGGCGTCTGAAAGCTTCCAGCGATGGACCGTTCCGAGGGACTGAACGGCCGCCTCCAGAAGGTGTCGCTCGGTGTCCTTGCCGAAACCCTTGATGGTCTGGATGCGCCCGGCACGTGCGGCACGCAACAGCCCCGCGACCGAAGTGATGCCCAGCTCGTCGTGCAACCGCTGGGCACGTCGCGGGCCGAGCCCCGGCAATCTGAGCAGGGCGGTCAGGCCTCTGGGGTGGGTCCGCCGCAGCTCGCGCAGCAGATGGCACGAACCCGTCGCCAGGATTTCCTCGATCTTGCCTGCGAGGTCATTGCCTATGCCCGGCAGGTCGGCCAACCGATGCGCTGGATCGCGCCACGTAACCAGTGGTTGCGGCCAGCCGCCCACGGTGCGTGCAGCGTTGCGGTAGGCGCGCACGCGGAACGGATTGGCGCCGTCCAGTTCCAGCCAGTCGGCGATCTCATCGAAGACTCCGCCGACTTCGGCATTGCTTGCAGCGACCCCGCGGGACGCTGTGGGCTGGAGGGCTAGCGTGTGTGCCATGCGGGGGAATCTCCGATGCGCCCACGCTGCCACTGCCCCCGTGCCACCCCTTGACGTGGGTCAAGTCTGCCCGTGCGGGTCGCGCAAGGCATGGCGCGCGAGCCACAGCCCCGGCAGCATCGGCAGCCAGGTGGTGCAGCCGCGCAACAGCAAGGTTCCCGCCAGCGCGCCTTCGATGGGCAGCCCTTGCGTCGAAAGTGCGGCAACGCAGGCCGCTTCGAAGGTACCCAGGCCCATCGGGATCGGACTCACCGTCGCCACCATCATGGCCAGCAGGAAACTGGGATAGACCACGCCGTAGGAGACCTGCAGCCCAAGCGCGTGGAGCATGGTCCACAGTGTCGCCGCATCCGCGGCAATGACGAGGAGGTTGAGCGCAGCCGTGGCGGCGAGCAGCCGCTTGCGATGCAGCAGGTGAGCGACCGGGGCTTCCGCGGCGGCCTCCGCCAGCGAGGTTACGCCCGGCAGGCGCTCCATCCAGCGGGGTGCCCGGCGGCCGAACCGATGCAACACGAACAGGGCCAACGGTACCGACACGGCCACCAAGACGAAAAGGCCGGTCACGGTTGCCATCCAGGGACGTGCCTCGTGGTGAAGCCACAACAGCCCCATGCCCGTCACTGCGGAAAGCAGGTAGGCACCGTAGAAGCCGATGAAGTTGGTCATCAGCGCCGCCATGCATGCCGGCCGCGGTACGCGCCGGCGGGCCAGTACGCCGACCAGGAAGGCCGTGCCGCCGATACCGCCCGTCGGCACGGACTGGTCCACGAACAGCTTGGCCACGGAAAGCCCGATGAGCGAGCTCCAGGGGCGCTGTGCACCGGCACGATCCAGCCCCAGCCACCAGGCCGTGGCGACGCAGGCATAGGTGGTGATCTGCAGGAACACGGCCAGGGCAAGCCAGGCCGGTGCGAGCGAGCGGAGCAGGTCGAGGAAGCGTTCCACCTCGACGCGGCGCAGGACCACGCCGGCCAGTGCTGCCAGAGCCAGCACGCCCAGCAACCAGCCGGTCCATTGCAGCGTGGCCGCCGGTCGCTCGCCATTCGTCGGCGGCGAGGGCCATTGGCGTGATGCAGGCAGGTGATGGTCCATGGAACGACCGGCGCAGGCGGGCAGGCGCCCATGCCACCACGACCGTCGCCCCTGTAGCTTGAGTTGCATCAAAGCAGGGTGGCATCGGCCGGAATTGACCGTGGTCAACGGCGCTTCGGCGTGGCCGTGCATGGTGCCGGCATGGATTCGCCAACCTCCCTTGCCGACGGTCCGCTGCCTACGTCGGGAGGGCGCGCCGAAGCCTCATGCGCCGGCTTGTCCGAGGCCGAGGCAGCCCGCCGCCGGGCGCGTTACGGCGCAAACGAACTCCGTCGTGGCGGGTCGGGCATCCTGGCCCTGGTGGCCGCCGCTTTGGCCAATCCGCTGGTGGCGATCCTGATCGCGGCGGCGGCGACCTCCGGCGTGTTGGGCGACGTGCTGGGCGCAATGATCATCGCGGTGATCGTGCTGCTGAGCCTCGTGCTCAACGCCACGCTCGGGTTCCGCTCGCAGCGCGCCGCCGAGCGTCTGCGCGAGGAGATCACGCCGATGGCGACGGTCTGCCGCGACGGTCGCTGGCAGGACCGGCCGCGGCGCGAGCTGGTGCCCGGTGACCTGATCCGGCTGTCGGCCGGCGATCGCATACCGGCCGACGCACGCCTGCTCGATGCTCGGGACTTCCATGTCCAGCAGGCGGCGCTGACCGGCGAATCCCTGCCGGTCGAGAAGGAACCTGCGTCCGCCGATGCCCGCACCGGGCCCGAGGCGAAGGGCAGGGTATTCCTCGGCTCGTCCGTGGTGGCCGGCACGGCGGTGGCCGAGGTGGAGGCTACGGGCGCGGCGACGGCCTTCGGCGAGGTGGCCGCGCGCCTGGACGAGCGACCGCCGTTGACCGAGTTCGAGCGCGGCCTGAAGGATTTCGCCGGCCTGATCATGCGCACGGTGGTGATGCTCGTGCTGCTGGTGTTGCTGGTCGGCGTGGTGCTGCATCGCCCGCCGCTCGAGACCTTGCTGTTCGCGCTGGCGCTCGCGGTCGGCCTGACGCCGGAGTTCATGCCGATGATCACCACCGTCACGCTGGCCCGTGGCGCCGTGCGCATGGCACGCCGCCGGGTGATCGTGCGCCACCTTGCCGCGATCGAGGACTTCGGCAGCATGACGGTGCTGTTGAGCGACAAGACCGGCACACTTACCCGCGGCGATACCGCGGTCGACGGCACCTGGGATGCATCGGGGCGATCCTCGGCCAGGACCTCGCAGCTTGCGGTGCTCAACGCCGCGTTCGAGACAGGCACCCGCAGCCCGCTCGATGCGGCGATCCTGCGCGACTGTGCCGCGTCTTCGGAAGGCTGGAGCAAGCTGGACGAAATCCCGCTCGATTTCGAACGGCGCCGCATGAGCGTGGTCGTCCAGCGGGGCGGCGAGCGATGGCTGATCGCCAAGGGGGCGCCCGAGTCGGTCCTGCCGGCCTGCTCGCAATGCGAGTCGGGCGACGACATGGTCCCGTTCGACCCGCCGCGCCGGGCCGAGTGCCAGCGCACGTACGAAGCGATGGGGGAGCGCGGCCTGCGCGTGCTCGCGATCGCCTGGCGGCCGGTCGAGACGCAAGCACGTTATACCGCCTCGGACGAGGCGGGCATGGCGCTGGCCGGCTTTGTCTCGTTCGTCGATCCGCTCATGCCCGGCGTGGCGAAGGCCGTGCACGCACTGGCCTCGGACGGCATTCCCTTGAAGGTGCTCACTGGGGACAACCCGCGTGTGGCGCGCTACACCTGCGAGCAGGCCGGCCTCGATCCGGGCCGGGTGGTGACGGGTGAGGAGCTGCGCGGCATGAGCGAGACCGCGCTGGGGTTGCTGGCGGCGCGCACGCAGGTCTTCGCGCTGGTCACGCCGGAGCAGAAGTACCGCATCGTGATGGCGCTCAAGGCCCGCGGCGAGGTGGTCGGGTTCCTGGGCGACGGGGTCAACGACGCACCCTCGCTGCACGCGGCGGACGTCGGCATCTCGGTTGCCCATGCCGCGGATATCGCCCGGGACAGCGCCGACATACTGCTGCGAGAAGGCAACCTGGAAGTCCTCCACGCCGGAGTGCTCGAGGGACGACGCGCCTTCGCCAACGTCATGAAGTACCTGTTCATGGGCACCAGCTCCAACTTCGGCAACATGTTCAGCATGGTCGTGGGCGCGTTGGTGCTTCCGTTCCTGCCGATGCTGCCGGCGCAGATACTGCTGAACAATTTCCTGTACGACCTCGCGCAGACCACGATCCCGTCGGACAACGTGGATGCGGCGCAACTGCGGGGCCCGCAGCGCTGGAGCGTGCCGCTGATCCGTCGCTTCATGGTCGGCATCGGGCCGGTCAGTTCTCTCTACGACCTGCTGACCTTCTACGTGCTGATTCATTGGCTGCACGCCACGGCCGAGACCTTCCACACCGGCTGGTTCATCGAATCGCTGGCCACGCAGACACTGGTGGTGTTCGTCATCCGCACGCACGGCAATCCCCTGCGCAGCCGCCCGGCCGTGCCGCTGGTGGCAAGCGTGGTGGCGGTGGTCGCGGTGGGCCTGGCGCTGCCGTGGACGCCGCTGGCCGGCGTGTTCGGTTTCGTGCCGCTGCCGCCGGCCTTCTTCGCGTTCCTGGTGATCGCGGCGTGCAGTTACCTGCTGCTCGTGCAGGTGCTCAAGCGGCGCTTCATGCAGGTGGCACGGCCTCGCCGTGTCAAGCCGCGTCCGTAGCCAGCCTCGGGCCGGCCGGCTGCGGCGGTGCCCGTCTGCAACCTGCGGTTGAGCCCCTTCACGTCTCTGGGTCGCAGCTGCCTCGCGCGGTTGATGTACGTCAAACCCAGGCACTTCCATCGCTCTAGGTTCCCCATGCGCGCCTGATGCGCGCGGGCAATACCAAGGGCTACGGGCGACAGCGTGCCGGTAGCCAAGCATTCGAAATGGAGGACGCGATGATCACCCGGAGACAATTCCTGCAGGCTACGGCGGCCCTGGCGCTGGTACCCATGCTTCCCCACGACACGATCGGTGCGACGAGCTTGCACACGCGGCCGTCGTGGCCGACTTTTCGCAAGAGCACCTCGTATCCGGCCTTCCTTCGGGCAGTGGGCGCGATGCGCGCCAACAAAAACTCGACCAGCCCCGCGAGCTGGGCTTACTGGACGAGCGTGCATGGAACCTTCTGCCCCCATCACAAACCCTACTTCCTCGCCTGGCATCGCGGCTTCCTGGCGCGTTTCGAGGCGCAGTTGCGCAAGGCCGCGGGAAGCAGTTCGCTGGTGCTGCCCTATTGGGACTACTACTACGATCCCATCCTGCCCACCGAATTCCAGGATCCGAGCTCGCCGCTCTACCTGGCCGGTCGCACGGGCAAGGACGTCAGTGGCGCGCTGAGCATGACCCCATTCGGAAACAGCCTGATCAATCTTCCCCGGGGTTATCCTTACGCCTTCGAGCCGGCCGTCGAGACCGCTCCGCACAACCCCGTGCACAATCTGATCGGCGGAGCCATGGACAACGTCGCCATATCCCCGCGCGACCCGATCTTCTGGTTGCACCACGCCAATATCGATCGCCTCTGGGATGCCTGGGTGCGCGCGGGCGCAGGCCGGCACATGCCGTCCAAGACCTCGAGCTACTGGTCGGGCTCGTTCAACTACGGCGCGGCCGTGAGCGGCGTGGCCCGGCTCACCACCTACGCGCCGAGCAACCTCGGCTATCGCTACGACAACTCGACCCTCCCCACCGGTGGGTACGGGTACGGCATGCAGGCGGCCGCATCGGCCCAACTTCCCGCCATACAGGATGCCTTCGCCCAGCCGCTGCCGGCCCAGGGTCCATCGTTGGGCGGCGTGGGCGGTCTGGCCCTGGGCCCGCGATCGACGCGTATCCGGATTCCGCTGTCTGCCGACGGACGCGACCGCGTGCGCAGCCTGGTGACCCGGGCGCCGCAGGCGACTTCCGGCAGCGCGCTGCAGATCGTGCTCGATGGTGTGGACGTAACCGGAGCAGGGACGCGAGGCGGTTATTTCTACAAGCTGCTCCTCAATCTCCCGTCCGGGGGCTTGGCCCAGCCGGAACAGACCTACCTGGTCGGCACACTGGGGCCCTTTGAGGTCAGTGTCGCGCGCCACGCGAAGGCGATGGCGATGGGGGCCGGCGGCCACATGGCCATGCAGGGACCGGCAAGGATCACCCTCCCCGCGCTGGACGTCCTGAGCCGGATCTGGCCCGCGCCGCTGGATGCCTTGACGCTCAGCTTCGTGCGTGTCGATGCGGGCCGGCCCCAGGCTGCCGATGCGATGACGATCGAGCGGCTGTGGTTCGAGGCGGCCGCCTGACATGACCGCGGACGGCGACGCCGTCGTGACCGACGATGCGCGTGGTCTCCCTGCATCCCGCAGGGAGGCCACGGCCTCCACGCCGACCAGGCGCCGGGCATTCCCGACAGACCGCACCGATCGCAAGTGCGACCGCCACCTGTCACAAATACGGCGTAGCATGGGTCCCCCGCGGGCCGCTGGGAGCACCACCATGGCCACTGAGGAACAGATCCAGAAGAGGATGGCGCTGGCCTATCGCTTGCTGGCGCTGGAGATCGAGCATCGCGACCGCGTGCGGTCCGAGCAGCTGGACGACTCGGACGCCGAGCGGGCGGTGCGATTGCGACAGGCCTATATCGGGCGCATGCAGCGGATGCTGGCGCGCCGCCATCCGGCCATCGAACTGCGGGCAGGCTGATCGGCGCGCGGGCCGGGGGGAGGCTATCTCACCCGCGTGATGTTGCCGTTGGCATCCACCTGCACGATGTCGCCCTCGCGGATGCCGGTGGCGTCGTTGACCTGCACGGACGTGATCGTGCCGTTGCCCATCTTCAGGTGGACGAGCCAGGCGTCGTTGCCGTTGCCGCTGCGGTTGCCGATGGCGTGGCCGGCAAAGCCGCCGCCGACCGCGCCGCCGACGGTGGCGAGCTTGCGGCCCTTGCCCTTGCCGACCTGGTTGCCGAGCACGCCGCCGGCGATGGCGCCGATGACGGCCCCCGCGGTGCCGTGCCCGCTGCCCTGGGTGACCGTATGCTCGATGCTCTGCACGGTGCCGCACTGGTCGCAGCGCAGGTAGATGCCGTCGGAGCGGACCAGCACGCCGCCCTGCGGGTAGCTCGATTGCGCCTGGGCCATGGGTGCGGTGGCGAGCGCCAGGGCCGCTGCCAGGGGGACGAGGGTGGCTTTCATGGCGACTCCTCCTGCCGGATGGGAAGGCGAATGTGGCCGATCGGGTTTCAATCGGGCGTCAAGGCGACGCCTGCCTGACCGGCCCCGGTTTTCGGAGCCATGGTCAATCGACGGAGGTTTCCAGCTGGACCGGATGGCGCCTGAGCAGCCAGGCCAGGATCGGCGGGGTGACCATCGCGGTGAGCAGCGACATCGCCACGATGATCGCGTAGACGCGGTCGCTGAACACGCCGGCGGCCAGGCCCAGGCTCGCGACCACCACGCCGACCTCGCCGCGCGGCACCATGCCGAAGCCGACGATGGCCGCGCTGCGCCGGCCCAGCGCCAGCGAGCCCAGCCAGCCGCCGGCGAGCTTGGAAACGATGGCGATGGCGGTGACGACCGCCAGCATCAGCAAGGCCTGGCCGCCGGCGAGCTGCGCCAGGTCGATCTTGCTGCCGGTGATGACGAAGAAGAACGGCGTCAGCAGCGCCAGCAGCGGCTGCGTCTGCTGTTCAAGCGTGTGCTGCTGGCGGGTTTCGGAGGCGATCATGCCGGCCAGGAAGGCGCCGATGATCGCGGCCAGGCCGAGCAGGGTGGACAACCAGGCCAGGCCCAGGCAGATGGCCAGCACGATCGCCAGCGGCGAATGCGCGCTGTGCGGCTTCTCCAGCCAGGTCGAGTTCCAGCGCATCACCCGCGCGCCGCCCAACCCGACCAGCGCGATGAAGCCGACCGCACTGCCCAGCACCACCAGCAGGTTCGCCAGGTCGAATCCCCCGCCGCCCTGGAGTGACACCACCACGCCCAGCAGCAGCATGGCGAGAATGTCGTCGATCACCGCCGCGCCGAGGATCACCTTGCTCTCCACCCGCTGCAGTGCGCCCAGCTCCTGCAGCACGCGCGCGGTGATGCCCGCGGAGGTGGCGACGAAGGCGGCCGCGATGAACATCGACTTGCCCCAGGCGAAGCCGCTGCCGTGTGCCCATACGCTGCCCATGGCGAAGGGAATCAGCACGCCGAGGACGCCGACCAGAAAGGCCACCTTGCCGACCTTCTTCAGATCGTCCAGCCGGGTCTCCAGCCCGACCGAGAACAGCAGCAGCACCACGCCGATCTCGGCCAGCACGTCCAGCGGCGTGCCAGGCAGGATCTGTTCCGGCCGGAGCCAGCCGAGCAGGGACGGGCCGATCGCGCAGCCGGCGGCGATCTCGCCGACCACGCCGGGGAGCCTGAGGCGCTGGGCGACCTCGGCGCCGACCTGCGCGGCGACGAAGACCAGGAACAGGCTCAGCAGGATGTCGTTCGCGTGATGCATGGTTTCCTTCGGTTGTGCGCGAGCGGCCTCCGGTCTGCGCCAGCGCAGCGGGAGGCCCAGGATCCCTCAGTTGCCGTTGAGGGCCAGGTGCAGGGCGATGCTCGCCAGGTAGCCCAGCGCGATCGCCCAGCTCCAGCGCAGGTGCCGCATGAAGGTATAGCGCCCGCCGGAGGCACCCATCAGCGCCACGCCGGCGGCCGAGCCAACCGAAAGCAGGCTGCCGCCGACGCCGGCCGTGAGCGTGACCAGCAGCCATTGCGACGGGTCCATCGGCGGATTCATCTGCAGCACCGCGTACATGATCGGGATGTTGTCGATCACCGCCGAAAGCACGCCCATGGCGGTGTTGGCGATCGTCGGGCCGAGCGCACCGTAGAACGTATGCGAGGCAAGCTCCAGGTAACCCAGCGCGGCCAGCCCGCCGACGCAGCCGAACACGCCATAGAAGAACAGCAGCGTGTCCCACTCCGCGTTGGCGATGATGCGGAAGATCGAATACGGCTCCTGTTCGACACCCTGCGCCAGCGCATAGCGGCGCTGGCTGCGGTCGATGCGCGTGGCCAGCAGGTTGAGCAATGCCAGGCCGGTGAGCATGCCGTACGCGGCCGGCATGCCCAGCCATTGCTTGCCGACCACGGTGATCGCGATGGTCAGCGCGAAGGTCAGGCAGATGCCGATGCCGCCGGGCCTGACGCGCACCTTGCCGGGAATCGATTCGGGCGCTCCCTTCGGCAGCGCGAAATGCATCGCGACGGCCGGCACCAGCCAGTTCGCCAGTGCCGGCATGAACAGGCGGAAGAAGTCGAAGAACCCGGCCTTGTGTGCCTGCCACACCATCAGCGTGGTGATGTCGCCGAACGCGCTCCACGCACCGCCGGCATTGGCCGCCACCACCAGGTTGATCAGTGCCAGCGTGGCGAAGCGAGGCTGCCCGCCGCCCACCGCCATCACCACCGCCGACATCACCAGCGCCGTGGTGAGGTTGTCCAGCACCGGCGAGATGCAGAAGGCAAGGGTGCCGGTGATCCAGAACAGCGCCCGGTAGCCCAGCCGGCGCTGCGTGAGCTGCGCACGCAACGCTTCGAAGACGTTGCGTTCGGCCATCGCGGTGACGTACGTCATCGCCACGACCAGGAAGAAAAAGATCTCCGAGTATTCGAGGAACATTGCCTGGAACGCATCGCTCGCGGCGGCGGATCCGCCGCTGCCGCCGCGGGTCTGCCACGCGATCAGGCCCCAGATCAGCGCGGCGGCAAGCATCACCGGCTTGGACTTGGCGATCCGGATGCGTTCCTCCAGCACCACCGCGACGTAGGCGAGCACGAACAGGGCCAGTGCCAGGGTGCCGACCGGGTGGCCGGTCAGACGGAAGTTCGTGCCGGCCTCGGCTGCAGCGGCCGAGGCCGGAAAGCCGCACGCCAGGGCGGCAAGTAGGAGGAACGAACGCATCGATGGCTTCCCGGGGAACGCCCGCCAAGCCTATCAGCCAGGCGCCCGTGCGCTGCCCATTCCGGCAGTGCCAGGATCAGGCCGCGGCCTCCTGCCGCACCGGCCGGTCGACCTTGAGCCGGCCGAACACGCGGCTGGCCGAGGCGGTGATCGCCGCCAGGATCAGCACGGTCCAGCGGAACGCGGCCACGTAGTCCGAATGCGCGTGGCCCTGCAGCAGCGATTCCATCAACAGTGTCGCCAGCGCGATGCCGAAACTCATCGACAGGTATTGCGCGGTGGAGGCCATCGAGGAGGCCATCGAGGCGTGCTTGATGTCCAGGTCGTGGTAGACCAGCGTGTTCATCGCAGTGTATTGGAGGCCGGCGAAGCTGCCGTAGAGGAACACCATCACCGCGATCAGCCACATCGGCGTATGCCGCCCGAAGGCGGCGAAAGAGGCCAGCAGCACGGCCACGATCAGCGTGTTGGAGATCAGCAGCCGGCGATAGCCCAGCCACGCCAGCACGCGGTTGATCAGCCACTTGGCGCTGATCGAGCCCAGCGCCTGCGGCACCATCATCAGGCCGGCCAGCAGCGGCGACCAGCCGCAGCCGACCTGCAGGAACAGCACCAGCAACAGGAACATGCCGGAGATGCCCAGTCGGGTGAACAGGTTGCCGGCCAGCGCCACCCACACGCTGCGGACCTTCAGCAGCGAGAGGTCGGCCACCGGGAACGCGGTGCGCCGGCTGTGCCAGACGTAGATCACGCCGACCAGCAGCGCCAGCGCGGTGCACTCGCCGATGCGCCCCCACGCCACGTGCTCGGCGCCGACCAGTTCCGAGGCGGTCAGCAGCAGCGCCGAGGCGGCGCCGAACAGCAGGAAGCCAAGCAGATCGAAGCGGTTGGCGTGCCGCATCCGGTAGTCGGGCATGTCCTGCCTGTTCATCCACATCCCGGCGATGCCCACCGGCACGTTGATCAGAAAGATCAGCCGCCACGAGGTGAATTCCACTAGCGCGCCGCCCATCAGCGGCCCCAGCACCGAGCCGAGCAAGCCGAACGTCGCGACCGTGCTCATCACCGCCACGAACTCGCGCTTGGCGATGCTGCGCACCAGTACGTAGCGGCCGACCGGCATCAGCGCCGCGCCGCCGACACCCTGCAGCACGCGTGCGGCGACCAGCTGCGGCAGCGTCTGCGAGATGCCGCAGAACAGCGAGCCCAGGCCGAAAACGGCGATCGCCGCGCCGAACACCCGCCGCGTGCCGAAACGGTCGCACAGCCACGGGCTGGCCGGAATCAGGATCGCCAGGGTCAGCACATAGCTGGTCAGCGCGCTGCGCATGCCCAGCGGGGTGACGCCCAGCGCGCCGGCCATGGCCGGCACGGCGGTGTTGACGATGGTCGAGTCCAGCGCCTGCATGAAGAACGCCGCCGAGACCAGCCAGATCAGCCCGCGGAAGCGTTCGCGCGAGGGCGCGTCCGCCGGCGCTGCCACATCGAGGGCAGGGGCGGGCGTGACGGTATCGTTCGGCATGGGCGCGCATGATAAGCGCCGCATTGCCCTAGGTGTGTCGAGGAGCGTATGGCGCGCGTGCCCCGCTTCTGTCCAGGACGCTTGCCTTTTCATCCGGACGCCGCCAGATCCGTCTGGAGCCTTCGCTTCGCTTTCGGCAAAGGCATCCGCTCCCCGAGCAAGCGCGCGCCGGCATGTCCGGCGCCTTTCCCATGGAGAAAAACCAATGAGCCGGCCCACCATCGTCTTGTCCCGCCTGGATGTGGAACGCATCGAGAACCTGCTCGACCGCCTCCCCGCCACGGAGGCCCGGCAGCACGCGCCGCTGCGCTCGGAACTGGAACGGGCGGAAGTGCGCGAGCCCAATGACATGCCGGCCGACGTGGTCACCATGAATTCCACCGTCACCTTCGGCGAGGAAGGCACCGGCGAGCGGACCACCCTTTCGCTGGTCTACCCAGGCGCGGCCGGCAAGCCCGGCACCGTGTCGATCCTGGCTCCGGTCGGCAGCGCCCTGCTGGGGCTCGCCTGCAGCCAGGAAATCGACTGGCCGATGCCCGGCGGCCAGCCCCGCCGCCTGCGGGTGGTGGAGATCAACTACCAGCCGGAGGCCGCGGGCGACCTGCACCGCTGAGCGCCTGCCCAGGCGCTCCCGTGCACGACGGCCCGACGCCCGTCGGCAGGATGCGAGGCTAAACTTGCGGTGATGAGGACGCCCGCATGAACCCGACCCACGCATCCCCCCACGAGCGCGCCGCCGATCTGCGCGAGCGTATCGAGCAGGCCAATTACCGTTACCACGTACTCGACGATCCGGACATCACCGACGCCGAATACGACCGACTGATGCGGGAACTGGAGTCGCTTGAGGACGCACACCCGGAACTGGCCGGCCCCGATTCGCCTACCCGCCGCGTGGGCGCACGCGCGCAGGGCGGCTTCGCCGAAGTGCGTCACGCGCTGCCGATGCTTTCGCTGGGCAACGCCTTCGAACAGGACGGGGAAAACGAGCGCGAATGCTTCCGCGAGATCGTCGAGTTCGAGCGGCGGGTGGAACAGACGCTGGACCGGCGCCAGCCGGTGTTCTCGGTGGAACCCAAGCTGGATGGCCTGGCGATCAGCCTGCGCTACGAGCAGGGCGTGTTCGTGCAGGGCGCCACGCGCGGCGACGGCGAAACCGGCGAGGACGTCACCGCCAACCTGCGCACGGTGAGGGCGATCCCGCTCAGGCTTCGCGGCACCGGCTGGCCGGACGTGCTGGAGGTGCGCGGCGAGGTGATCATGCTGCGCAGGGACTTCGAAACGTTCAACGAGTACGCCCGCACCCACGGCGAGAAGCCACTGGCCAATCCGCGCAACGGTGCGGCCGGTTCGCTGCGCCAGCTCGATCCGGCGGTCACCGCCAAGCGACGGCTGAGTTTCTTTGCCTATGCGGTGGGCGTGGTGGAGGGCGGCGAGCTGCCCGCGACGCACTCGCAGACGCTGGCGAAACTGCGCAAATGGGGCTTCCCGGTGTCGCCCGAGGCGGACGTGGCGCGCGGTTTCGAGGGCCTGATTGCCTACTACAAGCGCATCGGCGCCAAGCGCAACGAACTGCCATACGACATCGATGGCGTGGTCTACAAGCTGGACGACTACGAAGGCCAGCGCGAGATGGGGTTCGTCTCGCGCGCGCCGCGCTGGGCCATCGCGCACAAGTTCCCGGCGCAGGAGCAGAGCACGCAGGTCGAGGCGATCGAGATCCAGATCGGCCGCACCGGTGCCGCCACCCCGGTGGCCCGCCTCACGCCGGTGCAGGTGGGCGGCGTCACCGTCACCAACGCGACCCTGCACAACGCCGACCAGATCGCGCGACTGGACGTGCGCGTGGGCGATACGGTGATCGTGCGGCGCGCGGGCGACGTCATCCCCGAGGTCGTGCGCGTGCAGGCCGAACGGCGCCCGCACGGCACGCACCCGTGGACGATGCCGGCGCATTGCCCGGTATGCGGCTCGGCGCTGATGCGGGAGGAGGGCGAGGCGGCCTGGCGCTGCAGCGGTGGACTGGTCTGCGCGGCGCAACGCAAGGAGGCGCTGATCCATTTCGCCTCGCGCCGCGCGATGGACATCGAGGGCCTGGGCATCCGCATGGTCGATGCGCTGGTGGAACTGGACATGGTGCGCACGCCGGCCGACATCTATGCCCTGACGGTCGAGCGCCTGGTGGCCATGAAACAGGCCATCGACGAACGCGAAGGCACCACGCCGGAAACGGTCAAGGCCGGCAAGATCGCCACCAAGTGGGCGGAAAACCTGGTCGAGGGCATCGACGCCAGCCGGCGCACCACGCTGCCGCGCTTCCTGTTCGCGCTGGGCATCATGCACATCGGCGAAAGCACGGCGCGCACGCTGGCCACCTGGCTGGGCAGCCTGGACATCGTCCGCGGCATGCCGGCCGCCGTGCTGCGGGTGTTGCCGGACATCGGCGAGGAGGTCGCCTCGTCCATCGCCGGCTTCTTCGCGCAGGAGGGCAACCAGCGCGTGGTGGATGCCCTGCTGGCCGCCGGCATCACCTTCACCGACGAGGCGCCGCCATCACCGCGCCTGCGCGAGAGGCTGGACCTGGCGGTACTGCTCGACTACGCGAACGTGCGCGACCTGGGTCCCAAGCGGACGCGCCAGCTGGTGGAACATTTCCCCACGCTGGATCGCCTCATCGATGCCGGCCCCGCGCGCTGGATCACCGCCGGCCTGCCGCAGGCTGCAGCCGCCAACCTGGAAGCCTTCCTTGCCGACGAAGCGAACGCCACACCGCTGCGCGAAGCCGAGACCGCGATCGGGCGCCTGCTCGCCGCCATGCCGCAGGTCGAAGCGGGCGCCGCCCCGCTGGAAGGCCAGACGGTGGTGCTCACCGGTACGCTGCCCACGCTGAGCCGCGACGAAGCCAAGCAGCGGCTCGAAGCGCTGGGCGCCAAGGTGGCAGGCTCGGTGTCGAAGAAGACTACGTTCGTGGTGGCCGGCGAGGCCGCCGGATCCAAGCTGGACAAAGCGCAGGAACTGGGCGTACCGGTCTGGGACGAGCCGCAGCTGCTGGCCCTGCTGGCCGAACACGGAGCGGCACCGTGAAGCCGCCGGTCCTGCGGGTCGCCCGGGCTTGCCGTGACGTCCAGGTGGTGGGCGGGCAGTATGTTCGTGCGCTGGGCTTCCAGGTGCTTTCCGAGTGGCGCGACCATGCCGGCTTCGACGGCATCATCCTCGGCCAACCGCAAGGTCCCTACCACCTCGAGTTCATCCACGACCGCAAGGGCGAGCCGCCTCCGGTGCCGCACGAGGAGCAATTGCTGGTGTTCTATGTGGACGAGCACGACGACTGGAGTCGCCGGTGCGAGATGATGCTCGCCGCCGGTTTCACCGTCGTGCGCAACGGCAACCCGTTCTGGGAGACCCATGGACGGACTTTCACCGATGCCGAAGGCGGCCGCGTGGTCCTGCATCGGGGCGCCTGGCACCGATGAGCCAGCCTGGCCTGCCGGCATCGCTGCGCTTGCGCGCGAACCTCTATCGCCTGCTCCGCGGCTTCCTCGCCGAGCGGCAGGTGCTGGAGGTTGAAACGCCGATCCTTTCCGCCGCCGGCAACACCGACCCGAACATCGAAAGCTTCACCACCATCTTCAGCGGCCACGTCGATGCCGGTGTCCGCGAGCGCTGGATGCGTACCTCGCCGGAATATCCGCTCAAGCGCCTGCTCGCCGCCGGCGTGGGTGACTGCTACGAGTTGGGCCGCGTATTTCGCAATGGCGAAGCGGGCGGGCGGCACAACCCCGAATTCACCATGCTCGAGTGGTACCGGGTCGGCTTGGACCACCGCGAACTGGCAGGGGAGGTCGTGGCGCTGGTGCAGGCAGCGCTGGCGCTGGTCGATCGCCAGGCCGAGGTGCGGGTGGCGAGCTACCGCGGCCTGTTCCTCGATGCGCTGGGTATCGATCCGCTGACCGCACCGCTCGAGGTGCTGCAGCAGCCACTGGCCGCGTCGAACATCGACCCGCAAGGCCTGACCCGCGACGACTGGCTGGACCTGCTCCTCACCCATCGCCTGCAGCCGACGTTCCCGCGCGACCGGATCACGGTGGTCCACGACTATCCGGCCAGCCAGTGCGCGCTGGCCAGGATCCGGCACGAGGATCCGCCGGTCGCCGAACGTTTCGAGCTGTATCTCGGCCCCCACGAACTGGCCAACGGTTACCACGAGCTCAACGACGCCGCCGAGCAGCGCGTGCGCTTCGAGCGTGACAACGGCACGCGCCGGGCCCGCGGCCTGCGCGAGGTGCCGATCGACGAGCGGCTGCTGGCGGTGCTTGACGCCATGCCGGACTGCGCGGGCGTGGCGCTGGGCGTGGAACGCCTGCTGATGTGCCTGGCCGGCACCGACGCGATCGCCGACGTGCTGGCGTTTCCCTTTGCCCAGGCGTGAGGGCGGGTCGTTGACGGACGGCCCCGGGCTTGCGCACAGTGGCCACTTCCATGCCCTCCGGAACGAACCGATGCGCCCCAGCGTGCCCGGCATCCTGCTTATCGTCATTGGCGTGCTCTTCCTGCTCCGCAATTTCGGATTCGACCTGCACCTGAGCGAGCTGTTTGCGACCTGGTGGCCGCTGGTGCTGGTTGCCCTGGGTGCGGGCATGTTGCTCAAACCCAGGCGTTCCTGAGAGCGGGGGCGGCAATGAACGCATCGACGATGCCCATGGCGGCCGACCGCCCGTTGGACGGCTCCGACCTGCGCACCCTGGCGCTGGCCGCGCTCGGTGGCGCGCTGGAGTTCTACGATTTCGTGGTGTTCGTGTTCTTCGCCATTCCGCTCAGCCAGCTGTTCTTTCCGCACGAGAGCGTGCCGTGGCTGGCACAGGTGAAGGTGTACGGCATCTTCGCCGCCGGGTACCTCGCGCGGCCGCTGGGCGGCATCGTGATGGCGCATTACGGCGACAAGCTCGGGCGCAAGCGGATGTTCACCCTGAGCGTGTTCCTGATGGCGCTGCCGACGCTGGGCATCGGCTTGCTGCCGGTTTATGCCCAGGTGGGGATGCTGGCGCCGCTGCTGCTGTTGCTGTTGCGGGTGGTGCAGGGCATCGCGGTGGGTGGCGAGGTGCCGGGGGCGTGGGTGTTCGTGGCCGAGCACGTACCGCCGCGGCGGATCGGCATTGCCTGTGCCAGCCTGACCTCCGGGCTCACCGTGGGCATCCTGCTCGGCTCGCTGTTGGCGGCCGGTATCAACCGTTCGCTCTCGCCCCAGGCGCTGCTGGACTACGGCTGGCGGCTGCCGTTCCTGATCGGTGGCGTGTTCGGCTTCCTGGCGGTCTGGCTGCGCCGCTGGCTCAGCGAAACGCCGGTGTTCGAGGCGATGCATGCGCGGCGCGAACTGGTCGCCGGGCTGCCGCTGGCGCAGGTGGCGGCAAGGCACCGGCCGGCAGTGCTGTTGTCCGTGCTGGTGACCTGGATGCTCACCGCGGCGATCGTCGTGCTGATCCTGATGACGCCCGCGCTGGTGCAATCGACGTTCCATGTCGCACCGAAACGGGCGTTCCTCGGCAGCAACGTGGCCTCGTTCACGCTGGCCGTGGGTTGCCTGGCCTACGGGGCCTTGTCCGACCGGATCGGTCCGGCGCGGACCTTGCTGTTCGGCGCGGCGGGACTGCTTGCGGCCGGGTACGCGCTGTACCTGAACCTGGCCGGCGGCGGCGCGCATTTCGTCGCGCTTTATGCGTTGACCGGCTTTGCCGTGGGCGTGACCGGTGTGGTGCCGGTGCTGATGGTGCTGGCGTTCCCACCGGCCGTGCGGTTTTCCGGCTTGTCGGCTTCGTACAACCTGGCCTACGCGCTGTTCGGCGGACTGACGCCGCCCCTGATCGGGCTGCTGGTGGGGCGTTTCGGCGCACTGGCGCCTGCGCACTACGTCGGGGCGACCGCGCTGATGGGGATGGCGGTGGCGCTGGTACTGCTCCGGCGCCAGCGAGCGCAAGCCGCGTAGGGCGGGCTTCAGCCGCCGGTTGGAGTGGTGGCAGTGGGCTGAGGCCCACCCTGCGGCGGTCTCGGCCTGGCTAGAACTCCAGCTCTTGCGCGGCGCAGAGGTAGTCGATCATTGGCGCCACGCACCGGAAGCTTTCGATCGCCCAGGGCAACAGCTCGGATGAGCAGGCGAAGTCGTCGCCGAAGTTCTCGCCGGCGGCGAAGTCCTTGCGCTTTAGATCCTCGATCAGCTCGTGCTGCGGATCGAAGCCGCGCGGCGGCCGGCTCAGCGACTCTCCCCAGAAGCTCATCCGCCCGCTGAAGACCTTGCCCCGGGTGGCGCGCTTCCAGGCTTCCGGGTTGTCGGCGAGGAAGCCGCGGATGTTTTTCAGCGTGTCCGGCTCCGGATGCCACATACCGCCGCCGGCGAAGCAGTCGCCCGGCTCGATGTGCAGGTAGAAGGACGGCGCCGGGATTTCATGCCGGCGCGCGTGGAAGAACCGCGAGCCCTGCCAGGTCTTGTAGGGCAGCTTGTTGTTGGAGAAGCGCGTGTCGCGGTGGATGCGGAACAGCGAGCCGCCGTTCCTGCGAGCGTCGGCACGGTAGTGCGGGCTGAGCTTCGCCAGTGGCGCGGCCATGTCGGCGATCAGCGCCAGGAACGGTTCGCGCACGTGGCGCTCGTAGTCGGCCTTGTGCGCGGCGAACCACTCGCGGCTGTTGTTGCGGCCTAGCGAGCGCAGGAAACGAAAGGTGGCGGGAGTGAAGTAGGCGTTGGGCATTCGCCCATTATCGGCGATTACAGGATTCGGGGGCCTGCCAAAAGCAGGCGCCTAACCCTAGCCCGGCGCGAGAACCGGCGAGGGCGCCAGCTCATGGCCCCAGGCCTCGAGCTGGTCGAGCAACGCGGTTTTCTCCGGTCGCTCCTGCCGGAGGGCAGCGATGCGTGCGAAGTAATCGTCCAGCGTGCGCGCCGTGAGCGGGGTGGGGCGGGTCAGGCGCGCCTGGCGGAAGGCGTCCCAGCGGGCCTGCTCGTCGGTGTCCAATGACTGCGGCCAGTTGCGGGCGCGGTAGCGGAACAGCAGTTCCGGATAGCGCGGGTCGCGGAAGGGAAAGCTCCGTTGCCCCAACTGCTCCGGCGGCGTGGCGCGGACCTCGGCCAGCAGGCGCTTGTCGGCATCCGGCAGGAAACCGCCATAGAGGGCGAGCTCCGGATCGTCCGGCGACGCCACCTCGGCGGCACGGGCGAACACGCGGCGCAGCTTGTCCGCCAGATCCTCCGCGGCACGCAGCAGGGCGTGGTGGCGCAGGCAACGATCCAGGTCGAGCTTGAGCCGGTTGTGGTCCACGTCGCGCAGCACGGACAGCGGCGCCAGTGCGGGTGCCCGATTGGCTCGCACGGTACGCAGCGGGATGCGCTCGATCCCCTCGGGCAGATCCGCCCGCGCAGTGAAAATGCGGTCGGCGATGTCGTCCTCGTCCAGCTCGAGCCAGGTCGCCGGATCGGTATCCAGGTCGTAGACGATCACTTCGCCGGCGCGCGACGGATGAGGCGCCAGCGGGGCGATCACTGCCAGGCAATGCCGGCTGGCCGGGTAGCGCGAGGACACGTGCACCATCGGCGTCATGCCGGCCACGTCGAGCAGGCCGAACACCTTCTGCTTGCGGCGCAGCTCGAAATGCCAGTCCCAAAGCCGTGGCTGGCGCACACGGATCAACCGCGCCAGGTCGATCAACGCGAACACGTCCGACAGCGCGTCGTGTGCGCGCTCCTGCCTGAGACGGTTGGCTGCGGCCAGGTGTTCGAGTTTGAAGCTGGGCGTGCCGTCCTCGCGCATCGGCCAGACGATGCCCTCGGGCCGCAGTGCCTGGCACATGCGCACCAGGTCGATCAGGTCCCAGCGCGAATTGCCGTTCTCCCATTCGCGCCCGTACGGCTCGAAGAAGTTGCGGTACAGCAGTTGCCGGGTGAACTCGTCGTCGAAGCGCAGCGAGTTGTAGCCCACGCCGCAGGTACCGGGCGCGGCCAGCTGCTCGTGTACGCGGGCGGCGAATTCGGCTTCGGACACACCCTCGCGCTCGGCCTGTTGCGGCGTGATGCCGGTGATCAGGCAGGCGTCCGGGTCCGGCGCGATGTCGCGCGGCGGACGCGCGAAGAACATCACCGGCTCGCCGACGATCTCCAAGTCCGCGGTGGTGCGGATGCCCGCGAACTGCGACGGCCGGTCGCGGCGCGTGTCCGCGCCGAAGGTCTCGTAGTCATGCCAGAGAAAAGTCTGCATGGGTCGATCATCGCATGGCCGGCGGCCGCGGGCGGGCGCCTGCGCTAGACTGCGCGCTCCAAGGAGGATGCATGAGCCACGCGAACGACGACAATCTGATCTGGATCGATCTGGAGATGACCGGTCTGGATACGGACAACGATTCCATCCTCGAGATCGCCACCATCGTGACCGACAGGGATCTGAACGTGCTGGCCGAAGGGCCGGTCTTCGCGATCCGCCACGAGATCGACCGGCTGGAAGCGATGGACAGCTGGAACCGCAACCAGCACAGCAAGTCGGGCCTGTGGCAGCAAGTGCTCGATTCGACCACCGACCACGCCCAGGCCGAGCAGGCCACGCTGGGATTCCTGAAGACCTGGGCGCCGGCCGGCAAGTCGCCGATGTGCGGCAATTCCATCTGCCAGGACAGGCGTTTCCTGCACCGGCAGATGCCGCGGCTGGAACGGCATTTCCACTATCGCAACCTGGACGTGTCCACGCTCAAGGAGCTTTCGCGGCGCTGGTCGCCGGCGATCGCACGCGGCCTCAGCAAGGAATCGGCGCATACGGCGCTTTCCGATATCCGCGATTCGATCGACGAACTGCGCTACTACCGCCTGCACATGGGCGCACTGGGCGGGCAGGACTAAGGATTGCCGATGTTCGAGGATCCCTTCGCCACCGTGCTCGATTGCGCCGGCCGCCGGTTGGTGCTCGACCGCCCGCGCGTGGTCGGGATCCTCAACGTGACGCCCGATTCGTTTTCCGACGGCGGCGCTTTCGCCGATGCCGGCGTTGCCGTGGCGCACGGCCTGACAATGGCGGAGCAGGGCGCCGACATGCTCGACGTGGGCGGCGAGTCGACCCGACCCGGCGCCTCCGAGGTGCCGGTGGAAGAAGAACTGCGCCGCGTGATCCCGGTGGTCGAACAGCTGGCCGCGCGCACGATGCTGCCGATCGCCGTCGACACGTCCAAGCCGGAGGTGATGCGGGCCGCGGTCGCCGCCGGCGCCGGCATGGTGAACGACGTCTACGCGTTGCGCCGCGAAGGTGCGCTGGAGGCCGTCGCCGAGCTGTGTGTGCCGGTGTGCCTCATGCACATGCAGGGCGAGCCACGCAGCATGCAGGAACAGCCGTGCTACGACGACGTGGTCGGCGAGGTTCACCGTTTCCTCGCCGACCGCCTGTTCGCCTGCGAACTGAGCGGCATCGACAAGCGCCGAGTGCTGGTCGACCCCGGTTTCGGCTTCGGCAAGACGCTGGAACACAACCTGGCGCTGCTGCGCGCGCTGGAGCGCTTTGCCGACCTGGGCGCGGGCCTCTACGTAGGGCTCTCGCGCAAGTCGATGATCGGCACGCTGACCGGCCGCCCGGCCGGCGAAGCGCGCGCCGCCGGATCCGCTGCCGCGGCGCTGATCGCCGTACAGCGGGGCGCGCGCATGGTCCGCGTGCACGATGTCGCCGCCACCGTCGATGCGCTGGCAGTGTGGCGCGCAGTACGCGAAGGCGACGTGGCGCCTCGTCGTGACACGCGTCCGCCGGCTCCACGCTGGCCCGACGAAGACTGAGCTACACAGGTGGTGCCCGCCCCGTGGCGTCACCGCAAGGATCGATGATGAGCACACGCAAATACTTCGGCACTGATGGTATCCGCGGCCAGGTCGGGCAATGGCCGATCAGCGCCGATTTCATGCTGCGCCTGGGCCGCGCGGCCGGCGCGGTGCTGGCGCGCGACTCGCAACGCAAGCCGCTGGTGCTGATCGGCAAGGACACGCGCGTATCTGGCTACATGTTCGAATCGGCGCTGGAAGCCGGCCTGGTGGCCGCTGGCGTGGACGTGGGCCTGCTCGGTCCGATGCCCACGCCCGCCGTCGCCTTCCTGACGCGCTCGATGCGCGCGGCGGCCGGCATCGTGATCAGCGCCTCGCACAATCCGCATACCGACAACGGCATCAAGTTCTTCTCCGCGCAGGGCGAGAAATTCTCCGACGAGATCGAACAGGCGATCGAGGAGGAACTGGATGCCGAGTTCGTGACGGCCTCTTCGGAGCAGCTGGGCAAGGCCACCCGCGTGGCCGATGCGGTGGCCCGCTACGCCGAATACTGCAAGGCGACCGTGCCGGAAGAGTTCACCCTGCGCGGTACGAAGATCGTGCTCGACTGTGCGCATGGCGCGACCTACCAGGTGGCGCCCAAGGTGTTCGCCGAGCTCGGCGCGGACGTCATCGCCATCGGCGACCGCCCGGACGGCTTCAACATCAACCGCGAGGTGGGGTCGACCCATCCGCAGGCCTTGCAGCAGGCGGTGCTGGCACACAGGGCCGACATCGGCGTCGCGTTCGACGGCGACGGTGATCGGGTGATTCTGGTCGACCGCAACGGCACCATCGCCGACGGCGACGATATCCTCTACGTGCTCGCACGCAGCCTGTTCGCGCGCGGCTGCCTGCGCGGTCCGGTGGTCGGCACGCTGATGAGCAATTACGGCCTGGAGCAGGCACTGGCCGAACTGGAAGTGCCGCTGATCCGCGCCAACGTCGGCGACCGCTACGTGCTGCAGCAGCTCAAGGCCCATGGTGGCATGCTCGGCGGCGAAACTTCCGGCCACATCCTGTGCCTGGACCGCGCCACCACCGGCGACGGCATCATCGCCGCGCTGGCCGTGCTGGAGACGTTGTCCGCCTCCGGCCAGGATCTGGCGCTGGCCCGCCGGGGTCTGCAGAAGCTGCCGCAGGTGATGGTCAACGTGCGCGCCCAGGGGGCTCGTGAAGCGCTGGCCAGCAGCACCGTGCGCCACGCACTGACCGAGGTCGAACGCACATTGCAGGGCCGGGGGCGCGTGGTGTTGCGTGCCTCGGGCACCGAGCCGTTGGTGCGCGTCACCATCGAGGGTGCCGATGCGGGCGAAGTGCAGCAGTTGGCCGGCTGGCTGGCCGACGCCGTAAAATCCGCCGCGCATGTGCACATGACGGAAAATCCATGAAGCAAGTCCCCACGCTCGACATCCGCCGCTACGACACCGACCGCGACGCCTTCGTTGCCGAACTGGGCGCCGCCTATCGCCAGTTCGGCTTCTGCTGCATCAGCGGGCACGGCATCCCGCGCGAACTGATCGATGGTGCCTACCAGGCCTTCGAGCAGTTCTTCGCGCTGCCGGCCGAGACCAAGATGAAGTACCACGTGCCCGGCTCCGGCGGCGCGCGCGGCTACACCCCGTTCAAGGTGGAAACGGCCAAGGACAGCCGCTTCCCGGACCTCAAGGAGTTCTGGCACGTCGGCCGCGAGATTCCGCGCGACTCGAAGTTCGCCGACGTGATGCCACCCAACCTGTGGCCGGAGGAAGTGCCGCAGTTCAAGCCCTGCGGCTATGGCCTGTACGAGGCGCTGGACCAGCTCGGTACCCGCGTGCTGCGCGGGCTTGCTCTCCACATCGGCCTGCCCGAGCACTACTTCGGGGACAAGACCGACCAGGGCAACTCGATCCTGCGGCCGATCCACTACCCGCCGATCACCGAGGCGAACATTCCCAACGTGCGCGCCGGCGCCCACGAGGACATCAACTTCATCACCCTGCTGGTCGGCGCCAGCGCCGAGGGCCTGGAAGTACTGAGCGAGGGCCAGTGGCTGCCGATCACCACCGAGGGCGATGCGATCGTGGTGAACATCGGCGACATGCTGCAGCGCCTCACCAACCACGTGTATCCGTCGACCTCGCACCGCGTGGTCAATCCGCAGAACGAGAACGCGCGCAAGCCGCGCTATTCGGTGCCGTTCTTCCTGCATCCGAATCCCGACGTGGTGCTCGATCCGCTGCCGGAGTGCGTCACGCCGGACAATCCCAGCCGCTACGACACGTCGCTGACCTCGCATGAGTACCTGATGCAACGCCTGCGCGAGATCAAACTCATCTAGCGCGATCCGCTCCCTCTCCCATCCGGGGAGAGGGTCGGGGTGAGGGGGCTGGGGCTCGCCTTGAGCCTCGAAGGCTCCGGTTCGGCGGACGCCTACGCCATCCAGAAGAACACGGCCGTCATACGCTTGCTCGCCATGTCCTCCAGGCCCCAGTACGCGCTGGCGCTGTGGATGATGTTGGCCTTGTAGACCAGCAGGCGGTTGAACCGGTGTGCCACGCGCACGTCTTCGGCAAAGGCGTTCGGTTGCACGAAGCGATTGCCCAGGGCGTCGACGAGATTGCGATACGGCGGCGGCACCATGTTTCCGCCGAGCTGGCCGTTGGGCATGCGCTGGCGGAAGAAGCTGGTGCCGCAGCTGTCCGGCACCGTGGGGTTGAGGTACAGCACGGCCGCGTAACGGCAGAGGCTGAGCGAATCGGTGTGCGGTTTGACCGCTCCCTCGACCGCGCCCACCACCTGCACGCAGTTGTGGTTGAGTTTCTGCCCGGCCTCGGTTTCGGCCACCCACAGCTTCTTTGCGCCGGTGGCCTTGCGCACGTGCGCTTCGATACAGGCCAGTTCGTCGACCTGCAGTGCCGGCAGCGCGCGCATGCCCGGCCAGACTTCGCCGGTGGTAGGAAAGCCGTACTCCCAGTCGGTCTTCGCCAGGCAACGCTCGCGCACCGCGATGGCATCGGGCAGCGCGTCGTCGATCACCCAGTAGTCGCGTCCCTCGGTGGGTTTGCGGTAGGGCAGTGGGCGCATCTGGGTCGGGAACAGGCTCATGGCGGTCTCGCGGCGACAGGCCGGCCACGTTAGCGCAGTCGGGCGATGCCGGCGATCAATCGAGCTGGCGATAGCGTTTCGATTCGCGCGCCGACAACCATAAGGCAAGCCGGTCGGGGGCGAGCTTGGCCAACGCCTTGATCGCGCGGTTCACGCGCCCGGTGACATGCACCGCCTCGCCGCGTTCGACCGCCTCGATGCCCTCGCGCACCACTGCTTCCGCGTCCTGCCACATGAAGCGCGGCAGCTTGCCGACCAGCTCGCGGGTGCCCGTGACGTCGTGGAACTCCGACCAGGTAAAGCCGGGGCACAGCGCGCACACGTGCACGCCAAGATCCCGGTTCTCCAGCGCCAGCGATTGGGAGAACTTGATGAGAAAGGCCTTGCTGGCGGCATACAGCGTATGTCCTGCCGACCCCGGCACGTGGCCGGCCAGCGAGGCCACGTTGACGATGCGCCCGTAACCACGCTCACGCATGCCGGGCAACAGTCGCCAGGCCAGTTCGGTCGGTGCGGTGACCAGCACCTGGAGCGAATCCGCGTGGACCTGCCACTGGCTGGCCTCGAACGTGCCCGGCACGCCGTAGCCGGCGTTGTTGACCAGCCAGTCCACCGCCAACCGCTGCGCCTGCAGCTCGTCGGCCAGCCGGCGCGGGGACGCCGGATCGGCCAGGTCCGCAGGGATGACGTGCGCGCAGGCACCGTAGCGCTCGCGCAACTCCCCGGCCAGTGCATGCAGGCGCTCGGCACGGCGTGCGACCAGCACCAGGTCGTGACCACGCGCGGCCAGCTCCCGCGCGAAGGCAGCGCCGATCCCGGCCGAGGCGCCGGTCACCAGGCTGAGTGGGCGGTGGGCAGGCATGGGCACGTCCGTAAGGGCAGGGCGGGCCATGATGGCCGAGCCGCAGCACACCTGCCAGCAGCCGTTTGCCGGCCTGCGGGGCGGTCGCTATCCTTGCGGTTTTGACCGGGTGGCTTCGCATGCGCAGGAAACTCATCGCCGGCAACTGGAAAATGCATGGCAGCCGCTCGATGGCCGACGCGCTGGTCGGCGAAATTGCTGCGCAGCGTCCGCACGATGCCGACGTGCTGGTGTTCCCGCCGTTCCCTTATCTGGCTCCGCTCACCGCGCGCCACGGCGCCGGCGGCATCGGTTTCGGTGGCCAGGATGTGAGTGCACATCAGGGGCAGGGCGCCTACACCGGCGAGGTATCGGCAGCGATGCTGGCGGACGTGGGCGCGCAGTGGGCGCTGGTCGGCCACTCCGAGCGCCGCCAGTATCACCACGAAAGCGACGAACTGGTGGCGCTCAAGTTCGCCGCCGCCTGCGCGGCCGGCCTGACGCCGGTCCTTTGCATCGGTGAAACGCTGGAAGAACGCGATACAGGGCAGACCGAAACGGTGCTCGCCCGCCAGTTGGATGCCGTGCTCGCCATCTCCGGCATTGCGCCGTTCTACACCGCCGTGATCGCCTACGAACCGGTGTGGGCGATCGGCACCGGACGCACCGCCACGCCCGAACAGGCGCAGCAGGCGCACGCGTTCATTCGTAGCCAACTGGAAAGGGAAGATGTTATGATTGCCCGTCTGACCCGGCTGCTTTACGGCGGCAGCGTCAAGGCGGCGAATGCCGCGGCATTGTTCGCGCAGCCGGACGTGGATGGGGGCCTGATCGGCGGTGCTTCGCTCACCGCAGACGATTTCCTCGGCATCTGCGCCGCGGCGCACTGAAGCGCCTACGGATTCCTAAAGAATGTTTGTCATCTTCAGCGTGTTTTACATCCTGATCGCCGCGGCGATGATCGTGCTGATCCTGATGCAGCGCGGCGCCGGCGCCGACGCAGGCTCCGGTTTCGGCGGCGGCGCATCGGCAACGGTGTTCGGTGCGCGTGGTTCGGCCAGCTTTCTTACCCGCGCCACCGCAGTGCTCGCGGCGCTGTTCTTCGTGCTGAGCCTCGGCATGGGCATCTATCTCAGTCGCAACGGCGCGCCGCAGGCGACGCAGTCCGACCTCGGCGTGATGTCCGGTCTTGCCAACAAGCCCGCGCCCGCCCAGAATGCGCAGCCCGCGTCTCCGGCCGGCACCGATGTGCCGCAGGCGCCGGCCCGGGCGAACAGCGACGTGCCGGCCACTGGCGCTCCCGCGAAGTCCGATGTCCCCGCGCCGGCGGGCTCGACGAAGTAACACGCAACACACCTGCCCAGGTGGCGGAATTGGTAGACGCACTACCTTGAGGTGGTAGCGCCGAGAGGCGTGGGGGTTCGAGTCCCCCCTTGGGCACCAATCGAGGGTTTCAGAGAGTCCCACTGAGACCCGAAATACCAAAGAAACCCGCTATTTGGCGGGTTTTTTTGTGCCTTGACGTCTCATCCCGGCCCTTGCAAGCTCAATCGGGCAGGGGGTATATGTGGGGGTATCGGGGGTATTTGGACCCCGTAACCGGCCCGGATACCCCCAGCCATGCCCCTCTCGGACGTCGCAATCCGCAAGGCCAAACCCGACGCCAAACCGGTCAAGCTCGCTGACGGCGCCGGCGTGTACCTGCTGCTGAACCCCACCGGCTCCAAGCTCTGGCGCTGGAAATATCGCATCGCGGGCAAGGAGAAGCTGCTGGCGCTAGGCGCATACCCCGAAGTGTCCCTGGTCGACGCCCGCGACGCCTGCACAGACGCCCGTCGCCTGCTGGCCAAGGGAATCGATCCCAGCGCTGCGCGCAAGGAGGCCAAGCAGGCGAGGGCCGAGGCTGCAGCCGTCGCCGCGGACACCTTCGAGGCGGTCGCGCGGGAGTGGATGGAGCGCCAGGACGTGGCCGAGGTTACGGCCAACAAGACGCGATGGCTGATGGAGAGCTTCCTGTTCCCCGAGATCGGCTCTCGGCCGATCGCCGAGATCAGCCCGCGCGAGCTGCTGGTGGCGCTGCGCAAGATCGAGGAAAGCGGCAAGCTGGAAACCGCCCGGCGCGCGAAGATCAAGGCCGGGCAGGTGTTCCGCTATGCCGTGCTGGAAGGGAAGGCCGAAACCGATCCCACGGCCACCCTGCGCGGCGCGCTGAAGGCGCCGCGGAACCGCCACCATGCCGCGATCACGGATCCGGCCAGGATGGGGGAGCTTCTGCGCGCGATCGAAGGCTTCAGCGGCCAGCCGGCGACGCATGCGGCCCTGCGGCTCGCCCCGCTGGTGTTCGTCAGGCCAGGGGAGCTGCGGCAAGCCGAATGGGCGGAGATCGACCTGGAGGGCGGCATGTGGCGCATCCCGGCCGAGCGCATGAAGATGAAGGCCGCCCACTTGGTGCCGCTCTCAACGCAGGCGGTTGCCATCCTGCGGGACCTACACGCCTTCACCGGCTACGTGCGCTACGTCTTCCCGAGCCTGCGTACGGCCAGCCGCCCGATGAGCGAGAACACCGTGAATGCCGCGCTGCGCCGGCTGGGCTACTCGGGCGACGAGATGACGGGCCACGGCTTTCGCAGCATGGCGGCGACGCGGCTCAACGAGATGGGCTGGAATCCGGACGCGATCGAGCGCCAGCTCGCGCACGCCGAAAGCAACAAGGTGCGCGAGGCCTACACCCACGCTGCGCAGTACTTGGAGGAGCGCACGCGCATGATGCAGGCGTGGGCCGACTACCTGGACAACCTGCGCGCGGGTGGACAGGTTCTCGCCTTCAAGAGCAAGGCCGGCTGAGTCGCGCACGATGCGACGCCGGCATACAGAATCGGGATAGTCCCGAGTAGCGACGGAACCGGGTGCTCGTAACACCCGGTTCCGTCTTCCACAAACGTTCGACAGGTGAACGATCATGGCAGACGAAAGTGTAAAGGTAGTCCTGCACGCGAGCACCGATCACTACGGAGACATCAACCCATATGAGGCAACTTATGCTGCGCTGAGTGCCGCGTTGGGAGTCGGCACGATCATCTCCGACGTGACCACGGGTGAGGACGCCGGTCGTTGGGCGGACCACGTGGTGGACGATCTGCACACGGCGCAGCGGATCATTCTGCGTGCAGCCAAGTCGAGCCTCGAGGCTCTCTGGCTGGATAACTGGCGCGCGCATGCGCTCCTTGGGGAGTATGGCTCCGAAGCCAAAGCACGCGCCGAGGCTGGGAGGGAAGGGGAGGTTCAGTCATGACGGCGGGACGTGGGAAACCTCGTATCACGACCGCACGCGGCAAGGTGCTTTCATTCGTCCGCGTGAAGCGGTGGCTCGTTTCGCTGGGCGTCAACCTGGAGAACATCAATGACGCCGAACAGGCGCTTTTTGCCGCGTTCGACAAACTGGCATGACTACCTGTCTCTTGCGATTGCGGGAAGTTGAACGCCGCGTCGGCCTTGGCCGCACAGCCATCTATCAGCGCATCACTTCCGGCACGTTCCCGCGCCCGGTCAAACTGGGCACCAGCAGCCTGTGGGTGGATTCGGAGATAGAAGCCTGGGTATCTGAGCGCATTCGGGAGCGCGACCTGGTAGACGGCTGGCTCGCTGGGAAGGCTCTCAAGACATGAGCCTGTGCCTTTCCCGTAGCGAGATCTCAGAGCTGACGCGTGCCAGGACCAAGGCGCGTCAGCTCTCGTTCCTGCGGCGAACGGTGGCAGGCGTATGCGGGGTCGACCAAGAGGAGCGCCGGAGGGTGATGCAGGCGTGGGCGTACTACCTCGAGGGCCTCAAGCAATGAGCGGAAAGCCATTGAATCTTGCGCTGAAGGAAGGCTCTCTCACGTCAATGGAGCAGCCGTTCGGGGACGAACACTATGTTCTTCACCGAGCAAACCCTGCGTTCGACTTCTTCTGGCACACATGCCTGTCAATAACGGCCATGAGCATGGCCATTTCATCGCTGCATGGTGTGCCGGTGAACCCCGGCGACTATATCAATCTTTCATGCGTGGGTTTTGACTACACGATCCGGCTGCCGTCGCATAGTTCTGTCGACGACGTGCTGCATGGGAACCGCATTGCAGGCTTTGTTTTCACGCTCCACTGGGGAAGGGATCTCAACGCACAGGCTAACTGGCCAAGCGAGCTGAGGCGGTGGCTTGAGATGACGCTATGGCCTGGGTTCGTGCACCTGTACGAAATGCATTACTCGGCGATCCTGAAGAAGGGCGGAGAGGCCGGAGAACTGGCGCGTCTTCTGCGCGACGCATACGCGCATGGCGGAAAGGTAGCCAACGGGAGGAGCAAGCTAGAGGCGTCCTGGGAAGGCGTCACCATCCGAAAAGCGGATGATGGCGAAGACATTTCTAAGTTCGTCGGCGGCGCTGATCTGGCGCTGCTGGCACTCAAGTTGGCGAGCGTCATCTAGTGGTTTCGTTCTGCCACGGCTAGGCCGGCCAGCCGAAAGCGGGAGACCTTCACCCGTTGCCATGGCTCCCTATGAGGGGCAGCAAGGTACGTGCATGGATGGTCAAAGCTCTTGTGACTACTGCGGCTGTCTAGTGCCGGCACTGGAAGCTCAAACACAGCTTGGATTGCACGCCTGTGACAAATGCCTCGCCGAGATTTGCGACGATGAGTTCCCGACGTGGGTAGATCGCGCCTTTGCCGCGTCGGCACTTCACCGGCGAGGGATCAGCTTCTCGAAGATCGAAGGCCTTCTTGCCCGAGCGGCGTCTGTCGTGTCCCCGTGGCAACTCGACCGGGTGCGCGAAAGCCTCAACCGCGCCAATGCCCTGTATCTGGAAGGGTACCGGCTTGCCGCGTTGGAAGCTGCACAGGCTTGTTGGGAGTCATCCAACGGTCTGTATGGCGCGCTAAGCCAGCAACAAGCGATCGTCATCGGCAAGAAGGTTCTCGCAGGAGGCCGGAAGGGTGGAACGAGTAGCCGCCAAGTCCGTTCCGGCAATGGTTCCAAGCGCGCCGCCGTCCTCACAGCCCTAGACGAATACACGGGGGGCGAAGCTGCGAGAGTTGCCACCGTTGCGCGAAAGGCAGGTGCCAGTCAACGCTACGTTCGCATGATCTTGGCTGACAAAAAGTCGGAAAAGTAGCTCCTTCCTTTCCACGGAATCGCCATGCAATGCGCCTCACAGACACGCAGTGAGGCCGCATGCAAACAGACATTCCCACCACCGGTTACGTGCGCCAGGCGCAGCTAGTCGGATCCATTGTTCCCGTCAGCCCCTCGACCCTCTGGCGCTGGGTCAACGCCGGCAAGTTCCCCAAGCCCATCAAGCTCTCTGAGCGCGTCACCGCCTGGCGCGCCGAGGACGTGCGCGCCTGGATCGAAGCCCAGGGCAAGCAGGAGGCCGCATGAAGCGCGCGCCGTTGCCTTCCAACATGCAGTTCGACGACTGCGACGGTTGTCGCCTGGTGTTCAGCCGACGCGCACGGCCCTTCGTGATGACCATGCAGGGCCCCGAGGGCTCCCTGACCATTGGCATCTGCGCCGGCTGTGCGCTCACGCTGAGTGGCAATGACAGGGCCACTGCTGAGCAGGTGTCCGCGCGCGTCGAGGCGACCGCACGCCTGCGCCCCAATCGTACGGAGGCGCCGCGGTGACCATGAAAACTATCCAATTGGCCGGCGAGCTGGGCTCCAAGTTCGGGCGCTTGCATCGAGCGGTGTTGGACACGAACACCCCGGCAGAGGCGGTGCGCTACCTATGCAGCCAGTTCCCTGGAGCTGCGGCCTACCTCTACGGCGCGGAAAGGCATGGGATCCGTTTCGCAGTCTTCCGCGGCAAAGAAAATCTGAAGGTCGACCAACTGCACGAGCCGGTGGGCAACGACGTCATTCGAATCGTTCCGATCATCACGGGCAGCAAGAGCGGCGGAGTGGTCAGCGTGATAGTAGGCGCCGTGTTGGTCATCGTCGGCGCTATCGGTGCGTACACGCCCTTTGGTCAGGCCTACGGTGGCGCCGCGTGGGGGCCTTACCTGATGACCGCCGGGTGGGCCATGGTCGCCGGCGGCATCGTGCAGTTGCTCACGCCCTTGCCGAAGGGCGGAAAGGGCAAAGACAGCCCCGCGAACGAGCCAAGCTACGTCTTCTCCGGCTCGGTGAACACCCAGGCTCAGGGCAACCCTGTGCCGCTCCTCTACGGCCGAATGATCGTCGGCTCGGCGGTCATCAGCGCCGGCATCAATGCCGAGGACTACTCGCCCGTCAGCAGCGGCGTGGGTCCCGGCACGCCTGGCCATAACCCCAAAACTCCGTACGACGAGGTGCTGGCATGACGCGCGACGCCTTCACGATCATCCGTGACTTTGCGGACGCGGCCGGCCGGTTGTCTAACACCGCCAAGGACTGGCGAGAGGGGCAGTTCCGCCGTGGCGACCTGACGGACGCGGCCAACACCATCGAGGGCTTGCGCGCCCTCCTGGTGGAACTCCGGCAGGGAGAGGTTCAGCGATGACCACCCTTCAGACACGACGAAGCCCGCGGGCAGGCGGGCTTCGAGGTGACACGTACAACACCAACGCGCCGAACCTTACCCCCCCGATCCCTTCGGACGTCTAGCGATCGACGCAGGCTGCAGGGTGAGGTGAGCATGCGTCCAGCGATACAGTCGAACGGCGAAGGAGCGCATAGGGAGCGCGCTCAGCGCCAGCGCTCAGCGCAATCTGCTGGTGAGCGGCGTGCCGTAGTGGTTCTCTGGCGCAACGCCATCTGCTCGGCAAGCTGTCCGCTCACTGCAACGCAGCGGCATGTAGCCCTCTGCTTGAGCCTATACGCCGATCACGATGGCACCCGCTGCCACCCCTCAGGGGAGGCGCTGGCCGTCGCCACAGGGCTCTCCACGAGGTCTGTGCGTTCCTCGCTCACGGCCATTGAGGAAGCGGGCTTCGCTCGGCGCCAGATGATGAAGGGCAAGGGTCAAGCCTGGCGGTGGACAATGTGGACGCTCTTGTTGCCCGAAGGTGCGGAACGTCTTTCCCTACCTAAGCGGAAAGGTGAGGAAGCAGATTCCGCACCTTTGGGCGAAGGTATGGAATCTGACGACACAAAGGTGCGGAACGTCGTTCCAAAAGGTGAGGAACGACGTTCCACTGACTTTGACCATAGGGACTTTGACCATATAGACCAAGAGAGCAGCGCTTCCGCCCTCACTCCCTCAAAGGGAAAAGGGAAACAGGAACGCCTGACGTTCAAGCAGTGGGCAGAGAGCATTGTCGAGGGAGAGGCACTCATTCCGGCAGACCATCCTGAGGCAATCGCCATCCGGACCTATGCCGATCGCGTGCAGCTCCCCACGGAGTTCTTAGGCCTGGCATGGGAATGGTTCTCGCGCAAGTACGAAGAGAGCCCGAAGACCTATGCAAACTGGCCGCGGCACCTGCGTAACGCTGTCGAAGGCGCTTGGGGTGGTCTGTGGCGCATCAATCACGAGGGCCGCTACGTCCTCACGACAGCCGGCGAGCAGCTGAAGCGCGACCTGGAGTCCGCGTGATGGCCCAGGTACGCGTTCTCTGCCAACAGTGCGGCCGCGCGATGGCTATCAATTCCGACGCCCCAGGACGGCCGCGCAGGTACTGCGGCGACGTCTGCCGGCAGCGCGCCTGTAGGGCACGTCACGAAACTATTGACCTTGCCGCTGGCACCGGTACGCTTCGCCAATCCACGGCACCCAAGCCCACGGCACGGGACCGCCAAGGAACCTCGCGTTCTGTCGAGACGCACCGAGCCCACGGCTCGCAAGCATCGACCTCACCGCGGCACGGGCCACGCCCAAGCGCGCGCTGACGAGCTGACAACCAGCTCGCAGTGCGCCCGCGCGCACTCCGAGCGAATCGACCTATTCGGAGATACCCATGCCCAAGGCTACTCGCGCGGAACAGATCCTCGCCCAGTTCAAGAACCCCAACGCTGCCAACGGCCCGCAGTACCACCGCGAGGTGGTTTGTGATCCAACCATCCTCATCGACGCCAGGGCCGAGATCGGCAAGCTTGGCCGCGGCTTTGACTTCAACAACGAAGCGTGGGGTAACGATCGTCGGTCCCTCCTGGCCAAGCGAACGGAGGTGCGCAAGTTGCACAACGAGCTGCGCGAGTCCACGCAAAAGCTGGTGCGGGATGCGCCTGCCGATCGCTGGAGTGCGGAGCATCAGGCGACGTACGACGCCCGCATGAACGCAATGAGCTATCTTTCCTCGATCGCGAACCTGATCGAGCAGGATCTCGATCTCGGGGATGGCAACTTCACCGCGTCGGCCGGCGCTGGCCCGGACCTGCGTGATTCTGACGGCCATCGCGTCGGCAAGGTGCTGACCAACTCCGTCCTGCGCAACGAGCACAGCATCGCCGCCAGCCTGGGCGTTGGCCCGTCGGAAGGCATCAGCCTCGCCGACTTCGTGCGCGGCGTGGCCAACATGCGCAGCACGGAAGCGGTGCGCAACACACTGAGCGAGGGCACCAGCACGTCGGGCGGCTACACGGTCCCCACGGTGCTCCTGCCGGGCATCCTGAGCGCGCTCACCCCCGCGTCTGCGCTCATCAAGGCCGGCGCGGCCGTGGCTGTCCTGGACACCGAAGCGAAGAGCTTCAACATCGCGGGCGTCGACTCGATCCCGACGGCGGCGTGGCGCAACGAATCGGGCAACGTGGCCGAGAGCGATCCGGCCTTTCGGTCGATCACCATCACCCCACGCAGCCTGGCGTTCCGATTCAAGGTCTCGCGCGAGCTGCTGGCCGATAGCCCGAACCTGGAGCCCACGCTGCGGACGGTCATTGCGAGCGCCTTCGCCAAGGAGCTGGACCGCGCGGGCCTGCTGGGCACCGGTACGGCGCCCGAGATCCGCGGCTTGCGCAACATCACCGGTGTCAACCTGGTCAGCTCGGGCACGAACGGCGCAATCCTCACGAACTACGCCAAGTTCATCAACGCCTCGCGCATCATCAAGGAAGTCAACGCCCCCGCGCCGAACGCCGCGATCATGTCGCCGCGCGAGGAAGAGACCATGGCGCTGTTCGAGGACACGACCGGTCAGCCGCTGCGCCGACCCGAAGCGCTTTCGGGCTGGAGCTTCTACACGAGCTCGCAGCTTCCGACCGATCTCACGGTTGGCACCTCGACCGACTGTGCAGAGGTATACGTCGGCGACTTCTCGCAATTCGTGTACTTCATGCGCGAGGGCGTGAGCATCCAGCTCGCCACGGAGCTCTACGCGGAGACGGGCGAGGTTGGCTTCATCTGCCACACCCGCGTCGACGTGGCCGCCATGTACGCCCAGGCCTTCGCCGTGATTCAAGGCGTGCGCCCGCCGGCATAAGCATCAGCCTTGCCCCAGGTCGTGCTGGGGCAACGGACAAGCCGGTGAGTGTCCGCAACAACCCCGGCAGCGCGAGCTGGTTCTCTTTCCAGTACCTGGCGATCGCGCCAGAGCCGGCCCTCATGGGCCGGCTTTGCTTTAAGCCTGCTTATCCTTGACCTAGACTCGGCTCGCCGATCGAGGCGACCTAAGGAGCAGGGGATGAGCGACTTCAAGATAGGCGATGTGGTTCAACTCAAAAGCGGTGGACCAGCGATGACAATCACCGCGGTTGGACCGACGACACTTACGTGCGAATGGTTCGATCAGAGCGAAATGCCGCACTCGAAGGTGTTCGTACACAACGCGGTAGAGATATACCAACCCCCTAGCTTCTGAGACGAGAGCCGCCTTCTGGCGGCTTTCTTCCCTCTGGCCCAGGGGGGCATTCAAAGTCCCGGCCGGTCTGGCCTCGGAAACCGACCGTTCCCTCACGCATGGGTTTTTTTCCTCCCACGGAAAAACGCCAGGACTACGGAAACAGGCAAAAAAGCGCAGAGCTACGCCGTTTATCCGGGTGGCTGTCCGCAAGTCAGAGGCTGCCATCCGTCACCCTGTCTTGCGATCGCCGAGAATCGCGCGGACGATGGGCGCACTGACAGGATAGGGGGCTCATGCATGGAGATTGCTCCGCTGGGGCATTCGTGGCCGAGCTTGCACTGGTGGCTTTCCCTCACGGCGGCCGACCAAGGCTCCTGGATTTCGGGAATAGGTTCTCTGGCCGCCGCGGCCGTCGCTGTGCTGATCGCCGGTGCCGAGCGGCGCCATCGGCACGCCCATCAACGCGTGCAGCAAGCGCTCGCCGATTACAGGATCTGCGTTCAGCTCGAACCGGTGTTCCAGGATCTGTGCCAGGCCGGGGAACACTTGCTCGATGAACTTCGCACGTTGGCGCCTGGGCAAAAGTCAGAGCTTGACCTCCGGCAGCATCTTCGGCTGGCCACATTTCGCGCCGCAGCCGAACTCAACGTGGTAAGCGAAAACATATCTCGAGAGTTGGCAGTCAATGTCCTGGCCAGCATCGGGCTTAGCAGGAAAATTGCCGCGTCCATTGAATCGTCCATAACAGTCTTGCCACCGCCACCACCGCCGCCAGCCACAACAGATCGGGTGTTCGGTATGTTGGCTAGGATACGAGGCCGGCACATGGCTTCCGCTTTCTCGCAGGATCCAGAAGTTCGCGACTCCTTGTGGCATGACGCACAAGTGCTCGTGTATCACTCTGACAGGGCGCTGATACGCATGCGCGCCACCATAGGGTTTCAGGCAGACATGCCGAAGTTCGAAGGTCCTCCCAGCCTCGATCTGCCAGCTGAAGTGCCAGCGCCCAGCGTGCCAAGCGATGCCGAATAAAATGCGTCAGAGGTTCAGGCAGTGGGCAACTCGGCGTCGGGGGTATATCTGGGGGTAGCCTGCACCGTGAGGGCCAGCAGCCCGCGAAGTAGACGGCTTTTCGCTGCCCCCCTTGGCACCAATATCGAAGCGGACGCGTTTCCACCCCTTCCGGAGAAACCCGCCCTATGGCGGGTTTTTTTGTTTCAGACGCGTGCAGTGCTTGCATTGCGCAGAGCGCCCACCTACTTTTCCTTCACTATTCCCAAGGAGGGCTTGCAGTGATCAACATCGTGCTCGTGGACGATCACGAACTTGTACGCACCGGCTTCCGCATGATCCTGCAACAGCAGCCGGACGTACGCATCAAGGGAGAAGCAGGGACGGCGGAAGAGGGATTGCGGCTGATCCGCACCTTGGCGCCTGACGTGGCGCTGGTCGATGTGCACATGCCGGGGATGAGCGGCATCGAGCTGACCGAGCGGGTGATCCGCGCCAAGCTCAACACGCACATCATCATCATCACCGTGGTCGACGACGCGCGCTTTCCCAAGCGGCTGCTCGACGCGGGCGCACTGGGTTACCTCACCAAGGGCTGTTCGGCGGACGAGTTGCTGGTGGCGGTGCGCCAGGTGGCCAGTGGGCGTCGCTACCTGGCGCCGGCGGTCGCGCAGCAGTTGGCCCTGGCCACGCTCGACGGCAACAGCGGGTCGCCCTTCGACGCGCTTTCCAGCCGCGAACTGGAAGTGGCCATGATGCTGGTCCGCGGCAAGCCGCTGACGGTGATCGGCGACCAGCTCAGCCTGAGTCCCAAGACGGTCTCCACCTACAAGCAGCGCCTGATGGAGAAGCTGCAGGTGGAGCATGTGATCGGCCTGGCTCACCTGATGACCGTGCATGGGCTGCTCGACGCACCCAACCAGGTCGGATGATCGTCTCGCTCTCGCGCTAATGCGGTAGCGAGTCGGCTTTGCCGGCTCGCGATGATCCATTGCAAGACGAACCTTGGGCGCGGCGGTGGTCGCGCCCAAGGTCTTTTTGCGCGGTCATTCCTGGCCCATGCCGGAGCGACCAGCTTTTGCAGCTGCGTAAGTAAGCACGGGCTTCTTTCCGCGAAAGTCAGCGATGTGTCGTGTGTGTCAGCCAGCGTTCTGTTCCAAAATCCGGCGCTGCCTGAACACAAAAAAAGCCGGACATATGTCCGGCTTTTTTGCTCATGGAAGGCTGGTGTCAGCCTTGTGCCGCATCCTTGGGTGGATGCTCGTCGCTCGGCGGCGCAGGCTCCGCTGCCGTGGACGGGGCGGCAGCGGGCAGGGTCGCCGACTGAGTGAGCAGGTCGCCCTGCTTGGGCATGGGCAGTGGCGCTGCGATCGGTGCCGGATGTTCCGACTCCGCGTCCGCAGGGGCAGATGCCTCCGATCGAACCTGGGCGTCGGCGGTGGTGATCGGTGCGGGCGATCCATCGACCGGCGCCGGCGTGGGAGTCGAAGCCGGGGACCTCTCGATGGTCAGTTCCAGATTTTCCGCAGCGGCGGGCGCTGGCGCGGCAGATCCCTGGCCGGCCTCGGTGGCTGCGGGAATCGGCGGCAACGGCGGAAGATTGAACGCGGTTGCCACCGGAGCGGGGGTCACTGCTTCCGGCAGGTCGGACGCGCCAGGCGTGGCCTCGACCAGCGCGTCGGTCGAATGGGCCTGTAGCTGTCCTTCCTTCGAGGGTGCAACTGCCGTGACGGCCACGGCCGCCGGGGGGACAGGCGCGCTGGGTGCAGCCTTGTCCGACGCGGCATCGGACTCGGCGCCCTCGCGATCCTCGTCGTCGAGTTCGTCGATCTGGTCGGAAGCGGTGCCTTCGACCGGCGTGCCATCCTCGTGGCGACGACGGCGACGGCCACCGCGGCGGCCACGGCGACGACGGGGCTGGCCGCCTTCGGCTTCGGACTTGGCCTCCGCTGGGGGCGCGCCGGTTTCGGCCTGGATGGCGGCCAGTGTCTCGAGGTCCTTGGCCGGTTCGGCAGCCTGCACTACGGCAGGCTGTTCCTCCTGGGGTGGACGCGGCGCACGTTCCGGCCTGGGCGCCTGCTTGCGCTGCTCCGGGCTCTCGCTGGGAGCCGACGGCGCGGGCTTGGGCTGGCGTGGTTGCTGCTCCTTGGCCTGCTGCGGCTGGGGTTGGGATTGGCGCGAACCGGCCTCGTTGCCCCGCTGGCGCGGGTTGTTGTTCTTGCCCGAGGCACCCTTCGGCTGCTGCGATGGTCCCTGCTCGCGGCGGGCCGTGCGCTGGGCGTTCTGGCCTTGCTGCTGCGGGCGGCCACGCTCGTCGCGGCGCCCCTGGCGGCCGGCCGGCTGTGCCGGCTGCTTGCGTTCGGCAGGCGCTGTGGCGGCCGGTTCGCCGGTGCCACGGAACCAGCCAAGCAAACGTGCGATCACGCCACCCTGTGGCGCGGGCGCGCTTGCCGGGCGCGGGCGCGGTGCGGCGGGTGCAGCAGCCGCCGGGGCCGGCGCTTCCTCGCGGACCGGAGCCGGCGTGGCGGGCACGATGCCGCTGACGGCCGGCTGCTCGGAGCTGCCCAGGGTCTGGCCCATCTTCGGCACCGGCGCGGCCTCGACCGCGGTCAGGCGCTCGTAGCTGGGCTTGCTGTGCTCGCCCATATCCACTTCGCGGATGCGCTGGATCTCGATGTGCGGCGTTTCGAGCTTGTCGTCGGCGACGATGACCACGTGCACCTTGTTGCGCAGCTCGATCTCGACCACGCTGGCGCGCTTCTCGTTGAGCATGAAGTTGGCCACCGCCGGCGGGGCCTGCACCAGCACCTGGCCGGTGTTGTCCTTCATGGCGTGCTCTTCGATCAGGCGCAGGGTCGAGAGCGCAAGCGATTCGATGCCGCGGATGTGGCCGTGGCCCTCGCAGCGCGGGCAAACGATCTGGGTCGCTTCGCCCAGGCTCGGGCGCAGGCGCTGGCGCGACATCTCCAGCAGGCCGAAGCGACTGATGCGGCCGACCTGCACGCGGGCCCGGTCGAGCTTGAGCGCATCCTTGAGCTTTTCCTCGACCTCGCGCTGATGGCGCGGGCTGTCCATGTCGATGAAGTCGATGACGATCAGGCCGCCGGCGTCGCGGATGCGCAACTGGCGGGCGATCTCGACCGCCGCCTCGCAGTTGGTGTTGAACGCCGTATCCTCGATGTCCGAGCCCTTGGTGGCCTTGGATGAGTTGATGTCGATCGCGGTCAGCGCTTCAGTCTGGTCGATGACGATCGAGCCGCCCGACGGCAGGCGCACCTGGCGGTCGAACGCGCTCTCGATCTGCGTCTCGATCTGATAGCGCGAAAAGAGCGGGGTGTCGTCCTTGTACAGCTTGAGCTTGCGCAGGGAGGTCGGCATGACCTGCTGCATGAACTCGCGCGCGTCGTTGTAGAGCGACTCCTCGTCGATCAGGATCTCGCCGATGTCGCCACGCAGGTAGTCCCGCAGGGCGCGGATGAACAGCTTGGACTCTTGGTAGATCAGGAACGGCGCCCTCTGCTTGGCCGCCGCCTCGGAGATCGAGCGCCACAGGGTCAGAAGATAGTCCAGGTCCCACTGCAGCTCTTCGGCGTCGCGGCCCATGCCGGCGGTACGCACGATCAGGCCGACGTCGTCGGGTACCGTAAGGTGATCGAGCGCTTCCTTCAGCGCCTGGCGGTCCTCGCCCTCGATCCGGCGCGAGACGCCGCCGGCCTTCGGGTTGTTCGGCATCAGCACCATGTAGCGGCCGGCCAGGCTGATGAAGGTGGTCAGCGCGGCGCCCTTGTTGCCGCGCTCCTCCTTCTCGACCTGGACGACCAGCTCCTGGCCTTCCTTGAGCAGCTCGCGGATGCTGGACTTGTTGGGATTGAGGCCGGGCGTGAAGTACTGGTCGGCGATCTCCTTCAGCGGAAGGAAACCGTGGCGCTCGGCGCCGTAGTCCACGAAACAGGCTTCGAGCGATTGCTCGACGCGGGTGATGCGGCCCTTGTAGATGTTGGCTTTTTTCTGTTCGCGGGAGGGGATCTCGATATCGAGGTCGTACAGCGTCTGGCCATCGACGATGGCCACGCGCAACTCTTCACGCTGAGTTGCGTTGATCAACATGCGCTTCATTGTAGTTTTTCCTTCGGCCTGGCCGCGCGTCGCGTGCCACGGTGGCGCCTAACTCAGGCTGCCTGCCGGGATCGCGCCGCTGCGGGTGGCGGCAAATAAAACCGGCATCATCCGACACCGGGGTGATTCGTGGCACGCGCCCTTGCCGTGTCGCCACCCCCTGGCGGCGGACAACGGCATCCCGAACCGTTACGATGAGAAGGGAGTTTACGGCCGGCTGCCGGGGTGGCCACCGGCGCAATCCTCGCCGACGTCGCGGACGGGCGTCCCCGCCACAATCGAACTCGATGGGGGGACATAAAGCGCCTGCCGAGTATCCTATTACCCCAGGTTTTTTTCAATGCAGACGGCAACTTCCCATGACGCACCTCAAGGTGTGCGTCAAGTCGATATCGGCCCCGAGCGCGACGGCCAGCGGATCGACAATGCCCTGGCGACCCTGCTCAAGGGCGTGCCCAAGAGCATGATCTACCGGCTGTTGCGCACCGGGCAGGTGCGCGTGAACGGCAAACGGGCCAAGCCGGACACCCGTCTCAGTGCGGGCGATACGCTGCGCATTCCGCCGGTGCGTACAGCCGAGCGGGCGCCCGATCGCGGGCCCGCTCCCGAAATGGTGGCCCGGGTCGCCGAGGCGGTGATTTTCGAGGACAAGCACTTCCTGGCCATCGACAAGCCGTCCGGTATCGCCAGCCACGGCGGCTCGGGCATCAGCCATGGAGCCATCGAGCTGCTGCGCGCCGCCCGACCGGAACAGCACCTGGAACTGGTGCACCGTCTGGACCGCGATACGAGCGGGGTGCTGGTGTTCGCCAAGACCCGGGCCGGGCTGACCGGGCTGCAGGCGGCGATCCGGGCCGGCGAGGTGACCAAGCAGTACCTCTGCCTGATGGTCGGCCACCCGCCGAAGGCGCGTTTCGACGTCAATGCGCCGCTACAGAAGTTCGTGCTCCAGGGCGGAGAACGAATGGTAAAAGTATCCGATAACGGCAAGCCATCACTCACGTTTTTCCGCGAAATGGAACAGTACACCGGCGCCCGCCTGATGCAGGCGACGCTGGGGACGGGCCGCACCCACCAGATCCGCGTGCATGCCGCCCATGTCGGCCACCCGCTGGCCGGCGACACCAAATACGGCGACCGCGAAGCCAACAAACGCTTCAAGGACAAGGGGCTGCAGCGGCTGTTCCTGCACGCGGCGCACATGGGGTTCGAGTTGGAAGGGCGTGCTTACAGCTTCTCCGCGCCGCTGCCGGACGACTTGAAGAACTTCCTCGATGCGCTTGGCGACAAGGGAAAAAGCAATCGGTGGCTCAGGCCAGCAGCGCCTCGACCCGGGCCGCGCAAATAAAGTCGTTCAGCGACAGGCCGCCCACGTCGTGGGTGGACCACAGCACCTGGCAATGCCCGTAGCCGGCTTGCAGGTCGGGATGGTGATCTTCGCGGTTGGCCATGAAGCCGACGGCGTTGATGAAGCCGAGGGTGCGATGGAAGTCCTCGAAGTGGAAGTCCTTCACGATCGACTTGCCATCGGCGCTGGACTCCCAGCCGGGGAGTAGCGCCAGCAGTTCCCGCACCTGGGTTTCTCCCAGTGCATGTTCCTTGCCCTTGCGGGGCTGGCAATGCTGGGTCGAGAGATCGTTTCGATTCATTGCGTGCTCCGGCCATGGAAAACGCGAAGCCTCAAAGTTGCGGGCGCAAAAGTCAAAGCCGGACATTCATGCAAAACAGGACTAAAATGGTGCTGTTTCCGCCGGCCGTCCCCACCGGCGCTGGAGAATCCGTTCGATGATCGATATTTCCGACCGCGCACAGCAGCATTTCCGCCGCCTGCTCGCCCAGCAGGGCGATGAACTGGGCATCCTGCTGCGCGTGACCGCGCCGGGCACGCCGGCCGCCAACTGCGAGCTGGAGTTCTGCGAGCCGCGCGACCTGGCCGGCAATGAATGGCTGATCGAGTGCGAAGGCTTCAACTTCTACCTGGAAGGTACAGGCGCACGCTGGCTGGAGGGTGCCAGCATCGACTACGAACCCAACCCGACCGGCGGACAGCTCAATATCCGCGCGCCGCGGATCAAGGGCGAGATCCCCGGGGCAGACGCGGGCCTGATCGAGCGGGTGCGCTACGTGCTGGAGGCGGAGATCAACCCACGGATCGCCTCGCACGGCGGCCGGGTGAGCCTGCTCGAGGTCTCCTCGGACGGCGCGGTCCTGCTGCAGTTCGGTGGTGGCTGCCACGGCTGCAGCATGGTGGACGTGACGCTGAAGAACGGCGTGGAGAAGACCCTGCGCGAACGTGTGCCCGAAATCACCGCAGTGCGCGATGCGACCGACCACAGCGGCGGGCGGAATCCTTACTACAAGGAAAAGGCCGGCAGTTCGGCGATGAGATGAGGCTTGCGCCATCTCCCCTGTGAGGGGCGGGGCCCGCGACTCTGTGGCACCAAAAGCCTGGCCCGGAGAGCCTTCCCCGCCAGCCTTGGCCCATCACCCAACCCTCTCCGCGGAGGGAGAGGGGCAAACGAAAAAGGCCCGCCGAGGCGGGCCTTTTGCTTTATTCGATACGAGCAGGGCCTTACTTGTCGCCCTGGATATGCCCATCCAGCGTGTGCAACTTGCTCGGCAGGCTGGAGAAGTAGGCGGCGACGTCCTCGATGTCCTGGTCGGACAGGGTGGCGACGAAGCCCTTCATGATCGGATTGTTGCGGCGGCCGTCCTTGTATTCGTGCAGCGCCTGCTGCAGGTACAGGTTGTACTGGCCGGCCAGGCGCGGGTACTGCGGATCGACCGCGTTGCCGTCGGCGCCATGGCATGCGAAGCAGGCCGCAGCCTTGGTCTTGCCGTTGTCGATGTTGCCTTCGGCCAGCAGCGCGGTGGAGGACAACGCCAGTACGGCGCCGAAGATGAGCAGGTTAAGCGCACGCTTCATGCGGGATTCCTTCGAAACTTACTTGGCGAGGCTGGAGAGGTAGGCAGCGATGTCTTCGATGTCCTGGTCGGACAGGCTCTGCGCCTGCGCCATCATCGTCGGATGCGTGCGGTCGCCGCTCTTGTAGCCGTGCAGGGCGTTAATGATGTACTGCTCGTTCTGCCCGGCGATCCGGGGCACGGGATAGTCCGGGTAGGCATTGGTATAGCCGTCGATACCGTGGCAACCGTTGCAGGTGTAGACCAGCTTGCGGCCGTTGGCCTTGTCGCCTGCCGCATGCGCGTTGCCGGCGGCGAGTAGGGCTGCGGCCACGGTCAGGCCGAGCAGTTGCAGTCGAGTCATCTAGATCGTTCCCACGCTTGTGGTCAGGGGTGCAAAGTCGCGGAAGTATAGTGTCTGCTTCACGCGACGGACAACTTGACGCACTGCCCTGATGGAAATCAGGCGCCTGGACGGCGCGCGGCACGCGCCGGCAACGGAAGGTCAGAACAGGCTCTTGAAGATCTGGATGCCGGCGGCGTACTCGCCGATCACGGTGCCGGCGCTGACCAGGATGAAGTTGAGCAGGGTGCGCGCGACGCGGTTCTTCCACCAGCCCTTCCAGTCGCCGATGTCGTCGCGCAGCGTCTCGAAGTCGGCCACGCGCGGGCGGCGGATCCAGGCTTCGGCCATCGCGCTGATGCCGCCGGCCGGTATGCCCGGCCGGAACGGCTTGATCGGCGCGGCGACGAACGCCGCCAGGATGCTCAGCGGATGCCCGCCTGCCGCCAGTGCGCCCAGCGCGGCGCAGCCGCCGGTGAACAGCACCCAGTTGCGCAGCGCCAGTGCACCGAGCGTGGGGTTGCGGTGGAATGCATAGGCGATCGCGGCGAACACCAGCAGCACCAGCCCCAGCGCCAGCCACTTCGGCCAGCGCGCCTTCGGCGGCAGCTGCGCCAGTTCGGCGATGCGCCGGGCCGGCGGCTCCTGCTGCTGGCGCAGGTGTGCGCACAGGCCCTTGAGGTGCCCCGCGCCGATCACCACCAGCACCCGGCGCACCGCTGGCGCGCCCTGTGCCAACTCGCGCAGGCGGGCGGCCATGTATTCGTCGCGCTCGCCGATCAGGCTATCGTAGAGCGGGGCGGAAGTCTGCGCGAACTCGCCGAAGGCGCTTTCCAGCAGGTCGCCTTCCTTGAGCTTTTCGATCTCTTTCTCGTCGACCTGCTCGCGCTCGAACACGCTGGCGATCAGGCCGCCGAGCAGGCCGAAGCGCGCCCACGTGCCGACGCTGCGCCAGGCGCGCTTGAGCGTGGTACCGACCTCGCGATCGATCAGCCAAACCGGCAGGTTGGCGCGTTCGGCGCCGTCCATCGCTGCCTTCATCTCGGCGCCGGGCTGGATGCCGTACTGCGCGGCCAGCCGCTGCTGGAATGAGGAAAGCACCAGGCTGGCTGCCACCATGCCGACCTTGCCCTGGCGGATCACCTGGAACAGGTCCATCTGCTTGAAGGCATCGGGGTTGCGCATGCCTTCGGCGCGGCTCGGGCACAACTCCACCGCGATTGCGTCGAACGCCTCGTTGGCCACCAGCGCCTCGACCGCCGCCACGCTGGCACGCGAGACGTGCGCCGTCCCGAGCACCACGTACTCCACCCCATCGCGGCTGACGCGCTCCAGGGGCTGGTCGAGCAGGGCGCCGGGCAGGGCGACGTCAATCTGGGGAGAGCTCATGCGGGTACCGGTGGCTGGGAGGTGCGAAGGTGGTCCGCCTCAAGATGCGGGCGTTCCGCCTGGGCTCAATCGCGATAGCGCTTGAGCAGGTCGCCGTAGGCGTCGATCCTCCGGTCGCGCAGGAACGGCCAGATCCGCCGCACGTGCTCGCTGCGATCGAGGTCGACCTCGACCACCAGCAACTGGCGCCCCTCGGTGCCGGCCTTGGCGAGAAATTCGCCCTGTGGCCCGGCGACGAAACTGGTGCCCCAGAACTGGATGCCGGCGCCGACGCCGGACGGGTCGGCCTCGTAGCCGGTACGGTTGCAGGCCAGCAACGGCAGGCCATTGGCCACGGCGTGCCCGCGCTGCACGGTCACCCAGGCCTCGCGCTGGCGGTCCTTCTCGGCCTGATCGTCGTTCGGATCCCAGCCGATCGCCGTGGGGTAGAGCAGCAGTTGCGCGCCCGCCAGCGCCATCAGCCGTGCGGCTTCCGGATACCACTGGTCCCAGCACACCAGCACGCCGAGGCGGCCGACCGAGGTGTCGATCGGCTCGAAGCCCATGTCGCCCGGAGTGAAATAGAACTTCTCGTAGAACGCCGGGTCGTCCGGGATGTGCATCTTGCGGTACTTGCCGGCGATCGCCGCGGAGCGGTCGAACACCACCGCGGTATTGTGGTACAGGCCGGCGGCGCGCTTCTCGAAGATCGAGGCGACGACCACGAGCTTCAGCTCCGCCGCGAGCTTGCCGATGCGGCCGGTACCCGGCCCGGGAATGGATTCGGCCAGTTCGAACTCGTCCACGCATTCGCGCTGGCAGAAGTACGGACCGTTGTGCAGCTCCTGCAGCAGCACCAGCTGCGCGCCGGCCGCCGCGGCTTCGCGCAGGCCCGTTTCGATTGCATCGAGGTTGGCGTCGCGGCTGCCGCGGTGGGTTTCCTGCAGCAGTGCCACCTTGAGTGTCGTGCCAGTCATGCCTGTCTCTTGCGTGTGTTCCGTCGAGACAGCCAGTCTAGCGGAGCGCGGCAGTGCGGTTGTCGCCAAAGTGTTCGCGGGCGATGCGGGTTCAGCCCAGCAGGCCGGCCGGCAACTGCATGGTGATGCAATGCAGGCTGCCGTTCTGCCAGATCAGCGGGCGGCAGGGCACCTGCACGACCTCGCGGCCGGGATAGGCGACGCCGATGATGCGTGCGGCCTCGTCGTCCGCCGCGTCGCCATAAGCGGGCACGAGCACGGCGCCGTTGACCACCAGGTAATTGGCGTATGAGGCTGCCAGCCGGCGCCCTTCGTCCATGACCGGTTGTGCCCAGGGCAGCGGCGAGAGGCGATAGGGCTTGCCATCGGGCGTGCGCAGGACGGTCAGTTCGGCAGCCATGCGGGCCAGCTCCGCATGGTGCGGATCGCTGGGATCGTCGCAAGCCTGGAACACGATGCGCTCGCCCGGCGCGAAGCGGGCGAGGGTATCGATATGCGCGTCGGTGTCGTCGCCCTCGAGGTAGCCGTGGTCCAGCCACAGCACGCGCCGGGCATGCAGGCTCTCGCGCAGGATCGCGTCCATCGCCTCGCGCGACTGCTCCGGATGCCGCTGGTGCAGGCAACGCCAGGTGGTCAGCACGGTGGTGCCGCCATCGCTTTCGATACCGCCGCCTTCCAGCGCCCAGTCCACGCGCTCGTGCGCCGCCGGGCCGAACACGCCGGCGGCGACCAGGCCTGCGACCAGTGCATCGTCCTGCTCGGCGCCGAACTTGCCGCCCCAACCGGTGAAGCGGAAATCGGTGAGCTGGAATCCCTCGGCCGAGACCAGCGTGATCGGGCCCGAATCGCGCAGCCAGGTGTCGTCGTACGGGAGTTCGACGAAGCGGACGCGATCGAGGCTCATGCCGGCACCGCGCAGCGCGCGCTCGGCATCGGTGCGCACGCCTTCGTCGGCGACGATCACGACCAGCGGCTGGAAGCGCACGACGGCGGCGGCCAGCGCGGTGTAGGTGGTTTCCACTTCGGCCAGGCGCGCGGCCCAGTCGGTACCCTCATGTGGCCAGGCAATCAGCACCGCGTCCTGCGGTTCCCATTCGGCTGGCAGGCGCAGGTCGGGGGAAGAGGTCATCGCGGCACTCGCGTCGGTTGGAAACGGCGAAGTGTAGATGAGCGGGGGAGCGAACGTGGTGAGGCCAAAAAAAGAGATTCCCGCGTTCGCGGGAATCGATTCTGCCTTGTCGGGCGACCGGTTACTGCGTCGTCGCGGGATTGTGGTTGTTGCCCGCCGGCGTGTTGAGCACCGAATGGATCACGTGGTCGTGCTCGAAGTAGACGATGAAGGTGCTGTAGTCCCAGCGGTTGATCACCGGGTGCTTGCGCGTGTCGCCGCCGCGCGGTTGCAGCTTGCGCTGCGGCGCGCCGAAGCGCTTCTCGACCTGGGCCATGGTCATGCCGCGGGTGGGCAGGTTCATGCCCTGTTCCTGCTGCACGCGGTGGATCAGCAGGCTGTCGCCCGCGTGCGCGGCCATCGGTGCGCCGAACGCGATCGCGGCGAGCATCGCCAGACCGCCAGTGAACTTGACCATGATTCCCCTCTCCGCAAAGGTCCTGTGCGGCGCCGTTGTAGCAGATGTGCAGCGGGGGCGCCACGGCGTTCCGTGGCCTCTGCGATGGGCTAGGCATTCCAGCCCGGCTATCATGTCGGGTCGCCCCGCACATGTTCTCCCGATGATCTCGTTCCGCCATTTCGCCCTGCGCCGGGGCAGCCGCCTGCTGCTGTCCGATATCGATCTGACCATCCAGAGCGGCTGGCGGCTGGGCGTGATCGGCCGCAATGGCTGCGGCAAGTCCAGCCTGTTCGCCGCGCTGCAGGGCCGGCTGGAGTCCGACGCCGGTGAACTGGATATGCCGGCGAGGATGCGCCTGGCCTCGGTGGCACAGGAGACGCCTGCGCTGCCCGACGCCGCGCTGGACTACGTGCTCGGCGGCGATGCAGAGGTCGCTGCCGCATTGCGCGAAGAGGCCGACGCCCAGGCGCGCGGCGACGCCGAAGCGATGGCCCGGGCCCACCACCGCATCGAGGAACTGCACGGCTACGACGCCCGCGCCCGCGCCGGCCGCCTGCTGCACGGCCTCGGCTTCGCGCCGGAAACCCACGAGCGCGCGGTGAAGGAGTTCTCCGGCGGCTGGCGCGTGCGCCTGAACCTGGCCCGCGCGCTGATGGCTCCGTCCGATCTGTTGCTGCTGGACGAGCCGACCAACCACCTCGACCTCGACGCGGTGCTGTGGCTGGAAGAGTGGCTGCGCCGCTACCAGGGCACCTTGCTGGTGATTTCGCACGACCGCGAGTTCCTCGACGCGGTCACCTCGCACACGCTGCACCTGCACGAAGGCGGGGCAAGGCTGTACACCGGCAACTACAGCGCCTTCGAGCGCCTGCGCGCCGAGCAACTGCGCCAGCAGCAGATCGCGCACGACCGCGAGCAGGCCGAGCGCGCGCACCTGCAGTCTTTCGTCGACCGCTTCAAGGCCAAGGCCAGCAAGGCCAAGCAGGCGCAGTCGCGCATGAAGCGGCTGGAGAAGCTGGCCGGTACCGAGGCGGTGCGTGCGGAACGGCCGTTCCGGTTCCAGTTTGCCGTGCCGGAGCGTCTGCCCGATTCGATGCTGCAGTTGGAAGAGGTGGCCGCGGGCTACCCGGAGAGGGCTGGGGTGAAGGGCGGGGCTGGCGAGGATGTTGGATCAGAGCAGGCTTCGATGGAGCTCGAGGCAAGCCTTGACCCGTCACCCCAATACCTTCCCCGAGGGGGAGAGGGGGCGAACGCCGCCCTGGCGGGCGAGGGTTGTCGCCACGAAGCGGTCGTCCTCAGGGACGTCCGCTTCCGCCTCGAAGCCGGCGAACGCATTGGCCTGCTCGGTCCCAACGGCGCCGGCAAGTCCACCCTGGTCAAGACCCTGGTCGGCGAACTGCCGCCCCTGGCCGGCGAGCGCAAGGCGCACAAGGACCTGAAGATCGGCTACTTCGCCCAGCACACGGTCGAAAGCCTGCGCGAAGGCGCCAGTCCCTTCGACCACCTGCAGGACAAGGCCCCTGGCGTGGCCGCGCAGGTCCTGCGTGACTTCCTCGGCGGCTGGAACTTTGCCGGCGACCGCGCCTTCGAACCGGTCGACGGCTTCTCCGGCGGCGAGCGGGCGCGCCTTGCGCTGGCACTGATCGCCTGGGACAAGCCCAACCTGCTGTTGCTGGATGAGCCGACCAACCATCTCGACCTGGACATGCGCGAGGCCCTGGCCGACGCGCTGGCCGATTTCGATGGCGCGCTGGTGCTGGTGTCCCACGATCGCCACTTGCTCGGCCTGGTCTGCGACAGCTTCTGGCGCGTGGCCGACGCGGCGGTCGAGCCGTTCGACGGCGACCTGGACGACTACGCGCGCTGGCTGCGCTCGCGCGGTTCGGCCGTAAAGAAGGCCGGCGAACCGGCCGCACCGGTCGCCTCGGCCGCGGACCGCCGCCGCGCCGCGGCCGCCCAGCGCGAGCAGGACAAGGCGGCCAAGAGCCGCGTGAGGAAGATCGAAGCGCGCGTCGCGGCGATTGACGCGGACCTGGCCTCGATCGAGGCGAAGCTGGCCGATCCGGCGACCTACAACGGTCCCACCGCCGAGCTGATGAAACTCGGCCAGCGCCAGGCTGACCTGCGCCGCGAGAAGGAAACGCTCGAGGCCGAGTGGCTGGAACTCTACGAGCAACTGGAGGCGGCCAACGCATGAGCGCGGAACTGTGGCTGCCCGCGCTCGCGCGCTTCGAGCCCGCGCATCCGCTGCGCCGCCTGCTGGCCCGTGCGGACCGGCTGGACGATGGCCCGCGTGGCTACCTGGCCGGACTCACCGCCTGGTTCGACGCTCCGCAACCGCTGCCTGCCGGCGCACTCACCCGCGAGCTGGCCGCAGGTGATGCGGGCGACGCGCTGTGGTTGTGCGCCGACCCGGCCTGGGTCGAGCCGGACATGAGCGGCGCGCGCCTGCTTGCTTGCGGACGGATGGGGTTGTCACAGGCCGAGGCGGAGGCGCTCGCCGAACCGCTCGTGCCATTGCTGGAAGAGCAGGGCATGCAGCTGGCGCTGACCACGCCCGACCGCTGGCACCTGCGCCTGCCGCCTGGCGCGGTGGTGCCGGATTTTCCCGCGCCGGAGCAGGCGCTGGGCGAGGACCTGCTGCAGCACTTGCCGCCGGGGCCGGAAGGGCGCCATTGGCGCATCCTGCAGAACGAACTTCAGGTGGCACTGCACCAGCATACGTTGAACGCACAGCGCCGTGCCGCCGGCAAGCCGCCGGTCAACAGCCTGTGGCTATGGGGGGCGGGCGTGCTGCCCGTGCAAGTGCGCACCGGGTTGCAAGGCGTGCTGAGCGACGATCCGCTGCTGCGTGCGCTGGCGGCACGAGCCGGTATCGGACACCGCGCACGGTCAGACGAACCGGAAGGACGGCCGGGCGACCTGCCGTCCGGCTGGCTGCTCGACCTGCAGGACCTGCCGGCCGAGGCGATCGCCCGTGCCTGGTCGCCGCTGATCGACAGCTTCGCTCGCCGACACCCGCTGCGCCTGACGTTCGCCAGCGGCGAACGCTGGGCGCTGCACCCCTGGCATCGGTGGCGCTTCTGGCGCGGCAGGCGCGCATGAAGACCCCGACGTTGCGTCGCCGGGTGCCGCTGGGCACGCCCGAAGGCTGGGCCGAGGCCGTGCACCCGGTGCTTCGCCAGGTCTACGCCGCACGTGGCGTGCTGCACCCGGCGCAGGCCGAACATCGGTTGCGCCACCTGCTTGCACCGCGAGCGCTGGGTGGGCTCGACCGCGCGGTCGAGCTGCTGATCGAAGCGATCGCCGGTGACTGGTCGATCGTCATCGCGGGCGACTACGACTGCGATGGCGCCACTGGCACGGCCGTCGCCGTGCGCGGGCTGCGCCTGCTCGGTGCACGGCGCGTCGGCTACACGATCCCCAACCGTTTCGTGCACGGCTACGGGCTCAGTCCCGCCCTGGTCGACTCGCTCGAGCCGGCACCGCAGCTGATCGTCACCGTCGACAACGGCGTGGCCAGCGTCGCCGGCGTGGCCGCGGCCAAGGCACGCGGCATCCGCGTGATCGTCACCGACCACCACCTGCCCGGTGAACAGCTTCCCGCAGCCGATGCGCTGGTCAATCCGAACGTACTGGAGGTGCGCGCCTGCGGGCATGGCGAGCCCGCGTGCGCACAATGCGTCGCCGACGCACACATGAACCAGGCCTTCCCCAGCCGCGCGCTGGCCGGCGTGGGCGTGATGTTCTACCTGCTGCTGGCGGTGCGTGCGCGGCTCTATCCGTGCGATCTTCCTGATCGCCAAGATCAAAAAGCGGCGATCCATGGCCGCACTCTTCACAAGAGCGACCGCCCCGACCTTTCCAGCCTGCTCGACCTGGTCGCGCTCGGCACCGTGGCTGATCTGGTACCGCTGGACTTCAACAACCGCGTGCTGGTCGAAGCAGGCCTCAAACGCATCCGCAGCGGGCATGCCTGCGTGGGTATCACCGCGCTGGTGGAAGCCGGCAAGCGCAGCCTGGCGAGCGTGTGCGCAAGCGACCTTGGCTACGCGGTCGGCCCGCGCCTCAATGCCGCCGGCCGGCTGGAGGACATGCGCCTGGGCGTCGAATGCCTGCTGGCCGATGACCCGGCACAGGCGCGCCAGCTCGCCGAACGGCTGAGCGCCATCAACCAGGAACGCCGCGACCTGCAGGACGCCATGGTGGCCGAAGCAGAAGCGATGATCGGCGCGATCGGCCTGGAGGGCGTGGGCGAGCGCACCGGCGTCACCCTGTACGAGCCTTCCTGGCATGCCGGCGTGGTCGGCCTGGTCGCGTCCCGGCTCAAGGAACGCCTGCATCGCCCGGTGATCGCCTTCGCCCCGGCCGACGAAGACCGGCCGGACGAACTGCGCGGCTCGGCCCGCTCCATCGCCGGCTTCCACGTGCGCGACGCGCTGGCCGCCATCGACGCACGCATGCCCGGCCTGATCGAGCGGTTCGGCGGCCACGCCATGGCTGCCGGCCTGAGCCTGAAAGCGCGCGACTACCCGCGCTTCGCCGCCGCCTTCGACGCCATCGCGCGCGAATGGCTGGACGAGGAGCGCCTGCAGGCCGTGCTCTACACCGACGGCGAGCTTCCACCCGGCACCCTCACTCTGGACCTTGCCCGCCAACTGCGCGATGGCGGACCCTGGGGCCAGGGCTTCCCCGAGCCGCTGTTCGACAACCTGTTCGATTGCACGCAGTGGCGGGTGATGGGCGAGCGCCACTGGCGCCTGAGCCTGCGCGATCCGCGCGACGGCGGCGTGTTCGAGGCAGTGATGTTCAACGTGCGTGCCGCCGCGCCACCACCGCGTCTGCGCGCGGTGTTCGAGCTGACCATCAACGAATGGCAGGGCCGCGAAACCGTGCGCCTGCTGCTGCGCCACCTCGAACCGGCCTGACCGGCGCCAACTCGCTCGTGCGAGCCCGATCTCCCGAGGAGGGCCCAAGCCCGATTCGCGCAGGCCATCCGCTCGGCCGAGCGTGGGCGCATCGCGCCGGAGTCGAAGCGTGTGCCCCGAACCACCCGTCCGAACCTCTTCCTCCGGGAGAGGGTGCCAACAGACGGGTGAGGGTTCGGGCGAAGCGCCACTCCGGCCCTACCGCTCCTCACCAGCCCCTTTGCACAACCCGACAACACCGCAGCTTTCACGCACCCAAGCTTGCATAGCCGCGCCCGCCGCGCTTCGATGGTGCTCCGACCAAGCGGAGACAGCTCCATGATCGAGCAGATGACCGACCTGCCAGCCGGCGCGCTGGGTTTTACCGCGCGCGGCAAGGTAACTGCGGCCGACTACGAGAACGTGTTCGTGCCGGACGTGGAGGCCGCGTTCGCGCTCAACCGCAAGCTGCGCCTGCTCTACCACGTGGGGCACGAGTTCACCGGCTTCGAACCTGGCGCGATGTGGGACGACACCAAACTCGGCTTCCGCCACTGGAGCGGCTGGGAACGCATCGCGCTGGTGACCGACGTCAACTGGCTGCGGCTGGTCGCGCGCACGATGGGCTTCACCGTCCCCGGCGAATTCCGCCTCTACCGCAACGAACAGCTGGCCGAGGCCAAGGCCTGGGTCAGCGAATCCTTCCGCGAGCACCAAGCCTGAACGGCGCACATGCGCTTGCGCGCCTGAGGGAAACCTGCTCCACTCGCGCCATGTCCACGCCGACCACCCGCTCCGTTTTCGCCACCGCGCCCTGCGCGGCGTGCGTGCGGCCGGCCCTGGACAATCGCTCGAACAATAATCGTCGCCTGCACAAGGGGGCCGGCGCGTAGCCGCACGTTCGAGCAACAACTACGCGACGAAGGCCCGCCCAGTGCGGGCCTTCGTCGTTTTCGGGCACGGAAAAACGACAAAGGACACTACTCATGTGCGCAATCTTCGGCATGTTCGACCTGGCGCCCGGCGACGACCTGGCAGCGTTGCGCCGGCAGGCGCTGGAACTGTCGCAACGCCAGCGGCACCGCGGGCCGGACTGGTCCGGCGTGTTCGTCGATACCGGCGCGATCCTGGTGCACGAGCGCCTGGCCATCGTCGATCCGGCCAGTGGCGCGCAGCCGCTGTGTTCGCGCGACGGCGCGCTGGCGCTGGCCGTCAACGGCGAGATCTACAACCACGGCGAACTGCGCCTGGGCAGCGGCTACGAGTTCACCACCGGTTCCGATTGCGAGGTGATCAATGCGCTCCACCGCGCGGGTGTCGAGCCCGCCGCCTGGGTGGCACGCCTCAACGGCATCTTCGCCTTCGCGCTGTGGGACGGCGCCGCGCAGCGCTACCTGATCGCGCGCGATCCGCTCGGCGTGTGCCCGCTCTACTGGGGACACGACACCGCCGGCCGCCTGTGCGTCGCCTCGGAAATGAAGGCGCTTTCGGGCGTATGCGCCGACGTTGCCGCGTTCCCGCCCGGCCATGTCTACGACAGCGCGACTGGCGAGCTGCGCCGCTACTACGAACGTCCGTGGCGCGGCTACGCCGCCACGCAGGGCAGGGCACCAGGGGACTTGCGCTTGGCGCTGGAACAGGCGGTACAGCGCCAGCTGATGACCGACGTGCCTTACGGCGTGCTGCTCTCCGGCGGCCTGGATTCCTCGCTGGTCGCCGCCTGCGCCGCGCGTTTCGCCCGCGAGCGCATCGAGGACGGCGGACAAAGCGAAGCCTGGTGGCCACGCCTGCACTCCTTCGCGATCGGCCTGGAAGGCTCGCCCGACCTCGCCGCCGCGCAGCTTGCCGCCGAGGCCCTGGGTACCGTGCACCACGGCTTCGTCTACACCTTCTGGGAAGGGCTGGATGCGTTGCCGGAAGTGATCCGCCACATCGAAAGCTACGACGTCACCACCGTGCGCGCTTCCACGCCGATGTTCCTGCTCGCGCGGCGGATCAAGGCAATGGGCGTGAAGATGGTGCTCTCCGGCGAAGGTTCCGACGAGCTGTTCGGCGGCTATCTCTATTTCCACAAGGCGCCTTCGGCCGAGGCGTTCCACGAGGAAACCGTGCGCAAGCTCGACGCGCTGCACAGCTACGACTGCCTGCGCGCCAACAAGGCGATGATGGCGTGGGGCGTGGAAGCACGCGTGCCGTTCCTGGATCTCGAGTTCGTCGACGCCGCGATGGGTTTCGATGCCAGGCACAAGATGGCAGGCGGTGGGCGCATCGAGAAGGCGGTGCTGCGCGAGGCGTTCGACGGCGCGCTGCCGGAGGCGATCCTGTGGCGCCAGAAGGAGCAGTTCAGCGACGGCGTCGGCTACGGCTGGATCGACGGACTCAAGGCGCACGCCGCGCAGGCGGTGAGCGACCGCGAGTTCGCCGCCGCCGGGGCGCGCTGGCCGCACAACACGCCCGCGACCAAGGAGGCCTATCTCTACCGTGCACTGTTCGAGAAGTGCTTCCCGGGCGAGGCCTGCGCAGCGACGGTTCCCGGTGGCAAGTCGATCGCGTGTTCCTCACCGGCAGCGCTGGCGTGGGATCCGTCGTTCGCCGGCAGCGCCGATCCATCCGGACGCGCGGTGCAGGGAGTCCATGCCAGCGCGGTACCGCGAGCCGATCAGGACCTGGCACGAGCAACCTGAGGCAGGCATGAGGCGCGGGATGCTGGGTTGGATCCGTCCCCATGGGGAGAGAGCCGGCGCCGAGTGGCCACCGCCGGCGCGCCGGCTCAGAACCCCAGCTGCGTGCGGAACGCCTCCACCAGCGCCAGCAGCTCGCGCGTGCCGTAGGGTTTGGCCAGGTAGGCGTCGTAGGCCGGGTGGTGGGGCAGGTGGTCTTCGGGTATCGCGGTGGCGAGGATGATCGGCCGCTCGAAGCCTGCCAGGCGCAGGCGCTCGATCATCTCCAGCCCGTCCAGCCGCGGCATCATGAAATCGGTGACCACCAGCTCGGGCTGTTCCTGCAGCGCGATCTCCAGGCCCTCGTGGCCATCGGAGGCGACGGTTACGTGGTAGCCGGCGTCTTCCAGCACGGTGGCGGCCACCAAGGCGACATCGGGTTCATCTTCGACCAGAAGGACGCGAAGCATGATCAGCTCGCATCCCCGGCCGGGCCGACGCGTGGATCGGGCCCGAACGCGATGCCGTTGCCGTTGATGTGGAACTCCTGCGTACACGGGTCGAAGTTGCTGTCGCGCAGCTTGATCACCGACAGGTAGCGACGGAACGCGTGCGCACGCCGGCCCGTGCTGAGCAGCAGCACGTTGTCGACCATCGCCGACAACTCGTCGCTGGGCAGCTGGATCTCGTCGAGCTGCAGCTCGGGAATCTCGGAGGTGTACAACACCGTGGCGCCGAGCGCGGCCAGCTGCATGCTGAGCGCGTTGATCACGTAGGGCATGCGCCTGGTGATCACCAGGCTGTCGCGGATGGCCACCAGACCGTCGATGAAGACGCGCTTGACCTTGCGCGCCTTCGCATGGCTGACGACGTCGCGGATGATCTCGTCGACGATGTTTTCCGCCGGCGGCAGCCACTGGATGTCCAGCGTGCCGGCCTCGGTCGGGGTATCCAGGTCCAGGCCGACGCTGCGCGCCTTCATCCGTATATGCGCGGGCGTTTCGTAGAAGCCGAGCATGAGTCCGGGTTCCTGCGCGCTCGACAGCGACAGGAAATGCATGCCCAGCGTGGTCTTGCCCGAACCGGTCGGCCCCACCAGCAACGTGGCCGATCCTCCCGGTAGACCGCCCTGCAGCAGGCCGTCGATGTCGCGGTGACCGATCGACGAGCGATGCGCCTGGGCGCTGGGCAGGACCGCCGCGTCCATCGTGCTTTCGGCGCGGGGAAAGACGGCGATGCCATTGCCGGTGATACGGAAGCGGTGCTTGCCGGGCAGGATCGCCGCGCCGCGGTGTTTCCTCACCTGGATGGTGCGGTAGGCGCGGAAGCCGGTCGTCTCGTCGCTCAGCTCGATCCAGCCATCGACCATGGTGTGTTCGGGACAGCTGGCGTCGCGATTCTGGTGGGTGAGCATCACCAGTACCGCGCCGGCCATGCCGGCCACGCCCTGCAGGGTGTGGATGAAGGCGCGGAACTCCTGCTCCGAGGCCACCGACTGCGCCACGAAGGTGCCGTCGAGCACCATCGCGGTGGCGCGATGGCGCTTGAGCTCGTGCTGCACCAGCTTGAGCAGCCCGGGCAGGCCCTCGCGCTCGAGCACGCCGTAGCCACTGACGTACTGCATTGCATCGGGCAGCGCGCTGCCCTCGAAGAAGCCCATCTGGCTGACGTAGGCGAGCATGCGCGAGCTCGACTCGGCCAGCAGCGTCATGTAGAGCGCCCGCCCGCCCCCCGCGACGTGCGCGTAGCAGAACTGGTTGGCCAGGATCGTCTTGCCGGCACCCGGTGGCCCCTGGACGATGTAGGCCGAACCGCGGAGGAAACCGCCATCGGTCAGCTGGTCGAGTCCCTCTACGCCGGTCGAGAATTTTTCGATCACGCTTTGCTCCACATCGGGCCCGGTGCAGCGGTCTCACTAGCCGTTCCGCGCCGGGTAAGCGGGGCATGTTAGCGGTTAGTGCCGCGGATGGAAAAAAAACCTCGCCATTTCACATGCCGGGCATCCGGACGCGGCCATGCAATCCGCCAATCCAAGCAGCTTCGGCAGCGATCTTGACTGTCCATTGACGCCAGCGGCTATTCACTTCCGACGCCGCAAAGGCAGGAGCCCGGGCGAGGCAAAACGGCCGTGTGTGGTGAGGGTGCGCGCTACCGTTTTCGTCTGCCTCGCCCGAGGCATGGAAGTTCGTATGTGCGTCATGGATCCGTCCTCACGACCGGCTTCGCCAACCAAGGAAGTGGCGTCGATCGCATCGAACGATCCCAGATCCCACGGAGAGCATCATGATTTCCAGAAGGCGCTTCCTGCAGTCTTCGGTTTCGCTTGCGCTGGTCCCGCTCCTGCCGCGGGTGGCCCGCTCGGTCACCTTGAACATCCGGCCCAGCTGGGACGTATTCCGCACCGGCCCTTCGTTCGCCTCCTTCTGCAGCGCGGTCAAGTCGATGAAGGCGAACACCAACGTCGCCGATCCCGCGTCGTGGTCGTACTGGGTGAGCGTGCACAGCCAGTACTGCCCGCACGGCAAGGCCTACTTCCTGGCCTGGCATCGCGGCTTCCTCTACAACTTCGAGAACCAGCTGCGCCTGGCCTCGGGCGACCCGACCCTGGTGTTGCCGTACTGGAGCTATTACGACAGCCCGTCGATTCCCGACGAATTCCTCGACCCATCCCTGCCCATGTACCGCAGCGACCGCGTAGGAACGAACGTCGCCAGTGGGCTGACCCTGGACGCATTCGCCAGCACCATCGTCAACTTCCAGCGCGGCAAGCCCAATGCCTTCGAGCCGGTGATCGAGCCCTTGCCGCACAACAACGTGCACAACCTGATCGGTGGCGCGATGTCCTCGGTGCGCATCTCGCCGCGGGACCCGATCTTCTGGCTGCACCACGCCAACATCGACCGCCTGTGGGTGGCATGGCTGAAGGCCGGCGGCGGGCGCACCCAGCCAGCCACCAAGTACGCCTACTGGTCCGGCAGCTTCCAATACGGCAGTGCCATCGCGACCATGCCGCGGGCATGGACCGCCTCGACCTCCACCCAGCTGGGCTACGTCTACGACAACCAGACCATGCCCACCACGCTGCCGCCGACGGGCTACATCGCGCGCGCCGCATCCAGCCAGGTGGGTGCCATGCCGGTGCGTCCGGCCACGATCCAGAGCGTGCCTTTGGGCGTGGCGCGACCGCTGGCGCTGGACGAGCGCTCGGTCAGCGTGGACGTGACGCTCACCGCGCAAGACGCCAACCGCGTGCGCTCGGGCATGCTCGAGTCGGGCACCGCCACGGCGTCGAACCAGGCAGGCGGCCCCGTGCGCGTGGTGCTGGACGACGTCCGGCTCACCAGCCTGGGAGATAAGGGCGGCTACTTCTACAACGTCTACGTCAACCTGCCAGACCCCGGTGCCGCGGGGGCACCTGCCCAGGCCTACCTGCTCGGCTCGTTCGGCCCCTTCGAGATCAGCGTGGCGAAGATGCAGGCGGGCATGAAGGGGGCAGGCATGCACGACATGCAGAGCATGGCGATGCCTGCGAACCAGGGCGGCGGAGCGCGCCTGGTGTTCCCGATTACCGACGCGCTGCAGCGCATCTGGCCGACGCGGCTCGATCGGCTGACCATTTCCTTCGTGCGCAAGGACGGTCGCCGGCAGCCGACCCGCGGCCAGGTCATCCAGGTCGGCGGGTTCCACGTCGAAGCGGACCCATCGAGATGAGGCATGTGTCCGGCGAGGCCGCCGCCGCGGCGGCCTCGACCTTGACTGCGATGACAGGTACTCCGCGAATTTTTACCGCGCGTTGACGGCGCCTGCGCTTCACTGAGGCGGTGATGAACGAATGACGATGGCCGCGGGCACTGGGCAAGGGAGGCGCCGTGCACCTCAGGCCGTCTCGATTTGGAAGCCGATCCGGACAAGTGACCGAAGGGAACGCAAGGAAGCGAGGGGCGCCGCCAGGATGCGGCGCCCTTTTTATATGGCCCCGCATGCCGCGCGTTCGCAGGCTGCACGCGCGATGCGAAGCCATCGCCCGACGCGGCAGCCGGCGTAATACCATGCGCCGCCGCCATCTGGCGGCCTGCCTGGGCGAACCTCATGACACGACCGCTTGCCATGGCTGGCTGGTTGCTCGGCTTTGCCGCGCTCGATCTGTACGCCAACCTCGTGCCCCGCCTGACCGGTGGCGCGGTGACGGCCTGGCTGGCCTACGTCGCTGGATTCTTTGCCCTGACGTTCGTCCTCTGCCGCTATGGCCTGGGGCTGCGCCACGCGGCGCCGCTGGGCCTGGCACGGCCTGCCGGGTGGATGCGCTGGTTGTGGGTCGGCTTCGGGATAGGCTTCGGCATCTGGGCGCTGAAGAATCTCCTCTTGCTCGCGATGGGCAAGTTCGAGCTGGCCGGATGGCGCGACGCCTCCTTTGCGCTGCCGCTGCTGGGCAAGGCCCTGTTCGCGATGTTCCTCGCCTCGGCCATCAACGACCTGATGATCCGCGGTTATGGCCTGGCCTTCTGCCGTCGTTTCGAACTGATGCGCTGGTACGTGCCACTTACCGTCATCGCGTACGCGCTGGACGATTCGTGGAACGAAGGCATCGACCTGGGCAACCTGGCGTTCTCGGCCATCCTGGGCCTCTCGCTGGCGTGGACCGTGCTCAGGACCGGCGCGCTCTGGATGAGCATCGGCATCCACTGGGGCGGCAACGTCTTCTACCGCTTCATGTACGGTTTCGACGGCCAGGGCGTGCCGCGGCTGCAGCACATGATCGAGGGTGTGCGGTTCGAGTACGCGAGCCTGGCGGCGACCGCACTGATGTTTCCCCTGGTGCTGCTGGTGTTGCAGTGGATCCGGGTAGTCCCGAGGGCTGAGCCGAAGCCGGTGGGGCCGCTTGCCCGAAGGCCCGTACGGCGCGGCTGATCAGTGGCACTCCGTCATCCGGGCACCGCACGCATCGCCGCAGCCGTTGCACAACTTCTTGACCTTTTGACGACGCCCCTTACGGTTGACTTCGCTTCCTGCCATGTGAGGGATCCACGGTGGCCCGCGGCACGCCCAGCATCCACGCTCCCGTCGAGTTCGACCTGATCCAGGGTGCCCCAGCGCTCTACATTTTTTTCGGCGGCATCGCCGCGGGCATCGCGATGCCGCCGTTCGAGTTCTACAGCGCCTCGAAGATCCTCGAGGCCAGCCGCATCTTCGTGCGCGATTTCCGCCAGTGCTGGTACCACGCCGGCTTGCCCGGGATCAGCCACGACATCCCGTCGACGGCGGCCTACCTGGCCGAGCAGATCGCCCGCCTGGAACCCGAGCGGGTGGTGTTCGTGGGCAACTCCATGGGTGGGTTCGCCGCCATGCTCTTTGCCGCGATGCTCGGCGGCGTCGACGCCATCGCTTTCGCGCCGCAGACTTTCGTGTCCCCCGGCTTGCGCCTGCGCCACCGGGACACGCGCTGGGCACGGCAGATCGGCAAGGTCTGGTGGCAGGGCCTGCGCGCGCCGAGGTTCTGGGACGTCCGGCCGGCGCTCGCCAAGGCGCGTGGGGATATGCGGGTCTCGGTGTTCTATTCCCCCGACGACGCGCTGGACCGCGTCCACGCCCGGCGCCTGGAAGGGCTGGCACAGGTGACGGTGCATGAGATCCCAGGCGGCAGGCACAACATGGTCAAGCTGCTGCGCGACAACGGCAGCCTGCCAGCGATCATGGCCAGAACGTTCGAGGCCGCCTAGGCCGGCGTGGCTAGTGATCTCGCGGCCGACCGGCACGCACCGCCGGAACCGTCCGCAATCTCCGCGCCGAGGCCCGTAGGACCAGGCAGGGGCTCCTGCCCATCGGAAGCATGTCCCTGGCCCGCGCGGCACGTACCTGCATGTCGTCGTGCTGCTCGGACGTTCCCAGGTCTGCAAGGTTCGGCGTACACGGCGGCGTCGGCGGCGTCATCGACAAGGGCTGGCTTCGGCGGATGCGGTCCGCGAAGGCCGCGTGAAGGCGCCCGGTGGGCGCCAGAGCGGCCTTCGCGCCGCGGCCGATTAGCCTGTGGTAGAAAAATATGTTCACGACAATTTGATCGAGGTACACGGCTTGAACGATCCCTTGACTGAGCAGGCCTCCACGGGTGTGGCCGGCCTTGACGACGTGCTCAACGGCGGCCTCACCCGAGGTCGGCTGTTCCTGCTCGAGGGCCACCCCGGCACCGGCAAGACCACCGTCGGGCTGCAGTTCCTGCTGGCCGGTCGGGAGGCGGGCGAACGTGGGCTCTACGTCACGATGTCCGAAACCGAAGACGAACTGCGGGCCACGGCGGCGTCGCACGGATGGTCGTTGGACGGCCTGGACATCTTCGAACTGGTGCCGCCGGAAAACCTCCTCGACGAAGCCCAGAAGCAAAGCCTGCTGTATTCCTCTGACTTGGAACTGGGCGAAACCACCAGCCGGATCTTCGAGGCGTTCGAGCGCGTCCGTCCGGACCGGGTGGTACTGGACAGCCTGTCCGAGATCCGCCTGCTGGCCCAGAGTTCACTTCGCTATCGCCGCCAGATCCTCACACTCAAGCATTACTTCTCGCGGTCGGACGCAACCGTACTGATGCTTGACGACATGACCAGCGAGAGCACCGACAAGACCGTCCACAGCGTGGCCCACGGTGCATTCCAGCTGGAAGAGCTCTCGCCCGACTATGGCGCCGAGCGCCGCCGCCTGCGCGTGCTCAAGTACCGCGGACGGCATTTCCGCGGCGGCTACCACGATTTCGTGATCCGCACCGGCGGCGTGCATGTGTATCCGCGGCTGGTGGCCGGCGAGCACGGCGGGCGATTCGAGCACGAGGTCCTGCCCTGTCCCACGCCGGAACTCGACGCCCTGCTCGGCGGCGGCATCGAGCGCGGCTCGAGCGTACTGGTGCTGGGGCCGGCCGGCACCGGCAAGTCGCTGCTCAGCCTGACCTTCCTCGTCGGCGCAATCCAGCGGGGAGGACGCGCGGCGATGTTCATCTTCGACGAGGAACGAGGCCTGCTGTTCCAGCGCGCGCTGGGCGTGGGCATCGACATGCAGCGCCTGGTCGACGAGGGCAGGCTGGTGGTCGAGCAGATCGATGCGGCGCAGATGACTCCGGGGGAATTCACCGCCCGCGTGCGCGAGCACGTGGAAGCAGGCGTGCGCATGGTGGTGATCGACAGCCTCAACGGCTACCAGGCTGCGATGCCGGAGGAGCAGGCGCTGGTGCTTCATATGCACGAGTTGCTGCAGTTCCTCAACCGGCGCGGCGTCACGGCGCTCCTCACCGTGGCCCAGCATGGCCTGGTGGGCGACATGAGGTCGCCGGTGGACGTCACCTATCTCGCCGACACGGTGTTGCTGCTTCGTTACTTCGAGGCGGCCGGGCGGGTGCGGCGCGCCATCTCGGTGGTGAAGAAGCGCGCCAGCGCCCACGAGGACACCATCCGCGAATACCGCCTGGGAGCGCAGGGCTTCCAGCTGGGCGAGCCGTTGACCCAGTTCCAGGGCGTGTTGCGGGGCGTGCCCACGCTCGTGGGTGCCGACCTCGAGAAGCAGCTGATACCGGACCGGTCGTGATCCCGCACCTCTCCGAACGCATCCTGGTTCTGGCGCCGCTTGGGCGAGACGCCCAGGTGGCCGCGGCGATCCTGGCCGAGGCCGGGTTGCGCTCGCTGTCATGCCCGTCGCTGGCGAAGCTGGTCGAAGGCATGGCCGCCGGCGCGGGCACGGCGCTGGTGACCGAGGAAAGCCTGCTCCAGGCCGACCTGCACCCGCTCGCCGCCTGGCTGGAGGCACAGCCGCAGTGGTCGGATTTCCCGTTCATTCTGGTCACCAGCCGTGGCGGCATCGAGCGCAATCCAGCCGCGGGGCGCCTGCTCACCGTGCTTGGCAACGTGACGTTCCTGGAGCGGCCGTTCCATCCCACCACCCTGGTCAGCCTGGCGCAGGCAGCCCTGCGCGGACGGCGCCGGCAGTACGAAGCGCGCGAGCGGCTGGCCGCTCTGCACGACAGCGAACAGCGTTTCCGGGCGGCAATCCAGGCGGTGCAGGGGGTGCTCTGGAGTACCAACGCCAAGGGCGAAATGGTAGGCGAACAGCCTGGCTGGTCCGAGCTGACGGGGCAGTCACAGGACGAATACGCCAACGGGGGCTGGATCGCGGCAGTGCACCCGTACGACGTGCAGCGGACGCTGGACACCTGGGGCGCCGCCGTCGCCGAAAAGCGCGCGTACCAGTTCGAACATCGCCTGCGCACGCGCGAAGGGCACTGGCGCATCTTCAGCGTCAGGGCGATTCCTGCCTTCGACCGCGAGGGCGCCATCCGCGAATGGGTCGGAGTACACACCGACGTGACCGAGCAGCGGGCGACCGAACAGTCGCTGCGCGTGCTCACCGCGACGCTGGAACAGCGCGTACGCGAGGAAACCGCGGCTCGCCAGGAGGCCCTGGCCAAGCTGCACGAGGCGCAGAAGCTGGAGACCATCGGCCAGCTCACCGGCGGCGTGGCGCACGACTTCAACAACCTGCTGATGCCGATCACCGGCGCGCTCGATCTGCTGCAGCGCCGCTACGCCGACGCCGACGCGCGCGCCGGCCGGTTGATCGATGGCGCGCTGCAATCGGCCGAACGCGCCAAGATCCTGGTGCAGCGGTTGCTGGGTTTCGCCCGGCGTCAAAGCCTGCAAACCCAGCCCGTGGACATGGTGTCGCTGCTGGAGGGCATGCGTGACCTGATCCGCAGTTCGGTCGGCTCGACCATCGAGCTGCATACGTCCTTCGGGGCCGACCTGCCGCAGGCGCTGGCCGATCCCAACCAGCTGGAACTGGCGTTGCTCAACCTGTGCGTCAACGCCCGCGATGCGATGCCCCGTGGCGGCACGCTCACCATCGGCGCCGACGTGGTGGTGCCCGGGCCTGGCGAGCCGGAACTGCCCATGCGCGACTACGTGCGCATCTGTGTGATCGACACCGGCACCGGCATGGACCAGGACACCCTGGTACGCGCCGTCGAGCCCTTCTTCTCGACCAAGGAAACCGGGCGCGGCACCGGCCTGGGCCTGTCGATGGTGCACGGCCTGGCCGGCCAGCTCGGCGGGCACTTCGCCATCGCCAGCACGCCGGGCGAGGGCACCCGCGTGGAGTTGTGGCTTCCGGTGGCTTCGGCCGCCACGCCGTCGGCCCGGCGCGCGGTGCATCCGGCTCGGCCCGATGACGGCGGCCGGCGGCTGGATGTGCTGCTGGTCGACGACGAGCAACTGGTGCGTGACGGCACGGCCGCGCTGCTGCGCGAACTCGGCCATGAGGTGGTCGAGGCCAGCGGCGGCGCCGAAGCGCTGGAAAAGCTGCAGGGGGGCCTGCACGTCGACGTGGTGGTGACCGACTACAAAATGCCCCGCATGGATGGCGCGGAGCTGGCTCGGCGACTGCACCGCTCGCAACCGCGGTTGCCGGTGCTGCTGATCACCGGCTACAGCGGTCAGGCCGAGGAAACCCATGGACTGTTCCGCCTGGCCAAGCCGTTCCGCCAGGCCGACATCGCCGATGCGCTGGCGGAGCTGGTGCCGGTGATGAACCCGGCCCACAAGGCCGAGACCGCCACGCGCGAGGCGCGGATTTGATGCTGCCTCGACGGACTGCCGTCCGCGCCGGCTGAAACCCAGCGGGCCAAGCCCACGGTTCGTTCACGCGCCCTAGGCAGAGGTCTACGCCCGATCACATACTTTGCATCCCAAACGTGGGTGCAGGCGGCATGGAAAACCTGATCGTCACGGTGCTCTCCCGCAAGCGGCCTCCTGCCGCCGTGGGATACATCGTGGCGGCGGGGCTGGTGCTGGCGGTACTGGCGTTCGAGTACACCTTCCGCCCGGCGCTGCACCGTTACCTGCCGTTCCTGCCCGTGGTGTTCCTGGCGGCCTTGTTCTTCGGCCGGCCCGCCGGCCTCTTCGCCACGCTGCTCAGCGCGGTGTTCGGCGACGACGTCATCAGCCTCCTGCGGGACAGCATCGCGCCGCGACCGACCGAATTGCTGCTGGTCGCGGTGTACGTCGCCGTCGGCTGCGCCACCGCGTGGCTGATCGAGGCGTTGCGCGGGGCGGTCTGCAAGCTGCTGGATGCGGAAGCGGAAACCGCACTGCTGCTGGACGAGCTGTCCCACCGGACCCGCAACGACCTGATGATGATTTCCTCGGTGCTCGGCATCCAGGCCATGCGCCAAAGCGATCCGATCGCCCGCGACGCGCTGGAGTCGGCGGTGGCTCGCGTGCGGGTGATCGCCCAGGCCCAGGAGCGCCTGCGCAAATCCGGCAAGCACGGCCAGGTGGAAGTGGGCGCCTACCTGCGCGCGCTTGGCCACGGCCTGGCCGAACTGCTGCGCGACGTGCGCCCCATCGTCGTGCGCGTCAAGACGAGCCCCATGGCCGTCGACGCCCCGGTGGCCGTATCGATCGGGCTGATCGCCAACGAACTGGTGACCAACGCCTTCAAGTACGCCTTTCCGGAAGGGCAGGGCGGCACCGTGCAGATCACCCTGGAACCGGCGGACGAGGGCATGGTCCTGAGCGTGGAAGACGACGGCGTGGGCGTGCCCCCAGCGAAACAGGACGGACTGGGTACCCGCCTGGTGCAAATGCTTGCCTCGCACCTGGGCGGAACGGTCCAGAGCATGCCCCGCGAGCGCGGGCATGGCGTTATGGTGCGGCTGCCGATCAAGCCGGTCGCGACGATCGCGCCCGATGCCTGAGGGCGGCGCAGCCGCCCTGGCGGGCGATGGCGCTAGGGCGAGGGCCGCATGCTGCCGGTATCGAGGTAACGCTGGTGCCACGACAGCGCCTCGGTCAGCAGCGACGGCGATTGCTGGCCGTAGGCGTGCGCGCGGGCGCGCTCGAAATAGTCCTCCAGCGCCGGGCGGAAGTCGGGATGCGCGCAGCGCTCGATGATCTGCCGCGCGCGCTGCTTGGGCGACAGGCCGCGCAGATCGGCCAGCCCCTGCTCGGTGACGATCACCTGCACGTCCTGCGGGATGTGGTCGACATGGCTGGCCTGCGGCACGATCGTGGAAATGCGCCCCTCCTTGGCGGTGGAGGGCGTCATGAAGATCGAGATGTAGGCGTTGCGCGCGAAGTCGCCCGAGCCACCGATGCCGTTCTGGATGCGCGAGCCCATCACGTGGGTGGAATTGACCGCGCCGTAGATGTCCGCCTCGATCAAGCCGTTCATCGCCAGGCAGCCGAGCCGGCGGATCACCTCCGGATGGTTGCTGATCTCCTGCGGGCGCAGCACGATGCGTCCGCGGTAGCGCGCCACGTCGGCATTGAAGGCCGCCGCCGTGGGCGGGCTGAGCGAGAGGCCGGTGGCCGAGATCACTGACAGCCGGTCGGCCGCGAGCAGATCGAGCATGCCGTCCTGGATCACCTCGGTGTAGGCGCTCATGCGCTCGAAGGGACTGTCGAGCAGGCCGCCGAGGACCGCGTTGGGAATGTTTCCCACGCCCGACTGGATCGGCAACAAGGCCGCCGGCAGGCGACCGAGCTTCACCTCGTGGCGCAGGAATTCCAGCAGGTGCCCGGCGATCGCACGGGCAGCCTCGTCCGGCGCCCGAAACGGCAGGTTGCGGTCGGGCGCATCGGTCTCCACCACCGCCACTACCTTGTCCGGATCGCAGCGCAGGAAGGGCTCGCCGATGCGGTCGCCGGGCCGCAGGATCGGGATCGGCACGCGGTGGGGCGGCAGCGCGGTGCCGTAGTAGATGTCGTGCATGCCGTCCAGGTGCGCGCTCTGCCAGCGGTTGACCTCCACGATCACCTGGCGCGCCTGGTCGATCCAGGTCTTGTTGTTGCCGACGGAGGAGGAGGGGATCAGCGCACCGTCGGGCGTGATCCCGCTGACCTCGATCACGGCCGTGTCCAGGGGGCCCAGAAACCCCTGCCAGGCCATCGGCGCGACCTGGCTCAGGTGCAGGTCGAAGTACTCCATCTGGCCGGCGTTGATCTGCTCGCGCACCAGCGGATCGGAGTTGTACGGCAACCGGAACTCGATGCCCGCGGCCCGCGCCAGCGCACCATCCAGCTCCGGCCCGGTCGATGCCCCGGTCCACACCCGCACCCGGAACGGCCGCCCGGCCGCATGCTCGGCCTCGATCCGCGCCGCCAGCGCCGTCGGCACCGCCTTCGGGTAGCCCGAGCCGGTAAAGCCGCTCATGCCCACCGTGCTGCCCGGCGCGATAAAGCGTGCCGCCTCGTCCGCGCCCGTCACCTTGGCGCGCAGGCGTGCGCTCTGGATCCGCTGGCCGTCGTCCACTGAGGCGCCCTCGTGCATCGACTGAAGACGCAAGGTACGCCCCCGTGTGCAGCGGGGGCGTGGGCAGATCTCCGCAGGCCTCCCGCCGGCACAGACCGGGCCAGCGGGAACTGCTCCCCCGATTGCCCGCTACTGCCGCCGCCGGCGTCCGCGCAGCCAGCGGCGGCTGCTGCACACGGGCGGGCAGGTCGGCGCAGGCGGGGCAGGGACAGGGGACCGCCCCATCGGCAGCTGAGGCCACCACGGCCCATGCAGCGGTGGCCGCGGCAGGAACCCGGGCCGCACGATCAGTGCGCCTGCTGCATCGGACGCTGCTCGGCCTGCATGGGGCCACGGAAGCCACTGGAGACGGCCGCGGCCCGGGTGAAGGCATCCACCATCTGCGGCCCAGGAATCGCCATCACGGTCTTGAGGTCCGTCACCCCGCCAGCCGCCGCGGCGGCAATGGTGGAGATCGCCACGCCCTCGTCCGGCCCCTCGGAAATGACCAGGAAGTCGTACTCGCCGAAGGTCATGTAGTACCCCAGCAACTTGCCCCCGGTGGCCGCGAACAGCTTCTCCACCTCTTTGGAGCGGTCCTGCGGATGGCCCACCATGCTGCGGATGGCGTCCGGCGTATAGCGGCCCTGGGTGATGAAGGTAGGCATGGTCGTGGTCCTCGATGCAGTGGTGAACGGATGCTCCCATTGACGGGTCAGTAGGCGTTGATACAGATCAACAACCGTCACGGTGTAACGCATCAAGTGCCAGACCGCGGTAGATCCATGCCCACCGTCCATCGGTCGCGTGTCACTGCCGAGGCGGAGAACGCAGGCACCGGCCCGCTCGCAACGACCACCAAGCCAGCCACATGTTTACCGGGAACCTCACAAGCACCGCAGCCGTGCGCGAGACTCGCATGAGCTGGAGCCGGTGGCACGAAGGCCAGCGACCACCCGGCACGTGAAAGCCCGCACTGCGGCGCTTTCTTGTCCCACCCGCTTTCATCTGCAAGAAAAATGAAAGCTCGCTTTCCATCGGCCTGTAGCTTTGAAAGACAATTGTTCGTCGCTTTCAAAGCTGCCGGCCCTGCGAGCAGTACCGAAGCGTGACCGGCGAACCCATCAGCGGGAGAACGGAGGTTGCCGATGAACTCGTAAGCGCTATCCTGCCCGCAACTTTCGGGGGAAAGGATGACCATGCAGCGCTGGCTTATCGCCGCCGCTGTCGCCTGCGCAACTCTCACCGGTTGCACCGAGGCGCCAGAGGAAGGCACCGCAAACACCGCACGTCGGCAGAAACAGGCGGGCCACCCCGTCGATCCACTGGCGACTTCCGGCCATCTGGCCGCCATCGATGCTGCCGCGCTCACGGGCGACCAGCGCGCCATCCAAGCCCACACGCAGGCGATGCAGAAGGACATGCTCCGGGCCATGCGTTTGCCGGACGCCTCGCGTCCCATCGACCACGAAGCCGCCCGCGCCGCTGTCCGTCCGTTACCGGGCGTGCGCTCCAGCATCTGGATCGACCGGAACAACCTTCTCGTGATGGTGGCCGGTAGCCGCTATCGCAGCACGGGAACCATCGACCGCGTTTGCCTCGCGCTTGAACTCCTGGGAGACACCCTCGCCGTCGTCGTCAACCTGCAGGACGTATCCGCCACCACCACCGAAGGCGCCGACACTCTCTCGCGCAACTGCCAGCTTGCTGAAGGTGAGCGAGCATTGCTGCAACCCAAGCGGCAGGCGGATGTGCTTGATCCTGGGCTGAGGCGGGTGCTTCGGGCGCAGCAGGCGGCTAGTAAGTGAACCCGACGCCGTTCGCTACTGACTTGGTGGTCCACTTTCGGCGGCGGTTTCAACCGGTCGATGCAACAGCTTGTCGATATCGCTCGATCGGTGTCTCAAAGCCCAGCGTCTTGCGTGGTCGTTCGTTGAGTTGCCTGGCTACTTCGTCCAACTTGGACTGGGGATGGCCTGACAGGTCGATGCCTTTCGGGAAGTACTGACGAAGCAAGCAGCGCAGAGCCGTTCGCCGGATCGGGGGCGGCGCCTCAGGCGTCCAGCGAGGCGCGAACCTTGCCCAGCAGTTGCTCGATCTCGAAGGGCTTGACGATCATGTCCATGCCCGGCCCCAGGAAGACCTCGCGCGCCAGCGCATTCTCCGCGTAGCCGGTGATGAACAGGATTGGCAGCCGAGGGCGCCAGCCACGCGCCATGTCCGCCAGGCGGCGACCGTTCATGCCCGGTAGCCCGACGTCGGTCACCAGCAGGTCGATCGACGCGTCGCTGCGTAGGATGCGCTGGGCCTCGTCGACGTCTGCCGTGTGCGTGCAGCGATAGCCGGCCTCGGTCAGCAGGTCGACCAGCAGCATCCGCACGGTCGGCATGTCGTCGACCAGCAACACCCATTCGCCGCGGCCGCGCTCGGCGAGTTCGGGCAATACCTTCGCGGGTCGCGCCTCGGCCTGTTCCGCAGGCAGCAGCAGCGTGACCTCCGTGCCCTCGCCCTCGGTACTCGTGATGCGCACGTCGCCACCGGACTGGCGGGTGAAGCCATAGATCATGGACAGCCCCAGGCCGGTGCCCTTGCCGGCCTGCTTGGTGGTGAAGAACGGCTCGAACACCCGCTCCACCACGTGTTGGGGAATGCCGCAGCCGTTGTCCCGCACGTGCAGCGCGATGTAGTCGCCGTCCACGAGCTCGCCCTGGTCTTGCATGCGCACGCGCTCGGTACTCACGCAGATGACGCCGCCTTGCTCGAGCGCATCGCGCGCATTGATCACCAGGTTGAGCACGGCGTTCTCCAGCTGGCTGACGTCCACGCGGGCGGTCGTCGCGCCTTCGGCCAACTGGAACTGGATCGTGATGCGCTCGCCGAGCGTCCGCGCGAGCATGTCCTTGAGCGAGCGCACCTGTTCATTTACGTCCACCGGTTGGGCATCGAGCGGCTGCTGGCGGGCAAACGCAAGCAGTCGATGGGTCAGCGAGGCGGCACGGCGCGCGGACTCCAGCGCGATGTCGGTGTAGCGCTGCACGTCGGTGCGGCCCTCCTCCACGCGGCGGTTGATCAACTCGATACCGGTGATGATGCCGGTCAGCAGATTGTTGAAGTCGTGGGCAATGCCGCCGGTGAGGCGGCCGAGCGCGTCCATCTTCTGCGCTTGACGCAACTGCGCGCCGGTGCGGGCGTGTTCCGCCATCTCCCGGGCGAGCCGCGCGTTGGCGTGGCTCAGCGCCTCCTGCTGGCGGCGCTCGCGCTCGCGCTGTTCGGTTACGTCCTCGACCAGGACCACGCCGAGGTCGGGCGCCCGCCACGGCACGACGCGCCACGCCAGCTCGCGCACACCCAGGCTGGTCTGCATCGCCAACGTCCCCTGCGCGCGCTCTCCCTGGGCGAGACTGGCGCGCAGCGCCTGCCATTCGCCGGACTGGCGCTGCGGGCTTTCGTCGCTCCGCAGCAATGAGTCGGCCGCGTCGGGTAGCAGCATTGCGAACGCCGCATTGCTCTCGTGCACGCGCAATCGGGCATCGACGACGGCGACCGGCGCGGCCACCGCGCCGAAGATCTCGCGGAAGCGTGCCTCGCTTTCGCGCAGGGCCTGCTCTGCGTCACGCACGCGCAGCAGCGTGCGGACCGTGGCGGCCAGCACGTCCGGGTCGACCGGATGGATCAGGTAGGCATCCGCGCCGGCGTTGAGGCCGGTGATCAGGTCACCGGTGGCGATCGATGCCGCCGACACGTGCACCACTGGCAGCAGGGCCGTCCGGGGCGTCTCGCGCAGCTGCCGGACCACGTCGAATCCGCTGATGTCGGGCAGGTTCACGTCCAGGATGAGCGCATCGACAACCTGCTCGCGAAGCAGCGCCAGGCCCTCGGCACCCGTGCCCGCTTCCAGCACGCGGTGGCCCCGGTGCTCGAGCACGCGCTTTATGGCGTAGCGGGTGGCGACGTTGTCGTCGACGATCAGCAGGCGGGTCTCATGCGCCATCGGCGAGTTCCTCGGGAAGGATGGCCGGAATCACCACGTAGAAGGTCGATCCCTGACCGGGGCTGCTTTCCAGCCCGACGCGTCCGCCGAGCAGGTGACTGAAACGCTTGCACAGGGACAGACCCAGTCCGGTTCCGCGCAGGCGCTGCTGAAGGGGCGAGTCGACCTGCGCGAAATCCTCGAACAGGGTGGAATGCAGCGTCTTGGGAATGCCGATGCCGGTGTCCCTGACCGAGAATCTCACCTCGGTCGCGTTCTCCACGCGGGCCGAGACACGGACCTCGCCCTGGGTGGTGAACTTCAGCGCGTTGGCGATGAAGTTGCGCAGGATCTGCGCCAGCTTCTTGTCGTCGGTGTACAGCTTGGGGATGTCCCTGGGCTCCTCGAATACCAGGTCCACGGTCGAGGAAATCGCGATCGGCCGGAACATCCCCCGCAGCGCAGCGAACAGATCGACCATGTGGAACCATGCCGGCGCGATCGTGATGCGACCAGCCTCGATCTTGGCCAGGTCCAGCAAGTCGTCGACCATCGCGCTGAGCTCGCTCGCGGCTACCTGCACGAACTGCACCTGCTTGTGCTGCTCGCCGTTCAGCGGCCCGTCGAGCTCGTCGGTGAGCAGGCGAGCGACACTCAGGATGGAGCCCAGCGGCGTGCGGAATTCATGGCTCATGTAGGACAGGAACCGGCTCTTCAGGTCGGATGCCTGGCGCAGTTCCTCGGCCTGGCTGTCGAGCTCCGCATAGAGCGCGAGCACGCCCTGGTTGGTCTCTTCTAGCTCGGCGCGCAGGGAGTCGGCCTCCGCACGCAGCCGTTCCAGTTCCTGGGCCGGGCTGGTGTCTTGCTGGCGTTGCTCACTCACGCGGAGTCTCCATGGAGGCCACCAGGACGGTCGTATCGTCACGCCCGCGGCAGTAGTCACGATTGAGCACGGCCGCGACCACCCCGGGGTGGCGCCGCCACAGCCCGGCATAGTCGCCCAGCCGCCACCGCGCCTGCAGGCCGTCGGAGTGCATGATCAGCAACTGGCCGGACGAGGCCGGGTAGCTGAACACGGTCGGCTTGCGGAACTGGCCGCCCACGATGCCCGGGTGCGACGCCAGTCCGCGCGATTGCTCCGCGCCGACCAGGCTGCCGGCAATGTTGCCGATGCCGAGGAAACGCAGCGTACCCGCTCCGTCGTACTGGCAGATGGCGAACGCACCGCCGCGCGTGCTCGCCATGCCCGCATGCGCCCGGGCCAGGATCGTTTCGGGTGCGTCGAACGGCTCCCGGACGAACGCGGCGGCACCAGCCTTGGCCGCCTCTGCCGCGGCCACGCCGTGACCGAGGCCGTCGATCACTAGCGCGCTCAGGCGAGCGCCGTCGATCGCCAGCCGCCAGGTATCGCCGCTGGCGGGCTCGCCGTGCAGCGCATGATGGCTGATGCCGAAGCGAAGATCCTGCCGCCGGGTGTGCTGGCGCGGAAAGAGGCGGGCCAACACGACCGCACCGCGTGCATCGGCGTGGGCATCGAACACCTGCGCCTGGCGCACGAGCGCGCCCAGTCCGATGCCCTGGCTGCCGCGGCTGGAGTAGCCATCGACCAAGCAGGCAGCAACGTCGAAGCCCGGACCGCGGTCCACCGCGACTATTTCCAGCCCCGGCCCGTCGCGACCAGGCACGACCTGCAGATGCAGCTCGCCGCGCATCGCGTGCTTGAGCACGTTGCTGGAAAGTTCGGTGGCGACCAGCGCCGCCCGACCGGCATCGGTTTCGTCGAAGCCGATGCGCTGCGCTGTCTGCAGTGTGGTGCGCCGGGCGTGTCCGACCTGGCTGGCGTCGTCCAGCGGCAGTACCAGGGTCGGGCTGCCCGTCCCTGCTACGTCCATCGCGTGATGCTGACGCGGGTGCCCTTGCCCGGCGCGCTGTCCAGCTCGAACTCGCTCACCAGCCGCCTGGCGCCGGTCAGGCCGAGGCCCAGGCCGCTGCCGGAAGTCCAGCCGTCGGTCATGGCCAACGCGGTATCGGCGATGCCGGGCCCCTCGTCCCGGAAGACCAGGCGCAGCCCGGTGCGCGCGCCGTCTTCCAGCAGCTCCCAGTCCATGTCGCCGCCGCCGCCGTAGACCACGGTGTTGCGCGCCAGCTCGCTGGCGGCGGTGACCATCTTGGTCTGGTCCACCAGGCGCATGCCGCAGTCCACCGCGAGCTTGCGCACGGCCTGGCGGGCCAGCACGACGTCCTGTTCCCGGCGAACCGGCATGCTGCCGTGGGTGCGAACGTTCATTCGGAAGCCACGCGCTGGCGCAGCAGCTTCATGCCCCGCTCGACGTCGAGGGCGGTGCTGACGCCAGGGAGCGTGAGACCCAGCTCCACCAGGGTGATGGCAACCTCCGGCTGCATACCGACCACCACCGTGTGGGCATCCATGATGCGCGACTGCGCAGAAATAGTGCCGATCATCCGGCCGATGAAGGAATCGACCATGTCGAGCGCCGAGATGTCGATCAGCACCCCGCGTGCGGCGGTCTTGCTGATGCGTTCGGACAGGTCGTCCTGGAGGGCGAGCGCAAGCTGGTCATGCATGTCCACCTGGATGGTGACCAGCAGGAACTCGCCCATGCGCAGGATCGGAATGCGATCCATCGATCAGCCCTTGACCACGCTCAGGCCGTTGCGGCGCAGGGCCATGGCCAGCGCATCGGCCAGGTTGGCCTTGGTCACGATGCCCTGCAGGTCCAGCCCCAGGTGAACGATGGTCTGCGCGATCTGCGGCCGCACGCCGCTGATGATGCAGTCCGCGCCCATCAGGCGGATCGCCGTCACCGTCTTGAGCAGGTGCTGGGCGACCAGGGTATCCACCGTCGGCACGCCGGTGATGTCGATGATGGCGATTTCGGCACCGGTCTCCACGATGCGCTGGAGCAGCGACTCCATCACCACCTGCGTGCGCTGCGAATCGAGCGTGCCGATCATCGGCAACGCCAGCACGCCATCCCACAGCTTGATCACCGGGGTGGAAAGCTCCAGCAGCTCTTCCTGCTGGCGGCGGATGACGTCTTCGCGAGACTTCTGGAACGAGTTGACCGTATGCATGCCGAGCGAATCGAGGATCTCGGAGATCGCCCACAGTTGTTCGGCCAGCAGTGCCGGTTCGTCCCCCAACTCGCGCTGGAGCAGCGCGAACAGCGGCCGCTTGATGGAGAAGATGAAGTTGGCCGTCTGCAGGGAATCGAAACCCTGCAGCGCGCGTGAGCGGGACAGCGCTTCGAGGAACGCGCGGACATCGCCCCACGCGGCCGTGCCAATGCCGGTACCGCCACCCTGGGTGGCGCCGCGGATCATCAGGTCGAGGAATTCGGCCGTCTGCTGCCCGAGCTCGTCCTTGCCGATGCGATTGTCGTTCCCCACGCCGCTGCCGGACAGGTCGCGGTTCCACTCGTCCAGCAGCCACTTCTGGTTCTTGCCTAGCACGTCGAGCGTGCGCTGCCGCAATTCGGCCATGCCCCTGGTCCCTTTCGTTGTGTGCACAGAATCACACATGATCGGATAACCGCCTTGCCGTGGGAATAGCGAGGTTGTGACGACACTGTGAAACGCCTGGCGGCCGGCGTTCGGGAGGACGGATCAGCGATGCTGGTTAACCCCCGGCAAGCGAGCCACCGGCAACCGCCACGCCGACACAAATACCAAGCAGGACGTGACCGCCTCGGTCCGTTCCTCGCCGACAAGGTCCAGCGCGGTCTTGTGGAGAACAAGTCGGCATGGGTCGTTGTGCATCCAACATCCTCGATGTCACGGTTGCCGGGCACCTCCGTCGCGGCCGAAAGCACGCGCAAGAGGGATTGCAGCAGCGCCGCACCTTGGCGATTGCCGAATGGCGTTCGGTGCTGGGGTGAAGGCGACGTCGGGAGTAACGAGAAGCTCGTCGCAAAGGGGGCGAGTCCGCTTTCATCAGGCGTTATCAGAAAAAACGGTTTCGTCGCGAGTCCTAGCCACCAGTCGAAGCACGGTCGAACACTCCGTATGAGGGTTCAACCATGAAGACCATCCAACACGAAGCATCCTGGAACAAAGGCAAGCTGGTCGGGCAGAAGAGACTCCCAGGCTCCGCGAGCTTTGGTCCATACGGATGCGGCTCCAGTTGTTTGGCACCGTCCGCAATCTGGCACTGCGCAACCTGGCGATCGATTCGAAGCTTCGCGTTATGATCTCGTCAGCCTACACGTCCGTGATGTCGTTCAAGGCACGTTCGTGTCGAGCCGAGCGATCGTTCTGCAGTGGAAGACAAATCGACCGGTCCAGTTCGAAATAATGGGATAGACCAGAATTTCCCTCCTGGCGAAGATGCGTTCGAGCTCGCCGAGCAGACCGAGGCATGAACGCGACTGGCCAGTAGCGAACATGGCATGGGCCGCCTGGCGTCCGATTGACTCTCCCTAGAAACGCCGGTGCCTCACCCCCGCGTTCACCTCCGGGCGATCACCTCGAGGCAAGCATCTGGGCCGGCTCAACCGGCCCAGGTTTGGGAGATATCGTCCCTCACGACCTCGTCGATCTCCTTGGGCGGAAGGTCGTGGAGTCCGTCGACGCGGCCGTGCCGCATACCGAAGAAGACACCGTTGCGCCGATACGTGGCGGTCCACGTGATCCGATTGGGGCCGGCGTTCTGGTATATGCCGTCGTACGTATAGCCGTTGGCGGTCCTGCCGGATATATCAACCATGAGATCTGCCTGTGGTGGTGTGCTCGTGCATGTCCTTAGCCGAAACGACCAGCGGAGGCGCGGCCAACGCCATCGGTGCCTGGGCAGAGTTGTGGCTAACGTTCGCTTGATGGGGGGTCGATCGGCGTTGCGTCGTCCACGCGATCGAATCCCGTCGCTTCACGGTCAGACTGAAGCGGCTCGGATCGGGAAATCCCCTGCACGGGCAGGAGGAACGCGCTCGCGGGTTGCTCCCATCGCCGCGTGACCGATCCATGATCCGGAGGCAACCAGCCACCATATCTGCCAGTGGCAGCATCGGCGGCGACAGGGGAAAAGCTGAGCTTGTGTGGAAAGAAGTACAGCGAATTGATCTGGTTGACGGCATTCATGAGAGTGGCCTTTGAGTACGAAAACCGTTCAACATTAGCGATGGGCACCCGCAACCGGCCCATGATTTAGTCATCGCTCCGTCGACGTCCGGCACCGGGGTCACTCGCCCTCGTTTCGGTTAAGCGGCGACACCAGGGAACACCCGATTGACCGACCCAGCCCAAGGGTCAGGCACGCGTCGACGGCCACCTCTATTCGACGGTCTGGCCGAGGTGCCGCAAGAGGGCGATCTGCCGTTGGCGCGCTCTGACCTTTGCCGTTGCATCGCCATCACCAAGTCCGCCATTGCGGACGCGCTCGCGATGCTGCTGTTCTCTTCCAAGATGGCGCTGGGCATTCAGGAGGTGGGTGGCGATGAGCATGGCACGTCCTCGCCGTTCACCCCGTTGCCCTGCGAGCTGCTCATGACGGCCGTTCTTCGAGGACACGAGGTATGCACAAAACGCCCCGAAATAGGTTGGCTTGGACCTGGCTGCGACCGCAGGAGGGCTGAACTCGGGCGAGTGGCTGCCCGGCGCTCGCGTGCAGGCGCGGCGTTGATCCACCGCGAGCATCATCCGGTGACGTCGGCTTGTCCGGTGACGATCTGCACGGGCCGGCGCCGCCAGGCCCGCCTTCCGAACGAGTTTCAAAAGAAACGCGACCAGCGAGCCATGCGCGCCAGGTAAAGGGAATTGATAGCTTTGCATGATGCGGCCCTCTGGCCGCGGCGCATACAGGCGCCAGGACATTTACCATGCTCCTTGCGAGGTTACGTTTTGGTCGAGACGGGCCGCATCAGCGAGACGTCGTACGTCGCGGACAAGGCGCAAGCTGGCCCTTGTGCGCGTTTACCCTTGCTCCACCACGCGGCAGCCCTTCAATCGCGCGGCGAAATCGACCAGGACACGGATGCCGCTGGTCTCCGCGTCGGCGCACCATCGCCTCAGTTCCTCGGCAAGCGTGGACATATCCCTTCGGTTGCGCGCAGTGAGGGCGACCAGCCGGTCGCGGAAGTCACACACGTCGGACAGATAGCGTCGCGTACGCACCACGGCGGCAAGCTCGGAGCGCGTGGCAGGATCCAGCCAGCGCCCGCCGCTGGCCAAGGCCCGCCGCAGACGCCGCAGGTGTCGTCTACCAACAGGCCGCTGCGCGAGGACCGGTGCGATCACACCGGAAGCGTATTCGTGCAGGATCCGCGCATGTTGCAGCAGCAGCGCGCGCAGGGTTTCTTCGTCCGGCTCCTGGATGTGGGCACGGTAGCCGAGTCCGGACGCGACTCGCCGCACCTTCGCCAGCCCCAGGCGGCGCAACAGGCAGATGACCAGCCAGCCACCGTCGAGCTCGAAGCGCTGCTGGGCGAACCTGGCCGACGCCGGGAACGCGTGGTGGTTGTTGTGCAGCTCCTCGCCGCCGATCAGCAGGCCCCACGGCATCAGGTTGGCGGACGTATCGGGCGTTTCGAAGTTGCGGTAGCCCCACCAATGACCGAGGCCGTTGATCACGCCGGCGGCCCAGAAGGGTATCCAGGCCATCTGTAATGCCCACAGTGCCAGGCCGACCACGCCGAACAGGACGATGCTGATCGCCGCCAGGAGCGTCGGTCCCAGCCACGACCATCGTTCGTACAGGTGGCGTTCGATCCAATCCTTGGGCGTACCCATCCCGTAAGTCGCCAGGTCGGCCTCGTTGCCAGCCGCGGCCTTGTACAAGTCGACCCCGCGCCACAGGACGGTGCGAATGCCGTGGACCTGCGGGCTATGCGGGTCCTCGGCCGTCTCGCAGCGGGCGTGATGCTTGCGGTGCACGGCAACCCACTGCCGCGTCACCATACCGGTGGACAACCAGCACCAGGCGCGGAAAAGGTGCGCGACGGCGGGATGGAACTGCACGCCGCGATGTGCCTGGCTGCGGTGTAGATAGAGGGTCACCGCGACGATGGTTCCCTGCGTGGTGACAAGGAAGTACAGGGTCCAGACACCCCATGAGGCCCCCGTCAGTCCGCGTGCCGCGAAGGAAAGAAGGTCCGGCATCGTCGGTCACCCCGCAGGAAACGATCCCTATGTAGCGCGTGACAGCGAAGGCTGAAGCCAAGGGCGCGTGAAGTCCTTTTTCCTCTGGCGTCACCCTTGGGGTTCGAATATGGCGGGCGGATGCGGTTCCACCGAGACCGGCGGCTCCCATCCAGCCAGTTCAGCTACGCGCGAACCTGCTGCGGTTGGGCAGGCCCCGGCGCTCGGGTGACAGCCGATGGGAGCCACGCATGTGAACGAGAAGCACCGGCCGACGATGCCGATCCGATTGCCGAAGGAATGGATCGACTGGCTGACTCACCCGTTCTCGCGTTTCATGCGCGTGGAAGCCGGCGCCGGCGCCATGTTGCTGCTCGCCACCGTCGCCGCCCTGGTGCTGTCCAACTCGCCCGCGGCACGACATGTCGAAGCGTTCTGGGCAACGTCGATGGGCCTGCGATGGGGTGCCATCGAACTGATCCGCCCGCTCCGTGGCTGGATCGATGACGCGCTGATGACCCTGTTCTTCTTCCTCGTGGCACTGGAGCTGAAACGCGAGCTGGTGCTTGGCGAGCTGCGCAAACCTCGCGTGGCTGCCTTGTCGATCGCCGGCGCATTGGGCGGCATGCTGGTACCTGACGGTCTCTACCTGCTGCTGCAATCGGGCCGTCCCGGGGCTGCAGGCTGGGGTACCGTCATGGCCACGGACACCGCGTTCGTGAGCGGTTGCCTGGCGTTGCTCGCGAGCGCATCCCCAAGCGGCTGCGTGTCTTCATGCTCTCGCTCGCGAGCGTCGACGACATCGGCGCGGTGTAGTGGTCGCGATCGGCTACAGCCAAGCGATCGCCTGGCCACCGCTTGCGCTGGCCGCGCTTGGCCTGGTGGCGATACGCGCGCTGGCGTGGGCGGGGTTGCGCAGCCTTCCGCTCTACTTCACGGTCGGCGCGCCGTGGTCTGGATCGCCGTGGACGCCTCTGGCGTGCATGCGACGCCCCCCTATCCGACACTCGTTCCGTTCCATAGGAAAAGCACGATCGGCCGGCGTGCGTTGCGCGCTGTCGATCCGGCGCTGCTTCGCACCGCACCGCGGCGTAAGCTACCTGTTGCCCGCCCCTTCGCCAGCGTCGTTAGCGGAGGGTCAAACAGGATGGCATGAGCCGCTCGCCGTCCCGTATCCAGATACTGCGAGGGCATACCTTGAAACTGTCGACCTTCATCCAGTGCCACATCGAGGCCATCCTTGCGCAGTGGGAGACCTTCGCGCGGGACAATAGCCCCCATCCGCACCTGCTTTCCCACGAGGAACTGCGGGACCATGCGCGGGAGATGCTGATGGAAATCGCCGCCGACATGGAGACCAGGCAAACGGACCGCGAGCAACAGCGCAAGTCCGAGGGGCATGGAGCATCGGGCCATGAGGGACGCGCGGCAACTGAACACGGAAAAGGCCGGCAGTTGCATAAGTACACCCTGTTGCAGGTGAGCGCGGAGTTCCGTTCGCTAAGGGCCACCGTGCTGCGGCTGTGGGAACCCTATCTCGAAACTGCCGATGCCGACGCACTGCACGAGGTCATCCGTTTCAACGAGGGCATCGACCAGGCGTTGGCCGAATCGATCATCGGTTGGGTCAAGCACACGGGTGAAACGCGGGACCTGTTCCTGGCCGTGCTCGGCCACGACCTGCGCTCTCCGCTGGCCAGCATCGCCCTGGCCGGCGACATGCTTGCGGGACCGGCACTGCCGCCTGAACGCCTCGCCACGGTGGCATTCACCGTGACCCGTGCCAGCCGGATCATGTCGGACATGATCAACGACCTGATGGGTTTTGCCAGCACCCAGCTCGGCGGAGACATACCCCAGCATCCAGTGCCGTGCGATCTGCTGGCACCGCTCAACGACGCCATCGCCGATGCGGCCGCCACCTATCCGGGCGCCCGTTTCCAGCTGCACGCGCCCGCTACGCTGCTTGGCCGCTACGATCGGGGGCGCCTGTACCAGATGTTCCTCAACCTACTGGTCAACGCGGCGCGCCATGGCACGGAAGGCTGTCCGGTTCTCGTCGAGGCCGGCACCCGATTCAGCGACCATGTGGTGAGCGTCACCAACAAAGGCGAACCGATACCCCCGCAGGCACTGGAGTCTATCTTCCAGCCGCTGGTGCAACTGACGGAGGAAGACCACGTCACCCGTCCACCCACCAGCCTGGGCCTGGGGCTGTTCATTGCTCGCAAGATTGCCGAAGGGCACGGCGGTGGCATCCAGGTGACGTCGAACCAGTCCGACGGCACCCGGTTCGCCATCACGCTGCCGACTGAGGAATCGGATGCATGACCTGTCTACCGCGCCTTCGCCGAATGGATTGAAAAGGACGGCGAAGCGTGCTCAGGTCGAAAGGGGATGCGTGCGCCGAGGTGGACATCCTTGCTACTCGCTGTTCGGCGACATAGGCCGAGCGCATGGTGATGCCTCTGAGGCGACTTCGCGTTCAAGTCCCCGATTTGGCCCGTGCGTAACGGAGGGCGTCGCTCAGATTGTCGTAGCGGTATTCGCCGTAGCAGAACTTGGCGGAGTCGACTCGGGTTACGCCCAAGATGTCCATCTCTTCTTGTTCCGCAGCCGAGACCGATTGTCCGGCTCGTGCAGGGATGCGTTCTGCGTGCCCGTCCCGACCGCTCAATTGACTCAGCAACGTGCGGTACAAGTCGACGGCCTGATGGGCCATTGCCGCGTTGGTGGCGGAAGGAAGCGCAGAGCCACGAGCGATCAGTGCCGCCGCTAGCGTAGCCGCGGTGTGTTTGTCGGATGGATCCCCGTCGTCGTTTTTGCGGCACCATTCGTTAGCCATTTGCGTTCCACCATGGGTTTTCGATGCATCACCGATGTGTTTTTTTGTCGGCACTTCGATCTGCGGTTGCGTAACTGATTTTCGTTCGCCGGCAACGGTCGGCCTTCGTTTTCGGCAACCAATGACCACGTTACTGACCACGCCATTCGCAAGTCGGAGGGAGGGCGAGAAAGCGAGCAGCACGAAGGGGTAAATGGACGGTGCGCGGTCGCATGTGACCACTTCGTGACCCCGAAGGGGCTGCGTTTACTACAGCAGCTTGGACTGCCTGAGGCGGTCCCGCGGATTGCACCCGGCGGAGCTTGAGAGCAGGCCCAGCTGCAGTTCGGGCACAGGGCGCCGTCAAGCCGCCGCGACGTCGAGCGCCTGTTCGAGCCGCGGCGCCGTGAGGTGTGCGAACCGAACGGGAAGCCCCCGTCCGCTTCCGGCCAGAAGCGGCCATGCAACCGGAGTTAGGCCGGGCCGACGTCCCCCCGCTTTCAGTAGCGTTCGCTCAACAAAACGAACCTGATCCCCTTGTTCCCTTCGTGCTCATGGACAAACACGTCCACCTCCTGGTCGACGGGCTATCGGCCGATGGCCTTTCGAGGGCCATGCGACGCCTCGGCCAGTGCTATGTCGAAGGTTCAAACTGAGGCATCGGCGCTGCGGCGGACTGTGGCAAGGGTGTTTCAAGTCGTGCCTCGTCCAGCCAGACCGTTATCTGCTCAACGTCATGCGCCACATCGAATTGAACCCGGTACGCGCTGCGCTGGTGAAAAGGCCCGAAGACTACCGCTGATCCAGCGTTCGTATGCATCTGGCCCGGGTCAATGATCCCTGATCACCCCGCACCCGCTTTATCTCGCGCTCGGTAATGATCCGGGCGAAAGAGCTCGCTGCTACCGCGCCTGGCTGGATGCCGGCATGCGGCACGAAGAGCTCGCGCAACTCCGGGCTTACGCGCACCAAGAGAAAGCGCTGGGCTACGATCGTTTCCAGCGCATGGTTGCAATCACCCTTGGTCGAGCCGCAGAGGTCCGCCCCGGTGGGAGACCCCGGCACTGAGCGCGTGGGAGTTTAACTGCCTCCGTCCCGTTTAGTTGTTCATCATATAGAGGCTAGTCAAAATACCCCTCGCCGAAGACCAATACACTCTCACCCTGCCGCTCCGAATCATCAGCACTGGCTGGAGCGTAGATGCTCACACCCAACCTTCGGGACGTCGCACCATCATCATCCATTTCTACCTGAGGGTCCTTAGCCTTCAATACGTCGCATGCCTCGGAAAAGCTTGTTTCTAGTAGGCTGACGCCCTCGAAAATTGGACGCGCAGGGGCGGCTAACTCTATCGCCTCGATACGCAATTGGCTATCGTAATAAAAAAAAGCCCAAGATCAGCGTAATAATCACTCGCAACCTTGGAACGGGGCGTCTTGAAAAATGTTTTGTAATTTCCCCCAAAAGATTTTCGAACGACTTCTGAACTCGCCCCTAGACTTATCACTGACAATCCTAACAAGGGAACAATAACGTACTTCATTTTAATGTCCTAGGCTCTTTGTGTAGTCCAACATTTGCTGGATAGCTCCGTCGTACTTGTTTCCGAACTTAGAATGAAGGTCTTGGATGTCCATTTGCTGAGCACCCCTAAAATCCCCCTTTTGTATGAGCCGCCTTTGCTCTTCACGGTATGCGCGCGCCTCCCTCGAAGATCCCCAGCTAGCTGTTTGTCGGTGGTCATCCCGCTCCATTAAAATGGCAGCGTAAGCTCCCGGGCGAATGCCCGCAAAGCAACCTGTAAGGCTTGAATTTCCGCGTTCACGATCCCCTGGCCCATCTGGTTGGGTGCCCGTACGAGCAATAGCGCGGGGCCGGGAAGCGGCCCAGCGTGACCCCATGACTTCCGGCCGTATCCCGCCACGGCCCGCTCAGGCAACACTCGCGCGGCTCTGTGCCGTTCGTCACCCCGTGGCGCCGCCTGCACAGCCCACGTTCCGCTCATCCCACAAGGACCCCTATGCGCCGTCACCTCTCCACCGCAATCTGCCTGGCCCTGGCCGGGCTCACCATGGCCCCGCTGGGCGCCGCTTCGGCTTCCGAGGCGCGGCTGGTCACGACGCAGTTGCCGCGCGGCGTGGTGCCGTCGCATTACGACGTGGCGGTGACGCCGCATGCGGACAAGCTGTCGTTCGATGGGCAGGTGACGATCACGCTGGCGGTGACCAAGCCGACCTCCTCGATCACGCTCAATGCGGCGGGCCTGACCTTCTCCAAGGCGTCGCTGACGGCGGAGAAGGGCAAGATGGCGTTCGCGGCGCCGAAGATTGCGGTCGATGAGAAGGCGCAGACCGCCACCTTCACCTTCGACCACCCGATTCCCGCCGGCACCTACCGCCTGGCGATGATCTACACCGGCAAGATCGGCACGCAGGCCAATGGCTTCTTCGCGCTGGACTACGACACCAAGGCCGGCAAGAAGCGCGCGCTGTACACGCAGTTCGAAAACTCCGACGCGCGCCGCTTCATCCCGTCCTGGGACGAGCCCAACTACAAGGCGACCTTTGCGCTGACGGCTACCGTCCCGACGGACGAGATGGCGGTGAGCAACATGCCGATCGCCTCGAAGAAGGACCTGGGCAACGGCCTGACCGAGGTGCACTTCGGCCAGTCGCCGAAGATGTCCACCTATTTGCTGTTCTTCGGCCTGGGTGACTTCGAGCGCGCCACGCTCAACGCCCAGGGCACCGAGATCGGCGTGATCACGCAGAAGGGCATGGTCGACCAGGCGAAGTTCGCGCTGGATTCCTCCAAGCAGGTGCTGAAGGAATACAACGACTACTTCGGCGTGCCGTACCCGCTGCCCAAGCTGGACAACATCGCCGCACCGGGCCGCAGCCAGTTCTTCTCGGCGATGGAGAACTGGGGTGCGATCTTCACCTTCGAGTATTCGCTGCTGCTGAACCCGCAGATCTCCACCCAGCTGGACAAGCAGCGCGCGTTCAACGTCGCGGCGCACGAGATGGCGCACCAGTGGTTCGGTGACCTGGTGACCATGAGCTGGTGGGACGACCTGTGGCTCAACGAAGGCTTCGCCTCCTGGATGGCCGCGCGCACCACGCATAAGCTGCATCCGGAATGGCATACCGATCTGGACGCCGTGGCCGTGCGCGAGGGCGCGATGGGGCAGGACTCGGTGGTCACCACGCACCCGATCGTGCAGCACGTGGAGACGGTGGAGCAGGCCAGCCAGGCGTTCGATGCGATCACCTATTCCAAGGGCGAGGCGGTGATCCACATGCTGGAAGGCTACGTGGGCGAGAACGCCTGGCGTACCGGCGTGCGCAACTACATCAAGGCGCACGAGCACGGCAACACGGTGTCGGACGACCTGTGGAAGTCGGTGCAGGCCGCGGCCGGCAAGCCGATCATGCAGATCGCGCACGACTTCACGCTGCAGCCGGGCATTCCGATGATCGAGGTGCGCGCTGCGGCCTGCTCCAACGGCAAGACGGAGATCGCGCTGCGCCAAGGTGAGTTCACCCGCGACCGCCCGAACAAGACCCCGCTGCATTGGCACGTGCCGGTGATCGCCAAGACGGTGGACGGCAAGGAAGTGCGCACGGTGGTCGACGGCAAGGCGACGATGAGCGTGCCGGGCTGCGGTCCGGTGCTGGTCAACGCCGGCCAGACCGGCTACTACCGCACGCTGTACGCGCAGAACAACTTCGACGCGCTGAAGGGGCAGTTCGCCAAGCTGGCGCCGCTCGACCAGCTCGGCCTGCTTGGCGATACCTGGGCGCTGGGCATGGCCGGCAACGAACCGGTCTCCAACGTGCTGGCGCTGATCACCGCGACCCCGGCCAACGCCGATCCGCAGGTGTGGTCCGAGGTGGCCGGCTACCTGTCGGCGCTGGACGACTACTACCGCGGCGACCAGGCCCGCCAGCAGCGCCTGCGCACGTTCGCGCTGGGCCAGTTGCAGCCCGTGTTCGCCAAGATCGGCTGGGAGGCCAAGACGGGAGAGAGCGTGCCGACGGCCAACCTGCGCCAGGAACTGATCGGCGTGATGGCGGACCTGGGTGACAAGCAGGTGATCAACGAGGCGCGCCGCCGCTTCGCCGCGCAGAAGACGGACCCGAACGCACTGCCGGTGGCACTGCGCAAGACGGTCACCGCGATCGTCGCCCAGCATGCCGACGAGACGACCTGGGACCAGCTGCACGCCCAGGCCAAGGCCGAGACCACGCCGCTGATCAAGGACCAGCTCTACAGCATGCTCTCGATACCCGAGAACGATGCGCTGGCACAGCGTGCGCTGAACCTGGCGCTCACCGACGAGCCGGGCGCCACCAACAGTGCCGGCATGATCCGCGCGGTGGGCTACCACCATCCGGAGATGGCGTTCGACTTCGCGGTGGCGCACAAGGGCCAGGTGGACAAGCTGGTCGACGCCCAGTCGGCGACCCGCTACTACCCCTCGATCGGCGCCAGCTCGACCAAGCCGGAGATGATCCAGAAGATCCAGGACTTCGCGCAGAAGTACATCGCGCCGACCTCCCGCCGCGTGGCCGAGCAGGCGGTCGCCAACATCAAGTACCGCATGATGATCCGCCAGGATCGGCTGTCGGAAATCGATGCATGGCTGGACAAGCACGCCGGCTGATCCGCCAGCCAGGAAGGTAGAACGAGGCCCCGCACTGCGGGGCCTTTTTCGTTGAAGGCGAGGCTTCGTCGCCTGCCCCGGTCGGCCATGGCCGCGCGTGGTGACCGGCCCCGACCGCCGTCGCCCCATGCATCAGCGGGGCCATGGCGCTCCATCGCGCGCATGACCTACGACCCTGGCGGGCGGCCATGGAAGCAGTACGCTGCCCGCGCCATCTGAGGGATGGCTTTTCAGCGATCGGATGGCCGTGGGCGGTGCCTGTTCCAGGCGATCAACCATGCGCTTGGCAGGCGACCGTCCGAAAACTCATGAGCTTCGTGCCAAACCCCTGGCCGCTCATGGGCCTCCCACGTCGATGAAAAGCAGGTATCCCCATGAACGCATTGTTCTCAAACCAGGCGTGCGCGCCGCGGCGCTCCGTGATACGGACCATGGCAGTGATGGCGGTGGTTGGCGCCTGCGCAGCAGCGGGCTCCTTCGCAGTGCAGGCGGCGGAAACCACGGGCCGGATCTTCGGGCACGCGCCGCCCGGTTCCACCGTGGTGATCGGCAGCGACGAGTACGCGATCCAGCGCAGCTTCCCGGTCAATGACGAAGGCCGCTACCTGGCGACCTGGCTGCCGGTAGGCGTCTACACCGTCACGGTGCTCGACAACGGCCAGCCGCTTGCCAGGCATCCCAGTGTGCAGATCTATGTCGACCGCGGATCAAGGGTCGATCTGGGTTGCGCCGGTGCGCGGTGCAGGGAGGTCGCGGCGAACTAGCGAGGAATCGCTCTGGCCGGAGGTTGCCGCGGGGAGGCCCGCCGCCGCCTCCGGTGCCTGCCTGAAGCGAGCGCCTGGCGCGGGGCTGTTCCAGGTCCCGCCAGGGCGGGCGAGGGACGCTTGGGGCCGGCTGCGCTCTCGCCGTCGCACGCTCCGCTTTTCTGGATGCGTCGGCGAGGGACCGCGCAAGCGCCTCCGCGGCCGGCCGCGCATTCTCGTGCGGCAGGGTTGCAGCCTGCCGAATCACCCAGGCGTGACTTCTTACCCTTCGGCGGTGCCCCGCGCATCGGATAGGCTGCGCACGTCCGCACGAAGGGTGATCCCCAGCACCACTCGAGCGGCCGCGGGTGGCGTCTTTTCCGGTGTCCATGTGACGGCGGGCAGCGCCATCGGCACGACCCGTGGGCGCATGCCAAACCCCTGGCAGGCCCATGGCTCCCCCACATCGAAATGAAGAAGGAAAATCCATGAAGACCATCCACTCGATTCATGCGGGTTCGGTTCGCCGTGTGCTTTCCGCGCGGTCGTTCGCGCTGGCTGTCGCCCTTGCGGTTTGCGGCCTGGCGGGTACCTCTGCGGTTTACGCGCAGTCCACCTCCGGCGAGGTGTTCGGCAAGGCACCGGCTGGCGACAGCGTGCTTGCCAAGAGCATGACCAACGGTTCGCAGCGTGAGGTCCAGGTCGATGCCAAGGGTCGCTACATGATCAAGTCGCTTCCGGTCGGCGTGTACTCGGTGACGCTGTCGGAAAACGGCCAGCCCGTCGCCAAGCACCTGAACGTGCCGGTGGTCGTGGGGCGCGGCATCCAGGTGAATTTCGACGGCGCCGCTTCCGCCGCGGGCACGAACTGACGCCCATGGCCGGTCGCTGACCGGCCAACACGGAAAAGGCCAGCGCCCAGGCGCTGGCCTTTTTCTTTGGAGCGACGCCCCAACGCGCCGTTGGAAAAACTCAGAGCGCTTCGAAGATCCCTGCCGCGCCCATGCCGGTGCCGATGCACATCGTCACCATGCCGTATTTCTGCTTGTGCCGGCGCAAACCGTGCACCAGCGTGGCCACGCGAACCGCACCGGTGGCGCCGAGCGGGTGGCCAAGCGCGATGGCACCGCCCAGCGGGTTGACCTTGGCGGGGTCGAGCTCGAGATCCTTCATCACGGCCAGCGCCTGAGCGGCGAAGGCCTCGTTGAGTTCGATCCAGTCGAGCTGGTCGCGGCTGATGCCGGTGCGCTTCAGGGCCAGCGGGATGGCTTCCTTCGGACCGATGCCCATGACTTCGGGTGGCACGCCGGCGACCGCGAAACCGACGAAGCGGGCCAGCGGCTGCAGGTTGTATTCCTTGATGGCCTTTTCGCTGGCGATCAGCACGGCGCCCGCGCCATCGGACATCTGGCTGGAGTTGCCGGCAGTGACGCTGCCGCCGAACTGGCCGTTGCGGAACACGGGCTTCAACCTGGCCAGCACCTCCGGCGTGCTGCCCGGGCGCGGGCCCTCGTCCTGGCTGATCACGCGGTTGTCGGTGATGATGGAGTCGTTGGCGAGGTCAGGGTAGTGGTCGTCGAGCTGGAACGGGGTGATCTCATCCTTGAACTCGCCGGCCGCCTGGGCGGCGAGCGCCCGTTCGTGGCTGCGCGCAGCGAAGGCATCCTGCTCCTCGCGGCTGACCTTCCACTGCTTGGCGACGTTCTCGGCGGTGATGCCCATGCCGTAGGCGATGCCGATGTGCTCGTTGTCGAAGATGGCCGGGTTCATCGCAACCTTGTGGCCCATCATCGGCACCATGCTCATGCTCTCGGTGCCGCCGGCGATCATCAGGTCGGCCTCGCCCAGGCGGATCGCGTCGGCGGCGTAGGCGACGGCCTGCAGGCCCGACGAGCAGAAACGGTTGATGGTCACGCCCGGCACGGTATGCGGCAGGCCGGCCAGCAGCACGCCGATGCGCGCCACGTTCATGCCTTGCTCGGCCTCGGGCATGGCGCAGCCGATCACCGCATCGCCGATGCGGTGCGGGTCGATGCCCGGCGCCTGCGCCATCACGGCGCGGATCACGTGGGCGAGCATGTCGTCCGGGCGGGTGTTCCTGAACACGCCACGCGGCGCCTTGCCCACCGGCGTGCGGGTGGCGGCGACGATGTAGGCGTCCTGGATTTGCTTGGTCATCGTTTTGCTCCGTCGCGTCGCGCTGATTGAGCGGCGACGCGTTGTGGTTGCGTCGAGGGCAGTCGGTGCGGATCGAGTGAGGGGCGATCAGTTGCGCAGCGGCTTGCCGGTGGTCATGGTGTGGGCGATGCGGGCCTGGGTCTTTTCGGTTTTCGCCAGCTCGACGAAGTGCTTGCGCTCGAGCTTGAGCAACCAGGCTTCGTCGACCAGCGAGCCCCGTTCGATGCCACCGCCGCACAGCGTGTCGGCGATGGCCGTGGCGATGGTCGCGTCGTGCTCGGAGATGAAGTAGCCAGCCTGCATGTTGACCAGCGAGGCCTTGAAGGTAGCCGTGCCGGTGTCGCCGGCGACGGGGATCGCGCGGGCGGGCAGGGGCGGGCGCCAGCCGCTTTCGGCCAGCGCCGAAGCAACCTGCTTCGCGACGTAGAGCAGCTCGTAGGCGTTGAACACCACCACGTCGCTCTCGCGCAACAGGCCGAGCTGCTTCGCTTCCAGCGCACTGCCGGAGACCTTGGCCATCGCCACCGTCTCGAACACCTTCTTGAGCGACTCGAACGGATCGGCCGGGTTGGCGTTGGCGGCACGCACCGCCAGCTCCTTCAAGCCGCCGCCGGCCGGCAGCAGGCCGACGCCGGCCTCGACCAGGCCGATGTAGCTCTCCAGCGCGGCCACGGTACGCGCCGAGTGCATCTGGAACTCGCAGCCGCCGCCCAGGCACAGGCCGCGCACGGCGGCAACCACCGGCACCAGCGAATGCTCGATGCGCATGCTGGTGCGCTGGAAGTTGGAGACCATCGATTCGAACGCGTCGAACTTGCCGTCCTTCAGCAGACCCAGCGCGCCCTTCAGATCCGCGCCGGCGGAGAATGGCTCGCCGGTCTGCCAGATCACCACGGCCTTGAGTTTTTCCTCGGCGACGCCGATGGCGTGCTGGACGCCGTCGAGCACCTGGTCGTTGACCGTGTTCATCTTGGTCTTGAACGAGAGGATGCCCACGCCGTCGTTGCCCAGCGTCCACAGGCGCACGCCGTCGTTCTCCCACACGGTGGTGCCCTGGTCGAACTTCTCGCCCAGGATCGCGTCGGGGAACAGCTGGCGTGCGTAGACCGGTTGCTGCGAGCGCGGCTTGTAGCTGCCCGAAGCCGCGGACCAGGAGCCGTCCTTGCCGTGCACGCCGTTGCGTCCGTCGGTGATCCACGCGGGTAGCGGGGCATCGCTCATCGACTTGCCGGCCTGTATGTCCTCGGCGATCCAGCCGGCGACCTGCTGCCAGCCGGCGGCCTGCCAGGTCTCGAAAGGGCCAAGCTTCCAACCGTAGCCCCAGCGGATGGCGAAGTCGACGTCGCGCGCGGTATCGGCGATGTCGGCCAGGTGGTAGGCGGTGTAGTGGAACAGGTCGCGGAAGATCGCCCACAGGAACTGCGCCTGCGGGTCGTCCGAGGCGCGCAGCTTGGCGAACTTCTCGGCCGGATCCTTGATCGCGAGGATCGCGGCCACTTCGTCCGACGCATTCTGCTCGGACGGCACGTAGTCGCGCTTGGCCGGATCGAGGACGAGGATGTCCTTGCCGATCTTCTTGTAGAAGCCGGCGCCGGTCTTCTGGCCGAGTGCGCCGGCATCGATCAGGCCCTGCAGCACGGCGGGCGTCTTGAAGTACTTGTGCCAGGGATCGTCGGCCAGGGTGTCGCCCATGGTCTTGATCACGTGCGCCATGGTGTCCAGACCCACCACGTCGGCGGTACGGTAGGTGGCGCTCTTGGGACGGCCGATGGCCGGACCGGTCAGCGCGTCGACGGTATCGAAGCCGAGCTTGAACTGTTCGGTGTGGTGCATGGTCGCCAGCATCGAGAACACGCCGATGCGGTTGCCGATGAAGTTGGGCGTGTCCTTGGCGATGACGACACCCTTGCCGACCGTCGTGGCGAGGAAGGCTTCCAGGCCCTCGACCACGGCGGCGTCGGTGAGCCTGGTCGGGATCAGCTCGACCAGGTGCATGTAGCGCGGCGGGTTGAAGAAGTGCACGCCGCAGAAGCGATGGCGCATTTCCTCCGGCAGCGCTTCGGCCAGCCTACTGATCGACAGGCCGGAGGTATTGGAGGCGATGATCGCGGTCCTGGACAGGCGCGCGGCGATCTTCCTGTAGAGGTCGAGCTTCCAGTCCATCCGCTCGGCGATCGCCTCGATGACCAGGTCGACTTCCTTTAGGTGATCGAGATCCTGGTCGTAGTTGGCCGGGATGATCGCCGATGCCAGGTTCTTGTCCGCCAGCGGTGCGGGCGAGAGCTTCTTGAGATTCTCGATGGCCTTCAGGGCGATGCCGCTCTTGGGTCCTTCCTTGGCAGGCAGGTCGAACAGCACGGTTTCGACGCCGGCGTTGGTCAGGTGCGCGGCGATCTGCGCGCCCATGACGCCGGCGCCCAGCACGGCGGCCTTGCGGATGCGGAGTGTTGCGGGCATTGGCTTCTCCAGGGGATGCGGACAGCTAGAACGAAAAGGCCAGGCAGTCGGCCGTGGGCCGACCAGAGGCGAAAAGGTCAGGGGTGACTCAAGCCAGCGGCGGCGAAGCGGATCAAATGCGCGACGGTCTGCTCGCGATGGCTGGCCTCGCTGACGTCGCTCTTGCGCTGGATCATGCCGAAGCCGGACATGGCATGGGTCAGCGCGCCGGTGACCAGGTCGATGCGCCAGTACAACTCCTCGCGGCTCAGGCGAGGCAGCAACCGGGCGAACTCGGCGGTGAACTGGCGCATGACGTGGCCGTAGTTCTCCGACAGGAACTGGCGCAGGTGGTCGTCGTGTTCGGCGAACGCACGCGCCAGCACGCGCATGAAGAGCGAACCGCTGCCGTCGCTGGACAACGCCAGGGCAGGGCGGATGAAGGCGTCCAGCACGTCATCGAGGGTAGTGTCGGCCCGGCCGGAGACCTTCGACAACGCCGCAAGTCGGTGTGCGTTCAGGGTGTCCAGGCGGCGCCGGAACACCTCTTCGACCAGCTTGTCCTTGGAACCGAAGTGGTAGTTCACGGCCGCCAGGTTGACCCCCGCAGCGGCCGTCAGTTGGCGCAGCGACGCGCCATCGAAGCCGCGCTGGGCGAACAGCAGTTCGGCAGCGGTGAGGATGCGTTCCTTGGTCGAGGCGGAACTGTTCACGCGTGGGGCTCGCTCGTCGGCAGGGAATCAAACGATCGTTTGAGCATACGCGCGGGCCTTCCGGGCCGTCAAACGGCCGTTCGCATTCACGTCGGGGCCGCTTGCGATCAGGCTAGAATCTGTCAAACTTTCGTGAGCTAAATCCGCATTTCGTGTCGGATTTGGTCCTACATTGATCGGCAAGACGGCCGATAGCCCACTCAGATACCAGTTTTCCGGAGCAGACCGACCATGGCGCTGGAGCGCACCCTTTCCATCATCAAGCCCGATGCCGTTGCCAAGAACGTGATCGGCCAGATCTACGCCCGTTTCGAGCAGGCCGGCCTGAAGGTCATCGCCGCGAAGATGAAGCAGCTGTCCCGCAAGGAGGCCGAAGGCTTCTATGCGGTGCACAAGGACCGCCCGTTCTTCGGCGCGTTGGTCGAGTTCATGATCTCCGGCCCGGTGATGATCCAGGTGCTGCAGGGTGAGAGCGCCATCGCGAAGAACCGCGAGCTGATGGGCGCCACCAACCCGAAGGACGCCGCGCCGGGCACGATCCGCGCCGACTTCGCCGATTCGATCGACGCCAACGCGGTGCACGGCTCCGATGCCGCCGAGACCGCCAGGGTGGAGATCGCCTACTTCTTCGCGGAGACGGAAGTCTCCCCGAGGTAACCCATGCGCTCGGCTTGAGCGCGAAGGTCAAAGAAGCGGCCAGCCATGGCCGCACATTCCAAGATGAACCAGGTAGCTTCCACTCCCATCGACCCGACAGCCGCAAGCGACAAGGTCAACCTGCTGGACTTCGATCGCCAGGGGCTGCGTGATTTCTTCGCGCAGCTCGGCGAGAAGCCCTATCGCGCCGAGCAGGTGATGAAGTGGATCTACCACCACCTCGAAGACGACTTCGGCAGGATGACCGACGTGGGCAAGGCGCTGCGCGCCAAGCTCGAGGCCTCGTGCTACGTCGGTCCGCCCAAGACGCTGTTCGACAAGGCCGCCGCCGACGGCACCCACAAGTGGCTGCTCGGCATGGACGGCGGCAACGCCATCGAGGCGGTCTACATTCCCGAGCCGACCCGCGGCACGTTGTGTGTGTCCTCGCAGGTCGGCTGCGGCCTCAATTGCCAGTTCTGCTCGACCGCCACGCAGGGCTTCAACCGCAACCTCGCCGCGTCCGAAGTGATCGGGCAGATGTGGGTGGCGGCCAAGCACCTGGGCAACGTCACGCACCAGAACCGCCGCATCACCAACGTGGTGATGATGGGCATGGGCGAGCCGCTGCTGAACTTCGACAACGTGGTCACGGCGATGAGCCTGATGCGCGACGACCTGGGCTTCGGCCTGGCGTCCAAGCGCGTGACGCTTTCGACTGCCGGCCTGGTGCCGATGATCGACAAGCTCTCCCAGACCATCGACGTCTCGCTGGCTGTGTCGCTGCACGCGGCCAACGACGAACTGCGGACCGAACTGGTGCCGCTCAACAAGCGCTATCCGATCGCCGAGCTGATGGGCGCGTGCCATCGCTGGATCGAGCGTCGGCCGCGCACGTCGATCACCTTCGAATACACGCTGATGAAGGGCGTGAACGACCAGCCCGAGCATGCGAAACAGCTGATCAAGCTGATGCGCAAGCTGCCCACCGGCAGTGCCAAGGTGAACCTGATCCCGTTCAATCCTTTCCCGGGCACGCGTTTCGAGCGCTCGGACGCCGAGACCATCCGCGCGTTCCAGACCCTGCTGCTCAATGCGAACGTGCTGACCATGCTGCGCCGCACGCGCGGCGACGACATCGATGCCGCCTGCGGCCAGCTGAAGGGCCAGGTACTGGATCGCACGCGCCGGCAGGCCGAGTTCCGCAAACGCCTTGATCAGGGACAAGGGGTCGCGCATGCGTCTTGAGCGCTGGATGGGAGCGGCCGTGGCGCTTGCGCTGGCCGGATGCGTTACCACGAGCACCGATACCAGCGGGCTGGGCGGCAAGCTGCCGCATACCAGCAAGAGCCAGGAGGCGGAGGACGCCGCCCGCATCCATACCGAGCTTGGCCAGCAGTACATGGCCAACGGTGACCTGCAGACCGCCATGGAGAAACTCAAGAGGGCGCTGCAGTTCGACGACAACTACGCGCCGGCGCACACGGTCATGGCCGTGCTGGACGAGCGCATCAACCGGCCCGAGCAGGCCGAGCAGCATTACCGCCGCGCGGTCCAGCTCGAACCTGACAAGGGTGCGCCGAACAACAACCTGGGCACCTTCCTGTGCCAGATCGGCAAGGGCGCCGAGGCCATTGGTTACTTCCAGAAGGCCTTGAAGGATCCGTTCTATTCGACGCCCGACGTCGCCCTGACCAACGAGGGCATCTGTCAACTGCGCATGAACGACCGCGCCGGCGCCGAAGCCAGCCTACGCAAGGCGCTGGTGGCCAATCCCAACAACGGCGACGCGCTGCTTCACCTGGCCAAGACGCTCTACCTGAACAACGACGCCTTCCGCGCCCGGGCATTCATGCAGCGCTTCGACGCGCTCGGACAGCCTAGCGCCGTTGCGCTCAAGCTCGGCCACGACATCGAAACCCGTCTGGGCAATACGGATGCTGCCCAAACCTACCTCAGGCGACTGCAAAGCCAGTTCCCGGACTCGGAGCAGGCCCACGCCCTCGACGCACCCGCTAGCCCATGACCTTCCAGCAGCCCAATCCCGGCCATCGCGCGATTGATCTGTTCGCCATCTCGGCGATCACGGATGGCCCGTCGAACGAATCCGCCAGCTTCGGCAACCGCCTGCGCGCCGCCCGCGAGGCACGCGGCCTGGACCTCGATGCCTGCGCCCACGTGCTCAAGCTGCCGGCACGCGTGTTGCGCCAGCTGGAGAGCGACCAGCGCGAGGGCATCGACTACGCCGTCTACCTGGCCAGCTACATCACCAAGTACGCGCGCCACCTGGGCATCGACGAAGATGTCATCCAGACCGAGCTGGCGAGCCTGAAGCGCACCGCGCCCACGCTGGTGGCCACCGGCGGCATGTCGCATTCGCGTTACCTGCTCGAGCGCTACGCCACTGCCGCGACCTACGTGGTGCTGACTGCGGTGATCGTGGTGCCGATGGTCTGGCTCGGCGTGCGCGGCACGCTGGATCGCGACCTCAGCCATCTTTCTCCCCTGGATGCAACCCCGGTCGCCCAGCAGGATGCGCCGGCGCGGACCGTCAGCCAAACCCAAACCGCGGCCGCGACGTTGAAGCAGCCTTCGAACAAGGCCGTGGCTGCAGCGCCCGCCGACGAGCAGCCGCTGATGGCGTCGATGGCACCGTTTCCCGGCCTGGAAAGCGGCAGCCTGACCGCCGCCAAGCCGGAAACCGCGGCTGCGGCGCCGGCTCCGGTCGTCGCAGCGCCTGGCGAACACAGCGTCAGCCTTACGCTCGACCAGGCCAGTTGGGTCGAGGTGGTCGCGGCCGACGGTTCGCGCCTGGAGTACGGGCTGCTGCCAGCTGGCAGCACCAAGACCTGGAACAGCGCGCAGCCGCTGGACGTGCGCATCGGCAACGCCGGTGGCGCGCAGGTCAGCATCGATGGCCAGCCCCTGGCATTGGATGCCTACCGCCGCGCCAACGTCGCTCGTTTCCGCGTGCAGGACGGCAAGCCCGCGCCCAGCGGCGCCTGATCGCCCTGCGAGAGGCCCCCGTACGGGCGCCTCTCGCAGGGCGCGTGCAGATCGTCCCATGGCTCCCTGGGCAAGAGTTTGGCGTCCCTGGAACTGCCCGCGGCCGCGGTGCTTCGGTTATGCTTGCCCATTGACCGCCGCACATGTGCGGTCATGGCCTTTCCCAATCCACTTTTTGCCCCGCGCCGGGTCGGCCCACGCCGTCGCGGCGCGCGCTTTTGACGGACAACTGCATGGCATTCGACGCATACGACGATTACGAACAGGGTGAGCGCGTGCAGCAATGGCTGCGCCAGAACGGCCTGTCCATCGTGATCGGCATCGTGATCGGGCTGGTCGCGATCTTCGGCTGGCAGCAATGGCGCAGCCACCAGGCCACGCGCGAGATGGAGGCCTCCAACCTCTACCAGCAACTGCAGACCGCGCTGGCTGCCGGCAAGACCAGCGATGCCGAACAGCTGGTCGATCGCCTGGAAAAGGACTACGCCAAGTCGACCTACGCCGTGCTCGCCGCCAGCGACAGCGCGCAACGCCAGGTCGAGGACAAGCAGCTGGACAAGGCGCTGGCCTCGCTGCAGTGGGCGCGCGACCACGTCGGCGACAACCCGCTCAAGCCGCTGATCGAATTGCGCACGGCGAAGGTGCAGATGGCCGCCGACAAGGCCAACGACGCGCTGGCCACGCTCGATGGCGTCACCGCCAAGGGCTATGAGGCGCTGCGCCAGGAACTACGAGGCGATGCGCTGGTCAAGCTTGGTCGCGCGGATGACGCGCGCAAGGCCTACCGGGCGGCGCTGGCCGCGATGGGTGAAGACGCGCCGCAGCGCGCTGCCTTGCAACTCAAACTCGACGATCTGGCCGTGGCCGGGAAGCAGGGCGCATGAAGGTATTCGGCATGAAGCGGGCGATGATGGTGGCGCTGGTCGGTCTGGTCGCGCTGGCCGGTTGTCACAACGCCAAGAAGGAAAACGTCCAGCCGCCGACGCCGCTGGCCAAGGACTTCAAGCCCACCGTGCAGGTCACCCGGTTGTGGCGTGAGAGCATCGGCGACGGTGCCGAGGATACGGGCGTGCGCCTGCGCCCGACGGTGGTCGACGGCGTGCTCTACGCCGACAGCAACGACGGCAAGCTGGTCGCGCTCGATGCCGCCACCGGCAAGACGGTCTGGTCCAAGAGCTCGCGTACCCACGGCTGGTTCGGCTGGGGCGACAAGAAGCGCAAGGACGCCTCCTACGCCGGCGGCCCGGCGGTCAGCGGCGATCTGCTCGCCGTGGGCACGCTCGACGGCCACGTCTATGGCGTCAACGCGAAGGACGGCAGCCCGCGCTGGGAAGCCACGATCAAGTCCGAGGTACTCGCCTCGCCGGTGATCGTGGGCGACCTGGTGGTGGTGCGTACCGGCGACGGCCGCGTCTACGGCCTGGATGCAGCCAGCGGCGAGCGCCGCTGGGTGTATGACCAGAGCGAAGTGCCCGTGCTCAGCCTGCGCGGCAACGGCCCGCTGCTGGTCGCCAACGGCGTGGTGTTCTTCGGCAGCGACGGCGGCAAGCTGGTCGCGCTGCGCCTGGACAACGGCGAGAAGCTGTGGGAGCAGAAGCTCGCCAACGGCGAAGGCCGCACCGAGATCGAGCGCCTGGACGATGCCGACGGCGCGATCCTGCTCGACGGCCGCACGCTCTACGGTGCCGCCTACCATGGCAACCTGGTCGGCATCGACGGTCCCACCGGCCGTCCGCTGTGGACACATCCGTTCTCCACCTACACCTCGCTCGCCGCGAAGGGCAACGCGATCTACGCCGCGGACGAGGATTCGCAGGTGTGGGCATTCGACAAGAGCAGCGGCGCGGAGATGTGGAAGAACGACAAGCTCAAGTACCGCTGGCTGACCGGTCCGGCGGTGCAGGGTGACTACGTGGTGGCTGGCGACATCGAAGGCTACGTGCACTGGCTGCAGACCGGCGACGGCGCACTGGCCGCACGCGAGCGCCTTTCCAAGCATGCCATCCGCGCCCAACCGCTGGTGGTGGGCGACATCGTGTACGTCGAGGACGTGGAAGGCCACATCGGCGCCTACCGCCTCGGCGGCGCGCGCTGACCGCCGCCGCTCAAGGAAAGATGTCCCGTCATGCTGCCCGTCGTCGCCCTGGTCGGTCGTCCCAACGTCGGTAAATCGACCCTCTTCAACGCACTGACGCGCAGCCGCGACGCCCTGGTGGCCGACATGCCGGGGGTGACCCGCGATCGCCACTACGGCGTGTGCCACCTGGGCCCGCGCCCGTTCGTGGTGGTCGATACCGGCGGCCTCTCCGGCGTCGAGGAAGGCATCGACGCCCTCACCGCGCAGCAGGTACGCCTGGCGATCGAAGAGGCGCAGGTGCTGGTGTTCGTGGTCGACGCGCGCGACGGCCTGCTGCCGCAGGACCAGGGCATTCTTGGCGAGCTGCGCCGTAGCGGCAAGCCGATCCTTCTGGCGGTCAACAAGACCGATGGCCTGGAGGAGCAGGACGCCCTCGGTGAGTTCGCCCGTTTCGGCATCGCCGCGATGCTGCCGCTGTCGGCCGCGCACAACCGCGGCACGGACGACCTGATCGCCGCGGCGCTGCCGTTGCTGCCGCCGGACGAGGACGAATCGCAGCCGCACGTCGAGGACGACAGCATCCGCGTCGCCATCGTCGGCCGCCCGAATGCTGGCAAGTCCACCCTGATCAACCGCCTGCTCGGCGAGAACCGGCTGATCGTCTCCGACGTCGCCGGCACCACGCGCGACCCGATCCGCGTGCCGCTGGAGCGCGATGGCAAGCGCTACACGCTGATCGATACCGCCGGCGTACGGCGCCGCGCGCGTATCGACGAGGGCGTGGAGAAGTTCAGCGTCATCAAGACGCTGCAGTCAATGGCGGCCTCGCAGGTTGTCGTGCTGATGGTCGATGCGCGCGAGAACCTCGCCGACCAGGATCTCACCCTGATCGGCCACGCGGTGGAAGAGGGCCGAGCGCTCGTCATCGCCGTCAACAAGTGGGACGGCATGGACGCCTACCAGCGGGAGCAGTGCCAGCGCACGCTCGAACGCAAGCTGGTGTTCGTCGACTGGGCCAAGACCGTATTCATCTCCGCGCTGCATGGTTCGGGGTTACGCGAGCTGATGCGCGCCGTAGTGCGTGCCCATGCCTCGGCCACGCTGGAACTGGGCTCGTCCGACCTCACCCGCACCTTGGAGAAGGCCTACGAGGCCTACCAGCCGCCACTGGTCCGTGGTCACGCGCCCAAGCTGCGCTTCGCGCATCCGGGCGGCTCCAATCCGCCGACCATCGTGATCCACGGCAGCCGCACCAAGCACATCGCGCCGGCGTACCGCCGCTACCTCGAGAACTTCTTCCGCAAGCGCTACAAAATGGAAGGCACGCCGATCCGGATCGATTTCCGCGACGGCGACAACCCGTTCGCCGGCCGCAGGAACGTGCTCACCGAAGGCCAGCAGCGCAAGCGCCAGCGCATGATCCGCGAGATGAAGCGGCGCAAGAAGTAGCCTGTCCGGCTCTCGCGCATCCCACGAAAATGGATCGCGTGTTGTTCGAGCCCACCGTGCGGCCCTGCAACGCGCAAGCCTAGGGTTGCATCACGTCCCCGGGCACCAGCGCATACACGGCAGCGTCCCTGGCCTCGTCGCGCACCCATAGACGATGCCTTGCGACCGTCTCGAATCGCGCGCCTGCCCGCTCCGCCGTACGCCGGCTCGCGCTGTTGTCCGGCAGGGCCACGATTTCGATGCGCGCCAGCCCAAGCGTCCCGAATCCGAAGCGCGCGACCATGTTCGCTGCCTGCGCGGCGATGCCCTGGCCCTGCCGCGTCCGGCGGACCCAAGCCGAGCGCGGCACTACGGTGCATGCGGTTGCGCTGGTTCAGGCCCACGCTGCCGAGCAAGGCGCCGGTGTCGCGTGCGAACACGCCGAACGCGAAATGCTCCTCTGCCGCCCAACCCTCGCGGCAACGCCGGACCCAGGCCCGTGCCTCGTCCAGGTCATAGCCGGCATGGCACCAGGGCAGCCAGCGCCCGATGCTCTCAAGCGACTCGTGGATCGCCTCGTGCAAAGCCGGCGCATCGTCCTCGCGCCAACCGCGCAAGAGCAGAGGCCCTTCGGCAATTTCAAGGTCTGGCGGGACAGGCATGGCGGTTCCGTTTGTGCGCATCGGACAGCCCCGGGATAATAAGCGCCTTCGCAGAGCAGGCACGCACCGATGACCGCACGCATCCTCGACGGCAAACGCATTGCGCAGGAACTGCTCGAGCGGGTGGCCCGGCGCGTCGCCGAGCGCAAGGCGCAGGGCCTGCCCGAACCGGGCCTGGCCGTCGTCCTGGTGGGCGAGGACGCCGCCTCGTCGGTGTATGTTCGCAACAAGCGCAAAGCCTGCCACCAGGTCGGCTTCCGCTCGTTCGATTACGACCTTCCCGCCACCACCACGCAGGCCGAACTGTTCGCGCTGATCGACCAGCTCAACGCCGACCCGGCCGTACACGGCATCCTGGTGCAGTCACCGCTGCCGCCGCACATCGACGAGGACGCGCTGGTCGACCGCATCGACGCCGGCAAGGACGTGGACGGTTTCCAGGCAGTGAACGTCGGCCGCCTGGCGTTGCGCCGCTTCGGGCTTCGCCCCTGCACGCCCAAGGGCGTGATGACCCTGCTGGGGCACACCGACCGGCCGGTGCGCGGCCAGCACGCGGTGGTGGTCGGGGTGTCCAACCACGTCGGCCGTCCGCTGGCGCTGGAACTGCTGATCGCCGGCTGCACCACCACCTGCTGCCACCGTTTCACGCGTGACCTGGAATCGTTCGTGCGCCAGGCGGACATCGTGATCGTCGCGGTCGGCCGGCCGGGGCTGGTGAAGGGTGAATGGATCAAGCACGGCGCAGTGGTGATCGACGTCGGCATCAACCGGCTCGACGACGGTCGGCTGGTCGGCGACGTCGAGTTCGCTCCTGCGGCCGAGCGCGCCAGCTGGATTACGCCGGTGCCGGGCGGCGTCGGCCCGATGACGGTGGCGACGCTGATCGAGAACACGCTGGAGGCGGCTGAGGCGCGGTAGGCGTCCGGCAGGATCGCACCCATCCGCCAGTCGGCACCTTGCCGGCCTTTCGTCCTTTCCCGTTTTTGACCCGGACCTGCGGGCCTTTGATCCTCCCTGCGTTTACGGCGAAGGTGCCCCAAATGTTGGATAGGGGAAGGCTTGCCGCAACCGCGCACATGTCCGCCATCTGGCGACCGCCACAGCCACACGCGTATAATCCCCTCTTTGCAGCGGGACTTTTCGCATGCGCATCCTCGCCGAGGCCCTGACCTACGACGACGTGTACCTCGTTCCGGCCCATTCGGCCGTTCTCCCACGCGACGTCGACACCTCCACGCGGCTCACCCGCAACCTGCGTCTGAACATTCCGATCGTGTCCGCCGCCATGGACACCGTGACCGAGGCGCGACTGGCCATCACCATGGCGCAGCAAGGCGGCATCGGCATCATCCACAAGAACATGACCGCCGCTCAGCAGGCCGCCGAAGTGCGGCTGGTGAAGAAATTCGAGGCGGGCGTGATCCGCAGCCCGATCAGTGTCGGACCCAACACGTCCATCCGCGAAGTGCTGCAGCTGACCCGCGCGCACAACATCTCCGGCGTGCCGGTGGTCGACGGCGAGAAGCTGGTCGGCATCGTCACCAGCCGCGACCTGCGCTTCGAGCGCAAGCTCGAGGATCCGGTGCGCAACATCATGACGCGCCAGGACAAGCTGGTCACCGTGCGCGAAGGCGCCAGCCAGGACGAAGTGCTGCAGTTGCTGCACAAGTTCCGCATCGAGAAGGTGCTGGTGGTCAACGACGACTTCCAGCTGCGCGGCCTGATCACCGTGAAGGACATCCAGAAGGCACGCGACAACCCGCACGCCGCCAAGGACGCGCACGAGCGCCTGCTGGTCGGCGCCGCGGTCGGCGTGGGCGGCGACACCGAGCAGCGCATCGAGGCGCTGGTCGAGGCCGGCGTGGACGTGCTGGTGGTCGACACCGCGCACGGCCATTCGCAGGGCGTGATCGAGCGCGCCGGCTGGGTCAAGAAACGCTATCCGCAGGTGCAGGTGATCGCCGGCAACATCGTCACCGGCGAGGCGGCGCGAGCGCTGCTCGACGCCGGCGTGGACGCGGTCAAGGTCGGCGTGGGCCCGGGCTCGATCTGCACCACCCGCGTGGTCGCCGGCGTCGGCGTGCCGCAGATCACTGCGATCGACCTGGTTGCCACCGCGCTCAAGGACGAGATCCCGCTGATCGCCGACGGCGGCATCCGCTATTCGGGTGATATTCCGAAGGCGTTGGCCGCCGGCGCGTCCACCGTGATGCTGGGTTCGATGTTTGCCGGGACGGAGGAATCGCCTGGCGAGGTCGAGCTGTTCCAGGGCCGCTCCTACAAGAGCTACCGCGGCATGGGCTCGCTCGGCGCGATGACGCTGGGTTCGAAGGACCGCTACTTCCAGGACGAGGCCGACGCGGACAAGCTGGTGCCCGAGGGCATCGAAGGCCGCGTGCCTTACCGCGGCCCGCTGCGCAACATCATCCACCAGCTGATCGGCGGGCTGCGCGCCTCGATGGGTTACCTCGGCGCCGCCACGGTCGAGGATGTCCGCCAGAACGCGCAGTTCGTGAAGGTGACCTCCGCCGGTGTAACCGAGGCGCACCCGCACGACATCCAGATCACCAAGGAAGCGCCGAACTACCGGCTGAACTCGTGACACACGGGGCCCATCGCGGGCCCCGACTTCTTATGGCGTCATGCCAGCGGCCGCAGCGCTGCCGCATCCACGGATATTCCGTTCCCGGGGAATGACGCCGCCCGTTTCTGGACGCCAGCCACAGAGCACGGTCCGATGCAGAACATCCATTCCCACAAGATCCTCATCCTCGATTTCGGCGCGCAGTACACGCAGCTGATCGCCCGCCGCGTGCGCGAGCTCGGCGTCTACTGCGAGATCTGGGCCTGGGACCACGATCCGGCACAGATCGCAGGCTTCGGCGCCAAGGGCATCATCCTGTCCGGTGGCCCCGAATCGACCACGTTGGCTGGCGCGCCCAAGGCGCCGCAGGAAGTATTCGACTCCGGCCTGCCGATCCTCGGCATCTGCTACGGCATGCAGACGCTGGCCGCGCAGCTGGGCGGCGCTACCGAGGCGGCCGACCAGCGCGAGTTCGGCCATGCGCAGGTCGACATCGCAGACAACAGCCGGTTGTTCGAAGGCCTCAGCGATCATGCCAGCATGCACAGGCTCGATGTCTGGATGAGCCACGGTGACCACGTCAGCCAGGCGCCGCCGGGCTTCGCCATCACCGGCACCACCGACCGCATTCCGGTCGCGGTGATGGAGAACGAGGACAAGCGCTGGTACGGCGTGCAGTTCCATCCGGAGGTCACCCACACGAAGCAGGGCAGTGCGTTGCTCAAGCGCTTCGTGGTCGACATCTGCGGGTGCGCCACGCTGTGGACCGCCGACAACATCATCGAGGACCAGATCGATCGCGTGCGCGAAAGGGTCGGCAGCGACCACGTGCTGCTCGGCCTTTCCGGGGGCGTGGATTCCTCGGTCGTCGCCGCGCTCCTGCACAAGGCGATCGGCGACCAGCTCACCTGCGTGTTCGTCGACACCGGCCTGTTGCGCTTCAAGGAAGGCGATCAGGTGATGGCGACCATGGCCGAGCACATGGGCGTCAAGGTGATTCGCGTGGACGCGGCCGACCGCTATTTCGAGGCGCTCGACGGCGTGGCCGACCCGGAGGCCAAGCGCAAGATCATCGGCCGCCTGTTCGTGGAGATCTTCGACGAGGAATCGGCCAAGGTCACCGCCGCCGGCCATGGCCAGGTGAAGTGGCTGGCGCAGGGCACCATCTACCCCGACGTGATCGAATCGGCCGGCAGCACGACCGGCAAGGCGCACGTGATCAAGAGCCACCACAACGTCGGCGGCCTGCCCGAGGACATGAAGCTCGGCCTGGTCGAGCCGCTGCGCGAGCTGTTCAAGGACGAGGTGCGCCGCATCGGCGTCGCGCTCGGCCTGCCGCGCGAGATGGTCTACCGCCATCCGTTCCCGGGCCCCGGGCTGGGCGTGCGCATCCTGGGTGAAGTGAAGCGCGAATACGCCCAACTGCTGGCGCGCGCCGATGCGATCTTCATCGACGAGTTGCGCAAGGCCGACCTGTACGACAAGACCAGCCAGGCCTTCGCCGTTTTCCTGCCGGTAAAGTCGGTCGGCGTGGTCGGCGATGCGCGCGCCTATGAATGGGTGATCGCGCTGCGTGCGGTGGAGACCATCGACTTCATGACCGCGCACTGGGCGCACCTGCCGTACGAGTTCCTCGGCAAGGTCTCCAATCGCATCATCAACGAGCTGCGCGGCGTTTCCCGCGTCGTCTACGACATCAGCGGCAAGCCGCCGGCGACGATCGAGTGGGAATGAGGCGCGCGCGCCGCGGTTTCCGATGAGCAGCGAACTGCCGCCCGTGTCCTTCACCGACGAGGACATCCAGCACATGCGCCGTGCCTTGCAGCTGGCCGCGCACGCGCGCGATGCGGAGAACGAGGTGCCGGTGGGCGCCGTGCTGGTGCACGAGGGCCAGATCGTGGGGCTGGGCTGGAACCGCAACATCACCCTGCACGATCCGACGGCGCACGCGGAAATCATGGCCTTGCGCGCCGCCGGCCAGAAGATGGCCAATCATCGTATCGTCGGTGCCACGCTGTATGTGACCCTGGAGCCGTGTGCGATGTGCGCGATGGCGCTCGTCCACGCGCGGATCGGGCGGGTGGTCTACGCGGCGACCGATCCGAAGACCGGTGCGGCCGGCAGCGTGTTCGACACGCTGGTGTCCGACCGCCACAACCACCGCGTGCTGGTGCAGGGTGGATTGCTGGCCGCCGAGTCCGGCGAGATGTTGCGGGAGTTTTTCCGCTCGCGGCGTTGATGGCCCGGCTGCGCCTTGCCCTTGACGGTCGCCCTGAGCGAAGGCCGAAGTCGGACGGCCGGAAACCTCACGCCAATAGAAACGCCAGCGCCTCCGCACACGGCTGCTCCACCTTCAGGCTGAGCAACGGATCGGCCCGCGTACGTCCCAGGTTCACAGCCGCCACCGGCTTGCCGGCGCGCGCCGCGGCGTGCACGAAGCGGTAGCCGGAAAAGACCATCAACGAGGATCCGGCCACCAGCATCGCGTCGGCCGCCTCCAATGCCTGCATCGCGTCCATCACGCGCCCACGTGGCACGTTCTCGCCGAAGAACACCACGTCGGGCTTGAGCACGCCGCCACAGGCCGGACAGGGCGGAACGGCGAAGTCATCGAAGTGCGCCGCTTCCAGGTCGGCGTCGCCATCGGGGGCCTCGGTCGCATCCAGCGCGACCCACGCGGGGTTGAGGCGTTCGAGTTCATGCTGGAACGCGTCGCGTGGAAAACGCCGCTCGCAATCCATACAACGCACCTGGTCCAGCCGTCCGTGCAGGTCGATCACCTGGCGACTGCCGGCGCGCTGGTGCAGGCCGTCCACGTTCTGCGTCACGAGCAGGGCGAGTCGGCCGCTCGCTTCGAGCCGCTGCAGCGCGTGGTGAGTGCCGTTGGGCCGGGCCTGGCCGAAATGCCGCCAGCCGACCAGGCTCCGCGCCCAATAGCGCCTGCGCGTGCGCTCTCCCCCCATGAACGCCTGAAAAGTCACCGGCGGCGTGCGCTTCCAGCCGCCGTCCGCGTCGCGATAGTCGGGAATGCCGGAGTCGGTGCTGCACCCGGCACCGGTGAGCACGAACAGGCGCGGGTGGGTGTCGATGAAGCGGGCGAGCGGAGTGGCGGGCTGCATGGGCGAAGTATGACTTCCCCGCGCCCGACTGCGCAGCAGCGCCGCCCGCATCGCGCGCTCGAAGCGAACTGTGAAGCGCGCTTTACGACTGTCTCATCTTTCCGTGACGGCGCCTTCAATGCCCCCCCACGAAGATGGCCGGGCTGCCGCAGTCCGCGCGGCCACGGGTGATGTGATGAGCCAGTCCGACCGGACCCTGAGCACGATCAACGACAGAGATCCGTTCGCGATGCGGTACTGGTCCAAGCAGCTGCGCATCTCCGAACGTGACCTGCGCGAGGCGATCGCCGCGGTCGGCACCAGCACGCAGGCGGTACGCCAATACACCAACCGGCCGCAGGCCAGCCATTCAGCCAAGCCGCGTGGCGCCAGCCGCCGACGCAGCGACTGATGGCGCGGCGCAACGGGACAGCGGACGTGCCCGCCAGCTCTGGCACCGCTCGCCAACGCAAGCGCCGGTCCGGTACCGCGCCCCCATCATCTTTGCTCCCGGGAGACTCCATGGCGGTACATGCGGCCGCGCCGCCCCGTATCCTCAGCCTGCCCGCCAGGCCAGACGCCGGCATGCGCACGTCCTGGTTCGAGCGTGCGGCCGAGCTCGGCTTCAGCCACGTGCTCGCGCCCGCGACGCTGCTCGACGAAGGCGTCGATGCGGTCGGCACCATGTCACGCATCTGCCATGACCACGGCCTGGGCCTGCTGCTCGACGTGGACGTGGCGCTGCCGTTGCCGGCGGATGCGCCCCTCCGGGCCGAGCATCCGGAGTGGTTCCAGGCGCTGCCGGACCTGGCGTCGCTGCCCGACCCGCGACGCCCTGCGGCCGAGGCCGGGGTGCGCTGGCGCCTGCATGACGACGGGGTCGCACCGGAGGCGCTGGCGTGGTGGTGCGAACGTCTGCGCGATGCGCTGCAGGCCGGTCTGGCCGGGCTGCGGCTGCTGTCGCTGGATGCCGCGCCGGCGGCATGGTGGGCGCACCTGATCGACGGCCTGCACGCAAAGGCGCCACGCGCACTGTTGCTCGGCTGGACGCAGGGATTGTCGCCAGCCGAGCTGGCACCGCTCGCCGGCATCGGCTTCGACTTCGCCTTCTGCTCGGCCGAGTGGTGGGATTTCCGCGCTGGCTGGCTGGCGCGCGAGCTGCGCCGCCTGGCCGAGGTCGCGCCGCCGCTCGCCTGCGCGGCGGCGCCTTTCGGCGACCCTGCCGCCGACCGCGGCTTTGGCGGGCGCGAACTGGCCCAGCACCGGCGCCGCGCCGCGTGGTTTGCAGGGTGCTGCGCCAGCGGCTGGCTGATGCCGGCCGGCTTCGAACGCGACGAGGCGCGGGGCGTGGACCTGACGGTCGATATCCGCGCCATCAATGACTGGCTGCGCGGCCTCGGTGCGCAGTCGAGGCAACCGGTGGCCATCCACATCGACGATGCCTGGGTTGGCGTGCTGCGCCGCCAGGCCGAACGTGCGTGGGTGGCGCTCCTCAATGCCCGGCTGGACACCGCCACGGCGGTCGATCCGGGCGCCATCGCCGGCGGCGCTACCTGCACTTACGGCGACTGGACCGCGCCCGACGGCGCGCCTGTTGCCGGATCCATCGTGCTGGCCGCGGGCGAGGTACGCATCCTCGAGGGCACGCAGACCCGCCCGATTGCCACGCGCACCGGCGCGGCCGCCCACAAGCAGGCGCTGGCCGCGGCGACGCAGGCGCCACGCATCGCCATCGAGGCCGTCACGCCGTGCGTTGACGACGGCCGCTTCGCAATCAAGCGCGTCGTCGGTGACGTGGTCACGGTGGAGGCCGACGTCTTCATGGACGGCCACGACAAGCTCGCCGTGGCCTTGCGCTGGCGCGCGCTGGACGAGAAGCAGTGGCACGAGCTGCGCATGGAGCCGCTCGGCAACGACCGCTATCGGGGCCGCTTCACCCCCACCCGCATGGGCCGCCACGAGTACACCGTGCAGGCCTGGCGCGACGCGTACGCCAGCTATCGCCACGAAATCGTCGCCAAGCATGACGCCGGCGTACCGATCGCGCTGGAGATGCGCGAAGGCCAGCACCTGGTCGAGCAGACCGCCGCAGGCACTTCCCCGGCCAGGCGCAAAGCGCTGCGTGCGCTGGCCAGCGCCCTGGCCAAGGCCGAGGACGATGAAAAGCGCTACCGACTGCTGATCGACCAAGCCACCGCCAAGGCAATGGCCGAGGGCGACTTGCGTGCATTCGCAGTGGAGCATCCGCCGCTGCGGCTGGAGGTGGACCGCCGTGCCGCGCAGTTCGCCAGCTGGTACGAGCTGTTTCCGCGCTCGATCACCGAACACCCCGAACGCCACGGCACGTTCGGCGATGTCATCGGACGCTTGCCCGCGATCCGCGAGATGGGCTTCGACGTGCTGTATTTCCCGCCGATCCATCCGATCGGCCGCGCCTTTCGCAAGGGCCGCAACAATACGCTGACGCCTGATGAACACGACCCCGGCAGTCCGTACGCGATCGGATCGGCCGAGGGCGGCCACACGGCGATCCACCCGGAGCTGGGAAGCATCGAAGACTTCCGCGCCCTGCGCGACGCGGCCCGCGCGCAGGGCCTGGAGCTGGCGCTGGACTTCGCCATCCAGTGTTCGCCGGATCATCCCTGGCTCGCCGAGCATCCCGAATGGTTCGACTGGCGCCCCGACGGCAGCCTGCGCTATGCGGAGAACCCGCCGAAGAAATACCAGGACATCGTCAACGTCGATTTCTACGAGGAAGGTGCCATCCCGTCGCTGTGGCAGGCGCTGTGTGACGTGGTGCTGTACTGGGCGGGTGAGGGTGTGCGCACCTTCCGCGTGGACAACCCGCACACCAAGCCATTCCCGTTCTGGGAATGGATGATCGCGCGCGTGCGCAGCGAATATCCGGACGCGTTGTTCCTGTCCGAGGCGTTCACCCGGCCCAAGCCGATGTACCGCCTGGCCAAGCTCGGTTTCAGCCAGTCCTATACCTATTTCACCTGGCGGCACACCAAGCAGGAATTCACCGACTACCTCATCGAGCTGACGCAGGGGCCGCCGCGCGATTTCTTCCGCCCCAACTTCTTCGTCAACACGCCGGACATCAATCCGTATTTCCTGCAGCAGTCCGGCCGCACCGGCTTCCTGATCCGCGCCGCGCTGGCGACCATGCTCTCCGGCCTGTGGGGCATGTACTCCGGATTCGAGCTGTGCGAGGCCGTGCCGATCCCGGGCAAGGAGGAATACCTCGACTCGGAGAAGTACGAGATCAAGCCGCGCGATTGGAACACGCCGGGCAACATCATTGCCGAGATCACCCAGCTGAACGCGATCCGCCGCGAGCAGCCGGCGTTGCAGAGCCACTTGAACGTGCGTTTTCTTCGCGCCGACAACGAACAGGTGCTGTTCTTCGAGAAGACCGCGCCCGGCGGGCGCGACCGCGTACTGGTGGCGATCAACCTCGATCCCCACCATGCGCAGGCAGCCGACCTGCACCTGCCGCTCGACGACTGGAGCGTGGCCGAGGACGCGCCACTGACCGTCGAGGACCTGCTGCACGACGCCACGCTGACCTGGCGCGGCAGGCGCCAGCATGTATGGCTGGGGCAGGGCATGCCGTACGCGATCTGGCGGGTGGAGGCCTGACATGTCCCGTCCGGAGCACGCTCCCGCAACCGCACCTGCAAGGCACGGAAGGAGCCACGCATGAGCGCGCACCTCAATACCGCAAGGCGCAGCTTTACCAGCGACCCGCTCTGGTACAAGGACGCGATCATCTATCAGGTCCACGTCAAGTCGTTCTTCGATTCCAACGACGACGGCGTGGGCGATTTCCAGGGGCTGATCGACAAGCTCGACTACATCGCCGAGCTGGGCGTGAACACGCTCTGGCTGCTGCCGTTCTATCCGAGCCCGCGCCGTGACGACGGCTACGACATCTCCGAGTACAAGGCCGTGCATCCGGACTACGGCAAGCTCGGCGATGCCAAGCGCTTCATCGCCGCGGCGCATGCGCGCGGCCTGCGCGTGATCACCGAGCTGGTGATCAACCACACCTCCGACCAGCATCCGTGGTTCCAGCGCGCGCGGCTGGCCAGGCCCGGCTCGGCGGCTCGCAACTTCTACGTGTGGTCGGACACCGACCAGGCCTATCCGGGCACGCGCATCATCTTCCTGGACACCGAAAAGTCGAACTGGACCTGGGACGCGGTCGCCGGCCAGTACTTCTGGCATCGCTTCTTCTCGCACCAGCCGGACCTCAACTTCGACAACCCGGCGGTGATCAAGGCCGTGCTGGGCGTGATGCGTTTCTGGCTGGACCTCGGCGTCGATGGCCTGCGGCTGGACGCCGTGCCATACCTGATCGAACGCGAGGGCACCAACAACGAGAACCTGCCCGAGACGCACGACATCCTCAAGCTCATCCGCAAGGAGATCGACGAGCACTATCCCGACCGCATGCTGCTGGCCGAGGCCAACCAGTGGCCCGAGGACACGCAGGACTACTTCGGCAACGGCGACGAATGCCACATGGCGTTCCACTTTCCGTTGATGCCGCGCATGTACATGGCGATCGCGCGCGAGGACCGCTTCCCGATCACCGACATCATGCGCCAGACGCCGGCGATTCCGGACAACTGCCAGTGGGCGATCTTCCTGCGCAACCACGACGAGCTGACGCTCGAGATGGTCACCGACACCGAGCGCGACTACCTCTGGCAAACCTACGCCAGCGACCAGCGCGCTCGCATCAACCTCGGTATCCGGCGGCGCCTCGCGCCGCTGATGGAGCGCGACCGCCGCCGTATCGAACTGATGAACTCGCTGTTGATGACCATGCCCGGCACGCCGGTCCTGTACTACGGCGACGAGCTGGGCATGGGCGACAACATCCACCTGGGCGACCGCGACGGCGTGCGCACGCCGATGCAATGGTCGATCGACCGCAACGGCGGCTTTTCGCGCGCCGACCCCGCGCGGCTGGTGCTGCCGCCTATCATGGATCCGCTGTACGGGTATCAGGCCGTCAATGCCGAGGCGCAGGCGCGCGACCCGCATTCGCTGCTCAACTGGACCCGCCGCGTGCTGGCCGTGCGCAAGCGCTACAAGGCATTCGGCCGGGGCAGCATCCGGTTCCTCTATCCCGGCAATCGCAAGATCCTCGCCTACCTGCGTGAGTACGAGGACGAGCAGGTGCTGTGCGTGGCCAACATGTCGCGCACGCTGCAGGCGGTGGAGCTGGACCTGGCCGCGTTCGAGGGCCGCGTGCCGGTGGAGATCGTCGGTGGGAGCACCTTCCCGCCGATCGGCCGCCTGCCGTACCTGTTGACCCTGCCGCCGTTCGGCTTCTACGGTTTCCAGTTGTGCGCCAACGCGCAGATGCCGCCGTGGCACCAGGTACCGGCCGAGCCGATGCCCGATTTCGAGACGCTGGTGCTGCGTGGGCCGCTGGTCGAGGGACCGGTGATGGCGCATCACCGGGGTGCGCTGGAGCGCGACGTGCTCCCGCCATACCTCGGGCTGCGCCGCTGGTTCGGCGCCAAGGACCGCGGCATCGCATCGCTCAGCATGATGTATGGCCAGCCCTGGCCCGACCGGGGCGAGGACCTGGTGATCACCGAGATCATCGCTACGCTCAACGATGGCGGCATCGAGCGCTACTGCCTGCCGCTGGGCATCATCTGGGAAGACGAGAACCCGCCCGCCCGCGCGCAGCAGCTCGCCCTGGCGCGCGTGCGCCGGGGCCGCCGCGTGGGCTACCTCACCGACGGCTTCGTGCTGGATGCTTTCGTTTCGGGCCTGCTGCGCGGATTGCGCCAGCGCCTGGAACTGCCGCTGAAGCGGGGCGGGGTGATCCGCTTCACCGCCACGCAGGCGTTCGATGCGCTGGACTTCCCGACCGATGCCGAGAACCGCTGGCTTTCCGCCGAGCAGTCGAACAGCTCGGTGATCGTGCACGAGCGCGGCATGCTCAAGCTCTACCGGCACATCGCCCATGGCATCAATCCGGAACTGGAGATGGGGCGGCACCTGACCCGCGTGGGCTACGCCAACACGCCGCCGCTGCTCGGCGAGGTGCTGCACGTGGGTGCCGATGGCGTACCTTCCGCGCTGGCCGTGCTGCAGGGCTTCGTACGCAACCAGGGCGACGCCTGGCGCTGGACGCTCGACTACCTGCTGCGCACCTGGGACGAATTCAGCCATGCCGCGGACGATGCCGAACGCGCCGAAATCCTGGCCGACTACGACAGCTTCGCCGCTGCCGTTGGCACGCGGCTGGGCGAGCTGCACGCGGTGCTCGCACAGCCGAGCGAGGATGAGGCGTTCCAACCGGTAACCGCCGGCGACACGGACGTGGGCAGCTGGGCGGCCGACGCGCGCGCGCAGTTGCAGCGCGCCGCCGAAGCGCTGGCTTCGCTGGATTCCGTTGACGCCGCGCTGCGCGAGCAGCGCGAGCGCCTGCTGCAGCGCCGGCCTGCACTGGAGCAGCGCATCGAAAGCCTGGCCCGGCAGGGCGAAGGTGCGCTGCGCACGCGCGTGCATGGCGACTTCCACCTGGGCCAGGTGCTGGTGGTGCAGGGCGATGCCTGGCTGATCGATTTCGAAGGCGAACCGGCCCGACCGCTGGAAGAACGCCGCATCAAGACCACGCCCCTGCGCGACGTGGCCGGCTTCCTGCGCTCGCTGGACTACGTCGCCGCCGTCGCCCTGCGCGGCGAAGACGGCGTGGCGCCGATCGAAGACCCTCTGTTTGCACCGTTCCTGGAGCGTTTCCGCCTGCGCGCGTCGGAGGTCTTCCTGGGGGCCTATGTCGCCGTGCTGGAGCGTGCGCCGGTGCGCTGGATCAGCGCCCCGGCGCTGGGACCGATGCTGCAGCTGTTCCTGCTCGACAAGGCCGCCTACGAAATCGCCTACGAGGCGGCCAACCGGCCGGGCTGGCTCAGCGTGCCGCTGCAGGGCCTGTTGCGCCTGGCCGACGAGGCTGCCATCGGAGGAGCGGGCACGTGAACGGGCACTGGCTCGACCCGGGTGCAGCGCAGGCGCTGTTGCAGGCACGCCACGGCGACCCGTTCGCCGTGCTCGGACCGCACCGCGCCGATGGTCGGCGCGTGGTGCGCACGTTGCAACCGGGCGCCCAGCGTGTCGAGGCGGTCGACGCGCTGGGCCGGATACTGGCGCCGCTCGAACCGGTGGCCGAGGGCCTGTTCGCCGGTGTCGTGCCGGGCGAGGGCAGCTACCGGCTGCGCGTGCACTGGCCCACAGCGGTGCAGGAGCTCGACGATCCCTATGCCTTCGGCGCGCTGCTTGCCGAGCACGACCTGGAGCTGCTGGCGCAGGGTCAGCATCCGCAGGTGCACCGGCAGCTAGGTGCCCACCCGGTCGAACTGGATGGCATACCAGGCGTCCGCTTTGCGGTGTGGGCGCCGAACGCGCGGCGGGTCAGCGTGGTCGGCGACTTCGACCATTGGGACGGCCGCCGCCACCCGATGCGCCTGCGCCTGCCGTACGGCGTGTGGGAGCTGTTCGTACCGGGCCTGATGCCCGGCGCCCGCTACAAGTACGAGATCCTCGGCGCCGACTTTTCGGTGCAGCAGAAGGCTGACCCGGTGGCGCTGGCGGCCGAGGCACCGCCGGCGACCGCCTCGGTCGTGGCCTCGGACGCACCGTTGCGCTGGACCGACCACGCCTGGATGGCCGAGCGCGCCACGCGCCAGCGGCTCGATGCTCCACTGTCCATCTACGAGCTGCACGCCGGTTCGTGGTGGCGCGACGAACACGGCCAGTCGCCGGGTTGGGAAGCGCTGGCCGAGCGCCTGATCCCTTACCTGGTCGGCATGGGCTTCACCCACCTCGAGCTGCTGCCGATCGCCGAACATCCGTTCGGTGGTTCGTGGGGCTACCAGCCGCTGGGCCAGTACGCGCCGACCGCGCGCTTCGGCCCGCCCGAGGCGTTCGCACGGTTCGTGGACCGCTGCCACGAAGCAGGACTGGGCGTCATCGTCGACTGGGTGCCGGCGCACTTCCCGGCCGACCCGCACGGCCTGGCGCACTTCGACGGCACCGCGCTGTACGAACACGCCGACCCGCGCGAAGGCTTCCACCAGGACTGGAATACGCTGATCTACAACCTGGGGCGCAACGAGGTTTCCGGCTTTTTGATCGGCAGCGCGCTGGCCTGGCTGGAGCGCTTCCACATCGACGGACTGCGCGTGGACGCGGTCGCTTCCATGCTCTACCGCGACTACAGCCGCAAGCACGGCGAATGGGTGCCGAACGTCCACGGCGGACGCGAGAACCTCGAGTCGATCGCCTTCCTCAAGCGCTTCAATACCGTGGTGCACCAGCGCCACCCGGGCGTGCTGACCATCGCCGAGGAATCGACCGCGTGGCCAGGCGTCACGCGCGCGCCGACCGAAGGCGGCCTGGGCTTCGACTACAAATGGAACATGGGCTGGATGCACGACACGCTCGAGTACATGTCGCGCGATCCGATCCACCGGCGCTGGCATCACCACGAGATGACCTTCTCGATGGTCTACGCCTATTCCGAGCACTACGTGCTCCCGCTCTCGCACGACGAGGTGGTGCACGGCAAGCGCTCGCTGCTCGGCCGCATGCCGGGCGACGACTGGCAGCGCCTCGCGAACCTGCGCGCCTACTACGGCTTCATGTGGGCGCATCCGGGCAAGAAGCTGTTGTTCGCCGGCGCGGAGCTGGCCCAGCCCACCGAGTGGAACCACGATGCGCAGCTGCCTTGGGAACTGCTCGACGACCCGCGCCACCGCGGCGTGCAGCAACTGCTGCGCGACCTCAACCACCTGCTCACGCGCGAACCGGCGCTGCATGCCTGGGACGGCGACCCACGCGGTTTCCGCTGGGCGATCGGCGACGACGCGAACAACAGCGTGTTCGCCTGGCTGCGCTTCGCCGAAGGCGCACGACCGGTGCTGGTGGTGAGCAACCTCACGCCCACGCCTCTCTACGATTACCGCATCGGCGTGCCGCGCGAGGGGCGCTGGCAGCTGGCGATCAATACCGACGACGCCGGCTACGGCGGTTCGGGCGTAGGGCAGGGCGAGGCACAGGCCGATCCGGCCCCTGTCCATGGTCAGCCCTGGTCGGTGGCGCTCACGCTGCCGCCGCTGGCCACGGTGATCTACCTGGCGGAACGTGCATGAGTGGGAATGATTCCATGCTCGCCTGTGGCGGCCCGCCGAATTCGCGGTTGCCGGTGCTTCGTCCCCTGGCTGGCGTGGGGCAAACCACTTCGCGCACGCCGACCTGCTCACCGGCCCGGCATGCACGCACGTGCCCGGCGAAGGAAGTTTGCTGATGCCCACCCTCCCCGAACGCATGCAGTCGGGCTGCCCTTATCCGCTGGGGGCCACCTGCGACGGAGTGGGCACCAATTTCGCGGTGTTCTCCGCGCATGCCGAGCGCATCGAGTTGTGCCTGTTCGATCCCTCCGGCCGCCGCGAGATCGCCCGCTACGACCTGCCCGAATGCACCGACGAGGTCTGGCATGGCTACCTGCCGCGCCTGCGCGGCGGGCAACTCTACGGCTACCGCGCCCATGGCCCTTACGAGCCGGAACAGGGCCATCGCTTCAACCCCAACAAGCTTTTGCTGGACCCCTACGCGCGCCAGCTCGCCGGGCAGTTGCGCTGGTCGGACGTGTTGCACGGCTACCGCGTGTCCTCGCCGCGTGCGGACCTGTCCTTCGACCGCCGCGACAGCGCCGCGGCCATGCCCAAGGCAGTGGTGGTCGACGAGCCGATGCACTGGGGAAACCGCATTCGGCGCCCGCGCACGCCATGGCCGAAGACGGTCGTCTACGAGGCCCACCTGAAGGGCCTGACCCGCACGCTCAAGCGCATCCGCCCACACGAGCGCGGCACCTTCCTGGCGCTGGCCGATCCCTACGTGATCGACCACCTGGTGCATCTCGGCATCACGGCCATCGAGCTGCTGCCGATCCACGCCTTCGTGCAGGACCGGCGCCTGGCCGAGATGAAGCTGCGCAACTATTGGGGCTACAACACGCTGGCGTTCTTCGCGCCGGAGCCCGCCTACCTTGCCGAGGGCGCGCTCAACGAGATCCGCGCTGCCGTGCAGGCGCTGCACGCGGCCGGCATCGAGGTGATCCTGGACGTGGTCTACAACCACACCGGCGAGGGCAGCGAGCTCGGCCCCACGCTCTCCTTCCGCGGCCTGGACAATGCCAGCTACTACCGGCTGCTGCCCGACAACCCGCGCCACTGCATCAACGACACCGGCACCGGCAATACGGTGAACACCTCGCACCCGCGCGTGCTGCAGCTGGTGATGGATTCGCTGCGCTACTGGGTGCAGGCCTTCCACGTCGACGGCTTCCGCTTCGACCTGGGTGTGACGCTGGGCCGCGAGGCCAACGGCTTCGATCCACACTGCGGGCTGTTCGACGCCATGCGCCAGGACCCGGTGCTCAACGACGTCAAGCTCATCTCCGAGCCCTGGGACGTCGGCCCCGGCGGCTACCAGCTCGGCAACCACCCACCCGGCTTCGCCGAATGGAACGGCCAGTTCCGCGACGACGTGCGCCGCTTCTGGAAGGGCGATGCCGGACTGCGTGGTGCACTGGCCGGACGGCTGCAGGGCTCGGCCGAGCTGTTCGACCACCAGTACCGGCGGCCGTGGGCCTCGGTGAACTTCGTCACCGCGCACGACGGCTTCACCCTGCAGGACCTGGTCAGCTACGAGCAAAAGCACAACCAGGCCAACGGCGAAGACAACCGCGACGGTGCCAACGACAACGAGAGCAACAACCACGGTGCCGAGGGCCCGACCGACGACGCGGGAATCCTCGACGCCCGCGGCTGTGCCAAGCGCGCGATGCTCGCCACGCTGCTGTTTTCCCACGGCACGCCGATGCTGCTCGGCGGCGACGAGTTCGGTCGCACGCAGCAGGGCAACAACAACGCCTACTGCCAGGACGACGAGATTTCCTGGTTCGACTGGAAGCTGGCCCAATCCGACGGCGGCCGCGTGCTGATCGACTACGTCGCGCGCCTGATTCGGCTTCGCGAGCAGCATCCGACCCTGCGCGCCGACAGCTTCATGCATGGCGGGCCCGACCTGTTGCCGGGCCTGGCGCCCGTCGCCTGGTTCAACGAGCGCGGGGCGGCGATGCGCCAGAGCGACTGGAACGATGCCCAGGGTCGCCTGCTCATGCTGCGCCGCGCGCTGCCGAAGGGCCGGCGCCACATCGACGTGACCCTGCTGCTGGTCAACGGCACCGGCGAGCCGCACGGCTTCACGCTGCCCGAGCCGAAACTGCCCTGGCGCCTGCGCATCGACAGCGGCAACCCCGAGGCGCCGGAGCGAAACGTCGAGGACGACTCGCTCGAGCTCAAGGGCTGGAGCGTGGCGCTGCTTTCGGCCGCACCGCGGCAGGATGGTGCATGAGCGGGCATTTTCGTCACGCGATGCCCTACGGCGCCGAACTGCAAGGCGACGGAAACACGCGCTTCCGGCTGTGGGCGCCCGATGCCGCCCGCGTGCAACTGGAGATCGGCGAAGGCGCAAGGCATGCGATGCGTGCGCTGGGCGACGGCTGGCACCAGTGCGTCCATGAGGCGCCGGCGGGGACTCCGTACCGGTACATCCTGCGCGACGGGCTTTCCGTACCCGATCCGGCGTCACGGCTGCAGCAGGCCGGCGACGTGCACGGCGCCAGCCTGGTGGTCGATCCCGCCGCTTACGACTGGCAGCATGCCCTCTGGAAAGGCCGTCCGTGGCGCGAGGCGGTGGTCTACGAGTTGCACGTGGGTGCCTGCGGCGGCTTCCGCGGCGTGCAGTCGATGCTGCCAGGGCTGCATGCGCTGGGCGTCACGGCAATCGAGCTGATGCCCGTCGCGCAGTTCCCCGGCCGGCGAAACTGGGGCTACGACGGCGTACTGCCGTTCGCTCCGGCGGGCGCCTACGGTACGCCCGAGGAGCTCAAGGCACTCGTCGACGCGGCACACGGGCTGGGGCTGATGATGATCCTGGACGTGGTCTACAACCACTTCGGCCCGGACGGCAATTACCTGGGCGAATACGCTTCGCCGTTCTTCCGCTCCGACGGGCCGCCGACGCCCTGGGGCGCGGCGATCGACGTGGCGCGGCCGCCGGTGGGCGACTTCTTCGTGCACAACGCGTTGTACTGGCTGCAGGAGTATCGCTTCGACGGCCTGCGGCTGGATGCGGTGCACGCCTTGCACGACCCGTCCTGGCTGCTCTCGCTCGCCGCCCGTGTGCGTGCGGCCGCGGGGGAGCGCCAGCTGCACCTGCTGCTCGAGAACGAAGCCAACCAGGCGCATCTGCTGGGACCGGACCGTTTCGACGCGCAGTGGAACGACGATTTCCACAACGCGCTGCACGTGCTGCTGACGGGCGAGACCGCGGGCTACTACGGCGCCTATGCCGAAGACCCCATCGGCAAGCTCGTGCGCTGCCTGGCCGAAGGCTTTGCCTGGCAGGGCGAGCCGATGCGCGGCACGCCGCGCGGTGAGCCCAGCGCAGGGCTGAGTCCCCTGTGCTTCGTCGACTTCCTGCAGAACCACGACCAGGTCGGCAACCGCGCGCTGGGCGAGCGACTGACCGTGCTCGCCGATCCGAAGTTGCTCGAAGCGGCCTACGCGCTGCTGTTGCTCACGCCGACCGTGCCGATGCTGTTCATGGGCGAGGAGTGGGGCAGCCGCGCGCCGTTCCTGTTCTTTGCCGATCACCAGAACGAGGCACTGCGCACCGCCGTGCGCGAGGGACGGCGCAAGGAGTTCGCCGAGTTCGAAGGCCACGGCAAGGCCGACGTGCCCGACCCGAACGCGCGGTCCAGTTTCGAGCGCTCGCGTCCCGATCCGCACGAGGCGGCCACTCCCGCGGGCATCGCACGCCTGACCCTGATCCGCCTGCTGCTGTCGCAGCGCAGGCAATACCTTCTGCCGCGTCTGCAGCAGGCGCGGCCGCTGGGTGCGCGGGCGCTCGGCGCACGGGCACTGGATGCACGCTGGCAGCTGGGCGATGCACGCCTGCACGTGTACTGCAACCTTGGCCGGAACACGGCTGCCGTCGACGCCAGGGCAACGGCTGATGCGCGATGGTTGCACGGCGAGGCGTCGGCGATCGCCGCCTTGGCCGAGGGCCGCCTTGCACCCACCTGCACCCTGGTCTGCCTGGAACCTTCGGCATGAGCTTCACCGAGCGCCGTGATGCATCCCCTCCTGCGCGTTTGCGTGCGGCAGAGACGGGCGTGCTCTTTCGTGCCCATGGATACCGCTTCGCCAACCGTCCTGCGCAGGCAACGGCGCGCGAGCGCCTCGGCGCGATCCTGCAACGAAGGGCTTTCGCCTATCGAGGCACGGCATGAGCGACCTCGACGCCCGCCTCGCCGAACTGGCCGAGCAGGCTGGCGTGGACGTGCACTGGCGCGATGCCAACGACCGCCCGCAGGAAGTGGCCCCGCCCACCTTGCGCGCGGTGCTCGATGCACTCGGCCTGCCGTGTGCGAACGACGGCGACATCGATGCCAGCCTGGAGCGCCTGCGCCGCGAGCGCGAAGGCACGCAGTTGCCGCGGCTGCTGGTGGCCGACGCAGGCAGCCCATTCCCGTCGCCCGCTGCATCGGAACCGCGCCGCTACCGCATCGAGGACGAGCAGGGCGCGACGGTGGTCGAGGGCACCGCGCCTGCGGACGAGCGCACGCTGCGAGCGCCGGACGCACCGGGCTACTACCGGCTCCTGCTCGGCAACGACGCCTGCACGCTCGCCGTCGCTCCGGCACGCGCCTTCGGCGTGGGCGACATCAGCGGCGCGCATCGCCCCTGGGGCGTGGCGGTGCAGCTGCCGAGCCTGCGCCGTCCCGGCGACGGCGGCATCGGGGACTTCACCGCACTGGAGCACTGCGCCCGCGCTGCCGCGGCGCGCGGCGCCGACGCGCTGGCGATCAGCCCGGTGCATGCGCTGTTCGCCGCCGCGCCCGAACGCTACAGCCCCTACGCGCCCTCGAGCCGCTTGTTCCTCAATCCGCTCTACGCCGACCCCGGCCGGGTGGGCGGTGCCTCCGCGCTGCGCACGGTGACCGACGCGCACAACCTGCGCCAGGAACTGGCCGAACTGGAGTGGCTGGAGCTGATCGACTGGCCGCGTGCCGGGCGAGCGCGGATAACGCTGTTGCGCACGCTGTTCGAATGGTCCTCGGCCGATTCGAAGCTCACCCAGGCCTTGGGCGCCTTCCGCCGCGAACAGGGCGAGCCGCTCGAACGCCATGCGCGGTTCGAGGCGCTGCAGGTGCATTTTCGCGCGCACGACGTACCCGGCGGCTGGCAGGCCTGGCCGGCCGAATTCCATGACCCGACCAGCCCTGCGGTCGCCGCCTTCGCACGCGAGCATGGCCGCGAGGTGGCCTTCCATGCATTCCTGCAATGGCTGGCCACGCGCGGCCTGGCAGATGCCCACCGCACGGCGCGCGAATCGGGCATGGCGATCGGCCTGGTCTCGGACCTTGCGGTCGGCACCGATCCGGGGGGAAGCCAGGCCTGGAGCCACCAGGGAGAACTGCTGCACGGCCTGTCGGTAGGCGCCCCGCCGGACCTGCTCAACCGCAACGGGCAGGACTGGGGCCTGACCACCTTTTCGCCGACGGGCCTGAAGCGCAGCGGCTACGCGGGCTACCTCGGCATGCTGCGCGCCGCGCTGGCGCATGCCGGCGGCGTGCGCATCGACCACGTGCTCGGCCTGAAGCGTCTGTGGCTGGTGCCGCACGGCTTCGGCGCCACCGAGGGTGCCTACGTGCGATATCCGTTCGAGGATCTGCTGCGGTTGCTGGCGATCGAATCGCACCGCAACCGCGCGGTGGTCATCGGCGAGGACCTCGGCACCGTGCCGGCCGACTTCCGCCAACGCATCGGCGCGGAGGGCGTGCTTGGCATCCGCGTGCTGTGGTTCGAGCGCGCAGCCGATCGCGGGTTCATCGCGCCGATGCACTGGTCGGCCGAGGCGATGGCGACCACGTCCACGCACGACGTGGCGACGGTGGCCGGCTGGTGGAGCGGGCGCGACATCGAGTGGCGTGCGCGCGCCGGCCTGGCCGAGCCGGGCGTGGACGAGATCGCCGGGCGAGCGATCGACCGCGGCCGCCTGTGGCGTGCGTTGTGCGCCTCGGGCGCGGCCGCGGATGCCGGCGTCATCCCCGATGAAAACCGTCCGCCCACGCCGGAGGATGTTCTGCCCATCGCCATCGCCGCGGCCGGCCACGTGGCGCGCGCGCCCACCCCGCTGGTGGTGATCCCGGCGGAGGATCTGTTGGCGCTGCCGGAGCAGCCGAACCTGCCCGGACCGACCGATGCGGTGCATCCGAACTGGCGCCGGCGGTTGCCCGAGAGCGCGTCCATGCTGTTCGACGGACCGGTGGCGCAGGCCTGCTGCGGCGCCGTCGCGGCGGCGCGCAACGCGCCATGAGCGGGTGGTTGCCGGTTCTTGCCGGTCCTTCGACAGAAAGAGGCTCACAGCCTTTCCGGCGAGTCCCGCCCCTCACCCCAACCCTCTCCCGGGAGGGGAGAGGGAGCAGAGCGTGGCGTGCCTGCAGGCATCGGCCCCCGCACGTCCCGGCGCGCAGCGCTCCCACACGAGGCCACATGCCTCCCTTGCCTCTGCTCCCGGGCGCCCGCGGTATCGCGGCTGCAGCCCCTCTAAGAGCAAGAGACTCGTTCGGCAAGGCGCAATGGCACCTAGCTTTTTACCCGCCCCGGGCTGAGTCAGGCCGTTTCTTTTGGTTACTTTTCTCTGGGCCAGCAAAGAAAAGTGACCCGGGCGCCGACAGGCGATCGGAAGCTCTTTGCAGAAGAGCCAAGTCGCGCAAGGACCCCAAAAGAACGACACACGAGGCCTCGCCAAAACAGCCATCCCCGCGAGCCCCAGCCCCTCACCCAACCCTCTCCCCGGAGGGGAGAGGGCTTCAGTACGCGCGGGCTCAAACCGCTGTACCTGGATATCCGTTCGCCCTGAGCGTAGCGAAGCGAAGTCGAAGGGCCCGCCCATGAGCGAGCCATCGACCGCCGCCATGCCGCCGCGCGCGCTCGCGCGCCTGCAGTTGCATGCGGGCTTCACCCTGGACGACGCGGCGAGCCAGGTCGACTACTACGCCGATCTCGGCATAAGCCATCTCTATGCCTCGCCGCTGTTCGCCGCACGCCCTGGCTCAAGCCACGGCTACGACGTGATCGACTACCACCGCATCAACCCAGAGCTCGGCGGCGAGCCGGCCCTGCACCGGCTGGTTGAAAGACTCCGCACGCGTGGCATGGGGCTGGTGCTGGACATCGTGCCGAACCACATGTTCGCCGGCCCCGGCAATGCATGGTGGATGGACGTGCTGCGCCACGGCCGCGACAGTGCCTACTCCGGCTATTTCGACGTCGACTGGCGCAGTGCCGATCCGCTGGTACGCGGCCACGTGCTGTTGCCCATCCTGGGCAAGCCCTACGCACAGGCGCTGCGCGACGGCGACGTGCGCCTGGCGCGGGAAGGGCAGGATTTCGTGCTGCGCGTGCACGACAACGCGCTGCCGCTCGCGCCATCCACCGAGGCGGTGCTGCGCCGGGCAGGGGAGCCCTCCGGTGTGCTGGCCGCGCACGACGCCACGCGCGAGTCCGGCTTCCATGCGTTGCATGCGCTGCTGGAGCAACAGCATTACCGCCTGGTGCTGTGGAAGCTCGCCAACGACGTGATCGACTACCGCCGCTTCTTCGACATCAACGAGCTGGCCGGCCTGCGCCAGGACCGCACGCGCGTGTTCGAGGACAGCCACGCACTGGTGTTCCGGCTCTACGCGGAAGGACTGATCGACGGCCTGCGGATCGACCACGTCGACGGCCTGGCCGACCCGCACCGCTATTGCCGCCAGCTGCGCCATCGCCTGCGCCGGCTGCAGCGCCAACGCCCCGCAGGCGCGCCGCGCGGCCCGGCCTACGTAGTAGTGGAGAAGATCCTCGCCGAAGGCGAGCGCCTGCGTCCGGCCTGGCGCATGGACGGCACCACCGGCTACGAGTTCATGGACCAGGCCTGCGCGCTGCTGCACGACCATGCCGGCGAGGGCATGCTCACCGAGCTGTGGCAGGCGATCAGCGGCGAGCCTGCCGATTTCGCCGCCGTGGCGCGCGCCGCGCGCCAGCAGATCCTGGTCGACAGCTTCGAGGCGGAACTGGACCGCACGGCCCGCGCCCTGTTCGATGCCGCCCGTGCCGACGTGTCCACCCGCGACGTCAGCCTGCCGGCGATCCGCCGCGTGCTGGTCGAGTTGTTGGTGCACTTCCCGGTCTACCGCACCTACGCCGGTGGCCTAGGCCGCGACGCGATCGACGAGGCCGTGTTCCAGCTGGCCTATGCTCGTGCGCGCCGCCACGTGCGCATCGAGGACCGCGAGCTGCTGGCCGAGGTGGCCGCCTGGCTCGGCGGCCAGGCGCCGCGCGGCCTGCCACCGGGCCGGGTGCGACAGGCGCGCGAGCGGGCGATGCGCATCTTCCAGCAAGCCACCTCGCCGATGGCCGCCAAGGCGGTGGAAGATACCGCCTGCTACCGCTACGGCCGGTTGCTGTCGCGCAACGAAGTAGGCGCCGATCCGGGTCACCTGGCGCTGGACATTCCCGCCTTCCATGCGCTGTGCGCCGAACGCGCGCGCGACTATCCGCACAACCTGCTGGCCACCGCCACCCACGATCACAAGCGCGGCGAGGATGCGCGCGCACGGCTGGCGGTGCTGTCGCAGGCGGCGGTGGCGCCGCGCTGGGCCGCCACCGTCGAACGCTGGCGCGAACGCAACGCCGGCCTTCGCACCGCGATCGATGGCGCCATGGCACCCTCACCGGCCGACGAGTACATGCTTTACCAGAGCCTGGTCGGTGCCTGGCCACTGATGCTCGCGCCGGACGACCAGGACGGGCTGGCCAACTTCCGCGAGCGTGTCGCGCAATGGCAGCGCAAGGCGCTGCGCGAAGCCAAACGCCGCTCGCGCTGGAGCCGCCCGAACGAGCCGTACGAGAATGCCTGCGAGTGCTTCCTCGCCGCACTGCTGGCGCCGGCCAACGGTTTTGCCACCGAACTGCATGCGTTCGTGCAGCGCATCGCCGCCGCGGGCGCGGCCAACAGCCTGGTGCAGACCACGCTGCGGCTGACCACGCCGGGGGTGCCCGACACCTATCAGGGCACCGGCTTCTGGGACTTCAGCCTGGTCGATCCGGACAATCGCCAGCCGGTCGACTTTGCGGCCCTTCGCGACGCACTGGCCCTGGATGCCAGCTGCGACGAACTGCTGCGCCGCTGGCGCGACGGCGCGCTCAAGCAGCGCCTGCTCCAGGCGTTGCTGCAGTTGCGCGCGCGCCATCCAGCGGTGTTCGCCCAGGGCGGTTATCGGCAACTGCCGGTGGAGGCGGACGGCTCCGAAGCTGGTAACCGGCTGCTGGCGTTCGAGCGCAGGCTCGACGGTCGCGCGATCGTCGTGCTGGCCTTGCGCCACACTGCAGCTGTGCTGCTCGATGCGCGCGAACCGCGCTGGGACGATGCCGCCATGGCCGCGTTGCTACCTGCCGAGGTGCGCGTGGGCGGACTCACGCCCGGGCGCTATCGCAGCGTGTTCGACGGACGCGAGGCTGGTATCGGCGACACGCTGGCGGCGGCCGCCTGGCTGGCTCCCCTGCCGGTCGCCGTACTCGAGCCGCTGGCTTCCTGACCCGGCCCTGCCGCGCTGGCCGGCGATCGATGCCCCACGCAGTGGGTTGCATCCATTTGCCCGCCGGCCACGTACAGGTGACCGTCACCCCTGGCTGCCCTGGCTATGATGGACTCCGACCGCTCCACCACGAAGGTGGCGCCTTTCGAGGCTGCGAGAAGCTTGCACAAACCCCCCGACGCCGCACGACACGAATGGGCCGCGCTGGTGGAGGCTGTCGCTTGCCGCCAGGACCGAGACTGTTTCCTGCGCATCTACGACCACTTCTCGCCACGCGTGCGCCGCTACCTGCTGGGCCTCGGCGGCAACGCCGGGCTGGCGGAGGAACTCGCGCAGGAGGCGCTGCTGCGCGTCTGGCAGCGCGCCGGGCAATACGATGCCGAACGCAGCAGCCTGAGCACCTGGCTGTTCCGGATCGCCCGCAACCTGTACATCGACCGCGTGCGCAAGGAGCCGGTCTGGAGCCAGACCCAGGAGTACCTGGAGGAGATGGACCTGGACGGACCGGCCGACGCCGGCGAACGCCCCGGTACCGAGTCGTTGTCGGAGGAAGCCAACATCCACCGGGCCATCGCCCAGTTGCCGGCGGTGCAGGCCAGGCTGATCCGCATGTCCTATTTCGAAGCTAAAAGTCACCAGGCGATCGCCAGCGAACTGGCCATGCCGCTGGGTACCGTCAAATCCCACTTGCGCCGCGCCTTCCTCACGCTGCAGAACGAGCTCCGATGCGAACGATGAATCCACGCCACCACCTGGGCGAGGCAACCCTGCTCAGCTACGCCGCTGGCGCGCTGCCCACCGCACTGGCGGTGGTGGCCGCGGCACACCTGAGCGTGTGCAGTGCCTGCCGCCGCCAGTTGCGGCTGGCCGAGCGTATCGGCGGCGGGCTGGTCGACATGCAGCGCGGCGAACTGCCCGCGCAGCAGGCGCGCGAGGCGATCCTGGCCCGCCTCGACGAGCCGCCCGCACCGGCCGGCGCCTCGATGTTCCCGCCGACCACCGTCGCGGATGATCCCGACGCTTTGCCGCTGCCGCTGCAACCGTACTTCGGACTCTCGCTGCGCACGCTGCGCTGGCGCTGGCTCGCGCCCGGCGTGCATTGCATCCGCGCCAGGGTCAGCGAAGGCAACCTGCTGATGCTGCGTATCGCCCCGGGCAAGAGCATGCCGGTGCATGGCCACAACGGCAGCGAGCTCACGCAGATCCTGCGGGGCGCCTACGACGACCAGCTGGGCCATTTCGCCGCCGGCGACATGGCGGACCTGGACGACGGCATCGAACACCAGCCGGTCACTGCAGCGGGGGTCGCCTGCATCTGCGTGGCCGGGCTGGATGCAACGCTGCGCTTCGACGGCTGGTTCGCGCGGGCCTTGCAGCCACTTTTCGGGCTCTGACACCCCACGCGAGCAGAGCATTGCGTGCCCGCTGCCGGGCACCGGTTCGGTCACGATGCAAAAAAAAGCCGCGAGCAACCCAGTGGTCGCCCGCGGCGTCCGGTCCACGGGGGCTACTGGCAATCGATGCCCGAGATGACTTGCTCCAGACCCGGATCCGGCCACTGCTGCGGGACCTTCACCACCAGCCCGGGGTCGTAGCCCAGTGCCGCCACGCGCGTGAGCATCGCCTGGTAATCCGTGGCCGGCACCTGCGGCGTGCGCGCCATGTACCAGAGGTAATCGCGCTTGTCGCGCGCGACGATGACCTGCCCATAGTCCGGTGCTAGCCACGCCACCAGATACTGGGTCTTGAAGAACCAGGCGAAGTGCACGTGCCAGCGCGCGCGGCTGGGGCCCGGGTCCACCGTGGCGGTGGAGCCGATCGTATCGACCGCTCCGGCGTGGCCGCCCTTGCGGTAGACGTAGTGGGTGCAGATCGTGCCGTCGGGCATGCGCCGGTACAGTTCCACCGCGTTGTAGCTGTGGCGTTCCGGTCGCGTGGGGATAGCCGCAATCACGTACCAGCGGCCCATGTAGCGCGACACGTCGACGTGGGCGACCGTTGTGATCGGCGGTTGCGTGGTGTGCCCGCACGAGGGCAGGCCCGCTGCGATCAGCAGGCAATACAGCAGACGTGGCTTCATGGCGGCTCTCGCTCTGGGCAGGATGGCGGCCTCGCAGGCGCAAGCACCCGCCTGGCCGGACGCGTCCTCTACGCGGAGGCGCCGCGAACGGATGCACCAGGCCAGGATAGAGATGGGGCAGGGCGTGATCCGTTTGGCGGCGAACTCCGTAGGCCAGTAGCGTGACCGAGCCACGCCTCGCGCCCCCACGTCCGATGTACACAGGAGGATCGACCATGCCATCGACCAGACCCATGCAACCCTGGCTCGGCCTCGCCGGCTGGTGGCTGCTCAGCTTCGCCGCGGCTGCCGTGGGCGCGCTGGCGTCGATCCAGGCGCGCGCGTTCTACGGGCAGCTGGCGCAACCGCCGTGGGCGCCGCCCGCGGCGGTGTTCGGGCCGGTGTGGACGCTGCTTTACGCGCTGATGGGTCTGGCTGCCTGGCAGGTCTGGCGCGCGGGCGGCTGGTCGCGCCGGCGCGTCGCGCTCGGGCTGTTCGTGGCGCAACTGGCGGCCAACGCCGGCTGGAGCTGGTTGTTCTTCGGCTGGCACCTGGGCGGAGCAGCCTTCGCCGACATCGTCGTGCTGTGGTTGCTACTGGTCGCGACGGTGCGGGTCTTCTGGCGCGCGCGGCCGGTCGCCGGCGCGTTGCTGCTGCCGTACCTGGGCTGGGTGAGTTTCGCCGCTGCGCTGAACTGGCGCGTATGGCAACTCAACCCGCTGGCGCTGGGCTGAGTGAGCCCTGTGCTCAGCCCTTGAGTCGCTGATAGGCCGCCAGCGCATGTTGGCGTGACTGGCCAAGATCGACCATCGGCGCGGGGTACCCGCTGCGCTTGAGCAATGCGGGGTCTTTCCAAGGTTCGTGTTGCAGCGCGGGCGGTGCATCGGCCAGTTCCGGCAGCCAGCGGGAAAGGTAGCGAGCCTGCGGATCGAAGCGCAACGCCTGGGTGACCGGGTTGAATACGCGGAAATAGGGCGCCGCGTCGGCGCCGCAACCGGCCACCCATTGCCAGCCCATCGTGTTGTTGGCGAGGTCCGCGTCCACCAGCGTGTCCCAGAACCAGCGGGCGCCGTGGCGCCAGTGCTGGCGCAGGTTCTTGGTCAGGAAGCTGGCCACGATCATGCGCACGCGGTTGTGCATCCAGCCCGTCTGCCACAACTCGCGCATCCCCGCATCGACCAGCGGGATGCCGGTACGCCCGCGCTGCCATCGCGCGAGTGCGGCTTCGTCCGGTGCGACCCAGAGCTGGTCCCCGATGCGCGGATTGAAGTTCGTGGTGGGCGTGTCGGGAAAGTGGAAGAGCAGGTGATGGGCGAACTCGCGCCAGCCCAGCTCGCGCAGGTAGGGCTCCAGGTCGGCGCGCGCGCTGGCGGACTGGTTGTGCCGCTCCAGCGCGTGATGGATCTGGCGCGGCGAGATCTCGCCGAAGTGCAGGTGAGGCGACATCCGCGAAGTGCCGTGCCGCGCCGGCAGGTCGCGCCCCTGCGCGTAGTGCGCCAACGCATCGTCGGCGAAGACGTCCAGCAGTTCGCCGGCACCGGCCTCGCCTGGGGTCCATGTCGCGGCCAGGCCGTTATCCCATGGCCGGTCCGGCAGCAGTCCCAGCGCGGCAAGCGGCAGCGTGCCAGGCAGTTCGCTCCATCCGCCGAGGGCTGGCGCGGGCAGGGGTGCATCGGCCGCCAGCTGGGGACGCAGCGTGCGCCAGTAAGGCGTGAAGACACGGTAGGGTTCGCCCTGCCGGGTGGCGATGCGCCAGGGCTCGCACCAAAGCGCGGCATTGTGGCTGTGTACTTCGATGCCCTGGGCCTGCAGGGCGGACTTCAGGCGGGTGTCCCGTGCGATGGCGGCCGGTTCGTACAGCCGGTTCCAGTACACCGCGCTGGCGCCACTGCCAGCCACCAGCGAAAGCAACGCCTCGAGCGTGGGACCGCGGACGACGTGCAGCCCGGCCTGCCGATCGCGCAGCGAACGGTCCAGCGCGGTCAACGAATGGTGCAGCCACCACCGGCTGGCGGCGCCGGGCGGGAAGTCACCTTCCTCTTCGGGCGCGTGGACGTACACCGGCAGCACGCGCTCGTGCGATGCGCAGGCAGCACTCAGGGCGGGGTTGTCCGCCAGGCGCAGGTCGCGCCGGAACAGCACCAGGGCGATGCTCACGGCCGGACGGCCGCGTGCGATGGAAGGCGGGCTGCGCCGCCGTGCAGGCTCAGGGACATCCGCGCAGCCTAGCGTTGCGGCGTGCCTCGCTCAACGTCGCGTGCGTCTGGTCTACGGGCAGGCAATCCCGCCGGTCGACCTGCGGCCGCGGCGACGGACATGCAAAGGCGCGGCGGTCGCCGCGCCTTGGGTCGGCGGCAGGGTCCGCTCAGATCAGCCAGCAGGTCGCCGGCTGCGTGGGCGAGATCCAGGGGAAGTCGTCTTCTTCCTCCCGTTGGGGGGGCGGCACCGGCACACGCGGCGCACGGCGATCCTCGGTCGGCCATTCGATGTCGCTGTGGCGACGGTCGAGCGGCGCGTCCTGGTCGGTCGGCCAGCGCGGCGTCTGTTCGGGGCCAATGGCGGGGCCGTTGATCGTCCAGTCGCGGTCGCGGATGAAACCGGGATGTTGGCGGATGACGGAGGGGCTGCGGACGTTCATGGTCATGGGCGAAAGGCTTTCCGAAACAACTGGATGTAGTTTCTTTTTGCCGCCGTCTACAGCGCGCGAAAGGAAAGCTGCCGCACCTTTAACAACACAGCCTGGACAGCCGCGCCGGCAGGCCGCTGTTCAGGACACGACTGCACTGCGCTCGTTGCTGCGGACTTCGCCAACCGCCAGCGTAAAGCTCTGCAGGAAATGGAAGTCGGGCCGCCGCAGCGCGAAGCCCGGGTCACCCGGATCGCACAACCGAACCAGCGCCTCGTAGTCGTCGGCGTCCAGGTAGGGCCGCAACCGCTCTCCCCAGGTGCCGCGGAAGATGACCTGGAGAAGATAGTCGTGGTCCGCGCGGCCCAGCGGCGCCACCCGCTCGATCGTGAAAGTACGTGCGGTGACGTTGCGCAATCCGGCCTGGCGCAGCCGACCGACCAGGGATCGGATGCCGGCCAGCTCGCGCTCGCTCACCTGGTAGCGGTCGCGGTAGTACTGGCGCACGGCCTCGTTGACCAGGCGTTCCAGTCGTGCGTCCCAGGCGAAGTACATGTCCGGCAGCAGCGAGCTCTGGCCCAGAGCGATGCGTCCGCCGGGACGGAGCAGGGCGGCCAGGTCCTGCAGGCTGGCGACCGGATCGCGCAGATGGTTGATCGTGTTGACCGACCAGACCAGGTCGATGCTCGCGGGTGCCAGCGGCAATTGCGTCAGGTTCGCCTGCATCACCAGCGCGCCCGCGGGCGCATTGGCACGCGAAGCGACCATGTGGGCGCGCGCCAGGTCGATGCCGACGACCATCCCGTCGCTGCCGACCGCCGCCGCGAGCCAGCCCAGCGCCTCGCCGGTACCGCAGCCGGCATCCAGTACGCGCGAGCCAGGCTGCAGTTGCAGGCCGGCGATGGTCTGGCGGAGTTCCGCTTCGGCAAAGGCGTTGAACAGGCGCAGTTTCCATCCGTAGTCGCGTGCGACGGTGTCGCCGAGCAGTCCGGCGGATGCAGGTCGATTCATCGGGTGCTCGCAGGCCTGCTGTGGATCATGGACGCGGTGGCTCGCATGCGAGCCACCCCTGCGCCGCATGATCGCACCGGATGCGTCGGGCCTGTGGAAACATCACGCCCAGAGCCGGATCCGCACGCCAGCCACCCACCGCCATTCGAACGGGTCCTCCCCCGCGGGCGTGAACGGGTCGGCCGTACGATCGAAGCGATGGGTCCATTGCCATTCCACGCAGGGTGCCACTTCGCGACGCAACTCGTAACGCAGGCGCAAGCCCAGCGACGCGTCGGACAGGCCACGGCCCAGGCCGCGTGCCCGGTCCGCCTTGCCGTAGGCGTTGAGTCCCGGCTCCGACTGCAGCACGCCTGCTTTAAGCTGCAGCGGGCGAAATGAGCGCGGGGCAGGGCGGACAGATGATCGATACGACGCGGGCACTCCACACGCTCCTGCTCGTGCTCGATCTATTCGGGACGTTCGTATTTGCGCTCAGCGGCGCGCTGGTTGCCGTCAGGCGCGGGCTGGATCTGTTCGGCGTCCTGGTGCTGTCGTTCGCGGCAAGCAGCGCCGGCGGCATCGCCCGCGACCTGCTCATTGGTGCCACACCGCCGGCGGCCATCCAGGATTGGCGTTATCTCGGGGTCTCCCTGCTGGCCGGGTTGCTGACGTTCTTTCGCTACGCGGACATCGAGCGCATGCGCAATCCGGTGCAGATTTCCGACGCCGCCGGGCTGGCGCTCTTCGCCGTATCCGGAGCGCAGAAGGCGCTGGCTTTCAACCTCCATCCCGGCATGGCGGCGTTGCTGGGCATGCTGACGGGGATCGGGGGCGGCATGCTGCGGGATGTGCTGGTCTCGCAGATTCCGACCGTCCTGCGGGCGGACCTGTACGCCGTGGCCGCGCTCGCCGGTGCGGCGGTGGTCGTGCTGGGCAGCATGCTGCACATGCCGCCGACGGCGACCACGCTGCTTGGCGCAGGACTCTGCTTCGGCCTGCGCTTCATGGCGATCCGCTACGGCTGGCGCCTGCCCGTGGCCAAACCGCCGGACGCTGACAAGCGCGGGTAGCCCACTGGGGGGCTGCATCCCCTTCCGCTGCGCGGTCATTTGATCGCAAGCGGCGATTGATGCAGTGCGGCATGACGGATTGCATGCTTGACCTTCGAAACATTGTAAATCCTTTCCATATCAATATATTGTGTGCTTTATTTGAGTCTGTTTTCTGCTTGCTGCCCTGCAAGTTGACACCGGTGACATCGGCTCGCACTCTGATGTCCGTTCCGGTGCGGGGAGGCACGGTGAACGCGGCAACAGGCCATCTGGATCGACCTGGAAGCATCCCGGCGACGCTGTTTCTGGCGGCGGACGTCGGCGGCACGTATGCCCGCGTCGGGTTGGTGCAGGTCTCGAAGGACGATGGGCACCAGGTCGAATTGCTCGCCTATCGCAAGCTCGCCTGCGCGGACTTCCCGGGCCTGGCGGAACTGCTGCAATCGTTCGTCGCCAGCGACGTGCGGACTACCGTGCGGCATTGCGTGCTGGCCTGCGCCGGCCAGCTCGTGGGCGACGAGGTCCTGAACGACAACTCCGCCTGGCCGATCCATCTTGCGCAGGTGCGCAAGGCGATGGCGCTGGACGAAGTCGCCTTTCTCAACGATCTGGAGGCGCTGGGATATGCGCTCGACGATGGGTCGGCCCAGGGCACCCGTCGCCTGTGCGGACCTGACATCCGTCCCGACGGTTCGATCCTGGTGATCGGTCCGGGAACCGGTCTCGGCGCCGCCGTGCGATGGCCCGGCACCTCGGGAGGTCGCGTATTGACGACGGAAGCCGGGCAAATGGATTACGCGCCCCATTCGGTCCGCGAGCGCGAGGTCCTGGCCCACCTGGCTCCGAACGGTGGCTACGTGGCGTATGAGCGCATTGTCTCGGGCCCGGGCCTGCTGGCGTTGTACGCGGTCCTGTGCACGTTGCGCGGGGAAACACCGCGGCTCGGCACGCCCGAGGCCGTCACCGCGGCCGCGTCGGCGTGCAGCGACGCACAGGCGGTGGAAGCGGTGGAGATCTTCTGCGCTTCGCTGGGCAGTTTCACCGGGAGCCTGGCCATGGCCTTCGTCACCGTGGGCAGCGTGTATCTGGCCGGTGGGTTCCTGTACTCCATGTTCGCGTTGCTCGAGCGCAGCGCCTTCGAAGAGCGTTTCCTGCATGGGCGCAGCGTGCGCGCGCTGTTGTCACGCGTTCCGGTGTGGGTCACGGAACACGGACGCAAGGGTGTGTTGGGGGCGGCGCGCTGGTATCTCAGGCGTGGCGTGCCTGGCGTGGCCAGATATGCCAGCGCGGCAGGGTGACCACCGCCGAAGCGGGCAAGGCAAGTGGCAAGGGGCGGTGCGCGGGTCGCGCGTTCCGCAGGGAAACATGAAGTGGAAGGGGTCTGGGCGCACGGCGCCACGACTGGAAGCATCGGGATCGGCATTGCAGCGACGTGCCATGGCACGGGCGTCGCGCAAATACCCGTGTTGAAGCATCGCAGGGCACCACGGCCCGGCAGACATCAACCAAGAGGCAAAGCTCATGTCCACCGTACATCGCAAGCATCCCTTGTCATTTGCCATATCGATGTCGTTGTTTGCCGTCGTGGCGACTTCGGCGGTGGCATCGCCAGGTGCCCCGGTGAACACCCAGGAGCCACAGGCCGCCGCGCCGCAAGACACCCCGGCGACACCGCCGCCCGGCACGACCAAAGCCAAGGCCGGGCAGGGCAATGCCAAGGCCGACAAACAGGCGGTCACCCTGTCCACCGTCAACGTCGTCGGCGTGCGCGCTTCGCAGATGCGCGCGATCGAACTGAAGCGCCTGGCGCCGAACATCCAGGACAGCATCACGGCCGAGAGCATCGGCCAGCTGCCGGACGTGACCATCACCGACGCGCTGCAACGCGTCACCGGCGTGCAGGTCAACCGCGACGCCGGCGTGGGCACCACGGTGGACGTGCGCGGCCTGCCTGAGGTCGGCACCATGCTGAACGGCGAAGCGTTCATCACGGCCGACCAGATCGACTCGCAGCAACCGGACTTCGCCATGCTGCCGGCGACGTTGTTCCACGGCGTGGACGTCATCAAGTCGCCCACCGCCAGCACGACCGACGGCGGCATCAGCGGTGCGCTCGACCTGCACACCTATCGCCCCTGGGACCTGCCGAGCGGGTTCACCTACAGCTACTCGGCCAACGGTGAGCGCGGCCGGACCAGCAGCAAGTGGGGGCCGGAGGCCAACGGACTCATTTCCTACAACGACGATGGCCGCTGGGGCCTGCTGGTATCGGCCGACTATTCCGACACCACGCGCTACAACTCGAACGAGGGCCTCGACCAGTACGGCGTGGTCCTCAACGGTGAGAACGCCGCCAGCGCGGGCGGCTACAACGGCTTCCTGACGCCGTGGAACGGCGCGCCGATCCCCTCGCAGATCGTGCAGAACCCCGACGGCAGCGTCGACGTCAATGGCGATGGCAAGTCCAATGGCGTATTCATGGGCAGCCAGAACATCGGCCTCTACGACATCACCACGCAGCGCAAGCGCAAGTCCGGCAACGCCTCGTTCCAGATGGACCTGGGCGGCGGCTTCACCTTCACCAGCGATTACTTCTACGCGCACCAGAACGAGTTCGACCGGACCGCCGGCATCCAGATCAACTCCACCAACTGGCAGGGCGCCACCTATGTGCCCGTCCAGTCGCGCGACACCGGCAGCACCGTCCCCGGTTCCTATGGCACGCCCGAGCCGGGCTGGGACGGCATGCACCTGTTTACCACCGGGGTCTACGAAAAATGGCCCGGCGACGTCGAATCGTTCTCGCAGATCACCAGGAAAGAGTCCACCGCGAAGAACTTCAACGCACAGCTCGATTTCGACAACGGCGGCCCCTTCACCGCCAGCGTGCGCGGCATCCATGACACCGCGCGCCAGTCCAACATGGAGACCGACCTCAACATCTCCAATTCCAACGGCGAGCTGTGGGGCAATGTGCTCAAGGACGGCGTTCCCGAGGATGCCGTGCCGCCCGGCACCTACATCTATCCCGACGAACTGGGCGGAAACCGCGTCTTCAACGCCAACGGGCTTGTCCAGAACACGGTACCGATCGTCGCCGACCTGCGGGGGCGCTACCTCTCGGTCAGCATGCCCGCCTCGCTCGCCAGCCAGTTCGCCGACCCCAACGGCTGGACGATGAAGACGCTCGAATCGGCCGGCGACTACGACCGCAAGGTCGGGCTCAATATCTTTCGCTTCGACGGGCACTACGACTTCGGCACCGGCTTCAGGCTCGACTTCGGCGCGCGCAACAGCATCCGCCACGCCGACAACGTCGGCTATACGTTCGTCACCCCCGTGTATGCCGGCATGGGGGCCAGCGATCCGAACGGATGCCTGGTGCGTTACGTGGCTGCCGACGTGGTCCTGAACAGCGGTTCGTGCACCGCCGGCAATGCGCTGGGCTATTTCCGTGCAGGTCCGCTGTCGGCACTGCCGATGCCCAAGACGGCCGCGCCGTTGTCCAGCCACTGGAAGCAATACAGCAACCTGCTCGGTTCCGGGATCACCTTCTGGGCGGTCGATCCGCACGCCATGGACAACCCCGAGGCGTACTGGAAATCGCTCTATCCGGATACGGTGCGGCAGGGCGAGCCGGGCACCACCTGGGCCGTGGGGATCAAGGAGACCTCGGCATACCTCCAGGCCGACCTGGACGGCAACATCGGAAACATGCCCTACAGCGCCAACGTCGGCCTGCGCGTGATCCGCACCAACCTGGGCGTCACCCAGCACCTCAGCGGCGATCCGGGCGCCTACGGCACCGAGCCTGCCGACGCCGGCAACCAGATCACGCAGCGCAGCTACAAGGACTACCTGCCGGCGGCGAACTTCGCGCTGGACGTCACCGACGATCTGAAGTTCCGCATGGCATTTTCGAAGAACATGATGCCGCTGGACCTGAGCACCTGGGGCGGTGGACTGGAGCTCAACTACTCGCTGGTGGAGACCCCGCAGGGCCCGCTCTTCCGCGTCGCGGCGGGCAATTCGAACGGCAACCCCAACCTCGACCCGTGGCGATCGAAGAACTACAACGCCTCACTGGAGTGGTACATCAACCCCACCAGCATGGTCAGCCTGGCGCTGTTCCGCATCAACGTGCAGAGCTTCATCAAGAGCGGCAGCGTCATCGACTGCACGCTGCCGGACGAGGATGGCGTCGTGCGCAATCGCTGCGTCACCATCACCGAACCCGTGCAGGGCACCGGCAACAGCATCCATGGCGCGGAGTTCGATTACCGCCAGGGGTTCACGTTCCTGCCCGGCATCCTTTCCAAGACCGGCATGGAGATCAACGCCACCTACGCGCCGAGCGACTCGGGAGCCACCGACCTGGCCGGGCACAAGATCCCGTTCCAGGACAATTCGACCAAGTCCGGCAACCTCATCCTGTGGTTCCAGAACGACCGGTTCCAGGCGCGCCTCGCCTACAACTACCGCTCGAAGCGTGCGGTATCGGAGGACGTGGGCGGCATCACCGGGATGGAGATGTACGAGGCGCCGCAGAAGTACCTGGACGCGTCGATCTCATACAAGTTCGACAAGCATGCCGAGCTGTTCGTCGACGGCACCAACCTCACCAACGAATACCAGCGTTACTACCTGGTGTGGCCCGACCAGCCGGCACACTCGAATTTCTCCGAGCGCATGTTCATGGTCGGCATCCGCGGCCAGTGGTGAGGGGAACAGGCGTACATCGGGCCGGGCGCGACGCGGCGCCCGGCCTACCGGCACGGAAAACCGCTTCGCCCATGCTGCTGCGCTTGCACGCCGGCTGCGCCGCCATCGGCGACCGACACTGACGCACGCCGCGGATGCGGACAACACGTCGCAGAAGCAGTGACACGCTTTACCCGTTTGCATCCGACAACGACAGGGCTGACATGCGAGATCCCCAAGCCACACCCTCCACCCGCGACGGGCATTTCCGCCGCTCCATCGGACTGTTCTCGGGCACCGCGATCAACATGACGCAGATGTGCGGCATCGGGCCGTTCATCACCATCCCGATCATGGTCGCCGTGATGGGCGGGCCGCAGGCGGTGGTGGGCTGGATCGCCGGCGCCATCCTGGCGGTGGCCGACGGCATGGTCTGGGCGGAGCTGGGTGCAGCCATGCCCGGCGCCGGCGGCACCTACGTCTATCTGCGCGAAGCCTTCCAGTACCGCACCGGCAAACTGATGCCGTTCCTGTTCATCTGGACCGTGCTGCTGACGATCCCCTTGCTGATGTCGACCGGCATCATCGGCATGGTCGAGTACCTGGGCTTTTTCTTCCCGCGCCTGGGTTGGTGGCCGGTGCATCTGATCGGCCTGGCGGCGACCGGCCTGGTCACCCTGCTTCTGTACCGGCGGATCGAATCGATCCGGGTGATCACCCTCGCGCTGTGGGTGATCATGTTGTTCTCGGTCGTCGGCGTTTCGGCGGCGGGGTTCTGGGATTTCCATCCCGAATACGCCTTCACCTATCCGCCCGGCGCGTTCGGCCCGCACTTCTTCGTCGGCCTGGGCGCCGGGCTCATCATTGGCATCTACGATTACCTCGGTTACTTCACCACCGCCTACATGGGCGACGAGCTGCGCGACCCGGGCCGCACCATGCCCGGCTCGATCATCATCTCGGTGATCGCGATGATGTTCGTCTACCTCATCCTCAACATCAGCGTGCTCGGCGTGGCGCCGTGGCAGCAGATCGCCCAGTCCAGATCGGTGGCGTCGATGGTGGTGGAGCACAGCTGGGGGCACATGGCCGCTGCGGTCATGACCATCCTCATCATCGTGACCGCGTTCGCCTCGGTGTTCGCCGGTCTGCTGGGCGGCTCGCGCGTGCCGTTCCAGGCGGCACACGACAAGGTGTTCCTGTCCGTGTTCGGCAAGCTTCACGCGAAGCACGGCTTTCCGCACGTGGCCTTGCTCACCATGGGCGTGGTGACGGCGATCGGCACGTTCTTCGACCTGACCGAGGTCATCAACATGCTGCTGGCCGCGACGATCATCGTGCAGTCCATCGCGCAGATCGCCGCGCTGGTGGTGCTGCGGCGGCGCCAGCCGGAGCTGCCACGGCCCTACCGGCAATGGCTTTACCCGGTACCTTGCGTGATCGCGCTACTGGGCTGGATCTACGTCTACGTGTCGGCGTCCGCGACGGCGCTGGTCCTGTCCGGTGCGTGGATCGTGGCCGGCCTGGTGGTGTTCGCGATCTGGGCCAGGGTCAACCGGTCGTGGCCGTTCGCGCCCGTGGAAATCGGCGAAGCCTATCTGGGGAGTGACTGACGCCATGCGCATTCTTGCCCTCATCGCCTTGATGACGCTGGCCGCCTCGGCTGCCGCGTCGCCCGCACGTGCCGCAGCCCCCTATGCGCCTACCCGGGTGGCTGGCGGCGCCGGCTCCACGACCGCCGTCGCGCGGTGGCAGATCCAGTCGAGCGACAAGGCCCAGCAGGACGGCAACACGATTTCCTCCGCGGACTTTTCCACCCACGACTGGTACCCGGTGAGCGGTCGCGCCACGGTGATGGCAGGACTGCTGGAGAACGGCGCCTACAGGGAAGACGTGTTCTACAGCGACAACCTGAGGGCAGTGCAGGTGCCCGACGGCAGCGGCACCTTGTTCGTGAACCCCTGGTGGTACCGCACCGAGTTCACCCTTGCCGGAGGCACGCGAGGACTCCACACGCTGCTGCGCACCAACGGCATCATCGCCAGCGCCGACGTATGGGTGAACGGGCACCTGGTCGCCGACCGGGCAAGCGTTGCCGGCGCCTATCCCGTGCATGAGCTCGACGTGACCCGCTGGGTGCACGCGGGCAGCAACATCCTCGCGCTGCGCGTGCACCCGGCCGACCCGCGAAGGAGCCTGTCGATCGGCTGGGTCGACTGGAACCCGACGCCGCCGGACAACAACATGGGCCCGTGGCGGGGCGTGGACATCGTGCAGACCGGCCCCGTCCAGCTGCGTTTTCCGCATGTGACCTCGGCGCTGTCGCTGCCCGATCTCGCGCACGCCGCACTGACGGTCGAGGTGGAGGCCCGCAACCTCGACACGGTGGCGCATGAGGCCACGATCACGGGTGAGGTGGCCGGCGTAGCACTGCGGCAGACGATCCACCTCGCTCCGGGCCAGACGCAGACCCTGTCGTTTTCGCCCAGGACCGACGCCGGCCTGGATCTGGACCATCCAAAGGTCTGGTGGCCCGCCGGCATGGGCGCTCACCCGCTGTATTCCCTGCAGATGACCGCCACCGTCGATGGCTCGACCTCGGACAAGGCCGGCACGACCTTCGGTATCCGCAGCGTCAGTTCCAGGCTCACCAGCCAGGGCTATCGCCAGTTCTCCATCAACGGCAAGCCGGTGCTGATCCGCGGCGCGGGATGGGCGCCGGACATGTTCCTGCGGGACGACCCCGCGCGCATGCAGGCCGAATTCAGCTACGTCCGCAACCTCGGGCTCAACACCATCCGCAGCGAAGGCAAGCTGGAGACCTCGCACTTCTACGAGCTCGCCGACCGCGAAGGCATCATGATCCTGGCCGGCTGGGAGTGCTGCGACAAATGGGAGTCCGCGGCGAAGACGGGCGGCGGGCCATGGGACGCGGCGGACGAGCAGGTGGCCCAGGCCTCCATGGCGAGCGAGGCGCGCCTGCTGCGCAACCACCCGTCCGTGATCGGCTTCCTGATCGGCAGCGACAACGCACCGCCGCCGGCTCTGGCCAGGATGTACGTCGATACGCTGAAGGCCGCGCACTGGAATCTGCCGATCATCGCGGCAGCCGTCGACCAGGCCACGGCCGAGACCGGACCTTCCGGCATGAAGATGACCGGTCCCTACGCATGGGTTCCGCCCGCTTACTGGTACGCCGACAAGCAGGGCGGCGCGTTCGGCTTCAATTCCGAAACCAGCGCAGGAGCGGACATCCCCCGGCTGGAAGACCTGACCCGCATGCTGTCGCCGCAGGAGCTCGAGGCGCTCTGGAAGTACCCGAAGCTGCGCCAGTACCACGCCTCCGCGGACTGGTCGACGTTCGCCAGCATCGAGCCGTTCCACACGGCGCTGGTCAAGCGCTATGGCGCGCTGCGGAACCTTGCCGACTACGTGGCCAAGGCGCAGCTGGAGAACTACGACAACGTCCGCGCGCAGTTCGAGGCCTACAACGCGCACAGGGACGCGGCCAGGCCTTCGACAGGCGTGATCTACTGGATGCTCAACAACGCCTGGCCTTCGCTGCACTGGCACCTGTACGACTACTTCCTGAACCCGGCCGGCGCGTACTTCGGTGCCAAGAAGGCCAACGAGCCTTTGCACATCCAGTACGCCTACGACACGCACGCGATCGTGCTGGTCAACCAGACGCTCACCGACCGGCATGGCCTTCAGGCGACCATCCGCATGCGCAACCTGGACGGCAGCGTGCGTTACGAACGGCGCCTGCAGGACATCGATCTCGCCGGCAACGGCACGCGGCAGCTGGCGACCTTGCCGACGCCAGCGGGCCTGTCGCGTACCTATTTCATCGAGCTCGAGCTGGCCTCCGCCGATGGCAAGGCGATCAGCCGCAACGTGTATTGGCTGCCCACGCAGCCGGACAAGCTCGACTGGGCGCATTCGAACTGGTACCTCACGCCCGTGACGCAATATGCGGACCTGACCGCCTTGCAGTCGCTACCGACCGCGACGAGCGAGATCCGCGCGACGCTGCAACACCTCGGTGACGACGACATGGTCGCGGTCACGCTGACGGTCCCGTCGTCCTCGAAGGCCGTGGCATTGTTCCAGCACGTTTCGGTCAGGCAGTCGGCACATGGCAAGCCCGTACTGCCGATCCTGTGGAGCGACAACGACGTTACGCTGTGGCCCGGCCAATCGCTCACCCTGACTGCGCGTTTCGCCGGGCAGGGGGCCGGCACACCGGTCGTGGAAGTGAGCGGATGGAACGTCTCGACCCGAAGCGTTCCGGCCGCCATCCGGAAGCCGACCGTCGCCCCACAGGAAAACACCCTTTGAACCAGGCCAGGCATCCATGACACGCGTGACCATCAGCGACGTCGCCCGTACCGTGGGCACGTCGAAGAAGACCATCTCGCGGGTGCTCAACAACGATCCGAACGTCAGCCAGTCCATGCGCCAGCGCGTCGTGGCCGCGGTCGCCGCGCTCAACTATCGGCCGCTCACCTCGGCGCGCAGCCTGGCGGCCAATCGCTCTTTCATGATCGGCCTGCTGTACGACAACCGTTCGCCCAGCTACATCATGGAAGTGCAGGCCGGCGTGCAGGAGGCATGCGAGGCGCAGCACTACAGCATGATGGTGCAGCCGCTGGTCTCCACCGCGCCGGACTTCGTCGAGCGGGTCGAGGACATCCTGTCGCGGCACCGGCCCGATGGCGTGATCCTGACGCCGCCGCTCACCGATCACGCCCAGCTGCTCGAGTGCCTGCGCAAGCAGGACGTGCCGTTCGCCTCGATCGCGCCGCGCCACCCCGAGGCCTGCATCGGCGTGATGCTGCGCGAACGCGAGGCCGCCGCGGCGATGGTCGAACACCTCGTGTCGCTCGGCCATCGCCGCATCGCCCACATCATCGGCGACCTCGAACACGGCGCCGGCATCTGGCGCCTGGCGGGCTACCGCGACGGCCTTGGGCGCGCCGGGCTGAAGGAGGATCCGGCGTACATGGTCCAGGGCCGGTTTTCCTTCGAGTCCGGCGTCGCGGCCATGCGGCAGTTGCTGGCGCTGCCGCAGCGGCCGACCGCCATTTTCGCGGGCGACGACGACATGGCCGTGGGCGCGATCTGGGCCGCCGCGGAAGCGGGCGTGTCGATTCCCCGCGACATCTCGATCTGCGGCTTCGACGACACGACCATGGCGACCCAGGTGTGGCCGCCGCTCACCACCGTCCACCAGCCCGTGCGCGAAATGGGACGCCGCGCCACCCAGGAACTGCTGCTTCGCGTGCTGAACAAGGGCGAGGCCCGGATGGTCGAGGTCGACTACCAGATGCGCATCCGCGCCTCCACGGCGCCGGCCGCGTAGTCTGCGTCGCGTACCATCCCGCGGTACCCCGACAGGGGCGCCTGCGCCATCCACACTACCGACCCCGAGGAGAGTGCATGTCTGCCGCACACGACGTCGCGAAGCCGGCCCGCAAATTCCACTTCATTTCCGGGCTGCCACGCTCAGGCAGCACGCTGCTGGCGGCCATCCTCAACCAGAATCCGCGATTTCGCGCGGGCATGACCAGCCCGCTCGCCGACATCATGGGCGCCGTGATGGCGGAGGCAAGCAGCAAGAACGACTTTTCGTTCGACGTCTCCGACGAGCAGCGCGTGGCCATGCTGCGGGGCCTGGTCGAAAGCTTCTACGCAGGGCAGGCGGACGCCGGCGTCGTGTTCGACACCAGCCGGCTGTGGTGCAGCCGCATGCAGCTGCTCGACACACTGTTGCCGGAGGCGAAGGTCATCGCCTGCGTGCGCCAGCTGTCCTGGGTGCTGGACAGCATGGAACGGCTGGTGCGCCGGCAACCGGTGAGCGTCAGCAAGGTGTTCCGCTTCGATACCAACACCACCGTGTACTCCCGCGTCGAGGCGCTGACCGACCCGCGCGGCATGGTGGGTTTTGCCTTCCAGGCCACCAAGGATGCGTTCTACGGCCAGTACGCGCCGGGCCGTCTATTGGTGCTCACCTACGAAAGCCTGGTGCGCAACCCTTCGGCCGCCATGCGCGCGGTCTACCAGTTCATCGGCGAGCCCTGGTTCGAGCACGACTTCGACCACATCGCGTACAACGCCGACGAGTTCGACGCCCGCGTCGGCATGCCAGGGCTGCACACCGTGCGGCCAAAGATCGAGCCGATCGAGCGCACCTCCATACTGCCGCGCGAGATCTTCGCCCGCTTCGTGAACGAGGCGTTCTGGATGGACCCGAAGAACAACGTCAGCCAGGTGCCGATCGTCTAGGGGGCGTCCGGACAACGGACGCCCCGCACAGCCCCAGGCCGCTGTTGCACCCAAGGGCGCGGCCTTCGCGCCCCTGCGTCAGAAGCGCCCCTGGCGAGCGTTGGCCAGCGTGGTCTGCGTGGTTTGCCGCTACTTCGTCGGCTCGACAATCCAGGTTCCATACGGCGGCAGCGTCGCGCCATCCAGCGTCGTCGCCTTGGCGAGGGCCGGATCCGTCGCAGCCAGCGTGCGTATGGCCCCCCGGACGAGGTCCGTCTTCACACGCTGCGGCTGACCGCTGAAGTTGACCAGCACGGTGACCGGAGCAGCACCGTCACGCCGATAGACCAGTACGTTCGGATCATCGCGGTCGAGGAACGTCATGCGGCCGTCGCGCAGCGCCGGATTCGCGCGCCGCACGGCAATCAGCGTGCGGTACCAGCTGAGCAGCGAATCAGGCTCGGCGGATTCGGTCTGCACATTGACCGTGACGTGGTTGGAATTGACCGGCAGCCAGGTGTGCGGGTCGGTCGAGAAACCCGCCTGCGGTCCCGGCGTCCACTGCATCGGCGTGCGCTCGCCGTCCCGGCCCTTTTCCTTCGGCCAGCCGGTGATGCCGATCGGGTCGCGCACGTCCTCCTTGCGCGTCGGCGTGGCGGTGGTCATGCCGATCGGTGCGCCGTAGTAGGTGAGGGCGGTGGCGCGCGTCGTCAGCAACAGCGTCGCGATCGCCTTGGCCCGCTGCACGTCGTGGCTGCCATCGCCGAAGCGGTCGATCGAACGCGGGTTGTCGTGGTTATCGAAGACGATCAGCGGCTGCCCGGGCACGGTCTGCGCGTCCTCCAGCGTCTTGCGGAACCATCCGGCGTCGAACTTGGCGCCCCAGCCGAAGCCGACCAACATGTCCATCGGCAGCTGCAGCTGGTCGTGGCGAGTGCCGCCGTACCAGGAATCCAGGTCGGCGACGTCCGCCGTGTAGGTCTCGCCGATCAGCACACGGTCGCCCGGGTAGGTGTCCACCATGGCGCGCATGCGACGGATCACGTCGTGTACCTCGGGCAGGTTGTCGCTGAATTGCGAATGCAGGTTCGGGTCGCCCTGGGCGTTGGTGCCGGGGCGCTCGGGGTCATTGCGAAGCTGGGGATTCTCGAACAAGGTCGAAATCGCGTCGAGCCGGAAGCCGGCCACGCCCCGGTCCAGCCAGAAGCGCATCGCATCGAACATGGCCTTCTCGACCGCCGGATTGCGCCAGTTGAGGTCTGGCTGCTGGCGGTAGAAGCGGTGGTAGTAGAACTGCCTGCGGGCCGGCACCCACTCCCACGCCGAACCGCCGAACACCGATTCCCAGTTGTTCGGCGGCACCTTGCCGTCGTGTTCGAAGCGCTTCTGGAAGGGTGTGACGGCCGGTCCGTCCGCATCGACGCCGTCGTTCCAGACGTACCAGTCGGCCTTCGGATTGTCGCGTGAACTCGCCGATTCGACGAACCAGGCGTGTTTGTCCGAGGTGTGGTTGAGCACCATGTCCAGGATCACCCGGATGTGGTGCTTGCCGGCGTCCCGCAGCAGAGCGTCGAAGTCGGCCAGCGACCCGTACTGGGGATCGACCCGGCGGTAGTCGGCGATGTCGTAGCCGAAATCCACTTGTGGCGAGGGATACATCGGCGCGATCCAGATGGCGTCGACGCCGAGCTTCTGCAGGTGGTCCAGATGCTGCGCGATGCCGCGAAGATCGCCCACGCCGTCACCATTGCTGTCGCCGAAGCTGCGCGGGTAGATCTCGTAGATCACGGCGTGCTTCCACCAAGGGACCTGCGCCGCGTGCGCGGCCAGGGCAGGGAAGGCGAGGGCGAAGCACAGCGCACATCGGCGAGCGAGCGACGGCATGGAGAGCCTCCTGGTTTGGATCGATTCAATCCATCCTAACGCCTTGCCACGTGGATGCCAGGTCATGCCGGGATAGGCGACGCGCCCGGCGCGCTTGGCTGTGCATCTCCAAGGCCTGGCAACCATGGCGGCTGGATTTCGCCGGCCGTACACTCTCCGGCTAGCGTGCTCGTCGGACGACCACAATGACTCGGTGCCGCGCTGCAAGCATTTTCATTTGCCTCGCTATCCTGGCCGGTTGCTCCGTGGCACCACGAAGGCCACCGCCTCCCGACCTGATAGACCATGCGGCGCCTGAGGGATTCGGCCCCGAGGTCCGGTTGGTGACCACCGACCGCGCGACCTTCGATGCACGGGCGCCCCGGCTGTTCGGTCGTATCGGCGAGGCTGCCACCGACGGCACGATCGACTACCTGGTGCTGTCGGGCGGCGGGTCAGGCGGATCCTTCGGTGCGGGGGCGCTGGTGGGCCTCTCCCGCGCCAACCGGCGCCCGCAGTTCGAAGTCGTCACCGGGGTCAGCGCCGGCGCGCTCATCGCTCCGTTTGCATACCTGGGGCCCTCGTGGGATGCCGTGCTGGCATCGGCATTCGAGGGTACCAACGGCTTGCAACTGATCCACTCGAAGACCTGGGCGGTGCTCAGGCGTCTGCTGCTTCCGCTGGGACGGCCCGGCGGCAGCACGCTGTTCAAGCTGGTGGACCGCTATGTCACGCCGTCGATGATCGGGGCCGTCGCGCACGAGTACGCCAAGGGCCGCCTGCTGTTCGTGGCGACGACCGACCTGGACAAGCAGGAAACCGTGTTGTGGAACATGGGGGCGATCGCGGCGCACGGAGGCGAACGGGCGCGCCAACTCTTTCGCGACGTGCTGGTCGCATCGGCCAGCGTGCCGGGGGTCTTCCCGCCCGTGCTGATCCCGGTGGAGGAGGGCGGCCACCGTTACCAGGAAATGCACGTCGACGGCGGCGTGACCACGTCGCTGTTCGCCGCGCCCCTGACGGCGCAACTGCTTCCCCGGCCCGCGCCCGCGCTTCCGCGCGCCAACCTGTACGTGGTCATCAACGGCAAGTTGGCCTCGGCCCCGCGCCGCACGCCGGTCAATACCATCGGCATGCTGGCGCGCGCGTTCTCCGCCGACTTCACCTACAAGTCGCGCGACGCGCTGCTGCTGGCGGTGATCTACTCGCGCAGCCGGCACATGCAGCTGCACCTGACCGAGATTCCGCCGGCCTATCCGTACGAGAGCTTCGTCGACTTCCGCCCGGCAAGCATGCGCCGGCTGTTCGACTTCGGCGCCGATTGCGCGGGCAGGGGCCTGCTGTGGGAGACGGCCGAGCAATCGCTGGAACGGAACATGGCGGCCTACCAGCCGTTGCCCTCGGGGCCGCCGGCATGCCCTGGCGCAGCGACCGGCAGCACGCCCTGAATCCGCAAAAGTTCCGCGGGGGAACGGTCCGGTACGGTCACCGGGATAATTCTGCCGTTGGCAAATTCTGACTAGGCAGATACATTGCACGGCAACCAGGCCAGAAGGCGCACTGCCGTGAAGAAGACCAAGCCCGACACCATCGACACGCTCAGCGGCGGCGAGCTCGGCTTCCTGGTGAGCGCCGTGCGCAGCACGATCTGGAGCTCGATCGAAGCGGAGCTGCAGCCGCTGGACATCACCGCCGCGCAGTTCGTGGTGTTCAACAGCATCGCGCTGGGCAAGGGCCGCACGATCGGCGAATTCTGCCGCCTGCTCGGCTACGACTCCGGCGCCATGACCCGCCTGCTCGATCGCATCGAGAAGAAGGGGTTGGTCCGCCGGGTGGCCAATCCGGAAGACCGGCGCAGCTTCCTGCTCGAGCTCACCCCCGAGAGCAAGGCGCTGTTTCCCCAGGCCAAGCGCCGCGTGCAGACGGTCTTCAAGCGGCTCCTGGCCGGCTTCGACGAGGCGCAGGCCGCGGCGCTGAAGCTCGCGCTGGAGCAGCTGCTTGCCAACGCCGCCCGCACTTCCTGACAGGTTTGCACAAAACGCAGCTGTTTCGCGCAATCGAAATCCGTTGCCTTGCACGACCATATATCTGCCTAGGCCGATTTTGCGACCGAAGCCATTCAGGTGCTGAGATGACCGCTTCCGTCCGCTTCAAATTCTTTCCCGCGAGAGCCCGCCTGCTGGCGCCGCTTCTTGCGACCGGGCTGTTCGTGTCCGGTTGCGCGAGCATGGCCGGCTTGCATACCCACGCACGCATGGGCGATCCCCAGGCGATTGCTGCTTCGGGACGCAGCCTGGCGGGAGTCGCGCTGTCGGAGGCCGCCTGGCCGCGGCGGGACTGGTGGCGCGACTACGGTGATGCGCAGCTCGACCGGATGGTCGGTCGCGCGTTGGCGGGGCAGCCGCGGCTGCGCATCGCCGAGGCGCGGTTGCGCGCGGCCGAGGCCGTCGCCGACGTCGCCGGTGCCTCGCTGGAACCGCAGGTCAATGCCAGCCTCCGCAGCACGCGCGAGCGCTTCAGCGAGCACGGCACCGTGCCGCCGCCCATCGCCGGCTCGTGGCAGACCGTCAACGACGTCTCGCTGGGTGCAAGCTACGAGCTGGACTTCTGGGGCAAGAACCACGCCGCCGTGGAAGCCGCACTGGACCGCGCGCATGCCGCGCAGGTGGACCTGCAGGCGGCCCGGCTGATGCTTACCACGTCGCTGGTGCGCGCCTACCTGCGGCTCGACGCAGCCTACGCGCAACGCGACCTGGCGCAGGCCACGCTCGCGCAACGCCAGCACACGCTGGAGCTGACCCGCAGGCGCGTCGCCGCGCAGCTCGACTCCTCGCTCGAGCTCACCCAGGCCGAAGCGGCGCTGCCCGCAGCAAGCGAGCAGATCAGCGCGGCCAACGAAGCAATCGCACGCATCGGTAACCAGATCGCCGCCCTGGAGGGGCAGGGGCCGGATGCGAGCTTGGCGATCTCACGGCCGCGGCTGGCGCCGGTTGGGCAGATCGCCTTGCCCGCCGACCTGCCGATCGCGCTGGTCGGCCGCCGCCCTGACGTGGTGGCGCAACGCTGGCGCGTCGAGGCGGCCGGGCATGACATCAAGGTCGCCAAGGCGCGCTTCTATCCGGACATCAGCCTCAACGCCTTCGTTGGCCTGCAGCGGCTGGGCTTCGCCGATTTCCTGTCCGCCGGCAGCCGCGTGCTGGGCGTCGCCCCGGCGATCTCCTTGCCGATCTTCGACGGCGGCCGCCTGCGCGGAAACCTGGCGCTGCACCAGGCCGCCTACGACGCCACGGTCGAGGGCTACAACGCCGCCGTGCTGGCCGCCGTGCACGAGGTGGTCGACCAGCTCGTCTCGCTGCGCTGGCTCGACGAGCGGCAGCGCGAAGAAGCGCAGGCGCTGGTCCTGAGCCGGCATGCCTATGCGCTTGCGCAGGCCCGCTACCGCGCCGGATTGGCCAGTTATCTGCAGGTGCTCAGCGCCGAAGGCCAGGTGCTGGCGCAGCAGCAGGCGGTCATCGCCTCGCAGGCGCGGCAACGCGAGCTTCGCCTCAATCTCGTCCAGGCCTTGGGCGGCGGCTACGAACCGGCCGCGACCGCCCAGGCATCGCTCACGCGGAGTGCCACACCATGAAATCGCAAGACGCCACCCTTCCTCCCGGCGGCCCGCCGCCGCGTTCAGCGCTGCTCGGCCGGGTCGCACTCGGCGTGCTGGGCCTGGCCGCTGCCGTCGCGCTGGCGGTCTACTGGTTGACCGTCGGGCAGTTTCGCGAATCCACCGAGGACGCCTACGTCGACGGCAACGTCGTCAGCGTGACCGCCCAGGTCAGCGGCGTGGTCACCGCGATCCGCGCGGACGACACCGACTTTGTCCGCGCCGGCCATCCGCTCGTGCTGCTCGACGACACGGACGCGCGGCTTGCGCTCGCCCGGGCCAAGGCCCAGCTCGCCCGCACCGTCCGCCAGGTGCGTGCCCAATACGCCGCCGTCGGCCAGACCCAGGCCAACCTCGCCATGCGCGAGGTCGACCTGGCGCGCGCCAGGGCCGATCTCGCGCACCGCCATGAACTGCTCGCCAGCGGCGCCATTTCCGGCGAGGAAGTGCGCCATGCCGAGCAGGCGGTGCGTGCCGCCACGGCTGCCCGCGACGCCGCCCGCGAGCAACTGGCCGGCAGCCGCGCGCTGGTCGACCGTGCCTCGATCGCCACCCAGCCGGACGTGCTGGCGGCCGCTTCGCAACTGCGCGACGCCTACGTCGCGGCGTATCGCACGGACGTCCCGGCGCCGGTTAGCGGCATGGTTGCCGGGCGGCACGTGCAGCTCGGCCAGAAGATCGCCCCGGGCGTACCACTGATGTCGGTGGTGCCGCTGGACCACCTCTGGGTCGAGGCCAACTTCAAGGAATCGCAGCTGCGCCACCTGCGCATCGGCCAGCCGGTGACGCTGACCGCCGACGTGTATGGCGGCGAGGTCATCTATCACGGCTCCGTGGTCGGTCAGGACGCAGGGACCGGCAGCGCGTTCTCGCTGCTGCCCGCGCAGAACGCCACCGGCAACTGGATCAAGGTGGTGCAGCGCGTGCCGATCCGCATCGCGCTCGATCCACGCCAGGTCGCGGCCCATCCCCTGCAGCTGGGCCTGTCGATGCGCGTGACGGTGGACACCCGCGAGCGCAACGGCGAGCGACTGGCCTCGACCGGCACGCCGGCGCACGGCTATCACACCGACGTGTTCGCCCATCAGCTGGCCGATGCCGACGCGCTGGTGCAACAGGTCATCCAGGCGAACCGCTAGGTGTCGAAGTGAACAAGCTGGCCTCCGAACGCATGCTGTGCGTGACCATCGCGGCGCTGACCGCGATCGAGTTCCTGCAGCTGAGCATGACTGCCTTCGCGGCCGGCCCGATCATGGGCGAGCTGGGCATGAGCCCGGAGGATTTCAGCCTGGTCGCCGCGGTGTATGCGAGCGTGGCGATCCTGGTGATCTCGATGCAGCGCTGGTTCGTCGAGCGCCTGGGCGGGCGCCGGTTCATCCGCTGCGCCACCGCCATCTCGCTGCTGGGTTCGGTGCTGTGTGCCACCAGCACCAACTTCGGTTCGTTCCTGTGCGGGCGCGTAGTGATGGCGATCGGCGGCGGCGCCCTGTTCACCTCCGCGCGCATGATCATCCACCACCTGCTGGCCGGCCCGCGCCGATTCGCCGGCATCCGCGCGCTGGGCACCAGCCTGGCGCTGAGCATCGCCGCCGGTCCATGGATTGCCGCCGAGGCGGTGGCGGCGGACAGCTGGAGCGCGATCTACTGGATCATTGCCGGCCTGGGCGGGCTGGCCTTCGTGCTGGCCGGCATCACGCTCTCGCCCATTCCGCTCGATCCGAAAGGGACGCACGTGCCGCGTGCCTGGCACCAGCTGTTGCTGGTGGCCGGCAGCTTCGCACTGCTTTATGCGCTGCAGCGCTTCTACTACGACTTTTTCAGCGATGCGGGGTTACTGCTCCTGCTGGCGGTGCTTGGCGGTGCCGCGCTGCTCGGCTACGCCTGGCTGCAGCAGCGGGGTCGCCGGTCGCTGCTGCGCGTGCGCCAGCTGCTTCACGTGCGCTACCTGGCCGGCCTGGCGCTGTTCAACTTCGGCTACCTGATGCTCGGCGCCAATAACTACGTGATCCCGGTGATGCTCCAGCGCACGCTCGGCTTCGGCTGGCACACCGTGGGCGCCATCGAAGCGATCGGCTTGCTGGTGGCGGTGCTGACGTTCACGGTGGTGACCTCGCTGTTGCCGCGCCATCCGGCGCCACGCAAGTACCTGGCCACCGGGTTCGCCGCGCTGGCGCTGTTCGGCTTTGCGCTGGCGCGCATCAACACCGGCGCCGACCTGTGGCGCGACGTGCTGCCCGCGCTGGCGTGCTACAGCGTGTTCCTGCTCACCGTGTTGCCGGTGGCGGCGATGCAGTCCTTCCGCGAAGTCGACCAGGATGAGCCGGCCTTTTCCAACGCCCAGCAGCTCAAGAACATGCTGGCCCAGGCGGGCATCGCGCTGGGCGTCGCGCTCGCCACGCTGGGGCAGCAGTGGCGCACGGCGGTGCATTACGCCGTGCTCGACAACCGCGTCCAGCCCGGCAGCCCGGCCTACGAGGCCGTGTTCGGCCCGCTGCGCGACAGCCTGGCGCACCTGGTCGGCCCGGCGCAGGCGACACCCATCGCCGCCGCGCGCGTCGCACAGATGCTGGCGCAGCAGTCGGCCATGCTGGCGAACATCGACCATTTTGCCGCGGTGGCCGTGCTGGGTGTGCTCGGCGTGGGCGTGACGCTGCTGCAGCGGGTCTTCCGATGAACGCAGTACGGCCCGGGGCCGACGCTGGCGTATCCGCGGCGCGGGTGCGCCTGGCGCTGTTGCTGCTGGAGCGGTTGCACAAGGAACTGTCCCAGTCGATCGACCGCGTGCTGGTGCACGAGGAGCTGGCCCTGGCCGAGTGGCTGATCGTCTGCGAGCTGGCCGCCGGTGATGCCCCGCTAACGCACGTCGCGCGTCGACTCGCGCGCGATCCCGGCTCGCTGTCGCGCGCCACCACGCGCCTGATCAAGCGCGGGCTGCTCGGCAGCACGAGGCACGAACACGACCGCCGCCGCGCCACCCTGAGCCTGACCGCGGGCGGCCGAGCCATGCACGAACGCGTGGCTACGTCGCTCGACGTTGCCACCCGGCGCGATCCTTCACCGCACGCGCTTCCGATCGATCGCCTGCTTTCGCTGCTCGAAGTCCCCGGCGCCAGCGCCGTCGCCTCGCAGTCCCAAGTGAGTGGCGGGGCCGCCGAGACTTCCCCCTAACGGCATGGCGACCATGCCCCTCACCGGAGAACGACCCATGACTGCACGACTGGACTTCTACAAAGCCGGCCCCGATGCCATCAAGGCAATGGTGGCGCTCGAACAGCGCATTGCCAAAAGCTCGCTCGAAAAGCCCCTGATCGAACTGGTACGCCTGCGCGCCTCGCAGATCAACGGCTGCGCGTTCTGCCTTGACATGCATTCGGCCGACGCCCGCAAGGCCGGCGAGAACGAGCGCCGCCTGGCCACACTGAGCGCCTGGCGCGAGGCGCCGTTCTTCAGCGAGCGCGAGCGTGCCGCGCTGGAGTGGACAGAGGCGGTGACCCTGGTCAGCCAGGAACACGTGCCGGACAGCGTGTGGTCTTCCGTGCACGGCCATTTCTCGCCGGAGGAGATCACCGACCTGACGCTGCTGATCGTCGCCATCAACGGCTGGAACCGTTTCGCCATCGCCTTCCGCAAGATGCCGGCCTGAAGGCAAGCGGGAACGGGCATCCAAGATCGGCTCTCGTCCGTACTGACTACCGTTACTCCAAAGCGATTCGCAGGAGGTGTCCCATGCGATCAACATCTCTGGTACGGCTGGCGGCGAAAGCGCAGCCGGCAACGCCGCACCAGCGTGTTATCTCGCCGGTGGACGACGCGAGGACGGCGGCACTGGCCGTGCTGCGGATGGCCGCGGCGCTGGAACCCGATCCGGTGGAGGCCATGGTCTGGTACCGCAGCGTGCCCCTCGCCGTGCTGGACGGGCTCACCGCGGCGGAACTGGTGAAGGAGGGCAGGGTACATGCGGTGCTCGCCTTCCTCCGTGCGGCCATCGAAATCGACCGCTCCGAGCGGAGGACGCTGCAATGAGACAGGCCGTCCGTTCGTCGAAGGCCAGCGACAGCCTGCGCAACGTGAGCGAGGAACTGCGAGGGCTGGATCGCGTCCGCGACGCCGCCGTCCAGCGCGCTTTCAGCGTGCTGGAGGAGCAGCATGCCGCCATCGCGCACTTGGTGATCCAGTCCATCGGCGATCGCCAGCGCGCTGCGCGCTGGATGTGCATGCACCAGCGCGCCTTCGGCGGACGCTCGGCCTACGACCTGCTCGCCGAGGGCGACGTGGATACCGTGTGCGACCGATTGACCGCAAATATGCCGGTCCCGACAATTGCCTCGCAGCGCGACGCGGCGTACTGAAATCTGCCGCGCAGGAAACGGAGAGATGCTGAGGCCGCTGCCGGCGCGCGTCGCTCAGCTCGACCGTGGCACGTGCTCCAACGGACGGTATCGGGCGCTGTCACCTAGGCAGCAAAGACCGCCATACCCAGCGAAACGAATACCAGTGCATCCGCCGAAGCGCGCGATGCCTATGCGACGTGCTTGCCTGTGCGGGAACACGGCAAGCACGTCCTTGTTGTCGCTTCGGGCGAGACCTCACGCCGCGGCCAAGGCCACGGCATCGGCGCCCGCCGGCAGGCGTACCGGGCTCGCTGGATCGTTGACTGCCCACCACACCGCCTCGGTCACGTCGGAGGTGTGCGTCACCGGATCGGTCGATTGCGACCAGCTTTCGAAAACCTTCTGCACCAGCCCGCTGTATGCCTCGGGGAAGCCACCTTGCACGCGGGATCGGGCGTTCTCGCCGAAACGGGTTTCCGGTGCTCTCCCCGGCAGCACCAGCCGGACCCGAACGTTGAACGGTTCCAACTCGAGCGCCAGCGATTCGGTGAACGCGTTCACGGCCGCCTTGCTGGCGGTATAGACGGACAGGAGGTGCAGCGGCTTCAGCGTAACTGAGGAGGTGACGTTGACGATCACGCCGCCCCTACGCTGGCGGAATTGCGGCAATACCGCCTGGGTCATCGCGATGGTGCCCAGGGTGTTGGTTTCGAACACGTCGCGAGCGGCATCCATCGAGGTGCCTTCCAGCGCATTGAGCAAGCCGATGCCGGCATTGTTCACGAGCGCGTCGATGGGACCAGCTGCATCGATGAGAGCGCGAATGCTCCGCGGGTCGGTCACGTCGAGCGGCAGCACGCGCAGGCGCTTGGAGCGCGGCAACACGTCTTCGCGCGGCGTGCGCATGGTGGCGATGACTTGCCAGCCGCGGCCGAGGAAATCCTTGGCGATCTCAAGGCCAAAGCCGGACGAACAACCGGTAATCAGTACGGTTTTCATAAAGGTCCTGCGTGGGGTGGCGGGGTGACGTGTCCACGATAGGCGCCGGCCCCAGGATCATCTACCATAGAAGGTCCATATTTTATTAGCTATAGTCCAATCGTGGCCGATCCACTCTCCGAAGTCGTCACGCTGCTTCAGCCCGAAGCCGCTTTTTCCAAGGTGGTCAACGGTGCTGGCCGGTGGCGGGTGCGCCGCACCGAGCTTGGGCGGCCGTTCTATTGCGTGGTACTTGAAGGCTCCTGCCGGCTTGCCGTGGAAGGGCACGAACCGCTGGTGCTCCAAGCTGACGATTTCGTGCTGATCCCCGCCGCGCATAACTTCGCGACCTCGAGCATCGACCCGCCGGATGACGGCCCGGAGGCGCCACCCTTTGTCCATCCCAACGGTGAATTCCGCCTCGGCACGCTCGAAGGGGCGCCGCAGGTGCGCATGATGGTCGGCTACTGCGCCTTCGGCTCGCCGGATGCTGACATGCTGGTTTCGCTGTTGCCGCAGCTGGTGCACGTGCGCGGCGAGCATCGGCTCGCCACGCTGGTGCAATTCGTGAACGAGGAATCGCGCGGACAACGGCCCGCCCGCGAGTTGATCCTTACACGCCTGCTGGAAGTGCTGCTGATCGAAGCGCTGCGATCCACCGCGGGGACCGCTGCGTCGCCCGGATTGCTGCGCGGCCTGGCCGACGCACGCCTCGCTGTCGCGATAAGACGCATGCATGAAATGCCAATGCGCCCATGGACGGTGGCGCACCTGGCGAAGGAGGCAGCGCTTTCGCGCTCGGCGTTCTTCGAGCGTTTCAACCGCGCCGTAGGAGTGACGCCCATGGAGTACCTGCTGGCCTGGCGGATGGCATTGGCCAAGAAGCTGCTGCGCAACCAGGGCGTCGCTATCGCGGACGTCGCCCGGCGTGTTGGCTACGGCTCAGCGAGTACCTTCAGCGTTGCCTTCAGCCGCCACGTCGGCATGCCGCCTGCACGCTATGCACGCGAACAGTTGTCGGCCCCATGATGTAGTGGACGCGGGAGCACGCTCGTGTTTTGGCGCGGCGTTGGCTACAGCAGGGAAACACGAGGTCGGTGCGGAAAGTCTTGAAGTTATCGAGGGCGGGGCGGGCGTTACTCTCAATCCGTGAGCCACGGAACGCAGCCGCTCCTTGGCGACGAGTTGCGTTTGCAAGGGCCGCTGGTGGCAGTCTTGGCACCTCGGTGCGTCCCCGACTCGTAGCCGCTACCCAGCGGAGGAGTGAAGGCTTCGCGCCCACCGCGTGTGATTTGACATAATAGACATTATGCGCACTTGTTGCTGCTTCTGGCCCTTGGCATGGCTGTCGTCGCCCACTTAACCATGTCCACCGACCAGCTAACCCTGTCCACCCGCGTAACCGTGTCATGTATTTCTTCAATTGACGCTTAGGGCTTGATCTCGGTCCGTGATCAGTAGCTATTTGCTCGATGTGGCGAACAATCTCGGTCGTATCTGTGTCAGGTGGCCGACCAGTTAACTAGGTCCACCGCTTAACCAGGTCCACCGCATAAACGTGTCCACCATTGCACGCCTTAGATTCCGGTGCTCATCGGGTTCGTGGTTTCGAGCGGCCGGGCCGCGCCTTGGCATCCGTGGCTGCCTTGCGACGGCCAGCGATGGCCGGCCTTGCTGCGGTTCGGGCCTTGGTGAGGGCCTTTTCCAAAGCAGTCACCTGGCCTATATACCCGGCAAGATCCTGCTCGACCTGACGCAACTGCTCGCGCAACCCATCGCGCTGCGTCTGCAGCGCCGCCACCGCGTCGCGATGGGAGTGGTCGGACGTCTCGTACTGTTGGCGCCAGTGCTTGGCGTCTTGTCGAGCGCGGTCGATCTCCTGATGCGCGTGGTCTTCGACGCCACGCACGTAGGCCTCTTGGCGCGCTCGTTCTGCCTGGAGCGACACCTGGTGCTCGTCCAGCTGCGTGCGCAGCGCTTTAATCTCGCTCGCCTGAGCGTCGCACGCCGCCTGCAGTCGGTCGCGTTGTTGCACCAGATCGGCTCGCATTGCGTGGCTGTCCTGCAATTGAGCATCCAGGGTGGCACAGGCGTGTTCGGCCAGGTCACGGGCGGCGCGGGCCTGAGCCAGCTCGGCGGCTGCGGCCTGCAGCTGGGCGTCCCACGCTGCGCGTTCCTGCGCGAGCGCTTCCCGGGCCGCGGTCAAGTCGGCGTGGGCTTGCGTCCAACCCGCCTGGGCATGGGTCTCGGCGTGAGCCAACGCTACGCGCCAGAGCGCGACGGCCGCCTCCCCGACCTCCGCCGGTACCTCCGGGAGCGTGAGCACCTCCTTTAGCCGTTGCGCCAAGGTGCCGCGCCAGGCCTCAAGCATGCGTGTGACGGTATTGGGCGAGCCAGTGCCCAGGTACTGGCGCACCCGTTCGACGGTGGGTTTCTCGCCGGCGGCCACCAGCGCGTCGGCGGCGGCGTTGACTTGGTCTTGGGTGATGCCTTTGGGCATGGGATATGTCTCCTCGATCGGTGCCCTACCCGCTTGGCTTTCTACGGCCGATAAGGGATAGTTATCGGCACTAGAAGCCCTATTTCGTGTTATTTCGTACATAGTACATATGAAATCAAACGCGGTGGTACCTGTCCCCGACACGCTGCCCGCGCTGCAGCCGGCCGTGCTCGCCGAGCAGGCCGCCGCCGCGGTGCGCGAGCTCCTGGCCGAAGCGGCTGCCGCCAACACCCAGCGCAGCTACGCCACCGCCCTGCGCTACTGGGCCGCCTGGTTCCAGGGCCGCTACGGTGAGCCGTTTGTCTTGCCGCTGCCCGAGGCCACCGTGGTGCAATTCCTGGTCGACCACCTGGCCCGGCGCGGCAAGGCGGGGCTGAGCTGGGAGTTGCCCGCCGCGCTGGACACTCAACTGGTCGCGGCCAAGCTCAAGCAGCGTCCCGGGCCGTTCAAGCTCAGCACGGTGGTGCACCGGATCGCCGTGCTCTCGACAGCCCATCAGCTGAAGAAACTGGCCAACCCGTGCGAGGCGTCGGCGGTACGCCACCTGCTGGCCCGGGGGCGCCGCGCCGCGGTCAAGCGCGGCGAACGACCGCGCAAGAAGACCGCGATTACCAAGACCGAGCTGGCCGCCTTGGTGGCCACCTGCGATAGCTCGCTCGAGGGCTTGCGCGATCGCGCCCTGCTCTACTTCGGTTTTGCCAGCGGCGGGCGACGGCGCAGCGAGATTGCCGCGGCGGATCTGGGCGATCTGCGGGCGCTGCCCGAGGGCGGTTACGTCTACCGGCTGGAGCACAGCAAGACCCAGCAGGCCGGTCCGAGCGCCACCTCGACGCCGGACAAGCCGCTCCTGGGCGTGGCGGCCGCCGCGCTCACCGCCTGGCTCACCGCCAGCGGGCTGACCGAGGGGCCGATCTTTCGGCGGCTGTGGGGCAGCCGGATCGGGCCGGGCCTCTCGCCCAAGGCGGTGGCCACCATCGTGCAGCGGCGGGCGCGTCAAGCCGGGCTGGAGGGTGACTTTGCTGGGCACAGCCTGCGCTCGGGCTTTGTCACCGAAGGCGGGCGCCAAGGGATCGCCCTACCCGCGCTGATGGCGATGACCGAACACCGGTCGGTGGCCAGCGTTGTGGGTTACTTCCAGGCCGGCGGCGTAGCCAGCAATCCCGCCGCCCGGATGCTGGAGGACGGCGAATGATGTTCCAGTACCGCCGCGCCATCTGCACCCCGGCGTGCCGGTAGCGCGCGCTGTCCCCTCTTTGATGTCCAAGGAAGCCCGATGGCCGCTGTCAGCAATTCAATCGTGCACCTGGTCATGCGATTCGGTGATACCGTGCTGTCTTATGGTACCGGTTTGTTGTACGAACGCCTCGGCCAGTTTTTCATTATCACCGCTTGGCACAACGTCACCGGCCTCCATTCGGAGACCTTGCGTCCCTTAAACAAACACCTAGCCATACCGGACAATATTGTCGCGAGCATCGTGGCGGTATGGCCGGGCATGGGGAGCGGCCGCCTTCCCTTGACCCTGCCGTTGGCGGATGAAGAGAAGGCGCTCTTTTATATACATCCGGTGAACTGGCCACGGGTCGATGTGGTCGCCATTCCTTTTGACCCTGCCGCCGAGCATTCGTTGGAGGGGGTGTTGTCGAACGGAGAGGTGATGCGCGAGGGTATCCGCCTCGCTGCCGCCAGCGGACCAGCGGCTGAAATCTGTCCGGTGCAGAGATATTTGGTGCCGGATCACGTAGCCACGGCGTGGATCAACGACGTAGACGTGACCGAGGAACTGTTTATCCCCGGTTACCCGCTCAACATTCAGAGCCATCTGGCCGAGCCGGTATGGAAGCGGGCGACGGTTGCATCTTCCGTCCAGGCCGGTTGGAACGGTGAGCGCAAATTCCTCATCGACAGCGCCTCGCAAAGCGGCATGTCTGGAGCACCGGTCGTGTACTACAACGCAAAGGGCGTGGTACGCATTGGGGGCATGACCATGCACCTTGATCGCGAGGCCGCCATTCTGGCAGGCATCTATGTGGGCAGGATGGGCGTGCGAAACGATCGCGATCCGCAAATCGGCACGGTATGGCACGCCAGCGTGATCGACGAGATCATCGACGGACGGTGCCACGAGCACTTGGCTGCGGAAATCGAGCTCACCAACAGCGCACTGGAAGCCGCCGTGGTGGAGTCACTACGCACGTGCTCACGGGAAGGACTGGAAAACCTCAACAACCCCCAAATGCGCTCCAGGTTTTATGTCCAACACGAGGTCTTAAAAAGAATTAGCGGGCGCGCCAAGCCGCAGCGCGTGCTTGACGCGGTGGTCGACATGGCGCAGCGCTACAAGGGGCCCTTGGTGCCCGACGAGGGTGTGTAGCCGGCAATGGATCTGACCAACGGGTCCCAGCTTGCGGAGCGCGCTTCCAGCGCAGATGAGCTTCTTCCCAAGCGTCCACCAGGCGGTGGACCGGGCATGGGCAATCGATGTACCGGCGTGCTCACAACTCTCGATTTGATCGGGAACTTCTGCTTACCTCGGTGTGATGGCATAGATCCCCTTCACCACCTTGCTCAAATGTCCCCGTTTGTACGCCACGCCGAACGCGGCCGCAAAATCGCGCTGCCATTGTTCTAGCGTCAAGCCCTTTGGCGGCAAGTAGCGCGCATAGAGGTCTGCGGCGATACGTCGAACCTCTAATTTCCGATGGGGAGGCCACAGGTTGATCCACGAGTACATGAAACCGACAGCCGCGTGATACGAGACGCGCCCTCCACCGATCTGTCCAAGGCCTGCCAGGTCGTGGTGGGCGCTGCGCGCAGCAAACGACCACGCGGCCCCGGCTGCGAGGGATAGCGGGAGCGACTTTTTTTCGACCTCGCTCAGTGCTTTTGGATCGTCCGCCATCACGAGGGGATCGACCCTTCGCAGCTCAAGGACAGTTTGATTAGGCAGTGGGACTGGCGCTGCGTGATTTCGACTGCATAAAGAACATTCCCAGCACTCTTCACTTGACAGTGGGTTGAGGCGTTGGGGCGTGATAAACGAGCAGCGCTGACACAACCGCACTCGGTGCGGTGAGCCACCCGGGCTCTCCCGTGCGACGTCGCGCACAGGCGATGCCATCCAAATGTCGCGCAAGGAAGCCCCGATCCAGTAGTAGATGGGCCATGGGTAGTGGGATGCCAAATAGTCGATCCAAAACTGGGACAAATCCCCCTGCGCGACAAGCAGCCAAGCCCCCCATTCCGGTAACCACGCGATCTGAGCGCTTAGGAGGCCGAGCCACTGTAGTTCGAAGTGTCCTCGAAGGATTTCGCCGGTGTGGGCCTCCAGACGCGCCGCTTCGGCTTGCGCGCTGTTGCCTGGCATGGCCAATAGCGTTTGCTGGAAAAGGCTGTCCACGCCGTCGGCTCCCTTCACGCCCAACACCTCGGCGTCATAGAGCGCGATGCACAGCGTCGTAGCGCGGGAATACGCACAAAAGAGTTCCGCATCGTCCATCTGCTCGGCATGCAGCACGATCACGACCGGCGCTTCCAACCCACGGAAGCGGGAGACCGAGTAGAAGCGAACCGGTGCGGCTTCATCGTTCGATGCAATCCACCCGTATTTTTCCAACACCACAATCTCCGACTCCGGCACTCCCTTCTCAGCAAGCATGTCCAAGGTTCGGTGCAAGGCCTCGGGCATGCCCACAACTAACACCTCTTGCAAGGTGTCCGCCTCAATGTCACGCGGCGTGGTGAGCTGGTAATCCGGCCGTCTAACCCCTCTAAGCCGTCGGTAAACGGCGCCAGGTGCGCGCAGGGCAATCGTGAGACCAAACGGTTTCGGCACGCCGAGGGATCGGCAAAGTTGCGCGAGGGAAACGCGCTCTTCCTCGAAGGCAAACACTTGCGTTTCGTCGCAGCACGCCACCAATTGGCGATCAGCGTGCCAGGTGCTCAACCATTGAATCCAAGCCAGCCGGAACGTTTGCGCTTCGTCGATCAGGATGGTATCGAAGGGTTCGAGCTCCCCTTGCGAGGCAGCGTGCTGAATATCTTCCACACAGCCCTGCTCCAGCCAGCCTGTGTCCCGTTCCCCTCCCCCTTTTGGTCTCCCAGCAGCAGATCCGCAGAACGCGTGCCAAGTGGCCACCTTGAGCCGCTTATGACGTCCGAGCTGCCTCTGAATGAACTGCGCAAGAAGCGTATTGAAGGTTAGGACCAACACCCGTTGGCCGTTCTGGAGCAGACGCCTGGCGCTACCCATCAGCAGGAGGGTTTTTCCTGTGCCTGGCCATCCTGTGATCACCATCGAGCGGCCGACCACAATGTCGTCAATCACGGAGGACTGCTCGGGGGTCAGACGCAGCCACGTTTTGTCATCCCAAACCACCCGCGCGCCCCACGACGGGGTGCCATCGAAGGCGGGGCATATGGCGCTGACCAGTGCACGCATCCGCGCCTCGCCCAACGGCGGATTGCGCAGTGCCCCGCGCCAATAGGTCATGATCTCCACGATCCGCCGACCAATCTGTGGCAAGTCGGGTCGGTCGATTACGATCGTTTGCGGGGGCTCAACGCTGAGATCGGTTAGCCCCGGACTCGTCACCTGACCCTCGAAGTCGCTGTGCGGAAACGCCAGCGCGTAACCGATCCGCAGGTAGATGCCAGGCCGACCTCCCAGCCACCTCGCCAGCCCATGCGTACTGGCTCGTACTTGCTCGAGCGCGCGGGTTTGTGTCCCCGATTCGATGTGCACGAAGGCCACACCCTGCACGCTGTGCGCGCCGCCCTTCACCTCAATCGCGAGTACGCCCAGCGCCGCGTGCACCACCAGAAAGTCGATTTCGCCGGTGACCGCTTTGACGCCGCTAATCTCTCGGACTGCGGCGCTCAGCCACGGGAGGCTGTGGATGACCGTGAAGTCGTCGTCCAACTGCTTTCTGATGAGGTGATAGACCTCCTGTTCCGCGTGACTGGCCTTGGGAGCCGGTCCACAGTTGGGAATCATTACGGCCAAACTCGCTCTCCTGCCAACACGTCCGAAGGGATCCGCTTGAGCATTCCCTCCGCTTTGCGGGATGTACCTTCATCAACCAAACACCGCTGCCATCTGTCACCGTAGGGGTGTGCCGTTGGCGCTCTTCCAGCTACTACTCGCGGTGTGCGACCAGGCGGCCTTGCGACACGATGCCTATGGGTGGGGCGCTGCATGGGATACGTCGGCGTCGTGAGTCAATTGAGGCAGATAGGGAACAAGGGCCTCGCGATTCACCAACACGATCTGCTGCTCCGTGGCAGGTAGCGCCGATGGCGTGGCCAGGCCCAGGCGCTTGAGAAGGTAGTAGGCCAGGGCCTGGCGCGTGGGAACTGTAAGCTGGTTGTTTTCCATGCCGTAGTCCAACGCAATGGCACGGCGGGGACCTTCGGCCAACGCGGGGTGCGGCGCAATCACCACATCCAGCATGCGATGCCAGGCTTCATCGTGGGCGAGGGTTCGGTCCGATCGGTCCCCAATCACCATGCTCAGGATGCGAGCAAACACAAAATCCCGATACGCGTTGCGCAAGTGACAGTACCCACGCATGTGCCACCGATAGCCGTCGTAAGCAAAAGCCGTGGGACTGACGATCCGTTCAGTCGGTTCCGGCCGGCTGACGGCTTGGTAGCCGATCACTAGTTGGCGTCCCTCTCGTATGGCCGTCAGCGCGAGCCGCAGATGCGGTGCGGCCACCGTTCGGGTCGGGTGCCGCACCACATCGGCTGGGGGCGCCGTGCCGATAAAGCTGACGTCGGGCAACAAGACGCCGGTCGTCAGAGCATAGAGTTCGGCCAGGTAGCGCCCGCTGCTCGCGTCGACAAAAAGCGGCCGAAAGGTCGGCAACGCCACGTAGGTCTTTTGGGACAAGTCGTACTCGGTGTTGCCCGGGGCCAGTTCCATGTAGCGCGCCAGATCCAGCGATGCCTGGGGAATGGAGATCCCGAAGAAATCGGTCAGGGCAGTCCGGTTCAGACGCCCCTCCCAGGTAAGCCGGTGATCGATGAACTCCAAGCGCCTGTCCTGACCCCAGCGTCCCCTGCGGGCGGTCGGCTTGTCGATCTCTTTGTGTTTCATGCGCTTACCGTGTGAACGTGATTTCACGCATAGTAACTATACGCGTATAGAAATTAGCTGTATACTGAACGTACACCCTAGGGCCTGCCTGCCGGAAGGATCACCAATGAGCGCCATGATCACCTTTTTCCCCGTCGGCTGTGGCGACATGGCGCTGGTCCGCCTCGCCGATGAGCCGGCCACCCACATCCTGATCGACGTGAACATCCGCGGCGCCGCGGATGATCCGGACGACCCCATCCGCGACGTGGCGGCGGATCTACGCGCACGGCTCCCGCGTGATGACCGCGGCCGACCGTATGTGGACGCCTTTCTGCTCAGTCACCCGGACAAGGACCACTGCACCGGGCTGCAGAACCACTTCCACCTGGGTCCGATCGCGGATTACCCCGACGATAAGGCGCCCGATCATCTGAAGAAAATCGTCATTCGCGAGATCTGGTCATCGCCGATGGTCTTCCGGCGCGCCTCGCGAACGCACACGTTGTGCGAGGACGCCAAGGCCTTCAACCGGGAAGCCAAGCGCCGTGTCCAGCGTTTCAAAGAGGGGCTGCCGCTGATCGATGGCGAGCGGGTGTTGATCCTGGGCGAGGACGAAAACGGCAAGACCGATGCGCTGACGGCGATTCTCGTACGGACGGGCAACACCTTCAGCGCGATCAACGGGCGGGCCAACAGCTATTTTCAGGCCCACTTGCTCGGCCCGCTGCCCCGGCAGCCGGAGGACGACGAAGCGCTCCTCTCGAAGAACCACTCCAGCACCGTGCTCAACATGCGGCTGGCGTCGTCGCTGCTCCGGCAGGATAGCTGCCACTTCCTCACCGCCGGTGATGCCGAAGTGGCCATCTGGGAGCGCCTGTGGCGCCGCTATCAGGCCACTCCGGAGGTCCTGGCCTACGACGTCTTGTTGGCGCCCCATCATTGTTCATGGCATTCACTCTCCTACGACAGCTGGTCAGCCTTGCGCGAACAGGCGAAGGTGGCCCCGGACGCCCGCTCGGCGCTGGCACAGGCCAAGTTCGGGGCGCTGATCATTGCCAGCTCCAAACCCATCCAGGACGACGATTGCGACCCGCCCTGCATCCGTGCTAAGCATGAATATCAGTCCATCCTGTCCCGCCCGGGCGGCCTGTTCCTGTGCACCGGGGAAGAGCCCAATAGGTCTGCCCCCGAGCCCTTGGAGATCGAAATCACGGCGGCGGGCGCGAAGAAGAAGACCGCACGTGCGCGGGGCGTAGCCGCCGTGGCCGCCGCGGCGGCTCCGCGAGCGGGGACGCATGGGCTTCGTTGAGTGGGGCGAGCTGATCCCGGGAGCGGCCTCGGATCAGTTGTTAGAGCCGCCCCTCGAGGCGCTGGTGCGCGCCTGTACCGAGCATCCCGATGTGGAGATGGTCGAGCTGCGGCGCGTGCCGGGCGATCCCCCAGGTCTAGCTATCGTGGTGGACGCGGGCGATGGCACGGTAGCGCCCGGAAACACGGTCGGCATCTTGCGCCGCGAACGGCTCGCCTTGGTGTACAGACCGGCGGCCGCGATGCCGTTCGAAGTGCGTGCGCTACGCCGCGACTTTCCCGAAACCTTGCATCAACATTCGGTCGCTGCGGACGAGCCTCGCTCCTTGTGCCTATATGACCAGCCATGGTCCGCGCTCGAGCGCTCCTGGACGGCGGGCAAGTTTCTGACCCGAATGCTGCAGTGGCTTGAGCGAACGGCCGATGGCTCCCTTCATGCCGACGATCAAGCACTGGAACAGTTGTTTTACGACGCCGGTGTCCACCTGGTTCTGCCTGCGGTCTTCCGCAGCGTCACCGCCCTTCCCGACCCATGCCTGCGGTTGCGCCTAGCCCACCAAGGGCCACCGCACACGACCCTAATCGGGTCGTTTGGCTCGGACCATGGACCTTCCTCGCCGGGGCTTGCGTTCGTACCGCTGCTCTGCGAGGTCCCGGGTGTTGCGCACCCGCCGATCCAGTCCCCACCCCGTTCTCTGGGCGAACTGCAGGCGCGGCTGGAACAAGCTGACTCGTCATTGTTTCCTGCCCTGGCGGATGCCATCCGGCAGGCAGCCAAGGACGGACTCACTCCCGCCAGGGAGTACGCAAACGCACATGTACTGCTGCTCGTGCGTGTGCCCCGGCTACGGGCGGGAGATGTTGAGCGTGTTGATGTTGTCGGCTTCCTGCTTCAAGGCGATATCGCCGGGTTGGGGCTTCGCTTGGGTGTCCTGCATCAGGTGCAGCCCGGAGGAGCGGCGTTTGCGTTCGCGACGATGCATTCCGAGCTCCAAGAGCCGGCGACCAGGGACGAGGCATGGCGATCGCTCGCCCTGGATCCAATCCATATCCGTTACCGCGTCGATACCTGTACGGCCCGCCTGTTGTCCGGCTTGGCCAGCTTGGACGAGGGGCCGCGAGGAGTGCTGGCCGGCCTTGGGGCCTTGGGGAGTGCGTTGGCGGACCTCTGGGCGCGTGAAGGATGGGGGCGCTGGCACCTGGTCGACCCTGACATCGTCGAGCCTCATAACGTGGTGCGCCACCTCGCCAGAGACCCGCACATCGGGTTGCCCAAAGTCGCCGTGGTCAAAGCCCTAACGCAGGACATCCTTGGGGAGCCTTGTGACACCGAAGCCATTCAGGCGAGCGCCAACGCGCAAGACAATGCGGCCTTGCAGCGTGTCCTCGCAGGGGCCGATTTGCTCGTGGATGCCACCACCACACTGGACGTGCCACGGGATTGGTCAGCCACCGACCTGCCACGTACTGCTTCGGTCTTCCTCACGCCCTCGGGGCGGGGATCGGCCTTGCTGCTTGAGGATCGCTTCCGTGCCACCCGTATGGCGGCCCTGGAGGCGCAGTATTACCGCGCCGTGCTACGCGAACCCTGGGGCGCCGAGCATCTGCAACTCCAGGGCGCGGTGCGTGTAGGAGCGGGGTGCCGTGATCGCTCATTCGTGATCTCGGCCGCGCAGATCGTCTTGCACGCGGCCTTGCTGGATCAGGCAATACAGCGCTCGGTAGCCAACGACGCGGCCACCATCCACGTGTGGACGGCAGACCCGAACACCGGCGCGGTGGCATTCCACCAGGCGCCCGTGTTCGAGGGACGCCAGCAGGTGCTGGGTGGATGGACGATCTATTGGGATGTGGGCTTGGAATCGGATCTTGCGTCTATGCGCAAAGGCGCCCTTCCGCACGAAACAGGAGGCATCCTGTTGGGCGTGGTCGATCACAAGCTTCACACCATCCACTTGGTCGAGGCCTGCCCTGCGCCCAGCGACAGCCAGGCCACCCGTCACGATTTCATTCGTGGCACGCAAGGGGTCGTTCAAACACGCCAGGCCTGCCTTAACCGCACCCAGGGGCAGGTCGACTACGTGGGCGAATGGCACTCCCATCCCCCAGGGGTTGGAGCTACCCCAAGTACCACCGACGCCGAACTGCTCGGCCAGCTCGCCTGCGCGCTAGCGGCCGATGGCGTGCCCTCAGTCATGGTGATCGCTGGCGCGCATGGCGAGGTCAGTGTCGCCCTGGGCCAAGTGCTCTGATGCCCTGCCCGTGCGATGTCTAAAAGCTCTTTCGTGGGCAAGGTCTCCGTGAGACGTCTTGCCGGTTCAGAGGCGCTCGCCTCTACAGCAGCAAGTATGAGATGGGACGATGACTTACGCTTTCGAAATTGATTTCCTGCCCGTCGGCGACGGCGAGCATTGCGGCGACGCGATCGCGATGCGGTGGCGCGAGGGGGATACGCACCGTGTCCTGGTCTACGACGGCGGCACGGCGGAGTACGGCCGCAAGCTGGCTGAGCACATCGGCACGTACTACGGCACCGACCACATCGACTACCTGGTCAATTCCCATCCGGACAATGATCACGCCGCAGGGCTTGTCCACCTCGTGGAGAACCTCTCCGTGGGCGAGGTGTGGATGCATCGCCCTTGGGAGTACTCCACGCAGATTCGGCAGTACTTCCACGATGGACGCATGACCGACACCAGCCTGCGAGAACGCCTGCAGAAGAAAATGAGCGCGGCGTACCGCTTGGAGCACGCCGCGCTCAAGCGGAACATTCCCGTGTATGAGCCGTTCGCGGGCACCACGGTGGGCATCTTTCAGGTGCTATCGCCTGGCAGGACCCGCTACATCCATGAGCTGGTGCCGGCGTTTGAAAAGACGCCCCAACTTAAGGTGGAAAGCGTGCTGGAAACGGCCGAACGCATCACCATGGAAGACCAGAACAGCGCCTGGGAATCGGAGTACCTGCCAAGCAACGTCAGCACGAGCGCAGAAAACGAGAGCAGCGCCATTCTCTACGCGCACTACGACCGCCGGGGTTACCTACTGACCGGAGACGCGGGGGTGGCATCACTCGCGGCCGCTGCGGATTTCGCGGCAGCGCAAGGTATCCAGTTGCCGGCGCAACTTACGTTTGTCCAGATCCCCCACCATGGTGGCCGCCATAACGTGTCGACCGAGGTACTCAACCGCATTGTTGGCTGCCCTGTGCCTGAGACTAACCGGCCCACCCGCATGGCCTTCGTGTCCGCGTCCAAGAAGGCACCCAAGCATCCGAAGCGCTCCGTGACCAACGCCTTCATCCGTCGCGGCTTCCAAGTCGCGCAAACGAAGGGCACCCGCATACGATTTCGTGTGGGCATGCCTCCTCGTGAGGGCTACGGTGCGCTCAGCTACGTGCCCTTCGCTCAGGAGGGTGACGAATGACCCCTCGCCTGCCCAGCAATTGGATGACCAAAGCCGCCCTGGTGCTCGATCCCTACGAGCGCCAGGCACGTCTGTCGCCGGCGTTCCTATGCCTGGCGCCCGCCATGGTCATGGCCGTTGCCCTGTATTCAAGCCAGCTTTGGAGCCTTTGGAGCCTGGCCAGCCTCGCGGTCACCGTGGGCGTCATGTACCTGCTCGCTGATGTGGCGCGGAGCCTGGGCAAGGCGAAGGAAAAAAAGTTGTCGGCGCGTTGGGGCGGTCCGCCAAGCACCCAGGTGTTGCGCCACCGCAACGACGTGTTCGACGCGGTGACCAAAGGCCGCTACCACGCGTTTCTGGCGAAAAAGATCAAAACCGACTTCCCGTCGGCAGCAGACGAGCGGGCCAACCCGGCCGCTGCCGATGAGGTGTATACGGCTGGCTGCACCTGGTTGAGAGAGGCGACGCGAGATAAGAAGAAGTTCGCTCTTTTGTTCGGCGCCAACGTCAACTACGGGTACCGCCGTAATGGTTACGGGCTGAGGTGGCTCGGGTTAGGAATCTGCGGCGCCGTCATTGCTTGGACCTTCCTTCGGCACGGTCTTGTGGCATTCGAACAGCGCGTCGCTGCGGCTCCCGATCTGGAATCCGTTCTGAGCGCCGGGGAAGTGGCGACTGTGCTCACCGCGGTGTGCATGGCCCTCCTCTGGCTGCTGTATTTCACCCAGGGCAGGGTACGGCAAGCGGCGTTCTTCTACGCCGAACGTCTCATTGTCGCGTGTGAAGTGCTTCCCGCCCCCGCAAGAAAGGCGCCTGCAAGGAAGCCCAAACCGAAAAATGTGAACGGGCGCGCCACGACCAAAGGGACGTACAGGTCCGTTTAGCCTGGATTGAGGTGCAACGGCTGCTTTCACTCCTGGCACCCCAAGAGCAGCGCTCGGGCCGGCACCGCCCCTACGGCGAGGGATATGATCGGGTGCGGTGGTTGCCCCGTTCCTCTGGGAGGCGTCGGGGGTGATAACCGCCCGAACCTCGACCTGGATGGCCTTCGACGTGACGGATTATTCGCTGCAAGCCTGCCTCGATGCGTGGCGCCGCCGACGCCCGATGGGTGAGAAAAGCGGTACACCCGAGGAACAAGGGGATCACTACTTCTCCCGCGGCGAATTCGAAGCGGCGGCAGAGGCCTACGCAGCCTGTTCACCATGCACCGACCACGTCCGCGCAAAACGGGGGTGGTGTCTGGCGGCCTTGGATCAGTTCGATGAGGCCGAAGGCCTGCTAACGCCGGAAACGTGCGGCTCGAGTTCGTCGGAACTGGCGATGCTTGCCGTGGTTGTCGCAGGCGGTTGGGGGCGTCCGAAGTTGCGTGGCGGCTTCGGACCGAAAGGAGTGGAGGCGCGAGCCCGCAGCGAACAGGTGTCTCAGCTCGTGAAGCGTGCGCTCCAGGCCGACGAGCCGGCGTTGCTTGCCTTTTTTGCCTACAAAGACCTCAACGATTGGCACAACGACCGCGAAGCTGCGCTCGCCGTGGCTGAGCGAGCGCTAGGTCTATACAAGTCTCCCGCCATGCTTCTGTGGCGCGTCCTGCTTTTGCGCACATTGGGCCGACCGGAAGCGGCCGCGCTGGATACGATGTTCGATGAAATGCCCGAAGAGCCTTGGGATGACTACGTCGAAGAGGCGTTCGAGACAGCAATCGCACTATTCCGTTACGACCGCGCCCATGCCGCCTTGGATGTCTTCGACGGCAAGCTGTGCCGGGAGGACGATCCCACCTTCGCGATGGGCCTGACGCTATTGCGGGCCTATGTGGATTTTCGCCGTGCCGTGGCGGGCGCCCCCGACACCGCAGCTCTTGCGCTCCAATCTGTCGGCAGGGTGGCCGATCAGCTGCGCTCACTTGCTGACGAGCCGCGGCATGACACCCAAAGGCTAGTTCTCTTTGCTGCCAAACTGCACTTGGCACTTGCGGTCCACCTCAAAGATCAGGACGCCATTCGCAGGTCGGTCAGTTGGCTGATCGAAGCCTACTGGTCGGACGGAAGCGCAACGGAGTACTCCCCAACACACGAAATGATGTGGCTAAGTCGTTTGACTCACGAAGCCGACTTTGGCGCCGGATATCTCGATCCGCTGGTGGCAAACTCTCTGTCGACGAATGACCGCGTTCATTGGGAGCTACTCAACGCGTTGCGCACCATCATTTTTGTGAACGATGCCGACGCGGACGCCCGAGAAGTCATCGCCGCCTTCGGGTCCAGCCTTGCACCCGATTGGGCGGCCGGGACGGTCGCCAGCGTTCTGATGACCTCCGAGGAAGCTGACTTCTACGGCGCCGGCGAGGCGCTCGCTCAGCACTGCCTTTATGCCGAGCGAACGGCAGGCGCGTACGCGGAACTGGATGAGTTTGATTTCGACAAGCTCAGTGCTGAGCAACTGAGCGAATTGATGGAAGGGATTGCCGAAGGGTTTGCCTCGGGTGACTCCGAACAGCCCGGCAACGGAAAACTGTTGCTTGGAAAGTTGGCTACCGTTCTGTACGGGAAAAAGTGCTACGGGGAGCTCAAGCGCTTTGCCGACTTCGTTGCGGCGCGTACGGAAAACGACGAAAGCGCACTTTTCTATGGTGCCCTTGCACGCCACGAGCTGGGGGACTATGAGCAAGCGCGGGCCATGTATGAAGCGGTTCTCGATGAGAATCCTGATCATCGGTCTGCCTACTGGAACCTGGCCCTGGTCCACGCTGCCCGAGCCAACCCAGAGGCCATCGAGGCCATGCTGCCCGCACTCGAAGAGCGTGCCGGTGAGAGCGAGGAATGGAGCAAGACCCGCGACCACGTACGAGCCGCTCTCACGCGGGCCAAGCAACAGCAGGCCGCCACCGACAAGCAAGCTTTTGTTCGTCGAGAACTATCGGCCTTCCCTCCGCTTGGCCAACACCCGTTCAGTGCTGCGGAACTTTCCCTGGTGGAAGCCGCTTGCCTTCTTGCTTTGCTGCGCGCCAGTGAATTGGACCATTCCACATGGACGTTGACGCCGTTTGACAACAGCTCAATCCCCTTCGAGCCGACCGACCGCTTTTGCTCGGCACTGTTCGGCTTGGTCAGGAAAGGCATCATCCGAATCGCAGACTGCACGCCCCAGAGTGCCTTTGTGGTGGATGGGGGGACCCTCCGCTATCACCTTGGGCGCGTGCACTGGTTAGTGTCGCCTCACACGCTTGCCCTCCAGCGAGACCTCAGGGATCTGGCTCGAGGCGATTGGCCGGCTCATTGGAACTCCCACGCGGAAACGCTATCGAGAGATCTCGCGGTTGAAGAATGTGTTGCGTATATGGAGCACCTGGCTGACGAACGAAATCTCGACCCTCCCAATGCGACTGACGCACGTGCTCTTTTTAGGGAGTTGCTCGAGCATTGCTCCGTCGGCAAATGCTGGTATTACATCTACAGTGGCGTCCAATCGGCGAACGACTACCGTACGAAATTTCCGGTCTCGCGAGCACAGGTCACAGCGATGATGCTCAAGCGAACCCGCGAACGCGGCGAGATTGCCATCGCCAAAGGATGGGATACCCAGTACAGCCGCATTCGGGCATTGCCGCGCTCACACCTAAGCGCTGCACTCCATGACGTTCTCACCGGCTGGGGTGAACGCGCTTTCGAGGAGCTCATCCGGGCTCTCGACCACCCAGCCTAGCCCTGAGAGGGGCGCGACCAAAAGAAAACGGCCCCGCCAGAGCGGGGCCGTCACAAACCACGGCCGCGGTTCGCTACCCAACTTGTCGGCCACCACCGCGAGGGGACGCCTGACGTTCGGGGTGCTCCTACGAACGCCACACCTACTCTGCGCGGTAAAAGCAAGCTGAGCCCTCATAACAAAGCGGCTCCTCGAGGTCGTGGCACGTCAAGAGAAGTGGTAGCGCGAGCGAGAAGACGACGGGCTGCACGGCCGCAATGCATGCCCGTGTCACACGCTCCGCCGCCGCTTGGGGAACGACCAGGTCCACCAGCAGTGACGCCTCCTCCAAGTTGGACCCGCGGTGCACTTGGACCAAGTAGCCGGCCGTAATCAGCGGCTCCGTCGCGCAGTAAGCGGCGAGCACGGTGCGCAATGCTTCGGTGGGCACGCTGGGAGTAGCGATGCCCACTCTCTCATCCTCGGTCGTGTGCTCGGTGGTGAAACTGCCGATGGGTTGCCCGGCCAGCAACGCTGCGATTTCCTCCGGATAGAGGACGTAGCCCTCGTCGGTGGGATTGAGCATGAGAGTGGCGCCCCGGGTCAGCTCCAGGAGCTGGCGCGCGGGTAGTGCCTGCACCCCGACCTGCCCCAAGCCCGCAAGCTGGGCCTTGGCTTGGTCGCTGAAGAAGGGCAACACCATCTGCCCATTGTCCGGACGGGTGAACTGGAGAAGCTGCAGGCGTCCTGAGGGAGGCGGCGTGGCCGGAACGTGGACATAGACCGTTGCGTCCAGCAACGCGGTCAGGAACTGCTGCTCCGCAGCGGCACTGCGCTTGGCGGCTTCCGCGAAGTCTTGCAGCGTGGGAGTCACCGCTCAGGCCGCAAAGGATTGGCTGCCGACTGCAGAATGCCCTCCAGCCGAGCTAGGACGTCGCCGGCAGGAATGTAATGCCCGCTTTGTTGGGCATTGGCACTGGAGGCTATGGCTCGGCTCAGGAATTCGCGACGACATCGCCGATGCGCGAGCTGCCGCTGCGCGGCGGCGGTAACGAAGGATTGCAAGGACTCGCCCGGATGCAGTGCAGCCAAGATCTCCTGACGCAACGCATCATCCAGCCAGGCGAACGGGTCGGTGGGTGTCATAGGGAGCCTGCCGGTGGCTGTGGTCTTTCTCAGGCACTGCAGCCTAGCGCGATCCACTGCCCCGCGCAGCAGAAGAAGCGTCCTATGACGCTTGGACCTGCGCAGAATTACCCCCCCTGCTTGGATCCCCACGCGAACGCATCGGTCACGGGAACGGTACAGGACTGGCGGCCTGCTCTACCCGATGTGCCTTGGGTTACAAGGACTACGGACGTGGCCCGCGCGGCCGTGGTGGACTGAAGGGCGAGTCCGTATCAGCGTCATCCTCCACGGGCGAAACCGCGAGCGTGTTTTCGAATTTCTCGAATAAGGGCAGCAGCAGCGACTGGTAGTGCTCGTTCGCCTCGGCGAGTGACCACAGTGAGCTGACGAGCCCCTCTGCATCGTTGGGCCCAAAGCTCAATAGCTTGTCCGCGGCCGTGGAGTAGACAAGTGTCAGGGCGGCGTTCGTCCAGGCGCGGGGCCGGGTGACGCCAGCGCCGAGCAACCCGCCCAGTTCGCTGGCAACATTCGTCCCCTGCCCGGACTCCAGCCAGTGGAGGAGCGACGGATGCGACCGAGCGGGAACGCGGCCGGGCAACTGCGAAGGTAGCGCTCGGTGGATAGCCGCTAACGTGTCGAAGGGCCAACTTTGCGCTCGAAGTCGATCGTAATAGGTTAGATGCTCGGTTCCATTGAAGGCATAGGCGAGGGGCAATCCCGCATCTTCCAGCGCGAGGCAGGTGGCGTGCTGGGAAGCGTTGAAGCGCACGAGCGTGTAGTGCGGTACATCGAGAGCCTTGATCTCGAGCATGAGGATGCGTGCGTTGTCCAACACGCCCACCAGGTCAGCTGCGAAGCGGCCCGGACCGCCTCCCTGCTGGTTGGCGTAAGGCTCGAAAAATTGGGCGGTGATGCCACGGCGCTCGGCATACACTTCCAGCGAGGCGCGGATCGCGCCCTGCACCTCGTTCTCGCCTAGCTGCACGGGGAGATCAAACATGGCCTTGCCCAGCAAGGCAAGCGTGCACGTGTTTTGTCCTCATGAGCCCGTTACTCCAACCTCAACCGAGACGCCGGTCGACACCCCCGCCGGTTCCAGGGTGCGCTGTTCTTCCATAGGGGCCGAGCTTGAGGCGCGCCGCCGATCCAACCGTGCCCGCATGGCTCTGGCAGCCCTCGCGGTGGTGGATGCGCTGAAGGCCGGTACACCGTAACCCAAGGCGAGCGCGATGATAATGAGCAACGCGGTCCGTTGTTGACGGACCGTGGCGCGGATTTGCCGGGGCACGTTGCGATCGGTAAACCAGCGGCACACAGTAGCCACTTCGTTCGCTGGCAGGCCAACACGGGCGCCGATGGCCGTAGGAGCGCGCTGATCGCAGTCGGCCGGCCCGAAGTGCTCGAAGCTACCCCACCGGCTCGCATCGCTGGTTGCCAGCCAGATCATCGCCCCGCTTCCACCTCGCACGCTGACGAGCCCCCGGTCGGACAGCATAGTCAGGCCTGCCAGCATGGTGATGCCGGCACACGCGAGAAAAACCAGCGTCACAAAGACCAGCCATGCTTTGGAGGGTAGTCGAGGCACTAGCCCGGGTAACCGAACGTCGAAGTGATCACCACAACGGGCGACCTCACCCACCTCCTCTTCGTGCTCGTCGAGCCAGGCCAGCAATCGATGGGTATGTACCACTGTCGGGACACGTACACCGGTAACGACCCTGAACTGCATCAACGTGCTGCGTTGCGCGAGGAAGCCTTGGATAACTGGATCACCCGCTTGGGGTCGGCCTTGCACGAGGGACCACACGCGGCTCCGCAATACATGGTCGGAACCGCTACGTACGCGCAACCAAACTAGGACACTCAAGATGCCTGCGAGCTTCAAGATCGCAGGCACCCACGCCGGTAGGGTACTGAGTTGTTCGATCATGCCAATCGTCCTTGACGCAGCGCTTCCTTCCTATCGGCGAGGGCGGCAATTTCTTAAGAGCAGTGTGTTGGCATCTTGGGCCTATCTAAGGTGGGCCTCCTTCCATTTCCTCGAAACGTCGACAGGCCGCTTGCAGTGCCTCCCGATAACGCCGCGTTCTGCGCAAACCTCTCGCATGCGGTTCCATCCCCGCCCATTGCGCATCAATGGCCGCGAAGGGCCGGGCAGGTAGTCCTTCCGGCCGATCCGTGTCCTTGAGTGCGGGAACCACGTAAGACGCGACCATCCACAGTGCCGCCCGCCGCCAAGCCGGCAGCCCCATAGCGCGCACACACTCCCAAGGCGAGTCACCCAACGGCTCCACTCGGCGGGTCGGCACACTTACAAAGCCCCCAAGCACCGGTGGCCCGCGCACGCTGGAAAACGGTGGCAACTCGGGAACACGGCCGAGGTTGGCCGCGCAACGCATAAGCAACGCTCGCGCCGTGGAGGGGTTTCCGTGCCAACGAGGCGGCCAAGGCTCTGACCCGCGCAGGGCGCGTTCGAAACGACGGGCAAATTCGTCGATCAAGCGAACCAAGCGAGCAGCCCGTCTGCCCCGCGGACGCAACGGCACGTTCAGGGCAAGGTCGATGCTTTGATGAGGCGCGTGCCAATGCAGCGACACGTCATGGTCGGGACACCTCAAGACAAACACGCCAGCCCAAGTGCGCCGAAATCCCGGTGGGCGACCTGCACGGTGGTCCTCTTTCCAGCAAACCGGACAATAGGCCCGGCGCTGCAACGCATGCAGTAGCCAAGGGCTATCGGCCAAGCGGTGAGCAAAAAGGTCGCTCGGCGCAACGCCCACAGTATGAGCCAGGACCCAAAGTTCCCGAGAGGAAAGCGAGTCTAAGTCGGTTTCGCGCTCGGGCACTGTCGCGCGAGGCTTAAGTCGACGTCGAAAGGCGTCACCTGGCCCACCATACAAGCGCTCGGCGCGCTCCACGATAGAGCGTAAGGACTCATCCTGCCCCGGCCCCGCGATCCACCAGCGGGTGTCCGCACCTTCCGGTGTGTGGTGCCCCCGGTTCATCCTTGGCACTCCGACAAGTCGGTCTTGGGGATCGCAAATTCGGCCTCGCGGAAGAGCTCTTGGGTGATGCGTTCCTGACCGCTTTCAACGGCAAGCGCCGCCGCATACTGGAGGCGCTCGACGATCTCCGTCAGTTGGCCCCCGGTCTCCTTCACGATGAGCTTCATCATCAGGTGACCGCAAAGGTGCGAGGGCTTCTTTAGGGCAAGGGTGGCTTCGTAGAGAGAAAGGAAATTCCCTAGGTACTCGTCGCACTGCCAGATGGGCAACTTGTGCATCTTGAACCGTGCTTTGAGATGTTGATCCGCCTCGAGCGATATCCGGGCGTCTTCGGTGCCCAACGCGAGTACTGGCACCTTGAGGGAATTCATGATGTCTTTGACAGCCAATAACGCGAGCGCCTGCTGACGCGGTGTCGTCAGAAGCACATCCTGGATTTCGTCGACGATGAGCAAACGCAGGTCAGCCGCTTTGGCCAATGTCAGCCCCATCTCTCGCCGCTGATCGCCCGTGAGCGTTCGGATGTGAGGACATCTGAGGGCCAACAACAAGCGCGTATAGACCTCCCTTGCCTCACGGGCACCACTCATGGAAAAGCAAAGTGTGGGCTGTGTCGCGGGTTGGTTGAGGGTGGCCCCTGACGAGGCGTTACGGCGCTGAAGCGCATCCCCTAGTGCAGTCTTGCCAGAGCCATTGGGCCCGAAGACCAATAGCCCCACCGGCCGTGTCCCGCGGGGTTTGTGCATCAGGTGCTCGCAATGGTGGATGATTTCCGCGACCCGCTCGTGAGCAATGAAGCGCCCGTGGAAAAGCGTCTCGACGCGCTTGTTGTCCGGTAGCTCAAGTTGTTGTCGCGCCAGTTCGGTTAGGTGAGAGTAAGTGCTCATACGTCGAGCACCTCCACGCTAATCGAGGCGCGGTTGAGCGGCGGCTTGGGACGCTCGCGTGTCGATGAAGGCCTGGCGCCGGCACCAGCTGCCTTGCGCTTCTGAGGATTCGACGAAGACCGCTGACGTGCTCGGCCTTGTGCCCTCTCCTTGATCGCGTCGCTCTCTGCATAGCCTTCCGCCTTCAACGCATCGAGCCGCTCCATGTCTTGGGCACTGAGTGTGACCTGTCGCTGCTCTGCCACCGCACGACCGGCAACAGGCAACGCCTCAATCAGGGCGCCCTCCTCCGTGCGAACCCATACCCTCGAAGCGTCGTTGGGATGGTAATGGACTGCCAGCTGCCGCTCGGGATGGACGAACGGGGCCAGTGCGTCGTTCCAATAGCGCGAGCATCGAAACTGCACGCCGGTGCGCTGCATACGGCGGTACTCGAACGGATAAAAGTCCGACCGGAGCGTGTCCGCGCCCGCGGGCAACGGTGGTGTTCTGAAAGTCCCGTCTTCATTCCTGAAGGACCGCTCCCATGCAATCAACGGCGGCTCACCAAGCGTCCGGTGGCGACTGACGTGATAGGTATGACAAATACGCTCCACCAGCCAACCCCGAAAGTCTTCCAAGGTGTAGCAGGCCTTTGCCTCGCTGGGATAGTCGCCGCGGGCTTTGACGTTGCTAAAGGTGGTCCCCGGCAGCGTGTGGACCATGCGCATGAAGGTGCCCATCAGCCGCTCAATGTGGGCGCCATAGTGCGGTGTACGCACCGGGCGCCAACGCAACTCGATACCGTGCTGCTCACAGCCACGCTGCAGGGCTTGGCTGCGGAAATCCTTGCCGTTGTCGACCAGGATGCACACCGGTTTGCCATACATCGGCCAGCGACCCGGCGAAAGACGATCCTCAGGCTTAGGTTGCATCGCGTGCGCAATGCACATGGCCACTGAGACGGCCGAGGGCGCATCCATGCTTAGGTAGTAGCCCAGGACAACTCGGGTGGCGACATCAATGGCCAGAGTCAACCAAGGCCGACCGATCACGCGCGAAGGGTCCACGGCGTCGATCAATTCCAAGTCGGCCAGCGTATGGTCGATCTGAACCAGAGCGAGCGCGGTTTCAACAACGAGTTTGCCGGGACGGGGCTCGAAGCGCTGGCGAGCACTCTTGGGGCCGAGCTGCTTGCGCGCTAGCGGATACCCCTCCTGCTCTTGGATACGCGCCTTAATGGTCTTGGCATTGGGTGGCGCCCACTTCAAGCGTATGCACAGAAGCCGCACTCGCTCGCAGATCTCTTGCTTGGAGGCGCGTTCCCTGCAGGCATAATGTTTGTTGATCACATGCAGGATCAGGGCCTCCACTCGAGGCTCAAGCAGGTGCGCCCCTCGCGGTCGCCCCCCACATGCGCGAACGAGCGTGGTGACCAGTGGCACTACCTGGTATCTCTTTCGGTAGCGTCGCACCTGACGCTCGGAAAAACCGAACCGCTCGGCCACTTCCCTGGTGACGTCCTGGGGAAGGGAGGCCGACGCGGTATGGGGTGCAAAGGCCCGCGCCATGGCAAGCGCACGGTCCCATTCCGCCTTCATGATGTTCGTCAGCTGCCCCTTCGTCTTCTCCGTGGGCTCCAGTGTCAGCTCGGCGTGAGCCGCGGACTGCAAGAGCCCGGTTTCTATGTCGCGAACTTGAACCTGGTTGAGCGAAAGAGGACCGTCTACCTCGACGAGACGGTCATTGAGCAGCCAGCGGCTGCCGGGTACGTATTTACTCATAGCGATCTCCCCGAGCCCGTGGCTTCACGGGCTCGTCGCGGCCCCACAGGGCCGGACCGTCGGACATGCCGCCCGTCGCAGGCTGAGCAAACAGCCGCGCTGGCTTGACATGCACCTTGGGAGCTTTGAAGATAGATGCGCGGCCTACTCTAAACCGCCTTACATGGAAGGTCTCGCATTGGCGTGCGGGACCTTCTTCTATTTCAAAGCCCGTAAAACCGTCGGTCTAGGGGCTAAGTCATGGCTGAGTCTCCTCCGAATGGGTTAACCCCTGGGGGCAGAGTTCCACGGGCCTTCGGGCCTGGTCATCGCACCGGGAAGCGCGTGCCTGTCTGACACACGCAGTGATCCTGTCCCTTAGCTCTGACCACCGGCTGCGGGCTCATTCCCGGGCATGCGTCGCCTCAAACGAGCACAGGCCATCGCCCGGCGCGCGAGGGCCAGCGAGCTTGATGAGACTATAAAAAATATCCTCGTTCAATAACCAGGGTTAGGCAGAAGAGACTTTTTCTGCGCGCTTAACTATAAGCGCTGCCCAAAAAATCATAATTGGGCGCCCAATATGATGATCTTGGGCGCCCGATAATGGTCATTTAGTCATGGGAAATTGCACTGGGTCCGCCCGCCAGGCGTCAGAACGAGCCAGTTAGCCGCGAGCTAGTCCTTGGCAGGCCCTGCGGCTCTACCAAGGACGCGCTTTTAGTAGTGGATGGAGGGAGGTGGCAGCGGTGAGAAGCCGCATGCGCAGAATCGCCCCCCCTTGTGAGGAACGAGATCGATGTTCTGCAATGCACCGTGTGCTGCTGAGGACGCCCGCTTTAATATGTCAACGTTTACGTTTTAGCCGCTTAATCGTGTCCGGTTTTGTCGGGCTGCATAACTCCGACGGACAGCATAGTGTTCTAAATAGCTGTTTTAGCTATGTAACGCTGACTGGACATAATTAACTGGGCAACGACACCGCCCGTGTCGTCGTCCCCTTAACCGTGTCACCTGGCTACTTAAGCGCGTCACCCCATGTAACCGCGTCATCTGTTGACAGCAGGTTCCCCAACTAATCCTGTGATTTAGCCCGCTTGAATCGCAGGCTCTCCATGGGGCTCGGCGTGGGGCGCTCGTACGATGAGGAGGTTTCCGCCGGTCTGCTTGCCAAAATTTAGGTCCGCTCCTTCTTGGCGCCTGCTGTTCGTTGGGAGCGGCCGGGCTGGCGTGCCTTCTTGGGTTTCGGTTGAGCCTGTTTGCTTAGGGCCTTCTCTAACCCCGCGATCTGTCCGACATGGCGTGCGATCTCCTTTTCGGCGCTGCGCAGCTGGTCGCGCACCGCGCCAAGCTCGTTCTTGAGGGTCGTCTCGGCGTCCCGATGCGTCCGTTCGGTGGCCTCCAACCGTTGCTGCCACTGCTTGGCATCCTGTCGAAGCCGATCGACTTCCTGGTGGGCACGGTCCTCGAGGTTGCGCACATATGCCTCCTGGCGTGCGCGCCCCTCGGCTGCGGCCTGCTGTTGCTCCGCAAATTGAGCTCGCAACCCTTGGACCTCTGTCGCCAGCTGATCGCACTGCGCCTGCAGGCGATCCCGTTGTCGGACGAGGTCGGTTCGAAGGGCGTGACTGTCCTGCAGTTGCGCATCCAGGGTGGCACAGGCGTGCTCGGCTAGATCCTTGGCCGCCTGGGCAACAGCCCGATCAGTCTCTGTCGCCTCCAGGCGGGTGGTCCAGTCTTGGCGTTCGGTGGCCAAGGCGCTCCGGGCGGTCTCCAGCGCCGCCCGCTCCTCGGCAAAGCGCCCGGCGATCGCTTGGCTCGCGTGCTCGGTGGCCAGCTGCCACAACGTCATCATCGCCTGCCCCACCGGCGTCGGCAGATCCGGCAAGGCACTGAGCTGGCGCAATCGTTCGCCGAGGTGGCTACGCCACACGTCGAGCATGCGCGTCACCGTGTTGGGCGAGCCAGTCCCGAGCTCAGTGCGCACTTTTTCGACGGTCGGATTCTCGCCGGCGCCGAGGATGGCATCGGCAGCGGTGTTGACCTGGTCCTGGGTGATTCCGCGCGGCATGCCATGGTCTCCTCGATCGGCTCCTGCCCTATGGGATTTCTACTTGCGATAACTTGGCCTAATCACTCGGCGGCGCTGCATCGCGCACCCGTGGTTCGGGCCACAGCGACAGGGTTGGTCGCCCGTGCGCCGTTTGACGCCCCTTCCGGATCCGCAGCTTCGAAGTGCTTTTCCTTGAAGCCCTCGTAAGGCGTTTGTGGCAGCGAGCCCGCAGCGGTTGTTTCACCGACCGATTTAACTTTGGCCCGAGGAAAGGGTTTCACCTACCAGCATGCGCCGTCGGGCTTCCCAGGCCGCGAGCCAGTCGTCCATGTGTGACCCTGGCATGGGTTTGGCTATGAAGTAACCCTGCGCCATGTCGCAGCCTGAAGCTTGGAGAAGCTGCCAGTCTTCCTGGGTTTCTACACCTTCCGCGACGGTGCGCAAGCCGAGTTCGCGAGCCAGACCGAGACTTGCGTCGAGGATGGCCCGGAGAGCTGGGTTCCTGCTCGATCCGTGTACGAAGCCACGATCGATCTTGAGTTCGTCAAATGGGAGGTCGCATAGCTGCGCAAGGCCGGAGTAACCCGTGCCGAAATCATCGATCGAAAGCTTTACCTGCTTGAGCCTAAGCCGGGTAAGCACATCGAGTTGCACCTGCGGGTTGTCCATCAGGCGGCTTTCGGTGATTTCGAGGATGAGACGATGCAGCGGTATCCCAGCAGCGTGAGCCTGTTCGGCGAGGAAGTCGGGGTAGTCGAGCGACGAAACGCTTCCGAGAGAGACATTGACCGCCATGTCCAGCTGATGTCCGGCATCAAGCCAGCGACGGAGGTCGCGCAATGCTTCCCGCATCACCTCGACGCCCAGGTAGCCGACGAGACCATGTTCCTCCGACATCGGTACGAAGTGGTGGGGCATCACCAGGCCGTCCTGCGGGTGTTGCCATCGCACCAGGGCTTCCACCCCAATCACCCTACCCGTCGCCAGATCCACCTTCGGCTGGTAATGGTTCAGCAGTTCGCCGTGTTGAATGGCGAGCTGCAGATCCGCCGGGGTGTAGGCGGGCGTCGGCTGGGCCGTATGCGGCGGTTTGCCTGCCGGAATGCTTGCATCGAGCACCTCCAGCAGCGACTCCGAGCTGACCGGCTTGCCCAGCGTGCCACTCACGTTGAGTCCATGGGCACGAGCCAACTGCTCAACCGCCTGCCGTGTGCGAGGCGTCTCTCCACTGATAAGAACCAAGCCGCCGGCGTAGCCCAGTCGAACGAGGTGGCGGACAAATTCCACGCCATCCATTTCTGGCATCTGTAGGTCGCAGAACACCAGCTTGACTCGCGGATCCTGCTCCAGCAGGTCAAGGCCGGCCCGCCCACTCTCGCTACAAACGACATCGACAAAGCCGCGGCGTTCCAGGCCGAAGGCACGCAACTGGATCGAGAGCAACTTCAGGACGAACGGATCGTCATCGATCAGGAGGATTTTCATCGGTGTCCCTTCCAGGCAAGTGGTGTTCGCTTCCGCTCGCGTCGTCAGACCTTCAATCGTCCTTTTTCAAGTGCTCTTGCAGCTGGGGCAACAAGTTTTCGACAGCGGTCTCGAAGCTGCCAACCGCAGCCGAGGCAATGGCGCTATCGCCAAGGCGGCAGCCATTTTCCAGTTCTGCGCAGGCATCACCAAGCGCCATCGCGCCGACGCTGCGCGAGGAGGACTTCAGGCGATGCGCAAGTGCGGCCACCTCGCTGTAGTCCCCCGTTGTCGCCGCCGCACGGATGCTGGCGGCTCCCGCCAGCAAGGCGGCGTGAAAGTCTTCCAGTAGCATCCGCAACGGCACGGGGTCGTCGCCGATGAACCCCTTGAGCACATTGAGATTGAGCACTTCGCGGGCGTGCGCGGGCGTGGCTGACGACTGTGGGTGGTCCGCGGGCACGTCTTCGCCACGTCCCTGTGGCAACCACTTCTGCAACGCGTCACGCAATGCAGGTAGCTGAAGCGGCTTGGTCAGGTAATCGTCCATGCCGACTGCGAATGCCTGGTTTGCTTCACCGCGAAGCGCGTTTGCCGTCAACGCAACGATGGGGAAGTGCCCCTGCCCCGCCTCCTCGCGACGGATGGCCGCAGTCAAGGCGTAGCCATCCATCTTGGGCATGTGCAGGTCTGTCAGCAGCATCGCATAGCTGCCGCGGCGCCACAGGCTAAGAGCCTCTTCGCCATTGCTGGCCAGCTCGGCTGCGTAGCCCAACAGATTGAGCTGCCGCAGCAACACTTTCTGGTTGGTACTGTCGTCCTCCGCGACGAGGATGAGTTGGCCGCGTGCGCGCGCCTGGGCAATGGTCGGCGCGGTCACCTCGAGCTCGGGCTGACTGGCCGAGCGCCATTGTTCCGTTGCAGGCGAGGCCAGCCCCGCAGCTGCTGCAGCCGCGTTGAGCAGCGAGCGCCGACGCAACGAGTTGCCGTCCACGGTTATCACACCGGCGCCCGTCAACCTTCCCACGCGGCGACGTCCCCTCGATACCAGCAGATGACGCACGTGCGGCAAGGCATCGAAGCGCGCCATCCATTCGTTCCGCCGCGATTCGTCGATGCCACCATGCACCACGATCGGCGCGGCCATCCTCATGCACAAGCTCACGGCCTCGTCAGGATCGGCAGCCAGGATCACCCGCGCTCCTGCATGCCCCAGGTAGGCGCACAGGTCGTGCGCACGCGCGTTCGATCCACCAACGACGACGTAGTCCACGCCGGACAGGTTCGGCAGCGCCAGTGCGCCCGCGTCCGCGGCCGGCTCCAGAGGCACCTTCACGGTGAATATCGTGCCGGAACCCAGCGTGCTCTCGACCTGGATCGTGCCATGCATCAGGTCGACCAGGCGCTTGCAGATGGCCAGGCCCAGCCCGGTGCCCCCGAAACGTCGCGTGGTGGAAATTTCCGCCTGGCGGAACGATTCGAACAGATGCGCACGCGCTTCCGGCGAGATACCGATCCCGTTGTCGCTGACGATGAACGCGACCTGCAGCGGATCCTCGCTCGCCAACTCGACGCGGACCTCGACGCGACCTCGCTGCTCGGGGCGATCGGCGCTGAACTTGATGGCGTTTCCTACCAGGTTGTAGAGAATCTGGCGCAGGCGCACCGGATCGCTCAGAACCTGCGACGGACCGTCTGGCGAAACGAATACGAACAGGTCCACGCCTTTGCGGTCGGCGAGCGCACTGAGGGTGTCGCATACGCCTTCGGCTACTTCTGAGAGACTTACCACCGTGCGTTCCAGCTCCAGCTTGCCGGCTTCGATCTTGGAAAAGTCGAGCAGGTCGTCGATCAGGTGCAGCAAGGCGAACGCCGAATCCTTGATCGTACGCAGCGCGTCGGCCTGGTATTCGGACAGCTGCCCGTGCGCGAGCACGTCCACCATGCCGACGATGCCGTTCATCGGCGTGCGTATTTCGTGGCTCATGGTTGCCAGGAAGGCGGACTTCGCCTCGTTGGCCGCCTCGGCCTGCTGCTTGGCAGCCGCCAGCTGGCGTTCCACCGTCTGGCGCTGGCGGATCTCCTCCTCCAGTCGCGCGTTGGCCGCGCTCAACGCGTTGTTGGCCTCGCGTAGCTCCTCTTCCGACCGACGCAGTTCGTCGTTGCGCTGGATGGCAGCCTCGTAGGTGGATAGCAGGAGGTTGAGGATTTGCAGTCGATCTGAGGTGATGAAATGCCTGCGTCCCTTGAAAGTGATCTCTACGCCCATTTCGGCGCGGTCGGTCTGTCGCATACGCTGGTGCAGTAGGACAAAGCTCACGCGATTGAGCAGGAACGGATCGTCATAAGGCTTCAGGATGAAGCTGTCGGCGCCTGCCTCGAGTCCGCGCAGCACGTCCTCCGGATCGCTGAGCGTGGTCACCAGCAGGAACGGGACATCGTTCAGATCGACATCGGATTTGAACGCACGACACAGGCTGTAACCGTCCATCTCCGGCATGACGATGTCGCTGATGACCAAGGTCGGCTTGCGTCGTTTTGCCTCGGCCAGCGCCAAGCGGCCGTTCTCGCATACAGTGACGCCGTACCCCTGCTGTTCCAGCAGATACTGCAGGCTCAATGCTTGCGTGGAACTGTCCTCGGCAACGAGGATCTGGACGGCCTCACGGCCCATCTGACTGTTGTTCACGATGTCGCCCTGGACTCGGAGTGTGGTTTGACTACGCGCAGCAGCGCGTCGGCGATCCGGTCCAACGGCAGTACCTGGCTTGCGGCCCCCAGAGCCACTGCTTCACCCGGCATTCCGAACACCACCGAGCTGGCCTTATCTTGCACGAGCGTGGTCGCGCCCAATTCGTGCATCGCCTGCAGCCCCCTTGCGCCGTCTCTGCCCATGCCCGTCAGGAGAATACCTACTGCGTGGTGTCCGCAACATCTTGCGACGGAATGGAACAGATGGTCGACGGCGGGCCGAAGGCCGTTTTCTGGAACGCCGCGCTCCAGCCGCAGGCTGCGCTTCTCGCCCACGGCGAGGTGAGCGTCATCGGGCGCGAGATAGACATGCCCTGGACGCGCTTCGATCCCGTGGGCGGCGATCTGCACCTGCAAGGCGGTGGTCTGCCCCAGCCACTCGGACAGGCCGGGCAGGAACCCGGCGCTGATGTGCTGGACCACGACGATGGGAACCGGGAAGTCCTTGTCCAATCCGCCCAGGAGCGTCTGCAACGCGGGGGGACCGCCGGTCGAGGCACCGACAGCCACGAACTCGATGCCGTATGAAGGCGCCGGCGGTTGCAGAGTTGGCTTGGACAGCGGCTTGCGCGCCCAACGTCGGACCACCTTGACCTCGGACATCAGGCGCAGGGTCTGCAGTAGTTCCCTCGCAAGGCGGGCGTGGTCGGGATGTTCGCTGCCCACTGGCTTCTCCACCAGAGCGACCGCCCCCGCCTCGTAGACACGGAAGGCGGTTGCCACGGCATGCACGTCCGTGACCGCCGAACACATCACGATGGGGACGGGGCGGCTCTCCATGATGGTGCGCGTTGCCTCGAAGCCGTCCATGCCGTCCATGTGGATATCCATCAGCACGACGTCCGGCGGGCTGGCCTGCACGAAGGCGACGGCCTGGTCGCCACGACCCACCGCGCCGGCGACCTGCAACGAGGGATCCTGTTCGATCAGGTGCGCCAACAGCATCCGGGTGACTTGTGAATCGTCCACGATCAGGACGCGAATAGGTCCTGGGCTCACGTCGGCTCTCGCGTGACGGCGAGCCGGCGTACGGCTTCCAGCAGTTCGCGCTGGTCAAAGCTCCCCTTGGCGATGTATGCGTTCGCCCCCACGTCGATACCCCGCTCTCGGTCCTCGCGCCGGGAAAGTGCAGTCACGAGGACCACCGGCAGGTCCGCCAGCTTGCGGTCGGCGCGAACACGCGCGGTGAGGTCGAAACCGTTCAGCCGTGGCATCTCGATGTCGGAGACCAGCAGATCGAACGCTTCGCTGCGCAACGCGGTAAACGCCTCGACACCGTCGGCCACAGCCTTCACCTCGCAGCCGGCCGACTCCAGGATGCCCTTGAGCAGCAGCCGCGAGGTGATGGAATCCTCGGCAAGCAGCACCCGTAACGCGAGCGCCCGGCCTTCCGCCCCGGCAACTGCCACTCGTGTTTCCTGCCGGCCGTTTCCCCTGGCCGACTTGATCAGATCGGCCACGTTGAGGATGGGGATCGGCTTGCCCGAGGCCTGCACGGTCGCTCCCGCCACGTTGCGGATGCGCACGAGCGGCCTTTGCAGGCGCTTGACCAGCACTTCCTCGTCATGCAGGACCTCTTCGACGAGCAGCGCCAGGCGTTGCTGCCCGCCTCCGACCAGCACGGCCGGCAATAGCGCCCCCGGTGGTGCGCTGGCAGGAATTTCCAGCAGTTGGTGAAGGCGTGCCACCGGCACGACCTGGCCGTCGATGGTTACCGTTTCGTGTCGGCCGACGGTCTTCAGGCCGGCAGGCAGAACCCGTGTCACCCTTTCCACGTGGGCGCTGGGGATGACGAACACCTGACCGCCTGCTTCCACGAACAAGCCGCGCAGGGTCGTCATGCTTTGCGGAAGCACGATCGAGAAACACGCGCCATGCGGTGCCCGGTTTTCCACTTCAATCCGGCCACCCAGTTTCTCCACCTGTTCGCGCACGATCGCCAGGCCGAGACCGCGCCCCGATATCTCGGTAATGATCGGGCTGGTGGAGACGTCGGAGCGGAATGCCAGCTCCAGCACCTGGCCCTCATCCAGCTGGCCGGCGGAATCCTCGCTCACCACGCCCGACCGGACGGCCGCCTGACGAAGACGCTGCGGATCCAGTCCGGCACCGTCGTCGACGACCTCGATGCCGACTTGGTTGCCGTGCAGCAGTCGCGCCCGGATCGTCAGGGTGGCCCGGTCGGCCTTGCCGGCGGCCTTGCGGCGGGCCGGCGGCTCAATCCCGTGATCCAGCGCGTTTCGCACCAGATGTATCAGCGGGTCACGCAGCAGTTCGACCATCCGCTTGTCCAGTTGCACGTTCTCGCCGGACACCTCCAGGTCGACCTTTTTCCCTTGATCCCGCGCCAGATCGCGCACCAGCTTGGGGAGGGTCTCGGTCAGCGCCGAGAAAGGCAACATCAGCAGCGATTTGGAGTCCTCCAACAACTCGTCGATCTGGCGGCTCGCAAGATGACCGCCGCGTGCGGCCGAGCGCGCAAGCGCACGCACGGCGCTTTCCAGCGAGCGCACGTAGCCATAGCTCCATTCGAGGAATTCCAAGGTCCGGGCTGCCGGTGCTGCGGCAACTGCCTCCTGCGCTGTGGCCAGGCCGCGCAGCTGGCGTAGCGCAGGCTGCGCCGCCAGCCATCGCTTGGACCAAACGCCGAAGCGCGCTTCCAGCTGTTGCAGCTCGTCGGCCAGTTCGCCTTGGGCCTGCTTGACGGTCAACAGCTCCTCGGCCGCCAGCAGCACGCGATCCAGGCGCGGGGTCTGGACACGGACGGTCTCGGTTATCGCAGGCCGGGGTCCACGAATGCCACCATGGCTTTCAGACGTGACTAGGGCTTCGCCAGCAGGCGGCAGGTCCCCGCTCGCGGGCAAGAGAGGCGGTGTCGCCGACTCGACGCCCGGATCGCCACGGATAATCGCCTGAAGCTCGCCCAGCACCGCTGTCCCCGCATCAGGGGACGCGCCCGGTTCCAGGTGGCCGCCAGCGTCGACATAGCTACCCACCAGGTCGAAGGCCCGATGCAATACATCGAAATGGGGAGCCAACAACACCCGGCCGCGCCGCTTGCAGATTGCGAAGATCTCCTCCACCGCCTGGCAGATCGATTCGATGCGCGGAAAGCTGGCCGCACGGGCCGCTCCCTTCAGGCTGTGTGTATGACGGAACACGACCTCGAGCTGGGTACCGCGCTCGGCGAGCGAAGCGCCCTTCTCCAGCGCCAGCAGGCCTGTGCCGATGGCGAGCAGGTGGTCGCGCGCCTCCACCAGGAAGGCGGCGCGCAGGCGTTGCAGGAACTCGGCCTCGTGTCGACTCATCGTTACACGCGATAACCCACGGCGATCTGCCTGAGCTTCTCGCCCAGCAGCTTGAGCCCGTGCGCCGCCGATTCCATCTGTTTGGCGCTGTCCACGTTCTGGGCGCTGGCCAGCTTGATGCTCTCCATGGCCGTGGCCACCTGGTCCACGCCGACCAGCTGCTGCTGGCTCGACGCCGCGATCTGCACCGCCGCCTGCGATGCTTCACCGACGCTACCGGCCAGCGCCTGGATGGAGTGCCCTGCCTGCGTGGACTGCCTGACGCCTTCGGCGACAGCGTGGCTGCCCTGCTCGGTCGCCAGCACCGCCGCACTTGTGGCCTGCTGGATGTCGCCCAGGATGCTGCGTACCTGTGCGGTGGCTTGGCGGGATTGCTCGGCCAAGCTCTTGACCTCCTGCGCAACGACTGCGAAACCCTTGCCGTGTTCGCCGGCCTTGGCCGCCTCGATCGATGCGTTCACCGCCAACAGTTTGGATTGGCCGCTCAAGTCCTCGACGGTGGCCACGATCTGGCCGACCGCCTGGCTCTGCTCGCTCAGACGCACCATGCTTTCGGCGATCAGTTCCATTTGCTGCTGGATGCGTGCTATGCCCGCCGCAGCGTCATCCGTGGCCTTGCGTCCCTCTTCCGAGACGGAAGCAACTCGCAGCGCCGAATCGGAGACCGCGCGCGCCTTCTCGCTGGACATCTGGGCCGTCTGCCGCACCTCTTCCACAGTAGTGGTGGTCTCGCTGATGGCCGCGGCGGTCTGCGTGGCGCTCGCCGCAAGCTCGCTGGTCGACGTGGAGATTTCGGTCGCCGAAGTGCTCAGCACGCTGATGCCCTCGTGCAACTCGCGCGTGAGCCCTCGCAGATTCTCCACCATCAGGGCAAACGCCTTGCCTAGCACGTCGCGTTCCGATTGGGGTTCGACCCGCACACGCAGGTCGCCCTCGGCAATGCTGCCGGCCACCGTGGCCATCTGCCGCAACGTGCGCCCCATGCGGGCGAAGGCCTGGTGAAGCGCGCCCACTTCGTCGCCGCGGACGAGTACGGTTTCCTCTGGTGGCAAGTCGCCGACCGCAATGCGCTCGGCGGCCGCAGTCAGCGAGCGGAGGGGGTCGGAGATTGCCCGGGTCAGCAACCAGCCGGTCAACAGGGCGACGATCACCGCCAACACGCCCACCACGACGAAAGTGGTGCGCGCGTTCTTGGCCTGGCCCGTGCCGATCGCCAACGCTTGATCGGACAGGCTGTGTGCGAGGGGTCGCAAGGCAAGGTAGCGACGGTTCTGCTCGCCCAGCGAGACGCCGCGCGCCGCATCGACTTGGCCCTTGCGCAGCAGCGCCAGGGTCTGGCCGTCACGGACCTGCGCATACGCCCGGTACTGTTCGGCAAACTGATCGATCAGGTTGCGCAAGTCGGGCTCGCTCTGCGCGATCGCCCGCATGTCGGCCAGATTGGCGGTCGCCTCACGCCCGTTCGCCGCAGCCTCGTCGAACAGGCTGTCGCGCATGGCCGCGTCCCCTGCCGAAATCAGCGTCAGGACGACCGCGCGGTCGGCATTGAGCGACGCTTCGAGCGAGGTCGCCTCGACCGCGACGGCACGGCTCTGCACGATCGCCGCCATGGCACGTTGCGCGGTGACCCACATCACCGCCAGCAACACCACCATCAGCCCGAGGCCGAGTACCAGCTTCGTACCGGTCTTGAGATTGTTGAACCAGCTCATGGCAGTCCCCTCACGTGGCGCCCGTCGTTCATGAAATGACCTCCTCCTCGATGACCAGACGCGGATCGCCCAGGATGGCGTCGGCGTCCAGTACGACCAGACGCTCCGCCGTCACGCCCGTGATGTATTCGGCCGCGATGCCCGCGAGCGTGGCCGGTGGCGGCTGGATGTCGTGTGTACCTAGGGCGAAGACGCCTTCGATGGTATCGGCCAACAGGCCGATCTCGACCTCGGCGTTGCGCAAGAGCAACACCCTGTGCAGGTCGGTGATGCCACGCTCAGGCAGTTCGAAGAATTTCTTCAGATCGATCACGGGAACCAGCCGCCCCCGGATGTTGACCAGGCCGCGCAGGAACGGCGGCGTACAGGGCAGCGGAGTGAGTTCCCTGAGCGGCTGCACGTCGTGCACCTTGCTGGCCAGAAGCGCATAGCGTTCCGACGCCAGGCCGAACTCGAGCACGTCGACCGTGGCATCCGTGGGCTGGCTGGCTGGCACGCGCGCTAGTTGCTGCGCACGGGTGCGCAACACGGCGCGAGCAGCGGCGTCGGGTTTTTCGAGCGGATTCACGCCTGTTTCCCCTTGAGAAGATCCCTGACCAGCGCGGCCAGTTGCCGTGCCGTAACACCCTCGGCGTGCTCGATGCCCGCGTCAGGCGGCAGCGGATCGAGCATCGTCAGAATATTGCGATAGAGCCGGGCCGCCCTACCCTCACGCCCGCGGTCGCGTTCCAGACCAGCCAGCGCGAGGCTGGCCATCACACCATCGGGCGCGATGAACAGGCTGCGCTCGAAGGCGGCGCACGCTGCCGGCACGTCGCCGTTTTCGGCGAGAATCATGCCGCGCAGGTAATGCGCATCCGGATCGAGCTTCTCGGCGTCGATCCACCGATCGCACCACGTCAGTGCTTCGCTCATGCGGCGCTGGTCGGCCAGCTCCCGCGCGTGCGCCGCCAAGGCCTGCGCGGTCAGTCCCGCATCAGGGCTCTTCGTGGTCGGCCCCACGGAGGCCGGCGGCCGCTGCAGTGCGGGCGCCGGCGAATCTTTGCAGAGAGGCGAGTTCGCGACGGCCGCTGATCGGACCGCTCGGACAGAACTGCTGCCAGCAACTGGCGGCCGCAGTTCCGATTGCGGTGGCAGGCGGTTCTTTCGGTAAAAGATGGCGCCGTTGCAGTGTACCGGCTGGAATCGGTTGAACAGCGACTGTGAAGCCTCGCATGGCGCGACCGCTAGCCAGCCGTCGTGATGCAGCGCGCGGTGCAGGTTGCCAACCACTTTCGTCGCCTGCGCGTGCGTGAAGTACATCAACACATTGCGGCAAAGAATCAGGTCGAAGGCGCCGTGGTGCACGTTGGTCTGTGTGCTTTCGTCGACCAGGTTCATCACCTGGAAGGTCGCCATGCGGCGGATCGCCGGCAGCAGCGCATACCGGCCGCCCGCCAGTCGGCGGAAATAGCGTTCGCGCACATCCTCCGCGACGGTGCGGAACGACCACTGGCCGTATACGCCCTCGGACGCCTTGCGCAGGAACCGCGGATTGACGTCGGTGCCGAGCAAGGTCACCTGCCAGTTGGCAATATCGGGCAGCAGCTGATTGAGCAGAATGGCGACGGAATATGTTTCCTCACCCGTGCAGCAGGCTGCACTCCAGATGCGCAGACGCAGGTCCCCCGCGCGTCGGCGGGCTGCGATCAGCTCGGGGAGAATCCGCGTGGACAGCGCAGTGAACGCGTCGCTGTCGCGGAAGAAATAGGTTTCGCCGATGGTGAGATGACTGGCCAGGACTTCCGTGCTGGTTGCATCGAGGTCCCTGCAGAGCAGAAGCTGGGCACACGCCGAGGAGTCGGGATGGCCGAGCTCGGCCGCGGCGCCCTTCAACGCGCGCTTCAGATCCGGCAGCCGCCCTTCCCGCAGATGCAACCCGAAGACGCGTTCCACGGCATCGCTGACACTGTCCCAGGGGATGCTCACGTCGATCCCCTGTCTGTTTGCGCGTCCAGAGCATCATCCAGCGCGCGCATGTCGTGCACATCGAGGAACTGCTGCGGATCCTCGATCAGAAGCAATCCCTGCGCGGTTTTCACCACCCCCTGGACTTTGGCGAGGCCGCCGACGAGGGTGTCGGCCGGTACCAGGTGTTTCAGATCGACTTCCTGCACGCCTTCGACTTCGTCCGCCGGCAGCGCGAACAGGTGTTGCGGCAGCTGCAGCACGATGAACGCGTCCGAAGGAACTACCGGGCGCGGCACGAGGCCCAAGCGGCGTCGCAGGTCGACGACGGCGGCGATACGCCCCTGCAAGTTGATCACGCCGGGCACGGCTGCCGGCGCTCCGGGCAAGGGCGTCACTTCGCATGCGTGCTCTACACGCTCGACCGCCGCCAACGGCAGACCCAGGCGGTACGAATCCAGCTCGAACACCAATACCGACAGGGTCATCATGCGAACAGTCCGCCCTGACCGAAAGAACCCAACCCCATTACATGTCCCAATTGCGTGTCTACCGGTAGGCATCAGCCCGGCCGAGGCAACCGGCGCCCAAGTTTTGCCTACCTGCGCGCACTTTCGCCCGTCCCTTCCCCAAATTTGCGATGAACGTCACATCTTCTGATTTCGACTGCGGTTGGCGTCCTCACAGCTCCAGGTATTTGCCGACCTTGGCGAGCAACACCTGGGGACTGATAGGCTTGGTGACGAAATCGACGGCACCGGCGGCCAAGCTCCGGATGAGGGTGTCACGACTGCTCTGCCCCGTGAGCATGATCACCGGAATATCGCTCGAGTCGGTCTGCTTCAGCTTCCGCGTCGTCTCTACGCCGTCCTGGTCCGGAAGCATGTAATCCATCAGGATCACCGAGGGCTTCACCTTCCGTAAAAGGTTCAGTGCCTCCGTTCCGGACCCGGCGAATATCACTTCGTAGCCTTCCCGTTCAAGGATCCTTGCAACCACTTTCTGGCTGAATTCGTCGTCGTCGACCACCAGTACCCGTCGGGCCACCGACCCACCCAATACCTTCAGGAGCGAGCGTGCCTGCTCCAGTTGTGCCGAGGATTCGCGCTGCAGCTCGCTCGCCCACTGGCGCAGCGGTTCGGTAGCGACCCGACCCGACTCGACCAACGGCCCGATCTGTTCGACCAGGGCACCGAATTCCTTCTCAAGCTTCTGTGCGTCGCGCACCGCGACCGCATCGTCCAGGCCGCCGTGGGCAAGTCGGTCACGCAGATGGGTGATCGCCTCGCCGAGCCGCTCCCCGTTGCGTGCCAGCTGCGCAGCGGCCGACTCGGCCTGCATGCCGCCTTCCGCCAGACGTCGGTCCAGCGTACGTCCGAAATCGTCGAGCTTGCGCGCGTAGTCGCCCAGCTGCCGCTCGTTGAAGGACAGGCCACGGGCCTGCTTGAGCTCGCGCAATGCCACGTGGATCGACATCGGCAGACGGCTGCCGTCATACGGGGTCGGCCAGAACAGGACGTAGTCGTCGAAGTACTGCTTGCGACACAGGTCGAAGGCCTTTTTCACCTGTTCCTTGCCGCAGAACACGATGGTGCGATGGCTGTGCTGCTGAGCGGCGGAGCCGAAGCGGTACAGGCCCAGGTAATAGCTCTGGGCGTCCTCGATCCTGTTGAAGACGAGCAACAGCACGTCCGGTCGAAGGCGCTCGAAGTCCTCCACGTAGCGCTCGGGGTCGTAGGACACCGAGATGTTGGAATAGTCGGTGGCCAATTGGGCCTGCAGGGCCTCCGCCTCGCCCCTCTGGTCGGAAGCGACCAAGATCTTGCCATTGACATCGATGCCGCTCATGCGCGTGTTCTTGCTGCATGGTTGAGCGCCTGGAAGTCGACCGGCCAGCGCTCCAGCCAGGACGAGATGGCCGCAGAGGGCAAAGGCCGTGCGATGGCCCACCCTTGCGCATGGGTGCAGCCGGCCTTGCGGACGAACGCCCAGTCCTCGGGCGACTCCACGCCCTCGGCGACGCAGATCATGCCCAGGCTGGCCGCCATGCGCGCGCTGGCTTCCACGATCGCCCCGTGCACCTGATCCGCGTAGGCACCGTGGACGAAACTGCGGTCGATCTTCAACTCGGCAAACGGCAGGTCGCGCAATTGTGCGAGAGAGGAATGCCCCACCCCGAAGTCGTCGATCGAAATCGCGAATTTCTTCAGGTGCAGCCTGCTGAGCGCAGTCAGGGTGGCCGTCAGGTCTCGCATGATGCGGCTTTCGGTCACCTCCCAGACGATGTCCGACGCCGTCAACCCGCTTGCTTCCACGAGCTCCTGCAGCCGTTCGACGACGGTGGGATTTTGCAGCGTATCCATCGACAGGTTGATCGCAAGCGGCAGCTTGATGCCCTGCTGGCGCCAGGACCGGAGCTGTTCGGTTGCAAGCAGGATCACACGGTCGGTAAGCGCATCGATCAGCCCGTAATCCTCCACCAGCGAAACGAAACGCTCGGGATACACCAGGCCCTCCTCGGGGTGCCGCCAGCGAACCAGGCATTCCATTCCCGAGGGCTCGCCATCGGCCATCCGGACCTGCGGCTGGTAGTGCAAGATCATCTGCCCGTGCTCGATCGCCCGACTCAGTTCGGTCTCGCTGTACTTGTTGGCCACCATTACCCCGGCGTGCTGGGCTGGCCTGGCCGGGGCGTGCCGATGATCCGCAAGCAGTTCTGCGAGCTTGCGTGGATCGACCGGCTTGGGCAGGCTCCCGAGGACATTGAGTCGCAACGCGCGGGCGAGCTTGGTGGCTGCTTGCAACAGGCGCGCCCCCTCGCCGGTGACCAGCACCAGGCCTCCCTTCCAGCGCGCCGTTCCAAGAGCCTCGATGAACTGGATGCCATCCATCTCGGGCATGGCGAGGTCGCAAAGGATGAAATCGGGCGCGTGCCCACCCAATGCTTCTGAAAGCGCATCACGCGCGTGCGCCAGCCCCTTGGCGACGAAGCCATGGCGCTGAAGCGCATCCAACAGCAACTTGCGGCTGAAGGCGTCGTCGTCGACGACGAGAACCTGGTGGGCGTTTGGATTAGGCGTCATGTCGTCCGATCGGCGCTCTGGTGATTTCGTTGTCGACGAGCTGCCACTCTTCCTGCAAGTCGATCAGAAGAGCGGAGGCCTGCTTCTTTTCGGCTTCGGCATCTGCGCACAGCTGCTCCATCTGTTCGCAAAGATCGCCCATCCGCCCAGCGCCGACCGAGCGGGCCGACGACTTCAGACGATGGGCGATGCTCATGGCATCACGCCAGCTCTCGGTGGTCACCGCCGCATGCAGTGAGAGCATCAGGCGCGTAGCGCCCTGCTGGAACTCGTTGAGGAAGTCGGCGACTACCTCGGGCTCGTCTCCCACCAGTTGCTGCAACACGCGAATGTCCACATGCCGGGACGGCGAAAGCGCGTCGGCGGCAGCTTCCACGGGGTCGGCTGAACGGCTTTCCTTACACATCGGCGGTGACGAGAGCAGCCACCGGTTGAGCACCTCCCGCAGCCGATTCAATTCGACCGGCTTGGTGACCACGTCGTCCATACCCGCCTCGTAGCACCGGACCTCGTCGCCGATGATGGCATTCGCAGTGAAGGCAATGATCGGAATCCGCGGCAGACCCCTGCGGGCTTCTTCCTCGCGGATCGTGCGGGCTAGCGTATAGCCGTCCATGTGCGGCATGTGGAGATCGGCCAGGACTGCATCGTAGCCTCCCCTGCGCCACGCGTTCAGCGCCTGCTCGCCGTCAGCGGTAATTTCCCCGCGGACGCCCAGGCGATGCAGCTGGCGCTGGATGACCCGCTGATTGATTTCGTGGTCCTCAGCGATCAGCAGGCGCACGCCCTCGCTCACGAAGAAAGCCTGCATGGCGGCTGGAGCGGGAGCTTCGACCGGCCGTTGCCCCAGGATGGTTGCCATCGCCTGCTCGAGGCCGAACGCGCTCAGCACCGTGCGGCTGAGTGGAACGACCCCGGCGTCGACCGCCCCGGCTGCCTGGAGCTGGCCGGGAAACCAGGCCACCATCGGCACCTGCTGGTCGCAGGCCGCATCGGTCATGCGCCGGAGCTGTCGCCAATCCTCCGCACCGGGCCCGGCGAGCACGAAAGGCTTGCCTGCGTTGGGCGTGACGCCCGCGTCGAGTTCACTCCCCAGCCAGCGCGCCATGTCTTCGCCCCGGCCGAAGACCTGGTAAGGCACCTGTAACGCCTGCAGGCAAGTAGACGCGTCCGCCAGGAATGCCTGGTCGTCCGAGACCACCAATGCATGCAGCGAGCGCACGCTGTCGGCCGGTAGCTCGGTTGGCGTCCACGCCCCCTTGTGGAAGCGGAACGTAAGAGTGAACACAGTGCCTTCATCCGGGAGGCTGTGGCAGACGATCTCACCCTCCATTAGTTCCACCAGGCGTTTGCAGATCGAAAGTCCCAGCCCCGTGCCGCCGAAACGGCGGGTCGTGGTGCCCTCGCCCTGGGTAAACGGGCTGAACACCCGGCCGAGGACCTCTTGGGTCATACCGATGCCGTTGTCCCGGATCTCGATGGTCACCTCCAGGCTTTGGCCCTGGCAGGGACGCGCATCGACGCGCAACGCCATTCGGCCGGTGATGCCCTTGCGCCCGGCGGAGAACTTGATCGCGTTACCCACCAAATTGTGCAGGATTTGCCGGACGCGGATCGGGTCCGCCTCGATGGTCCGCGGTACCGAGGGCGAGACGTACGCGCGCATCTCTACGCCTTTGACGTCGGCGACTGCCGCATGCGTGGCACAGACGGCTTCAACCATGCGCTCAAGTTCGACCGGCTGGATTTCAAGATCGAGCTTGCCCGCCTCGATCTTGGAGAAGTCGAGGATGTCGTCGAGCAGGTCCAGCAGCGTCGACGCTGACTGCTGGATGGTTTCGACCATCTCGCGGTCGCTGCGCGGCAGGGGGCTCTGCAACAACAATTCGGACATGCCCAGCACGCCGTTCATCGGCGTGCGGATCTCGTGGCTCATGGTCGCGAGGAACGCGGACTTCGCGCGGCTGGCCTGCTCCGCTTCCGTCCGCGCTCGCATCAACTCGTGCTTGGCCGCCAGCTCCTCGCGTACGTCGCGGATGATTGCTGCGTACTGGGGCTCGCCATGCAACTGGTAGAAGCTCACCGACACTTCCAGCGAACGTGGGTCGCCGTCGGCTGCCACGCCCTCAAAGGATCCTTTCAGAAGCAGCGATTCGCCGGCGCCGTGGTCGGCACCGTCCTTCCACAGGTCGGCCCGGAATATCTGCTCGAAAAGACCCGGTATCAGTTCCCTGAGGTCGCGGCCCACGGCAGCGTTTACCGGCATGCCGAAGACTGGCGTCACCGCGGCGTTCGCGCTCGTAATGATCCCGTCGCGATCAATCGTGATCACGCAACTGGGAATGTTCTCGACGATCGCGCGGATCTGTTCTTCCTTGTTGCGCAGGAGGAGATTGGTCGCGTAAAGAGCATCCGTGCGTTGTTCGACGCGCTCTTCCAGCTCCGCATTGAGCTGCTCCAGCCGCAGGTGCGCGTCGCGGCGCTCGGTGATGTCGCGCGTCACGGCTACGTAGAACGGAGGCTGGCCTGCAGGATGGATGTGTTGCACCGCCATTTCCACCGGCAACTGCGAACCGTCCCGGCACGCCAGCTCGGTCTCGAGCCGGTGTCCTTTGTCCGGCCGCGCCGCGGCCGATGTAAGCAGCGCCATCACTCGCGGGCGCATGTGGGGATCCTGCAGGTCGAGCAGGGTCATCGAAAGCAGCTCTGTGCGCGTGTAGGCGCTCTGGCGGGACGCCCCCTCGTTCACGTAGAAGATCTGAAGCGTGTCGGGATCGAAACTGAACGTCGCCTCCTCGATGGCATCCAGGGTGCTCAACGCCTGGTTGGCCGCGCCCTGGATGCGGCGTCGTTCCGAGGTGTCCTCGACGACCGTGAAGATGCGCGGCGCGTTCTCGCCCTCGACATCGATCACCGAGTAGGTCACGTGCACCCAGAAGTCGCTGCCGTCCGCCCGCAGCATCCGCTTGTCCAGCGACCCGGCCGCGGCTTCCCTCTGCAGCAACCGCCTCAGCAGTGCCTCGTCCCGCTGCCTGTCTTCGGGATGGGTCCAATCGGACCAGGCCCGAGGGGCATGGTCGCTGCCGGCATGGCCGACCATCTCCAGCAGCCGGCGATTGGGAAGCAGGGCCAGGCCGCCTTCGAGATGGGCCATGCCCACCGCCGCCTGTTCGAAGGTGACGCGCAGCCGCGCCTCGCTCTCGCGGAAAGCCGCTTCGGCGGCATAGCGGTCGCTGACATCGATGATGCTGCCGATCAGCTCGACCAGGCCACCGCCCTCGTCGCGGATGGCGTGCAGGTGGTCGGCGACCCAGGCATAGCTGCCGTCAGCGCGGCGCAGGCGGTATTCGTAGGACCAGCGATCGTGCGTATCCAATTTGCCGTTGAACTCGGCAAGCACGCGCTCGGCATCGTCCGGGTGCACGTGCTCGGCCCACCACGTGCTGCTGGGAAGCTCGTCCTCGAAGCGGTGGCCGAAGGGGTCCACCTTGGAAGACAGCCACACCGGCTCGATCGCGCAATCGGCCGTGGGCCGCAACACGTAGACGAATGCCGGCAACGATTGCAACACTTCGCGCTGCCGTTGCTCCACGCAGGCCAGTTCGCGCGTCGCAGCCTTGACCCGGGTAAGGTCGGTAATGGTTCCCACCCAGCCCGGTTCATCATCCTGCTCGGCGGACGAACGCAGCCTCACGGCCTGGATCAGCGCCTGGATTTCGCTTCCATCCGCATGGTGCAATCGGCATTCGGCAACAAAGCTGTCGCTGCCCTCGCGCGTGCGAACCCACGCTTGGCGAAACGGCGGGGCGTCTTCCGGATGGATCGCGTGCAGCCAGCCGTAGCCGAGATCGTCCGAGGCGTGCCTTCCGGTGAGAATGTCCCAGTGGCTGCTGATGTAACGGCACGCCCCTTCCCCATCGGCCTGGAAGATCACCACCGGCGCGGCCATGCACAATGTTTCGAACAGGCGCCGGCTGCGATCGAGCGCGAACTGGATCTGTTTGTGCCGGGAGATGTCCTCGATGGCCACGACCATGCGCAGGTCGCTGCCGCTGCCGAACCGAGTCGCCCGCATCTGCATCCAGAGCGGGTTCGGGTCGTCTCCCCCGGTATAGACGTACTCGCGCTCGAAGGTCTCCGCCTGTTCTTGGACCACGGCGCACAGGCCCGCGTGGATGACCGGCGCCTCGGGGTGGGTCGACAACGAGATCTTTTCCAGCCAGTTGGATCCCACCACGGCTCGAGGCCGGTCGCGGGTCGCCGGATTGCCCTGCTCCCATGCACGGTTGGTCGCCAGCACCTTGCCCGTGCGATCGAGGATCGCAATGCGCGACGACAGTGCGCCCAGCGCCGCGCGGCTGAGCAGGTCGCTGTCACGGCGCGCCTGCTGATCCTCGATCCGGCGCGATTCGTCGCTCGCAAAGCCGACGTAGATTTCGCGGCCTTCGAACTGAACCGACGTGAGAAACACGAACACCGGCAGCTCACGGCCGTCGCTGCGCCGCAGCTTCACGTGCAATTGTTGCGGTCCTTGGGTCTGGATCACCTGCCGCAGCTGACCCCAGCGCTCGCCGCCGAGACCGGGATGGATGCGCGTGAGGTCCAGTTGTTCGAGCTGCTGGTTGCTATAGCCGAGCAGCCGGGCGGTGGCCCGGTTGGCGCGCAGGCCATGACCGTGTTCGTCCAGCCAGAACACCGAAACCAGCGACTCCTCCAGGGTATGGTTGGCCAGCGTGAGCGAGCGCAGCATGTCGCGCCGCTCGGTCACATCGGTGAGCATGGCGTCCACGCAGTCGGTGTTCCGGCCCCCCGCGCGGACCACGCACAGGCGTTCGTGGATCCAGCGATGGCGTCCCTTGGCAACGACGATGCGGAATTCGTGCTGGTGCACGCCCGCTTCGGACACCGCTGCCCAGGCAGCGTTCACGCGTGCGCGGTCCTCCTCGTGCACGAAGCGCTGGAGGACCTCGTCGGCCGAGAGAATCGTCCCCGCTTCGATGCCCAGCAACTGCCGGGCACCGTCGCTGACGAAATGAACCGGTCGCCCCTCGATCGCCTGCCAGCGGTAGGCCATGCCATCGAGATTGGACAGGATCGAGCGCAACCGCGCTTCGTTGTCGCGGATCTCGGCGGTCTGCCGCTGCACCAGTTCCCCCATGCTGCTGGTGAGGCGGCGCAGTTCTTCTTCCGTCCACACTTGCTCGCTGATGTCGCGCGAGGTCACGAGTGCGCGCCGGATCGAACCGTCCGCATCGCGCAAGGGAGCGGCATACACGTCGCGCCAGCGCTGTTCGCCGGCGATGATCGCTGCGCCACGGAACCGGCTGGCGTCCCCTTCGGCGACACGGGAAAGCGCCTGCTCGGCCAGCCCGCGGTAGGACGGCAACCAACGTCCGAGCCAGTCCGTACCGATCACCTCTTCGCGTGTCTTGGTGCCCTGTAGCCTGAGGCCACTGGGTGAGACGTCCTGGATCGTGCCGTCCAGACCGACCACGGTGATCGAGTCCGGGCTCGAATCGAACAAGCTTCGTGCATAGGCCTCGCTCTCGCTCAGTGCAAGGCGCGAGGCTTTCTGCACGTGGATGTCCTGGTGGGTTCCGGCCACCATGTGCGGGCTGCCGTCCGCACAGCGCTGGATCACGTCGCCGAGCGAGAGCGTCCAGCGCCACTCCCCCGATCGATGGCGCAGGCGGTATTCGATCCGCAGCCGCATCGGCTCGGCCGCAACGAGGAATGCCTGCAAGGCGGCCTCGGCGCCTGGCAGATCATCCGGATGCACCAGCGATGCCCAGCCGGCGTAGCTCATCTCCACGTCGCCGGGCCCATAGCCCAGCAACGAGGGCCAGTCGTTTTCCGAATAGGCACGGCCGCTGCGCACGTCCCATTCCCACAGGCCCACGTTGGCCGCGCGCACGGCGCGCTCCACACGACGCAGTTTCCGCGCGAGCAGCTCCCGCTCCGCCCTCATGGCGAGTGCCTGGGCGAACAGGTCCGCCACTTCGCGCAGGCCGGACTTGTCGGCGCCCTGCGGCGCCCACAGCCGTCCTGCCACGGTACCGTCCGGCATCGACAGCGGGCGGCCGACCCAGCGCGCGACCTCTTCCACACCCGGCGCGGGCAAAACCCCGGCCGCCACCGCATCACCCAGCACGGCGACACGCGTGCCCTCCCAATCCACCACCAGGCAGGGCGTATTCAGACGCTGCAGTGCAAATCGCTCGAGTGGTGCCAGGGCACCCTGTTCTCCCCCCACGTCAGGGGGCATCGGGATCGGGTGAAGCATAGATAGCCGTGGCAGGAGGATGGGCACGCATGCCGGCGTGGGGCATCTGCTTTTTCACACGAAGCGGCAGAGCTTGATAGCTTGCACACAATATCGGCACGGTCTGATGAAGACTTGAACAGCTGCGCCGGGGACATGCGTGGACCACGGCGCGGCGCCCTGCCCCTCCCTCAAGCTCGCCCCAAGCGCGCCGATATACCACAAAGGTCCGGTCGCCAAAGTGCCGATGACGAGAACAACCAGCGACCCCTTGTTCGAACTGTGCTACGCATGCGTCGATGCACCCGTGATCGTGCTCGAGGTCGCGTCGGCCGGCCTGTGCATCTCCCGGGTCAATCCGGCATACGAGCGGTTCTTCGGCCGCAGCGCTGACACGGTGGAGGGTGTCAGCTGGCACCGTGCACTGGGTCAGCCGCCGTGGCTCGATGACATCGAGGCCGACCTTCGCGGCGGTGAAGTGGTCGAGTGCACCGGCCCCATCGACCTCGATGGCAAGCTTCGCTGGTGCAAGCTGGTGGCGCACCCCGTGGCCGATGCGGACGATCGGCTCGCGCGGGCCATCGTTACCGTCCATGACGTGACCGAAGGTGTCGCCGCCGAGCAGGCGCGTGCGTTTCTTGCCAGCCATGACGCGGTATCGGGCCTGCTGCGTCCCGGGCAGGTCAAGGACAACCTTGCCGCGAAACTGGTGCGCGCCGTCACCCAGTGCCACCGGTTGTTCGTCTGTTACGTCGACATCGACAAATTCGGCGCCTTCAACGAGACAGACGGCTTCGAGGCGGGCGACCGGCTGCTGCGACAGATCGCCGATCGCCTGGTCGACGGCGGGCGGGACGTTGCCCTGGTGAGCAGGATCGCCGGCGACGAGTTCATCGTCGGTGGCATCGATGCCACCGGCGACGCGGACATGCTCGAGGTAGGCCAGCAGTTGCTCGACGAACTGAAGCAACCCATGTCGCTGGGCACCGTCCAAGTGCGCCTTGGCGCGAGCATCGGCATCGCCTGCTTCCCCGACACCGCGGCCAGTGCGGAGGATCTGCTGCAGCAATCGGCGCTGGCCGCGCGTACCGCCAAGGAGCGCGGTGGCAATCGCGTGCACGTGTTCAATACGCGCCAGCGCAAGCTGCTCAAGGACCGCATGGATATGGGCGCGCACCTGCGGGGCGCGGTGGCGCGTGGCGAGCTCGAACTTGCCTACCAGCCGGTGGTGAATGCGGCCAAGCGGGAGATCACCGGCATGGAGGCGTTGGTGCGCTGGCGCAGCCCGCAGCTCGGGCTGGTGACGCCGGACCGCTTCATTCCCCTGGCCGAGGACCTGGGACTGATCTCGGACATCGGCCAGTGGGTGCTGGTACAGGCCTGCCAGCAGGCGCGCCGCTGGCTCGATTGCGGCGTCGGCGATTTCGTCCTTTCGGTCAACGTATCGGGTCTGCAGATGCGCGGGCAGCAGGTCATCGAAGACGTGAGCCGCGCCCTGGACGGCGCACGCCTGCCGCCACGCTACCTGGAACTGGAATTGACCGAGAAGGCGATCATGGGTGATCCCGACCATGTCGCATCGCTCATGCGCGAACTGCGCAAGATCGGCGTGAGCCTTTCGATGGACGACTTCGGCATCGGGCATTCCAGTCTCGGCCTGATGCAGCGTTTTCCGGTCAACCGGCTCAAGATAGACCGCACCTTCGTATCCGCGGTGCCCAATGACATCGGGGCAGCCCGTATCTGCCGCGCGATCATCGGGCTGGCGCACGAATTCGGTTGCACTGTGGTCGCTGAAGGCGTGGAAACGGCGTTGCAACTGGGGTTCCTCGAACGCAACGGCTGCGAATTCGCGCAAGGAAATCATCTGGGCGAGCCGGTCGGTGCGGAAGGCATGCTTGCGCGGCTGCGCAATCCGTCGCTGCAGAACGCCGATGGTGCCCACCGGGGCGACGCCGGCTCGATCCTGCTGGTGGACGACGAGCAGAACGTCCTGCGCGCCCTCGCTCGGTTGCTCCGCCGCGACGGGTACACGATCCACACCGCCGGGACGTTCCTGCAAGCGTTCGAGATCCTTGGTAACGCGGCGGTCGACGTGGTGGTCTCCGACCATCGGATGCCCGAGGGTCGTGGGACCGAATTCCTCGGCAAGGTGAAGGAAACCCATCCGCGCACGATTCGCATGATCCTCAGCGGCTACGCGGATATCGGCGCGGTCACCGAGGCCATCAACGGAGGAGCCGTGTACCGCTTCCTCACCAAACCGTGGGTCGACGACGATCTTCGCAGGGTGATCCGCGATGCCGTTTCCGCGGCCCGCCGCGAACCTCAGGGTAACGCGGCGAGCCATGCAGGTGGCCAGCGCTCGTCATGAGTTCCGGTGCGCGCAACGCACTAGAGATTGTCCTCGTCCAGGTAGATCGCGCCACGTTCGTCGCGCTCCACCCGAGTGATGCCGGGGCACTCGGACTCCAGTTGGCGCAGTTCGGCTTCCTGGCGCGAGATGGTGCCCTGCTGGACACGTACCAGATCCGCCAGCCGCTGGTTCTCGCGGCTTAGCGTATAGACGTGCAGCGCCTGGATCACCGCAAGCTGCAGTTCGTTGTCGTCCCAGGGTTTGCCGACGAAGCGAAAGACCTGAGTGTCGTTGATCGCCGCCACCATCGTGGGCAAATCAGCATGACCGCTGATGATGATGCGAGCGATGTCCGGCTGGTATCGGATCGCCTCGCGCAAGAAGTCCAAGCCACTCATGGCCGGCATGCGGAAATCTGTGATGACCAGATCGTAAGGCTCGCTCTGCAGACTGGTCAGCGCCAGCGAGGCGTCGGTGTACGCGCTGATGCGGCAGGGAGCGCCGAGTCGCTCCGCGCCGATACGGTTGATTACGCGTGAGAGCGCGCTGAGGATCGCCGGTTCGTCATCCAGGAGCAGCAATTTGTAGGTCATGTTCTCACTCGGTGAACGCTGGATTGCCCCTGGCCTGCTTGACCGGGAGCGTGATCAGGAAAACGGTCCCTGCGCCGACGCGCGAGCGAACCGTCAGGTCGCCGCCGTGTTTCTTGATGATGCCGTAGCTGATGGAAAGTCCAAGACCGGTGCCACGGCCGACCTCCTTGGTGGTAAAGAACGGCTCGAAGATCCGTGGCAGGACGTGCTCCTCGATGCCGCAACCGTTGTCCTTGATCTCGATCCACACGTGGTGCGGCCCCCTGCCAGTGTGGATCTCGATCAGGCCGTTCTGTCCAACGGCCTGGGTGCCATTGACCAGGATGTTCATCAGCACCTGGTTCAATTCCGTCGGGTTGCACTCCACCAGGGGCAGTTCTTCGAAATAGGTCGCGAAACCGATCGAGTTTCCACTCAGGCTGCGCACGATGCCAAGCGTCGTCTCGATGGCCCGGTGTATGTCGAAGAGCCGAAACCCTTCGGTGGCATCGATGCGGGAAAAATCGCGCAGGTTCTGCACGATCTGGCGGATACGTTCCACGCCTTCCCGCGATTCGGCCAGGAGCAGCGGCAGGTCTTCCACGATCATCGGAAAGTCGATGGCCTGCTTGCGCGCATCCAGTGTGGTCAGCTTGCCCGCAGTCGTGCTGCCTTCCTCTCGGATGATTTCCTCGCACACTTCGACCAAGCCGAAGAGCTTGTTGACGTAGTCCTGCAACGATCCCAGGTTGGACTGCACGTAGCAGATGGGATTGTTGATCTCGTGAGCCATGCCGGCGGCCAGCTGTCCCACGGTGGCGAGTTTTTCGGCGTGAACGAGGCTCTGCCGTTCCAGCAACTGCTTTTCCTGTTCTGGACCGGCCATCGCTCCCGGCGGCTGGACCGCACTGGCCGGACGAATCGTTACGCTGGTCAATTCCGATCCATCGGCACAGGGCCTCCACTGGCGTACGATCCCCAGCGAACCGCCGCCCTCGAGCGCGCACGCTCTGCGGTCTTCCCACCCATCGCCGGCGGCCTGCGGTCTCGCCCGAACCTCGGGCGGCGGTCCCTCCACTAGGCTGAGTAGTCCCTCGGTCACGCCCGCACTCACCACCGAGGCAAGCCGGCGGGCGGCCGCATTGGCATGGCGAACCCTGCCCTCCTGGTCGAGCAAGATCACGGACAACGGCAGGGAGTCGAGGATGACTTGGGCGTCCAGCGGTGTTGCGGCAAGTGACATGGTTTAGCGTGGCCGAGAGTATCGAAAGGAACGCGGCGCCCATACTCGCGCGCAAGAGGCGTGCCAGACCGCCGTGCAAACACGGAACGCCACGCTGTGCTCCCGTGTCGGCACTCGCGCCAACGGCTTGAGGGCGCAAGCAGCCCCGCTGCGGCGTCGAAGGCACCTCAAGCGGTCGGGGCTGAGTCAGGCATCGATAGATGCATCGAATACGTGGAAAAGCGTGACGATCGTCACACGGAGTAAATGTGACGGCCATCACGTATGGACGTTTTCTTAAAGCGGGACGTGTCCAAACCGTCAATTTGTTGTTCCAGACGTCAACATATCGGCGTCGGTTGATCGAGTGATCGGCCTGCGCATTTCGTCAGGAGATGTGAGGTCGATCACAACTGCTCATGGTTTGGGTGCGTTTTACACATAGGTACCGGACTGCTGGCACAGCCATTGCCTTGTCTGCATCGAGCGAACAAACAAGGGGGCGCATCGTGCAAAACCTTTTGCTCGTCGACAAACATTGCCCGCGCCTTCGCGCGCTTTTCAGGAAAACAGTCCCAATGAATAAGATCTTCAAGTCCGCCTTGGCCGCCGCTGTGCTCATTGCGCTTTCGTCGCTGGGTGGTACTGCCTATGCCGCTACTGCTACCTCCGACCTACCGGTGTCCGCCAGCGTGACCGCCACCTGCACGATCGACGCCAGTGGCGGCCTCGCCTTCGGCGCATACGATCCGGTCGTCACCAACGCAAGCACCGACCTGACCGGCCAGGGCACCATCGACACCACCTGCACCAATGGTGCCTCCGTGACGGTCACGCTCGGCCAGGGCGCCAACGCCGATACAGGGTCGAGCGACGCTGCACCGGTTCGGCGCATGCTGAGCGGTGCCTCGGATTATCTTTCTTACCAGCTGTATTCCGATTCGGGCCGCTCCACCGTGTGGGGAAACACCGCCGGCACCGGCGCCCCCGTGACCGGTACGGGCACTGTCGTGAGCACCACGGTGTACGGACTCATTACCGCGGGGCAGAATGTCCCCTCCGGCAGCTACTCGGATACCGTCGTTGCGACCGTCACCTTCTGACATGAAGCGTTCACTCGTACGCCAGGCCGCTTGCGGCCTGGCGTTTCTTTTTCTCGCCGTCGGTCACGCCTGGGCCGGCTTCCAGGTTGGCCCCGTGAGCGCGACGCTGTCTGCCGACCAAAGGGTCGCCGCTTTGACGGTACGCAACACCGGTGCCGCTGCGGCCACCATCCAGCTCCAGGTGATGGTCTGGTCGCAGTCCGGCGGCAAGGACGTGTTCGCCCCGGCGGAGGACATCCTTGCGACGCCGCCGATTTTCAGTGTTCCTGCCGGTGGCTCTCAGGTCATACGCGTCGGTTCCCGGCGAGCGCCGGATGCACAGCAGGAGCGTACCTACCGGCTGTTCCTGCGCGAAGTGCCGCCGGCGCCGCGACCCGGATTCCAGGGGCTGCACGTGGTGCTGCAGATCAGCCTGCCAGTGTTCGTCCAACCCTCTGCGGCGATCGCGGCGAACCTGCACTGGCGCGCCACTCGCATCGATGCGGGCCATCTGAAGATCACCGCCGACAACAGCGGCACCAAGCATGCGCACCTGAGCCATCTCGTGCTGTCCGGCGAAGGCGGCAAGCGCTTGCCGATGTCGGATAAGGCCGTGTACATCTTGGCCGGCAGCAACCACGAATGGGTGGTGGATACGGCAGTGGCCGAGGGTGACCACCTCGAGCTGGCAATGGACTCCGACAACCAGGCCCTGCAAACCGACGTGGCGGTCTCCGGCCCATAACCCACGTGCGACGACGATCCGCCAACGGCAGGAGCGCAAGGCGGTGCGTGTTGTCGCTCCAGGCATCGCGAGGCGCATCACGCGCCCCCGGGCTTTCGTCGTTACCAGCGGATGCTCCTTCCAGCCGTAGTCCCGCCCGGCTCTACCGCCATGCGGCCTGCGCCACCTTATTACTGTTGGCTGCATCGCCGGGACCGCTGCTGGCTGCGGTGCACGTACGGGCCGTGCGTGTCGGCATGGATCCGAGCCATACGCGCGTGGTGATCGAGTCGGATCAGCCTATCCGGGCGCACATGACCGATGAAGGAAGCGGCGGCTCGCTTCAGATAAAACTCGACAGCGTCGACACCGGCCGCGTGCTCGCCGGGTTGGCGCGCGCCATCGGCGCGAACAACCCTTTTCTGCTCGGCGCCTCCGTCGAGAAAAGCGCGAACGGTGTACGGCTGGTGCTGCCCACGCGAGGGGCCGTGCGCACGCGGCTGTTCAACCTGAAGGCGGATGACGGCTTTGGCGACCGGTTAGTGCTGGATGTGTTCCCCGCCGACCCGGAAACCAGGCGGACTGCCAATCCGGCGTCCGTCGCGTCGATCCCAGCACGAATCGCCCTGGCCTCCGACACATTGGCGCCGCTTGCGGAGCAAGGAGATGGCCGCAGCGCGCGTATCCTGGACACCCGGGTGGGTATCGCCGCCGACCGTGTGCGGTTGGTGCTCGAATCCGATCGCCCCATAACGGCCCGCGTGGTGCGCCCCACCGCGCCGGGGGCGCTATCGATTGAACTGGGCGACGTGCGGCTGGACCAGGCGCTGCTCGACCTGCCCGGAAAGATCCGACCCAATCCCTATCTGACGACAGTGCGGATCGAGCGCGACGCATCGGGCACGCGGATGCAATTGCTTGCCCCGGCCTCCGTCGAGCCGCAGCTCTTCTACCTGGCGCCCGGCGCTGGCCATGGCCAACGTCTCGTAATCGACGTATTCCCTGAGCAGGCGCTGCCCGCAGCACCGCCGACGAAAGTGCCGCCGCAGTCCACCGAGGTCGTGAAGGCTGCGCCGGCGCCGGCCACTCCCGCCCCCTCCCCCGTGCCTTCTCCCGGGCAGACGCCGGCGGGCCTGGCCGAGGCATGGTTCGAAGTGCACGTCAACGGCACGCCGCAGGACACCACAATGGTCCTGAAGGGAAACGATGGCGCGATTTTCGTGCAGCCCGATGACCTGCAGCGGTGGCGCCTGAATGTCACGTGCGGCAAGAAGATAGAACATGGCGGGATCAGCTATTGCCCGCTTTCCGAAGTCAAGGGGCTGACCTATCACGTCGACGAATCCCTTGGCCTGCTGTCGGTCAGTGTCCCGGCCACGTTGCTCGCCGAGAACCATCTGAGCGGCATGTCCCTCGGTAGCGATCAGCCGACTCCCTCTCCCCCGGGCGCCTACCTCAACTACGACGTTTTCGCTGGCCGCGAAGACCACGGCCCCACTTCGACCAGCGCAGCGCTCGATACCGGCGTATTCGGACGCTGGGGTAGCGGCACCAACACCATACTGTCACGCCAGGGCGGCAGCCTCTCGCAGACGATCCGGCTGGATACCAGCTTCACCCGCGACCAACCGGACCGCATGGCCTCCCTGCGCCTGGGCGATACGATCAGCAGTGGCAGCGCATGGGGACGGGCGGTGCGTATGGGGGGCGTGCAATGGGCAACCAATTTTTCCACGCGGCCGACCTTCGTCACGTTCCCGCTGCCGACGGTGGATGGCGTCGCGGCAGCTCCCTCCACTGTGGACTACTACGTGAATGACGCGCTGCGCCTGCGACGCGAAGTGCCTAGCGGCCCTTTCACCATCCAGGATCTTCCGGTCGTCACGGGTGCCGGCGAAGTTCGCATGGTCGTACGCGATCTGTTGGGGCGTGAGCAGGTGGTCTCGCAGCCGTTCTACGCAAGCAGTGGCATCCTCGCCAAAGGGCTTCGCGACTATTCCTATGAGTTGGGCTTCGAGCGGAGGAACTACGGCGTATCGAGCAACGACTACGGCAAGCCGATGGCGGTGGCGACCGAACGACGCGGTCTGTCCAGTCACTTCACCGGAGAAGCGCATGCCGAGTGGCTGCCGGACCAGCAGACGTTAGGCCTGAGCGGAGAACTGCTGATCGGAAACCTTGGTGTATTGAGCTTCTCGGCAGCAGGTAGCCACGACCAGGACGGGCGGGGTGGCCTGATGGAATTGGGTTTCCAGCGCCAATCGGCTTACTTCAGCTGGGGCGCGCGCTCACAGGTCACCACGCCGGGCTTCACGCAACTGGGATACGAGGCCCCGGCATGTCCGCCCCAGCAAATGTCGTCCGCCTACTTCAGCGTGGGTGCGCCCCGGTTCGGTTCGTTCGGAATGAGCTACACGCACCAGGCCTACCGCGAGCGCGAAGACGTCGAGTTACTTGGCGCAAGCTACAGTCGTGCATTGGGTCGACTTGGCTATATGAGTCTCTCGGCGCTGCGCTTTCTTGGCGGCGACGGTTCCACCCTGGTGTCGATGACGTTCACTGCACCGCTGGGCCCGACCGACAGCGTGAGCCTCAATGGCCAGGTGCACGCCGGATCGTCCGGCGGCGCCCTGCAATACCAGCACAATCTACCTGCAGGCAGCGGTGCCGGATGGCGCCTGCAGGCGGGCCTTTCCCCCGACGATCCCAGCCTGGCCGAGCTCGCCTTGCAGAACGATGTGGGCACCTACACCCTCGGCGCGGCGCAGAGTCAGGGGCAGCGCGCCTACCAGGCCTCCGTGCGGGGTGGTCTCGCGTTGCTCGCCAATCGCGTCTATCCCAGCCGCCATATCGACGACAGCTTTGCCGTGGTGCAGGTCCCCGGCTTTTCAGGCGTGCGGGTCTACGCGGACAACCAGCCAGTCGCCGTCACCGACGAAAAAGGCTATGCGCTGATACCCCGCCTGCGCCCGTACCAGCGCAACCCGATCCGCATCGAGCAGGCCGATCTTCCGCTTGATGCAGACATCCAGGGCCTGCAGCTGGATGCGGTGCCGTACAGCCACAGCGCCGTCGCGCTGACCTTCCCGGTAACAGCGGCGCGTGGGGCCATCGTCGTGGTGAAACTCGAGGACGGCAGCTTTATCCCCGCAGGCGCTACCATCACCCTGGAAGGCAACCCCACGCCTTTTCCGGTCGGCTTCCAAGGCGAGGCCTACCTGACCGGGCTCAGTGCCGCCAACCGGCTGCACGCGAGCTGGCGCGGCCAATCTTGCACCATGACAGCAGCGCTTCCAGCCACAAATGATCCGCTGCCACGCATCGGCCCCCTTATCTGCAGAGGCGTGCGCCCATGAGATGCTCCACCTACATTGAGCCCTCTCTCAGGGCCACTCGCACCGCCACGTGGACTCTCGGAATGATTGCCATGATGGCAGTTGCACCGTTGGGCGCCGCCACATGCGGACTCAACACTCAAGGCGTGGACTTCGGCAGCTACGATTTCCAGAACAGCCAAAATCTGGACAGCGTGGGGCACGTCACCGTGACCTGCGACGTGAGCACGCCCTATACCATCGTATTGAGTCCTGGCCTTGCCGGCACCTTTGCCTCGCGCATCATGCAGAGCGGCGCTCACCAACTGGCCTACAACCTCTACACCGATCTCGCCCACGCCAGCGTATGGGGCGACGGCACCGGCAACAGCGTGACCGTGGGCGGCGCCGGCACCAATACCGACTATGCCGTCTATGGCAGTGTCCCTGCCGGCCAGAATCCGTATATAGGGACCTACAGCGACGTAGTCACGGTGACGCTCAACTTTTGAGATTGTTCGTTCTTCTCACCTTGCTCAATGCAAGATCCATCGCCTAGCCCGCCGCCTTATGAAGCCAACCACCTACGACTTTCGCCGATTCCAGGAAGAGCTCGCGTGCCAAAGCGGCGTCTGAACTGGCAGTACGACGACGACACTCAAGAATTCTTAGCTCCGAGCGAACGCTGCGTAACCCTGCATGAGATCGCGGGCAAGATCCACGCACGTACAGAATGCAGGATCGACCTTGAAGGCCCCTGGGCCGGCTGGCGCCTCCGCGGCGCGGCACTCATCCCCCGCGCAACTCCATCCGGGGGCTTCATTTCAAACCGCACAACCCAGCCGCCTTCCTCAGGTGGTCAGGCCCCAGGTCTAATTCTTGCCAGCGGCTTGGTGGCAAAGAGCCCCCGCTTCGTGTGTATCAAGCCCCGTCCACGCGGTCCCACGAGGGCTCGTGGCCGAAGTGCTTGATGAGGAAGTCCTCAAATGCGCGGACGCGAGGTGGAACTTGGCCCCGCCCCGGCTTGACGGCGTAGATTTCGCTGGCGGGAACTTCGTACTCCGGCAGCACGCGCTGCATGCGCCCGGCGAGCAAATCGTCGTAGACGTGCCACATCGAATGCAAGGCAATACCAAGCCCCGCCAGGACGGCATCGCGGATCACCTCGTTATAGTTGCTTTCAATTCGCCCGGAGACGTGCACGACCGTTTCCTTGCCCTGACGGTCGCGTAAACACCAGACATCGCGCCTCCCTCGAGCGCCCGACAGTAAAATGCAGGCGTGATTAGCAAGTTCCGCCGGAGTTTGTGGCGCTCCATGAACACGCAGGTATCCCGGCGAAGCGCAAAGTATCCGGCGATTTGTGGCCAACTTTCGCGCCACTAGCGAAGAATCGACGAGCCCACCGAATCGTATGGCGAGATCGTAACCAGCACTCACTAGATCGACCACTTGGTCGGTCAGGTCAATGCTCAAGCGTAACTTCGGATGGGCAGCAAGGAACTGCGGCAACAGGGGTGAAACATGCTGGCGCCCGAATGTCGCCGGAGCGGTCACTCGCAACGTGCCCGAAACCTCGCCGGCCGCGCTCCGCAGCCCTTCAGTCAACGAGTCGAGCTCTTCGATGAGCGCGCGCCCTTTCTCGGCCAGCAGGATACCTTCGGGTGTCGGGTGAAGTCGTCGCGTGGTTCGGTGCAGCAGCCGCACGCCCAGTTCGCGCTCGAGCCGTTTGAGGCGCTGGCTCGCCACGACCACCGAGATGTCCAGACTTCGGGCTGCGGCGCTTATGGAACCTAGGTCAAGCACCCGAAGGAAGAGCCCCACTTCGGCGACACGATCACCCATTGCAAATCACCTGTTTAAGGTCTTTCAGCGGTTTTGGTAGTTATCCGAAACGATGCAAGCGCATAGGCTGCAGCCCTGCTCGCCTCGGACGGCTGCGGCACCCGAACGCTTGCTTGCTCTTCGCCCCCAGGCCTTCTCCAAGGAACCTCCTATGCCTTTTACTCGCGTCGCCATTCCCGCGGGAACTCCGCAGATGCAAAAGGCTTCCATTGCGCGTGCAGTACACGCGGCGATGGTGGCGACAATCGCCATTCCCGAGGACGACTTCTTCCAGTTGTTGTCCGAGTACCAGCCAGGCGACTTCCACTTCGACCGTTCCTTCTTGGGCCACTTGCGCTCCGATCAAATGGTGGTCGTGCAGATCACTCTGCGCCGCGGGCGCAGTGACGCGATGAAGCGCAACCTCTACGAAAACATCACATTACACCTCGGTCGGGCTGCCGACATTCGCCCGGAAGATGTTTTCATCTACCTCGTCGAGAACGATTTTTCCGACTGGTCAGTTGGCGGCGGCAGGATGAGCATGGAGATACAGATGCAGGCAGGATCGAATGTCCGCGCGGCGTAACCCAAGCGATGCCGGCCGAGCGAGTGTTGACCCGTTCAGCCGATAGAAAAGGGCATCACCATGAATGAATCACCCCCCGGACAGCCCACCGTGAGTGGACACGCGGCGCACGACAACCCGCTAGGCTCAGCCAAGCGAGGTGAAGAACTGCTCGCGCAACTTCACGGCCAAGACGCCGCTTCAGCGCTGGCCGCCGAAATGCAGGACATCGCCCCCGCCTTTGTGGACATGACCATCGAGTGGGCGCTCGGCGGAATACTTGCTCGCCCCGGTTTGGACCTGCTAACCCGGGAACTTCTCCTCGTGGCAGCATGCACGACGCTTGGGCATGCTCCTTTGCAGTTACGCGCGCATGCGGAGGCGGCCCGCAGACTGGGGGCCACGAAGGAGCAGCTGGTCGAAGCAATCCTGCAGTTGACGTTTTATGCCAGCGGCCCATCCATCCGATCTGCGCTCTTGACATTGAAAGCTGTCTTCGACGAGAAATCCTGATGGACCTCCGGGTGTACCAAATCGACGCTTTCACCACCACTCGTTACCAGGGCAATCCGGCGGGGGTGGTCGCCAACGCGGATGGTTTGAGCGTGCCGCATATGCAAGAGATCGCTCGCGAGCTCAACAATTCCGAAACTGCCTTCGTTCTCAAGCCGACTTCCGATGACCACGATCTACACGTGCGGTTCTTCACGCCCACGAGCGAAGTCCCGGTCTGTGGGCACGCAACGCTCGCCGCACATTACGTCATGGCGCTGGAGGGTCGCCCGACCGGTAGCTATCGACAGCTTACGGGTGCGGGCGTCCAGCGCGTTCGCGTCAGCGAGACCGACAACGACTACCTTGTCACGATCGAACAGAACCAACCGGTCTTCACTTCCCCGCTGCCGCCAGATGTCGCCCGCGATGTGTTGGACGCGCTCGGTGTGGACTTCGGTGCGGTCGACCCCCGATGCCCGTTGCAATTTGTCAGTACTGGACATGGGAAGCTTCTGATCGGCCTGCGCGAGCGCAAGACTCTGCAACAGCTGGCTCCCGATCTCGGACGACTTACTGCACTGTCAGAAGCGGCTGGGACCAAAGGGTATTTCGCGTTTACCCTAGATACGCCAGGAGATGACGAGGCCTATACGTGGGGTCGAATGTTTGCTCCTGCTATCGGCATCGCGGAAGACCCTGTGACAGGCAACGCAAACGGGCCGCTCGGGGCTTACCTGGTCAGACACAGCCTGCTTGCCGTCGAAAGTGGCTTCGTACGTTACAGGGCGCGCCAGGCCGCGGCCAACGGGCGCGGCGGTTGGATGGATGTCACTGTGAGCGCTGAATCTGGGTCACCCGCCTCCGTGCAGATAGAAGGTCGGGCGGTCATGTGCTTCCAGACCACGTTACCAAGTGGAACGTACTAAAGCGAAGGGCAGTTGGAGCTCGCTGCCGCCATCTTGCCAAGCTCCCGCATCGCGTGATCCATGCGCTCGTCCCATACCAGGCCACAGCTGAGCCGCAGGCAGTCGACGTAGTCGCCGTGGCTGGAAAACAGCACACCCGGCGATGTGCCGATGCCCCTGTTCAGCGCCTGCTCGAACAGCACACGACTGTCGGCGCCCCCGGGCAGCTCCACCCAGAGCGAGAGGCCGCCTTGCGGCTCGCTCACCCGGGTCTCCGCCGGCCAGTAACGCGCAATGGCGTCGTGCAGGCGCTGGCCGTTGTCGGCCAGGGTGCGGCGCAGCCGGCGCAGGTGCCGCTCAAGGTCGTGACGCTGCAGGTAATCGGCGATCGCCAGCTGGGTGAGGCTGTTGCCGCCGACGGTGGTGAAGAACTTGGCGCGCGCCAGCACCTCACTCCACTGCCCGCCCGCCACCCAGCCCAGGCGCAGGCCCGGCGCCAGCACCTTGGAGAACGAGCCGCAGCTGATTACCGTGCTGCCGTCATCCCAGCGGCGCAGCGGCGACGGGCGTTGCCCGGACCAGGCCAGGTCGCCGTAGATGTCGTCCTCGATGATCACCGTGCCGTGCCGGTCGCAGCTTTCCACCAGGGCCCGCTTGTCGGCATCACAGGTCAGGCTGCCCAGCGGATTGTTGAAGTTGGGCACCAGGACGGCCGCTCGCACTGCGGTCTGCTGCAGCAGCTGCTCCAAGCGCGCCACGTCGATGCCCTGACCAGGGCGTGTGGGCACCTCCAGCACCTTCAGGCGCATCGCCGCGACCGCCTGCAGGATGCCGTGATAGGTCGGTGTCTCCACGATCACCACGTCACCCGGCGAGGTGACCGCACGCAGCGACAGGTTTATCGCCTCCATCGCCCCGCCGGTGAGCACGATCTCCTCCGCCGATACTTCCGCGCCCACCTGCGCATAACGCTGCGCGAGCAGGCGCCGCAGCGCGAAGTGCCCTTGCGGCGGCGCGTAATCGAGCGCGGCCGCGGACGTGCGACGCAGGCAGCGCGATAGCGATCCGGTCAGCGCGGCGCGCGGCAACAGGTCGGGCGCGGGGGTGGCGCTGTGCAGCGGCAGCAGGTCGCTGCGGGCGAGCAGCTCCATCACGCTGCGCAACGCCGGATTGTCGACCTCGCCCGGCGCACGCCGCCTTGGCAGTCGTGCCGCCGGCGCCGCTGGCGTGGCGGCGCGCACGAAGAAGCCCGAACGCGGCCGCGCCACCGCCAGCCCCTCGCGCTCCAGCTGCAGATACGTCTGCACCGCCGTGGCGGTGCTCACGCCATGCCCCTGGGCCAGCTGCCGGACCGACGGGAGGCGCTCGCCGGCACGCAAGGTGCCCCGCGTGATCTGAGCACGCAAGGTCGCGGCAACGCGTTCGTAAAGCAGCATGGGTCCGATCCATCTGTACTTGTCGAATTCGAGTCTATCTGAATCTGTATCCCTGTCGGCGACCGCCCTACGCTGGCCATCCCTACCCTCGAGAAAAACCGCATGAGCCCCCCGACCGAGCGCCCTGGCACGCGCAGCGCGCTGCTCCAGTTGCTGTTCGCGGAAGTGCTGATCGGCTCGGTAGGCGTGTTCGTGCATGAAAGCGGGCAGGACGCGGTTACCGCCGTGTTCTACCGCTGCCTGTTCGGCGGGCTGTTCCTGCTCGGCTGGGCCGCGGCGCGCGGGCACCTGCGCGGCCTGTTGCAGGACCGCACGCTGCTGCGCGGAGCCGTGCTCAGCGGTGTGCTGCTGGTGCTCAACTGGGTGGCGCTGTTCGCCGGCATGGCGCGCTCGTCGATCGGCCTGGCGACCATGGTCTATCACTGCTTCCCGTTCATCACGCTGATCCTGGCGGCGCTGGTTCAGGGCGAGCGCACGCAACCGGTAGACCTTGCCTGGACCCTGCTCGGCTTCGTCGGCGTGGTCTGCACCAGCGACCCCGCCGGCATCTACCGCCATGCCGACACGGCCCAGTTGATCGGCGTTGGCCTGGCCTTGCTCGCGGCCTTGCTCTGGAGCGCCTCATTGCTGATCTCGCGCCAGGTGGGCAAGCAGCGCCCGCTGGCGCTGGTGCTGATCCAGTGCTGGGTAGGCGTGCTGATGCTGGGCGGCTTCAGCAACGCCGGCGTGTTTCATTGGGGACTGCAGTGGATGTGGTTGATCGGCCTGGGCGTGATCCACAGCGGCATCGTCTACGTGCTGTTCTATTCCACCTACCCGCGCCTGCCCCTGGTGACCATCGTCGTGGTGGCGTTCGTGTACCCGCTGGTGGCGCTGCTGCTGGATTATTGGCTGTACGGACACCGACTGGTGCCGATACAGCTGGCAGGCGTCGCGTTGATCGTGTTGGGGACGCTCGGTGTGAACCTGAAGTGGCGTCCGCGCGGCCTGCGCAGCCACATGCTGCGTACCTAGAGCGACGCCGGAACGCTCGGCCCTACAGGCAGCATCCGATTCGACCATGAGGCAACAATGGCCACCCGCAACGTCCCCATGAGCATCTCCTCTCCTGCGTGCGTCCCTCGGACTCGCGCGACGTTGGCGAGCCTGCTCGCCCTGCTCTTCGCCGCCGGCTCGCTGCTTGCGCACGACGCCGCAGCGGCTGCTCCGACGCCTATCACCGCGCAGTGGCGCGCGGATCTGCGTTACCTGGCCACCGAGCTTCCCAAGCGCCACGTCGCACCCTTCTGGCGCCTCTCGCGGCAGCAGTTCGAGCGCGAGGTGACGGACCTTGACCGGCGCCTGCCCGCGCTCGATCCCGACCAGATCTTCGTCGGCATGGACCGTATCGAGAACGCGATCGGGGACGGGCACACCTACATCCGCATCCCCAAGGATGCGCCGACCTTCCCGCTGCGCTTTTTCCGCTTCGGCACCGATTACCGCCTGATCGCCGCGCCGCCTGGCAGCGCCCCAGCCGCGATGCTGGGAGCGCGGCTGGTCAAGGTGGGTGACACGCCGATCGCCGAAGCGCAGCGCCAGCTGCTGAGCCTGACGCCCGCCGGTGAGACGCAGCCCCTGCGTGACGTCCGTGCGACCAACCTGCTGGTCAACGGGCTGATTCTGCACGGCCTGCGCCTGATCACCGACCGCGCCGTGGCCCGCTACACCCTGCAGGCGGACGACGGCACGCGCCGGGAGATCCGTCTGCCCGCCGGGCCGGCACCGACCACCTGGCACGAGCTGCCCGCTGCGCCACCGTTGTCCCTGCAGCACCCCGACCTCGCCCTGGCCTGCACCGAACTGCCGGCGCAGCAAGCGATGTACTGCAACTTCCGCTCGTACAGGACGCTGGCGACGGATGCGCCGCGCATGCTCGCGCAGATCGACCGTGCGCATCCACAGCGACTGATCGTCGACTTTCGCCGCAACGACGGCGGTGACTTCTGCTTGGGGTTGAAGTACCTGGTCGATCCGATCCGCGCGCGGCCGGCAATCAATCAGGACGGTCACCTGTTCGTGCTGATCGGGCCGCGCTCGTTCTCCGCTGCGATGGCGAACGCCGTGCACTTCCGCCAGCTCACCCACGCCATCCTCGTTGGCGATCCCATCGGCGAGAAACCCAACAGCTATCAGGAAGCACGCGAGATGGTGCTGCCCCACTCGAAATGGGTGGCGCGCTACTCCACCCGCCTGTATCGCTTCACGGCGGGCGCAGAGAACCTGATCCGGCCAGACGTGGCGATCCCCACACCCTGGCAGGACTACCGGGCCGGCAAGGATCCCCCGCTGGACTGGACCCTTAACGTGCCGATCGACGCACACCTCAAACCGCGGGCCTGGCCAGGACTCGGCAAGACGCCTGCCGGAAGCGAGATCTGCGAGGGCGACTATTAGGGGCGAGCGCCCTGTCACTGAGTCCCTGCAGCCTGCATGCGGCCAACCCCGATAACTGGGCCATTTCCCCAACCCACACCGCGAGACCTAACGCGTTGCCCCGCGTTCGCCGCCACCGAGCGCGACCTTGCGGCCGACTCCAATGCGCAAGAATCTGCGCTTCCGTCCCGGGTGATCGCTCGGTCTGTCGGCAAGCGGTTCTAGCGTCTGGCCGTATGGCTGCCGGCCGCCCCTTGGCGGCGGGCCTGCTGTTCAAAAAAGATGAAATCGCGCAACATCGCATGCAGCCGGACGGTCGTCCCTGGGGGCCCGCGAAACAGCGTGGCAGGGGGTCGCATGGTCGGCACTGAAAGAGCTCTACCCTGGTACTCAAGCTGGCTCCCTGACGATCGAGCACGATTCTTGCTACAGGCCATGCTACGCCGGCGTTCGATGCGCGCCTGAGGCGTGGCATCTGTGCTGGCGGGCGGACACGGTGAGTGTTTGGCGCGCCCCGCTGGGCGTGTCGACGGACGCGTCGGCGTGAGGGGTGGAACCTGGGTATGACGCAGTCGATGCAAACGGATTGACCTAAAGAGTCGTTTTCGGACGCGACAGGGGAAAAACAGAGATGGCGTGGTTCACTCGGGGCAAGTCCCCCTCTCCGGTCGTGGGCGTCCCTGCCCTGCCTGCGCGCCGGCCGCTGGTCATGGCCTTGGAGGCGCGCGTCATGTTCGACGGTGCGGCCGTCGCCGGGGCGGTCACGCTCCGGCCAGAGCCGGCTGCGCATGCCGGTCCGGCCGTGCATGGCGACGCGACGCACGCAGCGGCGCATCGTCCCGCGGCGGTATGGGCGGATGGCGTGACGCCGTACGCCAGGCTCGCCGACCACGAACCCGCCGGCGGCACTCCCTCTCGCAACGTGTTGTTCGTCGACGCGCGCGTCCGGGACGCCGCCGCCTTGCTCGCCCACGCCCGAGCCGGAACTGAGGTGGTCTATTTACAGGGCGACGACGGCCTGGCGCAGATGCGCGGTTACCTCGACGCGCATCCGGGTGCCGATTCGGTGCAGATCCTCGCCCACGGCCACGACGGTGACCTGTGGCTGGGCAACACCTACCTTTCAGCGGCCAATCTGCGCACGCATGTTGCCGAGATCCAGCGCATGGGGGCCGACCTCAAGCCCGGCGGAAACATCCAGATCTACGTCAGCGATACGGGTGCTCCCGGCAAGGGGCTGGCCTATGTCGGCCCGCTGGCCGAACTCACCGAGCGCGATGCCGCCCCAACGAGCACCCACGTCCAAGCGGGTCATGGGGACCTGAAGTTCTCCGGCGAAACCCTGGCTCGCGTTACCGGCCCGCAGCCGCGTGCCTTGGACGGTTCCCGCGATACCGCCGCTCAAGCGACGGACAAGCAAGTCGTCTTTATCAATTCCAATGTCGCCGATCTCCGGTCGCTCGTCGCCGGCTTGCCCGCTGGCGGGCAGTACGTCTTGCTCGACTCGACGAAAAACGGGCTCCTGCAGATCGAGCAGTACCTGCAGGCACATCCTGGCGTGAGCGCCATCCACCTCGTGTCGCACGGGGCCACGGGCGAGTTCCAGGTCGGCAGCACGTGGATTAACGAAGCCGACTTCTCGGCGTACAGCGCCGATTTCGTGCAGATCGGCGGTGCGATGAAGGCGGGTGGCGATTTCCTGATCTACGGCTGCAATGTCGCCGAAAGCGCCGACGGCAAGGCGCTCGTGCAGCAAATTGCCTCGATCTCCGGATTGAACGTGGCGGCATCGACCGATGCCACCGGTGCGGCGGCGCTCGGCGGCGATTGGTCGCTCGAATACGATGCGGGCGCCGTGCATACGTCGGTGGTCTTTTCGCACGCCGCGGAGCAGCAATACGGCGCATTGCTGGCCGTCACCAACGAAACGTACGACAGCCAGATCGGCTATGACACGCCCGGCGGGGCGGCGGGCGTTACCTCGTTCACGCTCGACGGCATGACGTACGCGTTGGATCAGGCCGCCGAGTTCGCCGTCGACAGCACGACCGTCAATCAGTTCGGACCTCCGCCGTTGAGCACCGGCCCAGGCGACGGGGTGCTGTTCGGCAACGTGCAAGGCACGTCGCTGAATTCAATGACAATGACGCTGGCCGACGGCCATAACATGGCCGTCCAGAGCTTCGACATCGACATCAACCTGCCCTCTCGTGTGGCGGTCGAGGCCCTCAATGGCGCTGGAACGGTAGTCGGCACGCTGACGCTCGACACTGCGACGAGCGGCAACTCTGTGTTTCATGTCGATGTGTCGGGCAACTCGGCGTTTGCGGGCATCAAGAGCCTGAGAATCCGCGAGGTCGACTCGGCTTTTCTGACGCCGACGTTGAACAACTTCACCTATGTCGACCTGTCGTCGCCGCCGGTCGTGACCGCGAGCGGCGGCAGCACTTCTTTCGTCGAAGCGGACAATGCGACCTCCACGCGCGTCGCGGTCGACAGCGGATTCACCTTGACCGATGGCGATGCGAACACGGCAAAGCAAGGCACGGTCCGCATCACAGGCAACTTTTCGAGCGGCCAGGACGTGCTGGCGTTCAGCAATACCAGCTCCTCGGTGTACGGTGACATTTCAGCCACCTACAGCAGCGGCAGCGGCGTATTGACGCTGACATCGGCAAGCGGCACCGCGACGATCGCGCAGTGGCAGAGCGCGTTCCGGGCGGTGACCTATACCGATACGGCGGTATCGCCGAGTACGGCGACGCGCACCGTCAGTTTCACCTTGACGACCGACGCCTACTATTCATCGAGCAACACCACCACGAAGAACGTCACCGTCACGGCAACCGATCAAACGCCGATCGTCACGACGTCGGGCGGCACGACGACCTACAGCGACGGTGCCGCGGCGGTCAGGATCGATAGCGCGATTACCGTCAGCGATTCCGACAATACGACGCAGTCATCGGGAACGGTGTCGGTTTCGGGCGGTTTCCATAGCGGCGATTCTCTGGGCTTCACGAACGACGGCGCGACCATGGGCAACATCGCGGGCTCGTACAACGCGGCGACGGGCGTGTTGACGCTGACCTCGGCGGGCGCGACCGCCACCGACGCGCAATGGGCCGACGCGTTGAAGGCGGTCACGTTTTCCAGCACGAGCACGACCTACGGCAGCCGCACGATTTCGTTCGCGACCAGCGACGGCACGAAGACCAGCGCGGCTGCGACCGATACGATCAACGTCGTGAACCCGCTTCGACTGACGGTGGATTCGGGCGCGGCGTCGTTCGTGTCCGGCGACAACGCCCCGTCGGCGCCGGTCGTGGTCGATCCGGGGTTGACGGTGAGCGATACCGCCACCGGCATGCTGTCATCGGCGACCGTCACCATTTCGGGCAACTTCACGAGCGGCGAGGATTTCCTGCAGTTCACGAACGACGGTTCGACGATGGGTAACATCACGGCCGGCTCGTTCAATCAGATCACCGGCGCATTGACGCTCACGTCGGCCGGCTCGACGGCCACGCTCGCGCAATGGCGCAGCGCGCTCGATTCGATCAAATACACCGACGTGGCGGTGACGCCGAATGCGCTCACGCGCACCGTGAGCTTCTCGGCCGTGGACAGCGCCGGCAACACGAGCAGCACGGTCACGCGCGACGTAACCGTGACAGTGACCGATCAAACGCCGATCGTGACGGCGACGGGAGGTACGACGAGCTATGTGGGCGCGTCCTCGGCCGTGAGGATCGATGGCGGCATCTCGGTCAGCGACTTGGACAATACGACGCAATCGTCGGGCACGGTGTCGGTCTCGGCGGGGTTCCACAGCGGCGACACGCTGAGTTTCACCAATGACGGCTCGACGATGGGCAACATCACGGCCTCGTACAACGCGGCGACGGGCGTGCTGACCTTGACGTCTGCCGGGGCTACGGCCGATACGGCGCAGTGGGCTGCCGCGCTCAAGGCCGTTACGTTTTCCAGCACGAGTACGACGTACGGCAGCCGGACGATCTCGTTTGCCACGAGCGACGGTACGAAGACGAGCGCAGCGGCGACCGATACGGTGAACATGACGGCGCCGCCGGTCATCACGACCGACTCGGGGTCGGCAGCATTCGTCGCGGGCGACAACGCGACGTCGACGCCGGTGGCGATCGACTCGGGCTTGACGGTGACCGACGGCAGCGCGACGACGCTCGGGTCGACGACGGTGGCGATCACCGGTGGTTTCCACAGCGGCCAAGACGTGCTCGCGTTCGCGAACGATGGCTCGACGATGGGCAACATCACGGCGTCGTACAACTCGGCGACGGGTGTGATGACGCTGACTTCATCGGGCGCGACGGCAACGCTGGCGCAATGGCAGAGTGCATTGCGCTCCGTGACCTATACGGATTCCCTGGTCACGCCGAACAACGCGACGCGCACGATCAGCTTCTCGGCCGTCGATGGGGCGGGCAACACGAGCGCCACGGCCACGCGCACGGTGACGGTCACCGACACTGATCAAACGCCGATTTTGACGACGACGGGCGGCACGACGAACTATGTCGGCGCGTCGCCTGGCGTGACGATCGACGGCCATGTCACCGTGAGCGATTTGGACAACTCGACGCAAACGTCGGCGACCGTCGCGGTCGGGACGGGTTTCCAGAGCGGGGACGTGCTGAGTTTCACGAACGACGGCACGACGATGGGCAACATCCAGGCGTCGTACAGCGCCGGAACGGGCGTGCTGCTACTGACTTCCATCGGCGGCACCGCCACGAACGCGCAGTGGGCCAGCGCGTTGAGTTCCGTGACATTCTCGAGCACCAGCACGTCGTACGGCATCCGCACCATCTTGTTCCAGGTGAACGACGGCACGAAGAACAGCACGCAAGTGACGGACACGGTCAGTATGACGGCGCCGCCGGTCATCACGACCGATGCGGGATCGGCTGCGTTCGTCGCAGGCGACAACGCGACATCCACGCCGGTGGCGATCGACTCAGGCTTGACGGTGACCGACGGAAGTGCAGTGACGTTCGGGTCGACGACAGTGGCTATCACGGGCGGCTTCGTGAGCGGCCAGGATGTGCTGTCGTTCACGAACGACGGCGCGACCATGGGCAACATCACCGCTTCGTACAATGCGGTGACGGGCGTGATGACGCTCACGTCTTCGGGCAGCACGGCGACGCTCGCGCAATGGCAGAGCGCGTTGCGGTCAGTGACCTATACGGACACGGCGGTAACGCCGAACAACGCGACGCGTACGATCAGCTTTTCGGCCGTGGATGGGGCGGGCAATACGAGCACCACGGCCACCCGCACGGTGACGGTAACGGACACCGATCAAACGCCGATCGTAACGACGACGGGCGGCACGACGAACTATGTCGGGGGTGCCTCGGCGGCAACGATCGACGGCGGGATTTCAGTCAGCGACCTCGACAACACGACGCAATCGAGCGGCACGGCCTCGATCACTGGCGGCTTTCACAGCGGGGACGTACTGACTTTCGCCAACTCGAACTCGACGACGTTCGGCAACATCCTCGGCTCCTACAACTCGGCCACGGGTGTATTGACGCTCACCTCGCCGGGCGCTACGGCCACGGACGCGCAGTGGTCGCACGCGTTGTCGGCGGTGACCTTCTCGGCAGGATCGAGCGCCACGCCGGGCAACCGCACGATTTCTTTTGCGACCAGCGACGGCACGAAGACGAGCGCCGTGGCAACCGACACCGTCAGCGTGCTCGGCCCACCGACGATCGCGACCGATTCTGGGTCGGCGGCGTTCGTGGCGGGGGACAACGCGGCATCGACACCCGTCGCGATCGATTCGGGGCTGACGCTGTCCGACGGCGCCGCGCCCACGCTGTCCACGGCGACCGTTGCGATCACGGGCAACTTCCACTCGGGCGAAGACGTGCTCGCGTTCACGAACACGAGTGCGGCGACGTACGGCAATATCGCCGCGTCGTACAACGCGGCCACGGGCGTGTTGACGCTCACGTCCTCGGGCAACGCCGCGACGCTTGCGCAATGGCAGGCGGCGCTCGACGCGGTCACGTACACCGACACGGCAGTGACGCCGAGCACGGCGACGCGCACGATCAGCTTTGCGGCAGTGGATGCAGCGGCCGTCACGAGCAATACGGCCACGCGCACGGTGACGGTGACCGACACCGACCAAACGCCTATCGTGACCGTGACGGGCGGCACGACGAACTACGTGGCGGGCGCGCCAGCGACAATGATCGACGGCGGCATCTCCGTCACCGACCTCGACAACACGACGCAGTCGAGCGGGACGGTATCGATCGCGGGCGGCTTCCACAGCGGCGATACGCTGACGTTCGTCAACACGAGCTCGGCCACGTTCGGCAACATCGTCGGTTCGTACAACGCGGCGACGGGCGTGCTGACGCTGACCTCGGCCGGCGCGACGGCGACGGATGCGCAGTGGTCCGACGCGCTGTCGGCGGTGGCGTTCTCCAGCACCAGCACCAGCTACGGCAACCGTACGATCGCCTTCGCCACGAGCGACGGCACGAAGACCAGCGCGGTGGCCACCGACACGGTCGACCTGCTGGGGCTGCCAAAGGTCACGAACGTCAGCAGCACGACACCTGATGGCAGCTACAAGGCCGGCGACACGATCTACCTTACGGTCTCCTTCGACCAGACGGTCACGGTGGACACCTCTGGCGGCTCGCCGATGCTGCAGATGGAAACCGGCGGCGTCGACCACGACGCGGTCTACGTCTCCGGTTCAGGCGGCACTACGCTGACCTTCGCCTATGTCGTGCAGGCAGGCGATGTCAACGCCGATCTGGACTATGCCTCGACCGCGGCGCTCTCGCTCGATGGCGGCAACATCCGCAGCGCGCAGGGTATCGACGCGGCGCTGACCCTGCCGGCCACCGGCAGCGGCGCCTCCATCGCCGGGCAGCACGCCATCGTGGTGGACGGCGTCGCGCCTGCCGTCGTCTCCGTGGGCGCTCCGGCCAACGGGACCTACGTCGCCGGCCAGGCGCTCGATTTCACGGTCAACTACAGCGAGGCGGTGACGGTGGATACCAGCGGCGGCACGCCGCGCATCGCCGTGACCCTGGCCACCGGCGGAACGGTGTACGCGGACTACGTCTCGGGCAGCGGCACTACCGCCCTGCTGTTCCGCTACACCGTCGCCGACGGCCAGGCCGACCCGGATGGCATCACCCTGGCCGGAGCGATCCAGGTCAACGGCGGCGGCATCCACGATGCGGTGGGCAATGCCGAGGTCGACACGCTTCATGGCGTGGCTTCCACCGCCGGTGTGCGCGTCGATGCCCTGGCGCCGACGGCCAGCATCGTGGTGGCCGACACCGCATTGAAGGCGGGCGAGACGAGCCAGGTCACGATCACCTTCAGCGAGGCGGTCCACGGTCTGACCATCGACGACTTCACCGTCGCCAACGGCAGCCTGAGCGGTCTGGTTTCCTCCGACGGCGGACTTACCTGGGCGGCGACCTTCACGCCGGCGGCCGATGTCACCGCTGCGAGCAACGCGATCACGCTGGACCTGACCCGCGTGGCCGACGCCGCCGGCAACGCAGGCCGCGGCGCAACGGCGTCGAACACCTATGCCGTCGACACCCGGGCGCCGCAGGTCGCCGCGATCGATCGCACCGATGCCAGCCCCAGCACCGGCCGGCAGGGCCTGGACTACACGGTGACCTTCGACGAGGACGTCAGCGGCGTGGACGCCTCGGACTTCACGCTCGCCACCACGGGCAACGCGCATGCCGTCGTCGCCGGCGTGACCCGCGTGGGCGGCCATACCTATACGGTGCACCTGGGCAGCGTGAGCGGTACCGGCAATCTCCAGCTCGGCCTGGTCGCCGACGGCAGCGGAATCACCGATACGGCCGGCAACGCGTTGACTGCCGGCGCCCAGGGACCTGCCTACGTGGTCGGCGGCGTCAGCCCGACCGTGCTGCCGCCAGTGACGCCGATGCCGACGACGAACGCACCTGCACACGACCAGGCCGTCTCTGTGCTGACGACGGTGTCGCCAGTGGACCTGCCAACGATCTACTACGGCGATGCGGCGCCGCCGCGCAGCATCGATCAGTCGCTATCGGCCGGCGGCGCATTGCGCGACGGGTTGGCCATCCTGGCGACCCGGCCGCAGGCCATGCCGGACAGCGCCCAGTGGGCCGAGCTCGACTGGCAAGGCCTGCTGCCGATCGAGGCGAACACGGCCTTCAGCGTGCCGCTTCCCGGCCTGAACATCCTGCAGGTAAGCGCGGTCGATGGCCGCCCCCTGCCCCCGTGGCTCGTGTTCGACCCGGTGGCCGGCACGCTGGCGGGCACGCCGCCGCGCGATTTCGACGGCACGCTGGCGCTGGTGCTCATCGTCCGCGACAGCCACGGCCAGGTGCACGACGTGCCACTGCAGCTGTCCGCAACCAAAACCGTCCAGGTATCGCATGATGCCCGGCCGGCAGCCGCGGCCAAGCCCGCGCTGGCCCTGCAGTTCGGTATCCACCGCCATGGCGGCGACCATGCCGCCTTGCTGCGCCAGCTGGCAATAGCCCAGCGCCATGCCGCTTCCGCGAAGACGCATCCGTGATCCCTACCCCTTCCTACCAAAACGCCTCCATTCCTTCCGCTAAGGAGAGCTCCGCCTTGCCCTCGACCCTGGTGTTTCCCAAGAAAGCGCTCGCCGCCGCGCTCGGCACCCTGATCCTCGCCGGGTGTGCCGTCCATCCGCGGCCGCTTACGCTCGAGCAGCGCCGTGCCACGTTGGCGGCTGACAGCCAGGTGATGTTCAACGGTCAGACCCCGGTGAGCGGCCCGATCACGCTGGACGAGGCGATGGCGCGCGCGCTCAAGTACAACCTCGACCATCGCGTGAAGATGATGGAAGAGGCACTGGCGCAACAGCAGCTGGACCTGTCCAGTTTCGACCTGCTGCCGCAACTCACCGCAGCGGCCGGCTACACCACGCGCGACAACGTGCTCGCCTCTTCCTCTCAGGACATTGTCACCGGCCAGCAGTCGCTGGTGCCCTCGACCTCCAGCGAGCAGAACGCGCGGCGTGCCGACCTCGGCATGTCCTGGAACGTGCTGGACTTCGGCGTGAGCTACTACGGCGCCCGCCAGCAGGCCGACCGCGTGCTGGCCGCGCAACAGCGCCGGCGCAAGGTGGTACAGCTGCTGATGCAGCAGACCCGCGAGGCGTACTGGCAGGCCGCCGGCGCACAGAAGCTGCAGGCGCAGATCGAGCCGCTGCTCACGCAGGCGCAGCAGGCGTTGGGCGATTCGCAGGCGATCGAAAAACAGGGCCTGAAGGACCCGCTGCAATCGCTGGGCTACCAGCGCGAGCTGCTCAGCCTGGTGCTGCAACTGGAATCGATTCGCGACGAATTGGCCCAGGCCAAGCCCAAGCTTGCCTCCATCATGAACCTCGAGCCTGGCAGGCAGTTCGAGCTGGCACCGCCGGACGGCTTCGCCGAGCCCCGACTTGCGATCGCGCCTGAGAAGATGGAAGAGACCGCATTGCTCAACCGCCCCGAGCTGATCGAGGCGAGCTACAACGAGCGCATCGGCCTGAACGAGACGCACAAGGCCATGGCCAAGCTGCTGCCCGGCATCGAGCTATCGGCCGGTGCGCATTACGACAGCAACCATTTCCTGGTCAACAACGAGTGGCGCGACGCCGGTCTGCAGGTCAGCTGGAACCTGCTCAACCTGCTCAGCGCCAGGCATATCAAGGCGGCGGCCAAGGCGCAGTACGACCTGGCGCGCGAGCAGAGGCTGGCGCTGAACATGGCGGTGCTGACCCAGGTGCACGTGGCCTACATCGACTACGCGAGCCGCAAGCAGCAGTTCGAGTGGACGCAGCAGCTCAACGACGTCGAGCAGCGCATCCTGGAACACACGCGCAACGCCACCGCGGCGAACGCACAGGGCAAGCTGAGCGAGATCCGTGCGGCGACCGGCGCGCTGATGGCCGAACTGAGGCTCTACCAAAGCTACGCCGCCTACCAGGGTGCCTACGGCCAGATGGTCGCCACGCTGGGCCTGGACCCGGTGCCGGCGACGGTCGTTGGCCACGACCTGCCCTCGCTGGAAAAGGCCATCCACGAGACCGGGCAGCAGTGGAGCGAGGGCGCCGCCCAGTGAATGCCTCGGTAGCAACCCGTACGCGGCCGACGCTCCACGGTGGGCCACGGAAAATCAGCGTCGCTCGCAAGCGCGCCCCCTCCGCGGCCGCTGTGGTTTGGCTCGCGCTCTGCGGTCTTGGCCTTTCCGGTGCCGTCGATGCCCAGGACGCCGGCCCGGCCGATGCCGCCGGGCATATCCGGACGCAGTTGGCCGCGCAGCACGACGTGGAGATCTCCAGCGAGGTGGCCGCCAAGATCGCCCGCTTGCCCCTGAAGGAAGGCGATGCCTTCGCCAAGGGCGGCCTGTTGGTCGCCTTCGACTGTGGCCTGTACCAGGCGCAGCTGGCCAAGGCCGAGGCCACCGCCGAGGCGGCCCGGCGCGAGCAGGACGTCACCGCCAAGCTCGCCGCGCTGCACTCGGCCGGCGCGATGGACGTGGTACAGGCAAAGGCGCGCGCCAAGGAGGCCGCTGCCGATGCGGCCTACATGCGCACCACGGTGGACAAGTGCACCATCCGGGCGCCCTTCGCCGGCCGCGTCGCCAAGCGCGAGGCGGCACCGTTCGAATACGTCACGCCGGGCAAGCCGCTGCTGGAGATCCTCGCTACGGGCGCGCTCGAAGTGAAGCTGATCGTGCCGTCGAAATGGCTGGCCTGGCTCCGGCCCGGTGCGAAGTTCACCGTGCACGTGGACGAACTGGGCACCGACTACCCCGCGCAGGTGGCGCGCCTGGGCGCCAACATCGACCCGGTGAGCCAGACCGTTGGTGTGAGCGGGCGCATCCTCGACGCCCATGCGGAGCTGCTGCCCGGCATGAGCGGGTGGGCAAGTTTTGCCGGGCACGCGCAGTGACACTGCAGCGCCCGCCCAGGTTGGCGATTGCCTAATCCCTCCGTACCGACTGATCGCATGACCACCGTCAACGCCTCCATCCAGGGCCTGCTCGGCCTGCTCCAGCTCGGCCAGCGTGTGCGCGCGGCCGCGAGCGTGGAGGAACTGGGCTTCATCGCGGTGAACGAGACGCGCGCCGTGCTGGCCTATCGCCAGGCCGTGCTGTGGCGCGACGGCGATGCCCACCGGATCGCGGCGCTGTCAGGCGTGCCGCAGGTGGATCCGGGCACGCCCTACGCGCAGTGGCTGGCGCGGCTGTTCCGCGAGCTGGCGCCGCTGCCGGCGCCGCGTGCGGTGGACGTTCAAGCGCTGCCGCGACTTCTTGCCGAAGAGTGGGGGAGCTGGTTGCCGGCGCATGCCCTTGCCGTCCCGCTGCCGCGCACCGGGGGCGGGCTGCAGGGCACGCTGCTGTTGGCGCGCGACCCGGCCTGGAGCGAGGAGGAGATGGCGCTCGCCGGCGAGCTCGGCGCCTTGCTCGGCCACGGCCTGTTTGCGTTGCGCCCGCGCGAGCGTTGGTGGCGAGCGCTGTTGACCCGGCTGCGCACGCGCCGGTTGTGGTGGAAGATCGCGCTCGGCGTACTGGTAGTCGGCGCCCTTCCCGTGCGGCTGTCCGCACTGGCGCCGGCGGAGGTGACGCCGATCGATCCGTTCGTGGTGCGCTCGCCGCTCGATGGCGTGATCGATCGGCTCGCCGTCGCGCCCAACCAGCCGGTGGCCAGGGACGCGCTGCTGTTCGACCTGGACGCGACCACGCTGCGCGGGCGCTACGCCAGCGCGCGCAAGGCTTACGAGACGGCGCTGGAGGAGTACCGGCAAAGCGCCCAGTTGGCGGTCACCGACGACAAGAGCAAGCTGCAGATGGCCGAGCGCCTGGGCGACCTGAAGCAGAAGCAGGTCGACCTGGGCTACAGCGCCGACCAGCTCGCGCGCGTGCAGGTGAAGGCCGAGCGCGCCGGCGTGGCGGTGTTCGCCGATGTCAACGACTGGACCGGCAAGGCGGTGTCGGTTGGCGAGAAGGTGCTGGTGCTGGCCGACCCGGCGAAAGTGGAGCTGACCGGCTACCTGCCGGTGGGCGACCAGCTCGCGCTTGCGGCCGGCGCCGACGTGACCTTCTACCCCAAGGCCTCGCCGTTCTCCGCGTTCCACGCCCAGGTGGACAGCGTGGCCTACAAGGCCGCGCCCACCGACGAGGGCATCCTCGCCTATCGGGTGAAGGCGCACTTCACCGGCGCCGGCGCGCCGCCGCGGCTGGGCCTGATGGGCACCGCGCGCCTGTACGGCGGCCGCGTGCCGCTGGCCTACCTGCTGCTGCGCCGGCCCCTGGCGACGTTGCGCCAATGGGTGGGTTGAGCGCATGCAACCGGAGCTAGCCATCACGCCGCTGCCGCCATTGCGGCAGGAACTGACCCTCAATCCCGCGCCGGCCTCGCCGGACGGCTCGCCCTGCTGGACCCTGCACGACCCGGCGACCAACCAGTTCTACCAACTCGGCTGGGCGGCGTTCGAGATCCTCTCGCGCTGGTCGCTGGGAAAGGCCGAAGCTGTGGTCGAGGCGGTCAACGCGCAAACTACCGTGCGGGTCGACCTCGAGGACGTGACCGGCCTGATGTATTTCCTCGCAGGCCACCATCTGACCCTGGCCGCGGATGCGTACGACACGGCACGGCTGGCCGCCTCCGCCGCACGGCATCGCCCCGGCGTGGCCATGTGGCTGCTGAAGAACTACCTGTTCCTGCGCGTGCCGCTGGTACGGCCGATGCCCTTCCTGCGCCGCGCCTATCCGTGGGTCGCCTTTGTCTACCGCCGCGGCTTCTGGTGGCTGACGCTCACCGCGCTGCTGCTCGGGTTGTACCTTGTCTCGCGCCAGTGGGACAGCTTCGTGCACACCTTTCGCGCGTACGGCACTTGGCAGGGGCTGCTCGGCCTGGCACTGGCGCTGTCTCTGGCCAAGGTGCTGCACGAATTCGGCCACGCCTTTACCGCCTACCGCCACGGCTGCCGCGTGCCGACGATGGGCATCGCCCTGTTGGTGATGTGGCCGGTGCTGTTCACCGACACCAACGAGGCATGGAAGCTGAAGTCGCGCCACGCGCGGATCCAGGTCGGCGCCGCCGGCGTGCTGGCCGAGCTGGTGCTGGCCGCCTGGGCGACGCTGCTGTGGAGCTTCCTGCCGGAGGGCCCGCTACGCGCCGGCGTGTTCATGCTCGCCACCAGCACGTGGCTTGTCACTGTGGCGATCAACGCCAGCCCGTTCACCCGTTTCGACGGCTACTACCTGTTGGGCGACTGGCTCAACGTACCCAACCTGCACGAGCGCACCTTCGCGCTGGGCCGCTGGTGGCTGCGCGAGCGGCTGTTCGGCTTCGGCGACGCGGCACCCGAAGTGTTGCCGCGGCGCCTGCACCGTTTCCTGATCGGCTTCGCCTGGGTCACCTGGATCTACCGGTTCGTGCTGTTCCTGTCGATCGCGTTGCTGGTGTTCCACGTGTTCTTCCGCGCGCTGGGTTTCGTGCTGATGTGCGTGGAGATCGGCTTCTTCCTGGCGCTGCCTATCGCCCGCGAGCTGGCGGTGTGGTGGCGCCGGCGTGCCCAGGTGCGATGGAACCGGCAGACGATGCGCACGAGCGTGCTGGCCGCGGTGTTTGCACTGGCGCTGCTGCTGCCGTGGCAACACGAGGTGCATGCGCCGGCGGTGCTGGGCCAGGCGCAGGCACAAGTCATCTACGTGCCCAGGCCGGCACAGCTCACGCGGCTGGTCGTGCGCGAGGGCCAGCACGTCGATGCCGGCGCGGTGCTAGCGCAGCTACAGGCGCCGGAGCTGGATTACCAGCTCGCCAGCGCCGAGCAGCAGACTGCGCAGTTGCAGTGGCAGGTCCAGCAACAGCCGTTCGACGAGGACCTGCGTGCCCTTGGCCCGGCGCTGCACAAGCGCTGGGATGCTGCCCGCGAGTCGGCCGCCGGCTACCGCGCCGAGCGCGGTCGGCTCACCTTGCGCGCGCCCTTCGCCGGCCGCGTGGTGGACCTGGCGGCAGGGCTGCACGCGGGCGAATGGCTCAAGGGCGGCGAGCCCTTGCTGGGCGTGGTCGGCACCGGCGGGGCCAAGGGCGACGCGTTCGTCGACGAGGCCGAGCTCGCACGGGTGGACGGCGGCCAGGTGGTGGATTTCGTCGCCGCGCTGCCGGAGCAGCCTACCCTGCGCTGCCGTGTCGCCGACGTCGACCGGTTGAACCTCGCCGCACTGGACGAGCTCTACGTCGCCAGCGTCTACGGAGGTGAGGTAGCCAGCGTGCGCCGTCCGGACGGGAGCCTTGCGCCGCTGGACTCGGTCTTTCGCCTGCGTTTCGATGCATGCGGGGCGACCGGCGCGCTGCCTCGCGAGCTGCCAGGCCAGGCGATCGTGCACGGCAAGGCCCAGAGCCTGGCGGGACAGTTCATGCGCTGGTTCGGGGCCATTGCACGGCGAGAGCTTGGTTTTTGAGGCCACACTGACGTCTCGCCACCGCCGGTTCTAGGCGGCACTAACCATCGCTGGGATGACATAACGATCGACCTGCTTGTACAGCGTGCTGCCGCCAGGCCGTCCCAGCAGACGCCTGAGCACCGCCTAGGTGTGTAAACCCACCAGGTTGTTCATGGCGCCGATGCGGGTGATGGGCGGTCGGTAGTCCAGGCTGGCATGTGGCCGGTGCCAGTTGTACTGGTGCAACCAGGTGACAAGCGCAGACCTTTGCCCCGCTTTCGAAGCAGCCTCGAAGGGTGCGCTTCACGCAGCCGCGGCTATGTTGCAACGGATCGGCGAGGACGAGGTAACCACCATGACACCACTCGATAAACCGCTGAAGCGCGAATTGGCGATCGGCGAGACCACCTACACCCTGACCATCGACCCGGACGGCATGAAGCTCACGGAGAAGGGTCGCCGGCGAGGCGTGGAGCTGCTCTGGAAGGACCTGGTCAGCGGCGACGTCGCGCTGGCCACCGCGCTGCAGGCTTCGCTCGCCGCCGACTAGGAACCGGATCCGCGGTTGGCTTCGCGAATCGCCTCGGCCATGAGGCAGCTGGCCTCGCCCCCCTGCGCGTCCAGGCCGGCCAGCACGCCTTCGCGGTCCGCGCCGGTGCGGTTCTGGCTGAGTTTCCACTTGCCTTCGAGGCGCTCGATCGGCAGGCGCAGGCCGACAATCGCGGAAAGATTGCGGCGGATGTAGTCGGCCGGAGCATCGTCCACCTGCCAGGGCGTGGGCATGGCACGCTCGTGGCGGTCAGTGAGCTGGACCAGAAGCTCGCGCAGTCGTGCCGGATCGTCGAAGGTTTCCAGCGGACCGTGGGCGTGCACGGCGATGTAGTTCCAGGTGGGCACTTCCTTGCCATGGGTCTGCTTGCCGGGATACCAGCCGGCCGAGATATAGGCGTGTGGTCCGAGAAAGATCGCCAGCGACGGCGCGTCTTTGCAGAGCGCGTGGGCATTGGCCCGGGCGACGTGGCCGTACAGCGTGCCGTACGGTCCCTCGTCCGGCGTCAGCAGCAGCGGGATGTGGCTGACCTCGAGGCCCTTGGCGGTCGTGCTGACCAGGGTGGCGAAGGCGATCGCGTCGATCGCGGCGTGCAGTTCCGGCAGCCGTGTTTCGCGGAACGCCGTGGGCATGTACATGGCTGGCGCCTTCAGCGGCCGAAAATGATTTCCTTGCCCTCGTGGTCGCGGTCCCAGCCGCGCAACTCGTCGCGGATGTGGGCGATGCGCTGACGGCCGAGCGCGTTGCGTTCTTCATCCAGGACCTGGCCGTCAAGTAGTTCGGCAAGCCGCTGCGCGGTGGGCAGCATGGCGTCCCAGGCGTCCAGCGCGGGCAGCGGGCCCGGCAGGGTCATGAAGAAGCTCAGGCCCGGCGTGCGCAGGGCATCCAGGCGGGTCAGGTCGAAGTTGCCGGGCTTCAACATGTTGGCCACGCTGAAGATCGGGCCCTGTTCGCGCTTGCCGTCGAGCAGGCGGTGGTAGATGCCCAGGTGCCCGTACTCGAGCCCAGCCTTCTCGGCGGCCACGATCAGGTCCGCGCCGTTGAATGCGCCGCCGTCGCGGGCCATCACGAACAGCGTGACGATGCGTTCCATCGGCAGTTGCGCTGGTCGGCGGCCGAGATCCGATGCGGGCGGCGCCTTGGGAGCCGGTGCCGGAGCCTGTGCAGGTGTGGAGGCCGGTACCGCCGCCGGCACCACAGCGGCCGGCGCGGCCGACGGTGCACGCAGCGCATCGATGATCGAGGACGCGCGGCTCGAAGGCTTGCCAGGAGTGCTGCGTTCGCCAGCCAGGGTGGCGCCGAGTTTTTCCAGTTCCTCGCGCAGGCCGATTTCCAGTTCGCCCTGCTGCGGCATGGGTTCGTCGCGGTGCATGCGTGGATCGTTGTCCTCGATCAGCATGTCGTCTGCATCGCCCTCGACCAGCGTGGGCTCGCGACGTTCGCCACTGCCCTGCCCGGTCGGCATGCGGCGCCTGCCCTGCTCCTTCTTCGGTTGGCCGAACAGCCAGATCAGCGCCAGCACGATGGCGCCGACGATCGCCAGCGGCAGGCCGACGGCGGGGTTCCAGGCAAAGGCGAGCATGGTCATGGATGAATCCTCACGCAGCTCCGGCCAGTTTAGCCGCTTCGGCCAGGTCCACCTGCACCAGGCGCGAAACGCCGGGCTCGCGCATGGTCACGCCGCAGAGCTGGCTGGCCGCTTCCATCGTGGCCTTGTTGTGGCTGACGAAGATGAACTGCACCTTCTCGCTCATTTCCCTGACCATGTTGGAGAAGCGACCCACGTTGGCTTCGTCCAGCGGCGCGTCGACCTCGTCGAGCAGGCAGAACGGCGCGGGGTTGAGGCCGAAGATCGAAAACACCAGCGCCACCGCGGTGAGCGCCTTCTCGCCGCCGGAGAGCAGCGAGATGTTGGACGGCCGCTTGCCCGGCGGGCGCGCCATGATCGACACGCCGGTGTTGAGCAGGTCGTCGCCGGTCAGCTCCAGGTAGGCGTGGCCGCCGCCGAACAGGCGCGGGAACAGCTCCTGCACGCCGGCGTTGACCTTGTCGAAGGTTTCCTTGAAGCGCTGGCGGGTCTCGCGGTCGATCTTCTTGATCGCGCCCTCGAGCGTTTCCATCGCGCTGGCCAAATCCGCAAGCTGATTATCAAGATAAGTCTTGCGCTCGCTCTGCTCGGCGTGCTCCTGGATCGCGGCCAGGTTGACCGGTTCCAGGCGCACGATCTTCTGCGCAAGGTCACCCAGCTGCGTGCGCCACTGGTTGGCGTCGGCCTGCTCGGGCAGTTCGGCGAGCAGCGGTTCGAGTTCCAGGCCAGAAGCAGCGATGGCTTCGGCCAGCTGGTCGGCGCGCATCTGCAACGCCTGCGCGGCGAGGCGCTTTTCCGAGAGGCTTTCGCGCAGCGCGGCCAGGCCCTGCTCGGCCAGATGCCGCTGCTGTTCCAGCTTGCGGAACTCGATGTCGCAATCCTCCAGCGCGCGGCGCGCCTCGACCAGCTGGCGGTCGACCAGCAGGCGCTGGTCGAGGTAGGTCTGGCGCTCGGCTTCCAGCTCGGCGATCGGATCGGAGCCGGCCGCCAGCTGCCCGGCGATCTCGGTACGGCGGGCCTCGACCTGGCGCAGTTGCGTGTCCAGACGTGCCAGCGCCTGTTCCAACGAGGCCAGCGAGGAACGCTTCGATTCCATCGACAGCGCCAGCGCGTGGGCCTGGTCGGCGGCCTCGCGGGCGTTCATGCGAGCTTCCTCGCGGGCTTCGAGCAAGGCGCGGCGTTCGTTTTCCAGCTCGCGGCGCTGGTCTTCCAGGTCGCCCATGTGGTTGACCGACTCGTCCAGGCGCGCGCGCGCCTCGCGGGTCTGCACCTGCAGTTCGTCCAGTTGCTCGATCAACGTCGACAGCTCGCCGGCGACCTTCTCGGCGCGGGCGCGGGCGGTTTCCACCTTGCCGCGATGGCTCTGCAGCTGGCCGGCCAGTTCGGATTGGCGGCGGTGCGCGTTGTAGAGCTCACGCTGGGCGTCGTCGCGGGCGCGCTCGGCTTCGAACTTCGCGGTGCGCAGTTCGTCCAGGCGCGCGGCGGATTCTTCCAGCTGGGCCTCGAGCGTTTCGATCTGCCCGGTGAGCTGGCGGATGTCGCGCTCACGCGCCAGCACGCCGACCTGGTTGCCCTGCGCGCGGCGGATGCGCACCCACTGCGGGGCCAGCCACTCGCCGCTGCGGGTGATGATCGACTGGCCCTCGGCCAGCGAGCCCACACGGTTGCGCGCCTCTTCCAGCGTTTCGGCGGTGTGCACGTGGGAGAGCAAATGCATGGCCGCGGCCGGGCCCCGCACCCTGGCGGCCAGCGTGCCGTCGGCGCCCTGCCCGCCCTCGAGCGAGGCGAGCAGTGCGAGGTCGGCCTCGCCCAGCGTGCCAAAGTCGCCGGCAAGGCCCAGGGGGTTGTCGACCAGCACGCCGTCGAGCAGGCCGGCCAGCACGGTTTCCACGGCCGATTCCCAGCCGGCATCGACCTGCAGCGCCTCGCCCAGGCGGCGCGCCTTGTCCAGGCCGAGGCTGGAAAGCCAGCCGCTGGCGGCGCTTTCCTCCTGGCCCAGCGCGGCATGTTGCAAGGCTTCGAGAGAGGACAGGCGACCGCGTGCACTTTGCAGCTGCTGGCGCGCTTCGTTCAGTGCGGACTGCACCTGGCGCTCCTCGTCGAGCACCTTCTCGTGGGTCAGCTTGTGCTGGTCGAGCAGGCTGCCGAGCGATTCGACACGCTCGCGCTGGGTGTCGTGCTCGACGTGCAGCTGTTCGGCGGCGGCATCGAGCGCCGCCACGTCGGTGGCCTTCTGTTCGGCCTCCAGCGCTTCGCGGCGCTTGGACAGGTCGATCGCCTGGCGGTCGAGATAATTGAGCTTGGTGCGCTCGACTTCCGCGGCGCGGCTCGATTCGCCGGCGGTACGCGTATAGACGTCCCAGCGCTGCTGCCAGTCGGCCAGCCTGGACTCGGTGCTGCGCGCCGCTTCGGCAGTGTCGTCCTGCATCTGCTGCAGGGCCTCGAGCTTCGGCTCGCCTTCGGACAACGCCAGGCGCAGCGTTTCGATCTGCTCGCGGTCGTTGGCGATGTGCGCGGAGAGTTCACCATGCTCGCGTTCGGCTTCGCCCTGAGCGCGCTGCAGGCGGTCGGCAGTCTCACGGTTGAAGCGCACCTGCTGCTCGACGCGGGCGATCTCGGCGCCGACCTTGTAGACCTCGGCCTGCACTTCGTTGAGGTGCTCGGTGGCGCCGGTGTGGCGCTCGCGCACCGACTCCAGCTGCGCCTCGATCTGGCGCTGGCCGGCCAGCTGCTTCTCGATCTCGATCTCGGCGGCGGACAGGCCCTGGCCCTCGCCTTCGTGCTGTCCCTTCAACGCGCGGTATTCGAGCGCGCGCAGCTCGGCTTCCTTGCGCGTCTGCTCTTCCTTGAGCGCCTTCCAGCGCTCGGCGGCGCGGGCCTGGCGATTCAAGTGTTCGAGCTGCTTGTCGACCTCGTCGCGGACGTCCTTGACGCGGTCGAGGTTCTCGCGGGTGGCCTTGATGCGGCTCTCGGTTTCCTTGCGGCGCTCCTTGTACTTGGAGATGCCGGCGGCCTCTTCCAGATGCGTGCGCAGCTCTTCCGGATGGGCCTCGATGATCTGGCTGATCATGCCCTGCTCGATGATCGAGTAGCTGCGCGGACCCAGGCCGGTGCCCAGGAACAGGTCGGTGATGTCGCGCCGGCGGCAGCGCGCGCCATTGAGGAAATAGGAGGACTGCCCGTCGCGGGTGACCTGGCGCTTGACCGAGATCTCCGCGTACTGCGCGTACTCGCCCTGCACGGTGCCGTCGGCGTTGTCGAAGATCAGTTCGACGGTCGCCTGCCCTACCGGCTTGCGCGAGTTGGAGCCAGAGAAGATCACGTCGGTCAGCGAGTCGCCACGCAGACGGCTGGCGGCACTTTCGCCCATTACCCAGCGGATGGCGTCGATGATGTTGGACTTGCCGCAGCCGTTCGGTCCGACCACGCCGGTCATGTTGGTCGGCAGGTGCAGCGTGGTGGGGTCGACGAAGGATTTGAATCCGGCGAGTTTGATCGTGGTCAGGCGCATGCGGGCTCAACAAATCGGTAGGCCCGCGGGTGGATCGGGCGACAGGTCACTGTGCCAAACGCCGGGCGTGGTCGCAATGCGGATCCGGCGTGACAATGAACTTCAAGATGTGGGTTCAACTATATGAAATAAAAGGCTATGGCGACTTGGCGTCGATCGAAAGCGCGTGGATGCCGTGGTCCATCAGGTCCTCCAGGGCGGCATACACCATCCGGTGGCGCCTGATCGGCAGCACGCCGGCAAAAGCCGGGCTGACGATGCGCACGTGAAAGTGGCCTTTGCCGGCGTTGGCGTGGCCGGCATGCCTGTGCCCCTCGTCGAGCACTTCCAGCTCGACCGGCGCCAGCGCGCCGGCCAGGCGCCGGCGGATCTGCTCGACCATCGCCTCGCTCACGGCAGGGTCTGGCGGAACGGCTTGACCTCGACTCCGGCATAGACGCCGGCCGCCACGTAAGGATCGGCCTCGGCCCAGCGCTGCGCATGCTCCAGCGTCTGGAACTCGGCAATGATCAGGCTACCGGTAAAACCGGCCGGACCCGGGTCTTCCGATTCGATCGCCGGGAACGGGCCGGCCAGCAGCAGGCGGCCCTCGGCCTGCAGCTTTTCCAGGCGCGCCAGATGCTCCGGGCGCGCGCTCTTGCGCTTTTCCAGCGAATCGGGGACGTCGGTGCCGACGATGGCAAACCACATGGCGTAGTGCTCCAACCGGAAAACCGCCAAGTCTAGCCGACCCGGCCACTGCCCACAGCCGCGCAGGTCCCGGCGGCCCTACACGTCGTGGTGCGTGCTTCCCCTGTACGGTCGTCGCTTCGGCTGCCGGCACAACGCCGGCTTGTGGGGGCGACGTCACCGCACCCGCGGACCGGCCGGCCCCCGACAAGAGACCCATGCATGGCAGACCGCCCCAACGATTCGTCATCCCCCTCGCCCGCAGGCCATCGATCGCTGCGCGCAATGTGGACCGATCCGTTCGGGTGCCTGGCCGTCCGCTCCGCACAGGTGGTCCTCGTGCTGCTGGTGGCAACGGCCGTGGTGCAGGCGGCCATCCGGCTCAGGCTCCTGGTCATTCCCTTGTTGCTGGCGCTGATCGTGAGCGCGGCCCTGTTCCCGCTGGTCGCCATCCTGCGGCGGCTGCGATTGCCGCATGCGCTGGCGGCGCTGCTCACGCTCATGCTCGGCGGCGTGGGCATCGGCGGGGTTATCGCGCTGGCCGTAGCGCGGGTGGCGGCACAGTGGCCCAGCCTGCAGTCGTCGGCCATCGACGGGCTCGGGCAGGCACTGCATTATCTGCACCGCGGGCCGCTCTCGATCAGCGAACAGCAGATCGATCGCGCGCGGCAGGACGTGGTCGACTTCATGACGAGCAGCGAGTTCGGCCAGCACGCGATGGCCGGGGTATTCACCACGATGGAACTGGCGACCGGCTTCGTGCTGGTGCTGTTCATCCTGTTCTTCTTCCTTAAGGACGGTCCGTCCATCTGGGGCTTCCTGCTACGGCCCCTGCGGCCGGACTGGCATGCGCGCGTGGCACATGCCGGCGACTGCGCGATCGGCGTGCTGGGCGGCTACCTGCGCGGAACCGCGCTGGTGGCGCTGGTCGACACTGTGTTCATCGGTGGCGCCTTGTGGTTTCTCGACGTGCCGCTGGCCGTGCCGTTGTCGATTCTGGTGTTCCTGGCCGCCTTCGTGCCCATCGTGGGCGCGACCGTCACCGGTGTCATAGCGGCGCTGGTAGCGTTGGTCACCGTGGGAATGAGCTCGGCCGTCTGGGTGTCTGCCGTGGTGGTCGTGGTCAACCAGCTGGAAGGAAACCTGCTCTCGCCCGTGGTGCTCGGCCGCTCGCTGCACCTGCATTCGCTGGCGGTGCTGCTGGCACTTACCGCCGGCACGATCCTGGGCGGGATCGTCGGTACTTTGCTGGCGGTGCCGCTTACGGGCGTGGCGTGGGCGGCGGTCAAGTCGTGGAACGATCCCCTGCCCTCGCACGCAAAGGCGTAGGCCTGGCGCGCCAAGGTGGCTTGCCGGCGCTTGCTGCGGCGGCGCGTGGGCAACCGCGCGCCGCAGTGATTTTGCAGGAGCCCGCTTGCGGGCGATGCTCCCTGCACGCGTGGTGAAAAGGCACCGCCCGCAAGCGGGCTCCTGCAACAAAAGGCTCGAGGCCGATCAGGCTTCCGGGCGCATGTACGGGAACAGCAGCACGTCGCGGATCGAGGCTGAACCGGTCATCAGCATGACCAGGCGGTCGATGCCGATGCCGAGGCCACCGGTCGGCGGCAAGCCGACTTCCAGCGCTCGGATGTAATCGGCATCGAAGTGCATGGCCTCGTCGTCGCCGGCGTCCTTGGCCTCCACCTGGGCCTTGAAACGGGCCGCCTGGTCTTCCGGGTCGTTGAGTTCGGAAAATCCGTTGGCGATTTCCTTGCCATTGATGAAGAGCTCGAAGCGATCGGTGATGCCCGGGTCGGTATCGCTTTCGCGCGCCAGCGGGGAGACCTCGACCGGATGGTCGGTGATGAAGGTCGGCTGGATCAGCGTGTGCTCGACGGTCTTCTCGAAGATTTCCAGCAGCAGCTTGCCCCAGCCGTAGCCAGGCTTGACGTGGATGCCCAGGCGCTTGGCATGCGCCGCCATGGCGTCGCGGTCACGCAGTTCCTCGCGACGGATGTCCGGGTTGTGCTCCAGCACGGCGTCTTCCATCCGCCAGCGGCGGAACGCGGGACCGACGTCGATCTGCGCGCCTTCCCAGGTCAGTTCCGTGCCGCCCAGCACGTTCTGAGCGGTCTCGCGGATCACCGCCTCCGTAAGATCCATGATCTCCTGATAGGTGGCGTAGGCCTGGTAGAGCTCCAGCATCGTGAACTCGGGATTGTGCCGGGTCGACACGCCTTCGTTGCGGAAGTTGCGGTTGATCTCGTAGACGCGGTCGAAGCCGCCCACGACCAGGCGCTTGAGATACAGCTCCGGCGCCACGCGCAGGTACAGGCTCATGTCCAGCGCGTTGTGGTGGGTGATGAAGGGCTTGGCGGTGGCGCCGCCGGGGATGACGTGCATCATCGGTGTCTCCACCTCCATGAAGCGGCGCGGGTCCGCTTCCAGCCACTTGCGCATGAAACCGATGATCTTCGAGCGCAGCGCGAACGTGCGACGTGCCTCCTCGGTCACGATCAGGTCGACGTAGCGCTGGCGATAGCGCTGCTCGACGTCGGCCAGCCCATGGAACTTGTCCGGCAACGGGCGCAGGCTCTTGGTGAGCAGGCGCAAACCGTCCACCTTGACCGACAGCTCGCCGGTCTTGGTGCGCATCAGCAGGCCCTGGGCGCCGACGATGTCGCCCACGTCCCAGCCTTTGAACGCCTCGTAGGTGCCCTCGCCCACCGTGCCCTGGTGGATGAACAGCTGGATGCGGCCGGTGAAGTCCTGCATCTGCACGAAACTGACCTTGCCCTGCACGCGCTTGAGCACGATGCGACCGGCTACGTTCACGCGGCGCGCGGCGGCATCCACGGCCTCGGCGTCATGGTCGGTGAACTCCATGCGCAGGTCGCCCGCGAACGCGTCGACCTTGAAATCATTCGGGAAGGCAATGCCCCGCCCGCGCAGTTCCTTGAGCTTCTCGCGGCGTTCGGCGATGAGCTTGTTCTCGTCAGGCGCCATGGGGTCGTTGGCGGTAACGGGCGCAGGGTTGTCGGTCATGCTTGGGTTTCCGTGTGCAGCAACCGGTGTCGTTTCGACCGGGCGTGATTGATGATTTTCTGGATGCGAACAGCGTGAGACTGGCTTGCCCGGGCACACCGGGCGCCCAGGAAGGGAACGCCCTGGGTCGGACGGGACGAGAGACTCGGCCCTGCGTTTGCCACGGCTTTCCCTGCGCCGGATGCCACCGCTTGGCCGCGCGGGTCAAGCCTGCGATGCCGGCCCTGCAGTGTATGCGACGCCCACGGCCCCACAAAAGGGGCGACGGCGTCCGCCCTCGCCGGTACGCCTTCAGGCATGCCCCGCCTTCACGCCGGCCGTGCTATCGGCGCGCCTGCAGGGGAACGACGAGCAAGGAGCACCCCATGTTTCCCACCCATCCCAAATGGGCGCTGGCAGCCGTGCTGGCGTTCGGTTCGATGCTGACCGCCGGCGCCTACGCCGCAAGCCCGGCCCCCACCGCCTCTACCGGCAACGTGGCGTCGGTCTGGATCATCTGGCCGAAAGACGGCCAGGCCCAGCCCTTCGAGACCGCGCTCAAGGCGCACGCCGCGTGGCGCAAGCAGAACGGCGAAGGCTTCGTCTGGTCGATCTACCAGCCGGTGGTCGGCGAGGACCTCGGCTTCTACGTCATCCGGTCGGAAGAACACACCTGGCCGCAAATCGATGCCAACGAGACGTGGGAGCGCGAACATGGCGCGGCCGAGTTCGACCGCGACGCCGGCCGCTACGTGAAGCGCGTCGAACACTACTTTTCCAAGACGGACATGGACCACAGCCACTGGATCCAGAGCAAGGATTACAAGTATTTCGGCGTCTACGAGTTCCAGCTCAAACCGGAAGGCCGCGATGGCGTGGAGGACGCGATCGCCAAGGTCCATACGGCGGTCGAAGCGGCCAAGTGGCCCTACCCGTATGAAATCGACACATCGATCGGTGGCCGCGGCTCGCTGGACATCGTCGAACCGATGAAGAGCTACGCGGACATGGCCGAGCCCAATCCCAGCCTGATGAGCGTGCTCGCCCGCTCGCTGGGAACCAAGGAGAGCGCGAAAGAAACCATGAACAGGTTCGACAGCGGGATCCAGAAGAGCGCGTACACGATCTTCCTGTACCGGCCGGACCTTTCCACGCCTCGATCCGGGCGCTGACGACGGCCGTCCCGGCCCCTCCGTGCGGAGGGACCGGGGTGCGGACTCACGCGTCGATCCGTTTGGCGCCGGCGTCCAGGCCCGATTTCAGGCTGGCCTCGATGAACTCGTCCAGGTCGCCGTCGAGCACCTTTTGCGTGTCGGAGCGTTCGACGCCCGTGCGCAGGTCCTTGATGCGGCTCTGGTCGAGCACGTAGTTGCGGATCTGGCTGCCCCAGCCGATATCGGACTTGGTTGCCTCCAGCGCGTCCTTCTCCGCATTGCGCTTCTGCACTTCCAGTTCGTACAGCTTGGCCGCCAGCATCTTCATGGCGCGGTCGCGGTTGGCATGCTGGCTGCGCTCGGTCTGGCAGGCCACCACCACGCCACTGGGCACGTGGGTGATGCGCACCGCCGACTCGGTCTTGTTGACGTGCTGGCCGCCGGCGCCGGAGGAGCGGTAGACGTCGGTCTTCAGGTCGGCCGGATTGATCTCGATGTCGATGTCGTCGTCGACCTCGGGCGAAACGAACACCGACGTGAAGCTGGTATGGCGGCGGTTGTCCGAGTCGAACGGGCTCTTGCGCACCAGCCGATGCACGCCGATCTCGGTCTTCAGCCAGCCGTAGGCATAGTCGCCCTCGACGCGGAAGGTCGCGGACTTGATGCCCGCCACTTCGCCGCCGGAGACTTCCATCAGTTCGACCTTCCAGCCGCGCGACTCGGCCCAGCGCAGGTACATGCGCAGCAGCATCTCGGCCCAGTCCTGCGCCTCGGTGCCGCCGGCGCCGGCCTGGATGTCGACGAAGGCATTGGCCGAATCCATCTTGCCTGAGAACATGCGCTGGAACTCGAGCTTGCCTACGCGCGCCTCGAGCTTCTCGACGTCGGCGGCGACCGAGCCGACGGTGTCCTCGTCGCCGTCGGCGGCGGCCATGTCCAGCAACTCCTTCGCGTCGGACAGGCCCGCGGTGAGCTCGTCGATACCGGTGACGACGGTGTCCAGGCGGGCGCGCTCGCGGCCCAGTTCCTGCGCGCGCGGCGGATCGTCCCAGACGGTCGGGCTTTCCAGCTCGCGGATTACTTCTTCGAGGCGCTCACGCTTGGTGGCGTAGTCAAAGATACCCCCTAAGCGACTCGACGCGGCCGGTGAGGTCCGCGATCTGCGCAAGGATCGGATTGGTCTCGATCATGAAAACGTCTGGCCGTGGTGGTGGCGCCCTGACGGGCGCTGGCGGGAACGGCGAAGGATAGCAAAGCGCCGCCGCGACCGGCTACGCGGCGGCGCCCTTGGCCCGCGATCGGGCGCGAGAGGCCGTTCAGCCGCGATGCCCGAACCAGATCGGCAACACGGGGCGGCCGAGCAGCTCATCCAGCCCGTCCAGCTCGCGCTCGAAGTAGTCATCGAGCAGGCGGTGGGTGGACGGCTTCATCGCCGGCGGCTTGGCCTTGACCAGCGGATTGATCCTGCGATGGGCGATGTTGACCAGACGCGGGAAATTGATGTGTCCACCCGCGAGCGCCGGGTTCATCGGCAGGCGCGCCTGGTAGGACATGCTGCCGCCGGCGCGGAAGAAGCGGTTCTTCGCCACCTCGAAGCCGGGATGGCGCGGAACCAGCGATCCGTTCTTGTGTGCCTCGACCGCAGCCGGCGGCAGTTGCCGGTAGTCGATGCCGATGTGTCCGCAGATCTCGCGCAGCGCCCCCTGCTTGTCGGCCATGAACTCCTCGAAGATCACTACCTTGACCCGCTCCGGCGCGACGTGCCGGAAAAACTTGTTCAGCTGGTCCAGGTACAGGCTGCGCTGCAGCACGGAGAACGGGTCGTAGCGCAGCGTGTCCTCGAAGCTGTAGATGGCGCGGCCGGTACGCACCAGGTGCCAGTACTGCGAGTAGGCGCGCTCAGTGGGATGACGCAGCAGGATGATCAGCTTCAGCTGCTTGTTCTGCACCGCGATGCGCCTGGCGGCGATTTCGGAGGACAGGTAGGTGGTCGAGTCCTCGCCCACCAGTTGGTCCTTGCCTGCCCCTTCGAAGTGCGAGGCGTACCACTGCCAGAACCGCTCCGGGTCGTCCTCCAGCCGCTGGCTGACCCAGTTGGCGCCATCGAAGTAGTTGAAGTCCGGGTGCTGGAACAGGTTGTCGATGTCGTAGAAGTTGACTTCCCGGTCGGGTATGAACACCTGCGGATGCTGCCCGAGGATGTAGTGGAGCGTGGTCGTACCCGACTTCATCGCCCCGCCGATGATGAAGTCCGGCGTGCGCAGCCCTTCCGGCAAGATCCAATTGCTCATCGTGCAACTCATGTCGCCTCCCTGTGCCCTTTCCTGGCAACGCCACGCATGAGGCGTGTCGGTCTTGCAGCAACTTTTCCGTCCGGCAGGTCCGTTACGACCGTCTTTTGCGTCGTTGCCGCAGGTTCATGCGATTGGCGCAGGGGCTTGATCAAGGCGCAGGGAAGAAAACGTGGCGCCTGGGTGAAACGCGGAGGAAAACTGCCGTCAGTAGAACAACCGGGCGCTCAGTTGGACCTGCGTACCGCGGGTGTGGGTGGGCAGGCCGTAGTCGGCGCGGACGGTGCGGGTGCTGTCGATGTGCAGCGCTTCCAGGGTGAACCGCAACCACGGGTGCGGGCGCCAATTGAGGGCGGCGGTCACGGCGTTGCCGTGCTCGCCTTCGTGCACGCCCGGCGCCACGGGCAGCTCGCGGGTACTGAAGTGGTCCCACCGCAGCGCCGGCCGCCAGGCGCCACGATTCCAGCCGGCCAGCAGGTAGGCGGCACGGTAACGGGTAGTGAACACGAGGTCGGGTACCGGTTCGATGACGGTATCGCCATCCATCGCCTGGGCGATCCAGGTAACCGGGCCGGTTTCCGCTGTCGCGCCCAGGCTCCAGAAGCGGGTGCGCCAGGCGTACAGGCGGTGCCCGCCTTCATAGGGAACCCACTGCTGGGGGTCGGCGTGGTTGTCGTAGTGCATCAGGCTGAGCCGGCCCCAGCCGCGCGCACGCCAGTCGAGCTGGACGTAGTTCCCCCACGCATGGCCGATGTCGCGAAACGGGTCGTAGCGCATCGGCGGCATGTCCCCGTCGTCACGCACGTAGGCGTCCGGCTCGCGCAGGCGGCTGCCCAATCCATAGGTCAGGTCGCTGAGCGACCAGCCGCGGATCGCCAGCAGGTTGCCGGCTGGCTCGTTGCGCTGGAACAGCGCGCCACGCAGCTCCCAACGGGCGACCTCGCCGCGGCGCTCGATGCGCGCCTCGGCGCCGGTGGCGCGCAGCTCTTCGCCGATCCAGCTGTTGATCGCCGAAGGCGTGATCGTCCAGGGGCTGGTCCAGCCGATCGAGTCGTTCTCCAGCGACACCGGCGGGAAGAACGCACCGACCTGGACCGATCCGCGCCAGGGCGTGGTCGATGCCGGACGCCAGCGCAGGTAGGCCTCGAGCAGGTCGACGCCTGCGCGATCGCCATCCTGCAGCTGCGCGCCCGCAAGGGCGAGTAGCGAGGGTGTCAGTTGCGCGGTGCCCACCAGCGCTGCACCACCGAAGCGCAATGCCGTACCGCCGCCACCGTAGCGCGTCTTGCCGAGGCCGCCCTCGACCCAGCTGCGCTCGGCCGGGGCTACCACCAGGCGGCCGTCCAGATAGCCGTGCAGGCTGAAATCCTGGGCCCGGCCCGTCGCTGTCCATGCCGACATGCAGGCCAGCGCCAGGGCGCCCATGCGCAGGCGTGGGTTCATGCGATCCCGGCCCGCTCGAACGAGAAGCCGGCCAGCTCTGCCGCCGGCAACGGCCGCGCGATGAAAAATCCCTGCGCATGGTCGCAGCCGATCGCCGCCAGTTGTTCCAGCGCACCCCGGTCTTCCACGCCCTCGGCCGTGACCTGGAAACCCAGCCGGTGGCCGAGTTCGACGATGGAACGCACGATGGTCTGGTCGTTGGCGTCACGGGCCAGGTGGCGCACGAAGGTCTGGTCGATCTTCAGCTCGCTCACCGGGAGGTGGCGCAGGTAGGCGAAGGCAGACTGGCCCACGCCGAAGTCGTCGACCGCGATGCCCACGCCCAGGTCGGCCAGCCCCTTGAGCACGCGCATGGCGGTTTCCGGCTCGCCTATCACGGCGCGCTCGGTGATCTCGACGGTGAGCTGGCCCGGCGGCAGGCCGTGGATGGACAGCAGGCGGCCGATGCGCAGCGGCAGCTCGGCTTCCCCAAGGTCCCGCGCAGAGAGGTTCACCGCCACCTTCAACTCAAGCCCACGCGCGTGCCAGCGGCTGGCCTGCGCAATGCCGGCGGCGAGCGCCCAGCGGGTAAGCCGCTGGATGTTGCCGGTGTCCTCTGCCATGCCGATGAAATCCTGCGGCGGCACCATCCCGCGCCGCGGATGGTGCCAGCGCACCAGGGCCTCGACGCCATCGACGCGGCGGCTGGCCAGCGCCAGCTTGGGCTGGTAGTGCAGTACGAGCCGGTCGTGATCGAGCGCCTCGCGCAACTCGCCCATCAGCGACAGGCGTTCGGTGCGGTGCGGATCGGTCGCCGCGTCGTAGAACGCCAGCGGGCGGGTCGAGCCGGTCGCGGCAAACTGCGCCACCTCGCCATGGCGCAGCAGCACCGAGGCCATCGTGCCATCTTCCGGGTACATCGCGATGCCGAGCGCCGGCAAGGTGTCGATGCTGACGTCCGCCTCCACGTAGGGCGCATTGAGCGCGTCGAGGATGCGCAGCGCCGAGGCGACCGCCTCGGTGCGGTCGGCGCCTGGCAGCCAGGCCACGAACTGGGTATCGGTGGCGCGTGCCAGCTGGGCCGAGGCGGCTACCCGGCCCACCCGCGCGCCCACTTCGCGCATCAACCGATCGTACAGGCTGTGGCCCATCGTCTTGATGATGTCGGGCGCGCGCGTGAGGCCGACCATAAGCAACGCGCCGTGGGTGGTTCCGGCGTCTCGCGCGCGGTCGATCGCGGCCTCGGCGGCGACGCGGTTGGGCAGGTCGGTCACCTGGTCATGCAGGGCCTGCTGGCGGATGTGCTCCTCGCGCTGGCGCACCGCGTCGGCCATCGCAGCAAAGGCGGCGGCGAGTTGGCCCAGCTCGTCACGGCGATCCAGGCGGGGCAACGCGCGGTAGTCGCCGGCCTCGATGCGCCGTGCCGCGCCGGCCAGCGATTCGACCGGTCGCGACACGCTGCGCGCGGTCAGCCAGGCTCCGATCAGGCCGACGGCCAGCCCGAGCCCGAGCAGGATGGCCCAGGCGATCACCACCGCCCGGAACGGGCGCAGGGCATCGCCCAACGAATAGCCCAGCACCGCCACCACGGGTGCACTGCTGCGCGCCTGGCTGAGCGGCTGTGCCAGCACCAGGTATTCGCGGCCTTTGATGCTGCGCACGGCCGGACGCATGGGCAATGCCTGACCGGCAAGGCTGGCGACCAGGCCCGCATGCTTCAGGCCCTGCGCGGCGGCGACCCAGCCCGAAACGCCGGGCCGCACCGCCAGCTCGATATCGCCCGGCAACGCGGAGAGCTCGCGCAGGTGGGCCAGCAGCGCATCGTCCAGTGGCACGTAGACCACCACCAGGCCGACCGGTTGCGGCGCGTAGATCGGCACCACCACTACCCAGTAGGCCTTCGCCTGCAGCGACACGACCGCGGCCGTGCGTCGGTCGAATGCATGCTCGGCCAGGTCCGGGAAGGCAAAGCGCTGGCCGCTGGCACGGACGTCCGCCGTATCGACCTCCACCACCCCGTCCAGGCCCACCAGTTGCATGCGCGAGGCGCCCACGCGACGCCCGTGGTTGCGCAGCACGGAGAACACGGTGCCGTGGTCGCGCTCGGCGATCGCCGAGCGCAGTGCGTAATCAAGCGCCATGACCTCGACGTTACCGGCCACGCGAGCCGAGAGGTCGTCCATCTGCGCCACGAAGGCCTGTGCGTTGACCGCCAGCTGGCGCTCGCCCTCGGTGACCAGCGCCCGCCGCGTCACGCCGTAGACCAGCGCCGCGGTGACCAGTTGCACGGTCACCAGCGTGGCGACGAAGAACAGCGCGAGACGAAGCCGGAAACCGACGGCAGCGCGCATGGGCTCAGTAGTCCAGATGCTCGCGATCGGCAAAGCCGCGCGGGTCGGGAATCAGCGAAAGGGTGAAGTCGACCTGCTGAACCTCCTCCCCGGCACCCAGCGTGCGGATCTCGCGGGGCTGCGCCAGGCCTGGCCGCAGCTGGGGATGCCACACCGTCACCGTGTAGACGCCTGGCGGCAAGTGCTCGAACGCCACCTGCCCCTGCGACGGCGTCACCTGCGCCTGTTCGGGCGAAACCAGCAGATAGGCGATCATGTGGTCGTGGATGTTGCAGCCGACCGCGACCAGGCCGGGTTTGTCCAGGGCCAGCGGCGGCGAGCTCTCCCCCGGGCGCAGCAGGAACTCGAAGGCCTTGGCCTCGGAAAAGGAGTAGACGTGGTGGCGGGTGCCGTCGCTGTTGCGGAACACCACGCGGTCGCCCGGGCGCACCACCTGCACGTAGGGAATGAACGTCTCGTCGCGCTGGTCCACGTAGCGCGTGACGGGCGCGACGGGGGGCGTGGATGCCGGAGTTGCAGGGGTGACCATCACCACCGCGTCGCCCACGGCATGGCCGCCTGCGTCACTGATCCGCACCACCAGTTGCCCCGCCCACAACGGGCCCGCGCTGCCGGCCAGCAGCCAAGCGACCATGACTCGCCAGCGCATGACGCGCACTCCCCTGGAAATCCCCGGCGCTAGCCTAACCCATGCCTCCGCGCCGCGGTCAATGGATGGGTGCCCGCTGGCGAACGATCCGTTCAACCGACGCGCATTTGAGTACCGCCAGCGCAGCCTTACCTTGGAAGTCGGGGCCGGCATCCGCCGGCAGGAGAAACACAGATGATCGAACGCAGGCCTTTTGACACCCTGGGCGGTGCCAACCACGGTTGGCTGGACGCCAAACACCATTTCTCGTTCGCCGGCTATCACGATCCGGTCCGTATGGGCTGGGGTGCGCTGCGGGTGTGGAACGACGACACCATCGCCCCGCGCAGCGGGTTTCCGCCGCACCCGCATGCGGACATGGAGATCATCACCTACGTGCGCGAGGGCGCGATCAGCCACCGCGACAACTTGGGCAACGAAGGCCGCACCGTCGCGGGCGACGTGCAGGTGATGAGCGCGGGGACCGGCATCACCCATGCCGAATACAACCTGGAACCGGACACCACCCGCATCTTCCAGATCTGGATCGTTCCCGACCGCCGTGGCGGTGCGCCAACCTGGGGCGCGCGGCCCTTCCCGAGCGGCGAGCGCGCCGGCCGCTTCGTGCCCCTGGCAAGCGGCTTTGCCGGCGATGCCGACGCCCTGCCCCTGCGAGCCAACGCCCGCGTGCTCGGGGCCACGCTGCGCGCGGGCGAGCACGCGGACTATCCGCTGGCTGCAGGCCGGTATGCCTACCTGGTTTCTGCCAGGGGCGCCATCGAGCTCAATGGCATGCGGCTGGACGCACGCGACGGCGCAGCCATTAGCGACGAGCCTTCACTGCACGTTGCCGCGCTGGAAGATGCCGAACTGGTGCTGGTCGACGTGCCGGCCTAAAGGCCACGCCACGCACACGCCGCGCCTCGTAGCTTGCAGGGCTCGCCGCAGAGGAGCCCTGCCATGCCGCAGCCAACCGGGCGCCCGGGGAGCGCCGACGCACAAGACCCGAACGAAGCCGACGCGCGCGACGGCTTCTCGCTCTCGCGGAAGGAACAAGGCGAGGTCGAGCAGAAACGACCGCCGCGCGTGGCCGTGCTGCACGAAACGATCCGCCTCGAAGGTGAGGAGGAACTCGGCCGCGGCTTGTCCGCGCTGAGCTTGTCGGCGCTGGCGGCCGGCCTGTCGATGGGCTTTTCGATGCTGGCGCGCGGATTGCTGCACCGCTACCTGGAAGGCGTGCCTGGCGCCTTCCTGATCGAGAGCCTCGGCTATCCGTTCGGCTTCCTGGTGGTGATCCTGGCGCGTCAGCAGTTGTTTACCGAGAACACCATGACCGCGGTGCTCCCGCTGATGACCCATCCGAGCCTGCGCAAGCTCGGTTCGCTGCTGCGGCTGTGGTCGGTGGTGTTCCTGGGCAACCTTGTCGGTACGGCGCTGTTCTCGTACGGCATCCTGCACATGGAATTGTTCGACGATGGCACACGGTCCGCGCTGCGCGGCATCGGCACCGAGGTGATGGGCAACACGCCGCTGCAGATGTTCACCAAGGGCATCGTCGCCGGCTGGCTGATCGCTACCATGGTGTGGCTGGTGCCGGCCGCGGAACACGCCAAGATCGCCGTGATCGTGATCACCACCTACCTGATCGCGTTGGGCGGCTTCACCCATATCATCGTGGGGTCCGTGGAGACCTTCTACCTGGTATTCGCTGGCGAGCTTTCCTTCGGCGGCTTCGTGTTCCACTTCGCGTTGCCGACACTGGCCGGCAACGTCGTCGGTGGAAGCTGCATCTTCGCCCTGATCAGCCATGCCCAGGTCCGCAGCGACGAAGCCGAGGAACATTGAAGCGCAAGAAACGGAGAGCGCGCTCGCGCATCGGGCTCTAGCCTGGTGCGATGACTGAGGACCCCGATCACTTCATAGCCAGGTTGCGGGCAGTCGACTGGCCAAATGTCCACAGCGCACTCGATGCCCATGGCCATGCCGTACTGCCCGCCCTGATCTCGCCGCACGGATGCCGCGCGCTGGCCGCACTCTATCCGCAGCGCGGGCATTTCCGCAGCCGCGTGGTGATGGCGCAGCATGGCTTCGGGCGCGGTGAGTATCAGTACTTCAACTATCCGCTGCCCGCGCCGGTCGAAGCATTGCGTACGGGCGCGTATCCGCACCTGGTCCCATTGGCGGACCGATGGAACGAGGCGATGGGCATCGACGTGCGCTACCCGCCGACGCATGCTGGATTCCTCGCGCGCTGCCATGCAGCAGGCCAATCGCGGCCCACGCCACTTTTGCTGCGCTACCAGACCGGAGACTACAACTGCCTGCATCAGGATCTGTATGGCGAGCACATTTTCCCGCTGCAATTGGCCATCCTGCTGTCCGCACCCGGCACCGATTTCGCCGGCGGCGAATTCGTGCTGACCGAGCAGCGACCGCGCATGCAGTCGCGCGCCGAGGTGGTGCCGCTGGCGCAGGGGGATGCGGTGATCTTCGCCGTGCACCAGCGCCCCGTGCCGGGCACGCGCGGTTGCTACCGCGTGAACATGCGCCATGGTGTGAGCCGCCTGCGCAGTGGTTCGCGCCACATGTTGGGCATCATCTTCCACGACGCAAAGGCGTGATCGCTCTCCGAGGGAACACCAGGCCATGCCTGCGCTGGTGCGGCCCAGTCCCGTACACCCACCACCCCGCCGGGGCGGAAGAGCGCACCCTTCCCACGCTCGCATCGTTGGTCCACATATCGACGCGTCCGAAGCGTTCCGTGCCGGCGTCGGCGAGCGCCTGCATTGGCGCGCATCACTTTGCCCCGGCCGATATCGCTGATGAAGATGGATCCTTTCCAACGTCTTCAGCGGATCGCCGATCTGTCCTGCGCGAAAGATGCCAAAGCAGATCACGCAGCGATCCACCGTGTCGGATGCGGCCGCTGCGGCGCGTGTGAAGCCACGCTGGACAAGCTCGCTGGACTGTTCGTTCAACGACGAAACATTCATTCAGAGCTCACGCCTGCAGCGCACGAGAACCGCTGGATGACAGGCATGCCCCAGCTGCACGGCACGGTTGCACAGGCACGGGCCTTGAGTGCGCGAACGCATGCATTCACCTTGCAGCGATGCGCCATGCATCAACGTGAGTCGAATCTAAATCCGGCCGGTCCGGCACTTGCCAGCGAGCGTCACGACCACTACGCTCCCGCCGACTTTAGATGATGCCCATTGCCCACGGGCATCTGCACGCGACGAACCGGAGGGGTCCGGATCGGCGCGACCCGGCAGCCCCAGGCCGGATGGAACGACCGCCTACGCGGAACAATCAGAGCAGCAGCCGCAATCGTGCAGACCTCGACCGGTCGCGATTAGCAGTGCGCGCGCAAATGATCACGCCGGTCTCGGACCAGCCGGCAAACGCCACAGTCCCGTGGCAAAGCGTTCACGACTCTTGGTTTCGGTCGTAACGGTCAATCCAGGTGGTAACGGCCTGCCCGCCCGTCCACCGCAACGGCGCACGAGATGGAGGTTTCATCCCGCGCGTACAGCACGTTGGAGGCAGACAATGAAACTTTCCATGCTGTTGTGGCTGACGTCCGTACTGCCCCAGCCGATCGCCGACCAGGCGTGCCTGGCGACGACTGTGTACCTGGAGGCGCGCAGCGAGTCGACCATCGGCCAGCTCGCCGTGGCCGAGGTCGCACTGCGGCGACGCGAACGCGGCCGCTGGGGCAACACCGTCTGCAAGGTAGTGGCCGCCCCGCACCAGTTTGCCATCACTGCAACACCCGGCTCTTACGACATCGCCAACTTCAAGGCCTTCACCAAGGCGTGGAAGGTCGCCGGCTACTCGATGGACAACTGGGCCCTGCCGCTTGCACAGCGGCAACTGCTGGTGCCGCATGCCGATCACTTCGCTACCGTGGCCATCGCACCGACCTGGTCGCTCAACCACACCAGCACGACCATCGGCGAGCACCGTTTTTACGCGGTCAACTGACGCGGACTTTCCTGCAACAAAAAAGGCCCTCGCGAGAGAGCCTTTTTTTTGGACGTCTTTACGTCCACGCTACATCGCGTAGACGTGGTCCCCGCGGATCTGGGCGTAATCCCCGACCCGCAATCCGGGGTCTTCCTTTTGTGTCACGGTCGCGTACTGGCCATTGTCGAGCCGGAGCGTAACGCGCCAGGCCAACTGTTGCCCGCCGCCGGAACGCTTGCCCACCTCGTGGCCGACCACGCCACCGGCAACGGCTCCGGCCACGGTGGCCGCCTGGCGTCCTTTGCCTCCCCCGACCTGGTTGCCCAGCACGCCACCGGCGACGGCTCCGATCACGGCGCCCAACGTGCCATGGCCGCCGCCCTCGATGCTGACCTGCTGCACGTCTTGCACCACGCCACAGTTCTCGCAACGCGAGCTGCCGTAGCCGGAACTCTGATAGACGCGGTTGTTGTTGCCGCCGTTGTCGTACGGGCCCGTGGCGCATCCTCCTAGGAGGAGGCTACCGGCCAGTGCGGCAGCGAGCGCGAAGTGGCGGGATCGGTAGACGGTCATGGCGCGACTCCTCGATATGGGTGAGCCGGATGATCGCTCGCGGTCCGTCCATGGACCGCGCAGGCGGCGTCAACCCATCAATGCGCGTCGGAAACGGCGACGACGCCTTCCTGCACCTGTACGCGGTCACCCGGGTCATGGTCCATGCGAACCGTGCGGGTGACGCCGTTGTACTCGTAGCGCACGTCGTAGCCGACCACCTTGGTGCTACTGTCGTTGACCGTCTCGCACTTGCGCTCGGTCGTGCTGGTCTCGGTGGGATGCTGGCGCCGTTCCTGGATCTTCTTGCCGGCATAGCCACCGGCCACCGCGCCCGCCACGGTGGCGAGGGTCTTGCCCTTGCCGCCGCCGACCTGGTGACCGAGCAGGCCGCCGGCGACCGCGCCGATCGCCGTACCGGCAATCTGATGCTGGTCCTTCGGCGCCTCGGTGTGCGTAACGACCTCGTCGTGGCAGACCTGGCGCGGGTTGTTGACCGTCTTGCGGACCGGGTCGACGCTCACCACGCGCGCATACTTGGCGCCTGCGCCGGTACTGCCAGCTTCGGCGCTGGACGATCCATTGGCCAGGCCTGCATCGGCACTGGCGTCGCGGTTGCAAGCCGAAATGCCCATCGCGAGCGCTGCCGCGATCCCCATGTGAAGCGCATTGACCATCAACCTGTTCATGACTTGCCTCTCCTTCGTTTCATGCGGCGTGTCGGGCGCGCCATGCGACCGCCATTCACCTGCGGAACCATTGAACCTTCGCCATACTGAATCCGACCTAGACATCCGCCCCCTATGCGCACCCCAGGTGACAAACGCGTGACGGACAACTCACATCCGCCCGCCCCCCACGCGGCTCCGTGGCTGGTCGACAGCCACGTGCATATCGACGATGCGAGCTTCGACCGCGATCGGGAGCAAGTGCTGGCAAGCGCTGCCGAAGCGGGCGTGCGGCTGATGGTCGTGCCCGGCATCGATGCGGCGAGCTGGCCGCGCATCGCCAGGCTGTGCGATCGCCACGCCGGCCTCGCTCCCGCCTACGGGTTGCACCCGCTGTTCCTGGCACGCCATCGCCCCGGTCATCTCGAACTGTTGCGCGAGCGATTGGGCGATGGCCGCGCCGTCGCGCTCGGCGAGATCGGGTTGGACTTTTATATGGAAGAACTCGATCGCGCCCAGCAGCAATACTACTTCGAGGCACAACTTGACCTTGCTCGGGAGCTTGAGTTGCCCGTGATCGTGCATGCCCGTCGGGCGGTGGAAGAAGTCCTGCTTGCGTTGCGCCGGTTTCCGGGCCTGCATGGTGTCGTGCACAGCTTTGCCGGTAGCGAGCAGCAGGCGGAGCGGCTCTTCGAGATGGGGTTCCTGCTTGGCATCGGCGGTCCAGTCACCTACCCGCGCGCAAAGCGGCTGCGGCACCTGGTTGCCAGGATGCCGATCCAGTTCCTGCTGCTGGAAACCGACGCGCCGGACCAACCCAGCGCAGGTCACCAGGGCGAGCGCAACGAGCCCGTGCGCATGCTGGGGACGCTGCAGGCGATTGCAGCGCTGCGCGGCGAGTCGCCCGAAGCCATTGCAGCCGCCACCACGGCGAACGCCTGCCGCCTGTTCGGGCTGCAAGCCCACGGCTGAGCTTGCGGGGCCCAGGGGCGCCCCACTGCGCCTGCAACATATGGGTAGCAACCGCTGCAACGCGCGCTCGCGACACTTGCCTGTCCCATATTGCCGCGCTACTTTACTTCACTGGTGAAATATGAGCTGGTGAAATGGCACGGTTGGGCGATTGCATCGCAATGATGGACGAGGGGATCGGCCGGGTCAGTCAGGTCATTCCCGACATGCCCGCTGCCGAAGCGCGCCTGACGCGCCTGCTGCTGATGGTCGGCCACACCTTCGACGAAGCGGTGGAGCAGGCGCTCAAGCCCAGCAAGATCAACCACAGCGACTTCCTCACGTTGATGATCCTGTATAGCCGCCCGGACGGCAGCTCCACGCCCGGCGAGCTGTGCGAATACACCTCGCAAGGGGCCACCAACATGACCCGGATCGCCAACGCGCTGGTCAAGCGTGGGCTGATCACCCGCGGTGCAAGCGAAGAGGACCGCCGTCGGGTGGTCATCCGCATCACGCCGGCCGGGCGTCGCTTCGTGCAGAAGCTGCTGCCGCCGTTATTCCCCCGCGTGAGCGCAGCATTCGTCGGTTTCAGCGATACCGACAAGCGAAGTTTCAGCCGGCTGCTACGCAAGCTCGCCGACAACCTCGACCGCCTGGACGAGGTTCCCTCTCCCAAGGACGCCCCATGAAACCTGCCCTACTTCGCCTTCGCACCGCGCTGGCCGCGGCGACCTTGCTGGCGTTGGCCGCGTGCGCCGCGCCGCCGGCGAGACTTGCGCCGCCGCCGTTGCGCAACGACGTGCCTCTTGCCGGCCTGCAGGCAACCAGCCGTGCCGGCTGGCCGGGTGCGCAATGGTGGCATGCCTACGACGATCCCCAGTTGGACGAACTGATCAACCGCGCACTGCGCCAGGCGCCTGACCTCGCGCTGGCGCAAAGCCGCGTGCAGGGCGCGGAGCAATCGGCCCGCCTGGCCGCGGCGCAGATGGGCCTGAGCATCAACGGCAACGCGCAGTACGCGCGCCAGCGGATGAGCGAGCACGGCCTGATCCCGTCACGATTCCTCGGCTTCACCTGGTACAACCAGGCCGACCTGGGCATGCAGCTGAAGTACGACTTCGACTGGTGGGGCAAGAAGCGCGCGACGGTCGAGGCGGCGCTGGACCAGGCGCATGCGGCTGAGGCGCAACGCAGTGCGGCGGCGCTGGCCTTGCAGTACGCCGTCGCCAGCACGTATTTCGACTGGCTGGCCGACCAGGCGCGGCTCGCGCTCGCCGACCGCTCGCTGGCCGCGGGCGAGAAGCTGTTGCGGATAGCCCAGCTGCGTGTCCGCCAGGGCGTCGACCTGGCCGACACGGTGGAACAGGCGCAGGCGCAGGTGGCCGGACTGAAGCAGCTGCGCACCGCCATCGACGGCTCAGCCAAGGTGCGCCAGGTCGTGCTTGCCTCGCTGCTGGGTGTGGCGCCAGCCGAGCTGCCCCAACTCGATGCCCGCCCGCTGCCGGACGTGGCGCCCGGCCTGCCCGAAAACGCCGGCCTCGACCTGATCGCGCGCCGCCCCGACATCGCTGCCAGTCGTTGGCAGGTCGAAGCCGCACTGAAGCAGACCGATGCAGCACGTGCGCAGTTCTTCCCGGACCTGAGCCTCACCGCGTTGGCGGGGCTGTCCAGCATCGACATGGGCAAGCTGTTCACTCCCGGCAGCCGCGTGTTCGCGGTGACCCCGGCGCTGCATCTGCCGATCTTCGAAGGCGGCGCACTGGAGGCGAACTACGGCTTGAGCCGTGCCCAGCTGGACAGCGCCGTAGCGCAATACCGCAGCACGGTGCTGGGGGCGGCACGCGAGGTCTCCACGCAGGCGCTGAGCGCCGAACAGCTTGCTGCCCAGCGCAAGGAACAGCAGTCCGAACTCGCCGCGGACGAACGCCTGCTTGCCAATGCGCAGGCCCGGCTGCGCCAGGGCGTGCGCGATGCCCGCGAAAGCCTCGCGGCCGAGCTCACGCTACTGCAGCAACGCGATGCAGCCACCCAATTGCACGCGCAGGCGTTGGCGACCGACCTGGCGCTGATCAAGGCGCTGGGTGGCGGCTACCGCAGCGCACCCACACCTGCCGTTGCCTCTTCCTCCCCTTCCCCTGCCGGAGCCGCCATCCATGAGCGCCACTGAAGCCGACAAGCCCGCCGACAACGACAGCGGCCTGGCCGCCAAGAACCCGGCCAAGCGCCGACGCGCGCTGATCATCGTGGCCGCCGTGTTCATTCTTATCGCGCTGGTCTGGCTGCTGTTGTGGCTGTTCGTCTTCTCGCACCGCGAGAAGACCGACAACGCCTACGTGGGCGGCAACCAAGTGACGATTTCCGCGCAGGTGCCAGGCACCGTCGTCGCGATCATGGCCGATGACACCCAGCGCGTGGAGGCTGGCCAGGTGCTGGTCAAGCTCGACCCGACCGATGCCCGGGTGCGCCTGGCGCAGGCACGCAGTGCATTGGCTCAGGCGGTACGAGGCGTGCGCCAGCAAACCAGCTCGGCCAGCAGCGCCGATGCGCAGGTCACTGCGCGGAAACTCGAACTGGACAAGTTGCAGGCGGACCTCAAGCGCCACGTGCCGCTGCTCGCCGCGCACGCCGAGTCGCCCGAGATCGTGCAGCACCTGCGTGACGGCGAGGCGCAGGCGCGCGCGGCGCTGGAAGCGGCGCAGGCGCAAGCCGCCGCGGCCCACGCCGCGATCGAAGGCACCGACGTGGCTGAGAACCCGGCCGTGTTGCAGGCCCGCGCCAACTTCCGCGCCGCCTGGATCGCCGCGCAGCGCAACGCGATCCTGGCGCCGGTGTCCGGCTATGTTGCCCAGCGCAGCGTGCAGCTGGGCAACAGCGTGCAGCCTGGCCAGCAGCTGATGACCGTGGTGCCGCTGCACGATCTGTGGATCGACGCGAACTTCAAGGAAGGCCAGCTGCAGCACATCCGCATCGGACAGCCTGCGGACATCGAGGCCGACATCTACGGCGGCGGCGTCGAATACCACGGCAAGGTCGTCGGTCTAGGCGCGGGCACCGGCAGCGCGTTTTCGCTGTTCCCGGCGCAGAACGCCACTGGCAACTGGATCAAGGTGGTGCAACGCGTCCCCGTGCGCATTGCCCTGGATAACAGAGAGCTGGACAAGCATCCGCTGCGCGTGGGCCTGTCGACCACGGTCACGGTGGACATCACCGACGATCGCGGTCCGGTGCTCGCCCAGGCTCCCGCACAGCAGCCAGTCGCCGAGACGAACGTGTACGACCGCCTGATGGGCAAGGCCGACGACGAGGCCCAGCGCATCATCCAGGCCAACCTGCCCCGCGCCGCCCACTAACCCGAAGGCCCTTCCCCATGGCCGACACGCCCAACGACACCAAGCCGCTGCCGCCCCTGCATGGCGCGGCGCTGGTGCTGCTCACCATCGCCGTCGCATTCAGCACCTTCATGGAAGTGCTGGACATGACCATCGTCAACGTGGCCGTGCCGCACATCGCCGGCAGCCTGGGTGTGAGCCCGAGCGAGGGCACCTGGACGATCAGTTCGTATGCGCTCGCCAGCGCGATCATGCAGCCGTTGACCGGCTGGATCGCGCGGCGCTTCGGCGAAGTGCGCAGCTTCGTGGTGTCGGTGCTGTTGTTCGTCACCTTCTCGATGGTCTGCGGCCTGGCTACCTCGATGCCGCTGCTGGTGATCGCACGTCTGCTGCAGGGCGCCGGTTCCGGCCCGATGGTGGCGCTGTCGCTCACGTTGCTGCTGTCCAGCTATCCGAAGGCCAAGCAGGGCATCGCGCTGGCGCTATGGGCGATGACGGTCGTGGTGGCGCCGATCTTCGGGCCGATCCTCGGTGGCTGGCTGACCGACAACTTCTCCTGGCCGTGGATCTTCTACATCAACCTGCCGGTGGGCCTCGCCGCGGCGGTGATCACCTGGGGCCTGCTGCACAAGCGCGAAACGAAGACGGCCAAGACGCCGATCGACGCGGTTGGCCTGGGCTTGCTGGTGTTGGGCGTGGGCGCGCTGCAATTCATGCTGGACAACGGCAACGACAACGACTGGTTCGCCTCGCCGATGATTACCGCGCTGGGCATCGTCGCGCTCGTCTGCCTGACCTTCCTGATCGTGTGGGAGTTGCACGCCAAGCATCCGGTGGTGGACCTGGCGCTGTTCAAGGAGCGCAACTTCACCGTGGGCGTAGTCGCCCTGACCCTGGGGATGTTCGCGTTCTTCGGCATCAACGTGGTGTTCCCGTTATGGTTGCAGGTGACGCTCAACTACACCGCCACTTGGGCCGGCCTGGCGACCGCGCCGGTGGGGGTGCTGGCCTTCCTGATGGCCCCGATACTGGGGCGCAACCTGCACCGGCTCGAACTTCGCGGCGTAGTGACGTTCTCCTTCATCGTCTTCGCCATCACGTCCTACTGGTTCTCCACGTTCAACAGCCTGGCTTCTTTCTCCTCGCTGGTGTGGCCGCGCTTCGTGATGGGCATTGCCATTCCCTGCTTCTTCATTCCGCTCAACCAGATCTATCTCTCCGGCCTGCCACCGGAACAGATCGCCAGCGCGACCGGCCTGTCCAATTTCTGCCGAACGATGGGATCGAGCATCTCCACCGCGGCGACCGTGACCCTGTGGCAGCATCGTGGCGAGACGCACCATGCCACGCTGACCGAGAACATCGACGCTGTCCATCCGGCCACCACCGGCTTCCTGCAACAGGTTTCGCACATGGGGATGTCGCACACCCAGGGCCTGGGCCTGCTCAACCAACTGGTTACGCGCGAGTCGCTGACGCTGGCGGTGAACGACGTCTTTCTCGGCTGCGCAGTGCTGTTCGTGCTGCTGATCCCGATCCTGTGGTTCGCCAGGCCGCCGTTCGGCAGTGCAGGCGGCGCAGTGGGGCATTGACGCTTAGCGGCATGGGTTTCTTTGCTGCACCGGCGGGTGCAGCATGGATATCTGGTGCAGCGCAATACGTTCTGCTAGCGTGTGCCGCATGGCACAAAAACTGCGCATCATCAAGAAGTATCCGAACCGCCGGCTCTACGATACGGAGATCTCCAGCTACATCACGCTGGAAGAAGTCCGTCAGCTGGTACTGGACGGCGAAACCTTCGAGGTCCGCGATGCCAAGAGCGGCGAGGACCTGACCCGCTCGGTACTGCTGCAGATCATCTCCGAGCACGAGGAAAAGGGTCAGCCGATGCTTTCGCCGCAGCTGCTCAGCCAGATCATCCGGTTCTACGGTGATTCGCTGCAGGGCTTCATGGGACCCTACCTGGAACGAAGCCTGCAGGTGTTCCTCGACCAGCAGCAGCAGTTCCGCGCCCAATTGAACAGCCTGATGGGACAGACTCCCTGGTCGATGCTCAACGAGTTGACCGAGCGCAACCTGGACGCATGGAAGACCATGCAACGCGGCTTCCTCGACGCGGCCGCACAGACGCCGCCAAACAAGAACCGCAAGGGCTGATCAGCTCCTGACCAAGGTAAGGGTCGCCCGCAAGGACGACGTTCGCCCTTTCGACCCTCCCGGAGAAGGCTGGGAACAGGGCCCGGTCTCGGGACGAGCCATCACTCTTGTGGTCGTCGAAATGCCGATCCGGCTCTGACAACCATTGCAACCCTGCCGCGCTTGCGGAACAGTTCGGCGATGCCCGCCACGGATCGCCCATGAGCAGCAAACCCTCCCTCTCCCTGATTGGCGGCGGCCTGGTCGGCTCATTGCTGGCCCAGCAACTGGCGCGGCGCGGTTTCTCCGTGGACGTGTTCGAGAAGCGCCCCGATCCGCGCATGGCCGGGTTCGCAGGTGGCCGCTCGATCAACCTGGCGCTGGCCGAACGCGGCCTGCAGGCGTTGCGCAGCGCGGGATTGGCCGAAGAGGTGCTGCAACGCGCGGTGATGATGCGCGGCCGCATGGTGCACACACCTGACGGCCGCAGCGGGCTGCAACGCTACGGCGTGGACGACAGCGAGGTGATCTGGTCGGTCTCGCGCGGTGGACTCAACATGTGGCTGCTGGACGCGGCCGAGTCGGCCGGTGCGCGCTTCCACTTCGGCCAGGGCCTGGTGGCTGCCGATTTCGATGCTGGACGCATGCGCCTGGTCGATGCTGGCGGCACCGAGCGGGTGTTCGACGCTCCCGTCCTGATCGGTGCGGACGGCGCTGGCTCGACCTTGCGTTCGGCGATGAACGCCTATCGTGCGCTGGGCGAACGCGTCGAGTGGCTGGGGCATGGCTACAAGGAGCTGGAAATTCCCCCGGCCTCCGAGCTGTCTCCCGAGTTGCTCGAGCACGGCGGCGGCCATGACCAGTTCGCCATCGAGCCCAACGCTCTGCACATCTGGCCACGCGGCGGATACATGTGCATTGCCTTGCCCAACACCGCAGGCAGCTTCACCGTCACACTGTTCCTGCCGGCGCAGGGGCCGTACCCGAGCTTCGCCACGCTGCCGGACGCACGCGCGGCCGAGACGTTCTTCCGCCACGACTTCGCGGACTTGCTGCCACTGCTGCCGCGCTTCGGAACCGACTACGACACCCATCCGGTCGGCACGCTGGCCACGCTGTACCTCGAGCGCTGGCACCTCGACGGCCGCGCGCTGCTGGTCGGCGATGCGGCGCACGCGATCGTGCCGTTTCACGGTCAGGGCATGAACTGCGGTTTCGAAGACACGGTGTCATTGGCCCGCCTGCTGGATGGCAACGACCCGGCCGAGGCTTTCGCCGAGTTCCAGCGCCTTCGCCAGCCGAACGCGGACGCCATTGCCGCGATGGCGCTGGAAAACTACGTCGAGATGCGCGATTCGGTGGCCGATCCCCGCTACCTGGCCAAACGCGAGCTCGGTGCCCGCCTGGCCGCGAGGGCGCCGGAACATTTCATGGCGCGCTATCGCATGGTCACCTTTACGCACCTGGACTACGCCTACGCACTCGAACGGGGGCGCGCGCAAGACATGTTGCTGGACCAGCTGCTGCGCGATTCGAGCGATCCGGCCGGCGTCGACCTGGACGTGGCCGTGGCGACACTCAAGGCCACGCTGCCGCCCCTGCCAGCGCTGCGCCGTGGACGATGAGCTGCTCCGGGCCTACTGTCGCAGCGCCTACCGCGTGCGGCTGCATTCGGGCGGTGCCGCCATCATCCGTATCGGCGAGCCGCTGCCGGCGGCCTTGCGACCGCTTGCCGGCGACCGCGACTGGGGATTTTTCACCGCCTGGAACCCGCGTTCGCGCCCGCAATCGGCCAAGGCCAACCGTCAGGCCCAGCGGCAGTTGCTGGCCGACCTGCAGGACGATGCCTCGCTGGATGTCCACCCGGCACTGGGCTGTGGAACGGACGGATGGCGTGAACCGAGTTTCTGGATCGTGGGTATCGCGCCCGCCACGCTGCAGCAACTGGGCGAGCGATACGGCCAGAATGCCTGGCTGTCCGGGCATGGGGCGGGAACGGCCGGGCTGCGACTGGGCTGAATACCGCCGCGCCTGGGTGCGCCGCCGTACCGCATGGACAACCCTCGCACCCATTGCGGACAATTCCCCGGATGACTCCCACCGATGCCATTCCGCTGCTGCAAGCGCGGGGCCTGTCTTTCCTGCGCGCCGACGAGCCGGTGTTCGGGCCGCTGGACTTCGCCCTGCATGCCGGCGAGCTGGCGCTGGTGGAGGGCGACAACGGCAGCGGCAAGACCACCTTGTTGCGCCTGCTCGCCGGCCTGCTGCACGTCGGTGAAGGCGAGCTGCGCTGGCGTGGCCGGGGCTGGAATCGTGATGAGCGCGCGGGCGACGTGCTTTTCCTGGGCCACCAGCTGGGCCTGAAGATGGACATGAGCCCACGCGAGAACCTGCGCATCGCCGCCGGGCTGCATGGCACGCGCAGTGGGCGTACCGCGGCATCGGTACTGATCCAAGTGGGCCTGGCCGGCTACGAAGACGAACCGGTGCGGCGGCTGTCCGCGGGCCAGAAGAAGCGCGCCGCACTGGCGAGGCTGTTGTTGTTGCCGGCGGTGCTGTGGTTGCTGGACGAACCCTACGCGAACCTCGATCGGGCGGGTATCGCGCTGGTCAACCAGTTGCTCGAGGAGCACATCGCTGGTGGTGGCGCGGCGTTGGTGACCAGCCATGGGGCCGTGAGTTTCCATGGCGGCGAGCCGAAGCGGATTCGCATGCATGGCTAGTGTGCGTATCCACCGGCTGGTGCCCTCGCCCCTGCGCGACCGAGGGAGAAGGCCAGGGTTTTGCCTCGCGCCCTCCCTGGTCGCGATTGCAAGAGCGCGGGCCTGGGGTGCTTCGTCATGAACCAGGCCTCCCTGCCCCGTGCTTGCGCCGAAGTATTGCGGCGCGACCTCACACTGGCCTGGCGGCGGCGCGGCGATATCGCCATGCCGGTGCTGTATGCGCTGATCGTGGCGACCTTGTTCCCGTTCGCCCTGGGCCCGGAAGACGCCCTGCTGCAACGCATCGCAGGCGGCGTAGTGCTGGTCACCGTGCTGCTGGCCATGCTGCTGGCGCTCGATGCGATGTTCCGCAGCGATATCGAGGACGGGTCGCTGGAGCAACTGGTGCTGGCGCCCCAGCCGCTGGCGCTGATGCTGGCGATGAAGATCCTGGCGCACTGGTTGACCACGGCCTTGCCATTGATCGTGGTGGCGCCGTTGCTCGCCGGCATGCTGCATCTGCCGCTGGCGGTGATGGGCGTACTGCTGCTGGCCCTGCTGATGGCTACCCCGATGCTCAGCCTGCTGGGCGCAGTGCTGGTCGCGCTGACGGCCGGGACGCGGCGCTCTGGTATGCTGCTCGCCCTGATGCTGCTGCCACTCTGCGTGCCGGTGGTCATCTTTGCCGCAGGCGCGGTCGCGGCCGCCCAACAGGGGTTACCGTGGGTCGCACCGATCGCCTGGCTAGGCGCAGCGCTCGCCCTGGCCCTGGTGTTGGCGCCGCTCGCCTGCGCGGCCGCCCTTCGTATTGCGCTGGACGCTTAAGACATGTCCAAGTGGATTCCCCTCTGGCTGCACAAGCTCGGCTCGCCGCCGATCTTCTATCGTTTTGCGGGCACGTTGCGGCCTTGGTTCCTCGGCCTGGCGCTGGTCGCCGGTGCGGTGGCGCTCTACGGCGGGCTCGCGCTGGCGCCTGCCGATTACCAGCAGGGCGACGCCTACCGCATCATCTTCATCCACGTACCCAGCGCCTGGATGGGGCTGTTCATCTACGGTGTGATGGCGGTCGCGTCGTTCGTCGCGCTGGTGTGGCGGATCAAGCTGGCCGAAGCGGTGGCGATGGAGTCGGCACCGATCGGGGCAGCCTTCACCTTCATAACCCTGGTCACCGGTTCGCTGTGGGGCAAGCCGATGTGGGGCACCTGGTGGACCTGGGACGCGCGGCTGACCTCCGAACTGGTGCTGCTGTTCCTGTACCTGGGCGTGATCGGGCTCTACCACGCCTTCGAGGACCGGCGCCAGGGGGCGCGTGCCGCCGCCTTCCTCGCCATCATCGGCATCATCAACGTGCCGATCGTGCACTTCTCGGTGAACTGGTGGAACACGCTGCACCAGGGCTCGACGGTGCGCATCCTGGGCCCGTCCAAGATCAGCGCCAGCATGCTGTGGCCGCTGCTGACGATGATGGTGGCGACCAAGCTCTACTACGTCGCCAGCCTGTTCGGTCGCGTGCGCGCAGACCTGCTTGAGCTGGAAAGCGGCAAGGACTGGGTTCGCAGGATCGCCACGGAGAACAGCGTCCCCGGAGAGCAGGCATGAGCCACTTCTTTGCCATGGGTGGTTATGCCGCGTACGTCTGGCCGGCTTATGCAGTGTTCTTCATCGTGCTGCTCGCCGATTTCGTTTCTCCCCTGCTGCGCCGCCGTCGCAACCTGCGTGAACTTCGCGCCCGCCTGGCGCGTCAAACCGCGCGCCAGCATCGCTCCGCTACGCCTGCCGTGAATTCATGAATCCGACCCGCAAACGCCGCCTGATCATTGTCCTGCTTGTCCTCGCTGCTGCCGTGGTGGCCGTGGGGCTGACCGTTTTCGCCCTGCAGCAGAACATGAACTACCTGTTCACGCCCAGCCAGGTGCGTTCCGGCCAGGCGGAGGCGTACAAGACCTTCCGGCTGGGCGGCATGGTCAAGGCCGGCTCGATCCAGCGTTCGGGCAAATCGCTCCAGGTCGGCTTCACGGTTGTCGACGCCGACGGCGCCATGCCGGTCGAATACACCGGCATCCTCCCGGACCTGTTTCGCGACAACCAGTCGGTGATCGCGACCGGACACATGGATGGCGACCACTTCGTCGCCACCGAAGTATTGGCCAAGCACGACGAAACCTACATGCCGAAGGAACTGAAGGACGCCATGGAGAAGGCGCACCATGGTGGCAAGGCGGTGGCCGCCAGCGGAATGCCGCAATGACTCCGGAACTCGGTCAACTCGCGCTGATACTCGCCATGCTGCTGGCCCTGGCGCAGGGCGTGCTCCCGCTGGTTGGCGCCTGGCGCGGCAACCGCGCGCTGATGGCCGTCGCCCGTCCCGCCGCCGCCGGCCAGGCGGTCTTCGTGGCCATGGCATTCGGTCTGCTCGTATGGGCGTTCCTGCGATTCGATTTCTCGGTGCAGTACGTGGCCGACAACTCGAATCTCGCCCTGCCCTGGTACTACCGGATCGCCGCGGTCTGGGGCGCGCACGAGGGCTCGATGCTGCTGTGGGTGCTGATCCTCAACGTCTGGACGGTCGCGCTGGCCGCCTTCAGCCGCCAGCTGCCGGAAGCTTTCCTGGCCCGCGTGCTGGGCGTGCTGGGCATCGTGGCGGTCGGCTTCCTCGCCTTCATCATCTTTACCTCCAACCCGTTCGCGCGCCTGCTGCCGATGCCCCCCGACGGCGGCGACCTCAACCCGGTGCTGCAGGATCCGGGCATGACCTTCCACCCGCCCGTGCTGTACATGGGCTACGTGGGCTTCTCGGTGGCCTTCGCCTTCTCCATCGCCGCGCTGCTCGGCGGGTCGCTGGAACAGGGCTGGGTGCGCTGGGCGCGGCCGTGGACCAACGCGGCCTGGGCTTTCCTCACCTGCGGCATCGTGGCCGGCAGCTGGTGGGCCTACGCGGAGCTGGGCTGGGGCGGCTGGTGGTTCTGGGATCCGGTGGAAAACGCCAGCTTCATGCCGTGGCTGGTGGGCGTGGCGCTGATCCACGCACAGGCGGTGACGGAGAAGCGCGGCAGCCTGCGCGCGTGGACCATCCTGCTGTCGATTTTCGCCTTCTCGCTGTCGCTGCTGGGTACCTTCCTGGTGCGCTCGGGCGTCCTCACCTCGGTGCACGCGTTCGCGTCCGATCCGCGCCGCGGCCTGTACATCCTGGCTTTCCTGGCCATCGTGATCGGCGGCTCGCTGCTGCTGTACGCGGTTCGCGCGCCCAAGGTGGCCGGCGGCAAGGCGTTCGCCCTGCTCTCGCGCGAGACGGTGATCCTGATCGCCAACCTGATGTTCACCGTCGCCGCCGCCATGGTGCTGCTGGGTACGCTGTTCCCGCTGATCGGCGATGCGCTGCACCTGGGCAAGATCTCGGTCGGCCCCCCCTACTTCGGCTTCCTGTTCCCACTGTTGATGCTACCGGTGGTTTTGCTGCTGCCGTTCGGGCCGTTCCTGCGCTGGGGCAAGAGCGAGGCCGGGCCGCTCAAAAGCGTGTTGCTGCGGGTGGCCGTCGCCGCGGTCGCCTGTGCCATCGTGGCAGCCTTCTTCGTGCAGGGCCAGGCCAGGGCGATCGCCGGCGTGGCCGCGGCAGTGTGGTGCGGCGTCGGCACGCTGCTTTACGTCTACAAGCGCTGGCGCGAGATGCCGCGCGGACGGCGTTATCCCGCCGAAATGGCCGGCATGCTGCTGGCGCACTTCGGCCTGGGCGTGTTCCTCGTCGGTGTGTTGCTGTCCGAATCGCTGAGCGTCACCCGTGACGTGCGCATGGCCCCGGGCGATATGCAGACCGTGGGCACCTACACCTTCCGCTTCGACGGCGTCCATGCCACCCGCGGCCCCAACTGGCATGCGGAACAGGGCACGGTCACCGTACTGCAGGACGGCAGGACCATCGATGTCATGCACCCGCAGAAGCGCACCTATCCGCGCGGCCAGGTGCAGACCGAGTCGGCGATCGACCCCGGCGTCACTCGCGACCTTTACGTGGCACTCGGCGAACCGATGGATCCGAACAACCTCGAGGGTGCCTGGGCGCTGCGGCTCTACGCCAAGCCGTTCGTGCGCTGGATCTGGGGCGGCGGCCTGTTCATGATGCTGGGTGGCTTCGTCGCCGCGGCTGACCGGCGCTTCCGCGCCGGGCGTGCGCCCGCCAAGGTCGCGGTCGAGCCGGCGCTGCTGGCGAAGGAATCGCGCGCATGACCCGTTCGCTGCCGCTGATCGGCTTCCTGTTGCTGGTCGGGCTGTTCGGCTTCGGCATCTGGTGGAACACCCGGCACGATCCGCGCGAAGTACCCTCGCCGTTGATCGGCAAGCCGGCGCCAGCGTTCGTACTGCCGCTCCTCGAAGATCCGGCGACGACCGTCAGCAAGGCTTCCATGCTGGGCAAGCCCTACCTGGTCAACGTGTTCGCCAGCTGGTGCGTCGCCTGTGGCGAGGAGCACCCGGTGCTGATGGCCGAGGGCCGCACGTTGGGCGTACCGCTGGTCGGCTACGACTACAAGGACGCGCCCGACGATGCCAGGGCCTGGCTCGCCCGACACGGCAACCCCTACGACATGGTGGTGGCCGACCAGCCCGGCCGCACGGCGATCGACTTCGGAGTATATGGGGCGCCGGAAAGCTTCCTGATCGATGCCAAGGGCGTGATCCGCTACAAGCACATCGGTCCGTTCACGCCCGAGGTGATCGAGCGCGAGCTGAAGCCGCTGATCGCGCAGCTGAAGCGGGGGACCGCGCCATGAGCCGTGCGCTTGTCCGGTTGCTCGCCGTGCTGCTGTTGGCTTTTGCGGGCCTCGCCGCGGCCCAGGCGATCGACCCCTTGCCGTTCAAGGATCAAGCCCAGGAAGTGCGCTTCCAGAACCTCACCCGGCAGCTGCGTTGCCTGGTCTGCCAGAACGAGAACCTCGCCGACTCCAACGCCGACCTGGCGCGCGACCTGCGCCACGAGGTGTTCGGGCTGATGCAGCAGGGCAAGAGCGACGATGAGATCAAACAGTACCTGGTCGATCGGTACTCCGATTTCGTGCTGTACGACCCGCCGGTGAAGCCGTCCACCTGGTTGTTGTGGTTCGGTCCGGGCCTGTTCCTGGCGCTCGGCGCCGCCGTGGTGCTGGTGACCATCCGCAAGCGCGGCCGTGCCACGCGCATCGACAGCCGCCTGGTCGACAACGCCACGATCGAACAAGGGGATGATTGGTGAAGCTCGCGTTCTACCTGATCGCTGCCGCGATGATCGCGGTGGCGCTCGCCCTGCTGCTCTGGCCCCTGGTGCGGCATGGCCGACGGCAGGGCCGCCCAGCTGGCATCTTCGCGCTGACGCTGGTCGTCGCTTTCGTGCTGCCGCTGACCGCCGGCGGGCTCTACTTGCTCGTGGGTACACCGGTAACGCTCGACGGCGTGGCGGCGCAGCCGACCATGGACATCGACCAGGCGGTGGCCGAATTGCGCGACCACCTCAAGCAGCAGCCGGACGATCTCCAGGGCTGGCTGCTGCTGGCGCAGACCGAGGCGGCCATGCACCAGGACGCGCAGGCACGCAGCGCCTATGGCCAGGCGCTGCGGCTGGATCCCCACAGCAGCACGGCCATGGTCGGCTGGGCCGAAGCCGATTCCATGGCGCGGAGCGACCATCGCATTGAGGGCCGTGCGCTGGACCTGCTCAAGCAGGCCGTAAAGGCCGACCCAGCCAACCAGCGCGGTCTGTGGCTGCTCGGCATCAGCCAGTTCCAGCATGACGACTACACTGCCGCCACCGCCACCTGGCGCCGCCTGCAGCCGCTGCTGGATCCCGGCTCCAACGTGGCCAAGGCCGTGACCGAGCAGATTGCCGTGGCCGAGGCTAGGGCTGGCGGCAAGCCGGCCCCGGCGGCTGCCGCCGCGCCCCAGGGCCCGCGCCTGACGGTGAAGGTCGAGCTCGATCCGTCGTTGCGCGGCAAGCTCAGGCCAGGGGCCGTGCTGTTCGTCTATGCGCGCGCAGAGCAAGGCCCTCCGATGCCGCTGGCGGTGGCCCGCCTCGAAGCTTCACGGCTGCCGGCCACCGTCACGCTTACCGATGCCATGGCCATGTCGCCGCAGTTCAAGCTCTCCTCCACCGACAAGGTCTTCGTCGGCGCCCGGGTCAGCGCCAGCGGCCAGGCGATCGCCCAGGCGGGCGACCTGGAAGGTGATGCGGGCGTGGTCGATGTGGACCATGCCGGCCCGATACGGATCGTCATCGACAAGGTTCACCCATGAACACGGGAGCCCCTGACGCCCGCCGCTACTACGCCCTGCCCTCGCCATTCGCGATGAAGCGCGGCGGCCGGTTGCTCGGGGCACAGGTGGCTTACGAGACCTGGGGGCGGCTCACCGCGGCACGCGACAACGCCGTGCTGATCCTCACCGGCCTGTCGCCCAGCGCGCATGCGGCCTCGAACGCGGAAGATCCGACCCCCGGCTGGTGGGAAGGCATGCTCGGTCCCGGCAAGGCGATCGACACCGACCGCTGGTTCGTCATCTGCGCAAACTCGCTGGGCAGCGACAAGGGCTCGACCTGTCCAGCCTCGATCGATCCGGCCACCGGTGAGCCCTACCGCCTCGGCTTTCCCGAACTGGCGCTGGAAGATGTCGCCAATGCCGCCTTCGAACTGGTCCACCATGGCCTCGGAATCGAACGCCTGGCTTGTCTCGTCGGCTGCTCGATGGGTGGCATGGGTGCGCTGGCCTACATGGTTCTGCACCCCGGCAGCGTGCGCGCACACGTCAGCGTCGATACCGCACCGCAGGCGCAGCCGTTCGCCATCGCCATCCGCTCGCTGCAACGCGAGGCGATCCGGCTGGACCCGCAATGGAACGGCGGCGACTACGACATCCACGATGGCCACGGCACGCGCTATCCGGAGATGGGCATGAGCATCGCGCGCAAATTGGGTGTGATCACCTATCGCTCCGCGATGGAGTGGAATGGCCGCTTCGCGCGCATCCGGCTGGACCCGGAAAAGCGCGAAGGGGAGCCATTCGGCTTCGAGTTCCAGGTCGAATCCTATCTGCAGGGCCACGCGCAACGCTTCGTGCGCAGCTTCGATCCCAACTGCTATCTCTACCTCTCACGTGCCAGCGACTGGTTCGATATCGGCGAGTACGGCGGTGGCGACATCATGCAGGGCCTCAAGCGCATTCAGATCGAACGCGCGCTGGTGATCGGCGTGAGCACCGACATTCTGTTCCCTCTGGAGCAGCAGGAGCAGATCGCCACTGGCTTGTCCGCCGCTGGCGCCCACGTCGACTTCGTGGCACTGGACTCGCCGCAGGGCCACGACGCCTTCCTGGTCGACATCCCCAACTACAGCCGCGCCATCGGCGGTTTTCTGGCCGGTCTGTGAATTACTGACGGGCCTGTCTCGGCCTGCTAACACCGGTGCGTTAAACTCGGCGTGAAGCTGTACTGCGAGAAAACCCCATGCTCACCACGCAATTCCCCGGCTGCCGCGAGCTGATCGACGCGATCGACCATGCCGTCGCCATGAACTCCACGTTCGCGGTGACCGATACCCTGCGCAACAGCCTGTGCAAGCTCATGCGCAGCGGCGCAGTGAAACTGCCCGACTGCGTGTTCGAGACCGCCGAGGGCCGGTACGCCCGCCGCGAGCTGTACCGCAGCGAGCAGCATGGCTACTGCGTGGTGGCGATGACGTGGGGTCCCGGACAGGGCACGCCGATCCATGACCACTGCGGCATGTGGTGCGTCGAGGGCGTCTGGAGCGGAGCGCTGGAAGTGGTGCAGTACGAGCGCCTGGCCGACGAGAACGGCCATTGCCGCTTCCAGCCGGTCGGCTCGATTCAGGCCGGCCCCGGCTCCGCCGGCAGCCTGATACCGCCTCACGAGTACCACACCATCCGAAATCCCAGCGATGACGCGATCGCAGTCAGCCTGCACATCTATTCCGGCAACATGACGCGCTGCGCGATCTTCCAGCCGTTGCCCGAAGACCATGGCTACGAGCGCTGCGAACGCCAGCTGGGACTCGACCCGGTGCACTGACCCGGGCATAATTCGCGTTCTTGTGCCGGTGTGGCGGAATGGTAGACGCGGCGGACTCAAAATCCGCTTCTGGCGACAGAGTGTAGGTTCGAGTCCTATCACCGGTACCACAAGAAGGCGTGCTGTTCGCGCCGGAAAAGCCCGCCGCGTGCGGGCTTTTTGTTTGCCGCCGGGCAATGGAAACGATCGGATGGGCAACCGCAATGGCTCATGCGCTCGATTTTCCATGATGTTTCTCAAAAAAATCACTTTTGCTGCTGTTAGAGTGACATTGCTCAATTAGTGAGCAGTCCAACAAGGGGACATGGCTATGATCAAATTCCTGCCGCGCCGTGCGCTCTGCGCCGGCCTGGTTGTCATGAGCCTTTCGGCTCCCGCTTTTGCGGCACAGGCGCCGGGCACTGGCCTGGGTCAAAGCTGGCCGAATGCGCAGGACGTGAGTGCAAGCGCGCACTGGCACGTCTATACGTTTGCCAGCAATGGCGTGAGGTATATCCAGGTCAACGACCTCGATGGCAACGTGCGCGTGGCTTTCGCCACCGCCAACGGCCAGTTCCTGGTGCTGCCGATGGGCCGCAACGCAAACAGCCTTTCGACCCCGCAGCAGCCGGTGACGGCGTCCAACACCGTGGTACCGCTGAGCTCGTACACCGAAACCGTCTACCGCGACGACAGCGTCCAGCTCAATGCGGTGCCCATGAGCGATGGCACGACCGTATTCAGCGCTACCACGCCGACGACGGCTGCGGCAGTTGCCCCATGCAACGATCCAGTGGAATGCAATGCCCACTTGAATTGAAAAAAAAAACCGCCTTCAAGGCGGTTTTTTTTTCACGCGAATTACAGCAGGTCCGGCTCGAAGAGCATGAGGCTCAAACGCTCGCCACCTGGCAGCGACCTTGCCCGGACTTTACCGCGGAAGATTGCGGCGCGGTCCTTGATGGCGCCCAAGCCCAACCCGCTCCCGCCAAGAGCCGACGCCAGGTCATCCCAACGTACGCGGCTAAGTCGCTCGTACTCGACACGAGTGTCCGCGCAAAGCGCTACCCAGCGGCGACCTCCGAACGATCCCCCGCGAAGCCGCACGTGGATGTGGCTGATATTGCGCTTGGAGCAAGCCAGGGCAACTGCCTCACAGGCGAGACGATAAAGCGTGATGTGCACGCTGGTTGGAAGTTCATCCAATTTCCCGTCGCGCACGTCGCACCAGTAGACGATGCCAGCTTCGTCCAGGGCGCGCGGCATCGAGCCTTCGCGCAGGGCGGCCAGCAAGCCACGCTCGCGCCATGCCAACGGATATAACGAGTCGGCCAGGCGGTACATCTGGTGCTGCGTGAGTGCCGCCTGGCGATAGTAGGTACGTTCATCGAGGCCCGGAAGCAGGCCACGTAGGCGCCCAACCAGCTGCGTGTAGGACGCCTGGATGGCGCCGCTGACCTGTTCCAGGGCGTAGGAGGTCTGCCGTAATTGCATTTCCCCCATGAAGACATTCCGCTGTGCCATGGCCAGCGCCAACCGGGCATCGGTCTTCTCGCGCATCTCCCCCTCGTGGAGCAGCGCAATGCGCCCGCCCAACATCAGCATGGTGGTAATGGTGAACGCGATGAATACCAAAGCCTGTACTGTGTCCGTGTCGCGAACGCCCGTAACGGTAAGCACCACGGCGATGCTGGCGGCCGTCCCACCCAAAGCCGCGCCACGCCACCCATGCCGTAGCGCCAACCAGGCCACGGGCAAAAACATGGCCACCCGTGCCTCGCGGCTCACATCCCCGGATGCTCCCCGTACCAGCCACACCAACAAAACCAGTGCGGGAACCAGCAAAAACGCCGAATCCATCACCAGGCGGCTTTCCGAGAACTTCGCCCACAGCTGGCGCAGGTCGGCGATCGGGAGTTCCTCGCGGACAAACAGGATCAGCGGGACGAGGGTGAGGATGCCGATGTAGTTGCCCAGGAAATACCAGCCGACGACCGACCTGAGCTGGTAGTGGAACGCTCCTGCCGGCCACTGCATCACCGAGAAGGTGACCATGTTCACCGCCGTCCAGATAGCCGAAACGGCCAACGTGCAAGACAAGAAGACGTTGATGTTCGTCGCGTTCCGCGAAGGGAACATGCGACGCCGTTCGCGGCACCACCGGACGACCGGCATGGCGAACAGTATCGGAGGCAGCATGTAGCCAACGCCCCAGAGCCAGCCGTACTCGGGCGCGCACGCCATGCCATGGGGTACCAAGGCGAGGCACTCGCCTATGGCGAGCGCAGGCCAATACCGATAAGGGACAAACAGCAGGACGCCGAGACGGCATCCGGCGAAGATCAGCCAGAACGAAAAAGAGACGTGGCGCAAAAGGGTGTACGCCAGCGCGTACCCCAAGGCCACGGCGACGTGCCGGAGCCAAATGTTTGTCCCTATCCCCTTTGGCATCTTCCGTCCCCTGGCTGATCCCGAATCGCCCGCTACCGATGTATCGGCACATTGACCCGATACTGAACCGACCGAAGCGTGAAATGTTAGTGAAACCAACGGCCTGTAAATTATCTTAGCGCACCTGTGCTGGGGACGCGTGAGTGCCTTGCGCGGGCCGTGCCCCGCGTCGCATTCCGGGTGGCCCATCGGATGCCACCGCACGTGCATTTGGAGGGGCGACGCCCAGCGGGGGCGCTATCCCATACACCCCCGGAGCCCGGCAGGCAGCCTCAACAGGAACAGGAGGAAGCCAGCTCGGCCACCATTCGGAACAGGTCATTGCGATGGAACGGCTTCTGCAGCGTGGGCCGGTCCTGCCACGGCTCGCGCAGGCCATGGGCTCCGTAGCCGGTGGCAAAGGCGAACGGGATCTCGCGGGCGGCCAGCGCCTCGGCGACCGGGTAAACCTCCTCGCCGCCGAGGTTCACGTCCAGGATCGCCAGGTCGATCGCTGCGCTGCGCGCCGCTTCCACGGCCTGGTCGATGCGGGCCATGGGCCCGATGATGGTGTGGCCAGCTTCGGCCAGCATGTCTTCCAGCAACATCGCCACCAGCATCTCGTCTTCGACTAGCAGTATCCGCCAGGGGCCGGATGTTTTTTCCATGGTGCTACCTATTGCAACAAGGTCGTGGCATCCGGATCGGACAGTTCGCGCCAGCTGCCGTCGCTCTCCTGCACCCGCACGGGCGGATGCTGCAGCCCCCAGGCCCGCACCAGCTTGGCACGCACCCTTACGGCAGCCGAGATCGCTTCGGCCCGGGTCGGGTAGGTGCCCACTCGGGAAGCCTCGCCGCGCACGATCCAGGGGGCCTCGGCGCTGAACGGCACGAACAGGCGTACGGTTTCCGGGTTCATCGCGTCCCTCCCTCGGATGGGTCGGCCTGCCGGGCTACCGGCGGGCCGCATGTTCCGCTGGCCGGATCGGCAGTTTTGCAGATGTCGCAAGGCTTGGATAGGCACCAAGGCAGCCTTGTTGGCCTCCGTTCGGGCTTCCCGCCTGATGCTCGCCAGAGGGGCGTCTACAGCTCGCGAACGACACGGAACCCAACGCGCGCGCTGCGCACCTTGCCGTCGGCTCCCTGCCGGTAGGCCGAGCGCACCTGTTCGGGCGAACTGCCCCACGACCCGCCGCGCACCACGCGCACGCTGCAGCCGGGATTGAGCCAGGCACTGCCGTCGACCGGCGCGCGCACGTAATTGTCGTGCCAGCAGTCCGCAGCCCACTCCGAGACGTTGCCATCGATGTCATACAGCCCGAATGGGTTGGCGGCGAAGCTCATCACCGGCGCAGGACCCCAATATCCGTCACGGTAGCTCGGGAAGGCGTTGCTCCAGCGCCGGCCGCTGGGCGAGCGGTCTCCGCTGCCGGTGAGGTTTTCGACCTTGCTGGTTGGCGCACGCTGGCCCCACCAGTAGCGGGTCTGGGTGCCGCCGCGCAGCGCGTACTCGAACTCGGCTTCGCTAGGCAGCCGGTAATGCTTGCCCGTGCGTTGGCTCAGCCAGTCGGCATAGGCCTTGGCGTCGCGCCAGGAGACGTTGACCACCGGCAAGTCGTCCTGCGCGGGGTGGCCGGCGTAATCGTCCTGCCAGCTGGCGCGCGAATCGTCACGCAATGCTCCGCTGCGTTCGTCGTAGACGCTGGCGCCGCCAAGCTTGATCGAGTCGGGCTGATAGCCGGCTGCGCGCACGAACTCGCGGAACTGGCCAACGGTCACCGCGCTGCGCGCCATCGCGAAGCCCTTGGCGATAGTGACCTGGTGGCGCGGGGTTTCGGCGTCGGTGCGGTCGTCCTCCGCGTCCGGAGCCCCCATCTGGAAGCTGCCGGTGGGAATCACCACCATCGATGGAGTGTGGCCCGGCAGGTCGACGAAGCGGTCGCTGAACACCTGTCCGGGTTTATAGCTGGCGTACAGCCGGGCATTCGTCAACTGCTGCTCGAATTCGTCGATGCCCTTCAGGTCGGGTTGCAGCGCCTGCGCCTGCCCCGCCAGCCGCTGCGCAAGCTCGAGGTTGCCGGCATCCAGCGCCGAACGCGCCTGTGCCAGCAGGCCACTGGCGCGTTGCTGGCGGATCCCCTCGACGCGGCTGCGCACGTCGACCAGCTGCCGCGAGCCGGGCCGGATCGTGTCAGCCTCGGCCAGCGCCCGGTCGGCGGCGGCGAAGTCGTTCTGCGCGACGGCCGCCAGCGCCCGGTCCAGCACCGCCCGCTGCACCTGGAAGATGCCCTGCTCGGCCATCGCGTTCTGCGGATCGAGCTCCTGCACCTTGCGGTACAGGTCCAACGCACTGGCGCCCTGAGGCTGGTCGGCCTTGCCCCGTTGCAACATCGAGGCGGCCTGGGCCAGCATCGGACGGACCGTCGCTAGCGTCTTGAGGCCCTGCTCCAGCTGGGCCACGTCACTGGCGCTGTTGGGCAGGCCGCGCAGGCCGTCGAGCAACTCCTGCGCCGAATCGGCATCGCCCACCGCGATGTCCTGGCTTATCTGCGCCACCAGTTGCGCCCGCACCTGGTTGAGTCCCTGCGCGGCCGCGCGGCTGTCCGGCTTGTCGTGCAGCGCCTTGGCGTACAGGAACGCCGCGCTTTCCTCGCCGCCGACCAGCCGCCCCGCCTGCAGGGCCTTGCCGCCCCTGGCGAGCAATGCCTGCACCGCAGGGGTGTCTGCGCTCAGCTGTTCGGGCAGGTGCTGGTTGCCCCGGTTCATGCGCGCGGCGATGACCGCGGCCGGCGCCAGCGTGAGCGGCGGTCCGGCGTCGAGCTCGGCGTTCAGCGGCGTCCGTGCCGGGCGTCGGCCGCCAGCAGGCGAGAAACCGCCCGAGGCCGGGCGGTGGGCGGTCAGGGTCGCCGGATCCACATGGAATACCCGCGGAAAGAAGTGATACACCAGCGCCGAACCGAGCACGATCACGCCCAATGCGCCCCCCATGGTGCGCTGACGGCGGACGGTCTCGTTGCTCGGCATGGAAGTCTCTGGGCGTGGGCTGTTATCGTGCGCTGCTCACCATATGGCAGGGCCGATGACAGGGCAATGCGCGCCGCGCACCCCGAGGTCCGCCGGTCCGACGCCGAGGAATCTTCCGCATGTCCGTGCCCGAAGCGGCCGCCACCCCATGGATCGACCGCCGCGACGCACTGGAAGCGTGGCTCGCGCACCTGCCGGCCGACGCCGCGCTGGGCGTCGATACCGAGTTCATGCGCCGCAATACCTTCCATCCGCAACTGGCCCTGCTGCAACTGGGCTGGAGCGGCCGCTACGCGCTGGTGGACCCGCTCGCCTTCGACATCGCCGATACGTTGCGCGCGCGGGTGGCGGAGGGACCCATGGTGACCGTGATGCACAGCGCCGGCGAGGACCTCGAGGCGCTCGCACCGCTCCTTCCGCAGGGTCCGGCCACGCTGTTCGATACGCAGATCGCCGCCGCCTTCGTCGGCATGGGCCTGGGATTGAGTTACCGTGCGCTGGTCGCCGAACTGGTGGGCGTGGAACTGGACAAGGGCGAGACCCGCTCGGACTGGCTGCAACGCCCGCTCACCGAATCGCAGCGGCTCTATGCCACGCTCGATGTGGTCTACCTGGAGCCGGTGCACGCGCAACTGGCTGCGCGCCTGGCCGAACGCGGCCGTACCGCCTGGCACGCGGAGGATTGCGAGCGGCTCAAGCGCCGCGCCGACGTGCACGAGGGTGACCCGCAGCCGCAGCGCGGCTTTCGCGCCGCGGCCGACTGGTCCCGCGCGCGCCAGGCGCTGCTGCGGCGCATCCTTCTCTGGCGCGACCGCAGCGCCCGCACGCTGGACCGCCCACGCTCATGGCTGCTGGAGGATGCGCTGGCGCTCAGCCTGGTGCAGGACCTGCCACGCAGCCTCGCCGAATTCGAACAGCGCAGCCGCGGACAGCGCGCTCTGCGTTCGGCGCAGCGCGCGGAACTGTTCGAACTGCTCGCGCGTACCCCGGATGCAGACGAATTGGCCGCCACGGCCCCCATCCCAGCGTCCATGCCAGGACCGGCAAAAAAAGCACTCGCAGCGATGAAGGAGGCCGTCGACCGGCTGGCCGGCGAGCTCGACCTGCCGCCGGGCCTGCTGTGTCCGCGCAAGGTGCTGGAGGAATACCTCACCACTGGCGAATGGCCGGAGTTCCTCGAAGGCTGGCGCCGCGGCGTGCTGCACGAGCGCCTCAGCACGCTGCTGCCGGACGCCACTGTCGCCATGTGAGGAAGGTCGCGGAGCGTTGTGCCTCACCCAAAGGCTGGCTCGCTTCGCGAATGCATTGGAACCCTGGCGGGGCTCTTGGCGGCACCGCATGACGCTGCTAACATGCGCGGCTTGCGTGGGGTGGTAGCTCAGCTGGGAGAGCGTCGCGTTCGCAATGCGAAGGTCGGGAGTTCGATCCTCCTCCACTCCACCAATCGTTCCAGACAAGAAAGCCCCGGTAGCGCGAGCTACCGGGGCTTTCGGTTTGCGGCCGGGCCGTTGCGGCGAACGCAGGCGCACTAAGGATGGTTGAAGCCTTCCTCGCGCTTGGCCTCGCGGTTCGCTTCCTTTGCGTCGCGGGTTTCCTCCGCGTCACGCCTTTCCTGCAGCTTGTGGTCGCGCCGCGCGACGTCGTCGTCGTTGCGGTCGCCGGTCCCGTGCTTGCGGCTGGCGGGAGGCATGGGATTGGGCATGGCTTGGGCTCCGCGGCGGAATGTGCAGCAAGCCTACGGGAGGCACGTTCATGGCCGCGTGACGCCGCGCGCAGGTACGTCCTGCCGAGCGACCTTACATCTGGCTGGCGAACAGGACGCCGTGCCCGGGCAGGCGCAGACGGCCGCCGGCGAACGAGCCCTGCGCCAGGCCGTGCCCTTCGGCGGCTCGCCATTGGCCGGCCAGCGGAAGTTCCGCCTCGGCTGCGTTCCGGTCGAGGTTGAAGGCGATAAGCAGCGTCTGGCCGCCGTGGCTTCGTACGAACGCGAGCACCGGCTCGGGCGTATCGAGGAAACGGATGTCGCCCCATCGCAACGCAGGCTGATTGCTGCGCCAGCGCAGGATGCGGCGAAAGCCGTGCAGCGCCGAAGCTGCGTCGGCCTCCTGCCGCGACACGGCCAGTGCGCGATGTTCGCCCGGCACCGGCAGCCACGGTTCGCCGTGGCTGAAGCCGCCGTGCGCGCCGTCGTTCCAGGGCATCGGGGTGCGACAGCCGTCGCGGCCCTTGAACTGCGGCCAGAAGGCGATGCCGTAGGGATCCTTGAGCGAATCGAACGGTACCTGCGCTTCGGTCAGGCCCAGCTCCTCGCCCTGGTAGATGCATACCGAGCCGCGCAGCGAGCAGACCAGCGCAGTGAACAGGTTGGCCAGCGCTGCGGTGGGTTGCGCCCTGCCCCAGCGGCTGAGCACGCGCTCGACGTCGTGGTTGGAGATGGCCCAGCATGGCCATCCCTCGCGCATCTGCATCTCCAGCTGCTGCACGGTGCCGCGGATGTGTGCGGCGCTGAAATCGTGGGTGAGCAGTTCGAAGCTGTAACCCATGTGCAGGCGGCCGGCCTGCGTGTATTCGGCCATCGTCGCCAGCGAATCCTCCGAGGAGATTTCGCCCAGCGCCACCGTGCCCGGATAGCGGTCGAGCAGCGCACGCAACTCGGCCAGGAAAGCAAGGTTCTCCAACTGGGTGTTGTTGTGCCAGTGGTACTGGAAGGCGTATGGGTTGTCCGGGCTGAAGCCGCGGCCGGTGCGTTGCTCCTTGGGCTTGGGGGGGTTGTCGCGCAGTTGCGCGTCATGGAAGCAGAAGTTGATCGCGTCCAGGCGCAGGCCGTCGACGCCGCGCTTCAGCCAGAAGTGCACGCAATCCAGGATCGCCGCGCGCACCTGCGGGTTGTGGAAGTTGAGGTCCGGTTGCGAGGCCAGGAAGTTGTGCAGGTAGTACTGGCCGCGCCGCGGTTCCCACTGCCAGGCGCCACCGCCGAAGATTGACAGCCAGTTGTTCGGCGGCGTGCCGTCCTCCTTCGCATCGGCCCACACGTACCAGTCGGCCTTGGGGTTGTCGCGGCTGGCACGGCTCTCCTGGAACCAGGCGTGCTCCACCGAGGTGTGGCTGAGCACCTGGTCGATCATCACGCGGATGCCCAGGCCGTGCGCCTTGGCAAGCAGGCGGTCGAAGTCCTCAAGCGTTCCGAACAGCGGATCGACGTCGCGATAGTCGGCGATGTCGTAGCCGTAGTCGGCCATCGGCGACTTGAAGAACGGGGATATCCAGATCGCATCGACGCCGAGGCTCGCCACGTAGTCGAGCTTCTCGATGATGCCCGGCAGATCGCCCACGCCGTCGCCATTGGTATCCAGAAAACTGCGCGGATAGATCTGATAGGTGACGGCGCCTCGCCACCAGGGTGCATCACTCATTCGCGTATCTCGCAACGTTTTACGCGGAAAGCGCAAGGCATATCCGGCGTGGGTTGCCGGCAGCTTAAAGGTTGGCCGCGAGACCGGCCTCGGCAGTGCAAACGTATTCATTCGTGCTGGTCTGCAGCATCGCAGGCGCACTGCACGCTGGTAGGCGATCCAGCGCAGGGCGTGCCTCGGGCGCCAGCACCCTTTGCCACCACGCACTCCGTGCATGCCAACGAACCGATCGGCCAGGCATCGCACTCAGCTTGCTGCAGTGCGGTGCGCGCCCATGCGCGCTCGCCATGAATACGTATGCACTCCTGCGCTGCGCCCAAAACAACGTCTTTATGATCGGACCACGTCTTAATAACGCTGCCAGACGTGGCGATCGACTGCGAGCGCGATCCGCCGACAAAGAGACTTGCAACCATTCAGCGGTTTTTCCGGAGGGGAGAATGAAACAACCAGAACGCAACCTTCTTGCGGTCGCGATCGCCACGGCATGCTTCGGGCTTTGCTCGACGGCAGCCGCCGCGACCGCGCCCGTCACGGCCCAGGGCCTCGCCCCGGCGCAGGACCAGGCACAGAACCAGTCTGCAGACCAGGCCGACAACGGCAAGACCAATCAGAAGACCCGCCAGGGCAAGACCAAGACGCTGCAGGCAGTCGAAGTCAGCGGCTTCGTCAGCAGCATCGAGAACTCCACGGCGCTCAAGCGCAACGCCAACGGCATCGTCGAAGCCGTCTCGGCCGAGCAGGTCGGCAAGCTGCCTGGCGTCTCCATCGCCGACTCGCTGGGCCGCCTGCCCGGCCTGGCGGTGCAGACCGTGAGCGGTCGCCCGCAGGTGCTGACCATCCATGGCCTGGGTCCCGATCTATCCACCGCGCTGGTCAACGGCGGCCAGCAGGTGTCCACCTCCAACAACCGCGACGTGCAGTTCGACCAGTACCCGTCGAGCTGGTTCGACAACGTGGTCGTGCACATGTCGCCGTCTGCCGACCTGATCGGCCAGGGCCTGGCCGGCACGGTGGACATGCATACCATCCGCCCGCTCGAGAAGAGCGGCCCCGAAGCGGCGGTGAATGCGCATTACATCTGGGACGGCATGGGCCAGCTCGCCGACGGCCCGAACGTCAGCGACAAGGGTTACAACCTCAACGGCGTCTGGGTGCACCAGTTCGCCGACCACACCCTGGGCGTGACCCTGGGCGTGGACCTGGAAAACAACCCCTCCCAGATCCAGCACGAAGGGCCGTGGGGCTATGCCACCGACGCCGATGGCAACCTGGCCATCGGCGGCTCGAAGAACTACGGCATCTCCGACTCGATGAAGCGCCGCGGCGTGCTCGCCACCGTGCAGTGGCAGCCGAACGAGCACTACACCGGCACCATCGACCTGACCTACGACAACTTCAAGGAAGTGCAGCAGGCCAAGGGCATGGAGTTCCCGCTGTTCTACAGCTCCGCGCAGCTGCAGCCCGGCAGCGTGGTGCAGAACGGCTTCGACGACAGCGGCACCTACACCAACGTCAAGCCGGTCATCCGCAACGACTTCAACAGCACCAGTGCCCGGGTCTACAACCTCAACTGGGACAACAAGTTCACCATCAACGAGGACTGGTCGGTCGACCTCGACGGCAACTACTCGCGCGCCACCCGCCGCGACATCAACCTGGAGAGCTACTCCGGTACCGGCTTCACTACGGCCAACGGCGCCACCGACACCATCGGCTTCGACCAGCACAGCAACGGCCTCACCTACTTCAGCCCCTCGCTGGACTACACCCAGGGTGTGGTGCTGACCGACCCGCAGGGCTGGGGCGGCGGCAACGACGTGGTGCAGGCGGGCTTCATCAACGCACCGCATACCGTCGACTACCTCGCCAACCTGCGCCTGGCGGTGGAACGCAGCTTCGGCAGCGGCCCGTTCTCCAGCATCGAGTTCGGCGTGGCGCACAGCACGCGCAACAAGACCTACCACATCGATCAGGACTTCCTGACGTTGGGCGGCGGGACCATCAGCGGTGGCAATGCGGTCGAGACCGCACCGTTCACCGGTAACACCTGCGATCCGCTGTCGTGGGCGGGCGTGGGCCAGCAGCTCTGCTACAACCCGTTCGACCTGATCGCCAGCGGCACCCTGGTGGCCGTGCCCACCTTCGGCTCGTCGCTGGACCTGCCGCCGAACTGGAAGGTGCGCGAAAAGGTGCTCACGCCTTACGTGCAACTCAACCTGGACACCTATCTGGGCGGTGTCAGCCTGCGCGGCAACGTCGGCGTGCAGGCGCAGCACACCTCGCAGACCGCCAGCGGCGAACAGGCCCTGCCGGGAACCCCGTCCAGCGGCAATGCAGTGGATCTGGTTCCGGTAAGCGGCAGCACCAGCTACAACAAGTACCTGCCCAGCGCCAACCTGATCTTCGGCTTCGGCGACAACGACGACCTGCGCGTCAGCGCGGCGCGCACCCTGGCCCGGGCTCGCATGGACCAGATGAACGCAAGCGTCGCGGTGACCGGCAACGTCAACAACCTCACGGTGACCGACCCGAACCAGTCGTATTTCAGCGCCAAGCATGGCAATCCCACGCTCAAGCCGACCATGGCGGACAACTACAACGTCAGCTATGAGCATTACTTCTCCGGCGGCAACGGCTTCGAGTGCAACAACGCCGACCAGAAGAACTCCGATCTGTGCCGCAGCGGTGGCGGCGGCTACTTCTCGGTGTCGGGCTACTTCATCAAACTGAAGGACTACATCAACCCGAACCGTGCTGAACTGTACGACTTCAGCGCCTACCTGCCGTTCGGCCTGACGCCGGCCCAGTTGTCCCAGCTCGGCACCACGCTGGGCACCAACACCGGTCCGGAGAACGATGGCCGTGGCTACGTCAAGGGCGCACAGCTGACGTTGAACCTGCCGTTCAACGTGATCGCGCAACCGCTCGATGGCTTCGGCATGATCCTCACCGGCAATCGCACCAAGAGTTCGGTGGTGTACGCCGGCAATCCCGAGCCGCTCACGGTGCCTGGCCTGTCCAAGTGGGTCGCCAACGCCACGCTGTACTACCAGCACCAGGGCTTCGAGGCCCGCGTCAGCGACGACTACCGCTCCAGCTTCCTTGGCGAGGTGTCGGGCATCAGCGCCTCGCGCATCGAGCAGACGATCAAGGGCGGCAGCACCTACGACGCACAGGTGAGCTACACCTTCGGGAGCGGCGCCTTCAAGGGCCTGACCCTGATCGCGCAGGGATCCAACCTGTCCAACAAGTCCTTCGTCACCTACCAGAACAACGACCCGCGGCAGGTGCTGACCTGGGAAAGCTACGGCCGGCGCTACGACGTCGCCGTGTCGTACAAGTTCCAGTGAGGTACTGACCGGTTCACGTTCTCCCCGTGTGCCCCGCCGAGCGGATTCCGGCGGGGCATTTTTGTTTTCACGCCCGCGCCGTCGGCGGGCCACGACAGGAGCTAGCGCATGGGCGAAGACAGCGACACGCGCGTGCGTGACATCGTGATCGTCGGTGGCGGTACCGCCGGCTGGATGACCGCTGCCCTGCTCTCTCGCGCGCTGGGCGATCAGGTGCACATCCGGCTGATCGAATCAGACGAAATCGGCACGGTCGGCGTGGGTGAATCCACCATTCCCTCGATCCGCCTGGTCAACGGCTTCCTCGGCCTGGACGAGGACGACCTGCTCCGTTCCGTGCAGGGCACGATCAAGCTCGGCATCCAGTTCAACGACTGGCATCGTATTGGCCAGTCCTACCTGCATGCCTTCGGCGACATCGGGCTGCCGCTGGGCCTGCTGCCGTTCCACCCGTACTGGCTGCGCAGCCAGCGGGATCCGGCCGCGCCCGACCTGTGGGCGTACTCGCTCAACGCGCGTGCCATCGCCGCCCATCGCTTCGCGCGCATGGAACGGATCGATGGCACCCCGCTCGCGGGCTTGCGCTGGGCCTACCACCTCGACGCCGGACGCTACGCCCGCTACCTGCGCCAGCATGCGGCGCAGGGTGTGCAGCGCACCGAAGGCAAGGTCATCAAGGTCGACCTGCGCGCGGCCGACGGCTTCATCGAATCGGTGCAACTGGCGAGCGGCGAAACCATCGCCGGCGACCTGTTCGTCGACTGCTCCGGCTTTCGTGGCCTGCTCATCGAGGACGCGCTCAAGACCGGCTACGAAGACTGGCGCCATTGGCTGCCGTGCGACCGCGCGGTGGTCGCGCCGAGCAGCCGCGTAGAGCCGCTGCGCCCGTTCACCCAGGCCAACGCGCGACCGGCCGGCTGGCAATGGCGCATCCCGCTGCAGCACCGCAGCGGCAACGGCCACGTCTATTGCAGCCAGTTCACCGGCGACGACGAAGCAGCCGCCCTGCTCGTCGAAAACATCGAGGGTGAGCTGCTGGAGCAACCGCGGCTGCTGCGCTTTACCAGTGGCATGCGCCGGCAGAGCTGGAACCGCAACTGCGTGGCGCTGGGCCTGGCCGCCGGCTTCATGGAACCGCTCGAATCGACCAGCATCCACTTGATCCAGTCAGGTGTGCAGCGGCTGCTCTCCCTGTTCCCCGACCGCCACTGCGACACCGCGCTGGTGGCCGAGTACAACCGCCAGACGCGCTTCGAGTACGAGCGCATTCGCGACTTCCTGATCCTGCATTACCGCGCCATCGAGCGCCGCGACACTCCTTTCTGGCAGCACTGTGCGCACATCGCGATGCCCGAGCCGCTCGAGCGCAAGCTGGCCTTGTTCCGCAGCGGCGGCCGCATCGTGCGCGATGGCGACGAACTGTTCGCCGAGCCCGCGTGGCTGCAGGTGATGCTGGGCCAGGGCATCGAACCGGACGGCCATCACCCGCTGGCCGGCGCGCTGCCGCAGGCGCAGCTGGACGAGTTCCTTTCCCACATCCGCACGCTGCTCGATCGCGCCGTCGGCAGCATGCCGGAACACGCGCAGTTCATCGCCCGGCATTGCGCCGCCGGCGACACGGTGGTGGCCGCCTGATGGGCCTGCGCTGGCTGGCGATGCTCGCCGCGGCGCTGCTTGCCGCACTGCCACCCGGCGTCGGCTTTGCGGCAAGCGACTACCGCTCCCCGGAGGGGCACGCCAACACGCCGGCGTCCGCCCCATCCCGCAGCGGCGTCTGGTACGAGATCTTCGTGCGCGCCTGGTACGACACCGACGGCGACGGCATCGGCGATCTGAACGGCGTCACCGAAAAACTCGACTACCTCAAGTCGCTCGGCGTCGACGGCATCTGGCTGATGCCGATCAATCCCTCGCCCAGCTACCACGGCTACGACGTCACCGACTACCGGGCGGTCAATCCCCAATACGGCACGCTGGCCGATTTGCACCGCTTGCTGGAGGCGGCGCACGCGCGCGGCATCCGCGTGATCATGGACCTGGTCGTCAATCACACCAGCGATCGCCATCCGTGGTTCCTCGCCGCACCTTATCCGGCCGACCCGCACCACGCCTGGTACAGCTGGGCCGGCCCCGGCACCGATCTCGATGCAAGGAGCGCCACCGGCGGTCAGGCCTGGCACGCGCTGGGCAAGCAGCACTACCTGGGTATTTTCACCAGCGGCATGCCGGACCTGGATTTCGACACGCCGGCCGTGCGCAAGGAAATCATCGCCATTGGCCGCTACTGGCTGGCCCAGGGCGTGGATGGCTTCCGTCTCGATGCCGCCCGCCACATCTATGACGATTTCGCCGCCACCGCCGATGACCCCGCGATGCTGCACCGGAACCTCGCCTGGTGGAGTGCATTCCACGGCGCGATGAAAGCCGCGCGCCCGGACGTATACCTGGTCGGCGAAGTGACCCGCGACGAACCCAAACAGCTTGCCCCCTGGTACGGCCCACTCAACGCGGTGTTCGATTTCCCGCTCGCCGCACAGCTGGTCGAAAGCGCGCGCAACGAACGCAGCGGCAAGCTCGTCGAACTGCTCAAGCGCGTCGCCGCCGAGATTCCCGCGGGCCAGGATGCGCCCTTCCTGTCCAACCACGACCAGGAACGGGTGATGAGCCAGCTCGATGGCAACGCGCAGCACATGCGCACGGCCGCGGCGATGCTGCTCACTTTGCCCGGCCGGCCGTTCATCTACTACGGCGAGGAACTGGGCATGCGGGGCCGCAAACCCGACCCGGACCTGCGCGAGCCGATGCGCTGGCACCGCGATCCGCACGGCCCAGGCGAAAGTCGCTGGAAGCGCTTCAGCGCCGGCGACGGGCCGGACGTGTCGGCGGACGCCGAAGAGGGCGATGCGCATTCGCTGCTCGCCCGCTATCGCATGCTAATCGACTGGCGCCGGGAGCTGCCGGTGCTGCGCGACGGCGTCCTCCATGTGCCGGATGTTCCCAACCGGCGCCTTGCCACATGGGAACTGACCGATGCCGGCCACGACGTGCTGGTCGTGCACAACCTCTCGCGCAAGCCGCAAACGCTGAAACTGGGCGGTCCGCTCGCACGCTTCCGCCAGGTTCGCCTTGCCAGCGATCCCGGCGGCCGGGTCGCTGCCGGCCAGTTGCAACTTCCTGCCTACGCTTCGGTGGTGCTGCAGTGAAGACACCGATGCATTTCCCGGACCAGCCATGACGCCGGCGAAGGTATGGGAATCGTCAAAGCAGCATCCGGAAAGCGTACGGCCGAGTCCGTTTTTCGTCCTTCCCTCCGCACTGACCCATCGTGCACCGCACCATCGGAAAACCGCGCCATGTCACGAATGAATACGTATGCACACGGGTGTCGCGACGCGCGCGATGAGCCCTACCATGGGCCCGGCTCCGGTCGCCTGCACGCGCTCTTCACAAAGCTCAAGCGCGCGTCAACCGGGCCGATCACGTGGTTCGTTGTCGGAGTACTGCTGGTGTCCCCCTCTTCCGCTGCTGCATCGCTTTCCCTGGCCCGGGCGCACGCTGCGCCGGCCAAGTCCGCTTCCATCGCGCCGGCCGCGCCGGGGTTCGACATCCCGCTCGGCGCCGACACGCTCCGCGTCGAACTGGCCGCGCCCGGCACGTTGCACGTCCAGTTCCGCAAGGCCGGCCACGCGCCGTTGCCGACGATCGTGATCGATCCGGCGCTGCAGGCCTCGACCCATCCCAGCGCAGATGTTTCCCAGGACGCCCACGGCGCACGGCTGCACTCGGCGCAACTCGACGCGGTATGGGACAAACAGCACGGCGAACTCCGCATCGGCGTGCCGGGCCAGCCGCCGCTGCTGCGCCAGTTCGCCCTGCCCTTGCTGGGCCACGGACGGCTGAGCCTGATCCATGCCAAGGGCGAGCCCAAGTATGGCATCGGCGGCTTCGACGCCACCGAGCCGGCCACCGCCGGCCTGCTGCGCAACGGCTACCGCCCGGTCACCGCCGGCGAGCAGGGCCACGCGGGCGCGCCGTTCGTGTGGAGTACCGCCGGCTACGGCGTGCTGATCGACGGCGTCGGCGGACAGATCGCGCTGGGCGACACTCGCATCGACGCACGCATGTTCGACGGCGGCCTGGACTATTACGTGTTCCTCGGCGAGCCGCACGCGATCTTCGGCGCGCTGGCGCAGGTCAGCGGCCGCAGCCCGCTGTTTCCGAAATGGGCGATGGGTTTCACCAATAGCCAGTGGGGCATCGACGAGAAGGAGTTGCTGGACATCGTCCACGGCTACCGAGAGCGCCACATCCCGCTGGACAACTTCACCCTCGACTTCGACTGGAAGGCCTGGGGCGAAGACAACTACGGCGAGTTCCGCTGGAACGAGCACAAGTTCCCCGACGGGGACAGCGGCAAGCTCAAGTCCCTGCTCGATGCGCAGGGCGTGCACCTGACCGGCATCATGAAGCCGCGCATCCACGTGGATACGGTCGAAGGCCGCGAGGCCACCGAACACGGCTACTGGCTCGCGCAGAGCGATCCGGCGCCGGACTATTTTTCCGGCAAGACCGTGCGCGAACTCGACTTCGCCGACCCGGCCGCGCGCGCCTGGTTTTTCAACGCGGCGCTGAAGCACTCGTTCCAGACCGGCATCGTGGGCTGGTGGAACGACGAGGCCGACGACGTCGCCGTCGACCTGCAGCACATGGACATGCAGCGCGCGCTCTACGACGGCCAGCGCGCCATTTCCGACCTGCGCGTGTGGTCGCTCAACCGCAACTTCTACCTGGGCGCACAGCGCTACGCCTATGGCCTCTGGTCCGGCGACATCCGCACCGGCTTCGCTTCCATGGCCGGCCAGCGCCAGCGCATGTTGAGCGCGATCAACGTCGGCGCCATGCAGTGGGGCATGGACGGCGGCGGCTTCAAGGGTGGCACGCCGACGCCGGAGAACTACGCGCGCTGGATCCAGTTCGGCGCGTTCACGCCGGTGTTCCGCGTGCACGGCGAGCTCGGCCAGCATCGGCAGCCGTGGGTGTATGGCGCGGATGCCGAGAAAGCGGCCACCGCCGCGATTCGCCTGCGCCAGTCGCTGATCCCCTACATCTACAGCTACGAGCACCAGCGCCACGCCACCGGTATCGGCCTGGTCCGCCCGCTGCTGTTCGACTGGCCAAGCGACCCGAACCTGCGCAACGACTATGACGCCTGGCTGTTCGGCGATAGCCTGCTGGTTTCACCGGTGGTCGAGCAGGGCCAGATGGTCAAGCCGGTTTACCTGCCCGCCGGCGAGTGGATCGACTGGTTCACCGGCAAGCACTACGACGGCGGCCGCACCATCGAGCACCAGGCCGACGCCACGCACTGGAGCGACATCCCACTGTACGTGCGCGCGGGCGCGATCATCCCGATGGCGCCGCCGATGGATTACGTCGGCCAGCGCCCGCTCACCGAGCTGCAGGTGGAACTTTTCCCCGCCGCCGATGGCAGCCAGTTCGACTACTACGACGACGACGGCAAGACCTACGGCTACGAGCAGGGCGAATACTTCCTGCAGTCGATGCGGATGCAGGCACACGGCGAGAGCGTGAGTATGGCCATCGCCGCACCGCAGGGCAGCTACAAGCCGGCGCTCGAGTCGTGGCTGCTGAAGTTTCACGGGCCATCGGCCGCGGCCGTGCGCAGCAACGGCCGCGCATTGGAGGCCTTCGCCAGTGTCGATGCCTTGCGCGCTTCCGGCGACGACGGCTGGGCGACCGGCGAGGACCGCTTCGGCCCGGTGACCTGGGTGCGCGTGGCCGCCGGCCACGCCCAAACCATCACGCTCGACGTGAAAAAGTAAGCCGCAAGGTTTGGCCGTCCGGCCCGCACCGTAAGCACTCCACTTCTGCGGGAATGCGGGCGGGGCGAGCCGGACGCCGATCATGTTCACCGCCTGGGAGGACCGTGGCATGCGCAACGAGGAACGGACGATCCGCCGCTGGACGGCCACCGCCACCGTCCTGGCGGCCCTGGCGCTGTACGCCCTGCCCTCGACCGCCCTGCTGGCAGCCAGCAACGACAACAACGTCGAATGGAGCGGCCTGTTCCACGATCAGGGGCCGCTCTACGACAACCACGTCGAGCCGACCGCCACCCAGGCGGTCACGCTGACCCTGCGCACCTTCAAGGGCGACATCACCAGCGCCAACATCAAGTACTACGACAGCGCCGACGGCCAGTTCCACTGGGTGGCGATGAACTGGTCGGCCAATGACGCCACCGGCAACTTCGACTTCTGGAAGGGTACGGTGCCGGCCAGCGCCGCGGAGAAGTACTACCGCTTCCAGGTCAACGACGGCAGCGCCACCGCCTGGCTCAACGCCGCGGGCATCACCTCGTCCGAACCTTCCTCCGGCGACTTCTTCGTCGTGCCGGGTTTCACCACGCCGGCATGGATGAAGAACGGCGTCATCTACCAGGTCTTCCCCGACCGCTTCTACAACGGCAACACCGCCAACGACGTCACCAACGGCCAGTACAGCTACGCCGGCTGCGCCACGGAGAAGCACGCCTGGGGCGCGAGCGTGACGTCCAACGCCGGCGGCTGCAACAGCGCGGTGTTCTTCGGGGGCGACCTGGCCGGCGTCGACCAGAAGCTCGGCTACATCAAGGGCACGCTTGGCGCCGATATCCTCTATCTCAATCCGATCTTCCTGTCGCCGACCAACCACAAGTACGACACCGAGGACTACCTGAAGGTCGACCCCGCCTTCGGCACCAACACCACGCTGCAGGCGCTGATCGGCGACATGCACAGCAGCAGCAACGGTCCGCGCGGCTACGTGATCCTGGATGGCGTGTTCAACCACACCGGCGACACCGAGGCCTGGTTCGACCGCTACCACTGGTCGAGCGTGACCGGTGCGTACGAGTCGCAGTCGAGCAGCTACTACAGCTGGTATACGTTCCAGTCCTGGCCGAACAGCTACTCGGGCTTCTTCGGCATCGCCAGCATGCCCAAGCTCAACTACGGCTCCAGCGGCTCGGCCGTGCGCAGCGCGATCTACGGCAGCGCCACCTCGGTGGTGAAGACGTACCTCAAGGCACCGTATTCGATCGACGGCTGGCGCCTGGACGCGGCGCAGTACCTCGACGCCAACGGCGGCGACGGCTCGGACGCGACCAACCACCAGATCATGGCCGAGCTGCGCACCGCGGTGAAATCGGCCAATCCCGATGCCGAGATCCTGGGCGAGTTCTGGGGCAACGCCGGCCCCTGGACCGACAACGGCGAGGAATGGGACGGCGCGATGAACTACGACGGCTTCATGCAGCCGGTTTCGGAGTGGATCACCGGCCACGACTACGGCAACGGCGCCGCCTCGATTCCCGCCAGCCAGTTCGACAGCTGGCTGCGCGGCACCCGCGCCCACTACCCCACCAACGTCCAGCAGACCATGAGCAACGCGCTGGGCAGCCACGACACGACGCGCTTCGGTACCCGCGCCGGCGGCGACATCTGGAAGACCTACCTCGCGCTGATCTTCCAGATGACCTACGTCGGCACCCCGACCATCTACTACGGCGACGAGTACGGCATGCAGGGCGGCGCCGACCCGGACAACCGTCGCACCTTCGACTGGACCGTGGGCACCTCCACCAACAGCGCGGTGGCGCTGGCGAGCAGGCTGATCGCCATCCGCAACGCCTACCCCGCCTTGCGCACCGGCTCGTTCATGACGCTGCTCACCGACGATGCCTCGAAGCTGTACGCCTACGGCCGGTTCGATGCGGCCAACCGCCTCGCGGTGGTGCTCAACGACGATTCGGTCACGCATACGGTCGCCGTCCCGGTGTGGCAGCTGAGCGTGACCAACGGCAGCCGCCTGGTGGACCAGATCTCCGGCACCTCGTACACGGTGCAGAATGGCCAGGTCACGCTGAGCGTGAACGGCCACTACGGCGCCATCCTGGCGCAATGAGGAGTTGACGCGCGCATGCTGAGCCTGTTGCTGATGGCCTCGATGGCGACCACCCCGGACCTGCCCGACGCGGCATGGCGCAATGGCCTGGACTGGCGCGGCACGCACGTGTCCATGCAGCGCGACGCTGGTGGCGCCTACCGCCTGAAGGGGTCTTCCGGCCAGCGCGTCATCCCCGCGTCGCCGCTCGGGGCGGCGACCGCCAGCGCGCTCTTCGATGGCCTCTACGCGATGGCACAGGACGACCTGAAGCAGGATTCGGTCGAAGCCATCCGCGACGGCGCCTTCGATCACGGCGAACCCATCCCCTGCCTGTGCTTCGAGACCGGCCAGAAGTGGCCCTATGTGTGGACGCGGGACCTCTCCTACGCGATCGACCTGGGGCTTTGGCGGTTCGATCCCGCACGCTCCCGCAACGGACTGGAGTTCAAGCTGTCCGAGGTGCGCGTGCCATCTGCGCCGCAGGGCCTGTACGTGATGCAGGACACCGGCTCGGGCGGCAGCTGGCCGATCAGCACCGACCGCATCGTGTGGTTCCTGGGCGCACGCCATCTGCTGGACGATGCCGGCTTCGCCGCCAAGGTGCGCCAGGCGCTGACCGATACGCTGGCACAGGATCGGCAGTACGCCTTCGATCCGGCACTCGGACTCTACCGCGGCGAAACCTCGTTCCTCGACTGGCGCGAGCAGACCTACCCGGCGTGGACGGCGGACAACGTGCGCTTCATCGCGCAGTCCTTTGCGCTTTCCACCAACGTGCTTCATTACCAGGCGTTGCAGATGGCCGCCACGCTGGCGGACAAGCACGGCGATTCCGACGCGGCCGCCTACCGCGCCCAGGCCGCGGCCCTCAAGACGGCGATCAACCAGCACTTCTGGCGCGCCGACCGCGGCCTCTACATGAGCTACATCGGCGGCGACGGCCTGCCGGTGGAGGCCTACGACCTGCTCGGCACATCGCTGGCGATCACCAGCGGCGTGGCCGATAGGGCGCGCGCAAGAGAGGCCCTCTCGCACTACCCCACCTGGCCCGCCGGCAGCCCGGTGATCTGGCCCGAGCGTGCCGACCAGCCGATCTACCACAACCGCGCGATCTGGCCGTTCGTCAGCGCCTATGCGCTACGCGCGGCGCGCGCCGTGGATGACCCCGCGCGCATCGCGCACGAGATCCGCTCGGTCATCCGCGGCGCCGCGCTGGCCGGCTCCAACATGGAAAACTACGAGCTGCTGACCCAGGCGGTGCACGTCGACGACGGTGCGCTCAGCGGCCCGGTGGTCAATTCGCCGCGCCAGCTGTGGTCGGTGGCCGGTTTCCTCGACGTCGCGATCGAAGGCGTGTTCGGCCTGACCGGCGATGGCCGGGTCGAACCCAAGCTGCCGGTCTCGCTGGTACCGGCCCTGTTCGGCGATGCGGACCACATCGACCTGCAGTTGCACGATCGCCGGATCACGCTGCGCCGTCCCGCCCGATTGGAGGGCAACCTGCTGGTCGCCGGCACGATACGGCAGGAGGGCAACCACACGGTGGTGAACCTCAAGGCCATCGAGGTCCCCGGGCGCCCGCTGCGCACCGACGCGCCGCTGTACGCGCCCGCGACGCCGCCCGCGCCCACCGTCGAGGCCGACGGCGACCAATGGCGCGTGCACAGCCCAGGCAAGGGCGTGCTCTACGTCAATGGACGCCGCCACGGCGCGATCGACGGCAGCGCGGCGATCGCGCGCACGTCAGCCCTCCCATGCTTCCGCGTGACGCACATCGACAGCCACGGCGTCGAGTCGCTGCCCAGCCCCGAAGCATGCCCCGGCGGCAAGAGCCGGGTCGCGGGCGCCTGGCCGCGCAGCTGGACTGCGCCCGCGTCCGGCCGTTACCGCGTCATGCTCGGCTACACCAACCCGCATGGCCCGATCAACACCGGCATCACCGCCGCGGTAAAGTGGCTGGTGATCGATTGTGGTGAGGGTGCGCCGCAAAGGCTGCCACTGGCGATGCCACACAGCGACGGCCGCCAGCAATCGACCTGGGGCGACTTCACCGCCACGGCCGGCGCGCGCTGCCACTTCCATCTCGAAGATGGTTTCAACATGAGCTATCTGCGCCACAACGCCCACTACACCGGCGGCGCGGGTGGCGCGGCAGGCCCGCTGAACGAGGCCGACGTCGGCGAGCTGCTGATATCGCCGCTTTGAACAATCCATCACCTGCATGAGCGCACCGGGCGCGAGCCGGGCCTGGCCTGCGCGCCCAAGGGCGCTCCTGCAGGCGACCACTGTCGACGGAACTCCTGGATGAGCAACAAACCCAACCTGTCCTTCTGGCAGATCTGGAACATGTGTTTCGGCTTCCTGGGGATCCAGTTCGGATTCGCGCTGCAGAACGCCAACGTCAGCCGCATCTTCCAGACGCTGGGCGCGGATGTGGCCGACATCCCGGTGCTGTGGATCGCCGCGCCGCTGACCGGGCTGATCGTGCAGCCGATCATCGGCCACCTGTCCGACCACACCTGGAACCGGTTGGGCCGTCGCCGGCCCTATTTCCTGGTCGGCGCGGTGCTGACCACACTGGCCCTGCTGTGGATGCCCAACGCGCCCGCGCTTTGGATCGCCGCCGGGCTGCTGTGGATCATGGATGCCTCGATCAACATCTCGATGGAACCCTTCCGCGCCTTCGTTGGCGACCAGCTGCCGCCACGCCAGCGGCCGCTCGGCTATGCAATGCAGAGTTTCTTCATCGGCGTCGGCGCGGTGGTCGCCTCCGCCCTGCCCTGGCTGCTGGCCAGGCTCGGCGTCGCCAACGTGGCGCCCGCCGGTGGCGTGCCCGACACGGTGAAGTACGCCTTTTACGCCGGCGCCCTGGTGTTGCTTGGCGCGGTGCTGTGGACCATCGTCACAAGCCCCGAGTACCCGCCGCAGCAACTGCGCGAACAGGCCGACGACGCTCCGGCCGGAACGCCTGCGGACACCTCGCGTGCCTGGCGCTTCGGCGCGACGCTGCTGGGGCTGGGCGTGGCGCTGCTGTTTGCGATCGCCCACTTCGGGTTGGAAAAGGAGCTCTACCTGCTCGGCGGCGGCCTGGCCGTGTTCGGCGTGTTGTTCGTCTGGCTGGCGTTCGCGCGGGGCCATGGCATGGTGCAGCAGGTGATGAGCGACCTCTACGCCATGCCCGGCCCGATGCGGCGGCTGGCCTGGGTGCAGTTCTTCTCCTGGTTCGCCCTGTTCGCCATGTGGATCTACACCACCCAGGGCGTGGCGCAGAGCTTCTTCGGCAGCACCGACACCAGCACGGCGGCCTACAACGAAGGGGCCAACTGGGCCGGCGTGCTGTTCGCCGTGTACAACGGCGTGGCGGTGCCGGCGGCCGTGCTGATCCCCTGGATGGTGCGCCGCTGGGGCCTGCGCATCAGCCACCTGGTGAACCTGTTCCTGGGCGGCGCCGGCCTGCTGTCGTTCGTGGTGCTGCACGACGCGCGCTGGCTGGTCGCCTCGATGGTCGGCGTGGGTTTCGCCTGGGCCTCGATCCTGTCGCTGCCCTACGCGCTGCTGTCGGACAACCTGCCGGCGGCGAAGATGGGCGTCTACATGGGCATCTTCAATTTCTTCATCGTCATCCCGCAGCTGCTCGCCGCCAGCGTACTGGGCCTGCTGCTGAAGACCTTCTTCCATGGCCAGCCGGTCTGGGCGCTGGCGCTCGGCGGCGCGAGCCTGCTCATCGCCGGCCTGTGCACGCTGCGCGTGCGCGAGCCAGATGCCACGCCCGCGATGCAGGCCGCTTAGCCCGCAAGCACACCGATTTCAAGGACGCAGCATGAAGCTCACGATCCGCACGACCTGCCTGGTGGTGGCCCTCGGTCTCGGCACCGCGCACGCCGCCACGCCCGCGCACGATTTCTACGGCACGGACGCGCCTTTCGCCTCCAACGCCATCTACTTCGTGATGACCGACCGCTTCGTCAACGGCGATCGCTCCAACGACCATCGCGACCAGGGCGGCGCGCATCCCACCTTCGATATTCCGGTATCCGGCGCGCCCAAGGGCCAGAGCGCCAACATCGGCTACCTGGGCGGCGACTTCAAGGGCGTGCTCGACAACGCCGGCTACATCCACGGCATGGGCTTCGGCGCGGTGTGGATCACGCCGATCGTGGACAACCCCGACCAGGCATTCACCGGCGGCGACCCGGTGAGCTGGGGCTCGAAATTCACCGACCGCGGCAAGACCGGCTTCCACGGCTACTGGGGAATCAACTTCTACAGGCTCGACGAACACCTGCCGAGCAAGGACCTGGACTTCGCGCAGTTCACCGCGGGCATGCACAAGGCGGGGCTCAAGGTGGTGCAGGACATCGTGCTCAACCACGGCTCGCCGGCCTTCACCATGCCGGTACGCCAGCCGCAGTTCGGACAGATCTTCGACGAACACGGCAAGCTCGTCGCCGACGAGCAGAACCTGCCACCGTGGCAGCTCGACCCGCGCCACAACCCGCTACACCGCTTCTACCACGCATACGAGGACCTGGCGCAGCTGTCCAACAACGACGAAACCAACCCGGCGGTCCTGGACTACTTCGCCGGCGCGTACCTGAAATGGATCGGCCAGGGTGCGGACGCCTTCCGCATCGACACGATCAGCCACATGTCGACCACATTCTGGCGCCAGTTTTCCGCACGCATCCGCGCGAAGCACCCCGGCTTCTTCATGTACGGCGAGGCGTTCGACTACAGCCCGGACAACATCGGCAAGTACACCTGGCCATCGAGCGGCGGCATCAGCCTGCTCGACTTTCCGCAGCAGCAGGCAATCAAGGCGGTGTTCGAACATCCGCACAGCGACTACCGGCTGCTGCTGTCGAAGCTGTACCTGACGAACGGGCCGTACGCGAACCCGTACGAGCTGGTCACCTTCTACGACAACCACGACATGGCGCGCATGGATGCCAGCGATGCGGGTTTCATCGACGCCGACAACTGGCTGTTCACCGCGCGCGGCATCCCTGCGATCTACTATGGCTCCGAGACCGGCTTCGAGCGCGGCCGTGCCGAGCACGAGGGCAACCGCAACTATTACGGCCAGGCGCGCATCGACGCGGCGGCCGAAAGTCCGATCTATCGCCAGCTCAGGCGCATCGCCCAGCTGCGCGCCCATACGCCCGCGCTGCAGCGCGGCTTGATGCTCGTCGAGCGCCTGGACGGCGACCAGGCCGTGTTCTACCGCGTCTACCAGCACGATGGCGCGCACCAGATCGCGCTGGTGCTGCTCAACAAGGGCGACAAGGTGGCACGGTTCCACGTGACGAAGTACCTGCAGTCAGGCCATTGGCAGCCGGCACTGGGCGGCGATGCCGTCGACGTGCCGGCTGGCGGCGCGCTGGATGCGGGCGTCGGTCCGCACGACGTGGCTGTGTACCTGCTCGACGCGCCGGCCACCCGCGATGACCTGGTGACCGCATTGAGCCGGCTGATGCGCGACAAGAGCCATCCGGATGACTGAGACGCACCGCGTTCGCTCCCTGGCACGCTGCTGGTTCGCGCTGGTCCTGCTGCTTCCCTGCGCGCTGCAGGCGCAGGTACAGAAGCTCGAGCTCGACGCTCCTGCCTTCGCCCCCGAGCGCATCCACGTCACGGTGTACCTCCCGCCGGACTATGGTCACTCGACCGCCCGTTACCCCGTGCTGTACGCCGACGACGGCCAGGACATGCAGGCCGTGGGACTGCAGCCGACGCTGGCGAAGCTCTATGGCGAACACGCCATCGAGCCCGTCATCGTCGTCGCCATCGACATGCTGCGAGACCGTGCCAGTGGCTACGGCCTTTCCGACCGCCAGCGCGGGCAGAGCGTGGTCGGCGGGTCGCGCATCGGTGCCATCGGCCTGCGTGCTGCGGACTATTCCGCCTGGGTGGCAACCTCGCTGGTACCAACCATCGACGCGCACTACCGCACACGCGCCGACGCCCGCCAGCGCACGGTGATGGGCTGGTCGCTGGGCGCGCTCAATGCGTTCAACCTGGGCTGGCAGTATCCGGACGTGTTCGGCCAGGTGGGCGCGATGTCGCCTTCGTTCTGGCTGGCCGGCGATCGCAGCGATGCGGACGCGGTACAGCGCAGCCGGCTTGCGCAGGCGATGGTGGACCGCGGACCCAAGCGCCAGGGCATGCGGTTCTGGTTCGCCGCCGGAACGGCCGAGGAAACCAACGATCGCGACCATGATGGCGTCATCGATGTGATCGACGACCTCAAGGACCTGATCGATGGCTGGCACGCCAATGGCGCGCAGCGGCGGGGCCTGCGCCAGCTTGGCTACTCGACCACGGGTACGGATGCGGACGTGACCGTGTTCCTGCTGTCGGGTGGGCATCACCAGCAGGCGTCGTGGGCGAAGATGCTGCCTGTGTTCTTGCGCTGGGCGTTTCCGGCGACCCCACGGCCGTAGTGTTCCGCCAGCCCCGCCCCCTCACCCCGCCCCCGCCGCGGAAGGCAGAGGGAGCAGAGCCGGTCGGCACGCTGGTGGGAGAACGCGTTGGCTATGCGGGCCTTACGCTCGACTGCCGCACCATCAGCTTCACCGGCAGCATCATGCTCTGCGCCGGTTCGCCGCGGATCATCCTGAGCAGGCTGTCGACCAGCACCTCGCCGGCGCTGCGGGTGTCCTGCAGCACGGTGGTGAGCGGCGGGCTGGCGAAGCGCGCCATGGGGATGTCGTCGAAACCGGCGACCGGGACCTCCGCCGGCACCTTGTAGCCGTGCTCCGCCAGCGCCCGCATGGCGCCGATGGCGATCAGGTCGCTGGCGGCGAACACCGCATCGAAAGCCACACCGCGGCCGAGCAGTTCGGACATGGCCGTATGGCCGCACATCTGCGTGCTCTCGGCGTCCACCTGCAGGGTCTGGTCCACGTCCAGCCCTGCCTGCTGCAGGGCCTCGGCATAGCCGCGATAACGCTCGAAGAACTCCGGGTAGTGGCTGGAGGCGTCGCCCAAAAAGGCGATCCTGTGGCAGCCCTGCTCGATGAAATGCCGCGCCACGGCCTGGCCACCGCTGAAGTTGTCGCAGCCGACCGACACGCCCGGCTGATCGGGCAGCACCGCACCCCAGCGCACGAAGCGCGTGCCGATCGCCACCAGCTTCTCCAGCCGGTCGAGGTAGGCCAGGTAATCGCCGTAGCCGAGCAGGATGATGCCGTCGGCCTTCTTGCTGTCGGCGTAGTCGGCGTGCCAGTCGGTTGAGAACTGCTGGAAGGAAACCAGCAGGTCGTAGCCCTGGTGCGCGCAGGCGCGGGTGATCGAACCCAGCATCGAGAGGAAGAACGGGTTGATGTTCGAGCCATCGGTGGTCGGGTCCTCGAACAGGAGCAGCGCCAACGTGCCCGAATGCTGCAGCCGCAGGTTGGAGGCGTTCTTGTCCACCTTGTAGCGCAGCTGTTCGGCGGCGGCGCGGATGCGCTCGCGGGTTTCCTCGCTGACCAGCGGACTGCCACGCAGGGCGCGCGACACCGTCGCCTGGGAAACCCCCGCCAGGTGGGCGATGTCGATCGACGTCGCTTTGGCCTTGCTCACTGCTGTGAAACCTCTGGTACGGCTGGCGTCGCCAACCTTACCATCGGCCGGTCGCGCTGTACCGGCGACCTGCATACGTATTCAGCCGGACGGCAACGGCGGCGACAGCCAGATTCGCACCACCTGTTCTGGGATCTTCGGGGAAGAACGGATGAGCACGCAGGAGACGCGCTGGCCGAGGCGGGACTTCGCTTCGCCTACGGCCTGTACGCCGCGTTCGCACGGGTGTCGCTGCTGTTCGTGGTGTTCGCGGTGCGCGAGACCAAGGGCATGGAACGGGAGGACATGCCGGGCTGAGGAGGCGGCGGGCTTCAGCCGGCCATCTTTCCACCTACCTGGCCGGCTGCCCGGGAAGCGCGTAGGCGACCAGCGAATCGCCCATCTTCGTTCCCAGCGACCGGTGGCCACCGGCCATCACCACCACGTACTGGCGTCCGGTTCGCTGGGACACATAGGTCATCGGTGTCGCCTGGCCACCGGCCGGCAGGCGTGCCTGCCACAGCTTCTTGCCCGTACGCACGTCGTAGGCGCGCAGGTAATCGTCCAGCGTGCCGCTCAGGAACGCCACGCCGCCGGCCGTGACCATCGGCCCGCCCAGGCTGGGCACGCCCAGCGGCAGCGGGATGCCGAACGGCGCCTGGTCTTCGATGGTGCCGTTCTTGTGCATCCAGACCTTCTTCATGGTGCCGAGATCCACCGCGGCAAGGTAGCCCCATGGCGGTGCCTGGCACGGCACTCCGAAGGGCGACAGCAAAGGATGCAGGTCGACCGCGAACGGGGTGCCCTTCATCGGCTGCAGGCCCTGCTCGCTGCCGCCGCCCTGTGCGTCCTTCGCTTGCTCGCGCGGCACCAGCCGGGAGACGAAGGCCATGTAGCTGGGATTGAGGATCGCCACCTGGCGCACCGGATCGATCGCGATGCCGCCCCAGTCGAAGATGCCGTAGTCGCCCGGATAGATCAGCGAGCCCTCCACCGAAGGTGGCGTGAAGATGCCTTCGTAACGATACCTGCGGAAGGTGATGCGGCAGACCAGCTGGTCGTAGGGCGTGGTGCCCCACATGTCGGACTCGCGCAGTTTCCGCTCGGGCAGGAAGGTGAGCGCGGAGAACGGCTGCGTCGGCGACACGTGGTCGCCCCGGGCTGCGCCCTGTGGCACCGGCCGTTCGGGCGCCGGCACCAGCAGGTGACCATCGCGGCGATCCAGCACGTAGATGTCGCCACGCTTGGTCGAGGCGACCAATGCAGGCACCTTGCCGCTGGGCGTGTCCAGGTCGACCAGCGTCGGCTGGCCGCCGACGTCCATGTCCCACAGGTCGTGGTGCACGGTCTGGTAGACCCAGCGAACCTTGCCGGTGGCGATGTCCAGCGCCACGATCGAGCTGCTGTAATTCTCGGCGTTCGGATCGCGCCGGCCGCCCCAGATGTCCGGCGTCTGGTTGCCCATCGGCAGGTAGACCAGGCCCAGCTTCTCATCGACGCTGAACACGCTCCAGGCATTGGGCGAATTGCGGATGTAGGTCTGCCCCGGCGGCAGCGGCCGGGTCTGGCGCGGTTCGGACGGGTCCCAGTTCCACAGTAGCCGACCGGTGTCGATGTCGTAGCCGCGGACCACGCCGGAAGGCTCATTGGTCGAGGCATTGTCGGTGACGCTGGCGCTGGCGATCAGCACATGGCGCGTTACCGTCGGCGGCGAGGTCGGGTTGAGGAAACCCGGCTTTTTGACCGGCTGGTCGTTGTACAGGTGGATCACGCCGTTGTCGCCGAAATCGCGGCACGGCTGGCCGCTGTCGGCGTTGATCGCCACGATGGTGGCGTCGGCGGTGGGCGCGAAGATGCGCCGTGGACAGGTATCGACCTTGATGGCGGTAGGCGCGACTGCACCGGGTGGCGTCGGTGCCGATGCCGCAGCCGCCAGGGCACGGTCGGCCGGCAACCCCTGGGCGGCGGCCTGCGCGGCGTAGGCACCGGAGTCGTAGAAGGCCACGCCCCGGCAGATCATGTGCTGGTAGTCCTTCGCGTTCCGGTTGATCTTCGGATCGAAGCGCCAGATCTCGCGGCCGGTGTCCGGATCCAGCGCAATGACGATGTTGTGCGGCGTGCACAGGTACAGCATGCCGTTGGCCTTGAGCGGCGTGACCTCGTTGGCGATCTCCTTGGGATCGCCCGGCCCGGGAAAATCGCCGGTGTGGAAGGTCCAGGCCACCTTCAGCTGGGCGACGTTCTGTGGCGTGATCTGCGCGGCCGGCGAATAGCGGTCGCCGTAGCCGGAATGGCCGTAGGCGGTCCAGTCATCCGGCCCGGTCAGAGGCGCCGGCGCGGTGCCCCGGGCGTTCATGCGAGCCGCGGCGATCTCGCCGGGATGGTCGTGCGGCGAGCGGAGCAGAGAGACCCCGCCGACCGCCAGCGCGATCGCCACCGCGATGCCAATCGCCCAGCGCCCACCGCGCAGCGAGCGATCGGGCACCGCGCGGTGCGCCGCGTCGACTGCGCCCAGCCGCCGGTTGACGAACGGCAGCCACAACCACAGCGCCAGCACGAACCACACGTCCAGCCGCGGCAGCAGTTGCCACCAGTCGAGCCGCACCTCGACCACCGCCCACACCGTGCTGGCCAGCAGCACCAGCGCGTACAGCCACAGGGCCACCGTCCGCCCCAGCGCGAGCAGCACGCCGGTCGCCGTCATGCCCAGCCCGGCCAGCAGGTAATACCAGGAGCCTCCCAGCGCCAGCAGCCAGATACCACCGACCGCGAGCGCAAGGCCGAGCAGAAGGAAGACGATGCCCGTGGCGAACAGCAGCGGGCCGGAACGCGACAAGCGGGCCAAGGTACTCTCCGGAAACGCGGCGATGCCGCACAAGAGTGCCCGGTATAACACCGCGCTCGCCCAGGCTTCGTCGAGACAAAAAAAGGGCCGGCGATGCCGGCCCTCGAATGGTGCCCCCGAGACGATTCGAACGTCCGACCTGCCCCTTAGGAGGGGGCCGCTCTATCCAACTGAGCTACGGGGGCGAGGCGCGGATTTTGGCATGGATGGCTGCCCGGCGCGATTGCCGCCCTCCCCGGCGCCGACACGTGAGCGCACCGGCGCGTATGCGCGCGGGAGCCGCCGATCCCGCCCTGCTAGAATGGCCGTTTCGCAATAGTCCGGCGCTACGGCGCCCGACCCCAAGGAGTCATGCATGTCCCACGATATTCTCAAGGCGCTTGGCCTGGGCGATTCCCACTCCGGCACCTACCTCGGCAACGGCGAGTGGTCCAAGACCACCGACGCCGGCACGATCAAGCCGCAGAACCCGGCAACGGGCGAGGTGATCGCCAACGTGCATGCTTCCAGCAAGGCCGACTACGAGACCATCGTCAAGCGCGCGCAGGAAGCCTTCAAGCTCTGGCGCACCACCCCGGCACCCAAGCGGGGCGAAGCCGTGCGCCTGTGCGGCGACGCGCTGCGCAAGCACAAGGACGCGCTGGGCTCGCTGGTCGCCCTGGAGATGGGCAAGATCAAGCCCGAGGGCGACGGCGAGGTGCAGGAGATGATCGACATCGCCGACTTCGCCGTCGGCCAGAGCCGCATGCTGCACGGCTACACCATGCATTCGGAGCGCCCGGGCCATCGGATGTACGAGCAGTACCAGCCGCTTGGCCTGGTCGGCATCATCAGCGCGTTCAACTTCCCGGTCGCGGTGTGGAGCTGGAATGCGTTCCTGGCGGCGATCTGCGGCGACGTCTGCATCTGGAAGCCCTCGCCCAAGACGCCGCTGTCGGCGGTCGCCACCATGAAGATCTGCAACGAGGCGCTGAAGGCCGGCGGCTTCCCGGACATCTTCTTCCTGTTCAACGACGCCGGCACCGAGTTGTCGCAGGCCTTCGTGGACGACAAGCGCATTCCGCTGATCAGCTTCACCGGTTCGACCAAGGTCGGCCGTATGGTCGGCGAGCGCGTGGCTCGCCGCATGGGCCGCTCGCTGCTGGAACTGGGCGGCAACAACGCCATCATCCTGGACGAGGCGGCGGATCTGAAGCTCGCCATCCCGGGCATCGTATTCGGCGCCGTCGGCACCGCCGGCCAGCGCTGCACCACCACTCGCCGCCTGTTCGTGCACGAGTCGATTTTCGACAACGTGCTCGACACCCTGGTCGGTGCGTACAAGCAGGTCGAGGACAAGATCGGCGATCCGACCTTGGCGACCACGCTGATGGGCCCGCTCAACAGTCCCGAGGCCGTGCAGGGCTACCTGGCCGCGATCGAGAAGGCCAAGGCCGCCGGCGGTACCGTGCGCACGGGCGGCGCGGCGCTGACCGACCGCAAGGGCAACTTCGTGCTGCCGACCATCGTCACCGGGGTGAAGAACTCCGACGAGGTGGTGCAGACCGAAACCTTCGCGCCGATCCTGTATGTGATGCCCTTCAAGACGCTCGACGAAGCCATCGACATGCAGAACGACGTGCCGCAGGGCTTGTCCTCGTCGATCTTCACCAACAACCTGCGCGCGGCCGAGCAGTTCCTGTCGGCGGCGGGTTCGGACTGCGGCATCGCCAACGTCAACATCGGCACCTCCGGCGCCGAGATCGGCGGGGCCTTCGGCGGCGAGAAGGAAACCGGCGGCGGCCGCGAGTCGGGCTCCGACGCGTGGAAGGTCTACATGCGCCGCCAGACCAACACCATCAACTACTCCGATGCACTGCCGCTGGCGCAGGGCATCAAGTTCACGGTCTAAGCGCCACGACCGCTCTCCCGGACGGCCGGGAGAGCGGTCCAGACAGCCGAGGATCCACCCATGAACGCACTACCTCCCGCCCATCGCACCACCAGCGCCATGGCCGTGATCAGCCTGGTCTTCGGCATTGCCAGCTGGTGCATGCTGCCCCTGGTCGGCGCCATCGTGGCGATCGTCTGCGGCCACCTCGCACGTGGCGAAATCCGCCGCTCGCAGGGCCAACTGGAAGGCGACGGCATGGCCGTCGTGGGTCTGGTGCTGGGCTACGTGCAACTGGCCTTCGGCCTGCTCATCGTGCTGTTCGCCATTGCCGCGCTGGTGCTCGGCCTGTCGATCGGCTTCGGCTCCTCATTCTTCCATTGACATGTCCGGCGGCGCCTTCGACTTCACCGGCTACCGCGTACTGGTCGCCGGCGGCAGCAAGGGCATCGGCCGCAGCATCGCGCTGGCTTTTGCCGGGGCCGGCGCGGCGGTATCGATCTGCGCGCGCGGCGAACAGGCACTGCAGGCCACGCGCCACGAACTGGCCACATCCGGCCACCCCGTACACGCAGCCAGTTGCGACCTGGCCGACACCCAGGCCGTCGCTGGCTACATCGCCGGCGCCGCTGCAGCGCTGGGCGGCATCGACGTGCTGGTCAACAACGCCAGCGGCTACGGCTTCGACGACAACGACGACGGCTGGGTGCGCGGCTTCGAGGTAGACCTGATGGCCGCCGTGCGCGCCTCGCGCGCCGCACTGCCCCATCTCCAGGCCTCCCCGCACGCCTCGATCCTGCACACCAGTTCGATCGCCGCTTTCCACCCGCGCCGGCATGGCGCCCCCTACGCGGCGGTGAAGGCGGCGCTCAGCCAGTACACCACCTCGCAGGCGCTGGCCCTGGCCGAACAGGGCATCCGCGTCAACGCGATCGCGCCCGGCTCCATCGAGTTTCCCGGCGGCCTGTGGGACCGTCGCCGTCGCGAGGAGCCGTCGCTGTACCAGGCGACGCTCGCGAAGATCCCGTTCGGCCGCTACGGCAGACCGGAGGAGATCGCGCATGCCGCGTTGTTCCTTGCCTCGCCATACGCCGGCTGGATCACCGGCCAGACGCTGTGCGTCGACGGCGGCCAGGGGCTGATGGGTTAAGGCATGGCCGCCTTCGACCCCACCGTCCGCTTCAGCGACCGCGTAGCCGACTACGTGCGCCACCGGCCGGACTACCCACCTGCCCTGCTGGCCTGGCTGCAGCGCGGGTTAGGGATTTCGCCGGACTGGGCGGTGGCCGACGTCGGCGCCGGCACGGGCATTTCCTCCCGCATGTTCCTGGAGGCCGGGTATCGCGTGACGGCGGTCGAGCCGAACGAGGCCATGCGCGCGGCGGCCGTCGAGCGGCTCGGGAGCAACCCGCGCTTCCAGGCCATCGGCGGCCGAGCGGACGCCACCGACCTGCCCGATGCGTCAATGGACCTGGTCGTCGTGGCGCAGGCCTTCCACTGGTTCGATCCCGCAGCCACCCACCGCGAGTTCGCCCGCATCCTGCGCGCCGGCGGCCTGGCGGCGATCTTCTGGAACTCGCGCAGCCCCGACGGCACGCCGTTCCTGGACGGTTACGAGGCCCTGCTCAAGCGCTACGGCATCGACTACGCCCTGGTCGCCGAGCGCCATGCCAGCGACGCGGCGATGCGCGCTTGGTTCGGTCAAGGCCTGCGCGGCGAAGCGCATTTTCCGCACCGCCAGCGGCTGGATTTCGACGGCCTGCTCGGCCGTCTGCTTTCTTCCTCCTACGCGCCGCGGCCGGGCCACCCCAATCACCTGCCGATGAAGCTCGCGCTGCGCGAGCTGTTCGATAGCTGCGCGGTCGACGGCGCGGTCAGCCTGGACTACGACACCCGCGTCTTTGCGGGCGAGGTGCACTGATGTACGACCTTCTGCGACCGCTGCTTTTCGCGCTCGACGCCGAAACGGCCCACCGGCTCACGCTGTATGCGCTGGGCGTGGCCCATCGCAGCAACCTGGGCCGCTTCATCGCCACACCGCCGGAGGAGCTGCCGGTCACCGCTTTCGGCATCGGCTTTCCCAACCCGGTCGGCCTCGCCGCCGGGCTGGACAAGAACGCCGCGCACATTGATGAGCTGGGCGCGCTGGGTTTCGGCTTCATCGAGGTTGGCACGGTGACGCCGCGGCCGCAGCCGGGCAACCCGAAGCCACGCATGTTCCGCCTGCCGCAGCACGAGGCGATCATCAACCGGCTGGGTTTCAACAACGAGGGCGTCGATGCGCTGGTGCGCAACGTCGAAGCCTCGAGCTACCGCGGCGTGCTGGGCATCAACATCGGCAAGAACAAGGACACGCCCAACGAGCGCGCGGTCGAGGACTACCTGTTCTGCCTCGAGCGCGTGTACCGCCACGCCAGCTATGTCACGGTCAACATCTCCTCGCCCAATACGCAGGGCCTGCGCGACCTGCAGGAACAGGCCACGCTGCGCCGCTTCATCGAGACGCTGCGCGAGGCGCAGGAGCGGCTCGGCAGCCAGGCCGGGACGCGCAGGCCGATGCTGCTGAAGATTGCGCCCGACCTCGGCGAAGCCGAGCTCGACGGCGTCGCCGAGGTGCTGCGCTCGGCGGGCATCGACGGGGTGATCTGCACCAACACGACGATCGACCACAGCAGCGTCGCGGGCGACCCGCATGGCCAGGAGGCCGGCGGACTTTCGGGCAAGCCGCTGTTCGCCCGATCCACCGACGTGTTGCGCGGCATGCGCGCGCGACTGGGACAGGCCATCCCCATCGTCGGCGTGGGCGGCATCCTGGATGGCAGCGATGCGGTCGAAAAACTGGACGCCGGCGCCAATCTGGTCCAGCTCTATTCGGGTCTGGTCTATCGCGGGCCGGCATTGGTCGGCGAATGCGTCAACGAGATTCGCCGCCAGCGCGGAGCACCCGATGCACGCTGAGCGCGTCGACATGGGTGGCTACACGCTGATCGAGAACGCACCGCTGGCCGCCCGCAACACCCTGCGCGTGGCCGCCCGTGCAAGGTTGCTGGCCGAAGTGCGTGATGCAGCCAGGCTGCCCGAGCTGCTCGATTTCCCCGCCGTGCGCGATCGCCCGCTACTGGTGCTGGGCGAAGGCAGCAACCTGCTGCTCACCGGCGACTTCGACGGCACGGTCGTGGCCATGGCTACCCGAGGCGTGCAGGTCGAGCAGGACGGCGAGGTCGCGCGCATCGCCGTGGCCGCGGGCGAGCGCTGGGACGACTTCGTACGCTGGACGCTCGGCCAGGGCTTTGCGGGGCTGGAAAACCTGATCCTGATTCCGGGCACGGTCGGCGCCGCGCCGATCCAGAACATCGGTGCGTACGGCACCGAGGTGGCCGAGTTCGTCGAGAGCGTGGAAGCCTGGGACCTGCACGAACGCCGGGTCGTCTCGCTGGACAACGCCATCTGCGCGTTCGCCTACCGCTACTCGTTGTTCAAGCGCGAGCCCGGCCGCTATATCGTCACCGCGGTCCGCTTCGCCCTGCCCCGCCAGCGCGAGCTGCGCACCGACTACGCAGGCATCGGCGAGGAACTGGCGCGCATGGGCGTGGACAAGCCGGCGCCCTTCCACGTCGCCGAGGCGGTGGTGCACCTGCGTACCCGCAAGCTGCCCGATCCGGCGGTGATCGGCAACGCGGGCAGTTTCTTCAAGAACCCCATCGTCGGGGCGGCGCTGGGCGAGTCGCTCAAGCGCGAACACCCGGGATTGGTCGCCTGGCCCGGCACGGACGGCCGCTGGAAGCTTTCGGCCGCGTGGCTGATCGAGGCCGCAGGCTTCAAGGGTTACCGCGAGGACGACGCCGGCATCTCCAATCGCCATGCGCTGGTGCTGGTCAACCATGGCCACGCCAGCGGCGCGCAGCTGTGGGCGCTGGCACAACAGGTGATTGCGGGAGTCCAGTCCCGGTTCGGCGTACGGCTGGAGCCCGAGCCGGTGGTGGTCTGAGGCGACGCGAGATCCCCAAAAGCAAGAGGCCGCGCATCGCGCGGCCTCTTGCTATCGAGCGAAACCTTATCGGCGCGCTTTCGACAGCAGCCGAAGGATCTCCATGTAGAGCCACACCAGCGTCACCATCAGCGCGAACGCGCCGTACCATTCCATGTACTTCGGCGCACCGGCCTGCGTGCCGCGTTCGATCAGGTCGAAATCCAGCGCCAGGTTGAATGTCGCCAGGCCCACCACCAGCAGGCTGAATCCGATGCCCAACATGCCGGACTCGTGGATGAAGGGGATCTGGATACTGGTGAAGGCACGCAGCCCGATGTCCACCAGGTAGAGCAGCACGATCGCGCCGGTGGCGGCGACCACGCCAGTGCGGAAGCGGTCGGTCACCTTGATCACGCGCGTGCGGTAGAGCACCAGCATCACCGCCAGCACACCGGCGGTCAGCATGACCGCCTGCAACACGATGCCGTGGTAGCGCAGTTCCATGAAGGAGGAGATGCCACCCAGAGCGAAGCCCTCGGCGATCGCGTACAACGGTGCGGTGATGCCAGACCATTGGCGCAGGAACGTGCTGGCCAGCGCCAGCACGAAACCGACGATCAGGCCGCCCCACATGAAGGGCGCGATGGCCGCGAACGCGCCGGCCACGTCGCCCGCGGCGGCCAGCGTGTCGAAGCGGTGCCAGGTCCAGCCGCCGGTGACCACCGCCAGCAGGAGCAGCAGGCCGGTCTTGGCCACGGTGCCGTTGAGCGTCATGCGGTCGCCTTCGGCGAACAGGCCCTGGAAGGTGCTTTCGCGAAGTACGGGGTTGCTGGAGCGCATGGATTCCCTCTCTCTGGTGGCATGCCGCGCGAGGCGCGGCCTCATCTCATGCTAGCGCGTCGGGGGCGCTTCGCCGAGCGCGACGGCCTTGCGCGGCCGATCCAGCTCCGGCAGGAACACCGTGATCAGGCCCATCAACGGCAGGAACGCGCACAGGCGGTAGACGTATTCGATCCCTCGCACGTCGGCGATCGCGCCCAGCACCGCCGCGCCGATGCCGCCCATGCCGAAGGCGAAACCGAAGAACAGCCCCGAGACCATGCCCACGCGTCCGGGCAGCAGCTCCTGTGCGTAGACCAGGATGGCCGAGAACGCCGAGGACAGCACCAGGCCGATCACCACGCTGAGCATGCCGGTCCAGAACAGGTTGGCGTGCGGCAGCAGGAGCGAGAACGGCGCCACGCCGAGGATCGAGATCCAGATCACCCACTTGCGTCCGATCCGGTCGCCCACCGGTCCGCCGATCAGCGAACCGGCCGCCACTGCGGCCAGGAACACGAACAGGTGCGTCTGCGCGCTCTGCACCGACACGCCGAAGCGATGGATCAGGTAGAACGTGTAGTAGCTGGAAAGGCTCGCCAGGTAGAAATACTTCGAGAAGATCAGCAGTCCCAGGATCAGCAGCGACAGCAGCACACGGTTGCGCGACAGCGTCACGTGCGCATGGTATCGGCGGGCCGCGCCCCGCGTCGCATGATGGGCGCGGTACCAGCCGCTTACACGCAGCAGCACGGCAATCGCCAGCAATGCAGCCAGCGAGAACCAGGCCACGCTGCCGCGCCCATGCGGCACGATGATCCATGCCGCCAGCAGCGGCCCCAGCGACGCCCCGGTATTGCCGCCGACCTGGAACAGCGATTGCGCCAATCCGTGCCTGCCGCCCGAGGCCATCCGCGCCACGCGCGACGACTCCGGATGGAACACTGACGAGCCGGTGCCCACCAGCGCAGCGGCCACCAGCAGCAGCGTGAAGTTCGGTGCCACCGCGAGCAGCAGCAGCCCGCACAGGGTGAAGCCCATGCCCACCGGCAGCGAGTACGGCATCGGTCGCCGGTCGCTCGCCAGGCCCACCAGCGGCTGCAGCAGCGAGGCGGTGAGCTGGTAGGTCAGCGTGATCAGGCCGACCTGGGCGAAGCTGAGGTCGAAGCCGCTTTTCAGCACCGGGTAGATCGCCACAATCAGCGACTGGATCATGTCGTTGAGCAGGTGCGAAAAGCTGATCGCACCGAGCACGGCGAAAGCGGTGCGCGGCTCCGCCGACGCGGTGGCGGCGAGGGGTTCGACGCGGGTTTGCATGGGGCAGGCGGTCCGGGGAACGCGGCGTGGGAGCCGCGGCGCGCACTCTAGAACCTGGGGCGGCCACAGGAAAGGGCCGCCCATCCCACTTGCGACTCTCCCGACCGGATCCGGCGGCAAACCGCCGCGCCCTGGTTCAAGCAGGGAAGTCAGCGGCGCGCGCCGAATTCCTCCGCCGCACGGCTGGCCCGCAGGCGCGCCGTGCGTATGGCAGCAGCCAGGCGCCCGCCCAGGCCGGATGTCCGCTTGGCCCGCTTGCGCTTGCGCGGTGCACGGTTCAGATCCGGTCGCGCGCCGCGCCTGCGAGCCGACGCATGCATGGTCGGCAGTCCGCCGCGGGCCGGGCCACCGTACGCGCCTGGAACACGCTCTTTAGCCCCTTGGCGTGCACTGGCCGTACCAACGCGAGCAACCCGGGCCGGATCGCCGGCGCACTTCGAATTCGTCGTTCCGGACATGGGATCCCCCGCAGCTGGATGTCCATGCTGCGCAGCGGCGCGTGAAACGACAGGCAAGGCTCCGTTCGCTGCGCCCTTGGGGCCCAAGGCGCCGGCCATTCAGCCATCCTGATTGACCGCCTGCAGACACGCCCGGATGATGCCCGGATGCCCATCCTGCGACGCCTCCTGCTCTGCCTGCTGCTGGCCGGCATTCCCTCACTCCACGCGCAGGATGCGCCGGCCGGTGCGGCCACCTCCGCGGTGTCACCCGCACAGGCGCTGAACGACCTGCGCGGCCGGCTCGACGACATCAAGGCCGCGCTCAAGAACAAGCCGGACGACCACGCGCTCGCCGACCTGCGCACCGCCGCATTGGCCGTGCAGGACCAGGCCGAGCAGCTCGCCGCCACACTCGCCCCTCAGATGGACAGCCTGGACGCACGGCTGGCCGTGCTCGGCCCTGCCCCGGCCAAGGGCGCGCCACCCGAAGCTTCCGAGGTGGCTGCGCAACGCCGGCAACTGGACAAGGCCAAGGCCGACCTCGACGCACAGATCAAGCAGGCACAACTGCTCGGCGAAGAGGGCATGCAACTGGCGACCCAGGTGTACGGCCTGCGGCGCGACCAGTTCCAGGCGCAGTTGGCCTCGCGCACGGCGACACCGCTGAGTGCCACCTTCTGGGCGGACCCGGCGCGTTCGCTGCCCGACGACCTGGCACGCCTGAAGCGGTTGCGCTCGCACGTCGCCGACGCCTGGCACGACGCCTGGCAACCACCCGACCGCCTGCCGCTGCTGCTGTGCCTCGGCGCGGCCCTGCTGCTGCTCGTCGCCTGGCACCCGCTGCTGGAACGCCTGCTGTACCTGCTTGCCGCGCGCGCCATGCCTGATGGGCACCTGCGCCGCAGCGCCACTGCGGTCGGCATCGCCCTGGCGTCGGTGCTTGCCTATGGGCTGGCAGCGCAGCTCGTGCGCACGGGGCTGGACTGGAACGAGATGCTCGACCCGGGCCTGGATGAGCTGGCCCATTCGCTGGTGCGGCGGGTCTGCTTCGCGGCATTCGTCGCCGGACTGGGACGCGCGCTGCTGTCGGTGTCGCATCCGACCTGGCGGCTGCCCACGCTCTCGAATGCCGCGGCACGGCGCCTGCGCCTGTTCCCCGGCTTGCTGGCGGCGGCCACCCTGCTGCTGGGTGTGGTCGACCGGGTGAACAGCGCCATCGGTGCCAGTCTGCCGGCGACCGTGACCACGCGCGGCCTGCTGGCACTGGTGATCAGCGGCCTGGTCGGCGTCGCGCTGCAGCGCCTGGGCCACGCGCGACGCGCGCTGCTTGCAGCCGGCAGCGCACCGGCACAGCGGCCGCTGTGGGTCGGCGCACTGGCAGGTGCCGCCGGGCTGGGCGCCATCCTCAGCTGGATCGCCGTGGCGCTGGGCTACATCGCGCTGGCCTACTTCATCGCCACGCGGATGTTGTGGATCGGCGTGCTGATCGCGGCGCTCTACCTGCTCCTGCATCTGGTGCACGACCTGATCGCCACCCTGCTCGACCCGGCCGGGCGCAGCGGGCAACGGCTGCAGGCGGCCTTCGGGCTGCCGCCCCGGACGCTGGAGCAGGCGTCCACGGTGCTTTCGGGAATCAGCCGCGTGCTGATCGCACTGCTGGCGATCGGTGCGCTGCTGGCCCCCTTCGGCACCGACCCGCAGGAGCTGGTCGCGCGAATGGGCCAGCGCTTCGGCAACCTCACGCTAGGCCAGCTGACCATCGACCCCGGCACCGTGTTCGAGGCGCTGGCGGTGTTCGTGCTCGGGCTCCTTGCCGTGCGCGTGTTCAAGCGCTGGCTGGGCGAACAGCTGCTGCCCCGCACCACGCTGGAACCGGGCATGCAGAACTCGGTGGTCACCCTGCTCGGCTACGTCGGCGGCGTGCTCGTGTTCGCGCTGGCGCTGGCCGCGCTCAACGTGAGCCTGCAGAGCATCGCCTGGATCGCGAGCGCCTTGTCGGTCGGCATCGGCTTCGGCCTGCAGGCGATCGTGCAGAACTTCATTTCCGGCCTGATCCTGCTGGCCGAACGGCCGGTGAAGGTGGGCGACTGGGTGAGCCTGTCCGACGTCGAGGGAGACATCCGCCGGATCAACGTGCGTGCCACCGAGATCCAGCTGTGGGATCGCTCCACCGTCATCGTGCCCAATTCCCAGCTGATCACGCAGAACGTGCGCAACGTGACGCTGGCCAACGCGCAGGGCCGCGTGCAGATCAAGCTGCCGATGCCGCTGGACACCGACGCCAAGCGCGCGCGCCAGATCATCCTGGACGCTTTCCTCGGGCACCCGGCGGTGCTCCACACCCCGGCGCCGGGCGTGCAGCTGGAATACGTCGACACGCTGGGTATCCATTTCGTGGGGACCGGCTACGTGCCGAGCCCGCGCGAGGTCGGCGGCGTGCGCAGCGAACTGCTGCTGGCGATCCTGGAGCAACTGCGCAGCGAGAACATGTCGCTGATCCGCCCGCAGGAGATGCGCATCCACCGCCTGCCCGATCCGGGCGAGACGGGCTGAGCACGAGACGGAGGCGGCCATGGCATTGCACCAGCGCGTGCCCGCCCCGCCGCTGGACGCGCTGGTGGAGAAACTGTGGGACTGGGACATGCCGCCCGCCCCGCACCGTTACGAGCGCGTGCTGCCCCAGCCGGGCACGCAGCTGATCATCAATCTCTACGAGGACCAGACGCGCATCTACACCGACGACGCCGAGCGCCGCTGCCTGCGTTCCTCCGGCAGCGTGCTGGGCGGGCCGCAGCTGTGCAGCCAGATCATCGATACCGCCGAGCAGATCCGCGTCGTTGGCGCGGTGTTCCGACCGGGCGGCGCGGGTGCGCTGACCGGCGAGGACATGGCCGCGCTGGAAGGCCGCGACGTGGACCTGACCGACCTGTTCGGCCACCAGGCGGCAGCGCTGCGCCAGCGCCTGCTGGAGACGCCGCAACCGCTGCACCGGCTGGCGCTGCTGGAACGTTGGTTGCGCCAGCGCATGCGCCTGCCGTGCGTCGAACCCTCCGTCGCCCATGCGCTGGCCTGGCTGGAGTGCGCACCGCAGGCGGCGCGCATCGGCTGGCTGGTGCGGGAAACAGGCGTGTCCGAACGCAGGCTCGGCCGGCTGTTCCGCCGCCAGGTCGGCTACGGGCCCAAGCAGTACGCACGGCTGCTGCGCTTTCGTGCCGTGGTGGCCCAGGTGCACGGCCACCTGCGCGTGGACTGGGCGGACGTGGCGGCCGCTGGCGGCTACTGCGACCAGGCCCACCTGGCGCACGAGTTCCGCCGTTTCGCCGGCATCACGCCCGGCGCATTCGTGGCCCTGCAGGGCACCTATCCCAACCACCTGGCGCTCGACTGAGCGGGCGGAAATCTACAAGACCCCCCTGCCGCCGACGGTATAGATTCCTGCCTTCCGACAGGAGAACCACGATGAACCGAGGACCCAGCACCATCATCCCCTGCCTGCGCTACCGCGATGCCCACGCCATGATCGACTGGCTGTGTGGCGCGTTCGGTTTCGAGAAGCACGCGGTGTACGAGGACGACCAGGGCGGCGTGATGCATGCCCAGCTGGTCTACCAAGGCGGCATGCTGATGCTCGGCAGCGTGCGTGAAGACGGCTTCGGCCGCTTCATGGCGCAGCCGGACGTGCTGGGGGGACGCGAGACCCAGTGCGCCTGCGTGACCGTGCGCGATTGCCGCGCGCATTACGAGCGGGCGAAGGCGGCCGGGGCGCAGATCGTGGACGAGTATGCGCAGAAGGAGTACGGCGGGGCCGGGTACGGCTGCCGGGATCCGGAAGGCCACCTGTGGTGGTTCGGAAGCTATGACCCTTGGGCTGGATGACGACCAGCTCCCTCTCCCCGGACGAGGAGAGGGAGCACAAGCCTAGGGCGCTACTGCCACGCGCCTGAGCTTCGACGCCGGCCGCGCCACCGCATACATCTCCCACGCCATCTGCTTGAGCAGGCCTTGACGATCCTTGCCCTGCACGTACAGGTCCATGTGCGTGCGGCCTGGCAGGAAGCGGAAATCGGACTTCGCGCCCAGGCCATCCAGCACCGCCTTGAGCTTGTGCGCCGCGCCGTCCAGGTAGAACGTGTCCGCCGTTCCGACGACCAGGTGGATCTTGCCGTCCAGGTCGGGCTTGAGCGCCGGCCAGTGCTCCTTGAGGCGGCGGGCGATGTCGTAGTGGGCGCTCCAGTAGGCGACCACCACCGGGTCGACGTCACCGGTGGCGCGATCGAACATCGGCATGGGCCGACCGTCGGCGCCGCGGGGCGAGAACACCCAGTCGAACGAGGCCATCTGGCCGCCGTAGGGTCCCAGTACGCGTTCCAGGCGTGCGAAGTCCTCGTAGTCGGCGATCACCTTGCCCTTGTCGCGCACCAGCGGATACCGGGTACCGTCCGCGCGGCGGTAGACGTTGGCGTGCGGCGCGTACAGATCCACCCCGGTGAAATCGTGGAAATCGCTGGGGTCGGGCGAGGTCGACCAGGTACCGCCGAACACCGTCGGGTAGCGCGTCTGCAGCCACAGCGTGGCCCAGCCGCCGGAGGAATGGCCGGTGAGGAAGCGGCCCGAGGAACGCGCATCCATGCGGTACTTGCCTTCCAGGGCGGGAATCAGTTCGGTGGTGAGCGCCTGTCCCCAAGGGCCGTTGTTCACCGAGTCGGCGAACTCATGGGTGCCGGTGGGACTGGATTCGTCCAGCACCACCCAGATCATCGGCGGCAGCTGCTGCTCGGCCATCGCACCGAAGACCATCGCCGCGGTGCCCGCCTGCGTGTGCAGGTCCCCGCCGAAACCGTGGGTCTGGTAGACGGTCGGATAGGTGGCGCGGCTGGCAGGGTCGTAGCCGGGTGGCAACACCACCCAGCCGCGCATGTGGACCGGCCGGCCCCAGAACGCCGTGAGCGCGGGACTGACGAAGTCGATCGGCTGCACCTGCTCGCGCGCCTGCGCCAGGTGCTTCTTCGTGGTGTCGCTCAGGTAGCGCGTGGGCAGGTCCCACAGCGCCGTCGTGGGCAGGGTTTCGGTGAGCGCCAGCACCGGCGCCCGGGGGCTGGGTAGGTGCACCTGCACCACCGCGCTCACCAGGTCGCCGCCGTTGCGCCCGTGGTAGTTGTAGTCGTGCTGGGGATCGAGCACGGCCTGCACGAGGTAGTCGCCCGGCGGCAGCTTCGAGAACGCCGAAGGAAAGGCCTGGTCGTCGGCATCCAGCAGCAGGTTGGCGCCGGGCGCCAGCCGATCGACCTCGCGGGCGGCGACGGCGGTCTGCTTCGGAGCGAACGGGCTGCTGTCCACTTCGGTCACCTTGCCATCCTTGACGGCGGCCCTTGCCGCCTTGGCCCCGGTGGCGAACAGCAGCAACCGTCCTGCCATCGGCCTCGACGCAGCGGCCGGCAGGCTGACCTCGAAGAGCTGGTGTGTCGCCGGCGCTGCGTCGCGCGCGCAGGCAACGGGGGCCAGCAAGCCGATAAGCAGCAGCGCCAAGGCGCCGCGGACTGGATGGAACATGGCAAGCGCTCCCTTGCAAAAGGGGCCGGTCTCACGGCCCGGGGTGGTCAGTCAGACGATCCGTCGTGTTCCTTCAGCACCGGCGCCAGGCGCAGGTCCTGGAAGTCGAAGCTGAAGTCGGTCAGCGGCGAGATCGGTTCCATGCGTGCCTCGCGCACGTGTCCGTCCTGGTCCAGCGCGAAGGTGACGAAGGCGTCGGCGTTGAGCGTGCGGTCGTCCCAGCGCACGGTAAAGGTGTCGTGCTGCCAGGGCGTCATGGTGCCGACCAGTTGCGGGGTGTGGCTGAAGCGCATGCGCAGCTTGCCGCCCTCGCGGCTGACGACGACGTCGCCGTACCAGGGGTCACGGTAGGTACCGGCGTAACCGGCCAGCGGCAGCGAGGGCCTGCTGTTCTTGTCGCGCGCCGCCTGGTGTTTGGCCATGCTGTCGTCGGCCTTGGCCTGGGCGTGCTTGACCGCCTTGTCGTAGACGGCCACCCAGTCGGTCTTCTTGCCTGGGTTGAGGTAGGCATCGAGCACGCGGTAGGTGACCGCATTGAAGGCCGCGCCGGACTCGGCGTTGGTCAGCACCACCACGCCCAGCTTCAGTTCCGGCACCAGCGTCACGCGCGTGACCATGCCCGGCCAGCCGCCGGTGTGCCAGACCAGCTTCTTGCCCTGGTAGTCGGACAGGAACCAGCTCTCGCCGTAGCCGAAGAAATCGGGCGTCAGCGGGGCGAGCTCCGGTACCGGCGGCTTGTTGATCTGGATCGGCGTGAGCATCGACCACATCTGGTGCTGGCTCTTCTCCGAGAACAGGCGCCGCGGCTTGCCGTCGGCGCCGGTGGTCGGCAGCTCGCCGCCGGCCAGCTGGACGTTCATCCACTTGGCCATGTCGTGCACGCTCGAGTAGATGCCGCCGGCGCCCGGGTCGTTGAGCCAGGCCATCGGTGGTACGGGCTTCAGGTCCTTGAAGTCGGCCTTGGCGTGGCCGGTGGCGACGTCCATGCCGGGCTTGAGGTAGGTCTTGTCGATCAGCGACTCGTCCATGCCCACCGGCTTGAAGATGTGCTCGCGCACGTAGTCGGCATAGCTCTGGCCAGAGGCCTGCTCGATCACCAGCGTGGCCACCGCGAACAGGATGTTGTCGTAGGCGTAGCCGGCGCGGAAGCTGTTCTTGATCGGCACCTTGGCCAGGCGCTCGACGACGTCCTTGGTGGTATAGCTGGTCGGCGGCCAGTACAAGAGATCGCCCGCACCCAGTGACAGGCCGCTGCGGTGCGCCAGCAGGTCGCGGATGCGCATCTCGTGGGTCACGTAGGCATCGGACATGCGGAACCACGGCAGGTGCTCGATCACCCGGTCGTCCATGTCCAGCTTGCCCTGCTCGGCCAGCTGCTGCATCGCCGCGGCGGTGAACGCCTTGGTGTTCGAGGCGATCGCGAACAGCGTGTGGGCGTCGACCTTGTCGCTCTTGCCGAGCTCGCGCAGGCCCCAGCCCTGCTCCATCACCACGTGGCCGTCCTTGACGATAGCCACGGCGATGCCGGGCACGTCGAATGTCTTGCGTGCGCTGTCGACGTAGGCGCCGAAGTCGGCCAGTTGCGACGGCGGCAGCGGCCGTGCGGTATCCCCGGTGGAGACCGGCGGCGGCAGCGGTCGCTGTACTGGCGTCTGCGCCAGGACGCCAGTGCTGGCAAACAACCATGCGCAGGCCGCGGCCAGGCGTACCGAAAGAACAGGCTGGATCATCGAAAGGCTCCACTTGAGAACGGCCCACTATCGCGACAAAACCGCCGCGACGCCACCCTGCCCGGTCCGCTTCAACGGGTCTGCGCGATGTGGGCGTCCACCCAGGGCGCCAGCGGGATCGACCACAGGTTGTCCAGGCCGTTGTCCCACGCCGCCATGCGGGCCATGTCCTGGCGGCCCTGCGCGGCGGTCCGCGGGTAATGCACCGGGATGCCCCGCGCGCTGGAGAAATAGAGCGTGCGGTGGTCCGGGCCGAGGTGCGAAGCCCACGGGGAGCCGTGGTTCACCTCGTCGCCCAGGTCGATCGGCGCGCCCCAGCGGTTCCCCTCGCGGAAGGCGATGTAGAGGCGGTCCGGTGCGTCCTTGCCGGCGTAGTTGGCATCGAACACGAGAAAGGACTCGTCCGGTGCGACGGCAGGATCGAGCTTGTGCGCGCCGCCATCGCCAAGCGCAACCTCCACCGGCGGCTGGTAGCTGCCGCCACGGTACTGCGAACGGAACAACCGGAAATCGCCGTCCGCCCCCGGACGCTGGAAATACACGCTGCCGTCCGCGGCGATGCTCGGCGCATAGGTGCGGCTGCTCGCGTTCACCGTGTCGGGCAGGCGCACCGGCTCGCCCCAGCCGCTGCCCTTGCGGTCGACGCGCCACAGATGCCCACCGGAGCCCGCCGCGACCTTGCCATCGGCCAGCACTGCATCCAGCGCCTTGCCGCCGGGCCGGTCCGGCCGGTTGGAGCTGAAAATCACAAACGAACCGTCCGGCGCCATCGCCGGGTCGTGGTCCAGCCAGCGGCCGGAAAACGGCGCGACCTCCGGCGTCGACCAGCCGTACGCGGTCCGGTGCGCGACCAGGATGGCCGCGTTGGGCCAGCGCACCCGATCGAAGAACACCGTATCGCCGTCGGGCGTGAACGCGGCCGAGTCCTCCGCCGCGGGGCCGGAGATGACGCCCGGCGCGAAGATCTGCGGTCGCACGGGAGCCGCCGCAGCGGCGCAGAACGAAAGGGAAGCACAGACGCACACGGCCAGCAGTCGCACAGTCGTCGGGGACATGCTCGTTCCTTGGGGTTGGGAGACATCGGTGCGGCACAGATACGCCTGCTCCGCGGGCCGGGCGCGTGCCGCAAGTCACTCACGCATGCCTCCACGGCGGCGTGCCAAGATGCGCGCGCCTTGCCGCCGGAGCCCAAGCCATGCCGCCCGCCATCGCTGCACCTGTTTCCCCGATCCGCGTCGGCATCGGCGGCTGGACCTTCGCCCCCTGGCGCAACAACTTCTATCCGGCCGGTCTGGTGCAGCGGCGCGAGCTGGAATACGCCAGCCGCCAGCTACGCGCGATCGAGATCAACGGCACGTTCTACGGCGCGCAGAAGCCGGCCACCTACGCCAAGTGGGCGGCAGAAACACCGGAGGGTTTCGTATTCGCACTGAAGGCCCCGCGCTACGTGGTCGAGAGCAGGAAGCTGGCGGGTGCCGGCAAGGGCATCGAGGCCTTCGTGTTCGGCGGCATCGAAGAGATGGGCGACCGCCTGGGGCCGATCAACTGGCAGCTCGGCCCCTCGCGACCGTTCGACGCGGACGACATAGCCGGCTTCCTGGATGCCTTGCCGCGCGAGCTCAACGGCCGCCCGCTGCGGCACGTGCTGGAGGTGCGCCACCGCAGTTTTGCCAGCGAACGCTACGTCGAGCTGGCCCGCGCGCACGACGTGCCGACCGTGTTCACCGACGCTGCGCAATATCCCTCGTTCGCCGATCTCACCGGCGCATTTGTGTATGCCCGGCTGATGCGCAGCGCCGCCGACGAACCGGACGGTTATCCGCCCGACGTGCTCGACGCATGGGCGCACCACGCACGCGCATGGGCACGTGGCGAGGACCCCGCGGCGTTGCCGCACGCAGGCGCCATGCAGCCGGGCGGTACGCCGCGCGAAGTGTTCATCTTCTTCATCAGCAGCGCGAAAGAGCGCAATCCGGCGGCCGCCATGGAGCTGCAGGCGCGCATCGGCAAGGCCTGAGCCACCGGCCTGAGGCGATGTTTACAGCTGTTTGCCCCGGGCGTCACGGCGCCTGCGGCAGGCTGGAAGGGTCGTCACCGACGACGTTTCCTTCCCACCGCCCAGGAGACCGCCATGACCATCCAGTCGACCGGCTACAACACCGCCAACACCAACCGCGCAGGCATGGGCACCGGCCCTGTGCTGGCTTCCAGCACGCTCAATGGCGAGAACGTGCGCAACGCTTCGGGCGAAGACCTGGGCGAGATCAAGGACCTGATGATCGACACCGCCAGCGGCACCATCCAGTACGCGGTACTGTCCTTCGGCGGATGGCTCGGCATGGGCGACAAGCTGTTCGCGGTGCCGTGGAATTCCATGCGGCTGGACACCGAGAACCACTGCCTGGTGCTGGACGTATTGAAAGACCGCCTGAAGGACGCCCCCGGCTTCGACAAGGATCACTGGCCGGACTTCGCCGATACCACGTTCACCAACCGCATCAGCAGTTATTACCACTGAGCGGCCTGGCTGACCCGCGAGGGCGCCACTGCGGCGCCCTCCGTCGCGCGTGCTCCCGTACACTGGCGCCCCCGCCAGCCAGCGCCCGCCACCCATGCAGCGACTCACGTTCCAGCTCGACCGCGACCACGTGGAACTCAACCAGTTGCTCAAGCTGAGCGGATTGTGCGACAGCGGTGGCGCCGGCAAGGCGCTGGTCGCCAGCGGCGCCGTCCACGTCGATGGACAGCGCGAACTGCGCAAGACCTGCAAGATCCACGCGGGCCAGACCGTAAGCCTCGGGGACGTGGAAATCCGCGTGCTCTGACCGGCGCGGTGCCTCTTCCCGTGAGGAAGCGCTTCGAGTCGGGGACCGCACTCGTCGCCGCTGTGGAAACCGCCGGCATGGTCTTGCGGGAGCAAGGATGCGGATGAAGTAACCGCCGCGCCCTCGCCAGCGAACACATCACAGCTCCCTGTGATCTGCGAGAGGTGCTTCCATGATCCGCCGATGGTTCGTGCTGCTCCCGCTGGCCGGCGCCTTGCTGGCCGGTTGCGGCGTTTCCGGTTCCGCTGCGGCGGACGGCGTCGCCCGCTTGCCCGACGCTCGTTTCGATCCGGCGCCGGCCCACTCCGGCGAACAGGTCGCGGTGTTCGCCGGCGGCTGCTTCTGGGGCGTGGAGGCGGTATTCGACCACGTACGCGGCGTGCGCAAGGCCTGGTCCGGTTACGCCGGCGGCTCGGCCGACACCGCAACCTATGAGCAAGTCAGCGACGGCGACACCGGGCATGCCGAGTCGGTCAAAGTCGTCTACGACCCGCGCAAGGTGAGCTATGGCCAGTTGTTGAAGGTGTTTTTCGCCGTCGCCCACGATCCCACCCAGCGCAACCGCCAGGGACCTGACGTCGGCAGCCAGTACCGCTCGGTAATCTTCTACGCCACGCCGCAGCAGCAGCAGGTGGCCAATAGCTATATCGCCCAGCTCACGGCCGTCCACGCCTTCGATGCACCGATCGTCACCCAGGTGGTGCCCCTGAAGGGCTTCTACACGGCCGAGGCCTATCATCAGAACTATGCCGCGCTGCACCCGGACAATCCCTACATCGCATACAACGATGCCCCCAAGGTCGCCCACCTGAAGCAATGGCTGCCGGCGCTGTATCGCCCTCAGGTACAGACGGTCGATGTGCAATTGCGTTGAGGACGCTTTCCGATGACAGCGGAGCGCGCATCCGCGCCTGCCCCGATCGGCGCGCGCGTGCATCCTCCGGGGATTGCGTTCCGGATTTGATCCAGACGACGGCCGTTGCAGCGATGCCGGGAACGTAGTGAGCTGCGGGCCACCGCCGCGCCATGTCGAGGTTGCGGCCTGGAATATGCCCGGCCTGCGTCCACTGCGCGGTCAGCGCGTCGGTGGGACCAGCCGCAGGCGCGCGCTGCCGGGGCGCTGGCCAGGGCGCAGCATGCGTTCGATCTCGGGCACTTCCAGCGCCCGCGCGTAAAGGTAGCCCTGGCCTTCGGTGCAGCCGGCGCGCAGCAGGAACTCGTGCTGCGCCTCGGTCTCGATACCTTCGGCGATGGCGCACAGGCCCAGCCGCTTGGACAGCGCCAGCATCGCCTCGACGATGGCCGCGTCGTGCGAGCTCCCCGGCAGGCCATCGACGAAACTCTTGTCGATCTTGAGGAAGGCGATCGCCGGCAGCTTGAGGTAGGCCATCGACGAATACCCGGTACCGAAGTCGTCGATGGCCACGCCCACGCCCAGCGCATGCAGCGCGTTCATGGTGCGCTCCATCTCGTCGCCCAGGCGCAGGATCGCGCCCTCGGTGATTTCCAGCAGCAACCGTTGCGGTGCGACGCGCTCGGCCACCAGCCAGCGGCGCACTTCCTCCGCGAAATGCGGCGCGCCGTAGGAAGCGGCCGAGATGTTCACTGCCACGCGGATCGGCGGCATGCCCTCCTCGTCCCATTGGCGCATCTGGCGGGCGACTGCCTGCAGTACCCAGTCGTCGACATGGCGGATCAGGCCGAGCTTTTCGGCCATCGGGATGAACTCGCCCGGCGAAACCTCGCCGCGCGCGGGATGGCGCCAGCGCAGCAGCGCCTCGACCGCCACCACCTTGCCGTTGCGCATGTCCACGCTCGGCTGGAAGACCAGCCGGAATTCGCCACGGGCCAGAGCCTGGCGCAGCTCCGCCGCCAGCGCGAGGCGCTTGCGCGCGTCGGCCTGCATTATCGGCGAGTACAGGCGATAGGTGTTGCGCTCCTGCGTTTTGGCCGCGTACATCGCCGCGTCCGCGTTGGCAATGAGCGTGACCGGATCGCTGCCGTCCAGCGGGTAGCCCGCGATGCCGATGCTGGCGCTCAGGGCGACTTCGTAGTCGCCCACCTTCATCGGCTCGCCCAGCACCGCGAGCAGGCGTTGCGCCAGCGCGCTGGCCTGCTCGCGCGACACCAGCCGGCCGATCATCACGGTGAATTCGTCGCCGCCGATGCGCCCGGCCACGTCGTGTTCGCCCAGGCCGCGCGTGATGCGCTCGGCCACGTGCACCAGCAGGCGGTCGCCGATGGCGTGGCTGTAGCTGTCGTTGACGACCTTGAACGCGTCCAGGTCGATGAAAAGCACCGCCACCGCGCCGTGGTCACGGTCGGCGGCGGCGATCGCCTGCGCGCACTGGCGCTCGAATTCGGCACGATTGGCCAACCCCGTCAACGGATCATGCGTGGCCAGGTGTTCCAGCCGTCGCTGGTTGGCCTTGGTGGTGCTGATGTTGGTGAATACCGCGACGTAGTGCTGCACGCGTTCGTCGGCGTCACGGATCACGCTGATGCTGAGCAGTTCGGGATAGACGCTGCCGTCGGCGCGCTGGCTGTGCACTTCGCCCAGCCAGTTGCCGCCGGCGTCCAGCGTGTCCCACACCGATGCCGGCAGCGGCGAGTCGTCGGCCAGCCGGCGCGTCTCGTCGAAGCGGCGCCCCTGCACGTCCTGCAGGGTCAGGCCGGTGATTGCCGCGTGCGCCGCATTGACCGAGAGCACCCGGCGGTCGGCGTCGGCGATGATCACGCCCTCGGCGATGCTGGCCAGCGCCTCGGCGGCGATGCGCCGCTCCTGTTCCAGGCTCAACCGCTCGGAAATGTCGCGCACGATCGCCTGGCGCACCGCGCGGTCGCCCCAGCGGACCAGGCTGCTTTGCGTTTCCACTGGCCGGCCCCGCCCGCTGCGTTCGCGCAGCGTGCCCTGGGTGATGCCCTCGCCGCGCGGCTTGCCGCGCTCGAACAGCGCGGCAAACGAGGTGCCGATGAGTTCCTGCGTGCCGTGGCCGGTCCATTCGACGGCCTTGTGGTTTGCATCCAGGATGTGGCCGCACTCCTCGTCCACCATGACGATGGCGTCGGCGGCACGGTCGAACAGCAGCCGGTAGCGCTCCTCGGTGCCGCGGATGCCGGCCAGCACGCGCCGCGCCATCCACAGCCACAGCAGCGTGGCCAGGCAGGTGGCGCCGAAGATGGTCGAATAGAGCACGCGCCCCATCCATACCGCGCCATGGGCGACCTCCTGCGAGAACGTCTTGGCGCGCGGTTCGATGAAGTCATTGAGGGCGCGGATGCGCGCCTGCTGCCGCGCGATGCTGGCGGCGTCCATCCCATCGCGCGCGTGGGCCGCCTCCAATTGGTGGGCGATCACGTCCAGTTCGGCCACCTGGCGATCGGTCGAGCGCCACGCCGCCAGCGCCTCCTTCATGTAAGGCGCCGAAGCGAAATGGTCGAGCATGAAGATCACGCCCGGCACGGCGGCCTGCATCGTGTTGACCTTCACCAGCGCGTCGCCCACGGCGGAGCGGTCGTAGTCGCCGGTGGCCACCACGTCGCGGGTCCACTGGTCGATGTGCAGGATCTCGTAGTTGCGGCGGTAGGCGGCCAGGTCGGCCGGGTTGCCGCTGGCGGCATAATTGCGCAGGTCGATCACCGCCTGTTTCTGCGCCTTGGACCAGATGCTCTCGCCGTTGAGGAAACCGGCGAGAGCAACCTGGACCTCCAGCGCGCCCCAGGTGAACGCCAGGATCAGCCCGATGACGGCTGCAAGTCCCCATGCCAGCGGCAGCAAGCGCCGTGGCAGTGAGTGCAAGCTAGGCACGGCTGCAGGCATTCAATCCCTATCCTGTGGCTGACCCGCGCATTCTACGGGCGATTGTTCACCTTACATGCTCTATCAAGCCGCCTCCTCGTTCACGGTTCCGTAAACGCGGCTGCGATCGACACACCGGTCGGCCAGGACCCGCATGCCTATGTAACTGCGCCTGACACACTCGGTGAGGTGGTCCACTTCATCGGCAACGGGCGCATTTCCCTTGAGCGTACACACGATCTCCAGCGCCTCCCACGGGTGGGTGTCGTCGTAGGCGGCATGCAATTGCAGCCAGCGCAGGCTCTGCACCCGCTTGTCGGTGGGCAGGCTCTGGGCATAGCTGGCGCTGTCGTAGATCAGTTGCGACCACTCGCCGGTGGCGCCTTCCACGGCGTAGTTGGTCGCCACGATGCCGGCGGCGAGACTGTCGTCCCGGCTGACCTCCTCGCACCAGTCGGCCAGCACCTGGCTGCCCGGCGCGCGTTCGCCGTACAGCACCTCCCAGCGCGCCACGCCGGCGCCCTCGGCCCAGTTGAGCCAGTACTCGGCGTGGTTCTGCTCGACCCGGATGTTGCGTACCAGCCAGCGCCGGGCCAGGTTGTCGCCCGGGCTGCGGCCGTACTGGGTCTTGAGCAGGTTGCGGGCCATGTAGGCGGGAAAACGCTCGATCACCGGCCAGATGCCCGCCATGAAGTCGCGGGTGCCCTGGCGGGGCAGCCGCACTTCACGCATCAGGTCCCACAGCTCGTGGCGGATCACGCTCTGCTTGGCCTCCTCGCAGGCGCCCACCATGTCCTGCGCCCATTGCGGGTAGCTGGACAGTTCGGTCAGGGGACCGGTGCGTTCGAAACGATTGTTCATTACGGTTTCTCCTCTCGGGGTTTTTGCTGCGAGGCAGTCCGGGCCACCCAGGCACAGGCGCCCGCTTCTCCGGCCGCAGCGCGCCGGAGAAATCCATGCTTTCAATGGGCTGTCTCATGTATGGCGAATGGGCACGCGCCGGCGAGGCGCGTTCACGCCCGAGCGAGAATGAGTCGATGAATCAATGGGCCATCTTCTCGCCGAACGACCTCGCCTGCATCAAAAGGGGGCAATCGGCCCGGCTGTGATCCCCGGGCGCCTACCCGCGTTCGCGCGCACGCTGTTCGGCCGCGAGCGCGGAGGCCACGTCGCGGGCATAACTGCGGGTGGTGCGCACCAGCAGTAGCACGCCGGCAACGGCGAGCGGGGCGAGCATCAGCAGGAAGGTGTGGTCCAGACCCGTCGCACCCATACGGGCCGTGGCCGCGCTGCCCGTCGCCGCGCCCGCGGCGGCGCTGCCGGTGGCCACCGCGCCGGCCATGCGCGCGGAAACGTAGCCGAACAGCGGCGGCGCCACGGCTTCCAGAGCGAAGCGGAAGGTCGCGCGCACGCCCTCGGCCCGCCCCCACAGGGCCGAGGGCATGACGTCCAGGCGTGCGGCGTCCACCGCCGGGTTGGCCCCGCCGATCCCCGCCGCGGCAAGGAAAAAGAACGGACCTGCCAACCAGAGTGTGCTGACCAGCAGACCCGGCAGGAAAGCGGCCGTAGCCAGGAGATAGGCGCCCGCCGCCACCAGCACGCGCCCGGTGAGCCGGCCACGGTCGATCAGCCCGTCGCCCAGTCGTCCGGCCAGCAGCACGCCGACGATCGCACCCAGGCCGATCAGCACCGCCAGGCTGCTGGCGGCGGACTGGCTGAGTCCGAAGCGCCCACGCATGAACACGATGGCGAACGTGCGCAGGCCGGTGAAGTAGAAGTAGCCCAGCGCCGAGGCGGCGATCAGCGTGCGGTACGTGGGCACCGCCAGTACGTAGCGCACTGCGCGCCACAGCGAAGCGGTGGCCGGGTTCATTGTCATCAACGCGTGGCGCGGACGCACGCCGCGCCAGCGGATCACCCGCCGCAGCGAGCCGCGAGACGGCGCCTCGCCTGCCGTGGCCTCGCCGCCGCGCGGCACCCGGCGGGCGCCAACCGGGATGCGGCTCTGTCCACCACGCGCCGGTTCGGGCAGGCAGCGCCACAGCACCGCCGCCAGCACGAAACCCAGCCCCGCCAGCACGAAGAAGGCGACGCGCCAGGACCACCATGCTGCGACGTTGCCTGAGACCAGGAAGCCAAAAGCCACGCCCAGCAACTCGCCCGCCAGCACATAGCCGAAGATGCGGCCGCGCTCGCCAGGCCGGAAGAAATCGCCGGTGAGCGAGGTCACCGCAGGCGAGGCCACCGAAGCGACCACGCCCAGCGCCAGGCGACTGAGCAGCAGTAACGGGTAGGACGGCGCCAGGCCGCTGGCGACCATGGTCGCCGACCACACCACCAGCGCAACGGCCAGCAGGTGCACGCGCCGCACGCGATCGACCAGCGCGCCGAAGGGCAGCGTCGTCACCGCGGCGACGGCGGTCGATGCGGTCACCAGCCAACCCAGTTGCAGGTTGCCGATGTGCAGGGCAGCTTCAATCGGCGTCGCTACCGCGCCGACGGTCGCCTTGTCGGCCGCATCCAGCGACAGCACGCAGGCCAGCAGCACGATTACCTTCAGCCGCGCCGGACCGCCGGCCAGGTCCTGCAGTGGCCGCTCGATGTCCTGGCGCAGCCAGCGGCGCAACTTTCCGGCGCGCGCGGCCGCGTGGGCGTCGCTGTGGATTGGGGCCATGCCTGCCTGGTCCTGTGCGTGGAGTGGCAGGCCATTGCCCGTCGCGCGCCTCACGAAACGTTTTCGGGCAACCGTCAATCGTGGCCGTCTGACCCGTCGCAAGATCCGCCGCCATGTCCAGCCTGCCCGCCGATTCCGGCACCCGCTCCGCCAACGCTGCGTCAACGGCCTCCGCTGGCCACGCCCGGATGGCGCGGCCGGCGCTGCCCCTGCTGACGTTCATGATGGCGCTGGCACCGTTCGGCGACACCGAGTACACCCCGGCCATGCCCGCCATCGCGCAGACGCTGCACACCGACTACGGCGTCGTGCAACTGACCATGGCCTTCTACCTGGCCGGCTCGGCGGTCAGCCAGCTGGGTTACGGACCACTGGCCGACCGCTACGGGCGGCGGCCGGTCATGCTTGGGGGCACGGCATTGCTTAGCGTGGGCTTCCTGCTCAGCATGGTCTGCTTCTCGATCTGGCCGCTGTTGGCGAGCCGTCTCGTGCAGGGTCTGGGTGCCAGTGCCGGCGGCGTGGTCGCCGATGCGACGGTCCGCGACGCGTTCCCGGCCGACCGGCGCCAACGCGTGTATGCCAAGTTGAATGCTGCCTTCGCGCTGGCGCCTGCGATCGGGCCCGTCGCCGGGGCGTATCTGGTGCGGGCGCTGGACTGGCGCGCCAACTTCGCCGTTCTGGCCGCGCTTGGAGCGATGCTGTGGGTCGCGGTATGGCGATGGCTGCCGGAAACCCATCCGCACCCCGACCGCCGCGCGATCCGCCCGCTCCACCTCTGGCTCACCTGGCGCCGCATCCTCGGCACGCCGCGCTTCCTGCTTTTCGCCCTGCTGGGCGGATGCAGCATCGGCGTGGTCTACACGGCCCTGATCAGCGCGCCGGAGCTGGTGATCAACCTGCTCGGCGAAGGCAGCGGCGCTATCGCCATCGTGGCGGCCTCGATCCTGGTGGCTTTCGTCACCGGGGCCGCGGCCTGCGTGTGGATGACCACGCGGGTGGCGCATGCGTTGATCGTCGCCGGCGGCCTGGGCCTCCTGCTCGCCGGTTCGCTCGGCCTGCTGGCCGTCGCGCTGCTGCTCGGCACCCGCGGCGCCCTGGTGGCCTTCCTGCTACCGATCAGCGTGTGCTTCTGCGGCGTGGGACTGGTGGTTCCGGTGACCACCGCCAAGGCGATGGCGCCGTTTCGCCGCACCGCCGGCAACGCCGCATCGCTGCTGGGCTTCATCCGGATGGGCGTGGCTGCGATCGCCACCATCGCGATGAGCGTGCTGCACCGGGGCACGGTGCTGGACATTCCGATCGTCTTCCTGGCGCTCTCGGCGCTCGCCGTGCTCGTGTTCGGCGGCTACCTGCTGCTCGAGCGGCGCGCCCGCTGATCACGCGGCGGCGGCGGGAGAGAACCCTCCCGCTGGTCAGATGGCGCCCTGGCGCGCGGCCTGGCCGATCCGGTCGGCGGCACGGAAGGCCAATGCCTGGATCGTCATGGTCGGCTGCCCGCGGCCGGAGGTGACGAAGCTGCTGCCGTCGCAGAGGAACAGGTTGCGCACGTCGTGCGTGCGGTGGTCACGGTCCACCACCGACGTCGCCGGATCGTCGCCCATGCGGCAGGTGCCGAGCAGGTGCACGAAGACCGCGTCGGTGTCGCTGACGGGCAGGCGCCAGACCTTCTTCGCACCGGCCGCGTGCAGCACCTCCTCCGCGCGATCGGCCAGGAAGTTCATGGTCTTAACGTCGTCCGGGTGAAAGCGGAAGGTCGTGCGCAATGCCGGACGGCCCCATTTGTCCTTGAGCGTGGGATCCAGGCTGATGCTGTTGCTGCGCACAGGCAGTGAGGTACTGTGGCACTCCACTTCCATCGAATGGGTGGGGTAGTCGTGCAGCGCGCGGGTGAAGCCTTCGCCCCAGTGGGGCGTGTCGGCATCAGTCGGCATCGCCACGAGGGCGAACATCATCGGCCCGAAGGTCATGCGCCCGTCGAAGCCGCCACCACCATAGAAGCCGCGTCGTGCATCGGCGTCGTAGAAGTCGTGCACGAGGCGGGTGACCTGCACGCTCTTGTACTCGTTGAGCGGATGCTCGAACAGGCCATAGACCGAGGCGTTGCCGTTGGGCATCAGGTGCGTGCCGACCATGCCGCTGGAATTGGCCAGGCCGTGCGGAAAGCGCGAGTTCCCGGACAACAGCAGCAGGCGCGTGGTCTCCGCACCGTTGGCCGACAGGATCACCGCCCGGGCGCGCTGGCGCTGTTCGGTGCCCTGGCCGTCCCAATAGACCACGCCGGTGGCGCGCCCGCGCGCGTCGATCTCCACGCGGTGCGCCACCGCGCCGGTGCGCACTTCGCAGCGCCCGCTGGCGACCGCCTTCGGGATCATCGTGACCAGGGCGGAGGACTTGGCGCTGTACTCGCAACCGTAGTTTTCGCAGTAGCCGCAGTGCTGGCAGGCCGGGCGCCCGTCGTACGGTCTCGAGGCAATCGCCATCGGCGCCGGCTGCGGATGCCAGCCCATCGCCCGCGCGCCCTTTTCCAGCAATACACCGGACGACTTGATCGGCAACGGCGGCATCGGATAAGGCTTCGATCGCGGCGGATCGAACGGGCCCGGCGCGCCCGAGACGCCCACCTCCCAGTCGACCTTGGTGTAGTAAGGCTCCATCTCCTCGTAGCTGATCGGCCAGTCGGCGAAATCGGCCCCGGGGATGTCGCCCCAGCGCGTGTGCTCCTTGAAGTCGACCGGATGGAAGCGCCAGTAGTTGGCCGTGAAGTGCACGCTGGAGCCGCCCACGCCGTGGACGTAGATCACCGGCGGCGGCGTCATGCTGAGCTTGGCCGTCTCGTGCGGGTCGTGGCGAAGCGACTGGGGCGAGTCCTTCAGGCCACCGCACATGTCCATCAGCATCCAGTTGCCGTACTCGTCGTGCCTGAAGTCGGACGGATGCCGCCAGGGCCCCTGCTCCAGCACCACCACGTCGAAGCCGGCGGTGGACAGTTCCTTCGCCAGCACGCTGCCCGAAGGGCCCGAACCGACGATCACGAAATCGACCGCCTGGTGGGTGGAATAGGTGCGCATCTTCATGGCGCCGCCTCCCGGTGCCCGTGCGTCCACTGCGCGTCGTACCAGCCGAACGGCGGCTGCCAGCGCATGCGCTGCTCGATCTGCGCGAGCTTCCAGCCGACGCCGTCGCGATTGCCGCCGTACTGCGGCGCCGAGAAAGTGCCGCAGATCGCCAGCATGGAAGCGGTGTGGAAGAACGGGCTCTTGTCGACCGCACGCAGCAGCATGTCCTGCGCGGCAGCCGGCAGGTCGGCGAAACCGGTGCTGCCCGGATACCCCGTCCGTGCGGAAACGTCGAGCTTGTCCAGGCCGGCAAGCAGCACGTCCCTGAGCCCGGCGGCGGGACCTTCGAGGGCAAGGTCGGCAAAGTGCACTGCGCCCGCTGCCGTGGCACCCGGCAGGCCGTCCACCGGCGGGATGACCCGATCGAGCACCGCCGCCAGTGCGCGGCCCTGCGCCTGGGTGAGGTTGGTGAAGGCGGCCCCATCAGTGGCGGCCTCGCGCGCCGCGGCGCCGATCGCGGCCAGCCAGGGGCCGGACAACAGGGCCCAGGCCGCCCCCAGGCCGCCCGCGGCAAGAAACTCGCGGCGGCTGAGGCCCATACCCGTCGTCGCGGTTCTCGGCGCCCCGATATCCATTGCATCGCGCGTATGCATGGTCGTCACCCCGCGACGAAAACCAGCCCACGGAATCGGTACTTGCCAGCCAACGGCTCAGCGTGTGCTTCGTGCGGTGCAGCCCGCGTCAAGGTTGATCGCAGGGGCGCGACAGGCCACTGGCCGGGCGTGCACGCGGACACCTGTTCGACCACTGGCTGATCCCGAGCGCGAGTCCCGACCTGCTCGAGCGGCCTCGGCAGGCCGGTGCTCGGCCGGCTCTCGCAATGGCCGCTGCCACCCGATCCGGCCGACGTACGGCCGCGCTGCTATGCGCAGGGGACAGACGCTGAGATACCCGGGCATGGAGCCCGACGGAGGCCTCTTGCCCCGCTTGCCCGCGGCAGGCTCAGCCCTTGGTCCCGGCAACGACCATCCATGCCACGCCGAAGCGGTCGCTCACCATGCCGAAGCTGGAGGCGAAGAAGCTGGGGCCGAGCGGCTGCTCCACCTGGCCCCCCTGCGCAAGCGCCTCGAACAGCTGGCGGGCCTGGTCGTCGTTGTCCGCACTGATGGAGAGGGAGACTCCCTTGAACTGCGGATGCCCGGAGGCGAAGCCATCCGAGGCCATCACCACGGTCTGCCCGATCTGCAGCGCCGCATGCATCACCTTGTCCTGGGGTGGTGCCGAACCGTCTGGGCAGCTGGCCTCGCCCTGCGGGGCGTCGCGGTAGTGCATGAGCGCGAGCACCTGCGCGCCGAGCGCGTCACGGTAAAACGCCACGGCTTCCTCGCAACGGCCGTCGAAAAACAGATAGGGCTGCACTTGCATGGGAATGTCCTCGTCGATGGGTCGGATGGGCGGCGCCCGCAAACGCGGCTGCCGTTACGGCGACGAACGGGACCGCGTAAAAACGACAGGGTATGGGGGCACCGCGTCGTCCGCACCCACCGACGGCACCTACTCGTGGTCCGACGATATACCGGCGCCCGGGGCAAGCGGGCCCGGCGCGGGCACCGGTTCCAGGGTCAGCTGGCGCGACAGCGCATACAGCACGCGCAGGTCCTGCGTGTCGAGCGCATCGCCATCCATGCCACGGAAGTGATGATGGAAGGACCGGACGGCAGCGGGTCGGTCGTCCAGCGGGTAACCGACCAGCGCCAGCGCCATCCACGGATCGAACCCGGGGGGCGGGTCGACCAGCGGGCCGCGCGGCCACAGGCCGTAGCCGGCTTCGGCCAGCCGCTGCCAGGGGAACAACGGGCCTGGGTCGTCCTTGCGACCGGGAGCGAGGTCCTCGTGGCCGATGATCTGCGTGGGCGGGATGTGCAGCCGCGTGGTGAGGTCGGCGAGCAGGCGCAGCAGACTGTCAATCTGGGCCGGAGCGAAGGGCGAATGGCCGTCGTTGTCCAGCTCGATGCCGATCGAGGCGGAATTGAGATCGGTGATGGTGCCCCAGCGGCCCGGCCCGGCCTGCCAGGCGCGGTTGCTGTCGGCCACCAGTTGGTAGATCCCGCCGTCGCCGCCGATCAGGTAGTGCGCGCTCACCGGCCCGCCGCTGTTGGCGGTGCGCAACGTGTGCAGGCTTTCCTGCACCGAGCTCTGGTCGGTGAAGTGGATCACGATGGCGACCGGCCTGCGCTGGTCGTAGTTGGGCGACGGCACCCAGCGGGCCATCGGATTGCGTACCGGACCGCAGGCGGCCAGGCCTGCCAGCAGCAGCACCAACGACAGGAGACGGCTTGCGCGAAGCAGGGTCGCGCACCGGGGGCGGGAAAAGGACACGGCATTTGTCTGGGTGACGGGAAAGCACCGAACCTGCCGCAGGCAACCGGGGTGCGTCAAGCCTTGGTCTTGCGTGGAGCGAAGCAGGTCTAAGTGCCGGGCGGTTCATCGCACCGTTGCCTGCTATGGTTGCCTGCGACGTCGGGTCGGCTCGGTTGTACGCGGCCTCGCCCGGCCCAGCCAACGAAGGGGAGTCGCACATGCCTGCCACGATCGCATCCAAGCTGGTCCATGCCCTGCTCCGCCCTACGCTGCGCGCGCTGCCTATCGCCATGCTGTTCGCGTTCGGGCCGGTCGGCACCGCTCACGCGGGCACCGCCGAGCAGGCGCGCTGGAAGCAGGAAGCGCAGGCGGTGACGATCACCCGCGACGACTGGGGCATCGCCCACGTGCATGGCAAGACCGACGCCGACGCAGTCTTCGGCATGGTCTACGCGCAGGCCGAGGACGACTTCAACCGCGTGGAGACCAACTACCTCAACTCGCTTGGCCGACTGGCCGAGGCCGAGGGCGAACAGGCGCTCTGGTCGGACCTGCGCCGGCAGCTCTTCATCGATCCGGTGGAGTTGAAGAAGCTCTACGCGCAAAGCCCGGATTGGCTCAAGCAGCTGATGAATTCCTGGGCCGACGGGCTCAACTACTACCTCGCCACCCATCCTGACGTGCATCCGCGCGTGATCACCCACTACGAGCCGTGGATGGCGCTGAGCTTCACCGAGGGCAGCATCGGCGGCGATATCGAACGGGTTTCTCTTAAGGACCTGCAGGCGTTCTACGGCAAACCGGAAGATGCCCCGGTGCCGGTGGCGGCGGCCGAAGCGCACCCGAGCTGGGTCGAACCCACCGGGTCCAACGGCATCGCCATCGCGCCGAAACTGACCGCCGACGGGCACGCGTTGCTGCTGATCAACCCGCATACCTCATTTTTCTTCCGCTCCGAACTGCAGATGACTTCCGATGCCGGCCTGGATGCCTACGGCGCGGTGACCTGGGGCCAGTTTTTCGTCTATCAGGGTTTCAACCACCACATCGGCTGGATGCATACCTCCACCGGCGCGGACGTGGTGGACGAATTCGCCGAGACCATCGAGCACAAGGACGGCAAGGCTTACTACCGCTACGGCAAGGAGTTGCGGCCGGTGACCGAGCGCCAGATCACCCTGTCCTACCGCGCGAAGGACGGCTCGATGGCCAAGCGCAGCTTCCCCGCCTACTTCACCCACCACGGCCCGATCGTGCGCGAAGCCGTCAACGACAAAGGCGATCGCAAGTGGATCGCCGAAGCGCTGATGAACCGGCCGATCCCGGCGCTGGAGCAGAGCTGGCTGCGTACCAAGGCGCACGACTACGCCAGCTACATGAAGGTGGCCGAGCTGAAGGCCAACTCGTCCAACAACACGCTGTTCGCCGACGACAAGGGCGAGATCGCCTACCTGCACCCGCAGTTCATCCCCAAGCGTGATGACCGCTTCGATTACACCAGGCCGGTGGACGGCTCCGACCCGGCCACCGACTGGCACGGCCTCACGCCACTGGACCAGGCGCCGCACGTGCTCAACCCGCCCAACGGCTGGGTCTTCAACACCAACGACTGGCCTTACTCCGCCGCCGGCAAGTACAGCCCGAAGAAGGCGGACTTCCCGCACTACATGGACACCTTCGGCGAGAACCCGCGCGGCCTGCACGCCACCCGCGTGCTGACCGGCAAGGAAGGCTTCACCCGAGCCTCGCTGATCACCGCCGCGTTCGACTCCTACCTGCCGGCGTTCGCGCGGCAGGTCCCGATCCTCATCGCGGACTACGACGCCCTGTCGGCGAGCGACCCGCTCAAGAAGAAGCTGGCGGGACCGATCGCCATGCTGCGCCACTGGGACTACCGCTGGGGCATCGCTTCGATGCCGACCTCGCTAGCGGTGTTCTGGGGCGACACGCTGTGGGATGAAGTGAGCAAGGCCGACACTGCCGAAGGTCTGTCGATCTACGACGCCATGGCCGAGAAGGCCGGCTCGAAGACACGGCTGCATGCCTTGCTGGAAGCCGTCGATCGCCTGCAAAGGGACTTCGGCCACTGGGGCGTGGCTTGGGGCGAGATCAACCGCTTTCAGCGCATCAACGGCGACCTGGTGCAGCCCTTCGACGACAGCAAGCCGAGCATCCCGGTGCCCTTCACCTCCTCGCGCTGGGGCTCGCTGGCCTCCTTCGGCGCGCACCGCTGGCCCGGTACGAAGCGCTACTATGGCACCAGCGGCAACAGCTTCGTCGCGGTGGTGGAGTTCGGCCCCAAGGTGAGCGCGCGCGCGATCACCGCCGGGGGCGAGAGCGGGCATCCCCAGTCGCCGCACTTCAATGACGAGGTCGAGCGCTACACCACCGGCAACCTGCGCGAGGTGTACTACTGGCCCGAGCAGTTGAAAGGCCACACCGAGCAGGTCTACCACCCCGGCAGAGGCAGGAACGTCCCGTAGAAACGCACAGCGTGTGCTCCCACGGGGCCGGCGGCCGATTGACATCGCGATGGGCAGGCTCCATCTAACGTATCGACCAACGCCGGGACAGCCATGAGTACGCCCATCCCACTGCGCATCGACTTCGTTTCCGACGTCTCGTGCCCCTGGTGCGCCGTCGGCCTCGCGTCGCTCGAGCAGGCGCTCGGCCGCCTTGAGGGCACCGTACAGGCGGATATTCACCTGCAGCCGTTCGAACTCAACCCGCAATTGCCCTCCGGTGGCGAGGACGCCACCGGGCATCTGATGCACAAGTACGGCATCGACATGGCGCAGGTGGAAGCCAACCGCGGGGTGATCCGCGAGCGGGCGGCGGCGGTGGGTTTCGCGTTCAACATGGGTATCGGCAGCCGTGTCTACAACACCTTCGATGCGCACCGCCTGCTGCACTGGGCGGAGCTCGAGGGCCGCCATCTGGCGCTCAAGAAGGCGCTGCTGCACGCCTACTTCACCGACGGCGAGGACGTGGCCTCGCACGACGTGCTGGTCCGCCTGGCCGCCGAGGCGGGGCTGGATAGCGACCAAGCGCGCAATATCCTGGAAGACGGCGCCTATGCCGACGAGGTGCGCACGCAGGAGCGATTCTTCCAGCAGCGTGGCATCCGTTCGGTGCCGGCGACCATCGTCAACGGCATCCACCTGATTCCCGGCGGGCAGCCGCCTGAGGTGTTCGAACAGGCCTTGCGCGAGATCGCCGCGTCGGCGGACGGCTGACCGGAAATCGGCGGCCCGGGCGCCTCGTGCGAGACCGCGCTCGAGGCATGGGGAGCGTCCACCGCGGGTTCTGTCGCGTACAAGGCTTCGGACGGACCGTGCCGCCGCCGCGCGGCGCGATCTTCATCTCTGCCGGCGCACGCTGGCGCCTTGCCGCTCCGCCGGAGCCCTTCCATGCGCCTGCACCCGCCCGTCCTGTTGAGTTCCCTGGCCGCCCTGTTGCTGGCCGCCTGCAGCGCGGGCGGCGACATCACCCGTCCCATCCCCACGCGGTGGGTGTCCGCCACGCAAACCCCGCACCGGCTGGTCGTGATGCTGCCCGGGCGTGGCGACGACCTTCAATCGCTGGGCAAGCGCGGCATCGCGCAGACGATCCATCGGCACTGGCCGGACGCGGACGTGGTCCTGACCGGCCTCACCATGCCCTTCTACCGCGAAGGCCGTGCCGCGCAGCGCCTGCACGATGAGGTCCTCGCCGTGGCCCGCCGGCGGCACTACGACCAGGTCTGGCTGATGGGCATCTCGCTGGGTGGAATGGGGGCGCTGCTGTACGACCGGGCCTATCCGGGCGAGATCGACGGCATGCTGCTGATCTCGCCCTACCTGGGCGACAAGGCCATCTACCGCGAAATCCAGGCTGCCGGCGGGCTGGATCGCTGGCAACCCGGGCCCGTGCAGGCGCTCAGCGAGGCAAACTACCAGCGAGAGCTATGGCGCTACGTCCAGGGCTGGTCGGGCCATCCCGGACGCACGGCTTCGATATGGGTGGCCTACGGCGACAGGGAGCGCTTTCGGGACCGCATCGCATTGCTGGCTGGCCAGCTGCCGCCGGGCCACGCGTTCGAACTGCCGGGGCACCACAACTGGACGCTGTGGCAGCCGGCGGCGGCGACGCTGCTGGAGCATGCCCGGGAGAAGCCTGTGCCGTCGAAAGCCGTCCGGGCGGTTAGCGCGCGGAGCGAAAAACAGACCAGGGACTAGCCCCGACCGGGTATCAGCAACCCACGTTCAACGGCCGGGCGCGCCAGCCCTCGTTCCAGCCACGCCGGCACGTTCGACAGCTCGTCGAAATGCACCAGGTCGCGCGCCTCGTAGAACCCGACCAGGTTGCGAACCCAACCCAGTGTGGCGATGTCGGCAATACTGTAGTCCTCGCCCATCAGCCAAGGCCGCTCGTCCAGGCGCGCCTCCAGCACGCCGAGCAGGCGGCGCGATTCATCCACGTAGCGATTGAGCGGACGCTTGTCCTCGTACTCGCGCCCGGCGAATTTGTGGAAGAAGCCCACCTGCCCGAACATCGGGCCGATCGACGCCATCTGGAAAAACACCCACTGGATGGTCTCCCAGCGCAGCACGGGGTCGGACGAGAGGAACATCCCGCTCTTGTCGGCGAGGTAGAGCAGGATCGCGCCAGACTCGAACAGGCCGAGCGGTTCGCCACCAGGACCGTCCGGGTCGATGATCGCGGGGATCTTGCCGTTGGGATTGAGCGAGAGAAACTCGGGCGTCCGGTTCTCGTCGCGCATGATGTCGACCAGGTGCGGCTCGTATGCCAGCCCGGTCTCTTCCAGCATGATCGAGACCTTCACGCCATTGGGCGTGTTGAGCGAATACAGCTGGATGCGGTCCGGATGCCGTGCCGGCCAACGCGCAGTGATCGGAAAGGCGGACAGGTCGGGCACGGCGATTCCTCATTCGGAGTCCAGCCATGCAAGGTGGGGGCGCCACCGGCCAGCGCAACGCTTGGCGCCAGGATTGGACACACAGGCGCATGCAGGCAGCGATATTCAGCGCGCCTCGACGCGCCGCGCCGACCCCGGCACGCCCGCAACTGCAGCGTCGACGCCCTCTTCCAGCAATGCCACGGCGCGCGCCTGCCGACGCAAAGTCTCCCAGCGGAGCCAGCCGGCAGCGATCGCCATGCCGCCGAAGGTAAGCGGGCCACCGGGCCACGAGTGGGACTTGAATACGTTGATCCCGAAGCTGGCGATCGCCAGCAGCAGCACAGGCAACCAGCCGTGTCCGGCACGTTTCAGCGAGATCGCCCCGGCCACCGCGCCGAACGACAGCGCTACCCGGCCGATCAGGCCCATCCACGGCGCATCGGTGAAGCCCCGGCCGCCAAGAACCGGGTCGAACCAGAGTGCGTCGATCATGTCGCGCCATGACTCCGGATCGCCCGAGGCCAACGCGCCCTTCACCAACAGGCCGACCACCAGCCCCGCAGCAGTGTCGAACACGGTAAAGGCGATCGCAAACACGAACATGCCCGCCCTGCACAGCCACGCCGCCCAGTCCTTCCGGTCCCGCACCAGCATGGCCGTCGACAGGGCCGCGAGGGGGAACAGCGGGATCTGCGCGTAATGCACGAGCATCCACCTGTTGACGTCCAGGCCGAAGAGGTCGTGCGGATGCGGGTGAAGCATCTCGACGATCGCCAGCACCAGGGGGGCGGCAACGACCACGGCGATCGCATGCCACGCCCGTGAGGCAGTCACGTTCATGAGGGTCCGCGGGAGCATGCTGGGCGGCAGGCGCATGGCGGGCAACCTATCCGGCGCCGGGTCTACGCCATGTCGTGGCGCGACCGCTCAACCGTGGCGCCCGGCAGCAATGAAAGCGCGGGCAGGCGGCCTACGGACCCCGGCACGCTGCTAAAATCATGCGGCTGCGCCACCGGGCGCGCCACAACTCTTGGAGGACGCATGGGATTCCTGCACGGCAAGCGTGCCCTGATCGTCGGCATCGCCAGCCAGCGCTCGATCGCCTGGGGCATTGCCAACGCGATGCATCGTGAAGGTGCGCAACTGGCCTTCACCTATCAGAACGAGCGGCTGAAGGACCGCGTCGACGAGGCGGCGAACGCCTTTGGCTCCAATATCGTGCTTCCCTGCGACGTGGCGCAGGACAGCCAGATCGAGCAGATGTACGCCGAGCTCGGCAAGCACTGGGACGGCTTCGACATCCTGGTGCACTCGGTCGGCTTTGCGCCGCGCGAGGCGCTTCAGGGCCAGTATCTGGACAACCTCACGCGCGAGAACTTCACCATCGCGCACGACATCTCCAGCTACAGCCTGGCCGCACTGGCCAAGGCCGCGCGGCCGATGATGGCCGGCCGTGGCGGCGCCATCCTGACGCTCACCTACCTGGGCGCCGAGCGCGCGCTCAACAACTACAACGTGATGGGCCTGGCCAAGGCCAGCCTGGAAGCGAACGTGCGCTACCTGGCCTTCAACCTCGGCCCGGAAGGGACTCGCGTCAATGCGATTTCGGCCGGCCCGATCAAGACCCTGGCCGCCGCGGGCATCGCCAACTTCCGCAAGATGCTCGACCACGTCGACGAGAACGCGCCGCTGCGCCGCAGCGTGACCATCGATGAAGTTGGCAATGTGGGCGCCTTCCTGTGCTCGGACCTGGCCTCGGGCGTGACCGGCGAGATCACCTACGTGGATGCCGGCTACAACATCCTTGGCATGACCGGCATCTGAGTACCTCTCGGGAGCAAAAAAAGGCGGCCGCATGGCCGCTTTTTTTGTCCCGGCCTAGTGCGCCCACCTTGCGCGCCCGCGGCCTTCGCCATGTGCAGTACAGAAAGCAAAGAGGCGGCCCAAGGCCGCCTCTTTGCTTGCAACCCAAGCGGAAGCTTACATCCGCTCCTTGGCGATCTTGATTTCGGTCTTGGCCTTGAGTGCGTCGATGAAGCCTTCGGTCGCAACGTCGCCGTAGGCGGCAAGCATGCTCTGGCGCAGCATCTTGCGCTGCTCCGCGGTCACCTTGGACAGGTCGCCGTCCTGCACCTTGTCCACCGCCACCAGCGCGTAGACACCCTCGGGCAGGGCCACGGCGGCAAACTGCGACTTGCCGTCCTTCGGATGCGGCAGCAGGAACGCCTGGTCGCGCAGCTGCTCGGGCAGGCCGTCCTGCACACGCAAGGTGTCCTTGGCGGTCTGCACGGCTGCGCCAGCCGACGCAGCCACCGCGTCCATCGACTCCCCCTTCTCCAGCCGTGCCAGCAGATCGTTGGCACGCTTGCTGGCGGCAGCGGCCACGCGCTCGTCGAGGATGTCCTTCTCGATGGTGTCGCGCACCTCTGCCAACGGCCGCTCCGCCGCCGGCACGTGCTTGTCGACATGGATCACCACCGAGTGGTTGTTGCCCAGGTCGATCAGGCCGGAGTTGTTGCCCTGCACCAGGACGTCGTCGGAGAACGCCGCCTTGGCGACCTTGGGGTCGGCCGCGATGCCGGTCTTTTCACCCTCGCGGGTGAACAGGCCGGTACTCTTGACCGGCAGGCCCAGTGCCTGCGAAGCGGGTTCGAGCGAGCTGGGATTCTGGTAGGTCTGGTCAGCCAGCTTGCCGGCGACTTCGTTGTACTTGCGATCGCGCTCGGCAGCCACGGCCTCCTCTTCGAGCTGGCCGCGCACTTGTTCGAAAGGCTTGGCCTGCCCGCTGCGGATGTCGCGCAACCAGATGATGTGGTAGCCCTCGTCTGACAATACCGGCTGGGAGATCTGCCCCTTTTGCAGCGAGAACAGCGCGTCGTCGAAGGCTTTGTTCGTCACGCCCTGCTCCAGCCAGCCCAGGTCACCGCCCTGGCGCTTTGAGCCGAGGTCGGTGGAGTCCTCGCTCGCCAGCTTGGCGAAGTTCTGCGGCGTGGCTTCCTTGGCGATCTTCTGCGCCTTGGCGAGGGCCGCCTTCTGCTGTGCCGGCGTGGCGTTCTTGGGAACGTCGATGAGGATGTGCGAAACCAGGCGCTGCTCCGGTTGCACGAAGCGCTGCTTCTCGTCCTCGTAGCGCTTGCGCAGGTCTTCGTCGGTCGGCGGATTGTCGGCCTTCAGGTCGGCTGCGCTTACCTCGATGTAACGGACGGCAACCTGCTCGGGCGCCATGAACTCGGCCTGGTGCTGCTTGTAGTAGGCCTGGACCTGCGCGTCGGTGATCTTGCTGTCCGTGAGCGCCGGGCGCGCCAGCATGACGTAACGCAGGTCGCGGCGCTGCAGGCGCAACTTGAGGAAGTGATCGACATCCTCGTCGGTGACGATGGTGCTGGCCGAGATGGCATCGGGCAGCAGACGGATCGCCAGCGAGGAGCGGATCTCGTCCTCGAACATCGCGGGCGTCTTGCGCTGGCCGGCAAGCACCGCCCGGTAGGTGGCGGCGTCGAACCGGCCATTCACCTGAAAGGCCTGGATGGAGGCGATCGTGTCGCGCACCGCGGCATCGGAGACACGCATGCCGAGATCGTCGTTGGCCTTGAGCAGCAACTGCTGGTCGACCATCGCATCGAGCACGCGTTCTTTCATCGCCGGTTGCTCGTAAACGCTCGGGTCGAACTGGTCGCCCATCTGCTCGCTGGCCTGCTGGCGCATCTCGTTCATGCGGTTCTGGAAATCCTGCTGGCTGATCTCCTGCTTGCCGACCTTGGCCACGAAGGTCTCGGTGCGCGAGGTGAAGTAGCCCTCGATGCCGAAGAAGGACATGGCGAACACCGCCACGCCCAGCACGACGATGGACGGCCAGCCGTGCATCTTGTCTCTCAACGACTGCAGCATGTATGGATTCCCGCGATTTAAAGCCCTGCAAGAGGCAAAGCATAAATGACAAGGGCGCCACGCGGGCGCCCTTGGAACTACTGGCGGAGTGGACGGGACTCGAACCCGCGACCTCCGGCGTGACAGGCCAGCATTCTAACCGACTGAACTACCACTCCGCGATTCTGGTGGGTGCTGTAGGGATCGAACCTACGACCCTCGCCTTGTAAGGGCGACGCTCTACCGCTGAGCTAAGCACCCGAAACCGAGCGAACTAGCCGCTCAGTTTAGGGCATCCTTGAGCGTCTTGCCAGCCTTGAACGCCGGCACCTTGGAAGCCTTGATCTTGATCGTCTCGTTGGTGCGCGGGTTGCGACCGGTACGAGCCGCGCGCTTGCGCACGGTGAAGGTGCCAAAGCCGACGACCGAGACGTCGTCACCCTTCTTCAGGGCCTTCTGCACGGTCTCGAAGAAGGCTTCAATGGCACGGCCGGCGTCGGCCTTGGTCAGCTCGGCCTTCTCGGCGATGGCATTGATCAGATCGGTTTTATTCATTGAGACACTCCCTTAAACGGTTTGCTGCCCGCGTGATCGGTCTGGGACGAGAAAACACCGCCATGAAATGGCATGACCGGCATCCCCCCGCAACCCCGCATCGCTACGCCAAATGCACGGCGCTTTGACTGCGGTGCCGCCTTTATACCAGTGCCTCACGGCGGTCCGCAATACAAGCAATACCAACGGTTCCGGCGATTTGCGGCCAATCGGAACCACTTGCAAACAAGCGCCGCAACCGCTACGGCGAAAGCCCTCGACCAAGCCTTGCCGTGAAAACGAAAGAGGCCGCCCAGTTGCGGGCGGCCTCGTCGGAGAAAGTCCTTGCGTATCAGTGTGCGCGGGTACGGTTCTCAGCCGTTTCCTCGGTCGCCGGCTCGACCGTTGCATGCTCTTCCGGGGCAGTCTCGACTGCCTGCTTGGCCGGACGCAGCGGGTGCTCCAGCGCGATGTCCAGCACTTCGTCGATCCAGCGCACCGCATGGATATCGAGCGAAGAAGTGACGTTGGCCGGGATATCCGCCAGATCCTTCTTGTTCTCTTCCGGGATGATCACCGTGGTGATGCCACCACGATGTGCGGCCAGCAGTTTTTCCTTGAGGCCGCCGATCGGCAGCACGCGACCGCGCAAGGTGATCTCGCCCGTCATCGCCACATCCGAGCGCACCGGCACCTTGGTCAGCACGGACACCAGCGCAGTGCACATGGCGATGCCTGCGCTGGGACCGTCCTTGGGTGTCGCCCCCTCGGGCACGTGGATGTGCACGTCGAGATTCTGGTAGAAGTCCGGGTCGATGCCCAACTGGTCCACGCGCGCGCGCACCACCGAGGTCGCCGCCTGGATGGACTCCTTCATGACGTCGCCCAGTTGGCCGGTGTGCACCATCCGCCCCTTGCCCGGCACTACCGATGCCTCGATGCTGAGCAGGTCGCCGCCGACCGAAGTCCAGGCCAGTCCGGTCACCAGGCCGACCTCGTTCTCCTGCTCTGCACGGCCGAAATCGAAGCGGCGCACGCCCAGGTAGTGTTCGATGTTCTCGGCCGTGACCACGACGTGCGGAGCGCCCGGCTTCTTCTTCGGCTTGGCTGCCGCCTTCGAGGCGGCCTTTGCCTTGGCCTGCTTTACCTGGCCGAGCGCAAGCTCCTTGACCACTTTGCGGCAGACCTTGGCGATCTCGCGCTCCAGGTTGCGCACACCCGATTCGCGCGTGTAGTAGCGCACGATGTCGCAGATCGCGTCCGGGGCGATGCCCAGTTCGTCCGCCTTGAGGCCGTTTGCCTTCAGCTGCTTGGGCAGCAGGTAGCGCTGAGCGATGGCGAGCTTTTCGTCCTCGGTATAGCCCGGCACGCGGATCACTTCCATGCGGTCCAGCAGCGGTCCTGGGATGTTCAGCGAATTGGCGGTGGCTATCCACATCACCTCGGAGAGGTCCAGATCGACTTCCAGGTAATGATCGTTGAAGGCGTGGTTCTGCTCCGGATCGAGCACTTCCAGCAGCGCGGACGATGGATCCCCGCGGAAGTCCATCGACATCTTGTCGATCTCGTCGAGCACGAACAGCGGGTTGCGCGTACCTATCTTGTTGAGGTTCTGCACGATGCGCCCCGGCATCGAGCCGATGTACGTGCGCCGGTGGCCGCGGATCTCGGCCTCGTCACGTACACCGCCCAGGCTCATGCGGACGAACTTGCGGTTGGTCGCCTTGGCGATCGACTGGCCGAGCGAGGTCTTGCCCACGCCGGGCGGGCCGACAAGGCACAGGATCGGGCCCTTCATGGTGTTCACGCGCTGCTGCACGGCGAGATATTCGAGGATGCGGTCCTTGACCTTCTCCAGGCCGAAATGATCGGCGTCGAGCACTTCCTGGGCCACGGCGAGATCCTTGCGCACCTTGGTCTTCTTCTTCCACGGTACGCCGATCAGCCAGTCCAGGTAGTTGCGCACGACCGTGGCCTCGGCCGACATCGGCGACATCTGCTTGAGCTTGGAGAACTCCTGCTTGGCCTTGGCCAGCACCGGCTTGGGCATGCCGGCGTCCTCGATCTTCCGCTGCAACTCCTCGATCTCGTTGACGCCTTCCTCGCCCTCGCCCAGCTCCTTCTGGATCGCCTTCATCTGTTCGTTGAGGTAGTACTCGCGCTGGCTCTTTTCCATCTGCGACTTGACCCGGCCGCGGATCCGCTTTTCCACCTGCTGCAGGTCCATCTCGCCATCGACCAGGCCGATCAGTAGTTCCAGACGCTGCCCGACGTCGGCGGTTTCCAGCACCTTCTGCTTCTCGCCCATGCGCACCGACAGGTGCGCGGCGATCGAATCGGCCAGGCGAGAAGGGTCGTCGATGCCCGACAGCGTCGCCAGCACTTCCGGCGGCAGCTTGCGGCTCTGCTTGACCAGTTGCTCGAACAGCGAGACCAGCGTGCGCGAGATCACGTCCAGCTCGCGCTCCTTGGCGCTGTAGACCGGCTCGATCACCCGCGAGCGGGCCGTGAGCATGCCCCCTTCATTGCGGTATTCCTCGATGGACACGCGTGCCTGGCCCTCGACCAGCACCTTTACCGTGCCGTCGGGCAGCTTCAGCAGCTGCAGCACGCCAGCCAGGGTGCCAACCTCGTGCAGGTCGTCCGCTGCGGGATCGTCGATGTCGGGGCTCCTCTGCGCCACCAGCAGGATCTGCCGCTCGCCTTCCATTGCATGTTCCAGCGCGCGCATGGACTTGTCGCGTCCGACGAACAGCGGGATGACCATATGGGGGTAGACCACCACGTCGCGCAGCGGCAGCACCGGGAGTGCGTCGAGCGTGGCGCCGGTAGCGGAAACGGAGGCGTGTTTTGCCATCGAAAAAGGTCCCGGGGTTTGTAAGGTTTACCCCGACACTGAGCCAGGGCTTGCGATAGGTCAAGTGGAGTCGACCCGGGCCGCCCTCAAGTCGCACGCGACATGCCGAAGCGGCTTGAGCCGTGGCTTGCAGTTTTCAAGCCAAGGCCGCGGGAGTTCCGGGAACAGGATGAAAACCGCGACGCGACGCGCTACGCGGTCGATCAAGAGACAAGCGCCTGTGTGCCTGGCTCAAAAAGCAAACGGCCCCGGCAATTGCCGGGGCCGCTGGTTCTTGACGCCATGCGTCGGTCAGGCGGCGTCGCCGCCCTCGCCCGCCACGCGCTGCTGTTGCAGGTTGCCGCGATAGATCAGGTAGGGCTCGGCCTGGCCTTCGATCACCGCGTCGTCGACCACTACCTTGCTGACGTGCTCCAGCGAGGGCAGTTCGTACATGGTGTCCAGCAATACCTGCTCGAGGATGGTGCGCAGACCGCGCGCGCCAGTCTTGCGCTTGAGCGCCTTCTTGGCGATCGCCTGCAATGCTTCCGGGCGGAACTCCAGTTCCACGCCTTCCATCTCGAACAGGCGCTTGAACTGCTTGGTGACGGCGTTCTTCGGCTCGGTAAGGATCTTCACCAGCGCCGGCTCGTCCAGCTCATCCAGGGTCGCCACGACGGGCAGGCGGCCGACGAATTCCGGGATCAGGCCGAACTTGACCAGGTCCGAGGGCTCCACTTCGGCCAGCACCTTGCCCAGGTTCTCGGTGCGCTCTTTTGAGCGGACCTCCGCCGAGAAGCCGATGCCGGTGGTTTCCGAGCGCTGCTGGATGACTTTTTCCAGGCCGGCGAACGCACCGCCGCAAATGAACAGGATGTTCTTGGTGTCCACCTGCAGGAATTCCTGCTGCGGATGCTTGCGCCCGCCCTGCGGCGGCACCGAGGCCAGCGTGCCCTCGATCAGTTTGAGCAGCGCCTGCTGCACGCCCTCACCCGACACGTCGCGGGTGATCGAGGGGTTCTCGCTCTTGCGCGAGATCTTGTCGATCTCGTCGATGTAGACGATGCCCGACTGCGCCTTGTCGACGTCGTAGTCGCACTTCTGCAGGAGCTTCTGGATGATGTTTTCCACATCCTCGCCCACGTAGCCAGCTTCGGTCAGCGTGGTGGCGTCGGCGATGGTGAACGGCACGTTGAGCAGGCGCGCCAACGTCTCGGCCAGCAACGTCTTGCCCGAACCGGTCGGACCGATCAGCAGGATGTTGGACTTGCCCAGCTCGACTTCGTCGCTCTTCTGGCGCGATTCCATGCGCTTGTAGTGGTTGTACACCGCCACTGCCAGCGCCTTCTTGGCGCGGGTCTGGCCGACCACGTACTGGTCGAGGGTCTCCATGATCTCGCGGGGCTTGGGCAGGTGGTTGCGCCCAGAGGCGGCCTTCTCCTCCAGCTCCTCGCGGATGATGTCGTTGCAGAGCTCCACGCACTCGTCGCAGATGAACACGGATGGACCCGCGATCAGCTTGCGCACTTCATGCTGGCTCTTTCCGCAGAAGGAGCAGTAGAGAATCTTGCCGCTGTCGTTGGAACGGCCCTGCCGCTCGTCGCTCATATCAGGTCCTGCCGTGTTTCGGTTGCATCGCGAGAATAGCATACGGCCCCGCGCCAGCCAGCGCCGACGCGGAGTCCGTTTCCGTGAAGTGGATCGACCGGATCAGTGGGGAATCAGGCCGACTTGACTGTCTCGACGCCGCGACGGTCGAGCACCTGGTCAATCAGGCCGTAATCCTTGGCCTCGACCGGGTTCATGAAACGGTCGCGCTCCATGTCGCGCTCGATCTTCTCCAGCGGCTGCCCAGTGTGGTCTACGTAGAGCTGGTTCAACCGCTGGCGGATGTAGAGGATCTCGCGTGCCTGGATTTCGATGTCGGTGGCCTGCCCCTGGGCGCCGCCGGAGGGCTGGTGGATCATGATGCGCGAGTTGGGCAGCGAGAAGCGCTTGCCCTTGGCGCCTGCCATCAGCAGCAGCGACCCGGCGCTGCACGCCTGGCCGATGCACATGGTGCTGACGTCGGGCTTGATGAATTGCATGGTGTCGTAGATCGCCAGGCCCGCGGTGACCGCACCGCCGGGGCTGTTGATGTACAGGTGGATGTCCTTGTCGGGGTTCTCCGACTCCAGGAACAGCATCTGCGCGATCAGCACGTTGGCGACCTGGTCGTTGACCTCGCCCACCAGGAAGATCACCCGCTCCTTCAGCAGACGCGAGTAGATGTCATAGGAACGCTCGCCGCGAGCGGTCTGCTCGACGACGATCGGCACCAGGTTGAGGTTCTGGATCGGGGCCATGGCCATGCGTGCTTGTTCTCCGGATGAGGCCCGCGCAGGCGGGCCTGATGATGGTGCCTGGCAGTGTCGCTCAGGCGCCGGCCGGGCGCATCACTTCGTCGAAGGCCAGGTGCTGTTCGGTGGTCTTGGCGTGCTCGGCCACCCACTCGGCCACCTGGTCTTCCATCACGCGGTTCTGCAGCCCAGACATCAATTGGGGGTCGGCGTTGTAGAGTTCAACGACCTTTTCGGGCTCCTCGTAGGTCGAGGCGATCGCGGCCAGCTGCTCGGCTACGCGCTTGCGGTCGATCTTCAGTTCCTGCTTGCGAGCAATCTCGCCCATCAGGAGACCGGCGATCACGCGCTTGCGGGCCATCGGCATGGCCGCTTCGATCAGCTGCGGCGGCGGTTGCTGACCACGCGGCACGCTGCCGGCGGCCAGATTGTGCGCCTCGGACTGCACCATCAAGTTGGGAACCTCCAGCTCGCCGTGGACATCGGCCAGCCTTTCGGCCACTTCGGCTTTCAGACGGCCCATCAGGGTCGCCTTGAGCTCGCGCTCGAGGTTGGCGCGCACTTCCTTGCGGAAAGTGTCCAGGTTGCCGTCGGCGATGCCGAACAGCTTGGCGAACTCTTCGTTCACTTCCGGCAGGTTCGGCGCCTGCACCTTGACGATCTTGAAACTCACCTGGGCGGTCTTGCCGGCCAGCTGCGGGTTGCCGAAGTCCGCCGGGAAGTTGATTTCGGTTTCGAATTCGTCGCCTGCGGCGCGGCCGGCCAGCGCCTCGTCCAGCGCCTTGAACAGCGTGCCCGAGCCGAGCACGCTGCCGGCACGCTCCAGGCCCTCGGCCGGGAAGCGGTAGTCGCCCGCGGTGGCGGCGTATTCGAACATCACGAAGTCGCCCTCGGCCGACGCGCGCTCGACCACGTCGAAGCTGCGGCGCTGCAGGCGCAGGGTTTCGATCATCTTCTCGATGTCGGCATCCGTCACTTCAGCGACCGGTCGGTTGACTTCGAGCCCAGCCACGTCGATTTCGGGGAATTCCGGCATTACCTCGAAGGTGGCGGTATAGGCGATCTCGCCGTTTTCCGGCTTGCCGGTGGTATCGATCGAAGGGTTGGCGACCGGGCGCAGATTTTCCTTCTCGAAGGCTTCACGCAGGGTGCTGCCGATCAGGTCGGACAGGACCTCGCCACGCACCTGCGAGCCAAAGCGCTGCTGGATCACGGCCGCCGGCACCTTGCCCGGACGGAAGCCCTTCAGCCGGACCGTGCGGCCCATTTCGGCGATGCGCGCGCTGACCTGCGATTCGAACCGCTCCGCCGGGAACCGCACCGTGAGCTTGCGCTCGAGCTTGCCGACGTTCTCAACCGAAAACTGCATGACGACTCCTGGTGACTCTCGTAGTGGGCCGGCGTGCGCGCCGGCCTTGCAGAAACTGATAAGGGAATGGTGCGAAAGGCGGGACTCGAACCCGCACGGTGTTACCCGCCAGAACCTAAATCTGGTGCGTCTACCAGTTCCGCCACTTTCGCGTCGCGCCCGCGGCTGGAAGCGGCGGATTCCAAACGGAATTCGGCCAAGCACCCCAGGCCCGCTAAGTTGATGATTCCCTTACGCCAAAGCAGGCCATTTTACGGTTGCGCGGCAGGCCAGCACAAGCCGGCCGGCGTCAGGTTGTTGATGCCGTCTCCACGGCGGTGTCGGTCCCTGTCTCCGCGGGAGAGAGCGCCGGTTGACGGCCCAAGGCTAGCCAGGAACCGTCCCGGAGCGCATCCCGCGAGAACCCTACCTCGCCCCTCCTGGCCTCGCTCAAGGGAGAAGGGCAAGGCCGGAAAGAAAACAGGCGCCCGGTTTCCCGGGCGCCTGTCCTAATTGGTGGGCCGTGTAGGATTCGAACCTACGACCAATTGATTAAGAGTCAACTGCTCTACCAGCTGAGCTAACGGCCCTTGCAACTTGGAAATTGGGGTGAGCGATGGGATTCGAACCCACGACATCCGGAATCACAATCCGGGACTCTAACCAGCTGAGCTACGCCCACCATAAAACTCAAATGAAGCTGGCGCGCCCGACAGGAATCGAACCTGCAACCGTCGGCTTAGAAGGCCGATGCTCTATCCGGTTGAGCTACAGGCGCATGTCCGAAGCATAACGCCTGCTGGTCGGGGCAGAGGGATTCGAACCCCCGACATCCAGCTCCCAAAGCTGGCGCTCTACCAGACTGAGCTATACCCCGTAGCAAACCCGTGGTCGCTTTCGCGTACCCAAGCCCTCGGATGCTACGGGCGACGCATCACCTCGTCAATCCGTGTCCAGCGCACCGGACTTCCGTTCCGGTCCCACCGACGCCACAGCGCCGATGGACAAGTCAGGTTGCGAACAGCATGACTTGCGATGTAAATGGCGCGCCCGGAGAGATTCGAACTCCCGACCACCAAGTTCGTAGCCTGGTACTCTATCCAACTGAGCTACGGGCGCGCGGTAAAACTTGTTTGCGATGGCTCCGCCGCCGAAGCGATGGGTGCCGAAGCAAGAAGCGGAATTATTCAGATCGGACGCGACGGCGTCAACACCTTTTTCAAAAATTCTTCGCTTTCGCGTCTGTGGATCGTCGCCGCGACCTCCGCATCGTCCATACATTTGGACGTCCAAACGCACTCGCACCGCACGGGTCGCGCATTCCTCCCGCGCCCTGCCTGCGTGCCGGCAAGGCGCGATACGTCAGCCGTGCGGCTGGGTGGCCGGATCCCCGAGCTTGGGGGCTCCCGCGTCACCGCGCGGAGGCAGGTTCGGCGGCACCGAACCACCGGTGGAAGGCTTGGACCAGTCCGCCGGTTCGGCCGGCTGGCGCCCGGCCATGATGTCGTCGATCTGGCGTGCATCGATGGTTTCGTACTGCAACAGCGCATCGGCCATGACGTGCAGCTTGTCCAGATTGTCCGTCAGCAACTGCTTGCTGCGTGCGTAGGCGCGGTCGAGGATGTCCCGTACCACCTCATCGATCCGGCGCGCCGTTTCGTTGGACACGTTCTTGTGCTGCGTGACTGAGCGGCCCAGGAACACCTCGTCCTCGTCCTCACCGTAGGTGACCGGTCCCAGTTCATCGGACAGGCCCCACTTGGTAACCATGTTGCGCGCCATCTTGGTGGCCCGCTCGATGTCGTTGGAGGCGCCGGTGGTGACCTTGTCTGCGCCGAAGATCAATTCCTCCGCGACGCGCCCACCGTAGAGCGAGCAAAGCTGCGACTGGATGGCCACGCGGTTGATCGAGTATTTGTCGGCCTCGGGCAGGTACATGGTCACGCCCAGCGCACGACCGCGCGGGATGATGGTGACCTTGTAGACCGGGTCATGCTCGGGCACCAGGCGGCCGATGATGGCGTGGCCGGCCTCGTGGTAGGCAGTCAGGCGCTTCTCGTCCTCGCTCATCGCCATCGAGCGGCGCTCGGTGCCCATCAAAATCTTGTCGCGCGCCTTGTCCATGTGGCTCATGCGCACTTCGCGCGCGTTCTCGCGCGCGGCGAACAGCGCCGCCTCGTTGACCAGATTGGCCAGGTCGGCACCGGAAAAACCAGGCGTGCCACGCGCGATCACCATCGAGTTGACGTCGCTGGCCGTCGGCACCTTGCGCAGGTGCACCTTGAGGATCTGCTCCCTGCCCTTCACGTCCGGCAGGCCGACCACCACCTGGCGGTCGAATCGGCCCGGGCGCAGCAGCGCAGGGTCGAGCACGTCCGGACGGTTGGTAGCCGCGATGACAATGATGCCTTCGGTGCCCTCGAAGCCGTCCATCTCGACCAGCAACTGGTTGAGCGTCTGCTCGCGCTCGTCATGGCCACCCCCCAGGCCAGCGCCGCGATGGCGGCCGACCGCATCGATCTCGTCGATGAAGATGATGCAGGGTGCATGCTTCTTGGCCTGTTCGAACATGTCGCGCACACGGCTGGCGCCCACGCCCACGAACATCTCGACGAAGTCCGAGCCGGAGATCGAGAAGAACGGCACCTTGGCCTCGCCCGCGATCGCCTTGGCCAGCAGGGTCTTGCCGGTGCCCGGCGGGCCGACCATCAGCACGCCGCGGGGAATCTTGCCGCCGAGTTTCTGGAACTTGCCGGGGTCGCGCAGGAACTCGACCAGCTCGCCGACCTCCTCCTTGGCCTCGTCGCAGCCGGCGACATCGCTGAAATTGACCTTGACCTGGTCCTCACCCTGCAGCTTGGCGCGCGAACGGCCGAAGCTCATCGCCCCGCGCCCGCCAGCGCCGGCCTGCATCTGGCGCATGAACCAGATGAACACGCCCACGATCAGGATGATCGGCAACCAGTTGACCAGCAGGCCCAGCAGCGAGAAGCCGTTGTTGGACGGCTCCTGCGTCACCACCACGTTCTTGTCCTGCATCTGCTTGACCACGCCGTTGGTGGAGAAGCCGAGCACGGGCGCGACGGTGCGGAACGCGCTGCCGTCCTTCAGTTTGCCGGTAATGGTGGCCGGGTTGTCGGCGCTGATCGTGGCACTGGCGACGTTGCCGCTGTCCACACTCTGCACGAAGCTCGAATACGGCAGATCGGAAGAGGAGCCGCCGTGCGGATTGAAGCTCTGGAACACCGTCAGCAGGACCACCGCGATGATCAGCCAGAGCAACAGGTTTTTAGCCATTTCGTTCATGCGCGGGTCTCGTCCGTCTGCCCGCCGCCGGCCTTCTTGCCGGTGGCGAGCGCATATACCTCACGCGAACGTGCGCGCGAAGCCTTGGGTTTACGCATGGTTACGCGCGCGAACTGCGCGCGCAAGTTGCGCAGGTAGTCGTCGAAGCCAGCGCCCTGGAACAGCTTGATCAGGAAGGCGCCGCCCGGCTTGAGCCACTGCCGGGAAAAATCCAGCGCCAGTTCGGCCAGGTCCATCGCACGGATCTGATCGGCGAGCGCCACTCCGCTCATATTGGGGGCCATGTCCGACAGTACAAGATCGACGCTCTGGCCACCCAGGTGCTGCTCCAGCTGGCGCAACACGGCATCCTCGCGAAAGTCGCCCTCGATGAAATCGACGCCGGCGATGCCCTGCATCGGCAGTATGTCCAGCGCGATCACCGTCCCGGTGTCGCCCAGCCGTTGGCGCACCAGCTGCGACCAGCCCCCGGGAGCCGCACCCAGGTCGACCACGCGCATGCCCGGCTTGAGCAGGCGGTCGCGATCGACCAGCTCCTCCAGCTTGAACACCGCGCGCGAACGCAACCCCTCGGCCTGCGCCTTCTTCACGTAGACGTCGTCGAAGTGCTCCCGAAGCCATCGGGAGCTGCTTTTGCTGCGGGACATGCGGCAGGGGCCACCGATGGGGGAAAGACGCCCGCATGATACCCTTTACGGCCCCCTGACCGCGAATCGTGGACCCTTCCCGCATGCCGATCTCTCCTTCCCAGCGTCGCTACCTGCGCAGCCTCGCCCACGACCTGCACCCGGTGATCCTGCTCGGTGCCAAGGGCGCGACGCCGGCCGTGCTCAAGGAGCTGGACCTGGCGCTGAGCCACCACGAGCTGGTCAAGATCAAGCTCTCCGGTGGCGACAAGGACGAGCGCGACGCGCAGATCGGCTATTTGATCGAAGGTACCGGCGCGGAGAACGTGCAGCAAATCGGCCACACCGTGACCCTGTTCCGACGCAACGAGGACGAGCCGAAGCTCGCCCTGCCCCGCTGATGGATCTTTCGCTCGAACGCCCCGAGGGTTACCTGTTCATCCGTCGTGTGGGCGAGCGCTCGATCACGGTGGTGGACCGGGAGTTGCAGACGAGTTTCCTGCTGGCTCCCGACAAGGTGGTCGAGCCATGGGCGGTCGACGACGTGACGGCGCTCGACGAAGGCGCTGGCGAAGCGGTGCGCGCGCTCGAGCCGGAACTGGTGCTGCTCGGCACCGGCGTGCGCCAGCGCTTCCCGTCGGCCGCCTTCATGGCCGGCTTCCTGCGCAAGGGCGTCGGTATCGAAGTGATGGACAACGCCGCGGCGGCGCGCACCTACGATCTGCTCGCCAGCGAGGGGCGGCGGGTGGTGGCCGCGTTTATCCTGCCGCGGACCGAGTCCTCGGACTGATCCCCCGCCTTACCGCGTCGGCAGGTAATCCAGCGGATCGACCGGATTGCCGTCGCGCCGGATCTGGAACTGCAGTTCATCGCGTGGCGCTCCGGTCGAGCCCATCTCGGCGATCAGCTGCCCGGCGCTCACCCGCTGGCCTTCCTTCACCAGCCGCTTGCGGTTGTGGCCGTACGCCGACAGGAAGTCGTCGTTGTGCTTGATGATGATCAGCTCGCCGTAGCCGACCAGGCCATTGCCGCTGTAGACCACTACGCCATCGGCCGCCGCCCGCACCGGATCGCCAGCCTTGCCGGCCAGCTCGATGCCGGGAATGGCATCCCCGCTCTGGAATTTCTTGATCAGCGCGCCATCGGCCGGCCAGCGCCAGTTCACACCGCCGGCGCTGTGCGTGGCGCCCGTGGGCGCGGGCGATACGGGCGCTCCAGGCGGCGCGGGAGTGGCAGCCGCCGGCGCCGGGACGGGTGCGGTACCCGCCACGGCCGGTGCCGCGTGCGACGGCATCGGCTTGACCGGCTTGAACACCGGCGCCGGGCGACGGACGACCTGTGGTGCGGATGCAACGGGCCGCCGCCCGCTACTGCGGCTGCCGGGCGACAACCGCAACTCCTGGCCAGGCCATATTATGAATGGCGCAGCGATGCCATTCCACGCCGCCAGGTCGCGAAAATCCAACCCATGGCGGAACGCGATCGAATACAACGTATCCCCGCGCACCACGCGGTAACTGCCGGCCGCCGCGATTCGAGGCGCCGCCACTGAAGTACGCGCCGGCTCGGCACGGCCGTTGGGCTGGACCACGACCGACCGGCCGCAAGCGGCTAGGAGAAGCGCGGCCATGCATGCCGCCGCGAAGCGCGTCCATTTCGTCATACCGACCAGCATACCCAGCCGACACGCCGATTTCACGAAACGACCGCCGCTCAACGCAGCCAGATCCACCACGCGAGCAGCAACGCCAGCACGACGATCGCTGCCCAGCCGATGCGCTCGATGTGCTTGTGCAACAGCCGTTCGGCGCGTTCGCCAAACAGGCGGATTAGCAGCGCCAGCAACCACACGCGCTTGCCACGGCCGACCGCCATGCAGAGCAGGAATGGGATCACCGGCACGCCGACGATGCCCGACGCCCAGGTGACGAACTTCATCGGTACCACCGGCTGCAGCGCGGCCAGCGTGAGCACCAGCAGCAGGCCCAGCCAGTGCTGGTTCATCTGCGCACGCAGGCTGGCCACGCCCTGCTCGATCGGATCGAGCAGATGCAGCGAGGCCAGCAGCGGTTGCAGCGCCTGGAACGCCCAATGCCCGAGCGCGTAACCCACCAGCGAGCCGAGCAGCGAGAACAGCAGGCTCAGATTGGCGTAGAAGAATGCCTTGTGCCGCTTGCCGAGCATCATCGGCGCCAACATCACTTCCGGCATGATCGGAAAAATGAAGGCTTCGACGAAGCTCAATCCGCACAGGTAGTAAACGGCCCGTGGATCGCGTGCCCAGCTCAGCGCACGCGAATAGAGCGTCCCAAACAGGCGCATCTAGAGGATTCCTTCTCGCCGGAGGGGTGGCATCAGCCGATGCCGCCGAGCAGCGGCACGAAGCTGACCGCGCCGAGTTCTTCCTGGATGAAGTCGCCTTGTCCGTCGCCACGGATGCGCAACAGCGTCTGGCTGCTCGGCGACCCCACCGGCGCCACCAGCACACCGTCCGGGGAGAGCTGGTCGAGCACCTGGCTCGGGATCGCATCACCCGCGGCGGTGAGGATGATCGCGTCGAAGGGCGCCTGGTCGGGCCAGCCCAGCTTGCCGTCGTCGTGGCGCGAACGCACATTGGCCAGGCCCAGCTGACGGAAGCGCCGGCGCGCCTGGCGCAGCAGCTCCTCGATGCGCTCGACCGTGAACACCTGACCGACCAGCGCCGCCAGCACTACCGCCTGGTAGCCCGAGCCCGTGCCGATCTCGAGCACTTTCTGCGGCACGCCGCCGTTGAAGTGCTCGAGCAGCGCCTCGGTCATGCGCGCCACCACCCACGGCTGCGAAATGGTCTGGCCGTGGCCGATCGGCAGCGCGGTGTTTTCGTACGCGCGCGAGTGCAACGCCTGGTCGATGAAATGATGGCGCGGCGTATTGCGGATCACTTCGATGACGCGCGGGTCGCGGATTCCGCTTTCCTTGAGCGTCGCGGCGAGCCGGTCGCGCGCACGCTGCGAGGTCATCCCCTCGCCCTTGAATGCCGAAGGCGGCAACGGATGGATGTTCATCGTCATCGCTTCAGGCCGCCTTCTCGTCCATCGCGTCCGTCATCGCCTGCATCCAGCCGCTGATCTTTTCCAGCGCCTGGTAGCGGGTGAGGTCGACGTGGATCGGCGTCACCGAGACATAGCCGCGGCGGACCGCGTCGAAGTCGGTGCCCGGGCCATCGTCCTCGGCGCCGCCGGCGGGCCCGATCCACCAGATCGGCTTGCCGCGTGGATCGGTCTGCGCGATGCATGGCGCCGAACGGTGCCGCTTGCCCAGCCGCGTCACCTCGAATCCGTGGATCTCCCGCCAGGGCCGGTCCGGGACGTTGACGTTGAGGATGGTGTCGGCAGGCAGCGGATCGACCAGCAGCCGCCGCATCAGGATGAGCACCGCTTGCGCGGCGGACTCATAGTGCTCGCCCTTGTGGTCACGACTGACCAGCGACACGGCGATCGCCGGCAAGCCCAGAAAGCGCCCCTCCATCGCGGCCGAGACCGTGCCCGAATAGATCACGTCGTCGCCTAGGTTGGAGGAATTGTTGATGCCGGAAACCACGATGTCCGGCTCGTGGTCGAGCAGCCCGGCCAGCGCCAGGTGCACGCAATCGGTGGGGGTGCCGGCGACGCGATAGCGGCCGTCCTCCATCCTCAGCGCGCGGATGGGCGCATCCAGGGTGAGCGAATTGCTGGCGCCGGAACGGTCGCGATCGGGCGCCACCACCGTCACCTGCCCCACCGCGGCCAGACATTCGGCCAACACGCGAATGCCAGGGGCATCCACGCCATCGTCGTTGCTTACCAGGACTCGCATGATGTTCCGTCGACAAGTGCACGAACGCGCACCCGTCGGACGCGCTCCGAATCCTTGCGAGTCTACCGGAGCGGCCCACCTGTTTCACGGCACGATACAAAGTCGCCGTCGTACGCACTTGCTAGCATGCCCCCATGAAGAAGCGGCTCACGCCCATCCAGCCCGACGAGGACGACATCCGCCTGTTCCGCGATGCCATCGGGCCGGTGCGCGAGATCCGCGCGGACACGCCCCCGCCGCCCGCGCCGCGGCCGGAGCCGCGTGCACACATGCTGGAAGCGGACGAGGCCGCCGTGCCCGGCGAGCTGCTCGAACTGGCCTTCGATCCCGCAGTGATGGAGGTCGGCGAAGAGCTCAGCTACCTGCGTGACGGCTACCAGCCGCGCCTGCTGCGACAGCTCAAGCGCGGCCAGTTCAGCATCCAGGACGAACTGGACCTTCACCACATGAACACCGCCGCCGCGCAATCGAGCATCGCCAGCTTCCTGGCCGAGGCCCGCCAGCACGGATTGCGCTGCGTGCGCATCGTGCACGGCAAGGGCCTGCGCTCGAAGGCCGCCGGCCCGGTACTGAAGGCGCTCACCGACCGGCTGCTGCGCCGGCGCGACGACGTGGTCGCCTTCGCCTCGGCCAAACCCGCGCAAGGCGGCACCGGCGCAGTGATTGTGCTGCTGAAGAACAGCTGATCCCCTGTCGGAGCGCACCTGAGCCGGGAGCACCGGCGCCCGCACGGGAGGACTCCCACGCATCGCGGCGCGCAAGATCAGGCCTGCGCCAGCTCCCGCACCACCACGGTGGCGTACGCGCCGGCGGGCAGTTCGAAGGCGACCTCCAGCGCATCGTCACCCGACCAGCGCCAAGTCAGCTGTTGCGGAAGCAGGCGCGTTGGCCGGCGCTCCTGATCCATGCGCGCGGCAGCCAGACCTTCGGCCAGGTCGATGTCGCGCGCAGCCACCTCGCGCTCCAGTGCGCCGGCCTCGCCGGTGGTGGGCGGCTCGCCCTGGCCCCACAGCGGGCCGGAAGGATGGATATCACCCCGCGCCAGGCGCTCGGCCAGGGTGGCATCGAACGGTTCCGGGCCGAACCACGAGCGCGACCCGGCAAGCGACCAGATCTCGCCCTCCAGCGGCGCCTCCCAGGCGTCCTGCTCCACGCGGGCGGCCAGCACGCCATTGAAGATGTGCGAGCGGGCAGCCGAGAGCAGGAAGCTTCGCTTGTCCCGATCGACGCGACGGCCGGCGAACATCGCCCGTGCCTGGGCTACGTTGCCGCCTTCGCGGCCGAAACGCTGTTCGCCAAAATAGTTGGGCACACCCCGAGCGGCGATGGCCCCGAGCACCCGTTCGGCGACGGCGCGATCACCCTGCACGTCGCGCAGCACCAGCCCGAAGCGGTTGCCGCGCAGCGCGCCGCGCTTGAGCTTGCGGCTGTGGCGGGTAGACGCAAGCACCTTCACTTCCGTGTGCGGGAAGGCCGACCAGTCCGGATCGGGCTTGCCGGCCAACTGGACGGTGAATGCCTGGCGGGTGACTGCGTGGCGGTCCTTCAGGCCCGCGTAGCCCACGGCCACCGGCGCCACGCCGGCGAAGCGCGCCAGCTCACGTGCCACCCAGTCGGTATTGGCGCCGCGCTTTTCCACCCACAGCAGCGCGTGTTCGCCCGTGCCGTCGGCGTCGTAGCCGAGGATTTCCTCGACCTGGAAGTCCTCCGGCGTCGTGCGCAGGCGGGCGGTGAGTGGGGGGTTGCCGTGGGCGTAGGGGAGCTCGTGCATAAGTAAAGTTTCTTCGTTCGTTTCTTCGTTCGCGGGGACGTCACCCCACAAAAGCGGGAGAACGCATGGTGACGTGTGGCTGAGATGAAGGGTCTTCGCCTTTCCGGGGCAACGCTCGAAGGCGGAAGCTGTGGTCGGCGGACGCAACATTGACGCGGCGCAATGGCCGGCTACATCAGGAACAACGTTGCCAGCCCCAGGAAAATGAAGAACCCACCGCTGTCGGTCATCGCCGTGATCAGCACGCTGGACCCCAGCGCCGGATCGCGCCCGGCCTTCATCATCAGCATCGGTATACCGACACCGCAGAAAGCCGCCAGCAGCAGGTTGAGCGTCATCGCGGCGGTCATCACCACGCCCAGGGCGACGTTCTCGTACAGCAGCCACGCCACCACGCCGATCACGCCGCCCCAGACCAGGCCGTTGAACAGCGATACGGCCAGTTCCTTGCGCCACAGCCGCTTGGCGCTGTCGGGCGTGATCTGGTTGAGCGCCAGCGCACGCACGATCATGGTGATGGTCTGGTTGCCGGAGTTGCCGCCGATGCCGGCGACGATCGGCATCAGCGTCGCCAGCGCCACCAGCTTCTCGATCGCTCCCTCGAACAGGCCGATCACGCGCGAGGCGATGAACGCGGTCACCAGGTTGATCGCCAGCCATGACCACCGGTTGCGCAAGGATGCCCACACCGAGGCGAAGATGTCTTCCTCCTCGCGCAGGCCGACGCGGCTCAGTGCCTCGCTTTCGCTTTCCTCGCGGATCACGTCGACCATCGCATCGACCGTGATGCGCCCGATCAACCGGCCCGCATCGTCCACCACCGGCGCGGTCACCAGGTCGTAGCGCTCGAACGCCTGCGCCACTTCGTAGACGTCGTCGCCTGGATGGAACGTGTTGACGTCCGGCGCCATCACGGCGCTTACCATCGTCTCGGGCGGATTGACCAGCAGCCAGTGCAGCGGCAGCACGCCAGTGAGAAGGTTGTCCTGGTTGATGACGAACAACTTGTCGGTCTGCGCAGGCAGCTCGTCGAAGCGGCGCAGGTAGCGCAGCACGGTCTCCAGGCTCACGTCCTCGCGGATCGTGACCATCTCGAAGTCCATCAGCGCACCGACCTGGTCGTCCTCCCACGACAACGCCGACTGCACCCGCTCGCGCTGCTGCGCGTCCAGGCTGGCCATCAGCTCGGGCAGCACCTCGGTCGGCAGGTCCTCGACCAGGTCGGCCAGCTCGTCCGCGTCCAGCGGCTCGACCGCGGCGAGGATCTCGCGCGGGTCCATGTCCGCGATCAGCGATTCGCGCACCGCGTCGGAGACTTCCAGCAGGATTTCGCCATCGCGATCGGCCTTCACCCGTTGCCAGACGGCCAGGCGCTCATCCAGCGGCAGCGCCTCCAGCACGAAGGCAATGTCGGCCGGGTGCAGCTCATCGAGCCGTTGCTGCAGCTCGGCATGGTGCGCTGGCGTGGGGTCCTCGACCAGCCGCGCGAGCAAGGCGGTGATGGCTTCGAGCTGCTCGTGCAGCCGGTGTGTGCCGCGGGCCTCGGCCTCGCTCACGCGCGCTCCAGCAGCACGCAGGCCTGCGCTGCGATGCCCTCGCCGCGGCCGGCGAAGCCGAGCTTTTCGGTGGTGGTGGCCTTGATGCTGATGCGCCCGACGTCGCAAGAAAGGTCCTCGGCCAGGATGGCGCGCATCGCCTCCGCATGAGGGCCGACCTTGGGCGACTCGCCGATGACGGTCACGTCGGCGTTGCCCAGCGCGTAGTTGTGGTGCGACATCAGCAGGGCCGCGTGGCGCAGGAACCGGCGGCTGTCGGCACCGCGCCAGCGCTCGTCCGATGGCGGGAAGTGCCTGCCGATGTCGCCCAGCGCCAGCGCGCCGAAAATGGCGTCGCACAGGGCATGGATCACCACGTCGCCGTCCGAGTGCGCGACCACGCCGCGATGGTGCGGCACGCGCACGCCGCCGAGCACGACGAAGTCGCCCTCACCGAATGCGTGCACGTCGAAGCCCTGGCCTATGCGCATCACGCGGTCCTCGTCAGCAGGAACTCGGCCAGCGCAAAGTCCGCTGCCGTGGTCACCTTGATGTTGTCTTCTGCGCCTTCCACCAGCAACGGCGCGTAACCTGCCCGCTCCATTGCCATCGCCTCGTCGCTGACCAGCACACCCTGCTGGCTGGCTGCCTCGAGTGCCACCACAAGCTGCCCGCGACGGAACATCTGCGGCGTGAAGGCGCGCCAGCGATGCTCTCGCGGCTCGGTGAGGCGGCTACAGCCTTGCTCGTCGGCGCGTTTCAGGGTGTCGCGCAGCGGCGCGCCAAGCAGCCCACCGTCACCGGCCGAAGCAGCGTCGAGCAGCCGGTCGATGTCGGTGGCACGCACGCAGGGACGCGCTGCATCGTGCACCAGCACGAAATCGCCGGCCCCCACCCCGATCGGCAACGCGCGCAAGCCGGCCAGCACCGAATCGGCACGCTCGCCGCCACCGATCGTGGTGAACACCGGCTTGCCGTGCAGGCTGTCGACGCCCGGCCAGCGCGCGTCGTCGGCCGCCAGCACTACCAGCAGACCGGCGATGCGCGGATGCGCCGCCAGCCGCTCGATCGTGTGCATTATCAAGGCGCGCCCCGCCAGCGGCAGGTACTGCTTGGGGCAGTCGCCGCCGACCCGGGTGCCGCGTCCGGCGGCCGGTATCACGCACCACAGCGGGGCCACGTCAGTGTCCGCCGTTGTCGCCGGATGTCGGCGCACTGGCACTGGCGCTTCCCGCCGGTCGTTCGACTACCTGGTAGAAAGTCTCGCCGGGCTTGATCAGCCCCAGCTCGGCGCGGGCACGCGCCTCGACCGCCTGCTCGCCGTGCTTCAGGTCGCTGACGTCTGCCGCCAGCGCCTGGTTGCGTTGCGTCAGCCGCTCGTTGTCGGCGTGTTGCCGGGTCACCGCCGTGCGCAGCGCCTGCACTTCGTGCATGCCGCCGCTGCCGGTCCACAGCTTCAGCTGCAGGCCGATCAGGATCAGGAGTAGGACCAGGGCGATCCAGCGCAGCATGGACGGTGCAGGCTCCGCGTCAGCCCGGCAGGCGGGCGAGGTTGGGGAAAGCGTCGCGGCCGGCGTAGCGGGCGGCGTTGCCCAGGGCCTCTTCGATGCGCAGCAGCTGGTTGTACTTGGCCACGCGGTCGGTGCGGCAGAGCGAGCCGGTCTTGATCTGCGTGGCGGTGGTCGCCACGGCGATGTCCGAAATGGTGGTGTCCTCGGTTTCGCCCGAGCGGTGCGAGACCACCGCCGCGTATTTGGCTGCGTCCGCCATGGCAATGGCTTCCAGCGTCTCGGACAGCGTGCCGATCTGGTTGACCTTGATCAGGATCGCGTTGGCGATGTGCTTCTTGATGCCCTCGCGGAAGATCGACGGGTTGGTCACGAACAGGTCGTCGCCGACCAGCTGCACTTCCTTGCCGATCCTGTCGGTGAGCAGCTTCCAGCCGTCCCAGTCGCCCTCGGCCATGCCATCCTCGATGGTCACGATCGGGTATTGCTTGGCCCAGCCGGCCAGCAGGTCGACGAACTGCTCCGGCGCGTAGGCCTTGCCCTCGCCTTCGAGGTCGTACTTGCCGCTCTTGAAGAACTCGGAGCTTGCCACGTCCAGGCCCAGCAGGATCTCGGAGCCGACCTTGTAGCCGGCCTTGCCGACCGCCTCGAGGATCGTGTCCAGCGCCTCGATGTTGGAGCGCAGGTTCGGCGCGAAGCCGCCCTCGTCGCCCACCGCAGTGTTCAGGCCCTTGCCCTTGAGCACGCTCTTGAGCGCATGGAAGATCTCGGCACCTGCGCGCAGCGCTTCGGCGAAGTTCGCCACGCCCACCGGAAGGATCATGAATTCCTGCACGTCGACGTTGTTGTCCGCGTGCGCGCCACCGTTGACGATGTTCATCATCGGCACCGGCAGGCTGCCCGGCTTGCCGTGCGAGAGGTACTTCCACAGCGGCTCGCCGCGCGAGGCGGCCACGGCGTGGGCCGCGGCCATCGATACGCCCAGCAGGGCGTTGGCGCCGAGCTTGCCCTTGTTCGGGGTGCCGTCCAGCGCGATCAGCTTGGCGTCCAGGCCCTTCTGGTCGGCCGCGTCGAAGCCCTTCAAAGCATCGGCAATGGCGCCGTTGACGTTGGCCACCGCCTTGGTCACGCCCTTGCCGCCGTAGCGCGCCTTGTCGCCGTCGCGCAGTTCGACCGCTTCGCGCGACCCGGTCGAGGCGCCGCTGGGTACCGCGGCCCGGCCGAATGCGCCACCGCCCAGGGTGACTTCGGCTTCCAGCGTGGGGTTGCCGCGCGAGTCGAGGATTTCACGGGCGTGGATGCGGGTGATCGTCGTGGTCATGGTCGTCCGTTCTGTCGGGAGTGGCATCAATGTCTTTGTTGGGAACGCCGGTCGTCCGGAACCGGCATTGCCGCCGGTCAAAGCGTCTGTTCGAGGAAGCCGTGCCGCTTGGTGGCGGCGTCCAGCTCCATGAGGGTTTCCAGCAAAGCCTCCATCTTGCCCAGCGGCCATGCATTGGGACCGTCAGAGAGCGCCTTGCTCGGGTCCGGGTGCGTCTCGGCGAACAGGCCGGCCACACCGACCGCCACCGCCGCGCGCGCCAGCACCGGCACGAACTCGCGCTGCCCGCCGGAACTGGCGCCCTGCCCGCCCGGCAGCTGCACCGAATGCGTGGCGTCGAAGACCACCGGGCAGGCGGTCTCGCGCATCACGCTCAGGGAACGCATGTCCGAGACCAGGTTGTTGTAGCCAAAGCTCGCGCCGCGCTCGCACACCATGATGTCGTCGTTGCCCACGGCCTTGGCCTTGGCGACCACGTGCTTCATGTCCCATGGCGCGAGGAACTGGCCTTTCTTGATGTTCACCGGCTTGCCGGCGCGCGCCACGTTCTGGATGAAATCGGTCTGGCGGCACAGGAACGCGGGGGTCTGCAGCACGTCGACCACCGCGGCGACCTCATTCATCGGCGTGTATTCGTGCACGTCGGTGAGCACCGGCACGCCGATCTGGCGCTTGACCTCGGCGAGCACGCGCAGCCCTTCCTCCAGGCCGGGGCCGCGGAAGCTCTGGCCGGAGGAGCGGTTGGCCTTGTCGAAGCTGGACTTGAAGACGAAGTTCACGCCCAGCCGACCGGTGATTTCCTTCAGCTTGCCGGCGACATCCAGCTGCAGCTGTTCGGACTCGACCACGCAGGGGCCGGCGATCAGGAACAGGGGCTGGTCGAGGCCGACTTCGAAACCGCAGAGCTTCATGGATTCTTTCCTGGTGACGCTCGCCTGTATGCGAGCTGCAAACGCTTCGCGGAGAGATCAGGCCCTCGCCTGCGCCCCGGCCAGCTTTTCCCCTTGGCGCATCGCCTTGTACTCGCGCGCCGCTTCGACGAAACCGATGAACAGCGGATGCCCGTCGCGCGGCGTGGAAGTGAATTCCGGGTGCGCCTGGCAGGCCAGGAACCACGGGTGCTTCTGCTGCGGCAGCTCGACGATCTCCACCAGCAGGTCGTCCATCGACTTGCCGGAGACCACCAGGCCCAGGTCCTCGAAGTCCTGCCGGTACCGGTTGTTGAACTCGTAGCGATGGCGATGGCGCTCGCGCACCACCTCGTGGCCGTAGGTCTCGCGCGCCAGCGAGCCGGTCTTCAGGCGGGCCTCCTGCGAACCCAGGCGCATGGTGCCGCCCAGGTCCGAGTGTTCGCTGCGCTGCTCGGTCTCGCCGGCGGCAGTCGTCCACTCGGTGATCAGCGCGATCACCGGGTTGGCCGTATTGCGGTCGTTCTCGCTAGAATCGGCATCCTGCAGACCGGCCACGTTGCGGGCGAAGTCCACCACCGCCGCGTGCATGCCATAGCAGATGCCGAAGTACGGCACGCCGTTCTCGCGGGCGTACTTGGCCGAGAGCACCTTGCCCTCAAAGCCGCGCTTGCCGAAGCCGCCGGGCACCAGGATGGCGTCGGCCTTGCCCAGCACTGTCTGCGCGCCCCTGGATTCGACTTCTTCGGAGTCGATCCAGTCCAGGTTGACGCGGGTCTGCTGCTTGATGCCGCCATGGCGCAGCGCCTCGCCCAGCGACTTGTAGGCGTCCTTGTGTTCCACGTATTTGCCGACGATCGCGATGGTGACCTCGTCCTTCGGGTGCTCCACCGCCTCGACGGTGCGCCGCCAGCTGGATAGGTCGGCCGGCTTGGCGTCCAGCCCCAGGCGCCGGACGACGATGTCGTCCAGGCCCTGGCTGTGCAGCCACAGCGGGGTCTTGTAGATCACGTCCACGTCGATCGCGCTGATGACCGCGTTCTCCGGCACGTTGGTGAACAGCGCGATCTTGCGCCGCTCGCTTTCCGGCAGCGCTTCCTCGCAGCGGCACAGCAGGATGTCCGGCTGGATACCGATAGAGCGCAGCTCTTTCACCGAATGCTGGGTCGGCTTGGTCTTGATCTCGCCGGCGGCCTTGATGTACGGCACCAGGGTCAGGTGCATGAACAGACACTTCTCCGGCCCGTGCTCGATGCGCAGCTGGCGGATCGCCTCCAGAAACGGCAGCGACTCGATGTCGCCGACGGTACCGCCGATCTCCACCAGCGCCACGTCGAAGCCGCGGGTGGCCTCGTGCACGCAGTGCTTGATCTCGTCGGTGATGTGCGGGATCACCTGCACGGTCGCGCCCAGGTAATCGCCGCGGCGCTCCTTGCGGATCACGCTCTCGTAGATCTTGCCGGTGGTGATCGAGTTCTTGCCGGTCAGCCGCGTGTGGACGAAGCGCTCGTAGTGGCCCAGGTCCAGGTCGGTCTCGGCGCCGTCGTCGGTGACGTAGACCTCGCCGTGCTGAAAGGGACTCATGGTGCCCGGATCCACATTGATGTACGGATCGAGCTTCATCATGGTGACCGAGAGCCCGCGCGCCTCGAGAATGGACGCGAGCGACGCCGCCGCGATGCCCTTGCCAAGCGAGGACACCACACCGCCGGTGACGAAAATCAGGGGGGTCATGGGATGCAGCCGTGCTGGAAATCGGCATTTTAGCGGGTGACGGGGCCGGCGGCGAGACGTTCCGTCGAAGCGGTTCACGCTCGAGCCCTCGCTGCGGGCAGAGGGTTCGGTATCGCAGTGGAGCAGAGGCCTGAGCACCCATACCGGTTCGCCCCCCGCCTGAACGGCTCTCGTGGAAGGCGCTAGCATGCGCGGATGACCAACCCCATCCCCACCCGCCTGGCCGCCCTGCGCCAGGCCATGCAACGCCACGGCGTCGCCGCCTGCCTGGTTCCCACCGCCGACCCGCATCTTTCCGAGTACCTGCCCGCACACTGGGCCGCCCGCGAATGGCTGTCCGGCTTCACCGGCTCGGCCGGTACGCTGGTGGTGACCGCCAGCGAAGCGGACCTGTGGACGGACTCGCGCTACTTCTCCCAGGCAGAGCAACAGCTGGCCGGCAGCGGCATCGCGCTCAAGAAGCAGAAGGTCTCCCACGCCCCCGAACACCTGCAGTGGCTGCAGCAGCACCTGGACGAGGGCGGGGTACTCGCGGTGGCAGGCGACAGCCTGTCCCTTGCCGCCAGCCGGCAGATCGAGCGCCTGCTGGGCGAGGCTGGTGCCAGCGTACGCACCGACCTGGACCTGCCGGGTGAGGTCTGGACGGATCGCCCGCCGCTTCCCAAGGCGGCGGTGTTCGAGCACGCGACCGGCTATCCGGGCGCGACGAGGGCGGACAAGCTGGAGCGCCTGCGCACCCACCTGCGCCGCCAGGAGGCCACGCATCACCTTGTGTCCAGCCTGGACGACGTCGCATGGCTGACCAACCTGCGCGGCAGCGACGTCGAGTACAACCCGGTGTTCCTGGCTCATCTGCTGGTCGAGACCGAGGGCCCGGCCACCCTGTTCGTCGACCGGAGCAAGCTCTCGGACAAGCTGGTTGCCGCACTCAGGGCCGACGGCGTTCATATCGCCGATTACGCCACCGTCGCCGATGCACTGGGCGAACTGGGCAAGGGGGCACGCCTGCTGTTCGATCCGGCGCGCGTGGTCTGTGCGGTGGCCGGCGCGATCGCTGCGGACGCTGCCCGCGTGGAAGCGGCCAATCCATCGACGGCCTACAAGGCGCGCAAGACCGAGTCCGAGCTTGAGCACATCCGCGACGTCATGCGCCGCGACGGCGCCGCTCTGGCGCGTGCCTTCCGACGGCTGGAAGAGCGGCTGGCCGCCGGCATGGCGCAGACCGAGCTGGACGTCGATGCCCTGCTGCGCGAGGAGCGCTCCGCGCAGCCGGACTTCATCGGCGAGAGCTTCGCCACGATCGCCGGATACCAGGCCAACGGCGCGTTGCCGCATTACCGTGCGACGCCCGAAGCGCACAGCACGTTGCAGCGCAAGGGCCTGCTGCTGGTCGACTCCGGCGGCCAATATGCCGGAGGCACCACCGACATTACCCGCGTGCTGGCGCTGGGTGAGACCACCGCCGAGCAGCGCCGCGACGCCACGCTGGTGATGAAGGGCCTGGTCGCGCTCTCCCGCGCACGCTTCCCCAAGGGCGCCAGCGGTCCGCAACTGGATGCGCTGGCCCGCGCGCCGTTGTGGGCCAGCGGCCTGGACTACGGCCACGGCACCGGGCATGGCGTGGGCTACTTCCTCAACGTGCACGAAGGCCCGCACGCGATTCGACCGCCGGTGCCCAACGGCGCGCTGGTGCCGCTGGAGCCAGGCATGATCACTTCGATCGAGCCCGGGCTGTACAAGCCCGCGCGCCATGGCATCCGCCACGAGAACCTTGCCGTCGTGGTACAGGCGGACCAGACCGAGTTTGGCGAGTTCTACGCTTTCGAGACGCTGACGCTGTGCCCGTTCGATCGGCGGGCACTGGAGCCGGGCCTGCTCAATCCGGAGGAGCGCGCCTGGCTGGACGACTACCACGCCACCGTACGCGCAGCGCTGGCCCCCTTGCTGGAGGATGCGGACCTCGCCTGGCTGGAGCGGCACTGCGCGCCGCTGTGACTTCGCGCTCTCTGCGCGGAGAGAGGCCTTGGTGCTTGACCGCCCCGCCCGCCTCTCGCCATCCTGCAACGCTTCCGTTCCCTGACCGACCCCACGCATGAGCAGTCGCTACAACGCCGCCGACATCGAAGTCCTTTCGGGCCTCGATCCCGTCAAACGCCGCCCCGGCATGTATACCGACACCTCGCGCCCGAACCACCTGGCGCAGGAGGTGATCGACAACTCCGTGGACGAGGCACTGGCCGGCCACGCCAAGGCGATCGAGGTGGTGCTGCACAACGATGGCTCGGTCGAGGTCAGCGACGACGGCCGCGGCATGCCGGTGGACATCCATCCGGAGGAAGGCGTGCCGGGCGTGGAGCTGATCCTCACCCGCCTGCACGCCGGCGGCAAATTCAGCGGCAAGAACTACAACTTCTCCGGCGGCCTGCACGGCGTAGGCGTGTCGGTGGTCAACGCCCTCTCGCAGCGCGTAGAAGTGACCATCCGCCGCGATGGCAGCGAATACCGCATGGCGTTCGAGCACGGCGATCGCGTCAGCGAGCTGGAAGTCATCGGCTCGGTGCCCAAGAAGAAGACCGGCACCACCGTCCGCTTCTGGGCCGATCCGAAGTACTTCGACTCGCCGAAGATCTCGGTGCCGAAGCTCAAGCACCTGCTGCGCGCCAAGGCCGTGCTGTGCGCAGGCCTCAACGTCAAACTGGTCGACGAGGCCAGCGGCGAGACCAGCCAGTGGTACTACGAGGACGGCCTGCGCGACTACCTGCGCGGCGAGCTCGATGGCGCCGAGGCGATCCCCGCCGACCTGTTCGTGCACCACGTGGCTCGCGATACCGAAGGGCTGGACCTGGCGCTCACCTGGCTGCCCGAAGGCGAGCTGGTGCAGGAAAGCTACGTCAACCTGATTCCCACCGCGCAGGGCGGCACCCACGTCAACGGCCTGCGCACCGGCCTGACCAACGCCATCCGCGAGTTCTGCGACATCCGCAACCTGCTGCCGCGCGGCGTCAAGCTTGCACCCGAGGACGTGTGGGAGCGTCTGGCCTTCGTACTCAGCGCCAAGCTGCTCGATCCGCAGTTCGCCGGCCAGACCAAGGAGCGCCTGTCCTCGCGCCAGGCCGCCGCACTGGTCGAGGGCGTGGTGCACGATGCCTTCAGCCTGTGGCTCAACCAGCATGTCGACCTGGGCGAGAAGATCGCCCAGCTCGCCATCGAGCGCGCCAGCGCGCGCCTGAAGGCGGCCAAGCAGGTGGTGCGCAAGAAGATCACGCAAGGGCCGGCCCTGCCCGGCAAGCTGGCCGACTGCACCGCCACCGACCTCACCCGCACCGAGCTGTTCCTGGTCGAGGGCGACTCGGCCGGCGGCAGCGCCAAGCAGGCGCGCGACAAGGAGTTCCAGGCCATACTGCCGCTGCGCGGCAAGATCCTGAACACCTGGGAGGTCGAGTCCACTTCGGTGCTGGCGTCCGAGGAAGTGCACAACCTCGCCGTCGCCATCGGTTGCGACCCGGGCAAGGATGACCTCACCGGGCTGCGCTACGGCAAAGTCGTCATCCTGGCCGATGCCGATTCGGATGGGCTGCACATCGCCACCCTGCTCTCGGCGCTGTTCCTGCGCCACTTCCCCGCGCTGGTGCGCGAGGGCCACGTGTTCGTGGCGATGCCGCCGCTGTTCCGCGTCGACGTGGGCAAGCAGGTGTTCTATTGCCTGGACGAGGCCGAGAAGCAGTCGATGCTGCAGAAGATCGAGCGCGAGAAGATGAAGGGCGCGGTCAGCACCACCCGCTTCAAGGGCCTCGGCGAGATGAACCCGGCACAGCTGCGCGAATCGACCATCCACCCGGATACGCGCCGCCTCGTGCAGCTGACCGTGGACGACAGCGAAGGCACGGCGAAGCTGATGGACATGTTGCTGGCCAAGAAGCGCGCCGGCGATCGCAAGAGCTGGCTGGAGGAAAAGGGCGATCTGGCCACGCTCGAGGTCTGACGCCCTGCCCTCCTACTTCGCCGGAGCTGAGCGGCCGCTCTTGCGATAAGGTTGCGCCGAAACCGCTTTCGCACGCGGCCTCGACGCCAGGAAAAAAGCGAGACGCCCATGTCCCTGCTTCCCCCCATCGACCTGCAACGCTGGATCGACGAACACCGCCACCTGCTCAAGCCGCCGGTAGGCAACAAGTGCATCGTCGATGGCGACTTCATCGTCATGATCGTGGGTGGCCCCAACGCGCGCACCGACTACCACTACGACGAAGGTCCGGAGTTCTTCTACCAGCTCGAGGGCGAGATGGTGCTCAAGGTGCAGGACGAAGGAGTCGCACGCGACATACCGATACGCGCCGGCGAACTGTTCTACCTGCCCCCGCGCGTGCCGCATTCGCCACAGCGCATGCCCGAATCGGTCGGGCTGGTGATCGAGCGGCGGCGCCTGGCTGGCGAGCGGGATGGCCTGCTGTGGTTCTGCGAGCGCTGCAACCACAAGCTCTACGAGGAGTACTTCACCCTCGCCAGCATCGAGCAGGATTTCCCGCCCGTATTCGAGCGCTTCTACCGTTCGCACCAGGCGCGTACCTGCGATGCGTGCGGACACCTGAATCCGGCTCCGCCGCGCTACGCGCCCGCCTGATTCGACGGCCAGCTCAGAGCTTTCAGCCTTCGCGAGCCAGCCAACGTCGGGCCATGCGGCGCAGTGACTCGTCGGCCTGCGCATCCTGTGCGATCGCGCGTATTGGCCGCCAGGCAAGATCGAGGGATTCCTCGCTGACCGCGAACGCCTCGCTCCCGGTCGCGCGAACGACGTAACGCACGTCGTAATGCCAGTGTGCAGCCACCGCGCCGCGCGCCGGGATCAGATGGCAATCCAGATCGAAGATGCCCGGCTCCACGGTCAGATCCCGCAAGCCGGATTCCTCTTCCGCTTCGCGCAGCGCGACGCGCGCCAGGTCGGTGTCACCATCTGCATGCCCGCCCAATTGCAACCAGCGACCCAGCTTGCGGTGATGGGTCAGCAGCACGCGTTCGCCGTCGGCGCTGACCAGCCAGGCCGAGCCGGTGAAATGCCCCGGTGCGTGGCTGCGCTCGAACACCTGAGGTGCGCTGGCGAGGAACCGCAGGAAAACCTCGGCAGCTGACTCGTGCTGGCAGACCTGTGCATGGTGGCGAAGGGCATCGCCAAGGTCGCGGGTGCAGGGTTCCGGCATCGTCTGGAGTGAAGCGGCAAACAGCCATTCTAGCGATGGCCGCGCATGCCTTGTGGCGCTTGTACCCCCAGTCACGCTCGGCTAAGGTTGCCCGTCACACCGGCTCGACGCGTCGCTAACGTCGGGGTCGAGGGGATGCAGTCCTTCTGTTCTACGGGGAACCCATACATGCTTTTCAAGCGCGTCAAGCCGCTCGACCAGATCCTCGCCACCGCCGAAAAGAAAAGCCTGGTTCGCCAGCTCGGCCCTTTCCAGCTCACCATGCTCGGCATCGGCGCCATCATCGGCACCGGCATCTTCGTGCTGACCGCCGAGGCCGGACAGAAGGCGGGCCCAGGCATGATGATCTCGTTCATCATCGCCGCCGTGGTCTGCGGCCTGGCCGCGCTGGCCTACGCGGAACTCGCCTCGATGGTGCCGGTGGCGGGATCGGCCTACACGTACACCTACGGCGTGATGGGCGAAGGGCTCGCCTGGGTCGTGGGCTGGGCACTGGTGCTTGAGTACACCATTGCCGCCAGTACCGTATGCGTGGGTTGGGCCGGCTACTTCAACGGTCTGCTGGCCAGTCGCGGATTCGGCTTGCCGACATTCCTGCGGGTAGGCCCGCTGGACGGCGGTGGCTTCAACCTGTTCGCCTGCCTCATCGGGCTGGTCATCACCTGGCTGCTGGTGGTGGGCACCAGCAAGTCGGCGAAGGTCAACGCTGTGCTCGTGCTGGTCAAGGTCATCGCGCTTACCGTGTTCATCGTCATCGCGCTGCCGCGCGTACAGGACGCCAACTTCCAGCCCTTCACCCCCAACGGCTGGGGCAGCCCGATGGGCGGCATCGGCGTGCTCGGCGCCGCCGCATCGATTTTCTTTGCCTACGTGGGCTTCGACGCGATTTCCACGGCAGCGGAGGAAACCAAGAATCCCAACCGCAACATCCCGATCGGCCTGCTCGGCGCGCTGGGCGTGTGCACCGTCTACTACCTGCTGGTCAGCTACGGCGCGATCGGTGCCGTCGGCGCGCAGCCGGTGGTCGCCCCGGACGGCTCCGCGATTCAGCCCGGCACGCCGGCGATGGCGGCTGCCTGCCAGGCCTCCCAGGCGCTGGTCTGCAGCAAGGAAGCGCTGGCCCACGCCGTGCGCCTGCTCGACCACCCGTGGTGGGGCAACTTCATCGGTGCGGCGGCCAGCCTCGCGCTGCCCTCGGTCATCCTGACGATGACCTACGGTCAGACCCGCATCTTCTTCACCATGGCGCGCGACGGCCTGCTGCCCGCCAAGCTGGCCAAGATCCACCCGCGCTACCACACCCCGCACGTGATCACGCTGATCACCGGCGGCTTCGTTTCTCTGTTCGGCGCGCTGTTCCCGGTGGGTGCGCTGGCGGACGTGACCAACTCCGGCACGCTGTTCGCCTTCATGATGGTGGCCCTCGGCGTGCTGATCCTGCGCGTCAAGCAGCCGCATCGGCCGCGTTCGTTCCGCACGCCGGCGGCATGGGTGGTCTGCCCGCTCGCCATCTTCGGCTGCGTGCTGCTGTTCCTGAACCTGTCGAAGGTCACCATGTTCGTGTTCTTCGGCTGGGCGGCCGTCGGCCTGGTGGTGTACTACCTCTACGGCTACCGCAAGAGCCACCTGGCCAATGGCACTGAACCGGCCTGACGCTTGCACCGCCTAACTCAATGACAACCCGCCGGCACGGTGAGAACCGTGCCGGTTTCATGTCCGGAACGCACATGCTGAAGCAGTTGCTCGCTCGCAAGACCGATTTCTCCGACGTAGACGACACCCACGGTCCCGGGCTGCGCCGCACGCTCGGACCCTGGGGACTGACCGCGCTGGGCATCGGCGCGGTGATCGGTGGCGGCATTTTCGTGATCACCGGCCAGGCGGCGGCCGAGCATGCCGGTCCCGCGGTAATCCTGGCCTTTGTGTTCGCGGCCATCTGCTGCAGCTTCACTGCTCTGTGCTACGCCGAGTTCGCCACGCTGATCCCGATGTCCGGCAGCTCTTACTCCTACGCCTATGCGACGCTGGGCGAGCTGGTGGCCTGGTTCATCGGCTGGAACATGGTGCTCGAGTACGGCGTGTCGGCCTCGGCGGTGGCGGTCAGCTGGACGGGCTACTTCGTCAGCCTGATGGATCATGTCGGCATCCACCTGCCCGCAGCCCTTACCAACGCGCCGCTGGCCTATCAGGGCGGCCACCTGGTCACTACCGGCGCCCTGTTCAACCTGCCCGCGGTGGCCATCGTGCTGGCGCTGACCTGGCTGTGCTACGTCGGCATCCGCGAGTCCAGCGGTGCCAACGTCGCCATGGTGCTGCTCAAGGTCGGCCTGATCGTGGTGGTGATCATCGCAGGCTGGCGCTACGTCAATCCGGAACTGTGGCAACCGTTCATCCCGGCCAACGAAGGGCCCGAGAAGTACGGCTGGTCGGGCATCATGCGCGCGTCGACCCTGGTGTTTTTCGCCTATATCGGTTTCGAGGCGACCTCGACCGCCGCGCAGGAGGCGAAGAATCCGCAGCGCGACCTGCCGATCGCCACGCTTGCCTCGCTGGCGATATGCACCGTCCTCTACGTCGGCATGGCAGCGGTCATCACCGGCCTGCTGCCTTTCAATCTGCTCGGCACGTCCGAGCCGGTGGTCACGGCGGTCAAGGCGCACGCCGAGCTGGAATGGCTGCGCTGGCTGGTCGAGGTGGGTGCGCTGATCGGCCTGTCCTCGGTCGTGCTGGTGATGATCATCGCGCAACCGCGCATCTTCATGATCATGGGCCGCGACGGCCTGCTGCCGCCCGTGTTCGCCAAGATCCACCCGCGCTACCGCACGCCGCACATCAACACGGTGATCACCGGGTTGGGCATCGCGGCGCTGGCGGCGGTGTTTCCGCTCGACATCCTCGGCGACCTGGTCTCGATGGGCACGCTGATCGCATTCGTCGCGGTGTGCGCGGGCGTACTGATCCTGCGCCACACCCAGCCCGAACTGCCGCGCACCTTCCGCGTGCCGTGGGCTCCGGTGGTCTGCACGCTGGGCGTGCTGAGCTGCCTGACGCTGCTGTACTGGGAAAACTGGTACCAGTGGCTGATGCTGGGCATCTGGACCGTGATCGGCATGGCGATCTACTTCGGCTACGGGCGCCGCCACAGCCAGCTGCGCAAGGTTTCGGCGTAATCCGCCGAGTACGCCCGCCTCATCCCACCTTCCGCCCGGGGCGGCCCGAGGCCTTCCCAATGAGGACTTCTCGGGAACCCGAACGTTGGCCGACGTTCGCAGGCGGACGCGACATTTAACGAAATTCTTGCAAATTGCCGCTTAAGTTCGGCAAAGAATTTTGTTTCGCAAATTGCTGAATTTAAAGCGCTTAACGGAACTTTTTCGAGAAAAATCCCGCCGCCCGTCGCCCGAACTGCCCACCGCGGGAGTATCATCCGAACTCCGAGGGTTGATCACTTGGCAGTGGGCCCCGGATCGCCGCCCGGCGCGTCAGGCGGGTCAGCTCCTCAGCCTGACGCGTCTGGGCAGCACTTTTAAGACCGGCCGTTCGGCCACTCTTCCTTCACGCTCATCGATCGAACGCGCCTGGCGCGTCGGCCGCATGTGCGCCTGCTCAGGCCTTCCGGGTCGTGTGCGAAACACACCAGCCCTTGGCGTTCACCGACTTGCCGGGGAACAGTTGGCAAGGACCGTAGGGCTTGGCGCCGGCGTCCGTGTAGAACTGGCAGTTCGCGCAGACGTCGCCCGCCTTGTGCTTCGGATTCTTCGACGTGCTGGCATCCTCGACATAGTCGAGCGCCTTGGCGGTCGGATCGGACTCGGCCACGTGCGGCAGGTCGGCCGCGCGCGCAAAGCGTGGCAGGCCACCGGCCACGGCAGCGGCGGCCGCAGTGCCCGCGGCCACTTTCAGGAAACGCCTGCGCGATTCGAGATCTTTTTCTTGCGACATGGAAGGAACCTCCGTTGTTTCCGCCACCGCGGACGCGGCAGCCTTTGGCGATGGTACGCTCGCCGCGTCAATGAAACCTGACTTGCGAGAACGACTCGCATTTGCCGTCGGACGTGAACACCGGCGTGCTATAGTCGCCCACCGTTTGGACGTCCAAATCACACATGCAGGAACTCCCCTCCTCCGTGGATCCCGCCCGTTTTGCGCTGTGCGCCGATGCCATCGCCGAGGCCGCCCGCGAACTTGCCTTGCTGGGCTGGACGCCGGCGACCAGCAGCAATTTCTCCATGCGGGTCAACGACGAACTGGCCGCGATCACTATCTCCGGCCGCGACAAGGGGCGGCTCGGGCGCGAGGACATCATGCTGGTGGACATGGCCGGGCATGCGGTCGGCACCCATGCCCGGCCCAGCGCCGAAACCGGGCTGCACACGCAGGCCTACCGCCGCCTGCCGCACGCCCAGGTGGTGCTGCACACCCACTCGCGCACGCAGAGCGTCGCCTCGCGGCTGTTCGCTCGCGAGGGCGTGGTACGGCTGGAAGGCTGGGAACTGCAGAAGGCCATCACCGGCTACACCACGCACGAGAGCGTGCTCGACATCCCGGTCTTTCCCAATACGCAGTACATGCCCGAATTGGTCGCGCGCATCGATGCCTGGCTGGATGCGGGGAAGCCATTGCACGCCTACCTGATCGACGGGCACGGCATCTACACCTGGGGTGCCGACATGGCCGAGGCACGGCGGCACCTCGAGGCGCTCGAATTCCTGCTCGCCTGCGAGCTCGACCTCAGGAGATTTTCCGCATGAGCCGTCTGCGCATCTACGAGGAAAACCAGCCGAACACGCCAGTGTCGGAAATTACGGCCGCCGGGGACATCGCCAGCGAGCTCGGCCGGGTCGGCGTGCGTTTCGAACAATGGGACGCAGGTGCGCCCATTGCCCCCGGCGCGAGCCAGGAAGAAGTGATCGCCGCCTATAGGAGCGACATCGAGCGCTTGATGCACGAAGAAGGCTATCGGTCCGTCGACGTGATCAGCCTGGCCCCGGATCACCCCGACCGCACAGCGCTGCGCCAGAAATTCCTCAACGAGCACACGCACAGCGAGGACGAGGTGCGCTTCTTCGTTGCCGGCAGCGGTCAGTTCACGCTGCACATCGACGGCCGCGTGTACGACGTTTTGTGCGAGGCGGGCGACCTGATCGGCGTGCCCGATGGCACCCCGCACTGGTTCGACATGAGCGAGTCGCCCTACTTTGTGGCGATCCGCCTGTTCACCAACAAGGAAGGCTGGGTCGCGAATTTCACGGGCACCGACATCGCCGGGCGTTTTCCACGGATGGAGCCGGCTCCGCGCTGATCGGCAGGATGGCTCAGTCCACTGCGCACCGCATGGGCGGCGCAGCGGCTATCCTTGCGATCTCCCCGCACGCGTGCCGCCCATGACCAACATCCGCGCCATCGTCACCGACATCGAGGGCACCACCAGCTCGATCGACTTCGTCAGGGACGTGCTGTTTCCCTACGCGCGCAAGCGCCTGCCGGCCTTTGTCGAGACGCACGCCGACAAGCCCGAGGTGCAGCACTGGTTGCACGAAGCGGCCAAGGAAGCCGGCATCATCGAGGCCAGCCGCCAGGAGATCATCGAACTGCTGCTGGGCTGGATCGACCAGGACCGCAAGTCCACCGCGCTCAAGGCGCTGCAGGGCATGATCTGGAAGGAAGGCTACGAGGCCGGCGAATACCGCGCACACGTCTACCCTGAGGTGTCCGCACGACTGCATGCATGGCGCGCCGACGGGCTGCACCTGTATGTCTACTCCTCCGGCTCGGTGCCGGCGCAGCGGCTGTTCTTCCGCTACAGCGACGCGGGCGACCTGACGCCGATGTTCGCCGGCTATTTCGATACCGAAACCGGTCCCAAACGCGAATCCGCGTCCTACGCCAAGATCGCCGAGGCGATCGGCGAGCGCCCGGAGCACATCCTGTTCCTCTCCGACATCGTCGAGGAACTGGACGCTGCCCGTACCGCCGGCCTGCAGACTGGCTGGCTGCTGCGGCCGCCGCAGGCAGTGCCGGTCCAGCCGCGCCATCGCGCCTACTTGGATTTCGATTCCATCGAGCCCTGATACCGCGATGCGCGCCAGCCTGATCGCCCTGCTCGCCTTTGCCGCCGGCATCCTCACGATGCTGTGGGTGCAAGGTTGGCTGCCTCATACATCTGCGCCGCACGCATTGCGGTTGCGGCCAGCCGCGCCGGCGACGGCCATGCCGCCGTCAGACGACGCGGAGGCCCCGGCGCTCCCCTCGGACGACTGGCCCGAGCAGGCCCCCACCCCCGAGCAGGTGCTCTACACCCAACCGCGGTTGCTGCGTGCCGCGCTGGACAAGTTGGCACCGCGCGTTCCCGGCAAACCGAACCTGTACCTGCTCGCCTTCGCCGCGGACGGCAGCGAAGACGTGTTCCACAACGAAGCCGAATACGCCGCGCGACTGTTCACCCGGCGCTTCGGCCCCACGGCTCATGCGCTGGTGCTGGAAAACCATCCCGATACGCTCGCCACCCGGCCGCTGGCCACCTGGAGCAACCTGGAGAGTGCGCTCGACGGCCTGGCGCAGCGCATGGACCCGCAACGGGACATCCTGCTGCTCTACATGACCACCCACGGCAGCGAGGACCACACTCTGCTGGTGGACATGGACCCACTGCCACTGGACCAGATCGGCGCGCAGGACCTGGGTGCGATCCTTGCGGCGTACCCGTTCAAGTGGAAGGTGGTGGTGGTCAATGCCTGCTATTCCGGCGGATTCATTCCGTCGCTGCAGTCCTCAGGCACCCTCGTGCTTACCGCCGCGCGCAGCGATCGCAGCTCGTTCGGCTGCGGCAACGATTCGGCTGCCACCTACTTCGGGCACGCCTGGCTGGTCGACGCACTGAACCGCACGCCGGATTTCATCGCCGCGTTTGGCCAGGCCAAGGACGAGATCGCCGGGTGGGAGCGACAGGACCGGCTGCTCCCGTCCGAGCCGCAGATGGCGGTCGGCAAGGGTATCGCCGAGCAGTTGGCGCGATGGCGCCAAGGCGTCGTGCCAGGCCCGGCGGTGCCGTTCCTGCCTGCCTCGCCGCAACGGGTCCCCGTGGCTGCCGCGCAGCGTCCGTAGCCACCGGCCTGCCTCGCGGGGCGCGGAGCGTCGGTCGAATCAAGCCCCGGATCGCTGTCCGTGTCTATCGGCCAGCACGGCAGCCACATCCGCAAGCCCCAATCCACGCGCGCGCAGGGCCACGGTAAGGTGGAACACGAGATCGGCGGCCTCGCCGAGCAGCTCCGCGTCGCCCTGCACGACGGCGGCAAGTGCCGTTTCCACCCCTTCCTCGCCGACTTTTTGAGCGATGCGTCGGATGCCCGCATCGAGCAACTGCGTGGTGTAGCTGCCGGACGGCCGCTCGGCGGCTCGCTGCGCCACCAGCGCATCGAGCTCGGCAAGGAAACCCAGCACCGGCCGCGCACCGTCGAAACAGCTGGACGTGCCGCGATGACAAGTCGGACCAACCGGCTCGGCCCGCACCAGCAGCGCATCGGCATCGCAGTCGGCATGCAGGCTCCTGAGGCGGAGCACGTTTCCCGAGCTTTCGCCCTTGGTCCACAGGCGTCCCTTGCTGCGGCTGTGGAAGGTCACCAGCCCGCTGGTGCGCGTGGCTTCCAGCGCGGCCGCATCCATGTAGCCCAGCATCAACACCTCGCCGGTCAGCCAGTGCTGCACGATGGCCGGCACCAGCCCACCGGCCTTGGCGAAATCGAGTTCATCGATCATCAGGCACCTTCCCGTTCGCGCGACACCTCGACGCGCACCGCCACGCCCTGCGCGGCGAGCAGACGCTTCAACGCCGCCACTTCGATCGCGCCGGAATGGAACACGCTGGCCGCCAGCGCCCCATCCACGTCGGCCTGCACGAACACCTCGCGGAAATGTTCCGGCGTGCCCGCGCCCCCGGAGGCGACGAGCGGCACCATGCAAAGCGCGCGCGCCTGCGCCAGCTGTTCGACGTCGTAGCCATCGCGCATGCCGTCGCTGCCCATGCAGTTGAGCACAATCTCGCCCGCACCCAGTCGCTGTACCTCAACGATCCAGTCCAGCGTGCGTCGAGCCAGCGCCTGCGTGCGCGAGGGATCGCCAGTGTACTGGCGCACCCGCCACTGCCCATCGGCATCACGCAGCGAATCGATGCCGACCACCACGCACTGCACGCCGAACGCATCGGCCAGTTCGCCGATCAGCGCGGGACGCTCCAATGCCGGCGAGTTGATCGAGACCTTGTCGGCGCCCGCATGCAGCACCGCACGCGCCTCTTCGACGCTGCGGATGCCGCCGGCCACGCAGAACGGAATATCGATCTCCCGCGCCACGCGCTCGACCCAGCCACGATCCACCGCTCTCGCCTCGGGACTGGCGGTGATGTCGTAGAACACCAGCTCGTCGGCCCCGGCGTCGCGGTAGCGCAAGGCCAGCTCCACGATACCGCCCACCACCGCGTGGTCGCGGAAGCGCACGCCCTTGACCACCTGCCCGTCCCGCACGTCCAGGCAGGGAATGATGCGGCGGCTCAGCATGCGCGTGTTCCTCCCACGCTCTTCCCCGCCTGTAACGGAAGATTCGGGAGAAGTTCGCCGCAACTGCACAAGGCCAGCGTCGCTGGGCAGCCCGCAAGCAGGAGAATGCTCATGCAGCCAGCGCCTCCGCCAGGGTAAAGCGGCCTTCCAGCAAGGCCCGCCCGAGGACCACCCCACGCGCGCCCGCCGCCTGCGCGGCACGGATGTCGTCGACCGAGCGCACGCCGCCGGAAGCCTGCACGGCAAGGCCGGGCGCCAGCTTGGCCAGATGGCGATAGAGCGCCAGGTTGAAGCCCGCCAGCATGCCGTCGCGTTCAATATCCGTGCACAGCAGGTGGCGCGCGCCATGTGCCGCGTACCAGGGCGCCAACTCGTCGAGCGTGCGCCCCTCGGCCTGGGTCCAGCCGGCGCTCGGCAACATCCATCGGTCGTCGATCCAGCGTGTGTCCAGCGCGATCGTGAAACGCTCGCCGCCATGGCGTTCCAGCCAACGGGCCACGCGGGCCGGATCGCGGATGGCGACGCTGCCGAGCACCACCCGCTCGACGCCCGCGTCGAGCAGCCGGTGCACGTCGGCGACAACGCGCACGCCACCACCGGCCTGCACGCGCAGGCCGGTGCGGGCGAGCGCCTCAATCACCGTCAAGTTGACCAGCCCACCTGCGTGCGCCCCATCGAGATCGACCACGTGCAGCCAGCGCGCACCGGCCGCCGCATAGCTGGCGGCGAGCGCGGCCGGGTCGTCTGGATAAGTCGTCTGACGGGCGTAGTCGCCCTGGGCAAGGCGTACGACCCGGCCCGCGCGCAGGTCGATGGCCGGGATGATTTCAGTGTTCATAGCGCGAGGAAGTTGCGCAGCAGGCGGGCACCCACTGCAGCCGAGCGTTCCGGATGGAACTGCATGCCGAAGAAATTGCCGCGCGCCACCACCGCCGAAAACGTCGCGCCGTGCTCGGCCGTCGCCAGCGTGTCGATGCCCACCGGCACTGCGTAACTGTGCACGAAATAGGCCTGCGCACCGTGGGCAAGGCCGTCAAGCAAGGGATGCGCACTGCGCGTATGCAAGCGGTTCCAGCCCATGTGCGGCACGCGCAGGCCAGGGGCGGGCAGCAGCCGGCGCACGGTGGCGGGAATCAGTCCCAGGCAGTCCACGTCCCCCTCTTCGGAGTGCGCGCATAGCAGTTGCATGCCCAGGCACACGCCCAGTACAGGCTGGGTCAACCCACGCAGGAGGTCGACCAGGCCCAGCGCACGCAAACGCGCCATGGCCGGACCGGCCGCGCCGACGCCGGGAACAATCACCTTGCTGGCGGCGCGGATGGCCGCGGGATCGGCTGTCAGCGGGGCCTCCACACCCAGGCGCTGCAGGGCGTAACGCACGGAGCCGATGTTGGTGCCGCCCGCGTCCACGAGCACGACCGTGGAACCCGGGCCTACCGTGGCGGCACGTGGAGAAGTCGCAAAAGCCGTACTCATAGCGCCCCCTTGGTGCTGGGCAGCTCGCTGCCTTCGCGGCGCAAGGCCTGGCGCAGCGCGCGGGCCACCACTTTGAAGCAGGCCTCGACCATGTGATGCGCATTCTCGCCGCGCACGGCCAAGTGCAGATTGGCCCCTAGCGTCTCGCACAACGAACGGAAGAAATGCCCCACCAGCTCGGTCGGCAGCTCCCCCACCCGCTCGCGCGGGAAGCGGCCCTCGAACTCGAAGCAGGCCCGTCCCGAAAGATCGAGCGCCGCGCTGGCGAGCGCCTCGTCCATCGGCAAGGTGAAGCCGTAACGTCCGATGCCGCGCTTGTCGCCCAGCGCCTGGCGCAAGGCCTGGCCCAGCGCGAGCGCGCTGTCTTCCACCGTGTGGTGTTCGTCCACGTGCGTGTCGCCAGTGCAGGTGAGCGTAAGCGCGAAGCCGCCATGCTTGCCCAGCTGTTCCAGCATGTGGTCGAAGAAGCCCAATCCGGTCCGTGCCCGCGGCTCGGCAGTGCGATCGATATCGACGGTCGCTTCGATCGTTGTCTCGCGCGTACGCCGCAGCACCGTCGCCGCGCGCGGTCCATCGAGCAAACGATGCGCGACCTCGTCCCAAGCCGAGCCCTGCGGCCCGACCCGAAAACCGCGTACGCCCAGGTTGGCCGCCAGTTGCATGTCGCTCTCGCGATCGCCGATGACCGCCGAGGCGGCGCGGCTCCAGCCGTCATCGGCGAGCCAGTGGCGCAACAACCCGATGCCGGGCTTGCGGGTATCCAGGCCTTCGTGCGGGAAGCTGCGGTCCACCAGCACCTCACGGAAGACGATGCCCTGCGAAGCGAGGATGCGCAACAGCAGCTCCTGCGGCCCACGGAACGCCTCTTCGGGAAAGCTCGCGGTGCCCAGCCCGTCCTGGTTGGTCACCATCACCAGTTCGTAGCCGGCCGCCACGCAACGCTGCAGTGCGGCGATCACGCCGGGCAGCAGGTCGAGCTTGGCGTAGCTGTCGATCTGCTCGTCCGGCGGCTCCACAATCAGGCAACCGTCGCGATCGATGAACAGCACTTTCCGGTTCATGCGCCTTCCCCGAGCACGGCGAGGACGCGTGCGTTCTCTTCCGGAGTTCCCAACGTGATGCGCAAGGCGTCGCCCAGGCCCGGATAGCGGCGCACGTCGCGCACCACGATGCCGGCATCGAACAGCCGCCGATAAACCGCTCCCACATCGTCGAATCGCACCGCCAGGAAGTTGGCCTGCGATGGCAGCACCGCGCGCACGCCAGGCAACCGCCGGAGCGCCGAGGTCATCTGCGTGCGCTCGGTGCACACCACCTCGATGCGCTCGTGTGCGGCCGCCTGCCCCTGCGGTGAAAGGGCCTCCATTGCCGCGGCCACGCACGGGCGCGGCAGCGGATACGGTGGCAGGATCCGCCGCAGCAAGGCGATCACGTCTGCATGCGCCAGCAGGCAACCGATGCGGGCACCCGCCAGCGCCCAGGCCTTGGACAGTGTGCGAAGCACGGCCAGGTGTTCGTAGCGATCGAGCAACGCCGCGGCGCCGGCGTCTTCGGCAAACTCCGCGTACGCCTCGTCCACCACCAGGAGCGCGCGACCGGCGAGCCCGCGCGCGAGGCGCTCAATCGTCTCCGGCGACACGCCGGCACCGGTGGGATTGTTCGGCGCACAGACGAACACCAGCTTCACGGCCGGTGTCACCGCGGCCAGCACGGCCCCGGCATCCACCGTGAAGTCGACTGACAGTGGCACCTCGACCACCGCGGCGTCCTGCACCCGCGCGCAGACGGCATACATGCCGAAGGTCGGCGGCTGTACCAGGATCGCGTCCTTGCCGGCGCGGCAGAACGCGCGCACCAGCAGGTCGATCGCCTCGTCGCTGCCGCGCCCGACCAGCAGCTGTTCGCGGCGCACGCCGTAGAGCGCGGCAAGGCGCTCGACCAGCGCCGCCGGCTGCGGGTCCGGATAGCGATGGCAATCCAGGCCGGCATCGCCGAACGGCGCCCAGGCCGATTCGTTGGCGTTGAGCAGCAATTGGCCGCCGGCGGCCTCCATGCGCGCGGAGGAATACGGCACCAGCGCGCGGATCTCCGCGCGCGCGAGTTCGAGCACGCTCATGCGACCGACACCCCCGCGCGCTCATCCAGCGCCGCCAGCCGCAAGGTGACCGCGCGGCGGTGCGCCTCCAGTTGCTCGGCCGCGGCCAGCGTTGCCGTGCAGGGCCCGATCGCGCGCAGGCCCGCGGGAGTCAACTCCTGCACGCTGATCTGCTTCTGGAAACTCGCCACCGACACGCCGCTGTGGCTGCGCGCGTAACCGTAGGTCGGCAGCACGTGGTTGCTGCCACTGGCATAGTCGCCCACCGACTCGGGCGTCCATGCGCCCAGGAACACCGAACCGGCGCTTTCCACCCGCGCCAGCCATGTGCGTGGCTCGGCCACCTGCAGGATCAGGTGCTCGGGCGCGTAGCGGTTGCTCACCTCGAGTGCCTGCTCGAGCGAGTCGACCTCGATCAACCGGCTGTGGGCCAACGCCTCGCGCGCGATGCCGGACCGCGGCAACGCCGCGCACTGGCGCTCGACTTCCGCTGCCACGGCATCGATCAACCCGGCCGACGGGCTGACCAGCAGCACCTGCGAGTCGGGCCCGTGTTCGGCCTGCGAAAGCAGGTCGGCCGCGACGAATGCCGGCGCGGCCTGTGCATCGGCCACCACCAGCACTTCGGACGGCCCGGCCGGCATGTCGATGGCGGCACCCTGCGGATCGGTCGACACCTGCAGCTTGGCCTCCGTGACCCAGGCATTGCCCGGCCCGAACAGCTTGTCGCATCGCGGCACGCTGGCCGTGCCATACGCCATCGCCGCGATCGCCTGCGCCCCACCGAGCTTGAACACCCGGTGCACGCCGACTACGCGTGCCGCATACAGCACGGCCGGGTCGCACCGGCCGTCGGCGCGCGCGGGCGAGCACAGCACCACTTCGGCGCAACCGGCGATGCGCGCCGGTACACCGAGCATCAACGCCGTCGACGGCAGCGGCGCGCTGCCGGCCGGCACATACAGCCCGACACACGCCACCGGCCGCAGCACCCGCTCGACCCGCACCCCCGGCGCGGTATCCACCGCCACCGGCCGGGGCGCAGCGGTGCGATGGAACAGCTCGATGCGTCCGGCAGCTTCCCGGATCGCCGCCTTCAACGCCGGTTCGAGCGCCGCCTCCGCTTCATCGAACTCCGCCTGCGCGACCTCGAGCCGATCCAGCTCGCAGCGGTCGTACGACGCGGTGAAACGCAACAGCGCGGCGTCACCATGCCTGCGCACCTCGGCGATGATCCGCTGGACGCCCTCGCGCAGATCCGCCGTGCACGCCTGCACCGGCCGCGCCAGCGCCGCATCACGCGCCGGCCCGTCCAAATCGTTCCATGCCAGCCGCTTCATGCCAGCATCCTCTCCACCGGCAGCACGAACATCTCGCGTGCCCCGGCCTTCTTGATCTCTTCCAGCTGGCGCCAGCTCACCTCGCCGGCGCACAGCGCCTGCAACATCACCTGGTCCGGCTGGCCGGCCAGCGGCAGCAGCGTCGGCTGCGGCCCGCCGGGCAACAGGCGCGTGACCGCCTCCAGCGCGCCACGCGAGGTCTGCAGCAGCAGCAGGCGCGATTCGCGCACCTGGATCACGCCGTCGATGCGCTTGAGCAGCAACTCGACCAGGTCGCCGCGCTCGTCCGCCGGCAACGTCCTGGGGCCGACCAGCAGTGCCTCGCTTTCCAGCACCACGTCGGCTTCGCGCAACTGGTTGGCCAGCAGCGTGCCACCGCTCTGCACCAGGTCGCAGATGGCGTCGGCCGTGCCCAGGCGCGGCGCGATCTCCACCGACCCGGCCAGCGTCACCACGCCGGCATCGATCCCGCGCTCGCGCAACCAGCGGCCGAGCAACCCGGGATAGGACGTGGCGATGCGCTTGCCGGCCAGGTCCGCAACACCGGCATAGTCCAGCTCCTGCGGCACTGCCAGCGACAGCCGGCAACGCCCGAAGCCCAGCCCACGCCACTCCGCCAGCGCCACGGCGTCGTCACGCCCGGTGGTGAGCTCGTACTCGTTGAGCACGTTGCGCCCGACGATGCCCAGATCGCACACGCCCTGCGCGATCAGGCCGGGAATGTCGTCGTCGCGCACCAGCAGCAGGTCCACCGGCTCGCCCTCACCGAAACAGAACAGCTTGTCGCGGCTCTGCCTGAAAGTGAACCCGCAACGCGTGAGCAGGTCCTGCGCCGGCTCGGTCAGCCGCCCGGACTTCTGCATCGCGATGCGCAAGCGATCACGCGGCCTCATGCCGGTACCCTGGCGGTCTTGCGCTTGCGCGCCGCACGCGCCGCCGCGGCGAGGTAGCCGCCGTTGCCCTGGTTGAGGAAGCGTGCCACCCGCCCGATGGTGGTGATGCTCACCCCCGTGCGCTCGTGGATCTCCCGATAAGGCAGCTCCTCCTGCAGGTACGGCACCACCCGCCAGCGATCCACCAGCGCCTCCAGCTCCGCCGGCGTGCACAGGTCATGCAGGAACGCCTGCATCTCGTCCACGTCGCGCAGCGCCGCCAGCGCCTCGCACAGGCTGCGCTCCACCGACTCGTTCGGGGTCTCGGGGTCGATCGCTCGTCGCTTCATATTGTACTAGTGCGCTATTACATGAGGTTGCGAACTCTACACGCAACCGACCAATGAGACAACCGTGCGCAGGCCGCGCTCGCATCAGCGACATGATGGGAAAGCAGAGAGAGGCCTGACCCGCCAGCCCCTCCTATTCATCCGTAGGTTTTGACCCACGCCGCGAAGGTCATGCGGATTACGCCGCAAGCCGGCGCTTCAGGCTTGTGGCGCCAAGCGGGCATGGCTGTAATAGCCAAGCGCTCAATCGATATGAGCCCACCAACGGGCCCGGGCCACACACCGGGGACCCGCTTGAAGGACGGATCAGACAGGGGAGTCGGAATGGAATCGCTACCTCGCGCAGCGTCGGAACCCGTGCCGCACGCGGCCGCCGCAACGGAGCGGCCACCCAGGGCTGAATCCGTCGCCCACGTACACGCACACCGATCTGTCGGCGGGCCGGCGCATCTGCCCATTCCCATCTCCCGCTTCTTGTGAGCTGCAAGCGTCGGCTCTGGGGCGCCTTGTCATGCCCGCCGGCGCGCTGCCCAAAGCCCTTCGTCTGCGGCCGACGCCGCCCTCATCCTGCGAGCACCACGTGAACAAGGTTCCTTCGAACAGAGTCCTGGGAACGCTGCTGCCGGCACTCTTGCTAGCGGGCTGCGGAACACCGCCTGCCAAGGACTTCGGCGGGCACTGGAAGCCCGTCAACCGCTTCCAGGCTGCTACTACCGAGATACCGCTGAACCGGCCGTACACCTATTACGCCTCGCCGACAGACGAAACGCTGCGGGCCATGCTGGTCCGCTGGACGACCGACACCGGCATGACTTTGGTCTACCACCTGCCCTCGGATTTCACCCTGTTCGAGCCCGTCACCAAGGTGCGCACGGTGGACGTCAGACAGGCGGCGCAGGAACTGAGTTCGGTCTACGCCGCCCAAGGTGTCCGGGTAACCGTCGAGGGCAACAAATTGCGAGTCGGCCGCGCGGGATCCGTCGGGCCGGACACTGCGCCCAGCCACCCGCCCGAATCGCCCCCACTGCACTCCACCGAGAAGTCCGACACCACCGGGAGAGCCCGCTGATGCTCGCCAGGAGAGACAGCTCCCCTAAGCTCGACGAAGTGGTTTCCCGAGCCATCAATTACGAGCTCTCGATCGCTGATATTGCCCGCCGCAGCGAGCGCCGTGCGTGGTGGGTGGCGTTCTCTGCCATCGGTATGTCGGTCGTTCTGGCCGGCGGCTATTTCTGCATGCTGCCGTTGAAACAGAAAGTGCCCTACCTAGTGATGGCCGATGCCTATACGGGCACGAGCACCGTGGCTCGCCTGACCGAAGACCTTACCCATCGCAGGATCAGCGCCAGCGAGGCAATCAACCGCAGCAACGTGGCGCATTTCGTGATGGCGCGCGAATCCTACGACCTGGCGCTGCTCAACCTGGGCGACTGGACCACCGTTCAAACCATGGCCTCCCCCGGGGTGAAGGCCGATTACACGCGGCTCTACTCGCCGCTGAATCCGGACGGCCTTTACAAGACCTACGGCAAGGACAAGGCCATCCGCATCAAGCTGCTGAGCATTGTGCTGCTCGGCGGAGGCCGGGGCAGGACGCCAAGCGGCGCCACCGTGCGCTTCCAGCGAAGCCTCTATGACAAGCAGAGCGGTGTCACGCAACCGCTGGACAGCAAGATCGCCACCATGGAATTCACCTACAAGACAAACCTGGAAATGGACGACCGCAACCGGATCGAAAATCCGCTGGGCTTCTGGGTCACCAGCTATCGCGTGGATAACGATTACGCCACGCCCGCGCCAGCCGAGATCCCAGGCACGTTCAACGCACAGGCGATGTCCCACCCAGCGGGTTTGATTCCGACTGCCGCTCCACCCGATCTGCAGCCAGGCGTAGCGACAGGGGCGGCGGCATCTAGCATGCAGGCCAGCGGAGCAGCGCAGTGATCAGGTGCCACCTTGGACTTGCGGCGATCCTGCTCTGTTCGACCACTCTCGCAGATGCCCAGGTCGTGCAGCAATACAAATACCAGCCGGACCACATTTACCCGGTACGCACCGGCCTGGGCATCACGACGCAGATCGAGCTCAGCCCCAACGAGGAAATTCTGGATTACAGCACCGGCTTCAGCAGCGGCTGGCAACTGACCCGCCGCGACAACGTGTTCTACCTGAAGCCGAAGAACGTGGACGTGGACACCAACATGATAGTGCGCACCGCTACCCACTCGTACATCTTCGAGCTGAAGGTGGTTGCCACAGACTGGAAGGCGTTGGACCAGGCCAAGCGCGAGGGCGTGCAGTACAAGATCACGTTCGCCTATCCGGCCGACTCCAGCTTCTCGAAGGAAAAGAAGAAAGTGGAACAAACGCCGCCGCTGGATACGCATCTAGTTCCGGGGCGCAGCTACAACTTCGACTACGACTATGCGGTGCACAGCAGGAAAGCGCCATGGTTGGTGCCGGCGCATGTCTATGACGACGGTCGCTTCACCTACATCAGGATGAGCGATCTGAAACGTTTCCCCACTGGCGACTTCCCCGCGGTCTTCATGCGAGAGACCGAACACGGGGAGGACTCCCTCGTCAACAGCACCGTCGAGGGCAACACCATCATCGTCCACGGAACGTACCCCTACCTCGTCATCCGCCTTGGCGGCAACGTCGTCGGCCTGCGAAGGAACGCCCCCAAGTGAGCACGCAAACACCCTACCCGGCCGCCGCCGACGACGCGGACGCCGGTCATGGCGAAGCGCTGGCACACAATCCCTATTCCACGCACTACCGACAAGCTGCGGTGCCGGAACTTGATGGTCATGCCCCAGTGCTGAAATCCAATGAGCTGCGTCGCATGAATCGTCGCGCGCTGATCATGCTCGGGGTCGCAGCCGCCATGCTGCTGTTCGTTTCCTACTGGATGATCAGCGGCGCGACATCGCGCAAGCAACCGCACAAGCCGCGCGAAGAAAAGGTCACGGTGGCCGAGGCACCACCGCCGCTATTCATGCCGCCCGCCCGCACGCGCGAGGCCCAGTCCATCCCACTGGCTCCCCGGAATCCCATACCAACCTTGCCGCTCCCGCAAGCGGCCAGCCAGCCACTACGGGATTCGCAGGGCTACGCCCGGAACGAGCCCTCGCTGGTCGAACGACGAATCGCCGGCGCATCCGATCCTGCAACCGACCTGCCGTCCTCCCCTCCGCCGGCCGCCGCACCGCAAGGTGCCGGCGCGTCGTTATCCGGGCATGCTGCGATGGCGAAAGCGAAACCGCTCGAACAGGCCGATACGCTGATGCAGCGGGGAACCTACATCCGCTGCGTACTGGAGACCCGGATCGTCACGGACGTGCCCGGATACGCCTCCTGCCTGGTCACCGAGCCGGTCTATTCGTTCAACGGACGCAAACTGCTGTTGCCGAAGGGCTCCAAGGTGCTTGGCGCGTACTCGAACGGCCCCAAGGGTCGCCGAGTCGCCGTGGTGTGGGATCGCATCATCACTCCGGCGGGCATCGACGTGGACATGAGCAGCAAGCCCAGTCCCGGTATCGACAACCTGGGCGGCGCCGGCCTGCCCGGCCACTACGACGCCCATTGGCGAAGCCGCATCAGCGCCGCGCTGCTCGTAAGCATGCTGAGCGACGCCTTCAAGTACGAGGCAGCCGAACACGGTCCGAAGACCTCGGCGATAGCCGCCAACGGCGTGGTGGTGCAGGAACCGTTCGAGAGCAACACCGCCCGGACGGTCCAGAACCTGGCGGACATGGCAGTGCGCGAGGCGGCCAACCGACCGCCCACAATCACCATCAACCAGGGCACCGTCATCTACGTGTACGTCGCCCGCGACGTCGACTTCAGCGACGTCGTCGCGCGCTCCTGAACGCAGAAACCCATGGAAGACACTCTCGCGCTAGTCTCAAACGAATTCCTCGACTACCAGTATGAGGTTCTGGGCGTGAGCGGATTCATGGCCTCGCCCGAAGTCACCGAGATCTGCATCAACCGCCCCGGCGAGCTCTACCTCGAAAGTCGCGGCGGCTGGCAGCGGCTGGAAGTGCCGACATTGACGTTCGAGCGGGCACGCCAGTTCTGCACGGCCGTGGTCAACGAAAGCAACACCGGCCAGCGCATCACCGACGTCGACCCGGTAGTCTCGCTGACTTTCCCCACGGGCCAGCGCGCCCAGTTCGTGATCCCGCCTGCCTGCGAGGCAGGCAACGTGTCGATCACCATTCGCCTTCCCTCCAAGCAGACCCGCACGCTCGATCAGTATCAGGCCGAAGGATTCTTCGACCATATCCTGGAGGGCGCACACGAGCTCAGCGAGCAGGATCGGGAACTGCTCGATCTGCGCACGGCGCGTCGTTACGGCGAGTTCTTCAAGGCGGCCGTGCACGGCAAGAAAAACATTGTTGTATCCGGCGCCACCGGCAGCGGCAAGACCACCTTCATGAAGTCTCTGGTGCACCACATCCCGGCGCAGGAACGGCTGGTAACCATCGAGGACGCCCGCGAACTGTTCATCGACCAGTCCAACGTCGTACACCTGCTTTATTCCAAAGGCGGCCAGAGCGCCAGCAACGTCTCCGCCAAAAGCTGCATGGAAGCCTGCCTGCGCATGAAGCCGGACCGCATCATCCTGGCCGAATTGCGCGGCGACGAGGCGTTCTACTTCATTCGCAACTGCGCATCCGGCCATCCCGGTTCGATCACCAGCTGTCACGCCGGCAGCACCGAGCAGACATGGGACCAGCTTGCCTTGATGGTGAAGGCCTCGTCCGAGGGTGCCGGCTTGGAGTTTTCCACCATCAAGCGCCTGCTGCGGCTGACCATCGACGTCGTCGTGCACATCAAGGCGCACGCGGGCCAGCGCTACATCACCGGGATCGATTTCGACCCGACGCGCATTTTCCTGCAGGAATCGACCGCGTCCGCGCGCTGACAGCGAAGGAGCCACAGGATGATCCCCACGTTCAACCCGATGACCTGCCGCAACCTTGCGGTTCCCGCCGTGGTGATGCAGCGCGTCGTACAGGTCGAGTCCGGTGCCAACCCATTCGCCATCGGCGTGGTCGGAGGACGACTGGAGCGTCAGCCGCGCAACCTGGGCGAGGCCGTTGCCACCGCGCACATGCTCGAATCGAAGGGGTACGACTATTCGCTAGGCATCGCCCAGGTCAACCGTAACAACCTGGTCCGCTACGGCCTCGACACCTTTCCGAAGGCCTTCGATGGCTGTGCCAATCTCGCCGTGGGTTCACGCATTCTCGCCGAATGTTATGTCCGCTCCGGAGGCGACTGGGGCAAGGCGCTCAGCTGCTACTACACGGGAAACTTCACTGCAGGCTACCGAGATGGCTACGTACAACGCGTCTACGCTGCAATCGACGCCGGTGTTCCTGAGAATTCCAAGCCCGTCGTCTACTCGCAGGCCCGAAAACGGCCTAGCGGCACTCTCATAGCTGCGCCACGATCTGCGACGCCAGATACTCCTACATACCGCGTTTCGATCCCGTCTGTAGCTCTCGATCCGGACGTCGATCCATTGGCTTCCGACGCCACGCATGCGGCGGCTTCGCCTACTGGATCGAAAGTAGCGCTCGCCAGCAAGTCGATAGCCCGAGCCGAAATACCCGATACGCCGGATCACCGCGTACGGCCGGTCTTCGAGCCGCGTGTGAGCCGACCGGAGGATCGAGTGGTCGCCAAGGCTGCCGTTGCCCAGTCCGTGCCTTCAGGCAGCTCTGCCATTTTCGTTCCCGCCAGCCAAACCTCTACTGCTGCGCAGGAGATGGGCGATGCCGCATTCGTTTTCTGATTGCGACCAGGCCCACCGCCCTTCCGGCTCCGAACCCGGCTGACTGTCCTGCAGCCAACCTTGGCGCGTCCATTGTCAGATGGCCGCTGCTTTTCAACCATCCCAGTAAGGAAATCGAAGATGGCTATGCACATGTCCGCGAACCAAAACTCGCTCCACGCTGCCCGTAGTCGCACTGCGCTTCTCATGTGCCTGGCGATGTTCGGGGCACTTGCGCTTCCCAGCATCGCACTCGGCCAGGACGCGACCGACACCATTGCCACCACTTGTGGCTTCGCCAGCAACATCAACAAGATCCTAAACGCGATCTCGATCATCGTCGTAACCATCGCGATCGTCTTCTCCGGCTATCAGATCGCTTTTGCGCACAAGCGGATCTCCGACGTCTCGCCGGCACTGATCGGCGCCGTCCTGATCGGCGCCGCGGGCCAGATCGCCAAGATGTTCTTGGCCGGAAGCACCAGCGCATCCGGGGCCACTGCGTGCACGGCGAGCCTGGTGGCCCACCTGCTCAACCACTATGCATAAAGATCCATTGTTCCGCGGCTGCACCCGCCCTGCCATGTTCGTGGGCGTGCCTTACGTCCCGTTCTTCATGTGTGCGGGCGGATGCATGCTGCTGGCGATGTACTTCAACTTGTTCTTCCTGTTGCTGATCCCGCCGGTGATCTTCGCGATGCGCCAGATGGCCCGGCGCGACGAGATGATCTTCCGCCTGCTCGGTCTGCGCCTGCAGTTCCGTACGCGCGTCAGGAACCTGGGGGAGAACGATGGGATGTGGGTCTTCACACCAAACATCCACCGCGGCCAGTCCAAGGCCAATCCGTAACGCCACAGCCGCCCGTGCCACCACGGCAGGGGAGGCATTCCGGAACTTGCGCATGTCCAAGCCTGCCTTTCTGCCCGATGCCCCCATCAGCGAGCTCGTCCCGCTGTCCACCCACGTCTCTCCGACTGTGCTCAAGACCACCGGCGGCGATTTCCTGATGGTGTGGCGGCTGGGCGGCGTGCCGTTTGTCGGGCGTGAGGAATGGGACCTGGAACACCGCCACGCCACGTTCAATCGAATGCTGCAGACCCTGCGCGCTCCCGACTTCGTCAACCTGGCTTTCTGGGTGCACGACGTGCGTCGCCGCCGGCGCATCATCGACGAAAGCCGCTTCGCGCAGACATTCAACCAGACGTTGTCCGATGCTTACTACGACGCGCTTTCCAGCCAGAAGCTGATGCAGAACGAGCTCTACCTCACGATGATCTATCGCCCGCTCGTGAGCGGAAAAAAACTCGCCGAAAAGTCCAGAGACGCCGTTCGCCTGGAGGCGGAACAGCAGCAGGCCGTCGGCACGATGCTTGAGCTGGGCGGCAATCTGGAGGAGGTCCTCAAGGATTACGCACCCTACCGCCTTGGCATGTACGAAGCAGCCAACGGCGTGGTGTTCTCCGAAGCGCTGGAATTCTACGGCTACCTGCTCAATCGCCTGGACGAACCGGTCCCCGTGCTTTCCGCCCCAGTCTGCCGCTACCTACCGGTGAGCAAGCAGCGCTTCTCGGCCAAGACCGGAGATTTCGTCGTCACCGCTCCAGACGGCGCCAACCACTTCGGCGCCATCCTCAACATCAAGGAGTACACCGACGGCACCTACCCAGGCATCCTCAACGGACTGAAGTATCTTGATTTCGAATACGTCATCACGCACTCCTTTAGCCCGATGGGCCGCCAGGACGCGCTCAAGGTGCTGGACCGCACCAAGGGCATGATGGTGTCCTCCGGCGACAAGGCTTTCAGCCAGATCGCCGAACTGGACCGAGCAATGGACCAACTGGCCTCGGGCAACTTCGTGCTTGGCGAGTACCACTTCTCCATCGCCGTCTATGCGCCCAGCCAGGAGGCGCTCTCACAACAGATCGCCGCCACTCGCGCCGAACTCTCCAACGCGGGCTTTGTCTCGGTCAAGGAAGACCTGGCCGTCACCGCCGCCTTTTACGCTCAGCTGCCCGGCAACTGGAAATACCGCACCCGCCTGGCCAACCTCAGCTCACTGAACTTCCTTGGCCTTTGCCCTCTGCACAACTTCGCCACGGGCAAGAAGGAGAACAACCCCTGGGGCGATTGCGTGACCACCCTGCAGAGCGCCAACGGCCAGCCCTATTATTTCAACTTCCACGCCACCCACCCTGCGGAGAACTCGCTGGGCGAGAAGGCGATCGCCAACACGATGGTGATCGGCAAGTCCGGAACCGGCAAGACCGCGCTGATCAATTTCCTGCTCAGCCAGGTGCAGAAATTCACCCCCGCCCCCACCGTCTTCTTCTTCGACAAGGACCGCGGCGCCGAGATCTTCGTGCGCGCCTGCGGCGGCAACTACCTCGCGTTGGAAAACGGTCGGCCGACCGGCTTCAACCCGTTCCACTGCGATCGCACCGAAGCCAACGTGCATTTCCTGGCCGACCTCGTCAAGGTGCTGGCCGGCAAGAGCGTCTACAGCTCACGCGAGGAGGAGGACATCTTTCGAGCCGTCGAGAACATGCTCGACACGCCCGTACGCCTGCGCAACATGACCAACTTCCAGAAGAGCCTGCCCAACCTGGGCGACGACGGCTTGTTCATCCGCATGCGCAAGTGGACTGCCGGCCACTCGCTTGGCTGGGTGTTCGACAACCCGGTCGACACCATCGACCTGAAAAAAGCCAACATCATCGGCTTCGACTACACCGACATCATCGACAACCCGGAAGTCCGCGTGCCAGTAATCAACTATCTGCTGCACCGGCTCGAGGCCTTGATCGACGGACGCCCTCTGATCTACGTGATGGACGAGTTCTGGAAGATCCTCGATGGCAAGGGCGGACTCAAGGAATTCGCCAAGAACAAGCAAAAGACCATCCGCAAACAGAACGGACTGGGCATCTTCGCCACGCAGAGTCCCGAAGATGCGCTGGCCAGCGACATCGCCGCAGCACTCATCGAACAGACCGCTACGATGGTCCTGCTGCCCAATCCCAACGCTAGCCGTGATGACTACATCAACGGCCTCAAGCTGACTGAGGCCGAGTTTCAGGTAGTCGTCAGCCTGGACGAACGCTCCCGCTTCTTCCTGGTCAAGCAGGGCCACGCCAGTGCGGTCTGCCAGCTCAACCTGCGCGGCATGGACGATGAGCTCGCGGTCATCTCCGCCTCCACGGACAACATCGAAATCATGCATCAGGTCTTGCGTGATTGTGCCTCGAGCGAGGGAACCGACATGGATGCACTCCGGCCCGAGCAATGGCTCGACCGCTTCTATCGCAATCGCAAAGGCAGCGGCAAGGCCAAGGCCGCCTTGTCGCCGGCGCCCGCGCAACTGGCGCGCACGGTGTCGCCGTAATCGCAAGGCAATCCAGGGAGAACCTCATGGGTACCAAGGCCATCCGCCGACAGACCCGATATGTGCGTTCACGCACCATCCTGACCGGACTGGTGCTGACGCTCGGCTGCGGATTCCTATGCAGTACCGCTCGGGCTGACTGGCTGGTCAACGACTGGCAGAGCATGGCCAAGGCGGTGCAGGAGTACGCAGAACAGGCCAAGCGCTGGGCTGCAACCGTCCAGCAGTACCGGAACACGGTGGAGCACTACCGTCAGCAGCTCATCAGCTTCAAGCAGCTGAACGCGTCATTGTTCGCCATGCAGAACACCTTCCAGAAGGTGCCAGCCGATTACAACGTCGCCGATGCGTGCCCAGGTGCGTCCGGCGGAGGGGGCTCACTGTCCAACGTACTGCAGTCGCTCGCACTGGATCTGAGCGGCAGCGCCACGCAGCAACAGCTCAAGATCTGCCGCTCGATCGTCATGCTGCAGAACAGGAAGTACAACGACACCGTCGACTACATCGGGCAACTGTCGAAAGCCAGCAGCGAGCTCGAGGCCATCGAAAGCGAGCGTGCCACGGTCGGCACCGAGCAGGGCAAGCTGGCGGCCAACGACAACGAGGCCGAGCGCTTCCAGAACCGTGTCACCGACGCGCAGCAGAAATGGCAGTCGAACATGGTCCAGTCCGACGCGCAGATTGCCATGCTGCAAAACATGCAAGGCGCGCTGGCTCATCGCGCGATGAACGGAAGCCATGACGTGCTGGGACAGGTCGTGGATGCCTTCGCGCTCAAGGCGGCCTTCCAGTAACCCACGGGCCGCTGACGGTCAGGCGACACAAAGGAAGCAGTGCAATGCCGACAACCATTGGGGACTTTGTCTACTTCAAGCTGGTTTACGACTATCTGGAAGACAAGATCAGTGGATTCGGGATGGACCTCATGGGTCGGGCAATGGCCTGGGCCAGCGGCATCGCCCTGGCCCTGGTCACCCTCTGGATCATGGTCCAGGGCTACCGCATCCTCACCGGCCAGTCCCGTGAATCGATGATGGCCATGGTCACGAATATGACTCGTGTGGTGATCATCGTCACCGCGGCCACCACTATGTCAATTTTCGGCAGTGACCTGCATCGGTTTCTTACCGTTGATCTCGGCAAGGAGATCAACCAGGTGCTCACAGGCAGCGACCATGCGCCGGCGGACGTCATCGACCGCAACCTTGCGTGGACCCAGGCGGCGCTGGGCGTCATCGACGCTGTCCAGATCCCGTTCCAGGACGCCGAGATCCGCGAGCAGAAAGAGCGGGCGCTGTTGTTGGCCGGCTTCGGCACGGCCAGCCCACCCATGGCGGCGGGCGCCATGCTTTTGCTTTACCAGTTCGCCATGGCCCTTTTCATCGGGCTGGGACCGCTTTTCATCCTGTGCCTGATGTTCGACCAGACCCGCGATCTGTTCCGCAAATGGCTGTTCTACGGAGTGGGAACGCTCTTCTCCATGGCCACACTTGCCGCGGTCTCGTCCATCGTTCTCCAACTGACGATCCGGATCGCTGAAGCCGTGTGGGGAGCACGGATCATCAACCATTTCCTGCTTAGCGACGCTGAGGGTATTTCGAGCCAAGCGCTGCAGCAGGGCGGCATCGGCCTGTTGCTGACAGTATTGATCGTATCCATACCGCCCATGGCGGCCATGTTCTTCCAGGGCACGCTGGGCAACTTTCTTACTTACTCGGCTTTTGCACACCAGAGAGGCAATGCGCCTGGGCCGCAGGGACAGCCGCCAGGTTCCTATGGCTATCAACCCGCCCTGACGCAGGCCAACGAACGTGCGCAGCCAATGCCGGTAAGGATGGGTGCAATGGGGGGCCAACCCGCAGGCATTGCTGACACCATCAAAGGTGCAAGGGCATGACCTTGCCACCGCCCCTGGTCTTCCTCTGCCTCGCGCTCGGTGCCCTCTTGTTTCCGCTCAGTGCTGCACATGCCGAAGACGGTTGCCCGGATGGCTATGTCCCGATCGGCGCGCCAGCCGGCCAGCAAGGCCCACAGGGATGTTCCCCCATTCCTGGCAGTGAGCAGGCTCCGAAGCAACAGGAACCGGAGCAGTGGGAGGAACACTGGATATCGCTCGCCATCGACCCGGCCAGGGGCGTGCTCGGCGTAGATACGGACGAGGTGTATTCCAGCGCCGCCGAGCTCGACGCCATGATCGATTGCGACGAGAGAGGCGGCGTCAAATGCCGCAGATGGCAGACGTTCAAGAACACCTGCGCAGCGGTGGTGGCGGGGCGAGATTACCCACTGGTCATCGACACGGACCTGGATCTAGCGAGAGACGACCCCATGCGAGCGTGCGGGCGGCAGCATGACGCCACCTGCCATGTCATGTATGCCGATTGCAGTCGTCCGATCCCGGTAAACACCAGCCATTAATCAAGGAAGAATCGATGTGCTCGATGGCCAGTTTCAGCAAAGCACGCAAGGCCGTGACCACTTGTTTCCAGACTCAGGCCGCCGCCATGAGACGCCCCCCATGGTGGTACGTGGCTGCCATTGGAACGCAGCTACTGCCAAGCTGCGTTCTAGCCCAAAGCACCTGCCCGCCGGGGAAATACCAGGCGACACCCGCTGGGATCCCGGGCCCGGTGATCTGTGCGCCGATAGCCCATGATCGCTACGGGCGCGTGGTTGCGCCCCCACCAAGGGCAAGCCATTGGGGAGCGATTGCTTCCGACCGGACGGCGAACCACGTCGCCACGTCGGATGATCTTCCCACCAAGCAGGACGCCGAAAAAGCGGCTCTGGCTTCGTGCGGGGAAAGTGGCGGTGTGGCCTGTTCCGTTGCAATTGCCTACGGCAACGGCTGTGGCGCTTTGGTGGCCAGCGCACGCGATCTTGTCGCAAGCGCCGATGTCACAAAAAAGTTCGCCCGGGAGGCCGCCATGCACCAATGCAGCTCAAACAGCGACGCGCATTGCCATGTAGTGCTAGTCGCCTGCAGTGACCCTTCGTCCGACCACTGAGCCTGGAGTATCCATGAAGAAGGCGATCCTGAAAGGCCTGCTGCTAGGCGGGCTCCTGACCTGCAGCGCCGGAGCCGTGGCGCGGGGTTATTACGAATTCATTCCCTATTACGGGAACGATCCGTTCCTGTTCTGCACTTTGGGAGTCCCGACCGACTGCTGGGCGCCCATCAGCGCTCCGACAGGCACCTTCGCGGTGACCAATTACTACTGCTTCAACGCGGTCTCGGCAGCCCAGTTCGCGCGGGTGTGCCCGCATGCGTTCATACCAGAAGCCTCCGTCCAACCTCGACATGGCGCGCGCCGTTTCACGCCACCGGGTTACGCGCCGGCCTGGTCGCATGTGGAGCCCGCGGCGGGCACGCGCAACAGCTGAGCGGCGCGCCTCGAAGGCGCTGACCAAGTGGGTGGGAACGTGGACAGGCGGACACCGGATGATCGCTAGAACGAGAACGGCCACGGTGCTTGTTACTGCCGTACTGGCGCTGGCCGCGGGCGCATACGCTTCCGGTTGGCTGGTATTAGTCCTGATCCATGTGCGCACGCCTCTGGATGAGACCACCTATTGGCGCTATTTCGCTGCGCTCGATCGACCTTCCCTGGCGCCTTACGCGAAGATCATCGAAACAGCGGGCATCGTGGGTTTCGGTGTTCCTCTTCTGGCTTGGCTATGCCTGTTGTACGCAATATTGAAGCCCCGGAAGCGTTCGATCCATGGCGACGCAAGATTTGCAAGGCGTGCGGATCTTTCCCGGCTGGGTCTACTCAAGAATGATCCCACCGGCATCATTGTGGGCAAGCTTGGCACCTCGTTCCTGCGCCTTCAGGGCACCCGCCACGCCTTGCTCGCCGCACCTACGCGAAGCGGCAAAGGTGTCGGCGCGGTGATTCCCAACCTGCTCGATTACGAAGATTCGATGGTCGTGCTCGACATCAAGCAGGAAGCTTTCGACATCACATCGAAATGGCGTTCGAAGTTGGGCCCCGCGTACTTGTTCAATCCATTTGCCGAGGATCTGCGTACCCACCGCTGGAATCCGTTTGCGTACGTCCGGAACGATGCCATCCATCGCATCTCGGATCTGCAGGCCATTGCCGCTTGCCTGTACAAGGACCCGCTCGACCAGGATCCGTTCTGGGCGAACATGGCACGCTCGACCTTCGTCGCGACCGCCAGCCTGTTGTTCGATTGCTGGGCGGACGGGGTCAGCAAAGGGTTCGGAAAGGAAGACGGCTATCCCACCTTAGGCGCCATCTACCGTTTGCTTTCGGGAGACGGCAGTGACCTGAAGGCGCATTTGAAGTCGATACTGGCCCTCTCCCACATCGGCCACGATACGCGTACCGCCTTTGCCAATATCACGGCGCTCGCCGAGCAGACGTTCACATCGGTGATTGCCAGCACGCAGGCGCCCCTGCTTATCATGGCCAATCCGATCCTGGACAAGGCCACCTCGGGTAACGACTTCTGGCTGCCGGACCTGCGCCGACGCGTCCAGTCCATCTATGTTGGCATTGCCCCCAGCAAGCTCACGGAAGCAGCAGGCCTGTTGAATCTTTTTTTCAATCAGGCCATCAAACTCAATGTCGACACCACTCCGGACAAGGATCCGACGCTCAGGCACCAGTGCCTGTTCATGCTGGACGAGTTCACCGCGCTGGGACGTGTGGACGTCATGGTCGACGGCGTTGCCTATTTCGCCGGCTACAACGTGCGCGTGTTCTGTGTCATCCAGTCGCTCTCGCAGTTGGATGCCGTATACGGCGCTGAAAAGGCCCGCAGCATGATCACGAACCTGGCCTGTCAGATCATCTACACGCCTCGTGAGCAGCGCGACGCCAACGAATACAGCGACATGCTCGGCTACACCACCGAACGCAAGCGCCAGCGTACGCGATCCAAAGGCAGGTTTGGCCAGGGCAGCAGCGTCTCCTATGCCGAGATGGAAGAGAAGCGTGCGCTGATGCTGCCGCAGGAACTGAAGGCGCTCGACCCGAAGAAGGAAATCGTGTTCATCGAAGGCACGCCACACCCCATTCGGTGCAACAAGATCCGCTACTACGAGGATGGCTACTTCAAGCCGAGGCTCCAGGGCACCGCGGCCGTGCCACACCTGGAAACGGTACGGGAACGTGCGACGGCTGGAATCGGCTGGCTCTAAAAGCCCCGACTGGATTCGATACGGCTCGCCAGCGCGTCGAAGAACTCTGCTGGAAGCTCCCCACGCACCGGCACCCGCCACCACCCCGGCTGCGCGAAGCGCCGGCACTTGATGGCGTCCTTGTCGGTCATCAGCACCGGCAGGTCCTCGCCCAGGTTGAAGTCGGCGGGGACGAACGCGTGGTGATCCGGGAAGGGATGTTCGACCGGCAGGATGCCGTAGGCACGCAGGCTGTCGAAGAAGCGCGCGGGGTGGCCGATGGCGGCAATGGCGTGCACGCGCTGGCCGGTGAAGGCGGTCAGCGGCTGGCAGGTGTCGTCGGTGAGCGAGCAGGCTTCGCCGCCGCGCAGTTGCATGGAGTAGGCGCCCGTGCGTTCGCCGCCGTTGCACACGCGCATGTCCGCGGTGGCCAGACGTATCAGCGGCTCGCGCAGCGGGCCGGCCGGCAGCAGGCGGCCGTTGCCGAAGCCGCGCACGGCGTCGATCACGCACACTTCCACGTCGCGCGCGAGGCGGTAGTGCTGCAGGCCGTCGTCGGCGATGATCACGTCACAGCCGGCGCCGACAAGCAGGCGACCCGCGGCCGGGCGGTCACGCCCCACCGCCACCGGGATGCCCTGGGCCCGGATCAGGCAGGGCTCGTCGCCGACCTGTTGCGGGCTGGGAGTTTCGCTGAGAAGCAGCGGCTCGCGCTGGCGCCCGCCGTAGCCGCGGCTGACCACGCCGGGATGGAAGCCCCGTTCGCGCAGCGCCTGTGCCACGGCAATGGTCAGTGGCGTCTTGCCGGTGCCGCCGGCGGTAATGTTGCCGATCACCACCACCGGCACGTTCAGGCGCACACTGCGCCGCCAGCCGCGCCGGTAGAAGGAACGACGCAGGCTGCTCACGCTGCTGTAGAGCCACGACAACGGGTGCGTCCACACCGGGGTGCGGCCGCCGTTGTACCAGGCTTCTTCCAGCTTCTGCGCGAGCGCCATGATGACGCCTCAGCCTTCTTCCTGTTCGTGGAACTGCATGCGGTGCAACGCGGCGTATTGACCGCCCAAGGCTACCAATTCCGCGTGAGTGCCGCGTTCAACGATCCGTCCCTGGTCCATCACGGCGATCTGGTCGGCATGCTCGATGGTGGAAAGCCGGTGCGCGATGACCAGCGTGGTGCGGTCGCGCATGAGGCGCTGCAGAGCCTGCTGGATCAGCCGTTCGGATTCGGTGTCCAGCGCGCTGGTGGCCTCGTCCAGCACCAGGATCGGCGCGTTCTTGAGGATCGCGCGGGCGATCGCCAGCCGCTGGCGCTGGCCGCCGGAGAGCATGCCGCCACCCTGCCCGATCGGGCTGTGGATGCCCTGCGGCATGCGCTGGATGAACTCCATCGCGTTGGCCGCCTCGGCCGCGGCGACGATGTCCGCTTCGCTTGCGCCGGCGAGCTCGCCATAGGCGATGTTTTGCGCCACGGTGCCGTCGAACAGCACCACGCTCTGCCCCACCCAGCCGATCTGCCGCCGCAGCGAGGCCAGCGTGTATTCGCGGTAGTCATGCCCGTCGAGTACGATGCGCCCGGCGCTGGGCTCCTGGAAACGCGGCAGCAGGCTGACCAGGGTGCTTTTGCCGCTGCCGGAGCGGCCGACCAGCGCGGTCACGGTGCCGAGCGCGCAATGCAGGTCGACGCCACGCAGGGCTTCGATTTCGCTGCGCGGATACTGCAGGCGGATGCCTTCGAAGCGAAGGTCGCCATGGGTGCGGTCCAGTTCCAGCCGGCCGGTGTCCTGCTCCGGCGGCAGGTCGATCACCTCGAACAGGTCCTCGGCCGCGGAAAGGCCGCGCTGGATGGTGCCCTGCACGTTCGCCAACCGCTTCAGCGAAGGCATCATCGCGCCCATGGCCGTCAGCACGGTGACGAACACGCCGGGCGAAATACCGTCGATCACGTTCGGCCGCGTCGCCAGGTACACCAGCAGCGCGAGCGCCAGCGCCGCGACACTTTGGATGGCCGTGCTCGAGCTGGCACTGGTGGTGGCGATCTTCATGTTGAGGCGACGCGCGCGGTGCGACACGTCGGCGAAACGGGCGGCCTCGTGCTGCTGGCCGCCGTAGACGCGCACTTCCCGGTGCGCCTGGACCGACTCGTCCACCGCGCCGGTCACCGAGCCCATCGAACCCTGGATGCGCCGGCTGATCTGCCGGTAGCGCCGGCTCACCATGGTGGCGACCAGCGCGATGCCAGGCGCCATCATCAACAGCGTGAGCGACAGGTAGGTACTGTTCCTGAGCATCACGTACAGCATGCCGATGACGGTGACGCCCTCGGTCACCACAATCTTGAGCGCGTCGGTGGAGGCCGACGCCACCTGCTCGCTCGTGTAGGTGATGCGGGATATCTGCTGGCCGGACGGCTCGTTACCGAAGAACGCCGCCGGCAGCCTCAGGTAGGCGGCGAACACATCGGCCTGCATCGCCTGCACGACGTTGCGGCCCACGTAAGAGATGCCGTAGCTGCTGATGAAGGTGCCGATGCCGCGCACGGCGAAGATCCCCACGATCCAGATCGGCATCCAGAAAATCAGGTACGGATCCTTCTTGGCGAACAGGTCGTCGATCATCGGCCGCAGCTTATCCGTGAAGGCAGTCAGCGCGCCGCCGTCGAGCGCCATGCCGATGATGGCCACCACGCCCACCAGCCACCAGCGCCGCGTGTAGCCGAGCAGCCGCTTGTAGACGCGCAGGCTCTGGGCGTCCCAGATGGCCACCTTGCGGCTGGCCATCAACTCGATGGCTCCTGGCTGGGCGTGGTGGCGATCGACAGGTGCGTGAAGCCGAGCTGGCCGAGCGCGTCCATCGCGGTGACCACGTTCTGGTGCGGCGTCTGGGCGTCAGCGCGGATGGTGACCGGACGGTCACGATCCTGGCCTGCGACGCGCGCGATGGCCTGCTTGAGCGGCTCGACGCCCTGCCCCATTACCTCGTCGCTGCCCACGTAGCTGCGGCCATCGCGGTCGATCATCACGGTCAGAGCCGGGGCCTGCATGTCGCGGTCTTCAGCGCTGGCCTGCGGCAGCGTGACTTGCAAGCGCGAGTGCTGCACGAACGTGGTGGTCAGCACGAAGAACATCAGCAACGTCAACAGCACGTCGATCAGCGAGATCACGTTGATCTCGAAATCGTCCTGGCGACGGTCGGAACCGATACGCATGTGCTCAGCCTGCGTTGGAAGCGGCAGCCGCCGTCGTGCGGCGCGGACGCGCCACCGGTGCCGCGGTACCGGTCAGGTCATCCAGCAGCGCGGTGGCCTGCTTTTCCATGTCGATGCAGTAGCCGGCCACCTTGGAGCGGAAGTAGCGATGCAGCACGTAGGCCGGGATCGCCACCACCAGGCCGCTGGCGGTGCAGATCAGTGCCTCGCCGATGCCGCCGGCCATCTTGGTCGGGTCGGCCATGCCGCCGCCCATCACCTGCATGAACATGCGGATCAGGCCGATCACGGTGCCGAGCAGGCCCAGCAGCGGTCCGATCAGGGCGATGGTGCCGAGCGTGTTGAGGTAGCGCTCCATGCGATGCACGACGTGGCGGCCGGTGTCCTCGATGCGCTCCTTGATCTGCTCGCGCGGACGATTGCGCACGGCCAGCGCGCCGGCCAGCAGTTCGCCGAGCGGCGAGCCGGCAGCAAGGGCGTCCAGATGGGCAGGATCGAGTTGCCCGCTGCGCGCCCACTGGCGCACTTCTTCACCAAGCCCGTCCGGAAGCACGGCCTTGCGGCGCAGGGTCCACCATCGCTCCAGCACGATCGCCAGGGCCACCGCCGAACAGATCAGGATGGGTGCCATTGCCCATCCGCCCGCCATCAGAATTTCAAGCACTGCCTAACTCCTGCCAAGGCTACTTCCCAAGGAGAGGCCGCATCATAGCAGTCCCTTCACATCGTTCCGCGGTGCGCTTGGCAGTTGCAAAACCGCCGTTTACTCGCGCCAGTAGCGCGGTGCGCGCTGGCGCCAGGTGGCCGCCACAGCGGGCGCGGCGGTGGGCGTTGCGTCAATCTCGACGGCGCCGCGCGTCGCCGTGTCCAGCAGCGGCACGCCCGCTTCGGCGTAACGCCGGATCACCAGCGGATGCGGATGGCCGAAACGGTTGTGCCAGCCGGCCGAAACGACCGCGAGGCGGGGCGCGATCGCGGCGATGAACGAGGGCGAGGACGAGTGCCGGCTGCCGTGGTGCGGGACCACCAGCACGGTCGGCCGTGCTGGTCCGACCGCGGCAGCGACGGCCGGCTCCGCCCCGCTGCTGATGTCGCCCGTCAGCAGCAGGCGCCCGCCCGCGCCGTCCACGGCCAGCACACAGGAGCGGTCGTTGCGCTGGCCCGTTGTGTGCGAACCCGGCGACAGCACGCGGAAAAGGACGCCATCCCAGCGCCACGCCTGTCCCGCCCGGCACGGCTTCATCGGCAGCGGCATGCGGGCCGGCTCTCCTGCATAACGCGCCGCCTGGGGGAAGGCATCGGCCACGGCCCGCGCGCCGCCGGCATGGTCGTTGTCGGCGTGGCTGACCATCAACAGGTCCAGCCGGCCGATACCGAGCGCGTGCAGTGCGGGCACGACCACCGCCTCGCCAAGGTCGAAGCCGGACGGGTAGCGCGCGCCGGCGTCATAGACCAGTGCATGGCTGCGAGTGCGCACCACCACCGACAGTCCCTGCCCCACGTCCAGGACCCAGGCCTGGAAGCCACCCTCGGTCGGAGGGTGCGCGACTGGCCGGACCAGCGGCAGGAACAGCAGCAGGCCGAGCCCGCGCAACGGCAGGCCGCGTGGAGCGAACAGCCACAGCGCACCCAGCGTCGCCAGCAGCAGCGCCCATGGCGACACCTCCGGCAGATACCAGTGCGCACCGGGCCAGGTCGCCATCCGTTCGAGCAGCCACCATTGGACGTGTGCAAGTACGCCAGCGAGCTTCAGCACGGGTGCCGCGGCCGGCGGCGCCAACAGGAGCAGCAACATGCCGAGCAAGGCGCACGGCACGATCACGAAGCTCACGAAGGGCACCGCGATGAGGTTCGACAATGCGCCAATCAGCGAGGCCTCCCCGAAGAACCACAGCGTCAGCGGCAGCAGCGCTACCGTCATCACCAGCTGCCCGGCCGACAGCTCGTGGAGGAAGCCGCGCAAGCCACGCGGGCGTGCCTCCAGGCACAGCATCAGGAACGCCACGCCCACGAACGAAAGCCAGAATCCGGCCGACAGCACGGCCAGCGGATCGGCCAGCAGCATGGCAACCAGTGCCAGGCCCAGGGTCTGCCCACCGCCGATGGCGCGCCGGCTGCAACGCGCCAGCGCCACCACGGCGATCATCAGCAGCGTGCGCACCGTCGGCAGCCCGAAGCCGGCCAGCAGGCCATAAAAGCCCGCGGCCAGCAGCGCCGCGGCGGCCTGCGCCGGAAGCCGCGGGAGCCGCAGCGCCAGGCGCGGCCACAGCAGGAACAGCAAGCGCACCAGCGCGACGCCGAACAGCGCCGCCACGCCTACGTGGAAGCCGGAAATGGCAATGAGATGGGGCACGCCATTGGCGCGGGCGACCTCCCAGTCATCCTGGTCCAGGCCGCGGGTGTCGCCGATGGAGAACGCTTTCACCAGTGCGGCATCGTGGGGATCGCTGATGGCGGCGCCGATGCCGCGGGCGATCCGGTCGCGCAGGCCATCAATGCAGCGCCCGTGTCGCAACAACCGATTGATGCCATCTGCGCGCACGTAGCCGGTGGCAGCGATACGCTTCTCCAGCGCGCTGCGCTCGCCGTCGAAGCTGCCGGGATCGAGCAGACTGCGGGGACGGCGCAGCCGCACGTGCAATCGCCAACGCGAGCAGGCCGGCAGTACCGGCGCATCGTCATACCAGCTCAGGCGAATGCGACCGCGCAGCGGCACCGGTTTCCCGCCCAGGCTTGCCTGGTCGACATCCAACACGAACCGGGCAGCGTCGGTGCGCACTTGCGGCAGGCCGGAGAGCGTACCGACGACATCCAGGTCGCGCTGTTCCAGGTCGCGCGGCAAGCGCAGGTCGAGCGCGAGGGTGCCGCGCCATATCGCCCATGCCGCTCCCAGCAGCACCAGCGCCGGCAGGCGCAGGCGTGGCCAGCGCAGGCTCACCCACAGGACGATCAAACCCGGTAGCGCACTCCATGCGGGCGACGGCAGGACGGGCAACCATTGGACGGTCGCCACGCCGAGCAACAGGGCGACGCCGGTGGCCGCCGCACCGGGCATCCGTGCCTCGTGCATTCAACCCTCCCGTGGGGAAGGTCCAGCCTAACGGGTGAAGGATGCCTGCGTGGCTGAAATACGTGTAGGCGTTCGACGCCGGCACCATCTACGAGTCGGGCTTCAGCCCAACCGTGGCCAGCAGGTGTGGTGAGCTGGAGCCGGCCCGGCGCATCGCGCTCAGGCCAGCGGTGCGCGGGCCTTTTCCTGCAACACGCCGTTGTGCAGCTCGAGCGTGCGATCCATCTTCGCCGCCAGCCGGTGGTCGTGGGTGACCAGGATGAAGCTGGTGCCAACCTCGCGGTTGAGCTCGAGCATCAATTCATACACCTGCGCAGCATTGCCCTCGTCAAGATTGCCAGTGGGCTCGTCGCCGAGCACGCAGGCCGGCCGGGTGACCAGCGCGCGCGCCACCGCGCAACGCTGGCGTTCGCCGCCGGAAAGCTCCGCCGGCTTGTGCTCTTCGCGCTTACCCAGCCCTACCCGCTCCAGCAGCACGCGCGCCTGGCGCTGGGCTTCGTTGACAGCCACGCCGCGGATCAGCAGCGGCATGCATACGTTCTCCAGCGCGGTGAACTCGGGCAGCAGATGGTGGAACTGGTAGATGAAGCCCATCGACTGGTTGCGCACGCGGCCGCGCTCGGCGTCGGAGAGCCTGGAGAGGACGCGGCCTTCGATCTCGACCTCACCGCGGGTGAGCGTGTCCAGCCCGCCAATGATGTGCAGCAGCGTGCTCTTGCCCGAACCGGAGGCGCCGACGATCGCCAGCGTCTCGCCGCGCCCGAGGGTAAAGTTGACGTCGCTCAGCACTTCGGTCTTCAGATCGCCTTCCTCGTAGGTCTTGGCGATCCCGCTGGCGCGCAGCACGATGTTCTTGTCCATGGTCATGGGCTTATTCATAGCGCAGCGCCTGCGCCGGCTGCGTGCGCGAGGCGCGCCACGCGGGATAGAGCGTCGCCAGCAGCGAGAAGATGAAGGTCACCAGCGTCACCCAGCCGACGTCGCTGGCAACCAGCCGGCTGGGCACTTCGCTGATGTAGTAGACGTCCGGGGAAAGAAACACGATGCCGGTGACGTGCTCGATCCATTTGACGATGGCGGGCAGCTTCCATGACAGCAGCGAGCCGAACCCCACGCCGAAGCCGATGCCGACGATGCCCACCAGTACGCCCTGGACCATGAACATGGCCATGATGCTGCGCGGGGTCGAACCGAGCGTGCGCAGGATCGCGATGTCGGCCTGCTTGTCGGTGACCAGCATCATCAACATCGAGATCAGGTTGATCACCGCAACCAGGATGATCAGCGACAGGATGATGAACATCACGTGCTTCTCCATCGAGATCGCGGAGAAGAAGTTGGCGTGGCTGTCCATCCAGGTCTGCACGACGTAGAACTGGCCCAGCGCATCGGCCAGTTGCTTTGCCACCGGGCGGGCATTGAACAGGTCGTCGAGCTTGAGGCGAATACCGGTCGGTCCGTCCAGGCTGTCGAGCTTCTCGGCGTCGTGCATGTTGACCAGCGCCAGGCCCGAGTCGAACTCCTGCATGCCGAGCTCGAAGATGCCCACCACGTGGAAGCCACGCAGGCGCGGCACACTGCCCATCGGCGTTCCGCGGAACTCCGGCACGGCCATCGTCACGCGGTCACCCACCGTCACGCCCAGCGTCAGCGCCAGCTCCTTGCCCAGCACGATGTTCCAGCTGTCGGGCTTGAGCTCGTCGAGGCTGCCCTCGACCATGTGCGTGTTGATGTCCGAGACCTTCGGCTCCTGGCTTGGCTCGACGCCACGCACCATCGCGCCGCTGGGCCGACGGGCCTGCAGGAAGGCTTCCATCTCGACGTAGGGGGCAGCGCCCTTCACGTGCGGGTTGGCCTCGGCAATCTTCACGGCACGTGGCCAGTCGCGCACCGCCTCTCCCGGCAGGCCCGAGACGGTTGCGTGGGAGATCGCGCCCAGGATGCGTGAGCGAAGCTGGTAATCGAAGCCGTTCATCACCGACATCACCGTGATCAGCGCCATGACACTGATGGCAATGCAGACGATCGAAATGGTGGAGATGAACGAGATGAACTGGTTGCGGCGCTTGGCGCGCGTGTAGCGCAGGCCGATGAACAGTTCGAGCGGTCGGAACATGGGCGGTCGCTTCTTCCGGTCGATGGGCGGGCCGCCCGACAGTGCATTATCCGGTATTCGCTCGGACCGTGCCCACGATAGAAAGTGCCATGCGATCGCGCCGCGAGGGCGCCTTGGGAACCCGGCATCTGCGTGCACGGCAGGCTCGCTCGGGAGCGCGACTACAGGATCCCGGCAGCGGGAGATTGCGCGGCCAGGCGCATGCGCAGGCGACGGCGGATGTCCGGATCGCTGTTGTCCGGCGCCAGCAGCAGGATTTCGGTTGCGCGATCGGTCTGCAGCCGCAGCAGGACACAGGTGCCGATCACGCGATGGGAGAGGAGCGTGGCCGGAAGCTGGCTGCGGTCGGCCTGGTAGAGCGCCCAGCCGTCGGACCCGTAGCCCACGCCGGCGATACGCGAACGCGCCGAGCGGCGCGCAGCGGCGAGAGCCAGGAACAAGACGCCCGTCCCCAGTACAAGCTTGAATCCTAGAGGCACACCGCTCAGCGCGATGGCGACGCAGGCAAGTGCCGCAACCATGGCCAGCAGCTGGCGCGGCACGCGCGATGGCCGGTAGTCAAAGCCGATGGCGGGCGCGGATGTCATCGATGATCGCCTGCCAATCGGTGCGCGGGGCTGGCGCGTGGCCCATGATCCAGTCCCAGAGATCCGGGTCCTGGGTGTCGAGCAGCTCGTCGAAGGCTTGCTGCGTAGCGGGGTCAGCGCTCGCGTACCGGTCGTCCAACCAGCCGCCGAGCAGGGCGTCGAGCTCGCGCGTGCCGCGGCGGGCACGCCAGCGCAGGCGAGAGAGGCTCATGCGGAGGCGCCGCTGTCGGCTCCCCCTCCCCTGCGGGGAGAGGGTTGGGGTGAAGGGCGGGGCTTGCGAAAAAAGTGGGACAACGCCTCGGCGCGTCTTGCCGGACTTGCGGGCAAGGCACCCTTCGCACGATCCGGTTGCATGGCGGCGGCTCTGTTGGAAGTGTTTCGCAAGAGTGGCCCCTCACCACAGCCCTCACCCGCAGGGGAGAGGGCGCCAGATTGTGCGGCTCTTACGAGCGGCGCTCGACCATCAGTTTCTTGATCTCCGCGATTGCCTTGGCCGGGTTGAGACCCTTCGGGCAGGTGCGCGCGCAGTTCATGATGGTGTGGCAGCGGTACAGCTTGAACGGATCTTCCAGGTCGTCCAGGCGGCCACCGGTGTCCTCGTCGCGGCTGTCGGCGATCCAGCGGTAAGCCTGCAGCAGGATCGCGGGCCCCAGGTAGCGGTCGCCGTTCCACCAGTAGCTGGGACAACTGGTCGAGCAGCAGGCGCACAGGATGCACTCGTAGTAGCCGTCCAGCTGCTTGCGGTCCTCCGGCGACTGCAGGCGCTCGCGCGCCGGCGCCGGGCTCTGCGTGCGGATCCACGGCTTGATCGAAGCGTACTGCGCGTAGAAGTGAGTCAGGTCCGGCACCAGGTCCTTGACCACCGGCATATGCGGCAGCGGATAGATCTTGACGTCGCCCGAAGCGCAGTCGTCGATCGCCTTGGTGCAGGCCAGCGTGTTGGTGCCGTCGATGTTCATCGCGCAGGAGCCGCAGATGCCTTCGCGGCAGGAGCGGCGCAGCGTGAGCGTCGGGTCGATCTCGTTCTTGATCTTCAGCAGCGCGTCCAGAACCATCGGCCCGCACGTGGCCATGTCGACCTCGTAGGTGTCGATGCGCGGGTTCTGGTCGTCGTCCGGGCTCCAGCGGTACACCTTGAAGGTGCGCGGCTTCTTGGCGCCCTTGGCCGGGTAATGCTTGCCGGACTGGATCTTGGAATTCTTCGGTAGCGTGAACTCTGCCACGGTGACCTCGCATGGTCTGTGCGCTCATCCATGAGCGCGAGAATCAAAAAGCGGCCATCCATGGCCGCACTCTGAAATTCAGTAGACGCGCTTCTTCGGCGGCACCACGTCGACCTCGTCGGTCAGCGTGTACATGTGCACCGGGCGGAAGTCGAAGCTGGTCTGGCCCGCATCGCTCAGGCTGACCAGGGTGTGCTTCATCCACTGCTCGTCGTTGCGCTCCGGGAAATCCTCGCGCGCATGGGCGCCGCGGCTCTCGGTACGCTGCTCGGCCGAGTGCATGGTGACTACCGCCTGCGCGAGCAGGTTGGACAGTTCCAGCGTTTCGATCAGGTCGGAGTTCCACACCAGCGAGCGGTCCGTGACGCTGACGTCCTTGAACGAGTCGAACACCTCGGAGATACGGCGCTTGCCCTCGGCCAGCGTCTCGCCGGTGCGGAACACCGCCGCATCCTTCTGCATGGTCTTCTGCATCTCGGCGCGGATCTGCGCGGTGGGCTTGCTGCCCTTGGCGTTGCGCAGCGCGTCGAAGCGACCCAGCGCGCCATCGAGGATGCTCGCTGGCAGGTCCTTGTGCAGCGTGCCAGGCTGGATCAACTCGGCGCAGCGGCCCGCGACCGCGCGACCGAACACCACCAGGTCGAGCAGCGAGTTGGAGCCCAGGCGGTTGGCGCCATGCACCGACACGCAGGCCGCTTCGCCGATGGCAAAGAGGCCCGGCACCACGGCATCGACGTCGTCGCCCTTCTTCTGCACGACCTCGCCGTGGTAGTTGGTCGGGATGCCGCCCATGTTGTAGTGCACGGTCGGGATGACCGGGATCGGTTCCTTGGTCACGTCCACACCGGCGAAGATGCGCGCCGATTCGGCGATACCCGGCAGCCGCTCGTGGATCACGTCGGCGCCCAGGTGCATCAGGTTGAGGTGGATGTGGTCCTTCTCGGGACCGACGCCGCGGCCCTCGCGGATCTCGATGGTCATCGCGCGGCTGACCACGTCACGCGAGGCCAGGTCCTTGGCGCTGGGCGCATAGCGTTCCATGAAGCGCTCGCCCTCGGAGTTGGTGAGGTAGCCACCCTCGCCGCGCACGCCTTCAGTGATCAGGCAGCCGGCGCCGTAGATGCCGGTGGGATGGAACTGCACGAACTCCATGTCCTGCAGCGCCAGGCCCGCGCGCAGCACCATGCCGCCGCCGTCGCCGGTGCAGGTGTGCGCCGAGGTCGCGCTGAAGTAGGCGCGGCCGTAGCCGCCGGTAGCCAGCACCACGGCATGGCCGCGGAAGAAGTGCAGCGTGCCCTCGTTCATGTCCAGCGCGAGCACGCCGCGGCAGACACCGGCCTGGTCGAAGATCAGGTCGATCGCGAAGTACTCGATGAAGAACGCCGCGTCATGCGCCAGCGCCTGCTGGTAGAGCGTGTGCAGGATCGCGTGACCGGTGCGGTCGGCCGCGGCGCAGGTGCGCTGCGCGGTCCCCTTGCCGTAGTGCGTGGTCATGCCGCCGAACGGACGCTGGTAGATCTTGCCTTCCTCGGTGCGCGAGAACGGCACGCCGTAGTGCTCCAGCTCGATGATCGCCGCCGGCGCCTCCTTGCACATGTACTCGATCGCATCCTGGTCGCCGAGCCAGTCGGATCCCTTGATGGTGTCGTAGTAGTGGAAACGCCAGTCATCCTCGCCCATGTTGCCCAGCGCGGCGGAAATGCCGCCCTGCGCCGCGACGGTGTGCGAGCGGGTCGGGAAGACCTTGGTGATGCACGCGGCCTTGAGGCCCTTCTCGGCCAGGCCGAAGGTGGCGCGCAGGCCCGCGCCACCGGCGCCGACCACGATCACGTCGTACTTGTGTTGCTGAACCTTGTAGGCTTCCATCGAACTCACGCTCCCAGGGCGATGCGCAGCACCGCGAGCACGCCCGCCAGGGTGGCGAGCACGGCAATGAACTTGATCGCCATCAGGAGCGTGGCCTCCTTCCAGCGCGTGTGCACGTAGTCCTCGATCACCACCTGCAGGCCGAGCACGGCGTGCCAGAACGCGGTGACGACGAAGGCGATCAGCAGCACGGCGTTCCACGGCCGGGCGACCAGTGCGCGGGCGGTAGCGTAGTCGGCGTGCAGCATGCGCAGCACCAGCGTGACCAGCCAGATGCCCAGGCCCACCAGCGCGATGGCGGTGACGCGCTGCACCCACCAATGGCTCACGCCATGCTGGGCCGAGCCCAGGCCGCGGGCCTTCTTCAGCGGGTTGCGGTATTCCTTCGGATAGGCGCTCATGCGGCGGCTCCCAGGGTCAGCACGTAGGCCCATACGGCCGCGGTCAGCAGCAGGCTGACGATGATCGAGGCCCAGCTCGAGCGGACGAACTGCACGATCTCGTACCCGTAACCGCCGTCCTGCACCAGGTGACGGATGCCGTTGCACAGGTGGTAGAACAGCGACCAGCTCCAGCCGATCAGCAGGATGATCCCTACGGGGCTGCCGACGAAGGCGGTGAAGTGCTTGAACCGCTCCTCGCCCCCGGCCAGCGCGATCAGCGCCCACGCGACCAGCAGCAGGCCCACGGACAGGGCGATGCCGGTGGCGCGGTGCAGGATGGAAGTCACCATCTGCACTTGCCATTTGTAGACGGAAAGATGCGGTGAGAGCGGTCGTCGCGTGTCTGCCATGGCGGCTGTCCGTGTAGTGGATTCGCGTCTCGCCCGAGTCGCCCGCTCCTGATCGCCTGTGCCGGCTCGCGCCGACCCGGCGGCATCAGAAGTCGATGCAGCGTCCGTTCTTTTCCCAGTCGCCGTAGCGGGTGGGATCCGGCGCTGGCCGCTCCGTTCGCGTCTCGCCCTGGGCCGGCCGCGCGGGCACGGCGGTCTGCTCCGCGGGCGCGGAAGCAGGGGCGGGTTCGGTCTGGGAGGAGGTCTCGGACATAAGTAAAGCCGCAGAAGCGTAATACGCGCTGACCGCGCAGCACAACCTTGACGCTGGGTGAAAAGCGGCGTCCACACCTTGCCTTCGCGCGCTCGATCCCTTATCTCATGCGCCATGCCATGCCCCTACTCCGCCGAGCTCGTCTCTATCGAAGGCACCGACGCGATCGCTTTCGCGCAGGCGCAATTCAGCAGCAATCTCGCCTCCCTCGCCGATGGCCGATGGCAGTTCAGCGCCTGGCTAAATGCGCAGGGACGCGTGAAGTTCCTGTTCCACCTGGTGCGGCTGGACGCCCAGCGACTGCTGCTGTTGCTGCGCGGCGGGCAGGCCGAGGCGCTGGCCATCGAGCTGAGGCGCTACGTGTTCCGAGCGAAGGCGGCCATCACGCCGCATGCAGCACGCCCGCTCGGCACAGGCAACCCGTTGCCGCTGTACGCAGCAAAGCAAACAGGGGACGCGCTCGTTGTCGGCTGTGGCCCGTACAGCCTGAAGGTCGATGCCGCGGCCGACGGCAACTGGCGATTGGCGCAGTTGCGCACGAGCTGGCCATGGCTGCCGGAGTCCCTTGCCGGCGAGATGCTGCCGGCATGGCTTGGCCTGGGAACACTGGGCGCCACGTCGCTCGACAAGGGCTGTTATCCAGGCCAGGAAATCGTAGCGCGCATGCATTACCGCGGTGGCAGCAAGCGCCATCTGCACCACGTGCGCCTGTCGCGGGTGGTGCCGCCCGGCAGCGTGCTGGACGTGCATGGCCTGGCGGCCATCCAGTTGCTCGACGTGGTGCCGGTGGATGCATCGGCCGAAGCGCTTGCGGTGGTTCATGAAGACGCGCAGACCGGCCTGGCCTCGGGCATCGAAGCCATCCACGGGGGCCAGCCGCTGGCCGTTCTGGGGACCGAGCGCTGACGGCATCGCAAGAAGCCGGACGCAGCTCTGGGTCATACCCGAGAGAAGACGTGCTCGGTGCCTGGTCAGCCCAGGTGGCGCGTATAGACGTGCTGGCTCTTGTTCCGCACGTAACCCAGCCCTTCGTAGAAGGGATGCGACGCCCGGCGCTGCACGTTGGAACGCACCAGCACGAGGCCGACGCCCTGCTCCCTCGCCCAGGCCTCGGCCGCGGCCGCCAGTGAGCGCCCCACGCCGCCACGGCGGACCGTGCTGTCGACCACCAGGCCAGTGATCTCCACGCGCTCGCCGCCTTCCAGGCTCAGGCGACGCGCGACGGCAATCCAACCACCGAGCGCGCCCTCCCTATCGATCACGCACACACACTGGCGTGGATCAGCCGCCAGCGCCTCCAGCCGCGCGACCATGGTTGCCGCGTCGACCGGATAGCCCAGCTCACCCGCCAGTCGCGCGATCTCGCTGGCATCGGCCATGCGCGCCGGGCGGGGCGCGTTCATGCCAGACGAGCGCCGTTGGGCACCGGCCGCTCGACCGTGGTGACCACCACGCCCGCGTCGGTGTGGAAGCCGGTCAACAGGAACTGCGAGCGGAACGGGCCGATCTGCTTCTCGGGAAAGTTGAGCACGCCGACGATCTGCTTGCCGACCAGTTGCTCGGACGCGTACAGCGCCGCGATCTGTGCGCTGGTCTTGCGCTCGCCATAGGGGCCGAAGTCGGCCCACACTTTCCATGCCGGCTTGCGCGCCTCGGGAAACGGCTCCACCCGCACGATCGTGCCGGCCACGATCAGGACTTTCTCGAAGTCCGCCCAGCTGATCTCTTCCACGCTCATCCTTCCAGTCTCGTCTTCAGCCAATCCTGCAGTTCCGCGCGCCAGTAGCTCGCCTGCGCCGCCACGAACCCCAACGGGCGATACGTCGACGCCAGGCCGTAGTCGGTGAACTGACGCCACGCCGGGTCGCCTTCGGCGATCGCCGCCGCCAACAACTCACCGGCTGCACAGGTAGAGCTCAGGCCATGGCCACCGAACGCCTGCGCCCACCACAATCCGTCCTCGCGACCGCCGATCTGCGGCATCTGGTGGCGCGCGTAGCTCATCAGGCCCGACCAGGCGTAGTCGACACGCACGTCGCCCAGTTGGGGAAACACGCGCAGCAGGTCCCGTCGCAACAGCCGCTGTACCGCACGTGGCGAGCGATCGAGCACCGAGATGCGGCCGCCCCAGAGCAGCCGCGTGTCGGGCAGGGGCCGGTAGTAGTCGAAGGCGAACCGGGTGTCGTAGATGGCCGCGCGTGTGGCCAGGCAATCGGCCAGGCGGTCGCCCAGCGGCTCGGTCACCATCACGTAGGTGGCGATCGGCAGGATCGCGCGGTCGATCTGGCGCCGCAGTCCCGCCAGGTACCCGCCGCACGCGAGCACCACCTGCTCGGCGAGCACTTCGCCGCTTGCAGCCTGTACGCGCCAGCGGTTGCCTTCGCGCTGCAGCCGCCGCACGCCGCTGTGTTCGTGGACGCGCACGCCCTGCGCGGCCGCCGCGCCGGCCAGGCCGATCGCGTAGTTCAGCGGGTGCAGGTGCAGCGCATCGCGTTCGAACAGGCCATCGTGATAGCGCGTGCTGTGGATGCGCTCTCGCAATTGCGCCTCTGGCAACCATTCCCATGCCACGCCGTAATGCTCCACCAGCAGCTGCTGGCGCGCTCGCAACACTCCGGGGTCACGGAACCAGTTGGCCCAGATCACGCCAGCGTCGACCGCATCGCAGGGAATCGCATAGTCGGCCACGCGCTGGCGGATGCGGTGCACGCCATCGATCGTGCGCTGGAACAATGCCCGTGCACGCGCCTCGCCCAACTGATCGAGCAAGGCCTGCTCGCCCAGCGAATAGCCGGCGAACACGAAGCCGCCGTTGCGCCCGGAAGCGCCATAGCCGACCTGTGCGCGCTCCAGCAATACCACGTCACGCAGCCCGCGCTCGGCCAGGCCCAACGCCGTATTGAGTCCGGCAAAGCCACCACCGATCACGGCCACGCGCGCTTCATGCCGGCCTTCGAGCGGCGCATACGCCTCGTACGGCGTGGCCGTGGCGCGATAGTAGGAGGTAGCGGTCGACGGCGTCATGGGGTCGGGCCAGTCGGGTTGACGGCCGAGCATATCGCGGCGCGCGATGCTATTCGACCAGCCCGACGCCCGGCACGCGCTCGCCGCTGGGTGCCTGGTGGTCGACGACACGTGCGCGATAGTTTCTTGCGCCATGCGGTTGCCGGACGAGCGAGGCCGAGCGGGCGCAGCCCACTCAGGCATCGTCCGGCACTTCCACGTCGGCGAGGGCGGAGGCAATCGGCACCTGGCCGCGATCCTTCGGGCGCAATGCATACACGCTGCCACGCAACGACCAGGTGGTTTGCGGCGGGTCGCGGTCAGGCGGCTGCACGTACGGCCAACTGGCCGGCTGGCCGGTGGCACAGTTCGGCTACCACCGGCCAGTGCACGTTGCTTACGCGAACCGACGACTCGCCCGGAATCAGTCGAGTCACTCCCGCCATCACGCAAGCGGGCGGGTCGCCCCCGATCCGATGGACCGGTACGCGTTCAAAGCCATGCCGCGCTTTGTAGGAAAAGCCCGCCGCGACAACCAGAGGATCAGAGCTGGCCGACGAATTCACGCACGACCGGCGCCAGCTTGGGGTCCTGCATGGCCATGTGCATCGTGGCGCGGACCAGGCCGGCCTTGTTGCCGCAATCGAAGCGGGTGCCTTCGAAACGATAGGCAAGCACCTTGCCTTGCTCCATCAGCAGTGCCTCGATCGCGTCGGTGAGCTGAATTTCGCCGCCGGCGCCCGGCTCGGTCTGTTCCAACAGTTCGAAGATACGTCCCGGCAGCACATAGCGACCCACCACAGCCAGGTTGGAGGGTGCATCGGCAGGCTTGGGCTTCTCCACCATGTAGCGGATGCGAGCGCTGCGCTCATCGACCGGCTCGGCATCGACGATGCCGTACTTGTCGGTCTGATCGTGCGGCACTTCCTCCACCGCGATCACGCCGGCATGCTCGGCTTCCGCCAGCGCGGCCATCTGGCCGAGGGCACCCCTGCCGCGGTTCCAGATCAGGTCATCGGGCAGGATGATGCCAAACGGTTCGTTGCCCACCACCGGTTTCGCGCACAGCACGGCATGGCCCAGGCCGTGGGCCTCGGGCTGGGTTACGAAGATCGCGCGCACGTTGGACGGCAGCGTGCCCTGCACGAGCGCGAGCAACTCGTCCTTGCCCTTCTCCTCCAGTTTGGCCTCGAGTTCGTAGGCTTTGTCGAAATAATCGGCGATGGCGTGCTTGTAGCGATTGGTGACGAACACCAGGGTGTCGGCGCCGGCGTCCACCGCTTCATCGACCGCGTACTGGATCAGCGGCTTGTCCAGCACCGGCAGCATTTCCTTGGCGACCACCTTGGTCGCCGGCAGGAAACGCGTGCCGAGTCCGGCCACGGGGAACACCACCTTGCGCAACGGCTTGGTCACTCAGTTTTCTCCTGTTTCGATACGGCCCTGTTCGATGCGGCCCGCCTCGCGGCGGATCGAGACCACGTTGTCCGGCTGCGCCGTGTCGCTCCAGCGGAACGATGGCAGCAGGCTGGACACGCAGCGCCTGAGTTCATCTTCATTGAACGCTGCAGTGGCGTCGCAGGCCTTGTTGAGCAGCGCCTGCAACAGCTCCCACGACACCTCGCGATGTTGCGCGAGGAAGATCTTGGCGTGCGCGGTCGCGCTGTAGTTCTCCAGCTGGTGGAACAGCTCTTCGAACAACTTCTCGCCTGCACGCAGGCCGGTATAGACGATCGGCACCTCGGTGCCCGGCTTCTTGCCGGCCAGGCGGATCATCTGTTCGGCCAGGTCGCGGATCTTCATCGGCTCGCCCATGTCCAGCGCGAAGATCTCGCCGCCCTGCCCCAGGCACGCAGCCTGAAGGATGAGCTGGCAGGCCTCCGGGATGGTCATGAAGTAGCGGGTGATTTCCGGATGGGTGATGGTCACCGGGCCACCGGAGCGGATCTGCTGGCGAAACAGCGGCACCACCGAGCCCGCCGAATCGAGGACGTTGCCGAACCGGACGGTGATGTAATGCGTGGCCGAATGCGCATTGAGGTTCTGGCAATAGATCTCGGCCACGCGCTTGCAGGCACCCATCACGCTGGTCGGATTGACCGCCTTGTCGGTCGAGATCAGCACGAAGCAGCCGACCTCGAATTCGTTGGCGAGGTCGGCCACCGTGCGCGTACCCAGCACGTTGTTGCGGAACCCGGCGCGCAGTTGCTTCTGCAACATGGGCACGTGCTTGTACGCAGCCGCGTGGAAGACCACCTCGGGCTTGACCTCGGCAAAGGTCTTTTGCATCGCCACGCGGTCGCCGCAGTCGCACAGGACGCATTCGAGCAACAGCTCCGGATAGTCGCCGCGCAACTCCTTGCCGATGGCGTAGAGGTTGTATTCGCTCTGTTCGACGATGGTGAGCGACTGCGCGCCAAGCCTCGCCACCTGCCGGCACAGCTCCGAGCCGATCGAGCCACCGCCGCCGGTGATCAACACGCGGCGACCGGTGAGGGTTTCGCGGATGGCCGTCCAGTCCAGCTCGACCGCATCGCGGCCAAGCAGGTCCTCGATCGCCACTTCCTTGATCTCGTTGAACTGCGCGCGGCCGGCAACGACGTCCTCGAGCCGCGGAACGGTTCGGTATGGCAGGCCGGTCTGGTCGCACAGCTCGACCACCCGGCGCATCTGCCCGGTGGTGGCCGCGGGCAGCGCGATCAGCAGCATCTCCACCGCCGCCTCGCGCGCAAGCTCGGGCAACTGGTCGATGCAACCCAGCACCGGATGCCCGTTGATCGAGGCGCCGCGCAGGCTCGCCTTGTCGTCGACGAAACCGATCACGCTGTACCGCCCGTCGTGCCGAAGGTCGCGCGACAGCGCCTCGCCCGCGCGATCGGCTCCTACGATCAGCACGCGCTTGGAGGTACGCGTGCTGAACAGGTCGAGCCTGCTGTCCTTCCAGAACCGGTACGCCAGCCGAGGCAAGCCCAGCAGCAACGTCAACGCCACCGGATAGAGCAGCAGCACCGAACGCGGTACGCCTTCCATGCGCTGGTAGAGGAACAGCGCCAGGCCGATCGCTACCGTGCCGACGACGGCGGCCTTGAGGATGTTCCAAAGATCCGGCAGGCTGGCGAAGCGCCAGACACCCTTGTACAGGCCCGTCCAGGTGAAGATCAGCCCCTGCATCGCCAGCACGATGGGGAACTCCAGCACATCGAAACTACCGTCCTGGCCTGAAACGGTAGCGTAGCGCAGGGCCTTGGCGATCCACCAGGCAAACCCGGCCATCGCCAGGTCGTGCGCGACCACGGCGATGCGCGGATGGATGAGGGCGATCCATTTACGTGGCGACATGACGATCCTTCATTGATGCTCGCCGCATGCAGCGGCGCTTGCTAACGATCCATGTTGCGCCGGCCACCGTATAGACGGCGGCACAGGCGGGCAATGCCATGGCCGGATATTGACTCGCGGCGACCGCCGCCGGAGCGGCGACGAGCAGGTTCCAGCCCAGGTACCACGCGGCTGCCCGCGCATGCGTGCCGCCGGATCGTACCAGCCACTGGTAAAGATGCTCGCGGTGCGGAGCATACCAGCGCCTGCCGCGTAGGAAGCGGTTCAGCAACGTCAAGCTCGCATCGGCAACGAAACTCGATCCGAGGATGAGTGCCGGCCAGACCAGCGCCGGTTCAATCCGCCACAACATGGCCGAAAGCGCGAACAGCAGAAGCCCGACGCTGCCGCTGCCGACGTCGCCCATGAAGATGCGCGCCGGCGGCCGGTTGTAGAGCCAGAATCCCAGGCAGGCAGCTGCCGTGGCGAAACCCGCTCCGGCCAACGCCGGCTGTCCCGCGCTGGCGGCCAGGCAACCGAGTCCTGCCGCCACGAATATGCCCTGCTGCGCCAGCAGCGCATCGATGCCGTCCATGAAGTTGTGCAGGTTGATGCTCCAGCCGCCGGCCAATACCAGCAATGGCAGCCATCCCCAAGCCAGGCCTGCGTCGGCGAGCAGTGCACCGCCGACGAACGCGGTCGCCAGCAACTGCACGCCCAGCCTCGGCCATTGCCGCAACGGCCGATGGTCGTCCCACCAGCCGATCGCGGCCACCAGCACGAGAGCCAGCTCCAGGTTCGCGATCGTGGGTGCGTCCCACGGCCCGGCCAAGCTGCAAAGGATGCAGGGCAGCACGACCAGGCACGCCAGCACAATGCCGATGCCCCCCCCGCGTGGGGTTGGCAGCGTGTGCGAGCGGCGCTGGCCTGGCTGGTCCAGCATGCCGCGCCGACGCGCATAGGCGATCGCGCCGCGTACCGCCAGCGCCGCGATCGCCAGCGCCACCAGACTCCATCCCAGCACGATGGCGAGTTCGACGCGGGTCACTCGTTGGCGACGCCGTGGATCGGACGGATCGTGCTCCAGCCCTTGCAACTGGGGCATTGCCAGTGGTGCGCCTTGGCACCGAAGCCGCACCGGCTGCAGCGGTACATCGCCTGGCCCTCCAGCAGCTTGCGGGTGAGGTCGCGCAGGATCAGGAAGTTCTCGCGCGCCTCGCCGTCGATCTTGTCCATGGTGGCATCGATGAGCGCCATCAGGCCGCGTACCGACGGGCGCTGGCGCAGTTGCGAGGTCAGGAAATCGATGCCGGCGCGCTCGCCATCGCGCTGGTGGTACAGCTTGGTCAACGCCAGCACCGGCGAGATCCCGTGGTAGCGCGCCAGGATGTCGCGCAGGAAGTGCTCCGCGCGCTCCATCTGCCCGGTACGGGCATAGCTGTTGAGCAACGGCGGCAGGATTTCCGGCACGAAGGCGATGTCCGCGCCGACGGCTGCCTCGTAGGCTTCGACGGCCTCGGCGTGCTCGCCGGCTTCGGCATGCAGCCTGCCGGTGAGCATGAAGGCGCGCACGCAATCGGCCTGGCATTCGAAAGCCTGCCGGAGGTAGCCGCGCGCTTCCGCTTGCGCACCGTGCTGGCGCGCCTGTTCGGCCAGCTCGCAATAGAACTGCGCAATCATCGGGGACTCGTCGTCGCCGGTCATCGCCTCCAGCCGGCGGGCATGGTCGATGGCCTTGTGCCAATCGCGCTCGTGCTGGTAGATCGCAACGAGGTGCCGCAGTGCCGACGGCGCGTGCGCATTCATCGCGACCAGGTCGGAGAACAACGCTTCGGCGCGATCGAGCAAACCGGCGCGCATATAGTCCTCACCCAGCTCAAGCAGAGCCACGGTTTTCATTGCTTCGGTCAGGCCCGGTCGCGACACCAGATGCTGGTGCAGGCGGATCGCGCGGTCGACTTCGCCGCGACGGCGGAAAAGATTGCCGAGCGCCAGGTGGGTTTCGACGGTATCGCGGTTGTATTCGGCAAGCTTGAGGAATACCTCGATCGCCTTGTCCTGCTCTTCGTTGAGCAGGTAATTGAGGCCACGAAAATAATCGGAAGACAGTTCGCTGACCCGCATCCCCGAACGGTGCACAGCGGCACGGCGGGCCGCGAACCATCCGCTGGCGAAAGCGGCCGGCACCAGCAGGAGCAGCACGTAGAGGACGTTCATGCGCGGGCCGGCATCTTCCCGTTGGACCGGCGCTCGCGGCGCAGCACGCGACGATGGTGAAGGCTCATGCCCAACCAGGCGGTGAGCCCGCCCAGCAGCCAGCCGATCACCAGGGCGACCAGCAGCCCCGCGCCCTTTGGGGTCGTCACATGGAAAAAGCCCAAGTCATAGCTCACCGGGTCGGCATTGAGCGCGCCGATGACCACTCCGGCGGCGATGAAAAGCGCGAGGATGAGCAGGGCAATCAATCGCATCGCGCGACTTTACCCGAATCGGCTTGAACTGGCACGGCTGTTTACCCTGGGTCTGGCGCCTTTATCCCCGCTCCGCGGTGCCTGGCCAGCCCAGACCGCAGGCGACAAAAAGGCAGGACCGGCTCGCGCCGCCTGCCTCGACTACACCGACCGGAAAGCCGGAAGCCCCGGTCTGGAAACGCCATCAGGCCATTTCGGCCTGCAGCGCCAGGTTCACGCGTTCGCGCAATTCCTTGCCAGGCTTGAAATGTGGTACGTGCTTGCCCGGCAGGGCCACCGCTTCGCCGGTCTTGGGGTTGCGCCCCATGCGCGGCGGCCGATAGTGCAGCGCGAAGCTGCCAAAGCCGCGGACCTCGATGCGCTCACCCTGGGCCAACGCGTGGCTCATCTGCTCGATCACGCTCTTGACCGCGAGTTCGACGTCGCCAAACGCAAGATGGGTCTGGCGCCTGGCCAGCGCCTCGATCAGTTCGGATTTGGTCATGGGTCCCCAATGTCCGTGACGTTAAACGGCGGGGCGGCTTGGTGCCGCCCCGCTTCGTACTCAAGTCATTGTAATTATAAAGGAATTACTCGGACTTGTTGAGCTGCTCCTTGAGCAGCGCGCCCAGCTTGGTGGTGCCACCGGAAGCGGAGCCGTATTCGGCCATCGCGTCATGCAGATCTTCCTCGTCCTTGGCACGGATCGAGAGCGCCAACTGGCGGCCCTTGCGGTCCATGCCGGTGAACTTGGCTTCCACCTTGTCGCCGACCTTCAGGTGCTGGGTGGCGTCGTCGATGCGCTCCTTGGCGATGTCGTTGGCGCGCAGGTAACCCTCCACGCCCTCGCCCAGGTCGATCACCGCACCCTTGGCGTCCACTTCCTTGACGGTACCGTTGACGATGGTGCCACGCGGATTGTTGGCCATGAACTGACCAAACGGATCCTGCTCCATCTGCTTGATGCCGAGGCTGATGCGCTCGCGCTCCGGATCGACCGCCAGCACCACCGCTTCGATCTCGTCGCCCTTCTTGAAGTTGCGCACGAGGTCTTCGCCCGACGCCTGCCAGGAGATGTCGGACAGGTGCACCAGGCCATCGATGCCGCCGTCCAGGCCGATGAAGATGCCGAAGTCCGTGATCGACTTGATCTGGCCGGAGACCTTATCGCCCTTCTTGTGCATGGCGGCGAAGGCTTCCCACGGGTTGGAGCGGGTCTGCTTGATGCCCAGCGAGATGCGGCGACGCTCTTCATCCACGTCCAGCACCATCACTTCGGTCTCGTCGCCCACCTGCACGACCTTGGCCGGGTTGACGTTCTTGTTGGTCCAGTCCATCTCGGACACGTGGACCAGGCCCTCGACGCCCGGCTCGATCTCGACGAAGCAGCCGTAGTCGGTGACGTTGGAGACCTTGCCGAACAAGCGCGAACCGACCGGGTAGCGACGCGAGATGTTGACCCACGGATCGTCGCCGAGCTGCTTGAGACCCAGTGAAACGCGGTTGCGCTCGCGGTCGTACTTGAGCACGCGCACGTCCAGCTCATCGCCGACGTTGACGACTTCGGACGGATGACGGACGCGCTTCCACGCCATGTCCGTGATGTGCAGCAGGCCGTCGATGCCGCCCAGGTCCACGAATGCGCCGTAGTCGGTGAGGTTCTTGACCGTGCCCTTGACCACCGCGCCCTCGGTCAGGCGCTCCAGCAGCTTCTCGCGCTCCTCGGAGAACTCGGTCTCGACGACGGCGCGGCGGCTGACGACCACGTTGTTGCGCTTGCGGTCGAGCTTGATGATCTTGAACTCGAGGTCCTTGCCCTCGAGGTACACCGGGTCACGGACCGGGCGCACGTCGACCAGGGAGCCCGGCAGGAACGCGCGGACGTCCTTGATGTCGACGGTGAAGCCGCCCTTGACCTTGCCGGAGATCTTGCCGGTGATGGTCTCTTCCTTGTCGAAAGCCTGCTCGAGGTCGTCCCACACCATCGAACGCTTGGCCTTCTCGCGGGAGAGCTTGGTCTCGCCGAAGCCGTCTTCCAGGGCGTCGAGGGCAACCTTCACCTCGTCGCCTACCTGCACTTCCAGCGTACCCTCTTCGTCCCTGAACTGCTCGATCGGGACGATGCCTTCGCTCTTGAGGCCGGCGTTGATCACGACGACGTCGTTGCGGATTTCCACAACGATGCCGGTGACGATGGCACCCGGCTTCAGCTTGGCGATGGCCTGCTGGCTCTGTTCAAACAGCTCGGCAAAACTTTCAGTCATGTTGATTCCAGAAATGAGAAAAGGCCCAAAGCCCCTTGTGCGCGCCGTCGGATTGATATGCGCACGAGCTAACCGGCCCACCGGTTGTGGGTGTCGCAGAAAACGCGCCCTGTGACGGACCGCCCTGTCGGCACCGTTGACCAAAACCCCCGCCGCGGCGGAGGCGCCTAAAGCCGCGTACAGCCGGTCAGGGCTGCACGACGGCAAGTACTTTCGCGACCACGGCGTCGATCGGCATGCCGGTGGTATCCACCAGAACCGCGTCGTCGGCCGGGCGAAGCGGGGCGACGGTACGCGAAGCATCGCGTTCGTCACGCGCCTCGATCTCGCGCTGAAGGGCGCCAAGTGTAACGTTCAGCCCCTTTTCCTTCAACTGCTTATAGCGCCTTTTCGCCCGCTCGGCGGCGCTGGCGGTCAGGAACACCTTGAATGGCGCGTCGGGGAAGATCACCGTGCCCATGTCGCGCCCGTCGGCGACCAGGCCCGGGCTCTTGCGGAAACCCAACTGCAGATCGACCAGAGCCTGCCTTACCGAAGGGATCGAGGCGATCGCCGAAGCGGCGGCACCGGCGGTTTCCGTACGCAGTTCATCGGTGGCATCGTGGCCGTTGACGATCACCCGCGTGTCGCCACCGTCGGCGGGGGCCTGGAAACGGATTTTCGTGGACTGTGCGCAGCGGGTAACCGCCTCGGCATCGGACAGGTCCAATCCTTCGGCCCCGGCCGCATAGCCTACCGCCCGGTACAGAGCGCCCGAATCGAGCAGCCGCCAACCCAACTGCTCGGCGACCAGGCGGCTGATGGTGCCCTTGCCCGACCCGGACGGCCCGTCGATGGTGAGGACTGGGACCGGCGGCGTGCGGCTCATGGGGCTCCCGATGCGGCAAAGCCCCATGTTAACGCGTTGATCACCCTCCTGGCGCGTGCTATCCAGCCGCGCATTCGCCGTTGCAGTGCCATCCGCCATGGCCGATCTCCGCCGCGAGTTCGAACAGCCCGCCGGAAGTATCAAGCGTCCGGGCAACCGTCAGGACAACGATAAGCTGCTCAAGCTCCATCCTTGTACAGACCACACCAAGGCTTGCTTGCTTTCCCTCCGTCCTCCCGGCACATTCATACGACCGTTTGAATGGACGCCGGCATGCATTACCCGCACCTGTTCGCCCCACTGGACCTGGGCCATGTCACCCTGCCCAATCGCATCCTCATGGGCTCGATGCACACCGGCCTTGAAGACCGCGCATCCAACTACGGCAAGCTGGCTGCCTACTTTGCCGAACGCGCCCGCGGCGGCGTCGGCCTGATAGTCACCGGCGGCATCGCTCCCAGCATCGAAGGCTGGCTCAAGCCGTTCGGCGGGCGCCTGTCGATGCCTTGGCATGTGGCGCGGCACCGCAAGGTGACCCGTGCGGTGCATGCCGAGGGCGGGCGCATCTGCATGCAGATCCTGCATGCAGGCCGTTACGGCTATCACCCCCTCTCGGTGGCCCCCTCGAAGCTCAGGTCGCCGATCACGCCATTCACGCCGCGCGCCCTGTCCGCCCGCGGCGTGGCGCGTACGATCGGCGACTTCGTGCGGTGCGCGCAACTCGCCCGCGAGGCGGGCTATGACGGCGTGGAGGTGATGGGTTCGGAGGGTTACCTGATCAACCAGTTCCTCGCATCGCGGACCAACCAGCGCCAGGATGCCTGGGGTGGCGACGCCAGGCAGCGCATGCGTTTACCGGTCGAGATAGTGCGCCTCACGCGCGAAGCGGTCGGGCGCGACTTTGTGATCATCTACCGGTTGTCGATGCTGGAGCTCGTCGAGGGCGGGCAATCATGGGACGAGATCGTGGCGCTGGCCAAGGCCATCGAGGCCGCCGGCGCCAGCATCATCAATACCGGCATCGGCTGGCACGAGGCGCGCGTGCCGACAGTCGTGACCTCGGTGCCGCGCGCCGGGTTCGCCTGGGTCACGCGACGGCTCAAGGGCGAAGTCAGCCTGCCGCTGGTGGCGACCAACCGCATCAATATGCCCGAGGTGGCCGAACGGGTGCTGGTCGCCGGCGATGCCGACATGGTCTCGATGGCGCGCCCGTTCCTGGCCGATCCGGCGTGGGCCGCCAAGGCGCGTACCGGTCGTGGCGCCGCGATCAACACCTGCATCGCCTGCAACCAGGCCTGCCTGGACCACGTGTTCCAGGACAAGCGCGCCAGTTGCCTGGTCAACCCGCGCGCCTGTCATGAAACCGAATTGATGATCGTGCCGGCGGCGCGGGCGAAGCGTATCGCGGTGGTCGGCGCCGGCCCGGCCGGACTGGCCTGCGCGACCACCCTGGGCGAGCGCGGGCATGCGGTGACCCTGTTCGAACAGGCATCCGACATCGGCGGCCAGTTCAACTATGCCAAGCGCATCCCCGGCAAGGAGGAATTTTACGAGACGCTGCGCTATTACCGCCATCGTCTTGCCGAATTGGGTGTCGGCATTCAGCTGGGTTGCCATGCCGAGCCTCAGACGTTGCAGGGTTTCGACGAAGTGATCGTGGCGACCGGGGTGGTGCCACGGCAGGTGCAGTTCCCCGGCAGCGACGATCCGCGGGTGCTGGGCTATCTGGACGTGCTCGCGCACGACCACCCGGTAGGCCCGCGGGTGGCGATCATCGGCGCCGGCGGCATCGGCTTCGACGTCGCCGAGTTTCTGGCCGAGCGGCCGCCCTCCCCCACGCTGGACCCCGTCCTCTGGGCGCAGGAGTGGGGCGTGGACCGCACGCTCGCCAACCGTGGCGGCCTGGTTGCACCGGCGCCCGAGCCGCCGGCCCGGCAGGTCTGGTTGCTGCAGCGAAGCGAAGGCCGCCCAGGCTCACGTCTGAATAAAACCACCGGCTGGGTCCACCGCGCCACGCTCAGAGCACGGCAGGTACGTATGCTCGGCAACGTGCGATACCAGCGATTCGACGATGCCGGACTGCACATTCTGCTGGACGGCCAGCCGCAGCTGCTGCCGGTGGACAACGTGGTGGTCTGCGCAGGGCAGGAACCGTCCCGCACGCTGGCTGACGCCCTGCTCCAGGCCGGCGTGAAGCCGCACGTTATCGGTGGCGCCGACGTGGCGGCCGAACTCGATGCCAAACGGGCGATCGCCCAAGGCACACGGCTGGCCGCGTCGCTCTAGGACGCCGAAAAGGAAAGCGCCCCGCGAACGACGCGTCGGTGTCGGCTCTGGGGGAGGAGGACCGAGACCGCGGGGTAGCGTCGCTGCGGGGCGAGGGCCGCCGCCACCTGGGGGGAGGGGGAAGGTGGCGGGACGAGGCAAAAGATACGCTCGTCACAAAACGCCATCCAATATATATTTTGCAAACTATTTATTCGATTCGCGACTATGTTCGATCTCCGCCAACTCCGCTATTTCGTGGCCGTCGCCGAGGAGTTGAGCTTCACCCGCGCCGCCCAGCGCCTGCACATCTCCCAGCCCCCGCTGTCGCAACAGATCCAGGCGCTGGAACAGGATCTCGGCACCCGTCTGCTGGACCGCGACAAGCGCAACGTGGCGCTGACCGAACCGGGACGCATTCTGCTGGAAGAGGCGCGGCAGATCCTGGCCAAGGCGGAGGAAACCCGCGCCCATGTCAGCGATGCGGCAGCCGGCTTCAGCGGCGCGTTGCGGCTGGCCTACACGATTTCGGTCACCTTCCACCGTGCGCTGCCGCAGACTCTGCTGCGCTTCCGCCAGAACGCACCCAAAGTGCGCATGCAACTGCACGAGATGTACAGCGAGCCGCAGTTCGCCGCGCTGCGGGCCGAGCAGATCGACGTCGGCTTCGTGCGCGACGAGCCGCGCCACCCGTCGGATGCGCAGGCGTTACGCATGGACGTGATCGACTACGAGCCGCTGGTGCTGGCCGTTCCCTGCGGGCACCGGCTGGCCGAGCAGGACAGTGTCCACTTCGGTTCGCTCGCCAGCGAATCCTTCGTGAGCCAGCCACGCGAGCTGGCCGCGACCTTGTACGACCGGCTGGTGCAGTTGGGCGCCAAGGCAGGCTTCCATCCGCTGATCGGCCAGCAGGCGCAGCAGATCAATGGCCTGCTGGCCCTGGTCGCCGCGGGCATCGGACTGGCGCTGGTACCGGCCAGCATGCGCGCGGTGCAACTGGGCGGCGTCAGCTATGTCTCGCTGGAGGACCCGGACGCCTACCTGCTGCTGGCAGTGGCCAGCCGCAAGGACAACCCATCGCCGGTGCTGGCCAAGTTCCTGCAGATCGTCAAGGGCGTCGAGGATGCACATGACTTGTGAAACCCGCAGGCAGCCGCTACACTTGCCAGCTTGAATTTTCCCGATTTGGTTCCAGGAGCTGGCCGTGAAGGTGCTTTCCTCTCTGAAGTCCGCCAAGCAGCGGCACCGTGACTGCAAGGTCGTGCGCCGTCGCGGCAAGGTCTTCGTGATCTGCAAGAGCAACCCGCGGTTCAAGGCGCGCCAGCGCTGATTCGCCGGGTTGGACGCAAAAAGGCCGCTTGATGCGGCCTTTTTTGTTGCCTGCATTTCCGTGCAGGACCCACCCCAGGGGCCGCCTACCTGAGGGGCAAGGCGGGCTGAAGCCCACCCTGCCCCGCCCATGGTGGCTCACTCGTAGCGGACGCCGGTGATCTCGTAGCGCTTGACGCCGTTGGGCGCCCTGAACTCGAAGCTGTCGCCTTCGCTCTTGCCGATCAGCGCGCGGGCGATCGGCGAGGACACCGCGATGAGGCGCTGCTTGATGTCGGCCTCCAGGTCGCCCACGATCTGGTAGGTCACCGCCTCGCCGGAGTCCTCGTCCTCCAGGTCCACCGTGGCGCCGAATACCACCTTGCTGCCTGCGCCGAGCTTGGACACGTCGATCACCTCGGCGGTGGACAACGCCGCCTCCAGCTCGCCGATGCGGCCCTCGATGAAACTCTGCTGCTCGCGCGCTGCGTGGTATTCGGCGTTTTCCTTCAGGTCGCCGTGGGCGCGAGCTTCGGCGATCGCAGCGATGATGCGCGGACGCTCGCTCGACTTGAGGCGGTCCAGTTCGGCGCGCAGGCGTTCCGAACCGGCCTTGGTCATGGGGGCGCGACTCATGCGCTCAGCTCCTTGTGCAGTTCCTGCAGGCTGTGCACGTCGGCCTCGCCATGGAAATCCAGCGAATGGACGAGCGCGCGCGCGCCGGCGACGGTGGTGGAATAGGTGACGCGCTGTTGCAGCGCCTCGCGCCGGATCGAGAACGAATCGGCGATGGCCTGCTTGCCCTCGGTCGTGTTGACGATATAGACGATCTCGCCGTTCTTGATGAGGTCGACGATATGCGGCCGGCCCTCGAGCACCTTGTTGATGCGCTCGCACGGCACGCCGTGTTCGTTGAGGAACGCCGCCGTGCCGCCGGTGGCAACCAGGTTGAAGCCGCGTGCCAGCACTTCCTTCGCGACCGGCAGCAGGCGCTCCTTGTCGGCGTCGCGCACCGACAGGAACACCTTGCCCTCGCTCGGCGCCTTGATGCCCGCCGCCTCGTGGCCGCGCGCGAAGGCCGCGCCGAACTGCCGTCCCACGCCCATGACCTCGCCGGTCGAACGCATCTCCGGACCGAGGATCGGATCGACGTTCTGGAATTTCAGGAACGGGAAGATTGCTTCCTTGACCGAGAAATAGCCCGGGATGATCTCCTTGGTCGCGCCCTGGCTCGGCAACGTGCGCCCAGCCATGCACCGGGCGGCGATCTTTGCCAGCGGCACGCCGGTCGCCTTGGAGACGAACGGCACCGTGCGCGAGGCGCGCGGGTTCACTTCCAGGATGTAGACGGTATCGCCCTGGATCGCGAACTGCGTGTTCATCAGGCCGATGACCTTGAGTTCCTTCGCCATCGCTGCGGCCTGACGGCGCAGTTCATCCTGGATTTCCGTGGAGAGTGAGTACGGCGGCAGCGAACAGGACGAGTCGCCCGAGTGCACGCCGGCTTCCTCGATGTGCTCCATGATGCCGCCGACCAGCACGTTGCCTTCGGCATCGGCGATGATGTCGACGTCCACCTCGACCGCGTGGTCGAGGAAACGGTCCAGCAGCACCGGCGAGTCGTTCGACACCTGCACCGCTTCGCGGATGTAGCGCGAGAGGTCGGCGTCGTCGTAGACCACTTCCATCGCGCGGCCACCCAGTACGTAGCTCGGGCGCACCACCAGGGGATAGCCGATCTCGCGAGCCAGCGCCAGCGCCTCGTCGGCGTTGCGCGCGGTGCGGTTGGGCGGCTGGCGCAGGCCCAGCTTGTGGATCATCTGCTGGAAGCGCTCGCGGTCCTCGGCCAGGTCGATGGAATCGGGCGAGGTGCCGATCACCGGCACGCCGGCAGCCTCCAATGCGCGCGCGAGCTTGAGCGGGGTCTGGCCGCCGTACTGCACGATCACACCCTTGGGCTTCTCCAGCTCGACGATCTCGAGCACGTCCTCGAGCGTGAGCGGCTCGAAGTACAGGCGGTCGGAGGTGTCGTAGTCGGTCGAGACTGTTTCAGGATTGCAATTGACCATGATGGTCTCGAACCCGTCCTCGCGCAGCGCCAGTGCAGCGTGCACGCAGCAGTAGTCGAACTCGATGCCCTGGCCGATGCGGTTCGGCCCGCCGCCCAGCACTACGATCTTCTCGCGGTCGGTCGGGTTGGATTCGCACTCTTCCTCGTAGGTCGAGTACATGTAGGCGGTGCTGGTGGCGAATTCCGCGGCGCAGGAATCCACGCGCTTGTACACGGGGCGCACGCCGAGCGTGTGGCGCAGGTGGCGCACGGCTGCCTCGTCGGTATTCAGCAGCTGGGCGATGCGCGCATCGGCGAAGCCCATGCGCTTGAGCTCGCGCATGCGCGGGGCGTTGAGCGCGGTCAGGCCCTGGGCCCTGACCTCCTTCTCGGTCAGGACGATATCCTCGAAGGCGGCCAGGAACCACGGATCGATGCGGCTGCAGTCGTGGATTTCCTCCAGCGACAGTCCGGCACGGAAGGCGTCGGCCACGTAGAACACGCGCTCGGGCCGCGGCTCTCGCAGCTCGCGCCGGACCGTCGCCAGGCCATCGGCAGTGGTCAGGTCCAGGCCAGTGGGGTTCAGGCCCGTCTTGCCGATCTCCAGCCCACGCAGCGCCTTCTGCAGCGATTCGTGGAAGGTGCGGCCCATCGCCATCACCTCGCCGACCGACTTCATCTGCGTGGTCAGGCGTGCATCGGCCGATGGGAACTTCTCGAAGGCGAAGCGTGGGATCTTGGTGACCACATAGTCGATGGTCGGCTCGAACGAGGCGGGGGTAAGGCCGCCGGTGATGTCGTTCTTGAGCTCGTCCAGGGTGTACCCGACCGCGAGCTTGGCCGCGACCTTCGCGATCGGGAAGCCGGTGGCTTTGGACGCCAATGCCGAGGACCGCGACACGCGCGGGTTCATCTCGATCACCACCACGCGGCCGTTCTCGGTATTGATGCCGAACTGCACGTTGGAGCCGCCGGTGTCCACGCCGATCTTGCGCAGCACGGCCAGGCTCGCATCGCGCAGGCGCTGGTACTCCTTGTCGGTAAGCGTCTGCGCCGGCGCGACGGTGATCGAGTCACCGGTGTGCACGCCCATCGGGTCGAGGTTCTCGATCGAGCAGACGATGATGCAGTTGTCCGCGGTGTCGCGGACCACTTCCATCTCGAATTCCTTCCAGCCGAGCACCGATTCCTCGACCAGCACCTCGTGCACCGGCGAGAGCTCCAGGCCGCGCTTGACGATCTCCTCGAACTCCTCGACGTTGTAGGCGATGCCGCCGCCGGAGCCACCCAGGGTGAAGCTCGGGCGGATGATGGTAGGAAAGCCGACCTTGGCCTGGATCCCGACCGCCTGCTCGTAGCTCCTGGCCACTTCCGCCTTCGGGCATTCCAGGCCGATCTCGGCCATGGCCTGCTTGAACAGCTCGCGGTCCTCGGCCATGCGGATCGCATCACGCGAGGCACCGATCAGTTCCACACCGTGCTTCTCGAGCACACCGTGGTCGGCCAGGTCCAGCGCGCAGTTGAGTGCGGTCTGCCCGCCCATGGTCGGCAATACCGCGTCGGGCTTTTCCTTGGCGATGATGCGCTCGACCGTCTGCCAGTTGATCGGTTCGATGTAGACCGCGTCGGCCATCTCCGGGTCGGTCATGATCGTGGCCGGGTTGGAGTTGACCAGGATCACCCGGTAACCCTCCTCACGCAGCGCCTTGCAGGCCTGCGCGCCGGAATAGTCGAACTCGCAGGCCTGGCCGATCACGATCGGGCCGGCGCCGATGATCAGCACGCTCTTGATGTCGGTGCGCTTGGGCATTAGCGGGCCTCCTGCATGAGCTGCGCGAAGCGCGCGAAGAGATAGCCGACGTCATGCGGCCCCGGGGCGGCTTCCGGATGGCCCTGGAAGCAGAACGCCGGACGATCGGTGAGCGCGAAGCCCTGCAGCGAGCCGTCGAACAACGAGGTGTGGGTGACGCGCACGTTGGCCGGCAGCGTGGCCGGGTCCACCGCGAAACCGTGGTTCTGGCTGGTGATCAGCACGCGGCCGTCGTCATGGTCCTTCACCGGGTGGTTGGCGCCGTGGTGGCCGAACTTCATCTTCAGGGTCCTCGCGCCGAGCGCCAGGCCCATCAACTGGTGGCCCAGGCAGATGCCGAACAGCGGGATCTGCGCATCGAGGAAGGCTTTGGTCGCCGCGATGGCATAGTCGCACGCGGCCGGGTCGCCCGGGCCGTTGGACAGGAACACGCCATCGGGCTTCAACGCCAGCACTTCGGCAGCCGGCGTCTGGGCCGGCACCACGGTAACGTCGCAGCCGTGGCTGGCCAGCAGGCGCAGGATATTGAGCTTGGTGCCGAAGTCGTACGCGACCACCTTGTAACGCGTATCCGGCTCGGCGAAGGCCGTGCGATCGAGGTCGTACACGCCCTCGGTCCAGCGGTAGGGCTCGCGCACGCTCACCACCTTGGCCAGGTCCATGCCGTTCAAGCCCGGGAAAGCGCGCGCCTTGGCCAGCGCCGTTTCGGCATCACTCCCCTCGCCAGCCAGGATGCAGCCGTTCAGCGCGCCCTTGTCGCGCAGGATGCGGGTGAGGCGGCGGGTGTCGATGCCGGCGATCGCCACGATGTTCTGGCGCGACAGGTAGTCGGGAAGGCTTTCGGTGCTGCGCCAGTTGCTCGGACGGCGAGGCACGTCGCGCACGATCAGGCCGGCGGCCTGTACGCGGGTGGACTCGGCGTCGGCCGGATTGACGCCGGTGTTGCCGACGTGCGGGTACGTGAGGGTGACGATCTGGCGGGCGTAGGAAGGATCGGTGAGGATCTCCTGGTAGCCCGTCATCGCCGTGTTGAAAACCACCTCGCCGACGGTTTCGCCAGTCGCGCCCACGGCATGGCCGTGGAACACGCTGCCATCTTCGAGGGCAAGCAGAGCGGGAATGGGCATGGGGCCGCCTTTAGGTGCAGCAAAGTCCGCAAGCCGCTGGAAGCAGGCTTGTGGACCTTGGGTCGGAAGAAGTCTCGGGCGGGACGCAATGATAGAAGCGGGGGCCGAATCTGTCCACCGCACGGGAGCGTGAACAACGCGGGCGTCTGTGCGCTGTCGGCGCGCGCTAAACTGGCCGTATTCCGTTCGCCCGGCCGTCCATGAACGCCACCGTCCTGCTCGATCCCGCCCGCCTCGACCGCCCCGATACGGACGTGCGGCGCGAGCCGTTCCCGCTCCTGATCGCCCACGGCCAATTGCCGGACGACGCGCGCGCCGGCCTCGAACGCGACTTTCCGCGCTACACGAGCGCAGGCTTCTTTCCCTACGACCCTGCCGACTGCGGTCCGTCGATCAATGCGCTGGTGGCGAACCTGACAGCACCGGCTTTCGCCCGCGCGATCGGCGAACGCCTGGGCATCGACGACCTGGGCCGATACCCGACGCTGGTAACGCTGTGCCGCTACCTCAACAAGCGCCACGGAACCATCCATACCGACAGCAAATCCAAGGTCGCCACCGCCCTGCTCTACCTCAACGGGCAATGGCCGGACACGAGCGACGGCTGCCTGCGGTTCCTGCATCGCATCGACGACATCGACGCCCTGGTCGCCCCCGAGCTCACTCCGCTGTATGGCGAATTCGCCGTGTTCAAGCGTTGCGAGAACTCGTTCCATGGCCACCTGCCCTTCGAAGGCGAGCGCCGGGTCGTGCAGGTCGCCTGGCTGACCAGCGAGGAGGAAAAGTTGCGCAAGACGCGGCGCGGGAGGTTCTCGCGCACCTTCAAGAAGCTCGTCGGCGCGCTCGATCGCAAGTTCGGCGCCGGCCGCGACCGCAGCGCCGCGCATCGCGACTAACCCTCAGGCCAGGTGCCAGGCCACGAAGGCGGCGAACACGCCATACAGCAGTCCCACCGGCACCAGCCAGCGCGCCTTGACGTGCCCGCGCTGGAACAGCCACCACAGATAGCCGATCGCCACCGTGGTGAGCGCGCCGGCCACGATCAATGGCTCGTCGAACAGCCACGGGGTAAAGAACAAGGCCAGCGAGCTGGGAATGGTCGCCTGGATCATCATGGCGCCGGAGATATTCGCCAACGCCAGGCGTTCCTTGCCCTGGCGCACCCAGATCAACGCATTGACGGTCTCGGGCAATTCGGTCGCCACCGGGCTCAGCACCAGCGCCACCAGGTGCGGCGAGAGACCAAAAGCCATCCCGATCACCTCGATCTGCGTCACGAATACGCGTGAGGCGATGGCGATCACGACCAATGCCAGCACACTCTGGGTTGCCACGCGCCACATCGCCGGATCGTCCGCATGCGGCTGGAATTTCAGTGGTTCGAGTTCCTCTTCTTCCGATGCCGTCTCGGCGCTCCTTAGCTCGCGCCACACGTACAGGCCGTAGGCGGCGATGAACAGCACGCCCAGCCACGGCTTGAACGCGAATGCGACCAGGCCCAGCGTGCACTTGACCGCGAAGATCGACAGGAACCAGCGCTGGTCGCGGGCAAGACGCGCGTTGTCCACCTTCACGAGTGCGTTGGGGCGCTTGAGCCGATGTCGGTTGCCCCACAACGCGACGCCGACCACGGCGTAGGCGATGGTGCCAAGCACCAGCGGTCCGCCCAGCGCGGCGCCGACGCCGATGTCCCGCTGTTCGGGCGAGTGCCCGAACACCACGGCAATGAAAGTGACCGCACTTTCCGGCAGCGCGGTACCGAACGCCGCGAGCACCGTGCCGGTCGCGGTCGCATCGAGCCGGAATTTCCGGCCGAGCCATTCGATGCCGTTGACGAAGTACTCGCAGGCCGCGTAAATCGCGCCGGCAGAAAGCAGGAACCACAACGTGGTGAGCATCAATGCGTATCCGGCCGGGCGAGCGGAAAACCGATGGCACGACGATGCGGCCCGCCCGGCAAGGGTTCGAGCGCATCGTGGCCAAAGGTCTCGCCGGGCAGCGCTCCGCCGGCTTGCGGCGGCGCGGCCATCCACGCCATGGAGCGAGTCGCTCCAAGTCTGTTGACGCGAATTCCTCGGGGAACGAAGGCGCGATGCCCTCGCGGGTGAGGATGGCTACTCCCCAATGACAACGGGCGGCATGGTAGCGGCGCGACGCGGACGGGACAAGCGGCGGTGCACGCATGCCGCCTGGCCTCCGCTCACGTGCGACCCGGCCTCCAGGGCTGCCCTTATCCGGCCGGGTGACCGCCGCCGAGCAACGCTCTTAAGACCGCAAGGTCAACCTCGATGCAAGCACCGCCTCGAGGTTGTAGGCACCTGCTGCCTGCCGGCAAAGCCAACAAGCCGCCTCGATCGCCCCCCGGGCGAAAATGCTGCGGTCGGTCGCCCGGTGGCCGAGCTCCACCCGCTCCCCGGCGCCGATCAGCATGGCAATGTGCTCGCCCACGATGTCTCCGCCCCGCACTACCGCGAAACCGATGCTGCCGGCGTGGCGCGCGCCCTCTCGGATGCCGGTGACCCCATCCCGTGCGAGCGTGCTGCCACGCGCCGCGGCCGCTGCCTCGCCCAGCGACAGCGCAGTGCCTGATGGCGCGTCCGTCTTGCGGTTGTGGTGCGCCTCGACGATTTCCAGGTCCCAGTCCGGCAGCACCGCCGCGGCCTCGCGCAGCAGCCGGGTGAGAACCGCCACACCGAGGCTGAAGTTGCTCGCGTGCATCAACGCGATGCGCTTGGATGCCTCCGCCACTCGCGCCTTGAGCGCCGCATCGATGCCGGTAGTGCCGCTGACCAGGGCGACGCCGCGGGGCGTGCAGTGGTCCAGCGCAGAAGCCAGGCCGTCCGGACCGCTGAAATCGATCACCACGTCCAGCGCATCCTGCGGCCAGCCGGCCTGGAAGCACGGTGCGGCGGGGCTCTGCCACGCGCGTTCGCCCAACTGCGGCACTCCCGGCGCAGTCAGTGCAGCGACGACTTCGAAGCGACTGTCGTGCTGCAGCAGATCGAGCAAGGCTTGGCCCATGCGGCCGGTTGCGCCGTTGATGGCGAGGCGAAGCGGTGGGTTCATCGCGGGATCCGTGCGGTTGAAGCGCGTAGCGTAACCGCGTGCAAGGCGTCACGCACCGCACCCGACCCCGACAGGAACGGGTGTCGACAGTGAACGTGTCGCGCGGGCAGCCTCGCCTTACGAGGTGACGCGAGAGAGGAAATCCTTGACGCCGTCCACCCAGCTCTTGGCGCGCGGCGTGTGCGCGTCTGGCTCGCCTTCGGCGAAGGTGGCCTCGAGCTTTTCGAGCAGTTCGCGCTGTTCGCGGGTCAGGCGCACCGGCGTCTCCACCATCACCCGGCAGATCAGGTCGCCGACGCGCCCGGAGCGCACCGATTTGACGCCACGGCCGCGCAGGCGGAACGTCTGCCCGGTCTGCGTTTCCGGCGGGATCGATACCGGCACTTCGCCTTCCAGCGTGGGCACCTTCAGTTCGGCGCCGAGCGCGGCCTGAGAGAAACGGATCGGCACCTCGCAGTGCAGGTCGTTGCCGTCCCGCTGGAAGATCGCATGTTCGCGCACCCGCACGTCGACATACAGGTCGCCCGCCTCGGCACCGGCCGGGCCAGCCTCGCCCTGCCCGGATAGGCGGATGCGGTCGCCACTGTCCACGCCGGCCGGGATGCGCACCGACAGCGTGCGCGTTTCCTCCAGCATGCCCTCGCCGCGGCAGGCCTTGCACGGTTTCTCGATGGTGTGGCCGCTGCCGCCGCAATGCGGGCACGCCTGCTGGATCGAGAAAATGCCGTTCTGCATGCGCACGCGGCCGTGCCCGTGGCAGGTCTTGCACTGGGTCGTCTTGCCGTCGGCCGAACCGGAGCCGTTGCAGTGGTGGCAGTTGACCTGGGTCGGGATCTCGATCGTCTTTTCGACGCCGAACACCGCCTCTTCCAGGTCCAGCTCCATCACGTAACGCAGGTCCGCGCCACGGCGCACGCGGCCGCGGCCGCCCATGCCGAAAATGTCCCCGAAGATGTCGCCGAAGATGTCGCCCATGTCACCGAAACCGCCACGGCCTCCCATGCCGCCCTCGAAGGCGGCGTGGCCGTGCTGGTCGTACATGGAACGTTTCTGCGGATCGGCCAGGACCTCGTAGGCCTCCTTGGCCTCCTTGAACTTCTCCTGCGCAGAGGGATCGTCCGGGCAGCGGTCCGGGTGGTATTTCATCGCCAACCGGCGGAACGACTTCTTCAGCTCGACTTCGGTGACGGTGCGCTCGACGCCGAGCACCTCGTAGTAATCGCGCTTGCCCGTTGCTGCATTCATGACTTCGACGACACCCCTACTGAACCCTATGTCCTACTGCTGGAAATCCGGCGCTGCCCGACCCTGGGCCGCCCTTTCAACAAACAGCCCGCGCGGCATGATAGCCGGCGCGGGCTGCTCGACCATCGGCTGCGCCGACTACGGACGATTACTTCTTCTCGTCCTTGACTTCGGTGAACTCCGCGTCGACCACGTCGTCCGGCTGTGCCGAGCCACCGCCCGGCGCGGCCTGCGGACCGGCTTCCGGACCGGCGCCACCGCCCTGCGCCGCGGCGTAGAGCGCCTGCGCGACCTGCTCGAGCTTCTGCATCTTGGCCTCGATCTGCGCCTTGTCGTCGCCGTCCTTGACCTTCTCCAGCTCGGACAACGCTTCTTCGATGCCACCGATCTGCGCGCCGACCTTGCCGCCGTGTTCCTTCAGCGCGCTGCGGGTGGCATGGACCAGTTGGTCGGCCTTGTTGCGGGTGGCGACCAGTTCGTGGAACTTCTTGTCCTCTTCCTTGTTCGCCTCGGCGTCGGCGACCATCCGCTGGATCTCGTCCTCGGACAGGCCCGAGCCGGCCTTGATCTCGATCTTCTGCTCCTTGCCGGTCTTCTTGTCCTTGGCCGACACGTGCAGGATGCCGTTGGCGTCGATGTCGAAGGTGACCTCGATCTGCGGCATGCCGCGCGGCGCCGGGTCGATGCCCGACAGGTCGAAACGGCCCAGCGACTTGTTCGCACTGGCGCGCTCGCGCTCACCCTGCAGCACGTGCACGGTCACCGCGGTCTGGTTGTCGTCGGCAGTCGAGAACGTCTGCGCGGCCTTGGTCGGCACGGTGGTGTTCTTCTCGATCAGCTTGGTCATCACGCCGCCCATCGTCTCGATGCCGAGCGACAGCGGGGTGACGTCCAGCAGCAGCACGTCCTTGACCGACCCGCCCAGCACGCCGCCCTGGATCGCCGCGCCGACGGCGACGGCCTCGTCCGGGTTGACGTCCTTGCGCGGCTCCTTGCCGAAGAAGTCCTTGACCGACTCCTGCACCTTGGGCATGCGGGTCTGGCCACCGACGAGGATCACCTCGTTGATGTCCGATACGCGCAGGCCGGCGTCGTTGAGCGCGATGCGGCACGGCTCGATGGTGCGCTTGACCAGGTCTTCCACCAGCGCTTCGAGCTTGGCGCGGGTGAGCTTGATGTTCAGGTGCTTCGGACCGGAAGCGTCGGCCGTCACGTACGGCAGGTTCACCTCGGTCTGGTGCGCGGAGGACAGCTCGATCTTGGCGCGCTCGGCCGCGTCCTTCAGGCGCTGCAGCGCCAGCGGATCCTTGCGCAGGTCGATGCCCTGGTCCTTCTGGAATTCGTCGACCAGGTAGTCGATGACGCGCTTGTCGAAGTCCTCGCCACCGAGGAAGGTGTCGCCGTTGGTGGCCAGCACCTCGAACTGCTTCTCGCCGTCGACCTCGGCGATCTCGATGATCGACACGTCGAAGGTGCCGCCGCCGAGGTCGTACACGGCGATCTTGCGGTCGCCGCCCTTCTTGTCCAGGCCGTAGGCCAGCGCGGCCGCGGTCGGCTCGTTGATGATGCGCTTGACCTCCAGCCCTGCGATGCGGCCGGCGTCCTTGGTCGCCTGGCGCTGGCTGTCGTTGAAGTAGGCCGGCACCGTGATGACCGCCTCGGTGACCGGCTCGCCGAGATAGTCCTCGGCGGTCTTCTTCATCTTCATCAGGACCTTCGCGGAGATCTCCTGCGGCGCCATCTTCCTGCCGTCGGAGGTCTCTACCCAGGCGTCGCCGTTCTCATGCGCGACGATGCCGTAGGGCACGATGTGCAGGTCCTTCTGGACCTCGGCGTCGGTGAACTTGCGGCCGATCAGGCGCTTCACCGCATAGAAGGTGTTCTTCGGATTGGTCACGCTCTGGCGCTTGGCCGGCGCGCCCACCAGGACCTCGTTGTCCTTGCTGAAGGCAACGATGGAGGGCGTGGTGCGATCGCCCTCGGCGTTCTCGATCACCTTCGCGTTGCTGCCGTCCATGACGGCGACGCAGGAGTTGGTGGTGCCCAGGTCGATGCCGATGATCTTGCCCATAGTGTTCAGCTCCAAATGCTTTCTAGGCGGCCCCCGCGGCCGCGATGGCTTTTCAGATGGTGGCCCACGTGTGGCGATTCAATGCCGCGGGGCCGGGTGCGTGTTCAGCGAACGAATGTGTCAGTCCCTGGCCACGGCGACCAGCGCAGGACGCAGCAGCCGGTCGTTCAGCACATAGCCTTTCTGCAGCACGCTGACCACCGTGCCCGGCGCCTTGCCCGGCGCCTCCACCATGCTCACGGCATGGTGGCGTTCCGGATCGAGCGGTTGGTCGACCGGGTCTATCGGCACCAGGCCGTGGTTCTCGGCGACCTTGAGCAGCGCCTTCAGGGTCAGCGCCAGCCCTTCGCGTACCGCCGCGACATCACCGCTCTCGATGGCCAGCCCGCGCTCGAGACTGTCGTACACCGGCAGCAGTTCGTTCAGCAGTTTCTCGTTGGCGAAGCGGCGCGCCTGTTCCAGGTCGCGATGCAGGCGCCGGCGCTGGTTCTCCAGCTCGGCGTGCTCGCGCAGCACGCTTTCGCGCAGCTCGGCGTTGCTTGCCTCCAGCTCGGCGATGCGCCCCTGCAGGGCGTCGGTTCCCAACGCGTCCGCGGGACCGGATTCCTGCGCCTGCTCCGGCGTCTGCTCGTTGTTCTGCATGCATTACTCCCAAACGAAAGTCCGGGCCGGCACCTCCGTGCCGGCCGTCAAAACTGCGGGAAACCCGCCCTCCGGGGCCGGTTATAGGGACGTCGCGGCGCGATTCAAGGCGTCACTGAGCAATCCGGCCGTCGCCTGCACCACCGGAATGACGCGTTCGTAGGCCATGCGGGTCGGGCCGATCACGCCGACGGCGCCCAGTACCCGGCCCTGAACCCCGTAGCTGGCGGTCACCACGCTGCAACCGTCCAGCGCGGCGAAGCCCGATTCCTCGCCGATGAACAGCCGCACGCCGGGCGCCCGGGCGCACACCTCCATCAGCTGCAGCAACTCGTTCTTCTTCTGGAATGCCTCGAACAACTCGCGCAGACGGTCCAGGTCGGCCAGCTCCGCATAGCCCATCAGGTTGGTCTGGCCGCTGACCAGCACGTCTTCTGCATCGCCCTGCGGGGCGAAGGAGGCCGCCGCCAGTTCGGTAGCGCTGGCCACCAGGCGGTTCAGTTCGCTGCCCGCTTCGCGCAGCTCACGCAGCAGGTGCGCGCGGATGTCGTCCACGCGCAGGCCGGCAAAGTGCGTATTGAGGTAATTGGCGGCCTGCTCCAGCTCGCGCCCGTCCAGCGGCCTGGCCAGTTGCACAATGCGGTTCTGCACCTGGTTGTCGGAAAACACCAGGATCACCAGCACGCGCGCGTCCGGCAACGGTACGAAGTCGATGTGGCGCAGCGGGAAGTCGCCCTGGCGCGGGACCGTCACCACACCGGCGAAATGAGTCATCGCCGAAAGCAAAGTCGAGACGTTGCCGAGCAGGTCACGGGTGGTGGTCGGCCCGGGTGGCAGCTCACGCTTGAGCCGGACCATTTCATCGCGCGGCAGCGGCTGCAGCTCGATCAGGCTGTCGACGAACAGGCGCAGGCCGCGCGGCGTGGGCACGCGGCCGGCCGACGTGTGCGGCGAAGCGACCAGCCCGGCATCCTCCAGGTCGGCCATGATGTTGCGGATCGTCGCCGGACTGACGTCCAGGCCGGAGGAGCGCGATAGCGTGCGCGATCCCACCGGCTCGCCATCGGCCAGGTATTGCGCGATCAGCGTGCGCAGCAGGCGCCGGGCGCGGGTATCGAGGTCGTGGCCGTGGGATCGGGTCATGCGCTGTGGCAACCGGTGAGACGGCACAGAAATAAGGTGCGGTCCCGCAGTTTGCAAGAAAGCCGGCCGCGACGGTAGCCACGCTGCGGATCGCTCCCCTTACAATCCACCGCCATGCTTACCTCCCTTTACGTCCGCCATTTCGCCGTCGTCGAAGAAGCCGAAGTCACCTTTGGCCCCGGCCTGACCGTGGTCAGCGGCGAGACCGGAGCCGGCAAGTCGCTGCTGGTCGACGCGCTGATGCTGCTGGCGGGCGCCCGCGCCGACAGCGGCATGGTGCGTGAGGGCTGCGACCGCGCCGAGCTGGCCGCCGAGTTCGATCTGTCCGCCCTGCCCGAAGCGCGCGCCTGGCTCGAGCGCGAAGAACTGGACGACGAAGGTGTCTGCCAGCTGCGCCGGGTGATCCGGGCCGAAGGCAGTTCGCGCGCCTGGATCAACGGCCGCCCGGCCAACGCCAGCCAATTGGGGGAACTGGCCACCTTGCTGGTGGAAATCCACGGCCAGCACGAACACCAGGCACTGCTCTCGCGCAGCCACCAGCTCGACCTGCTCGATGCCTACGCCGGGAACGAAGAATCGGTGGCGCAGGTGCGCGTGCTGGCGACGCAGTGGCGCGAACTGGGAACGCGCATCCGCAAGCTGAATGGCGGCGACAATCGCGACGAGCGACTGGAGCTGCTGCGCCACGAGGTTGGCGAGCTCGAGCGCTGGGCCCTGCCGGCCGTGGAGCTGGCCGAGCTGGAGGCCAGCCACAAGCGCCTGGCCAACGCCGGCCGGCTGGCCGAAGGCGCCTCGGGTGTAGTCGAGCTGCTCGACGGCGACAGCGAGTTCGCCTTGCGCCGCGCGCTGGGCCGTGCACATGGCGAACTGGGCAAGCTCGCAGCGATCGACCCGCGCCTCGCACCATCACTGGAACTGCTGGAGAACGCCGAGATCCAGCTCGGCGAGGCCACCGACGTCCTGTCGCGCTACGCACAGGACGTCGATCTGGATCCCGAGCGCTATGCCGAGGTCGATACCCACCTCACCCGCCTGCATGAACTGGCCCGGCGCCATCGCCTGCCCGTGGCCGAACTGCACGACCGCCTGGGAACGCTACAGGCGGAACTGGGCGAACTCGAAGGCGCCGGCGACGCGCTCGAACGGCTTGCTGACGAACGCGCAAGGCTGGAACGCGACTACGCCAAGGCTGCCGACACCCTGAGCCGGGCTCGCCGCACGGCGGCTGCACGCCTTGGCGAGGAAGTCAGCGCCTTGATGAGCGAGCTGGGCATGGCCGGCGGGCGGTTGGTGATCGAGCTGGAACCGGTCGACGGCACCGAACCGGACGCGCAGGGCCGCGAACGTTGCGAACTGCTGGTCAGCGCCAATCCCGGCCAGCCTCCGCGGGCATTGCGCAAAGTCGCCTCGGGCGGCGAGCTGGCGCGCATCAGCCTGGCCATCGAAGTGGCTACGCTGGGCAAGGATACGATCGGCTGCATGGTGTTCGACGAAGTCGACACCGGCATCGGCGGCGCGGTGGCCGAAGTGGTCGGGCAGAAACTGCGCGCGCTCGGCGCCGAGCGCCAGGTCCTCTGCGTCACCCACCTGCCGCAGGTCGCGGCGCAAGGCCACGCCCACCTGCGCGTGAGCAAGCACAGCGAAGGCGATACCACCCGCACGCAGATCGGGAAGCTGGACGCGGCCGGCCGCCGCGACGAACTGGCGCGCATGCTTGGCGGCGTGGAGATCTCCCGCGAAACGCGGGCGCATGCCAAACAGATGCTGGAGCGTGCGCAAAGCGCCTGATCCCGCGGTGGGATGCAGGGTGGGCCATCAGCCCATCTCGTGATGCAGCCGATGGGTACGGCCTACCCTGCCCCCATCCGCACCCGCTCGCGCCCGTCAGTTCTTGCGCTCCGAGAGCAGCCCACGCTCGCTGGCCATCCGGTACAGGTCCAGTTCCGAGCCGGCGCCGAGCTTGCCCATCAGGCTGGCACGGTGGATGTAGATGGTCTTCTGCCCCACGCCCAGCACAGCGGCCACCTGTTTGGGCGCCTTGCCTGCAGCCAGCAGCAGGAAAACCTCGCGCTCGCGTGCAGTGAGCCGGTTGACCGGGTCGAGCGCCTCGCTGGGCCGCTCGGCGCGGCGCTGGCGCAGATCCGAACTCAGGAAGGTGTCGCCCTGCATCACCTGGCGCAGTCCCGCCACCAGTTCCTCCGGCGCGGCGCCCTTGGTGACGTAGCCGCTGGCGCCACGGCGCAGCGCCTCGGAGACATAGGGTTCGCCATCATGCATGCTCAACACCACGATGTGCGTGTCCGGCGCAAGGCTGTGCAGGTGTTCGATCAGCGGCAGGCCGCTGCCATCGGGCAAGGAAAGATCCAGTGCCACCAGGTCGGGCCGGCGGTGGTTGATCGCCTCGACCGCATCGTCGGCGCAACGACACTCGGCGATGACCTCCAGATCGGGCTCCATTTCGATGAGCCGCTTGAATCCCTCGCGGACAATGGCGTGGTCGTCGACCAGAACGATGCTGTACATGGTGCCCCGCTGACTTGGTTTCGGGCGGCGCACCAGCCCATGCCTTGTGGCTCGCCCGCTTCGGACGCCCCGCGCCCGGCCCTGCGGCCCGAGTCTATAAGAGACCGGCCGCCCGTGCCCAAGGTCTCGCCGTACGCTGGGCAGGCGACAGTCGCATGTACCATCCGCAGATGCGTTCGAAGCCCTTTTCCCTGCCCGACTCCGGCCCGTTGCTGGGCGTGCTTTACGTGCTGCTGTGGCTGGTGCTGCTGCCTACCCAGCAACCGTACTGGATGCTGCCTTTCGGCCTGCGCTTCGCAGCACTGCTGATCGTGCCGGTACGCCAGTGGTTCTGGCTGCTGGGGCTGGAACTGGCCGCCACCGCGATCCTCGACCTGCGCTCCGGCTTGCCGATGGGCTGGGAGACCTTCCTGATAGGCGACCTGCCCGAACCGCTGGTGATGGCCGTGGGTTTGTGGCTGCTGCGCCGGGTCAACCTGCACGCCAGCCTGCGCGATCCCGAGGAAGCCACCCGCCTGCTGCTTTCGGCCGTGCTGGTGGTCGGCGCCGTGGCCGCCACGGACGCGGTATTGCTGGCATTGCTGCACGAAAGCGCCGCTCCGTCGGCAATGATCCGGGCGCTCGGACGCGAATTGCTGGGCAACTATCTGGGCGTGCTGCTGGTAGCGCCGCTGGCGATCATGCTGCTGCGCGCCCGGCCCAACCGGAAGATGGTGGCCAGCCTGGTGATGGACGGCTTGCTGGTGATGCTGCCGGCGATGGCGCTTTTGCTCATGCTTTCCGAGCATGCTGCGCCGCAGCCGGAGTTCGCCCGCGTACTGTCGCTTGCGCCGGTGCTGTTCTTCGCGTTTCGCCACGGTTGGCGCGGCGCCACGCTGGCGATGCTGATTTCCTGCATGGGCATGGCCGCGGTCGATCATCAGCCCGGGCATGCGCAGAGCGCGGCGGGCTACCTGTTCCTGGCGGTGGCCGGCACGGGTGCACTTATGCTGGGGGCGGCAACCGATGCCCTGCGCCGCAGCAGCGAACGGGTGGCCGAACAGAACGTCTACCTGGGCGCAGTCAATCGCCGCCTGGACCAGCTCGCCCGCCAGCTGCGCGACGCCGCGCGCGGCAACCTGCAGGCCGAGGAGAACCAGCGGCGCCATATGGCCGCCGAATTGCACGACGAACTCGGCCAGAACATTACCGCCATCCAGACCCACATGAAGCTCGCGCAGGTGCGCCTGCGCCAAGCCGGACTGGAAGACATCAGCGTCTCGATCAATACCATCCTTGGCTACATGCGACGCGCCCTGCACCGTCTGCTGGACGACCTGCGCCCTGCCGTTCTCGACGAGTTCGGCCTGCTGCGTGCGCTGGACGAAGGCCCGATCCGCGATTTGCTGACCACCGCCGGGATCTTCTTCCACACCGACATGCGCGGCGACCCCCGCCTGCTCGACGAAGACACCCGCACCGCGGTGTACCGACTGGTACAGGAAAGCGCCACCAACGCGGTCAAGCACGCCCAGGCCAGCGAATTCCGTCTGCGCCTGCGCATCGGCGAGCGCCATGGCGTGGTGCTGGCCCTGCTCGACATCCGCGACGACGGCGTCGGCTTGCCCAACCGCTTGCCCCGCGGAGGCCGTGGCCTGCAAGGCATGCGCGACCGGGTCACCTCGCTGGGCGGCCTGTTCCGGCTGCGGCCGGACCGCCAGGGCGTCCATTTGCGCATTTTGCTGCGGGGCAGCACGTCGGGCCGTGAGCCGGGACGCCTGGCATAGGAATTTTTCCAATACCGCAATCGTGAACAGCTCGTTAGCATCGGTCCATCGATGTGGGGGAGCCGCCATCGCAAGATGGCGTGCCGTGGTCACCGTGGGGACGGTGGCCACGAAGAACGGCAGGATGCCGTTCCGCCGGAACCAACGGCGCAGCCCGGCAAGCGAGCAATTCGCGAACGCCGAGGCGCCGAGTGGTAACGGATCAGCCGTGGGTGGACAGGAGTCCTCCCGCGGCTTTTTTTTTGCCTCGCGACCTGCCGGCTCTGCCGACGGAAGAACTACGTCAGCGCCCCTTCCCCTTCGGCCGCACGTACAGCACCAGGCTGTGGTCCTCCAGCACGTACCCGTGCCGGGCAGCGATCTCATGCTGCAATCGCTCGATCTCTTCGCTGACGAACTCGATGACCTTGCCGCTGTCTACGTCGATCATGTGGTCGTGGTGCTTGCCGCGGTCGAGCTCATAGACGGCCTGGCCGCCTTCGAAATTGTGCTTGACCACGATGCCGGCGGCCTCGAACTGAGTGAGCACGCGGTAGACCGTGGCCAGACCAATGTCTTCCTGTTCGGCGAGCAGCTTCTTGTAGACGTCTTCGGCGGTGAGGTGCTGGACGCCCTCCTCCTCGAAGATCTGCAGGATACGCATACGCGGGTGGGTGACCTTCAGGCCGACCCTGCGCAGCTCTCTGGTTTCCTGTTCCATAGCGGGCTCCACACGCGGCGTACCAAGGCCGTTAGTGTATCATCGACACCTTCACGATCCGGACTTGAACACGCATGCACAAGCTGATTCGCACGCTCGGTTCCGCCATGCTGGCGCTCTCGCTGGTGGGCTGCGGGCTCGTCTATGTCCCGGACGTGCAACAGGGCAATTTTCTGGAAAAGAAAGACGTCGATCAGCTCAAGCCCGGCATGACCAAGCACCAGGTACTGGTGCTCCTGGGTTCTCCTTCGGTCCACACTCCGTTCAACGACAACCGTTGGGACTACGTGTCCACCCAGCAGCACCGTGGCGGTCCGGTCAAGGTGCGCACGTTCACGCTCACCTTCAACAACGACACCCTGGTGCGCACCGAAGGCGATTTCTTCGCGCAGGACGCGGAGAAGATGCTCAAGGATACCGAGAAGTACCATGCCACCTATCCGGTCGACGAGACCGAAGGCGACAAGAGCAAGAACGGCGGCGATGGCAGCGGTTCGGACAATCCGGGCGGCAATACGCCTTAGTCCTATCGATGCCCGCGTTCAGCGGGCGCGGCGGCGGCGCGCCTCCTTAGGGTCGAGCGCAAGCGGACGGTAGATCTCGATCCGGTCGCCGTCGTGCAGCACCTGCCCGGGGTTCGCGAGGCGGCCGAACACGCCAAGGCGCCGAGGATCGACCCGTGTCGCTTCGCCGCCAAGGTCCGCTGCCGCCACCGCTTGCTCGACGGTGGCGCCCTCGCTGAGTTTCACCTGGCTCCGCCGCACACGCCCGGGCAGTGCCAGCACCACCTCCACGGTGATCTCAGCCATACGCGCGCCGGGCCTCTCGGCCGAAGTCTTCAACCATCTTGGTGGCCAGGCCCTGGAACCCGAGCTTGATCGCCCCGGCGCCCAGACCCACGTAGTCAAAATCCAGCGCGAATGCGATCTTGCAGCCATGCTCGCCCAGCGCAATGAACTCCCACACTCCGTCGAGGCTGCGGAACGGCCCTTCCACCAGTTGCATATTCAGGCGCTTCGGCGGCTCGGTCGTATTGCGGGTGGTGAAAGCCTGCTTCAGGCCGGCAAATTTCAATACCAGGCGCGCCACCAGCACGTCACCCTCCCGCTCGAGCACCTGCGCGTCGGCACACCAGGCGAAGCGCTTTGGGTATGCTTCCACATCGTTGACCAGATCGAACATTTGCGCCGGCGTGTAGTTGACCAGGGCGCTTCGTCGGATTTCGATCACGGCTACCTCATTCATCACTCGGGTGCGACGGCTTCCGGCGCATCCGCAAGGGCGCAAGTCTAGCTGACATGGCAAAAGCGAAAGACAAGGACAAGCACGCAGGCGGGACCATCGCGCTCAACAAGCGCGCCCGTCACGAGTACCACATCGACCAGCGTTACGAGGCGGGCATCGCGCTGCAGGGCTGGGAACTCAAGGCGCTGCGTGCCGGCCGGATCAATTTTGGCGATGGCTATGCCGTAGTGCTCAAGGGCGAGATCTTCCTGGTCGGTACCTCGATTCCGCCGCTGATCAGCGCCTCCACCCACGTGATCGCCGAAGACCGCCGCACGCGCAAGCTCTTGCTGCACAAGCAGGAGATCGACCAGCTGATCGGCGCTGTCGAGCGCAAGGGCTACACGCTCGTGCCTATTGCCATGTATTGGAAGGGCAACAAGGTCAAGGTGGAGATCGGTCTGGCCCGTGGCAAGCAGGCACACGACAAGCGGGATGCCGAGAAGGAACGCGACTGGCAGCGTGAGAAGCAGCGGACCATGCGCGCCCACAACCGCGAGGCCTGAATTCCGGCCACCGTGCGCATTGAAGCCCACCGTGCCGGCCCCATATACTTGTCCGACTGACCAGCTCAGATCTTCCCCGGGGGTGTCCTGGCTTCGACGGGGGTAGTGAGATGGCTTGGTGCATGCCGAGGGGGCAGCTTTCCTCGTAAATCCAGCCGCAAACTCATAGTTGCCAACGACGACAACTACGCTCTGGCCGCTTAAGGCCTAGCCCCGAACCCACTTGTGCCTGTGCTCGTGGATGTAGGGTCATCATCACAGGATCGCCCGAAGCCGCCGCCTGTCGGTCAGGGTCAAATCAAGCAGGCTGGTCCTTCGGCGCGCTTCGCACACCGTGCTGCCGCGGGACGAGATCCAACGGTGGGCTAAGCATGTAGTACCGGGCGTCAAGCGCCTTCGGACGCGGGTTCGACTCCCGCCACCTCCACCAATTCAAACTCCAAGCAAGTCCAATAAAGGCCGGCAACCCCAGCGAAACCGCGGGTTCCGGCCTTTTTTGTCGATCCAGCGTGGTCCAAGGTGGCGTGGTCCAGGGGCGAGGTCGAGGCTCGTAGGAATCAGATGGCGTCGGCAAGGGGCCGGCCGGAGGCAAGGTCTGGCGCCTTAAATAGGCGACTACGGGGAAAGGCCGGCCTCCGCCGGCGGGATATTGCCGATCGGTTCGGGCAGGCAGCGATGGTTAAAACCCGCCCCCATTCGCCAGTGGCCAGTGACACCGCCTCTCCTGGATTTCCATTGAGCACGGCGATGCTCAGCTCGGTCCGCCGCCCGCTCGCTGTGGCCGATGGCCAATCGCAGTTGGCCAATACCGATTCTTCACATCTCCGTTTTTTCCAAATAAGCGAAGCCTAAGAGCGAGGGGAGATTCTTTCCGATTACCAGCCTCGAGATTGTTTTCATGCGCGCTTGATGCTTCCGGGCCCCTATCTGTCGTCTGCGAAGCATGGTCTGGCCCGTAAAGGGATTTCGCGGCTGTGAGATGCAATTTGGAAACAGGCATGAAAAGCATCTTCAAGAAGATTCCAATCGTGGGCCCCGTGATTCAAAAAGCCTACCACCTGGTCAGACTAAACCGGCCTTTTCCCGGATCGGAAAGCTATTGGAAAAGGCGATATCGCTCTGGCGGCAATTCAGGGGATGGCTCCTACAATCAGCTTGCGGAATTCAAGGCCGAGGTCATCAATGGCTGGGTCTGCTTGAACGGGATCGGATCGGTCATTGAATTCGGATGCGGAGATGGAAACCAACTGGCGTTGGCGACGTACCCCAAATACATGGGTCTGGATGTAAGCCCCGAGGCGATTGCTCTCTGCAAGAAAAAATTTCACGCCGATAGAAGCAAGGTGTTCGGGCTTGTCACTGATTATGCCGGCCAGCAGGCTGACCTGGCACTATCGCTCGACGTCATCTTCCACCTGGTTGAGGATATGGTATTTGAAAGCTACATGGCGCGGCTTTTCGATGCGTCGAGACACCTCGTTATCATCTACTCATCCAACACCGACAATAACCCAGCTGATCAGGCACCTCACGTTCGGCACAGGAAATTCTCGGACTGGGTGGACGAAAATCGCGCCGACTGGCATATGATCAAGTATATTCCCAATCGATTTCCTTTCACGGGTAATACCAAGACAGGATCGTTATCGGATTTCTTTGTTTACAGCCGAACGTCCACCACCGATAAAGCGGCAGCGCAAACTGCTTGATGTCGGCCAGACGCCCGCCACGCCGGCCTCGCGGGCTACTCGCTGTGGATACCACCGCGGGTCAGCGTGGTCGGATCGAGCAGCTTTTTCAGCTCCTCTTTCGACAGACCCGTGGTTTCGAGCGCAACGTCCATGATCGGGCGCCTTTCCTTGTAGGCCTGTTTGGCAGTCGCGGCGCCCTTTTCGTAGCCGATCACCGGGTTCAGCGCGGTGACCAGGATCGGGTTCATCGCCAGCGCCTGGTTGACGCGTTCGCGGTTGACCTTGAACCCGGCAATGGCCTTGTCGGCCAACAGGCGGCTGACGTTGCCCAGGATCTCGATCGACTGCAGCAGGTTGTAGGCGATCAGCGGCAGCATCACGTTGAGCTGGAAGTTGCCCGACTGCCCGCCGATGGTGATCGCGGCATCGTTGCCGATCACCTGCGCGGCAACCATGGCGGTGGCTTCCGGTATGACCGGGTTGACCTTGCCCGGCATGATCGAAGAGCCGGGCTGCAGCGCGGGCAACTCGATTTCGCCCAGGCCGGCCAAGGGACCGGAGTTCATCCAGCGCAGGTCGTTGGCGATCTTCATGAGCGCGACGGCAAGCGTCTTGAGCGTGCCGGACAACTCGACCGCCGCATCCTGCGCCGCCATACCTTCGAAGAAGTTATCCGCAGATTCGAAGCGCACGCCGGTCAGCGCCTTGAGCTCGCGAGCCACGGCCGCGCCGAACTTCGGATCGGCGTTGATGCCGGTGCCCACGGCGGTGCCCCCTTGCGGCAGCCGGCGCATGCGCTTTAAGGCATCCTCGATGCGATCGATGGCCGAACCGATCTGCGCCGACCAGCCGGAAAGCTCCTGGCCGAAGGTCACCGGCATCGCATCCATCAGGTGGGTGCGGCCGGTCTTGGGCACGTTCTTCAGCTCACGCGAGCGTTTGTCGATCATCTTCTTCAGATGCCTGAGGGCAGGCAGCAGGCGCTCGCTGGTGGCCAGCGTGGCGCTGACGTGGATCGCGGTGGGAATAACGTCGTTGGAACTCTGCCCGTAGTTGACGTGGTCGTTGGGGTGCACCTTGGCGCCAGCCTGCGCAGCCAGGTGTGCGATCACCTCGTTGGCATTCATGTTGGTACTGGTGCCCGAACCGGTCTGGAACACGTCGATGGGAAACTGCGGGTCGTAACGCCCCTCCGCCACCGCCAGTGCGGCTTTGCGGATGGCCGCCGCCTGGCCCTTTTTCAGGTGGCCCAGCGCCAGATTCGCCGCGGCGGCCGCGGCCTTGATCAGCCCCATCGCCCGGATGAACTCCCGCGGGAGAGCCAGGCCGGAGATCGGGAAGTTATCGATCGCGCGCTGGGTCTGCGCACCGTAGAGCGCGGCGGAGGGGACCTTGAGCTCGCCCATGCTGTCGTGTTCGATGCGGTAGTCGGCCATCGGGCGCTCCTTGGGTGTGGGGAAGGCGCCACTATAGGCCGCCGGCCATCAGTGCGGCGGCAATGTAAAATGGCCGTTTCCCCTCGCCGGAACACCTCGATGAGCAGCCACGCCCTCACCGCCCTGTCGCCGCTGGACGGCCGTTATGCCGGCAAGGTCGAACCCCTGCGCCCGATCTTCAGCGAATACGGCCTGATGCACCGGCGCGTGCAGGTGGAGATCGAATGGCTGCTGGCGCTTGCCGGCGAAGGCTCCATCGCGGAGCTGCCTCCGTTCTCCGGGGCCCAGGTCGACCAGCTGCGCGCCATTGCCAACGATTTCAGCGTGGCCGACGGCGAGCGCGTGAAGGCGATCGAGGCCACCACCAACCACGACGTCAAGGCGATCGAGTATTTCATCAAGGAGCGCATCGGCGCCGATCCCGCACTGGCCCAGGCCAGGGAGTTCGTGCACTTCGCCTGCACCAGCGAGGACATCAACAACCTGTCGTATGCCCTGATGCTGCGCGACGCGCGCGAAGCCGTGCTACTGCCGATCTTCGACCGAATCGTTGCGCGCCTGCGCGAGATGGCGCACGACAATGCCGGCCTGCCGATGCTCTCGCGCACGCACGGGCAGACGGCCTCGCCGAGCACGCTCGGCAAGGAACTGGCCAACGTGGTGGCGCGCCTGGAACGCCAGCGCGCGCAGCTGGCAGCCGTGGAGATCCCGGGCAAGATCAATGGCGCGGTAGGCAACTACAACGCGCATGCGATCAGCTACCCCGAGGTCGACTGGCGTGCCTTTTCGCAGCGTTTCGTCGAAAGCCTGGGATTGGACTTCAACCCGTACACGACCCAGATCGAGCCGCACGACGGCGTCGCCGAATACTGCGACGCGGTACGCCGCGCCAACATCATCCTGATCGATCTGGCGCGCGACATCTGGGGCTATGTCTCGCTGGGCTATTTCAAGCAGGCGCTGAAAGCTGGCGAGGTCGGCTCCTCGACCATGCCGCACAAGGTCAACCCGATCGATTTCGAGAATGCCGAGGGCAACTTCGGCCTGGCCAACGCGTTGCTCGGGCACTTCGCCGAGAAGCTGCCGATCAGCCGCTGGCAGCGCGACCTCACCGATTCGACCGTGCTGCGTGCACTGGGCACGGCCTTCGGCCACACGCTGGTGGCGCTCGAATCGCTGCAGAAGGGCCTGGGCAAGCTCACGGTGAATGCCGAGCGGCTGTCTGCCGATCTGGATGCCAGCTGGGAGGTGCTGGCCGAAGCAGTGCAGACCGTGATGCGCCGTTACGGCCTGCCCGAGCCTTACGAGCAGTTGAAGGCACTGACGCGTGGGCAAGGCATTACGCGCGAGTCGATGCGCGCGTTCATCGAGGGCTTGTCATTGCCGGCGGAGGCGAAGCAGCGGTTGCTGGAATTGACGCCGGGCGGGTATGTGGGACTGGCCGAAAGGTTGGCGCGGGAAATCTGATTCGCCCGGCGCACCCTTCGACTTCGCTTCGCTACGCTCGGGGCGAGCGGCTTGTCTCCAACGGATTGCCGCAAGCGCAGGCCCGCAGGGCCGGGGCCGAAGGGCTGCATGTGACAGTACGCTCCGCCCGAGCCCCCTCCCGCCCTTCGGGCACCCTCTCCCGGAGGGAGAGGGTATTTTTTCAGGCCCGTCCCTAATGCCTCAAGCCGCCGCGGTCGCCCGGCGCGCCAGCCCTTCCTCATCCATCACCGCCTGTACCGCCGGCCGTTCGAGCACGCGCTGCTGGAACGCATGGAGCGCCGGGAAATCGGACAGGTCCAGCTCGACCTGGCGCGCCCAGTTGGTCACTGTGAACAGGTAGGCATCGGCTGCAGTGAAATGCTCGCCGAGCAGCCAGGGCTGCTTCGCCAGTGCAGTTTCCAGTAGCGCGTAACGCTTGCGCAGGTACTCCTTGCGTTCCTGCCGCGTCGCCTCGGGCGTGTCCGGTTTGAACAGCGGGGTGTAGGACTTGTGGATCTCGGAGTTGATGTAGCCCAGCACTTCCTGCAAGCGGTAGCGCGCCAGCGTGCCGTTTGCCGGCGCCAGGTGGGAGGCGGGCTTGAGATCGGCCAGGTACTGCACGATCGCCGGGCCTTCGGTCAGCAGCTGGCCGTCGTCCAGTTCCAGCGCGGGCACGTATCCCTTGGGATTGATCGCCAGGAAATCCGCGCCGTCCTCGGTGCGCTTGGTCTTGCCGTCGACTTTCACCAGCTTGAGGTCGATGCCGGCCTCGCGCGCCACGATGTGCGGGGAAAGCGAGCAGGCGCCGGGCATGTAGTAGAGCTTCATGGATCACTCCTTGGGGTGGGGGAACGTGTCTTGCGACGACGTTCGCGCATCCTAGTGTCCAAAGTAACCGTTAGATACCACCTAACCGGGAATTAGTGCAAAAATGTGGTATCTCCGCGGTTACCGCATGCACGAGGAATCCCCGCCATGGGCCTGCCGCTTCGCAAGAGCAAGGTTGCCGCGCCACCGCCGGCGTGCCCGCTTACCGAGAGCCTGGCGCTGCTGCGCGGTGCCTGGGCGCCCAACGTGATCTGGTATCTGAGCGCCGAGCCGCGGCGGTTCGGCGAACTGCGCCACGACATCCCGCGGATCTCGGCGCGCGTGCTGAGCGCGAGGCTGCGCGAGCTCGAATCGCGCGGACTGGTCACGCGGCGGGTGCTGGATACCTCGCCGCCAACGGCCGAGTACGCACTGACCGCGCTGGGCCGCGAACTGCTGCCCGCCATCGAGGCGCTGGCCAACGTGGGACGCAAGCTGATCGACCAGTGGGAGCTGGGGAAGGGGGCGCCGCGGACGCGCGCGAAGGTGCGCAAAGTAGCCTAGTTCTGGCCGCCGCGCGCTGCGGTCACTCCATTCGCTTGCCTGCGCTTGACGGCGCCGCCGCATTTGACCGCCCTGCCGGCGTACCTGCGCCGGCAGGGGGCACTTTCCCGTTTCAGCAAAGCTGCCGACGGGCTGATAGGAGGGCCTGGGACAGCCCTCGCTTCAACTGACCGCCGCCGCCTGCTGCCCAAGTGCGGAGGTACCCTGTTCCACATCGTCCGAGCCCTCGTTCACCCCCTCGAACAGGAAGGTCGACAGGTAGCGCTCCCCGGTGTCGGGCAGCATCGCCAGCAACACCGAACCTTCCGGCGCGCTCTTGGCCACGTCCAGCGCCGCAGCGAGCGTGCCGCCGGAGGACAGGCCGACGAAGATGCCTTCCTGTTGCGAAAGCGCCCGCGAGGTGTCGCGTGCCACCGTGTCGTCGACGGTCACCAACTGGTCGACCACCTTGCGGTTGAGCACCCCGGGCACGAAGTCGGGCGTCCAGCCCTGGATCTTGTGCGGCTGCCATTCCTTGCCGCCGAGCAGCGACGCTCCGGCAGGTTCGGCGCCGATGATCTTGACCTCCGGACGGGCCACCTTGAGCACCTCGCCCACGCCGGTGAGCGTGCCGCCGGTGCCCCAGCCACTGACGAAGTAGTCCAGCCGGCGACCGGCGAAATCGGCAAGGATCTCCGCGGCGGTGGTCTGGCGGTGATAAGCCGGGTTGGCGGGGTTCTCGAACTGGCGGGCCAGGAACCAGCCGTGCTTCTTGGCCAGTTCGGCGGCTTTCTCGACCATGCCAGTGCCACGCACCGCCGCCGGCGTCAGTACCACCTTGCCGCCATAGGCGCGAATGAGCTTGCGTCGCTCGATCGAGAAGGTTTCGGTCATCACCGCGACGAAGGGATAGCCGCGCGCCGCACATACCGCCGCCAGCGCCACGCCGGTGTTGCCGGAGGTCGCCTCGATCACGGTCTGCCCCGGCTTGAGGTCGCCGCGCTGCTCGGCGTCCAGGATGATCGCCAGCGCCAGGCGATCCTTCACCGAACCGGCCGGGTTGAACGCCTCCACCTTGACGTAGAGCTCGACGTTCTTGGGTGCAAGCCGATGCAGCTTGACCACCGGCGTGCGGCCGATGGTATCGAGGATGCTGTCGTAGATCATGGGAGTGCTCCTGGGAATAGGTCCCGGCGGACGCGCCGGTGCGGAAGGTTCAGGCCTGGTGGAGCGCGGCAAGCACGTCGTCCTGGTGCATCGCCGGGCGAACGCGGGCGGCCCTGCCCGCATCGCCGATGTCGTGGGCCGTCGCACCCAGCGGCGGCGCCCCGAACCACGCCAGCGGGCCGGCCAGCGCGGCGACCTCGCCGAGTATCAGCAGCGCAGGTGAACGGACCGCATGGGCGGTGGCGCGTTCAACCAGCTGCGCCAGCGTGCCGATGACCACGCGCTGGCCCGCACGCGAACCGTTCTCGACCAGCGCGAACGGCGTGGACGGTGCACGGCCGTATTCGAGCAGCCTGGACCGCAGCCCTGACAGTTCCCCCACGCCCATGTAGACGGCCAGCGTCTGCCGCTCCTGCGCCAGCGCCACCCAGTCCAGCGTGTCTCGCGACGCCTGGCAGTGCGCGGTGAGCAGGCGCACCGATTGGGCATGGTCGCGATGGGTCAGCGGCACGCCGGCATAAGCGGCACAGGCCAGCGCCGCGGTGATGCCTGGGACGACCTCGTAGCCGATGCCATGGGCGCGCAGGAATTGGAGTTCCTCGCCGCCTCGGCCGAACACGAAGGGGTCCCCGCCCTTGAGCCGCACCACCCGGCGTCCGGCCCGAGCGTGCTCGAGCATCAGCCGATGGATCTGCCCCTGCGTGGCGTGGTGGTTGCCAGCCTGCTTGCCGACCTCGATGCGCTCGGCGTCGCGTCGTGCCAAGGCCAGCACCTCGGCGCTGACCAGGCGATCGTGCAGGATCACATCCGCCTCGTTGAGCGCACGCAGGCCGCGCAGCGTCAACAGCCCGGGATCGCCCGGGCCGGCTCCGACCAGCGCCACCGAACCCGGGGTGTCGGCGGACTCGCCGCCCAGCGCCCGTTCGGCCGCGATGCGTGCCTCGTCGTCCCTGCCCTGGCGCAGCAGGGCAGCCACCGGGCCGGCAAACAACTGCTCGTAGAAGCGGCGCCGCGCGACCGGTTGCCGGAAGCGCAGGCGGATGCGCGGACGCAGCCGTGCCGCCAACATGGCGAGCGCGCCCAGGGAATGGTCAAGCAGGGTCTCCAGCCGCTCGCGCAGCAGCCTTGCCAGCATCGGCGCCTGGCCGCCGCTGGAGATGGCGATGGTCAGTGGCGCTCGGTCGACCACCGCGGGTACGTGGAAGCTGGACAGCTGCGCATCGTCCACCACATTGACGAACAGGCGCCGCAGCCCGGCGAACTCGGCGATCAGGGCATTGGTCGCCTGGTCGGACGTGGCCGCCACCACCAGCCAGACCCGATCCAGCCAACTCTCGCGGAATGGCTCCGGTCGATGCGCGACACGTCCCTGCTCCACCCAGCCGCGCAACGTCGAAGTCAGCTGCGGCGCATTTACCGTCACCTGCGCCCCGGCCTCGATCAGGGCGGCCACCTTGCGCTCGGCCACGGCACCGCCGCCCACCACGAGTACGGCACGGTGCGAAAGGTCGACGAACAACGGGTAGAGCTTCAAGGCGCGGACCTGCATGAGGAGTCCGGTCACGCTAGGTCGACCGGCCATGGGCGGCAAATGATTTGTCGCCCCGAGCTTATGCATCCGCGTTATGTGCCACCGGTGCGACGCGCTTTCCTTGACAGTCAGCCATATCGGACGTATAGACGTCCAAATATGAAAAAACGACAACGACGCCCCGACCGCAGGGCGGGCGCGCCGCCCCGAACGATGTACCCGTGTGCCGTCCGCACCCGCCCCTACTGACGAACGAACACGGACACTCCGCCATGACGCTGGTCCAACTCCGCTACCTGGTCGCTATCGCTGACGCCGGACTCAACATCACACTCGCCGCCGAGCGCGTGCACGCCACCCAGCCGGGACTCAGCAAGCAGCTCAAGCAGCTCGAGGACGAGCTCGGCTTCAAGCTGTTCGTGCGCAAGGGCAAGAGCCTGGATGCGGTGACCTACGCCGGCCGCCAGGTGCTCGAACGGGCCCGGGCGATCCTGGCCGAGGCGGCCAACATCCGCGCGATCGCCGCCAACCTGCGCAACGAGGCGCACGGCGAACTGCGCATTGCCACCACCCACACCCAGGCGCGCTTTGCCCTGCCCGCCTCCATCGCCGCGCTCAACCTGGCTTATCCGCAAGTGAGCGTGCACCTGCAGCCCGGCCAGGATGCCGACGTGCTGGCGCAGCTGGAGGCCGGGCGCGTGGACATGGCCGTGATCAGCACGGCCGGCGCACCGCCGTCCACCGGCATCGCCCTGCCCGCCTACCGCTGGCACCGCGTGGTCGTCGCACCGACCGGCCATGCCCTGGCGCGGCGCGCGTTGCCGCCCACGCTGGCCGAGCTCGCCGCCGAGCAGCTGATCAGCTACGACTCCTCGCTCAGGCCGGAGTCGTCGCTGCGGCGGGTGTTCGAGATGGCCGGGCTCGAACCGCAGATCGCCATGACCGCCGGCGACGCGGACCTCATCAAGACCTACGTGCGCGCCGGCCTCGGCGTCGGCGTGCTGGCCGAGATGGCCATGCTGGCGGCCGACGCGGACCTGCACGTGCTGCCGGCCGACCACCTGTTCCCGCAATGCACGACCTGGATCGTGCTGCGGCGGGAAGCGGTGGTGCGGGAGTTCGTGCTGGAGTTCATCGGCCAGTTCGCGCCGCACCTGGACCGGCGCGGCGTGGCACGCGCGCTGGCCGGGGAGGAGATCCCTGGCGGGTGGCCCGAGGCGCCGCACTGGCGCGAGCGTGCGGTGGCATTGCCAGACGCCGCTTGATGCACTTGGCTCCCGCTCCCTCGGAAGAAAGGGAGCCAAGAGCGTGTTACGGCGCCTTGGCGGGATGCCGCTCGCGCAGGATCTCCACCACGTCGGGGAAGGAGAACCAGTCGGGAATCTCGGTGCCTTCGCGCAGGTGTTGCCGCAATTCGGTGCCGGAGATCTCGCGCACCACGTCCGTCGGGGTCACCTCGGTCGACGGGACGTAGGTATCGCGGTTGACCACATAGACCATCGCCGGGAACGGCACGACCTGGATACCGAGTTCCGCCTGGTGCTGCTGCAGCAACTGCTGCGCTTCGTACGGTCCGTAGAAGGCCCTGCCGCTGGCGTCCTTGCCCGGGCCGGCATGGTCGCGCCCGACGATGAAATGACTGGCGCCGTAGTTCTTGCGGATGATCGCGTGCCACATCGCCTCGCGCGGACCGCCCATGCGCATGGCCAACGGCAGCAGCGATAGCCTGGCCTGGCCCTCGGGATAATGCGACAGCAGCGCGCGGTAGCAGCGCACGCGGGTGTGATAGTCGACGTCGTCCGGCTTGGTGCGCCCGACCGAGGGCTGGATCAGCAGCCTGGCGCCGACCTGTTCGGCTGCACGCAGGGTCAGTTCGCGGTGTGCGCGGTGCATCGGGTTGCGCGTCTGGAAGGCGACGATGCGGGTCCAGCCTTTGGCCTCGAACCACGCGCGAAGGCTTCGCGGGGTGTCACGCAGTTCGGGGAAGTCCTGATGCGCGAGCGGCTGGATGCCGCGCACGCGGCCGCCCAGGTAGACCGGGCCGGTGCGATCGAGCAGCTCGGCCGCGCCAGGGTGCGCGCGGTCGCTGGTGCCGAGTACCTGTTTCGCTTCACGCAGCCGGTCTGGCCAGTAGATATCGTGCACTTCCAGTACTGCCAATGGTGCGCCCTGGCCGTCGCGCAATACCACCTCGCTGCCACAGGAAAGGCTGGCCGAGAAGGCCTCGCTCACGTCCAGCGTGATCGGCATCGGCCACAGCGTGCCGTCGGCCAGCCGCATGCCCTCGACCACGCCGTTGTAGTCGACGCGGCCGAGGAAACCCTCCAGCGGCGAGAAGCCGCCGCTGAGCAGCAGTTCCAGGTCGCACAGCTGGCGTGTGTTGAGCTCCAGCGAGGGCAGATCCTCGCTGCGTCGCCTCAGCGCCTCGGCCTCCAGCGGCGGCAGGTACAGGTCCTTGAGCAGGCCGCCGTGCGGTGCGATCAGCTGGTCGGTGGCGCCTGTCTCGGTAGCGAGTGCGGTCACGCTCATGTCGCTCTTTCCTCCCGTCGCGCTGCGCCCAAAGGCTAGTCCAAGCCTCAGGCGATGTGGTGCAGGCCGCATTCACGCTTGAGCCCGAAGAAGCGGGTGTCCTCCGGAGCCATGCCCGGCTCCCAGCGATGGCTGGTGTGCACGTCGCCGATGGAGGTGTAGCCGTGCTCCCACAGCGGGTGGTACGGCAGGTCGTGCCGCTTCAGGTACAGCCCCACGTCGCGATCGCTCCAATCGGCCAGCGGGTGGAATTTCCAGCGGCCGTGGCGGTAGCCGGCGAACTCGATGCCCGCTCGGGTGCGCGCCTGGCTGCGGCGCAGGCCGGCAAACCAGCCCACCGCGCCGAGTTCGGCCAGCGCGCGCTGCATCGGCTCGACCTTGCGCATCTGGTTGTAGCGGTCGATGCCTTCCACACCCTGCTCCCAGAGGCGGCCATGACGGGCTTCCATCCAGGCGGGAGTCAGGGCTGCCCGGTAGACCTTCAGGTTGAGCCTGAGCCGCGCGGCGAGTTGGTCGACGAAGCGGTAGGTCTCCGGAAACAGGTAGCCGGTATCGATCAGCACTACCGGGATGCTTGGCCGCTGACGGCTCACCATGTGCAACGACACCGCTGCCTGCGCGCCGAAGCTGGAGGACAGCACGTGCTCGCCCGGCACGTTCTCCAGCGCCCAGGCGACGCGTTCCTCGGCGCCGAGCCCGCCCAGCAGGGCGTTGGTCCGGTCCAGGTCGCGCGGCTCGCGGGCCGGTTGCGGAACGGGCACCGCGTTCATGCCACCACCTCGGCGGCGATGCGCCGGCGCACGGGCAGCACCAGTACACCGCCGCGCAGCAGGAAGTCGCCGAAACCCTCGCCCGGCGCACGCCCGGCGGCGTAGCTTGCGAACAGCGGCTCGAGTGCTTCCAGGATGGCCGCTTCGTCCACGTTCTCGCGGTAGACCACGTTCATGCGCTGGCCGGCGAAGTCGGCGCCCAGGCGCAGGTCGTAGCGGCCGGGTGCGCGGCCGACCAGCGCGATCTCGCCCAGGTACGGCCGCGAGCAGCCGTTGGGGCAGCCGGACAGGCGCAGCAGGATCGGCGCGTCGAGCAGGCCGTGGCGTTCCAGCTGCGCTTCCAGCCTTTCGAGAAAGCCTGGCAGGTAGCGCTCGCTCTCGGCCATCGCCAGGCCGCAGGTGGGCAGCGCCACGCAGGCGATCGCGTGGCGGCGGATCGCACTTTGCCGGCGGTAGCCATCGAGGCCGTGGGCAGCGACGATCGCGTCGATACGCTCGCGATCGGCAGCGTTGACGTTGGCGACGATCACGTTCTGGTTGCAGGTGAGCCGGAAGTCGCCGGTGTGCACCCGGGCCAGCTCGCGCATGCCGGTGAGCAGGCGCTTGTCGCCGCGATCGAGCAGCCGCCCCGACTCGATATGCAAGGTAAGGTGCCAGCGGCCATCAGCGCCCTGCAGCCAGCCATAGCGGTCGCCGTTGTGGTCGAAGCGGAACGGCCGCGCTGGCTGCAGCGCGAAGCCCAGGCGGCGCTCCAGCTCGGCCACGAACGTGTCCGTGCCGCGGTTGTCGAGCGTGTACTTCAGCCGTGCGTGCTTGCGCTCGCCGCGGTCGCCCCAGTCGCGCTGGATCGCGATCACCTGCTCGGCCGCCTCTCGCAGTTGCTCGGGCGTCACGAAGCCGATCACGTCGCCCAGCCGCGGGTAGGTGGAGGGATCGCCCTGGGTGGCGCCCATGCCGCCGCCGACGGCCAGGTTGAAGCCGGCCAGCTGCCCGCTCTCCTCGATGGCAATCAACCCCAGGTCTTGCGCGAACACGTCGATGTCGTTGAGCGGCGGGATGGCCAGCCCGATCTTGAACTTGCGCGGCAGGTAGGTCCTGCCATAGAGCGGTTCGGGTTCCGGTTCGCCGACCAGCTTTTCGCCGTCCAACCACAGCTCGTGGTAGGCGGTGGTCTTTGGCGCCAGCTCCTCCGACAGGCGCACTGCCCAGGCATGGGCCTCGGCGTGCGCGGCGGACTGCACCGGCAACGGGGTGCTCACCACGTTGCGCAGCACGTCGCCGCAGGCGGCGATGGTGCTGGCCATGCTGGCGTTGATCGCCGCAATGGTGGGCTTGAGGTTGTGCTTGAAGATACCGTGCCACTGGAAGGTCTGACGCGTGGTGATGCGCAGCCCGCTGCTGGCGTGGTCGCGCGCGAGCTGGTCGAACACCAGCCATTGCGCCGGCGTGACCACGCCGCCAGGCAGGCGCGCGCGCAGCATGAAGGCATACAGCGGCTCGAGCTTCTGCTTGCGGCGCTCTTCGCGCAGGTCGCGGTCGTCCTGCTGGTAGCTGCCGTGGAACTTCAGCAGCTTGGTGTCGGCCTCACCGATGGCGCCGGTGACCGAATCGGCCAGCCCCTCGGCGATGGAGCCGCGCAGTTGCCGGCTCTCTTGCTTGATGTGTTCGAGTTCGGACAGCCTGGTGGTCATGTCAGTACACGTCGCGGGCGTAGCGGCCCTGGGTGAGGAGATCGGCGAGCCAGGCCCTGGCTGCGTCGGGGGCATGGCCGCCATGCGCCACGGCGATGTCGAGGAGCGCGGCATGGACGTCCCTGGCCATGTGGTTGGCATCGCCGCACACGTACAGGTGCGCGCCGCCTTGCAGCCAGGCGTAGAGCTCCCTGCCCTGTTCGCGCAGGCGATCCTGCACGTAGACCTTCTGTGCGGTGTCGCGCGAGAAGGCGAGGTCCAGGCGATGCAGCGCTCCGCTCCTGCGCGCCTCCTGCCACTCGAGCTGGTAGAGAAAATCGCGGGTGAAATGGCGGTTGCCGAAGACGAGCCAGTTGCGGCCGCGTGCGCCGGTCTCGCGGCGGTCCTGCGTGAAGGCGCGAAACGGCGCCACGCCGGTGCCGGGCCCGATCATGATGATGTCGCGGGCGCCGTCCGCCGGCAGCCGGAAGCGGTCGTTGGACTCGACGAACACCGGCACCGTGGCGTCCTCGTCCACCATCGAGAGGAAGGTCGAGGCGGCGCCCCAGTGTGGCGTGCCGAATGCCTCGTACTCGACCCGCGCGACGGTCAGGTGCACCTCTTCCTCGCCCACCGCACGCGGGCTGGAGGCGATCGAGTAGAGCCGCGGCGTAAGCGGACGCAGTGCAGCGACCAGGTCCTCCGCCCGCCAGGCCGCGCGGTAGCGGCGCAACAGATCGATCGGCTGGTGGCCCGACAGCAGTTCGGCGAACGCGGTGGCGTTCTCCTTGCGCAACACGCGCATCAGGTCGGCGTGACCACTGGCGGCGGCGTGTGCCGCAACGAAACCGCGGGTGAGCCGCGTCAGTTCACGCTCGCGGCCAAGCCACTGCGCCAGCGGCAGCGTGCGGCCCTGGTGGCTGGTCTCCTGCGCGCCATCCAGGCGCACCGCCTGCAGCCACTGCTCGACCAGCACCGGCGGGTTGGTCGGCCAGAGGCCGATGGCATCGCCCGGCGCATAGCGCAGGCCCGAGCCTTGCAGTGACAGTTCCACGTGGTGCACGGCGCGCTCGCTGTCGCGCGATACGATGCGCTGGTTGGCCAGCACGGTGGCGTGGAACGGCTGTTCGCGCGAATGCGGGCTGCGTGCAGGCAGTGCGTGCACGGTGGCGCTACGCGTGGCCGCGGGAGCGGCGTTGCCCAGCGCCCCGCGCGCCTGCTCCAGCGCCCTGACCGACCACGGCGAAGCCACCTCGTCGATGTCCACGTCGGCCTCGCCCAGCGGAGCGAAACGCGTGGCGCCGAGCTCGGCCAGGCGCGCGTCGAGCTGGCGGCCGATCGCGCAGAACTGCGGGTAGCTCGAGTCGCCCAGGCCAAGCACCGCATAGTGCAGCCCCGGCAGCCGCGGTGCGCGCTTGCCGGCAACGAATTCGACGAAGCCACGGGCGTCGTCCGGCGGCTCGCCCTCGCCCTGGGTACTGATCACCAACAGCAGGTGGGTTTCCTTCGACAGTTCGCGCTGCGGATAGGCGTCCGCGCGCACCAGTCGTACGGCCAGACCCGCCGACTCGCTGCGCGCCGCCAGTTGCTCGGCCAACCGCTTGGCGTTGCCGGTCTGGCTGCCGTAGACGATGGTCAGCCGCGGCGCATCCGGCGCACCGGCAGGTGCGGCGTCGGCCAGCCGCACGCCGCGCTGGGAATGGCCCGCACGCGCCGCGCTCCAGGCTGCCACCCAGTACAGCTCCTCCGGCGCCAGCCCTTCGGCCAGCCTGGCGAGCAAGGCAGCCTTCTCCGCGCTCAGGGCAACGGGCAACGGTTCCGGAGCGACCAGTGCATTCACGTCGTCGTGTCCTTTGGACGTCCAAATGGGTTCGGCCAATCTAGGCGGCGGCCGCCCGCTTGGGAAAGGACACCTGGGCATGTGGATATGCCGAGCCCTTATTTCTGCCTGCAGCCAGCGCTGCGGATACTCCCGGCTCCTCTCCGCCGGGCCGCGCCATGGTTCCAAGCTCCGAGTTCCTCACCTTCGCTATCGTCGGCGGGCTGGCACAGCTCGTCGACGGTGCGCTGGGCATGGCCTACGGCGTGGCCTCGGCAGCCATGCTGCTGGGGCTGGGCGTACCGCCGGTGACCGCCACCGCGGGCGTGCACCAGGCGGAGGCGTTCACCTGCGGCGCGTCGGGCCTGAGCCATTGGCTGGCCGGCAACGTGCGTTGGCCGCTGTTCTGGATGCTCGTGATTCCCGGCGCAATCGGCGCGGTGATCGGCGCGACGGTCGTGGTGCACGTGCCCGCTGCATGGATGCGGCTGGCGTTGACACCCTATCTGCTGGGCATCGGCATGTTCCTGTTGCTGCGTGGGGCGCCCGGCCGTCCGCCCGAGGCAGACCTGCCGCGTGGCACGCCGGTGCTGGGCCTGGCCGCGGGTTTCGCCGATGCGGTGGCCGGCGGCGGCTGGAGCGCGTTGACGGTCACCACGCTGGTCGCCCGCGGCGCCACACCACGGAGCGTGATCGGCACCGCACACCTGGCCAAGTGCGTGGTGAGCGTGGCCGCGAGCATCAGCTTCCTGCTGCTGGCGGGCCTGGGGCATGGGACGGCGGTGCTTGGCCTGATCGCAGGAGGCGTGCTGGCCGCGCCCGTGGGTGCGCTGTTCGCGCGGCGCATGCCGCCGCGGGTGGTGACGGTACTGGCGGCGATCGCGGTACTGGGGGTGGGCGTCAGCAACGTGGTCAGGGCGTTCGGCTGAACTGCGGGTACCCGTTCCGCGGCCGTACAATGCGCGGATGACCGACACCCTTCCCATTGAAGTCCGCGGCTCGGCAAGGCAGCCGCTGGGCATGACGCCCGCGCAATTCCTGCGCGATTACTGGCAGAAGCGCCCGCTGCTGGTACGCAACGCCTTCCCCGATTTCCAGCCGCCGTTGCAGCCGGACGACCTGGGCGGCCTGGCCTGCGAGGAAGGCGCGCTGTCGCGGTTGATCGTGCACGACGACAAGCGCGACCGGTGGTCGGTGAAAACCGGCCCGCTCGACGAAGCCGATTTCGCCCGCACGCCGGACAGCAACTGGACGCTGCTGGTGCAGGACGTGGACAAGTGGGACGCCGACGTCGCGCAGTTGCTGGAGCACTTCCACTTCCTGCCGAGCTGGCGCGTCGACGACGTGATGGTGTCCTACGCCGAGCCGGGCGGCGGCGTCGGCGCGCACGTGGATCAGTACGACGTATTCCTGCTGCAGGGGCTGGGCCAGCGGCACTGGGCGATCAGCACCGACCCCTCCGCGCCGAAGGACTTCCGCCCGGACATCGAGCTCAAGCAGCTGGCGCACTTCGAGCCCACCCACGAGTGGCTGCTCGAACCGGGCGACATGCTCTACCTGCCGCCGGGCGTGCCGCACGATGGCGTCGCCTTCGGTGGTCCGTGCATGACCTTCTCGATCGGCATGCGTGCGCCCTCGCAAGCCGAGCTGACGGGCGATCTGGCCGACTACCTCGCCGAGCGGCTGGACGAATCGCAGCGCTACGCCGACGCGGATCTGGCCCCGGCGCGCGCGGCGGGCGAGATCGACGCGGCCGCCCTCGCCCGTCTGCGCACAGCCCTGCCCTTCGTCGGTGCGCTGGACGAGGACACCCTGCGCGACTGGTTCGGGCGCTTCATCACCCGCTACCGCAACGCGCAGACGCCCGCACCGCCGGGCAAGCCGCTGGCCCTGCCCGGTCTGCGCAAGCGCCTGGATGGCGGCGCGGTACTGCTGCGCCATCCCTGGTCACGGCTGGCCTGGAGCCGCGGCCGTCGAGGCACGGCGTTGTTCGCCAACGGCCAGGCGTACGCGGCACCGATGGAACTGGCGCGCCGGCTCTGCGCCGAACGCACGCTGGCTTTCGATGGCATGCCGGACGATGCCACGCTGGATGTGCTGCTCGCGCTGCTCAACGACGGCCACCTCGTGCTGCACAAGGCGCCTCGCCGTTGACGCTGGACGGGCCCGTGCCGGATGGGCCGCTGCCGGCAGGCGACGCGGAACAGTTGGCCGCCGCGCGGCTGGCCCTGCTCTGCGGGGCCCGCCGCCAGGTCGACATCCGCCTGCCGCGCCTCGACGACTCGCACTATGCAGGTTTGGGGGAAATCGAGCAGCTCCGCAGGCTGGCGACCAGCGGCCGCGGCGCGCACATCCGCGTGCTGCTGAACGATCCGGCGTCCGCCTTGCGCGACGGCCATCGGCTGATCCTGCTGATGCAGCGGTTGCCGAGCGCGATCCAGGTGCGCGTGCCGGTCGAGGAAACCGATCTGGGCAATCCCTCCGCCTGCCTGCTCACCGACGCCGGCGGCTACCTGTTCCAGCCCGACGCCGAACGCCCGCAGGGCCGCGCCGCGCTTGCCGATCGCCCAGCCTGGGCGCCGCTTCGGCAGCAATTCGACGAGATGTGGGAACGCGCCGAGCGGGCGCGGATGCTGCAGCCGCTGGACCTGTAGGGTGGGCCCGGACGCCCTTACATCACTTTGCGATTCTTGCGCCCGATCGCCACGATGATGACCGCGAAAGCAGCGAGGCGGATCAGGTAGGCGACGCTGCGGTCCTCGAAGTAGACGTTGGTCATGGCGATGACCGCCTGTGCCAGACCCAGCAACCCGAACGCCAGCGAGAACGCGAGGAACAGGTTGTCGCGGGTGCGCCGCCAGAAGCGCAGGAAGAACAGCCCCGCGACGAAGAAGCCGAACGTGACGGCGCCGGAGAGAAAGTAGATCAGCAGCGTCATTCCCCTTCTCCGTTCCAGATGAAACCGAACAGCAATGTCGCCACCGCCGCAAGCGACACGAGGGCGCGGGGCACGGCCAGATCGACGGAACTGGGAAAGACGATCAGGTCCAGCACCAGCAGCAGGTTGTTTACCGCCAGCAGCAGGAAACACAGCGCGCTCCAGAACAACAGCCCGGCGCGGGTGCGGTGAAAGCTTCGGCCCAGCATGACCGCACAGACCGTGCTGGCCAGGAAGCACAACAGGTACACCGCAGGTGCGAAGTAATGGGACACGCTCTAGTCCTTGCGGAATCGGAAGGCGTCGGCGAACGCGACGAGGTTGTCGGAGCGGGATCGCATGATCAGGCGCAGCACGGCATCGGGCGAGCGCACATATAGCGCCTGGGCTTCTTCGACCAGCTCGTGAAGGTCTTCCGACGCGGGACCGTAGCGGACCAGGTCGTCGCTTTCGTGCACGATCAGGCCGGCGGCGTGGAGCGATTCCACGGCCTGGCTCACGACCAGTTCGCTCGCCCGCAGCGCGTTGACCAGTTCCGGCGAGGACCAGCAACGCGCGGGATCGCGCAGCAGCAGGAACAGCAGCTCCATCGACCAGATGGACCGGAATGTCGACCGCAAGAAACCGGCTACATCCTTCTCCAATGGCATTCCGAAAATCGCCCCCTCTTCTGGCGGATCACCGCGGGCCTCGCCTTCCTCCCAAAGCCGATCCCAAGCGGAGCGACCTGACGCACATAACCGCCCGCATTCTATGGACTCTTTCGCGGGAAGCCAACCCGACGCCATGATATGGTTCCGCGCCGGAAGGCCGGACGCGGCATGAGGCATGGACGCGTGGGGAAACGTGGAACCCGGACTGGCGTGGCCCGTGCCACGTAACCGGCACGGTCGTGCCGGTTCGTCGCATCGGGGCTGCAGCTCCTTCTGCCTGGTGGGTTGAAGCATGGGTTCAGCGTGACACGCGCAAGCTCGGCGGCTTGCCTCGATCGCCAGGGCGTCAGCCCGCTAACCATGATTCCACCTGGACAGGATCATGCTGTCACCACAGGAGACTCATGTGAACGCCGAAATTCGCCAGGAACTACTGGACCGCTCCCAGCTCATCGCCGCTTTGCGCAGCCTGCGCAGCGGCGATTTCAGCGTGCGCCTGCCCGAAAGCGGTCCAGGTGCCGACGTCGAGATGGCACGGGTGTTCAATGAGGTGGTCGGTTTCAACCGGCAGCTCACCGAAGAACTCGAGCGATTGTCCATCGTCGTGGGCAAGGAAGGCCGCATCAACCAGCGCGGCCGCGTCAAGGCGGCGACCGGCGGCTGGGAAAGCGCGATACGTTCGGTCAACGAACTGATCGAGGACATGGTGCAGCCCACCGCCGAGGTCGCCCGCGTGATCGGCGCGGTGGCCAAGGGCGACCTGTCGCAGACCATGACGGTGGAGATCGATGGCCGACCGCTGCGCGGCGAGTTCCTGCGCATCGGCAAGGTAGTGAACACGATGGTGGCGCAGCTCGCCTCGTTCGCCTCCGAGGTGACCCGCGTGGCGCGCGAGGTGGGCACCGAGGGCAAGCTCGGCGGCCAGGCGACCGTGAAGGGCGTGGCCGGCACCTGGAAGGATCTCACCGACAACGTCAACGCGATGGCCACCAACCTCACCGGCCAGGTGCGCAACATCGCCGAGGTGACCACCGCGGTGGCTTCGGGCGATCTTTCCAAGAAGATCACGGTGGAGGTCAAGGGCGAGATCCTTGAACTGAAGAACACCATCAACACGATGGTGGACCAGTTGAACTCCTTCGCCTCGGAAGTGACGCGCGTGGCGCGCGAGGTGGGTACCGAGGGCAAGCTCGGCGGCCAGGCGCAGGTGCCCGGCGTGGGCGGCACCTGGAAGGACCTCACCGACAACGTCAACCTGATGGCCGACAACCTGACCGGCCAGGTGCGAAACATCGCCGAGGTGACCACCGCCGTGGCGTCGGGCGATCTTTCCAAGAAGATCACCGTGGACGTCAAGGGCGAGATCCTCGAGCTCAAGAACACCATCAACGTGATGGTGGATCAGCTCAACTCCTTCGCCTCGGAAGTGACCCGCGTGGCGCGCGAGGTGGGTACCGAAGGCAAGCTCGGCGGCCAGGCGCAGGTACCCGGTGTCGCCGGCACCTGGAAGGACCTCACCGACAACGTCAACCTGATGGCCGACAACCTGACCGGCCAGGTGCGAAACATCGCCGAGGTGACCACCGCCGTGGCGTCGGGCGATCTTTCCAAGAAGATCACGGTGGACGTCAAGGGCGAGATCCTCGAGCTCAAGAACACCATCAACGTGATGGTGGATCAGCTCAACGGCTTCGCCTCGGAAGTGACGCGCGTGGCGCGCGAGGTGGGTACCGAGGGCAAGCTCGGCGGCCAGGCGCAGGTGCCCGGCGTCGCCGGCACCTGGGCCGACCTCACCGACAACGTAAACCTGATGGCGGCCAACCTGACCGGCCAGGTGCGCAACATCGCAGAGGTAACCACCGCGGTGGCGCGCGGCGATCTTTCCAAGAAGATCACCGTGGACGTCAAGGGCGAGATCCTCGAGCTCAAGGACACCATCAACGTGATGGTGGACCAGCTCAACTCGTTCGCCTCGGAAGTGACCCGCGTGGCGCGCGAGGTGGGCTCGGAGGGCAAGCTCGGCGGCCAGGCGCAGGTGCCCGGCGTGGGCGGCACCTGGAAGGACCTCACCGACAACGTGAACCTGATGGCCGGCAACCTGACCGGCCAGGTGCGCAACATCGCCGAGGTGACCACTGCGGTGGCGCGTGGCGACCTGTCCAAGAAGATCACGGTGGACGTCAAGGGCGAGATCCTCGAGCTGAAGAACACCATCAACGTGATGGTGGACCAGCTCAACGGCTTCGCCTCGGAAGTCACCCGCGTGGCGCGCGAAGTGGGCTCCGAGGGCAAGCTGGGCGGTCAGGCGCAGGTGCCCGGCGTGGGCGGCACCTGGAAGGACCTCACCGACAACGTCAATGCCATGGCCGCCAACCTGACCGGCCAGGTGCGCAACATCGCCGAGGTGACCACCGCGGTGGCGCTGGGTGACCTTTCCAAGAAGATCACCGTGGACGTCAAGGGCGAGATCCTCGAGCTCAAGAACACCATCAACACGATGGTGGACCAGTTGAACTCCTTCGCCTCGGAAGTGACGCGCGTGGCGCGCGAGGTGGGTACCGAAGGCAAGCTCGGCGGCCAGGCGCAGGTACGCGGCGTCGCCGGCACCTGGAAGGACCTGACCGACAACGTCAACCTGATGGCCGACAACCTCACCGGCCAGGTGCGAAACATCGCCGACGTGACCACTGCGGTGGCGCGTGGCGACCTTTCCAAGAAGATCACGGTGGACGTCAAGGGCGAGATCCTGGCGCTCAAGGACACCATCAACGTGATGGTGGACCAGTTGAACGGCTTCGCTTCGGAAGTGACCCGCGTGGCCCGCGAGGTAGGTACCGAGGGCAAGCTCGGCGGCCAGGCGCAGGTGCCCGGCGTGGGCGGCACCTGGAAGGACCTCACCGACAACGTGAACCTGATGGCCACCAACCTGACCAACCAGGTGCGCGGCATCGCCGACGTGGTGACCGCGGTGGCGCAGGGCAACCTCAAGCGCAAGCTGCAGGTGGACGCCAAGGGCGAGATCGCAGCGCTGGCCGACACCATCAACGGCATGATCGAGACGCTCGCCACCTTCGCCGACCAGGTGACCAACATGGCACGCGAGGTGGGCATCGAGGGCAAGCTCGGCGGCCAGGCGCGCGTGCCCGGCGCCGCCGGCCTGTGGCGCGACCTCACCGACAACGTGAACCAGCTGGCGGCCAACCTGACCAACCAGGTGCGCTCGATCGCCGACGTGGCGACCGCCGTGACCAAGGGCGACCTTTCGCGTTCGATCGCGGTGGCTGCCTCGGGCGAAATGGCCGCGCTGAAGGACAACATCAACGAGATGATCCGCAACCTCAAGGACCAAACCTTGAAGAACGCGGAACAGGACTGGCTCAAGACCAACCTCGCGCGCTTCTCGCGCATGCTGCAGGGCGTGCGCGACCTGGCAACCGTGTCCAACCTGATCATGTCGGAACTGGCGCCGCTGGTGAACGCGCAGTACGGCGTGTTCTACGTCGCCCGCCGCGAGGACAACGAAACCGTGCTTGACCTGGTCGCCAGCTACGGCGCCGAGAGCCGCGACCAGTTGAAGCCCACCTTCAAGCTGCGCGAGGGCCTGGTCGGCCAGTGCGCGGCCGACAAGCGACCGATGCTGCTGACCGACATCCCGGACGGCTTCATCCGCATCGGCTCGGGCCTGGGCCACGCGGCGCCGGCCAACGTGGCGATCCTGCCGGCGCTGTTCGAGGACGACGTCAAGGCGGTGATCGAGCTGGCCTCGTTCAATCACTTCAACGAGACGCACCAGAGCTTCCTCGACCAACTGATGGAATCGGTCGGCATCGTGCTCAACACGATCGCCGCCACGATGCGCACCGAGGGCCTGCTCAAGCAGTCGCAGCTGCTCACCACCGAGCTGCAGGCGCGACAGACCGAACTGACCACCAAGCAGGAAGAGCTGCACACCACCAACGAGGAACTGCAGGAAAAGGCCCAGCTGCTGGAGAACGAAAAGAAGCAGGTGGAAGCGAAGAACTTCGAGATCGAGATGGCCCGCCGTGCGGTCGAGGAAAAGGCCGAGCAGCTGGCCCTCACCTCCAAGTACAAGTCCGAGTTCCTCGCCAACATGAGCCACGAGCTGCGCACCCCGCTCAACTCGCTGCTGATCCTCTCGCGCCTGCTGGCGGACAACCCGCAGGGCAACCTCAGCGAGAAACAGACCGAGTTCGCACGCACCATCCACTCGGCAGGCTCGGACCTGTTGAGCCTGATCAACGACATCCTGGACCTGTCCAAGATCGAATCGGGTACGGTCTCGATCGAGCTCGGCGACATGCCGCTCAGCAGCCTCAAGCAGCACATGGAACGCACCCTCCGCCAGCTGGCCAGCGACAAGAACCTGGACTTCAAGGTGGACTTCGACCCGCAGCTGCCGGCGGCCATCCGCACCGACGAGAAACGCCTGCAGCAGGTAGTGCTGAATCTGCTGTCGAACGCGTTCAAGTTCACCGACGAGGGCGGCGTCACGCTGGCGGTGCGCCCGGTCACGGGCGGCTGGAGCTCCAACCACCCGGTGCTGCGCTATGCCGAGCGGGCGATCGAGATCGCCGTCACCGACACCGGCATCGGCATCCCGAAGGACAAGCAGAAGCTGATCTTCGAGGCGTTCCAGCAGGCCGACGGCACCACCAGCCGCAAGTACGGCGGCACCGGCCTGGGCCTGTCGATCAGCCGCGAGATCGCGCGACTTATCGGCGGCGAACTGCAGGTGCGCTCGACCCCGGGCGAGGGTTCGACCTTCACCCTGTTCGTGCCGCTGGAGGCGGTCACGCCGGTCGCCCTGCCGCTGGGGAGCAGCAATGCGCGCTACGACAACAGCGGCGCCACGGTGCCCGGTGCGCTGCCCACCCAGCTGGAGGTCACCGACGACCGCGACGCACTCGGCGACTCGCCATTCGTCCTCATCGTCGAGGATGACCCGACCTTCGCCTCGATCCTGCTCGACATCGCCCGCGACGCCGGCCTGAAGGGCGTGGTCTCCACTGCCGGCGCCGGCACGCTGGGAATGGCGCGCAAGCTGCAGCCGCACGCGATCACGCTGGACCTCGGCCTGACCGACATCGACGGCTTCGTGCTGCTGGACCTGCTCAAGCACGACCCGCAGACCGCACACATGCCGATCCAGGTCATTTCCGGCGCCGACAAGCTCGGTTCCGCCATCGGCCTGGGCGCGTTCGGCGTGACCGAGAAACCGGCCTCACCCGAACAGCTGGCCGAGGTATTCACCCGCCTGGCAGGCCACATCCGCCGGTCGCCCACGCGGCACCCGCCGGTGGAACCGGCCAGCGGCATCCCCCCGGTGCCGGAATTGGCCGGCGCGCGGATCCTCATCGTCGATGACGACATCCGCAACATCTATTCGCTGACCAGCGTGCTGGAAAGCCACGGCGTGGAAGTGATGCATGCCGAGGGCGGGCGCGAGGGCATCCTGATCCTGGAGCAGACGCCCGGGATCGATATCGCGCTGATCGACATCATGATGCCCGAGATGGACGGCTACGAGACGATGGAGCAGATCCGCGCGCAGCGGGCGCTGGCCGAGGTGCCACTGATCGCCGTAACCGCCAAGGCGATGAAGGGCGACCGCCAGAAATGCCTGGATGCGGGCGCTTCGGACTACATCGCCAAGCCGGTGGACATCGAACTGTTGCTGGCGCTGCTGCGCGTGTGGCTGGCCCGCTCGCGCGAGCGCGCGCCGGCGATTGCGCCGTAGCTGAGCCATGAACCCATGAACGTGCCTGTTTCCCGCCACACCCTGTCCGCCCTGAGGCGCGGTCGCCCGGCCGAGCCTTCCGGGCGCGCGCGCATCCTCATCGTCGACGACGACGAGCGCAACCTGCTGGCCATCCGCACGGTGCTGGAAGACATTGCCGACGTAGTGCTCGCCCGCTCGGGCGAGGATGCGCTGCGGCAGCTGCTCAAGGGCGAGTTCGCGGTCATCCTGCTGGACGTCTATATGCCCGGCATGGACGGCTACGAGACTGCACAGATCATCCGCGCCCGCGAACAGACCAAGCGCATCCCGATCATCTTCCTCTCGGCGGTCAACAAGGAGACCGAGCACCTGATCCGCGGCTACTCGATGGGCGCGGTGGACTACGTGTTCAAGCCGGTCGAACCGGTGGTGCTGCGTTCCAAGGCGGCGGTGTTCGTCGACCTGTACATGATGACCCGCGAGGTGCGCCGCCAGGCCAGGCAGGAGCAGGAGTTGCTCGACGCCAACCTGCGCGCCAACGCCGAACGGCTGCGCGCGGAGCAGGAATTGCGCCTGGCCGAGCAGCGCCAGGCGGCGATCATCCAGTCGCTGCCGCTGGTGCTGTACCTGGAGGATCTGGAGGCAGCGCCGCGTTTGCCCAAGTTCGTCAGCGGCAACTTTGCGGCGGTCACCGGCTTCACCTTCGAAGACGTCATGGCCACACCGACGCTATGGTTCGATCGGCTGCACCCGGACGACCGCGAGCGTGTCACCGCCGCGCTGCGCGCGCGGCGCGAGGGCCGCGGCTACGCAGTGGAATACCGCTGGCAGTGCGCCGATGGCACGTACAAGCACTTCCTCGACCAGGCCGTGCTGCTGCGCGATGCCGGCGGCCGCCCGCTCGAATACGCCGGCACCCTGCTCGACGTCACCGAACGCAAGGATCTGGAGACGCAGCTGCTGCACGTGCGCAAGATGGACGCACTCGGCCAGCTCACCGGCGGCATCGCGCACGACTTCAACAACCTGCTGGCGGCCGTGCTCGGCGGACTGGGCCTGATCGAGCGGCGCGTAACCCTGGCCGACGACCAGCGCAAGGTGCTGGAAATGACCCGCCACGCCGCCCAGCAGGGCGCGGAACTGGTCTCGCGGCTGCTTGCCTTCGCGCGCAAGCAGAAGCTCGAGCCGGCGCGGATCGATATCGCCAACCTGTCCGGCACGGTCAGCCAGTTGCTGGCGCATACGCTGGGTGGACTGGTCGCGCTGGACTGGGAGCTGGAGGGCGACCTGTGGTCGCCTTACGCCGACGAGACCCAGCTCGAGCTGGCGCTGATGAACCTCGCCATCAATGCGCGTGATGCCATGCCCGAGGGCGGCAAGATCTGCATCGCGTGCCGCAACGCGACCCTGTCACCCGGCGGCGATGCTCCCGCGGGCGATTACGTGGTTCTGGCGGTCTCCGATACCGGTTGCGGCATTCCGCCGGAGATGCTCGAGCGCGTCACCGAACCGTTCTTCACCACCAAGGCGGTCGGCAAGGGCACCGGCCTGGGGCTTTCCATGGTGTACGGATTCGCCCAGCAGTCCGGCGGCACCATGCGTATCGAAAGCCGGCTGGACCAGGGCACCACGGTCGAACTCTGGCTGCCACGCTCGCCCGAAGCGCTCCGCCGTCCGCCGGCCAGCACCGCGACCAGTGACCCGGCCGAACGCAACCGGGCCCGCCATATCCTGCTGGTCGACGACCATGATGGCGTGCGTGCCACCACCGCGGCCATGCTCGAGGACCTCGGCCACCGTGTGACCACGGCTACCGATGGCGAGCACGTCTGCAAGCTGATCCAGGGCGAGCATCTGAGCGCCATCGACTTCATCATCAGCGACTACGCCATGCCGCTGGTGTCGGGCTCGGAGGTCATTCGCAAGCTGCGCTCGGTCAAGCCGGGGTTGCCGGGCATCATCATCAGCGGCTATGCCGACACGGCGGCCATCTCGGGTGCTCCCGAAGGCGTGATCGTGGTGGCCAAGCCCTTCACGCCGGCGCAGTTGCAGGACGCCATCGCGGCCGCCTCGCACGTCAACCCGTAACGTTGCCCGGTTCTACCCGCGAGCTGGCGGGAGGCCGCTGCGGCGATCGCTCCCCCGCTCCTGCCGGGAAGAACATGGCAGCCAACTGAACGAAGGCTGGTCCATCGGACATGGCAAGATCGCCGCCCTGATCGCCCGCAGACACGGTGCGATGCCGATCTACCCCCGCACCGCCTTGAAATCGGCCTCGCCACCGCGACCTCCAATGCGTTGTCCGGCTTGCCGCGGCGCAGCAGGCCCGGCGTATAATCGTTAAGATTGCATACGGCCCTTTGCCCTTCCCCAGGCGGACGGTCGCAAGCCTCCCTTCCCTGCCGGTGGTGACGTGAGCACGAACCTGATTCGCGAGTTTTCCGAGTCCTCCCAACTCGCTGGCGGCAACGCCGATTACGTCGAACAGTTGTACGAGTCCTGGCTGACCGACCCAGCGTCGGTAGCGGCCGACTGGGCCGGATACTTCGAATCCTTCAAGGGGCGTGGCAGCGACACCCCGCATTCGGCCGCGATCGCCCGCATCGAGGCCGCGCAGAAGCAGCGCCACGTGGCCGGTGCCCCGGTCGACGACGTGCACGCTCGCAAGCAGGCCGGCGTGCTGCGGCTGCTCACCGCCTACCGCTCGCGCGGCCACCTGGCCGCCGACCTCGACCCGCTGGGCCTGGCCGGCAAGATGGAGGCGCCAGACCTGGGGCTGGCCTTCCACGGTCTGTCCGACGCCGACCTGGACACCGAGTTCGACTGCGGCACCTTCGCCGGCGGCGGCCAGCGCATGAAGCTGCGCGAACTGCTTTCGCGGCTGAAGAAGATCTACGCCAGCACCATCGGCGCGGAGTTCATGTACATCTCCGACCACGCGCAGCGTGCGTGGATCTACAGCCGGTTGGAGCAGGCCAACGGCAGCGCCGGCCTGGACGCCAGGGGCAAGAAGCGCGTGCTGGCGGGCCTGACCGCCGCCGAAGGCCTGGAGCGCTACCTGCACACTAAGTACGTCGGCCAGAAGCGCTTCTCGCTGGAGGGCGGCGACAGTCTGATCCCGATGGTCGACGACGTGGTTACCTCCGCCGGCGACAACGGCGTGAAGGACCTGGTCATCGGCATGGCCCACCGCGGCCGGCTCAACGTGCTGGTCAACATCCTGGGCAAGCCGCCCAAGACCCTGTTCAACGAGTTCGAGGGCAAGTTCGAGCATCCGGACGACCCGGCCCACTCCGGCGACGTGAAGTACCACATGGGCTTCTCCGCCGACGTGCGCACGCCCAATGGTGGCGGCGTGCACGTGGCGCTTGCGTTCAATCCCTCGCACCTGGAAATCGTCAACCCGGTGGTGGCCGGTTCCGTGCACGCGCGGCAGATCCGCCGCCACGACGGCGAGCACACCCAGTCGATGGCGGTGTTGATCCATGGCGATGCGGCCTTCGCCGGCCAGGGCGTCAACATGGAGCTGTTCCAGATGTCGCAGGCGCGCGGTTTCAAGATCGGCGGCAGCCTGCACATCGTGATCAACAACCAGGTCGGCTTTACCACGTCGAACCCGCAGGACGCGCGTTCGACCATGTACTGCACCGACCTGGCCAAGATGGTCAACGCGCCGGTGTTCCACGTGAACGGCGACGACCCCGAGGCGGTGATCGAAGTCACCCGCCTGGCCTACGAGTTCCGCAAGACCTTCCGCAAGGACGTGGTGATCGACCTGGTCTGCTACCGTCGCCACGGCCACAACGAGGCCGATGAGCCCTCGGCCACGCAGCCGGTGATGTACCAGGTCATCAAGAAACGCCCGACCACGCGCGATCTCTATGCGCAGCAGCTGGTGAAGGAAGGCGTGCTGGCCGAAGGCGAGGGGCAGAAGGAGCTGGATGCCTATCGCGACCGCCTGGAGGCCGGCGGCTCGATGACCGAGCTCGACCCCGATCCCAGGCGCGACGTGCAGGTGGACTGGAGCCGCTTCATCGGCGGCAAGCTGTCCACCCAGGTCGACACCGGCGTGCCGAAGCAGAAGCTGCTGGAACTGGCCAACCGCATCCTCGACCTGCCCTCGGACGTCACGCTGCAGCCGCGCGTGGCCAAGATCTACGACGACCGCCGCAAGATGGCCGCCGGCGAACACCCGGCCGACTGGGGTTTCGCCGAGAACCTGGCCTACGCCACGCTCATCGACCAGGACTACAACCTACGCCTGGTCGGCCAGGATTCCGGTCGCGGCACCTTCTTCCATCGCCACGCGGTGCTGCACGACCAGAAGGACGGCCATACCTACATGCCGCTGGCCACCGTGCGCGCGGGCGCCGACGTCGAAGTGATCGACTCGCTGCTGTCGGAAGAGGCGGTGATGGCCTTCGAGTACGGCCACGCCACCACCGACCCCTACACGCTGGACATCTGGGAAGCCCAGTTCGGCGACTTCGCCAATGGCGCGCAGGTGGTGATCGACCAGTTCATCAGTTCGGGCGAGGCCAAGTGGAACCGGCTGTGCGGCCTGGCGCTGTTCCTGCCCCACGGCTACGAAGGCCAGGGCCCGGAGCACTCTTCCGCCCGCCTGGAACGTTTCCTGCAGCTGTGCGCGATGGACAACATGCAGGTGTGCGTGCCGACCACCCCGGCGCAGGCCTTCCACATGATCCGCCGCCAGATGGTGCGCCCCGTGCGCAAGCCGCTGATCGTGATGACGCCCAAGTCGCTGCTGCGCCACAAGCTGGCGGTGTCCTCGCTGGACGAGCTGGCCTCCGGCGGCTTCCAGCTGGTGATCGGCGAGCATCGCGAGCTTGCCGCCAGGAAGGTCAAGCGCGTGGTGCTGTGCTCGGGCAAGGTCTACTACGACCTGCTGGAGGAGGCGGAGAAGCGCGGGCTGGCCGACGTCGCCATCGTGCGCGTCGAGCAGCTCTACCCGTTCCCGCGTCCGCAGGTGTCCGAGGAGCTGGCCAGGTACCCGTCGGCCAAGGAAGTGATCTGGTGCCAGGAGGAGCCGATGAACCAGGGCGCCTGGTTCCAGATCCGCCACCACCTGCAGGCGTGCGCCGGCCCGAAGCACAGCCTGTCGTACGCAGGCCGCGGCCGCTCGCCGGCCCCGGCCGCGGGCCACCTGAACACCCATACCGCCGAGCAGGCGGCGCTCGTCGAGCAGGCGCTGGTCGCGGCGGTCGGCGACGATCACTCGGCCGAGTAAACTCTTTCGGATCAATGCGGCCAGGACGGCCGCTACGTGCCGCGCCAGGAACGGCGCCCACCTTTAAGGACCCGTCATGTCCATCGAAGTCAAAGTCCCCGTCCTGCCCGAGTCGGTCTCCGACGCCACCATCGCCAGCTGGCACAAGAAGGTCGGCGATGCGGTCAAGCGCGACGAGAACCTGGTCGACCTTGAAACCGACAAGGTGGTGCTGGAAGTGCCCTCGCCGGTCGACGGCGTGCTGAAGGAAATCAAGCACCAGGCCGGCGACACGGTGAACAGCCAGCAGGTCATCGCGATCCTGGAAGAAGGCGCCGCCGCGCCGGCTCCCGCGCCTGCCGCGAAGGAAGAGCCGAAGGCCGCCGCTCCCGCTCCGGCCAAGGCCGAAGCATCGAAGGCTTCGGGCAAGGGCGTGGACGAGCTTTCCCCTGCCGGCCGCCGCGTGGCGACCGAAGAGCACATCGACCCGTCCAAGGTCGCCGGGACCGGCCGCGACGGCCGCGTGACCAAGGAAGACCTGGTCAACTACGGCAAGGGTGGCGCGGCCCCCGCACCTGCCGCCAGGCCCACGCCGGGCGAGCGTCCGGAAGAGCGCGTGCCGATGACCCGCATGCGCGCCAAGATCGCCGAGCGCCTGATGCAGTCGAAGAACTCGATCGCCATGCTCACCTCCTTCAACGAGGTGAACCTGGCCGAGGTGGTCAAGATGCGCAAGTCGCTGGGCGAGCAGTTCCAGAAGACCCATGGCATCAAGCTCGGCTTCATGAGCTTCTTCGTCAAGGCCGCCGCCGAGGCGCTCAAGCGCCACCCGATCGTCAACGCCTCGGTCGACGGCAACGACATCATCTACCACGGCTACCAGGACATCTCCATCGCGGTGTCGACCGACAAGGGCCTGGTGACGCCGGTGCTGCGCGACGTGCAGGACATGGGCTTCGCCGACATCGAGCAGGGCATCGCCGACTACGCGAAGAAGGCGCGGGACGGCAAGCTCTCGCTGGAGGATCTGCAGGGCGGCACGTTCACCATCACCAACGGCGGCACCTTCGGCTCGCTGCTCTCCACGCCGATCGTCAATCCGCCGCAGAGCGCGATCCTGGGCATGCACACCATCAAGGAGCGCGCGATCGTCGAGAACGGCCAGGTCATCGCCGCGCCGATGATGTACATCGCCATCTCCTACGACCACCGCATCATCGACGGCAAGGACGCGGTGCTGTTCCTGGTCGACATCAAAGACCAGCTGGAGAACCCGCAGCGGATGCTGCTGGGTCTCTGATCGCCGCCCCGGCGATCAGAAAACAGGTAACGAAGCTCTGCTGCCCGGACTCGACTGAAACCACGCCAGTTTGGTTGTTTCCGGCGCACCAGCGCCCATCTTCCGCTTCACCAGCGAGCAGGGCTCGCCAGCAAGGAACCTCGCATGAGTGACCAACAATTCGACGTCATCGTCATCGGCGCCGGCCCGGCTGGCTACGTGGCCGCGATCCGCGCCGCGCAGCTGGGCCTGAAGACCGCCTGTGTCGACGACTTCACCGGCAAGGACGGCAAGCAGGCGCTGGGTGGCACCTGCCTCAACGTGGGCTGCATCCCGTCCAAGGCGCTGCTCGACTCCTCGCGCCAGTTCTGGAACATCTCGCACAACTTCCCGGTCCACGGCATCAGCGTGGAGGGCGCCAAGGTCGACCTGGGCACCTTCATCGGCCGCAAGGACAAGATCGTCAAGCAGTTCACCGGCGGCATCGGCCAGCTGTTCAAGGCCAACAAGGTCACCGCGTTCTACGGCAAGGGCAAGCTGCTCAAGGGCAACCAGGTCGAGGTGACCGGCAAGGACGGTTCCAAGCAGACCCTCAGCGCCACCAACGTGATCCTGGCCTCCGGTTCGGTGCCGATCGAGCTGCCGTTCGCCAAGTTCGACGGCAAGGCGATCGTGGACAACGCCGGCGCGCTGGACTTCACTGAAGTGCCCAAGCGCCTGGGCGTGATCGGCGCCGGCGTGATCGGCCTGGAGCTCGGCAGCGTGTGGAAGCGCATGGGCGCCGACGTCACCGTGCTGGAAGCGCTGCCCGACTTCCTGGGTGCCGCCGATGCGGACGTCGCCAAGATCGCGCTGAAGGAGTTCACCAAGCAGGGCCTGGCCATCAAGCTCGGCGCCAAGGTCTCCAAGGCCGAGGTGAAGAAGGACGGCGTGCACCTGACGTATTCGGACAAGGACGGCGAGCAGCAGCTCGTGGTCGACAAGCTGCTGGTCGCCGTGGGCCGCCGCGCCTACACCGACGGCCTGCTGGCCGCCGATACCGGCGTCAAGCTGGACGAACGCGGCCGCATCGTGGTCGACGAACACAACCACACCGGCGTCGACGGCGTGTGGGCGATCGGTGACGCCGTGCGCGGCCCCATGCTCGCGCACAAGGGCTCCGAGGAAGGCGTGGCGGTCGCCGAGTGGATCGCCGGCAAGGCCGGCCACATCAACCTCGACACCGTACCGTGGGTGATCTACACCGAGCCGGAAATCGCCTGGGCCGGCAAGACCGAGAAGCAGCTCAAGGACGAAGGCGTGCCGTACAAGATCGGCACCTTCCCGTTCGCCGCCATCGGCCGAGCCGTGGCGATGAACGAGGCGATCGGCCAGGTGAAGATGCTCGCTCACGCCGAGACCGACCGCATCCTGGGCGTGCACATGGTCGGCCCTGGTGTCTCCGAGCTGATCGCCGAATGCGTGGTGGCGATGGAATTCAAGGGCTCCTCGGAGGATCTGGCCCGCATCGTCCATGCGCATCCGACACTTTCCGAAGCCGTGCACGAGGCTGCGCTGTCGGTCGACAAGCGCGCCATCCACAAGGGCAACTGACCGCCCTGCAAAGGCCGACGCGGCCCGCTCGTGGCGACATGGGCGGGCCGCGTCGTTTCCGGCAGCGCCGAAAACGACCGCTCCATACGACGCTCTTCTGCTTTGCCCTGCCGAGCGACACCCGCATGCCCCAACCCACCGCCCTCTGCGTCTACTGCGGCTCCAGCAGCGGCAGCCACCCCGAGTACGTCGAACAGGCGCGCGCCTTCGGCACCGAGATGGCCCGGCGGGACATCGCACTGGTCTACGGCGGCGGCAAGGTCGGGCTGATGGGCACCGTGGCCGACGCCGTGCTGGCCGCCGGCGGCAGGGCGATCGGCGTGATCCCGCGCCAGCTGGTGGACCTGGAAGTTGCCCATCCGGACCTCAGCGAGTTGGTGGTGGTCGAGACCATGCACCAGCGCAAGACGCGCATGTACGAGCTGTCCGATGCCTTCGTCGCACTGCCCGGCGGATTCGGCACCATGGACGAGATGTTCGAGATGCTGACCTGGGCCCAGCTGGGTCTGCACCGCTATCCCTGCGCCTTCCTCGACGTGCGCGGCTACTACACGCAACTGCGCGCGATGATGGACCACATGGTGGCAGAGCGCTTCGTCCGCCCGGAGCAGCGCAAGGACGTCTGGTTCGGTCCGGACATGGCCGCGCTGTTCGACTGGATGGCAAGCTACGAAGGCCGCTACCTGCCCAAGTGGGTAGACGACCGCAGCATCGACGCCTGAGCGCAGGCAAGGAGGCAAGCATGAGCGACCCGACCGCGTTCCGCGCAGTACGCATCCGCAACGACGAGGCCGGTTACCGCGGCCGCATCGAAACGATGGCTGCCGATGCGCTCACGCCTGGCGAAATTCTGGTGAAGGTCGCCTGGTCCTCGGTCAACTACAAGGACGCGCTGGCCGGTACCGGCAAGGGCAAGATCCTGCGCCACTACCCGCTCAACGGCGGCATTGACCTGGCCGGTCATGTCGTGGCCTCGACCGACCGGGCGTTCAGGGAAGGCGACGAGGTGCTTTGCACCGGCAGCGGCCTTTCCGAAATCCGTGACGGCGGCTATGCCGAGTACGCCCGGCTCGATGCGCGCTGGACCATGCCGCTGCCCGCCGATCTGTCCCTGCGTGAAAGCATGATCCTGGGCACCGCCGGCTTTACCGCGGCGCTGGCTCTGCTGCGCATGCAGGACAACCGCCAGAGTCCGGACCTCGGCCCGATCGCCATTACCGGTGCCAGCGGCGGCGTGGGGCAACTCGCCATCGACATCTTCAGCCGCGCCGGCTACAAGGTGCACGCGATCAGCGGCAAGGTGGATCACTTCGGCCTGCTCCAAAGCCTGGGCGCCGCCGAATGCATCGACCGCCACCAATTCGCCTTCAGCGGCAAGCCGATGGACTCGGCACGCTTCGGCGGCGCACTGGACAACGTCGGCGGGCCGATGCTGGCCGGGCTGCTGCCGCTGGTGGCGCCCTACGGCAACGTGGCGCTCTGCGGCAACGCCGGCGGCATCGCCTTCGACGGCACCGTCATGCCCTTCATCATCCGCGGCGTAAGCCTGCTCGGCATCGCCTCGGCCGGCACCGCACGGGACCTGCGCGAACGAATCTGGCAGCACCTGGGCAGCGACTGGAAACCACGCCACCTGGACCGCATCGCCACCGACGAGGTCACCCTCGACCAGTTGCCGGCCGTGTTCGAGCGCATGCTGGCCGGCCAATCCTTCGGACGCACCCTCGTGCGCGTCGGCGGCGCATGAAACCCACGCTTGGAAGCGCTCTCGGCGCGGCATAGAATCCACGACAATTACAAGGAACCCTTACCCCATGGCACGAATCCTGATCGTCGACGATTCCCCGTCGCAGCTGCTGGGCCTCAAGCGCATCGTCGAAAAACTCGGCCATGAGTCGCTGACCGCCGAGGACGGCGCCGCGGGCGTCGAGGCGGCCAAGCGCGAGCGTCCCGATCTGATTCTGATGGACGTGGTGATGCCCAACCTCAATGGGTTCCAGGCCACACGCATCATCAGCAAGGACCCGGACACCGCGCACATCCCGGTGGTGCTGGTCACCACCAAGGACCAGGAAACCGATCGCGTGTGGGGCATGCGCCAGGGCGCCAAGGCTTACGTGACCAAGCCGATCAAGGAAGACGAACTGGTTGCCACGATCAAGCCGCTGCTGCCGACCTGATACGCCCCTTGGCCCTCGCCCTCTGGGCAGGGGGGCGAGGAGCCGGCATGGCGCATTTCCGGTTCTCAAAGCCCGACCTGCAGGCTCCCCCGCAAGCTGCCCTCACCCAGGCCCGCTCGCCTTGGAGAGGAGCAAGATCAGGCCCGCGGGTCGAAGCCCTCGAACTGCTTTTGCAGGGTCTCGTACGCCTCGCGCTGGGCCTCGTTTTCGGCCGCCGGCGCACGGATGGACAGTTCCACCAATTGATCCCCGGCCGGGTTGCCGGGCAGGCCCCGTCCTTTCAGGCGCAGTTTACGTCCGGCTTGCGAACCCGCCGGGATGCGCAGATCCACCGCGCCCGCCAGAGTCGGCACCGGCACGGTCGCGCCCAGGGCGGCTTCCCACGGCGCCAGCGGCAACACGTGCAACACGTTCCTGCCCTCGAGCCTGAAGCGCGGATCATCGCGGATCGCCACCTCCAGCAGCAGGTCGCCATTCGGCCCACCGGCGGCACCTGGCTGGCCCTGGCCGCCCAGGCGGATCACCTGCCCGGGCAGGATACCGGCCGGAATCTTCACCTCCAGCACCCGCTCGTGGCCGCTGTTGTCCTGTAGCGCAAGGCGCGTACGTCCCCCATCGAAGGCGGTCTGCAGGTCGATCTGCACCTGCGCCTGCACATCGCGGCCGCGACGCGGCCGCGGCTGGCCACGGGTGCCGCCGGCGGCACGGCCGAACAGGCTCTCGAAGAAGTCGCTGAAGTCGCCGTCGCCACTGTCCCCGAATTCGAAACCGCCACCCTGCCCCCACCCCGGTGGCGGCCGGAACTGCTCGCCGCCGCGGTAACCGCCCGCGCGCAGCTGATCGTAGGCGCGGCGCTTTTCCGGATCGCGCAGGGCCTCGTTGGCTTCGTTGATGGCCTTGAAGCGCTCTTCGGCACCCGGCTCCTTGTTCTTGTCCGGGTGATACTGCCGCGCCAGCTTGCGGTACGCCGATTTGATCTCGGTCTCGCTGGCATCAGGTTTCACCCCGAGGATGTCGTAATAGTCTTTGAATTCCACTGCCCTTCCTCGGCAAGACTGCGCAGACGGGCGACCCGCCGCGGATACGCTCCGCGAGGGGCCGCCCGGGACAAGCTAAGAGGCCCGCTCAGTGGCTGCCGGACGGATTGCCGCTGCCCGACCCGCTGGCGCTGCTGCCGCCTTGCTCCGTCGAAATGGAGATGCGCCGGGGTGTGGTCTCGGCACGCTTGGGGATCACGATCTCCAGCACGCCGTGCCGGCCGACCGCGGTGATACCGTCAGGATCGGCGCTGTCCGGCAGCGCGAATCGGCGGTGGAACGTGCCGTGCGCGCGCTCGATGCGGGTGAAACGCCCCGTCTGCTCCTGGTTCTGCACGGTCCTCTCGCCCTTGATGGTGAGGATGCCCTTTTCCATGCTGACCTCGATGTCCGCTGGGTCCACACCCGGGACGTCCACGAAGATCACGAAGCGCCGGTCCTCTTCCTTGATGTCCACGCGCGGCGCCCATTGGCTGGTCACCACGTTGGACGGGTCGCTCTCGTCCTGCTGGAAAAAGCGGTCGAAGGCATGGCGGATCTCCTCGGGGAACGCGCCGGCGGCATTCCACCTCAGGTTGCGGTTCGAACTCATGGCTGATTCCTCCAGAAAAGTCACGGCGAGCGCCGCTTGTCCCAAAAGTAGGTGCAAGCGGCGCTGATTCAAGGCGACAGCTGGCGCGGCGGGGTTTACGATGCCTGCCCACCCTCGGACAAAGCCCATGAGCATCCAGATCGGCCAGCCCCTGCCGGACCTCGAAGTGGCCGTGATCGAGGACGGCGCCCCCGTCCGGCGCATGCCCTCCGCCAGCCTGCTCGGCGGTCCCCGGGTCGTGCTGTTCGCCGTGCCCGGCGCCTTCACGCCGACCTGTTCGGATCACCACCTGCCAGGCTACGTGCAGCATTTCCGCGACTTTCGCGAACGCGGCATCGAGGTGTTCGGCATGGCCGTGAACGATGCCTACGTCATGCAGGCGTGGGCGGCCATCCAACAGGTGCCGCAAGGCCTCAGGCTCCTGGCTGACGGCAACGGAAGCTTCACGCGCGCGCTGGGCCTGGAGTTCGATGGCACCGCCTACGGCATGGGCGTGCGCGCCCGCCGCTTCGCGCTGTACGCCGAACACGGAGTCGTGCGCCAATTGCACGTCGAGGCACCGGGGGAATTCCGCGTATCCACAGCCGAGGCGATGCTGCAGGCACTTACGCCAGGCACCGATACGCCGGCAACGATGGGCTGACCCGCACCATCCTCTGCGCCGGTTGCGCGCGAGTCGAAGCGACGAGGACTTTCCGTAGTACGCGACACCCGCAACACCTGCTCCGCACACAACCCGATCGCAAGGAGGAAAGCTGCCATGCATGACTCGTATTCCAGCAAGTACGACGACGGGCTGCTCCTGCTGGCCCGCATCCTGATGATGGCCCTGTTCGTCCTGTTCGGCTGGAGCAAGCTGACCGATTTCTCCGGGACGGCCGCCTACATGGCGAGCCAGGGCCTGCCGCTCCCCACGCTGGTGGCGGCCGTGGTCGTCCTTATGGAGTTCTTCGTTGGATTGGCGCTCGTGCTCGGCTTCTACACGCGGCCGCTGGCCTTGCTGCTCGCCCTGTATACGCTAGGGACGGCGCTGATCGGGCATCACTTCTGGACGATGGCCGGTGCCGACCGCATGGCCAACGCGATCAATTTCTACAAGAACCTCGCCATCATGGGCGGCCTGTTGCTGTTGTACGTCACGGGGCCCGGAAAATACTCGCTCGATCGGCGTTAGCATCGCGGCCGAGCGGCGTCCTCCATAATAAAAAAAGCCCCGGTAACCCGGGGCTTTTTGCGACCGACTGGTCAGGCTTCGCCCGTTCCTTCCTGGACCGGCGTCGGGCCTTCCGGGGCAACGCCTTCGCCCAGCTCTGCATCTTCGCCGTTGCCTTCCTCGGCATCGAGCCTCACTACGCTGACCAGGCTTTCATCGGCCGGCAGGCGGATCAGGGTGACGCCCTGGGTATTGCGGCCAAGCTGGGAGATCCCCCCGACGCGGGTGCGTACCAGCGTGCCCTGGTTGGAGATCAACATCAGCTCGTGCCCTTCGGTGGCCTGCACCGCGGCGACCAGTGGGCCGTTGCGCTCGGAACACTGGATGCCGATCATGCCCTGGGTGCCGCGACCCTTCTTGGTGAACTCCTCCAGCGGCGTGCGTTTGCCATAGCCGCGTTCGGTGGCGGTGAGGATGTCGCCCTCGGCGGCCACGATCAGCGAAACCACTTCGGCACCGTCGGCCAGGCGCATGCCGCGCACGCCCGTGGCGGTACGGCCCATCGAGCGCACGGTGTTCTCGTCGAAGCGGTTGACCTTGCCGTTGGAGGCGAACAGCAGGATGTCGCTGTTGCCGTTGGTGATCGCCACGTCGACCAGCGCATCGCCCTCATCCAGGTTGATCGCGATCTTGCCGCGCTGCAGCTGGAAGGCGAATTCGGTGAGCGGCGTCTTCTTCACCGTGCCGCCCTTGGTGGCGAAGAACACGTAGCACTCGGGGCTGTACTCGCGGATCGGCAGCACCGCCTGCACCTTCTCGCCCTCGCCCAACGGCAGCAGGTTGACCATCGGCTTGCCGCGGGCGCCGGGGCCCGCTTCGGGCATCTGGTAGACCTTGAGCCAGTAGACGCGGCCGGTGCTGGTGAAGGTCAACAGCGTGTCGTGGGTGTTGACCACCCACAGCTGCTCGACGAAATCCTCGTCCTTCAGCGCGGAGGCCGAGCGCCCCTTGCCGCCGCGCTTCTGCGCGCGATAGGTGCTGGCCGGCTGGCGCTTGACGTAGCCGGTGTGCGATAGCGTGACCACCATGTCTTCCGGCGCGATCAGGTCGAGGACGTTCAGGTCCTCCTGCGAGTGCTGGATCTCGGTACGGCGCGCGTCGCCGTATTCGGCCTTGATGACCTCCAGTTCCTCGCGGATCAACTTCAGCAGCACTTCCGGGTTTTCGAGAATCTCGATCAGGCCGCGGATGGTCTCCAGGATCTGCCGGTACTCGTCGGAAAGCTTCTCCTGCTCCAGCCCAGTCAGGCGGTGCAGGCGCATCGCCAGGATTTCCTGTGCCTGCACGTCCGAGAGCTGGTAGCCATCGGACTTCAGGCCATCGCGCGGGTCCATGTCCTCCGGCCGCGAGGCTTCGGCGCCCGCGGCGGCCAGCAACGTGCCGACCATGCCCGGCTGCCACTTGCGCGCAAGCATCCGCTCGCGCGCCTCGGCCGGCGAGGCGGAGTTCCTGATCAGCTCGATCATCTCGTCGATGTTGGCCAGCGCGACGGTCAGGCCTTCGAGGATGTGCGCGCGGGCGCGCGCCTTGCGCAGATCGAAGATGGTGCGCCGGGTCACCACCTCGCGGCGGTGGCGGATGAAGGCCTCGAGGATCTCCTTGAGGTTCAGCAGGCGCGGCTGGCCGTCCAGCAACGCCACCATGTTGATGCCGAACGTCACCTGCAGCTGCGTCTGCAGGAACAGGTTGTTGAGCACCACGTCGGCCATCGCGTCGCGGCGCACCTCGATCACGATGCGCATGCCGTCCTTGTCGGACTCGTCGCGCAGTTCGCTGATGCCCTCGAGCTTCTTCTCCTTGACCAGCTCGGCGATCTTCTCGATCAGCCGGGCCTTGTTCACCTGATACGGCAGCTCGTGGACGAGGATCGTCTCGCGGCCGTTGGCCTCGGTCTCGATCTCCGTGCGGGCCCGCACGAGGATGCGGCCGCGGCCGGTGCGGTAGGCCTCGACGATGCCGGCGGCGCCGTTGATGATGCCGGCTGTCGGGAAATCGGGCCCCGGGATGTACTGCATCAGCTCATCGACCGAGAGCGAAGGCTCGTCGATCAGCGCGATGGTGCCGGCGATCACCTCGTTGAGGTTGTGCGGCGGAACGTTGGTGGCCATACCCACCGCGATGCCGGCCGAACCGTTGATCAGCAGGTTCGGTACGCGCGTGGGCAGCACCAGCGGTTCGCTTTCGCTCTCGTCGTAGTTCGGCCCGAAGTCGACCGTTTCCTTGTCGATGTCCGCCAGCAGCTCGTGGGTAAGGCGCGACATGCGCACCTCGGTGTAACGCATCGCCGCGGCATTGTCGCCGTCGACCGAACCGAAGTTGCCCTGGCCATCGACCAGCATGTAGCGCAGCGAGAACGGCTGGGCCATGCGCACGATCGCGTCGTAGACGGACGCGTCTCCGTGCGGGTGGTACTTACCGATCACGTCGCCGACCACGCGGGCGGACTTCTTGTACGGCTTGTTCCAGGCGTTGCCCAGTTCGTTCATCGCAAACAGAACCCGGCGATGCACGGGCTTCAGGCCATCGCGTACGTCAGGGAGGGCGCGTCCCACGATCACGCTCATGGCGTAATCGAGGTAGCTCTGGCGCATCTCGTCTTCGATGTTGACGCGGATGACTTCTTTGGCGAGTTCTGCCATCAATCGGCTTCCCAGTCGGCTTCCATGGAACCAAAAAAGGCCGCGCAGCCCGCGCTTCGTGCACGCGGTTGCGCGGCCCTCAAGCAATCGTGAAATTGTACCACGAATGCGCCAGGAAAGCCCTTATTTTTGTCTTTTAAAACAAGACGTTAGACGGCACGTTTTGGCCGACGGAAAAGCACGCCGCGCGCCGTCGAAAAATTGACCAGCGCCGCGACCGCCGACCCGGCCGCGGCGGGCAATGCAGGCCACCGCCGCAGCGGTTCGAAGGCCAGCAGGAGCGCCGCGTAGATGGCGTAGTTGACGCATGCACCCACGCCCATCAGCGCGAGCCAGTGCAGCCATTCGGCGGCGGCCGAATGGCCACTGTCGCGATGGGCGAAGGTATGCCGGCGGTTCCAGGCCCAGGTCACCGTGGCCGCCAGCAAAAACGAAAGCACTCGCGCCAGGTAGGGATTCCAGCCGCCCCATACGACCAGCGCCTGCACGGTGCCGGCGTCGACGACCAGGCCGAGCACGCCACCGATGGCGAACATGCCGATCTCGCGGCGCAATCTCACCGGCCGAAGACCGCCTGCATGACCGGCTCGTTCGGCCGTTCGATCACCCCGCGCTCGGTGACGATCGCGTCGATCAGCTCCGCGGGGGTGACATCGAACACCGGGTTCCAGGCCTGCGCGCCCTCGACCACCGTACGGCGCCCGCCGGTGGACAGCAGCTCGTCGGCGTGGCGCAGCTCGATCTCGATTGCCTCGCCGTTGGGCGTGGCCATGTCCACCGTCGAGGACGGGGCCACCACCATGAACTTCACGCCGTGGTGGCGCGCGGCGATGGCCAGTTGGTAGGTGCCGATCTTGTTGGCGGTATCGCCGTTGGCCGCGATCCGGTCCGCACCCACGATCACCCATTGCACCTTGCCCGAGCGCATCAGGTGCGCGGCCGCCGAGTCGGCGATCAGGTGCGCAGGAATTTTGTCGCGGATCAGCTCGTACATGGTCAGGCGCGCGCCCTGCTGCCAGGGACGTGTCTCGCCGGCGAACACCTCGTCGATCCGCCCGGCTGCGACCCCCGCGCGGATGACGCCCAGTGCAGTCCCGTAGCCGGCGGTGGCCAGCGAGCCGGTGTTGCAATGGGTCAGCACGCCCGAGCCGGGCGCGATCAGCGCGGCGCCCAGCTCGCCCATGTGGCGGTTGGCGGCCAGATCCTCGTCCTGGATCGCCTGCGCTTCGCGCTCGAGCGCGGCGGCGCCCACGCCCGCGACGATGCGCGCCTTCATGCGATCGAGCGCCCACATCAGGTTGACCGCGGTCGGCCGTGCGGCCCGCAGCATGGCCAGCACCGGATCCAGCGGCGCGCCTTGCTGTGCCGCCAGCACAACGCCCCAGGCGGCAGCAATGCCGATCGCCGGTGCGCCGCGCACCGCAAGGTCGCGGATCGCCTGCGTCACCTGGTCGGCATCGCGGCATTCGATCCAGCGTTCCTCACCGGGCAGCAGCCGCTGGTCGAGCAGGCACAGGCGATCGCCGCGCCACTGCACGGCGCGGATGGTGTCGTGCTCGCGATCCGGTTCGGTCGAGGTGTTCATAAGCGTGCAATCACGGGGAATGATCGAAAAGCCTAGCATGCGTCAACGCACACGCTGCGTAGGGTGGGCTTCAGCCGACCATTGGGCTTGCGATGATGACCTGGCAGGCCCGACCCGCCCTGCGGTCACCCGTGCTCGCGCAGCCAGCGGTGGATGGCGGGCGGTACTTCGCGCTGGGCGCGGCCAGAGACGTAGATGCCGATATGGCCGCCCTTGAACGCCAGTTCCGTATAGTCGCCGCTGCCGATGTGGTGGCCCAGTGCGCGCGATGCATCCGGCGGCACCAGATGATCCTGCTCGGCGTAGATGTTGAGCACCGGCTGGGTGATGTTCGCCAGTTCGACGGGTTTGCCGCCGATCGAGAGCCCGCCCCTGACCAGTTTGTTGGCCTGGAAGAATGCCTTGACGAACTCGCGGAACGCCTCGCCGGCCTGGTCGGGCGAGTCGAAGATCCAGCGTTCCATGCGCAGGAAGTTCTCCAGCTCCCGCGGATTGTCCAGGATCTGAACCAGGTTCACGTATTTCTGTTGCAGCAGGCGCACGGGTTTGAGGGTGAGGTAGACCCAGTTCATCAGCGCCGCCGGGATGTTGCCCAGCGTGTCGACGAACAGGTCCACATCGATGTCGCGTGCCCAGTGCGAGAGCATGTTGTCCGGCGTGTGGTAGTCGACCGGCGTGACCATGGTTATCAGGTTGCGGACCTTTTCCCGGTGCAGCGCCGCGTAGCACAGGGAGAACGCGCCGCCCTGGCAGATACCGAGCAGGTCGATCGCCGCCACGCCCGCCTGCGCGCGCACCACGTCGACGCAGCGGTCGAGATAGCCGTCGATATAGTCCTCCAGCGTGAGCCAGCGGTCGGCACCGTCCGGGTAGCCCCAGTCGATCAGGTACACGTCCTCGCCCTGGGCGAGCAGGTTTCGCACCAGCGAGCGGTCGGTCTGAAGGTCTGTCATCCATACCGTATTGACCAGCGCGTAGACGATCAGCAAGGGTGTCCTGGAGGTCGGCGGATGCTCTGCGCGCATGCGCCAGAGCGTGAGCTTGTCCTCGCGGTAGACCAGTTCCCGCGGGGTACCGGCATAGCCGGGTTCCGCCAGGCTTTGCAGGTTCACCGCACCGGCGGCGAGCTTGCGCTGGAAGGCGGCGACTTCTTCGAGGATCCGGGTAGGGTCCGCGGGCCACGGGGTGTGCATGATGGTCCTCAGCGCGGCTTGCGCGGTGCGCGGCGGGTGGCTGCCCTGGTGGCAGGCCTGTCCATGGTGCTGCCGGCAGGCTTGGCGGAAGCACGGCGCTTGGCCGTCTTTACGGCCTTTGCCGCGGCGGATGTGGCGGCAACCGCTTCTTTCGCAGCTTGCATGCGGCGCACGTCGCGGCGCAGTTCCTGCAGCCGCTGGCCAAGTGTGGCCACTTCGCTGCGGGTCGGAAGGCCAGCGTCGCGGCACCACTGTTCCACCTGCTGCTGCTGCAACTGGCGCACGCGCATCTGCGTGTTGCCCTGCGCAGCGTAGGCTTCGCGGAACTCGTCCGACAGGGCGATCTCTGCGTAGGCATCTTCCAGCGCGTCGACCCACAGGTCGTACATGGCCTTGAGCGAATCGACCTGGAAGCCGGGCTCGGCCAGCTTGCGTTGCACGCGCTGCGTACCCTGGGCCTGCGCACGGGCGAGCAGTTCCTGGTAGCGCGCGTTCGCCTGCTGGTGATCCAGCAGCGCGCGCATGAGCGCCTGCTGCTGGGCCTGCTGCTCGCGGCCAGGGCCGAAGGCCGGCGTGCCGAGCAGGCTGCGCAGGGCGTCGAGGCCCATCGGTGGCGTACCCATGCCAGGCATGGTCCAACCGGCGAAAGGCGATGGCGGGGAAACGTGGCCGCCCTGCCCGGCCATGGCGGCGGTCTGCTGCATCCAGTCGAGATAGCTCTTGAGGCCCTCGACGCCCGGCAAGGATGCGTTGGCCGCCGGCGGCGCGGCGGGTCCGGCCCACTGGCGGCTCCATGCCTCCCAAACCTGGCGGCCCAGGGTCTCGAAGTCGGTGAAGGGGTTTTGCGCGGTCACGGGCGTGCCTTGCGGGGGATCGGTGGGATCGTAGCAAAACCCGCAGCTTCGGCTTCAGCCCTGTCGTCGCAGCCCGTCACTGGTCGAAGCAGTGCGACGCAAAAAAAAGGTTCTTCGCAGGTTTCCGTGGAGCGTTTTCCCTAGCATCGATAACTTAGACCTTTCGAGAGAGGTCTAAGGGACGTTCCATGCTGGATCGGAAGACGATCGAGGCGCTGGGTGGCTGGAAGGGATACCGGGTGGAGCGGGTCGTGTGGCCGGAGGGCGAGAGCCGCACGGTGATGATCCACCTGAAGCCGTCCGCCAAAACGATGCATTGCGCGCATTGCGGCAACCGATGCCGGCAGGTCCATGAGACGACCGTTCGCCGGGTGCGTGACCTTCCGCTGTTTGCGCTTCGGGTCGTGCTCGTGGTGCCGCGCCGACGGGTATGGTGCGATCGCTGCGGCG
>NZ_FOXL01000007.1 GCF_900115705.1 Frateuria terrea
TGCCTCGCCCTGCCTCGCCCTGCCTCGCCCTGCCTCGCCCTGCCCCACTTTGGGTCCCGGGACGCATAACCTGTGTTGGCGGCTAGATAACCCCCTCCCGCGCCCCCGGATGAACAGCCGCCCGTGCCGTAACGCGCCACCTAAATACGTGGGCGTTCCGGACAACTAGAAGAATCACCACGGCGTTGCCTTTGTTGGGTGTGTAAGTCCCATGGTCGATAACCCAAGCGGTTGGGTGCCAACCGCTTAAAGCGAAGTGCTGCCTAAAAAAAAGAAAGGAAAGAACCAAATGAAAACAAGAGAACTGTTGAGCACGAAGTACAACGCCTATCTGGCAGACGGCAACGCTGTCCTCGCCGTCACCCTATCGACGTACGTGCGCAGCGCCAAGTTCGCAAGCTCGGACTGTATGCGCGTGTTCTGGGACCAGCACTTCATGCACCGAGTGCAACGCTGCCTTCCGTACCATGTGCATCCGAAGATCGACTACGACTACGTCGTCGAGCGCTCGCCTGGTGGTCACTATCACTACCACGGCCTACTGGCGTTGCCACAGCCCTATGGGGATTGGCTATGCGAGGGGATACGAAGCAAGTGGCTTCGCCGAGACTTGAACTCTTTCCGGCGGGCTGGTCAGTACCGTCCTCTACGCTTGAACTCCTTCCGCATTGAACCAATCCGCCCAGACGGCAGCGTGGATGCGATCGCACGGTACCTAACTAAGACACCCGACTATCTGCCATCAAGCGAGACGTACCCACTATGGAAAAAGCAAGTGTCCAGCGACTGGTGAAGACGAGGCACTTCCGCCTGGATCAGCAGCTAGATGTCGAGCTTATGCGGCTGAGCCTGGCTCGGTCGGTCAGCCCTTCGGAGTTGATCCGTCAGCTTGTAGCAGAAGCCGCAAGGCGTGTGGATGGATCGCATGAAGCTTTCTGATCACTTCAAAGCCGCGTCCAGTACCGGAGCGACCATTTCGACCGAAAAGCTCGTCGCGCTCTTGAAGAAGCTCCCCGGCAAGGAAGTACCCGTTGTTTACGACGGCAAGGGGTGCTTCGCGCTGATCGACTTGACGAAGGAGCTGGCGCGTAAGTAGCGCTGGCCTGAAGACGCGCAAGTGGAGTGCGGTCATTCGCTTGCCCTTCCGGATGCCCGCAACCTAGTTGAAGCGCTTGGAGGCTGGCGCAAGCGAGATGACGGTAAGCGTCTTCCCTGCAAGCTCGATCCGCCACCCGTCCGGGCTTTCGTACGAGGCTGATTCATCCGTGGCGAGAAGATCGCCGTTCTGCTCGGAGAAGATCGGCTTCTTGCTCACGTCGAGCGACGGGATCGAATAGTTGTCGATGAGGGCCTGGTAGAACTGGTCGACGGACGTTCGTCCGGCTCCGAATAGCAAATCGGCTGCGTCCTGGTCTATCCGGTACCAATCAACGGTTTGGTTGGATCCAAAGTGGATGGCGACCACGCAACGTCCGGTATCCGGGGCGCCGAACAACATCCAGCGCCCGCCTGAAATATCGCGGTTGCGATCCAAGATTGGCTGGGGGTCGCAACCAAACGCCCCGATCGCCTTTTGGTGAGCAGCGTTGGCGGCATCCAGTTGTTCCGCCGACATGGCCCCTCCCGTGTAGGCAGCTGCACGCAACGTGCTGTCGTCCTGTATGGAGTGGCTGAGACGCTTGGCTTCGGGCAGGCTCGACTCGTCCGCCTCTATCGCTTTCAGTACGGAAGCCTGGACGGAAGCGGCTGCCTGCCCGAGTCGGACACCTTTGATTGTTGGGCCGACCTCATCTGCGGCTGATTCGGTGGCGACTGGTTCGCTGGCAGCGTCGTTGTCAACCGCACGTGCTACCGCAGACGGCTTCGCATGTGGTCCCTTGTAATACGTGCCATTCAGCGTAGTTCCGGCGCCATCGCAGCCGCCGTTATCGCCGCTCACGACAGCCGTGGTTGCGTCCGCAAAGCGAATGGAGGCTGAGCAGGTTCCATCCTCGTTCTTGAGCAGATAGGTCCCATCCCTTTGCCTGCTTAACGGTCCGGTTAGGTCAGCCGTGGCTCCTTCGTCGGAGGCCACCGTGATTGTTGCGCTGTATAGCCCGCTCTCGGCGGCAACATCTAGCGATCCCGAGCCCTCGTCGGTGATCCATTTCCCTACGGCGGGCACATCCTGGTCGCTGGCGGTTTGACTATCGATGGCGCCACGCGCTGCCATAGCTGCTCCGTCCGCAGCGGCTTGGGCATCCACTGCTTCGGGGTGTTCCGATTCGTGGCTTGCAGTCTTAGCTTCCGAGTCGCCGTTGTTCGTACATCCGCCAACGCCGCTCAAGGCTAGGAAAAGGACCGCCAAACTTGCCGCACACCTACGCATAGCCATGCCCCTATGGAATCTATAAGTAGTCTACCTATAGATCTGTAGTGCTAAAAGGGGCGGAAACCTACGGTGGGAGGATGACCGACCACCTGCTGAAGCAACTAGGGGAAGCGCTGCGCGTACGCCGGAAAGCAGCCGGCTTCAGCCAGGAAAGCTACGCCGATCACATCCAAATGCACCGCACCTACTACAGCGCGATCGAGCGAGGAGAGAAGAACTTGCAGCTGGATACGCTGGAACGCATTTGCTCCGGGCTCGAGTGCAAGATTTGGGAGGTCCTCAAAGATGCCGAAACCTGACCTCGTTGTCTGATCGTCCCAGGCAATCCGTTAGGTTGCAGCTAGGTCAAATTGCGATCGCCAATGACGAAGCGTTCCATCTTCGCCAGCAGCTGCCGAGCTTTCCATAGATTTAGAAACCCATCGATGCTCTCGCCGTCCATGGATTCTTCGATCCGAATGTTCATGAAGGTAATTGGAAGCTTTGCTCTATCTTTGGCGGAAAACTGCCACCGACCGTTGTGCGCCACCGCGTTGCGATAGAACATCGTGAAGTAGAACCACGCCTCTTGCGACATCTCTGCCCACGCCGGTGTGTCCTTGGAGTACTCGCGAATGAGGGCGAAGCTCTCGATGATCGCCTGCCGCTTTGAACGTTCGACCAATGCCTGGGCCGCCTGGCGATAGTCGGCGTCACGGAATTGAATCTGATAGGTCAACCTCCACCCTTCGGGCGTCGGATCACTTTTCGTGGCCTGGAAGGCCCCAAGATCGTTGTACCTAACGGTGTATTTCGATAGTTCACTGCGAGCAGGCTCTTCTGTGAGCAGAGCGTATGCCCCGACGCTAAGGTCGAATATCTCCCTCAGCTTCATCAATCGTAACCGTACCTCGGTCTGATTCACGGTCGGCTTCGCTCCATCCCCACTGGTCCGAGCGATTCGCAGGACGTGCCGACTACGGTCGGTCGGCAAAAGATGCTTAGGAGGTACCTTCAAGCCACCGCGCGGAGACGGATGCTTGAAAACTGAACGACCATCGAGATGATGCTACACGACGATGCCAAGAGCGCGCTCGACTGAAGTGCATCGTCCTCCGGCATCACGCCATCGCCAGCATTGAGGTCATCTCGACTTCGAACTCCTCGTATTTGCTGATGGCCTTCTGGAACTTTTTCGCAATTTCCTTCACTACAGGTTCCGTTTTCGCCGGTATCCATAGACGAGAAATATCCTGTGGATAAATTTCCACCTGTCCACTGGATCCATTGATGTACCGATAAATTTGGCGCTGCCCCTGCTCGCTCAGCAGATAGGCCGCCGCATACCAGGCATAGTGAGGCTGCTTGAAGCGCACAATCGTTATGTGCCCGTCCACGAGCGCCGGGAATTCTTTATTGTAAATAGCCACCCTACCTATAGTTCCATCTCCCGTGGAATTAATCAGCAGGTCGTGCTTCCTTACGCCACATTTATCTTTGTGCTTATCGAAAAAGTCCTTGGAAACTGCCCGAGCAACACCGAAGTCAACATACCCCCATCTAACGGAAACTGATTTGAGCGCGCAAACGTTCGTTGTTTGGGAGCCATCAACAATATGTCCGTAATGATCCAGCATACCCTGAAACTTCAGCGTTTCAGGGTCGGTCTCGTCGTCGACATAATCAGGCTGGCGTCCTCTATTCGGCGCACGCTGCACTCTCGCGGTGTCCCCGAGTTGGAAAGCACCACTGCTAGCTTTCGCGTTTTCACAGGCAAGGCGGTACAAGTCCTGATGATATTCAGGCTCAAGAATATGGTTCTGTAATACAACACCGTCCTCGTCGCTCTTGAGATCAAGGAGCGTATCGACAAATGGGCGTTTAGTAACAAGGGCCATCACTTACCTCCCCAGGCCAAGTTTTTCTTCAAGTACTTAGCAATTTCGCCCAAGTCAGAAATGATCTCACCCTTTGCGTTCCGCACTAGCTTTCCGCTTTGGTCCTTGCCGGGTATCTCGGACACTGCAAATAGGATTGGCCCATCTTTTTTTGCCTTCGAGACATCAACGATATCGTGTTGTCGACGCTCAATGAATAGAACGCACGTTTTCGTGTTGGTAAAAGGTTTGAACATCGAACCGGTAAGACTCACAACCGCCTTAACCTTCGCACGCTCCATTAGAAAGCGCCGAACTCTCTCATCGGTATAATTCTTGAAGATGCCTCTCGGTAACACAATCGCCATTCGCCCTCCAGGCGCGAGCGAGTCCAAGCAACGTTCTAAAAACAGCACGTCACGCGATACCTTTTTTAGGCGTTTTGTTCTGCCACTAGCATCAGTCTTGAAGGCGAGCCTGTAGCGGGACAGAGTATCATCAGCGGAAATATCACCGGCAAATGGTGGGTTCGTGGCAATGATGTCGAACTTGCGGTGTTCGCGTCGAACGCCGTTGAGTACCTGGAATTTGGCCCGCGCGTCATCTGACCAATTATTATCATTCAGGCCATCGCCCACGCTGATATTGGACCTCCCGTCACCCCATATCAGCATGTATGCTTTGGCGACCTTAGCGATCATCGGGTCATAGTCCATGCCGAAGACGTTATTGGTCGCGTAATCCTTTTGATTTTCGAGAATTTCACTCTCGTCATCTCGTTCCGATCGGATTTGCTTGAAGACGTGGTCCATTGCAGACACTAGAAAGCCACCGCTACCACAAGCGGGGTCGAATATCGTCTCTGTTTCCGTCGGATCAAGGACGTCGATGCACAGATTGATGACGTGCCTGGGAGTGAAATACTGTCCTTTGTCTCCCTTCATGGTTGGGTTAACCATTACTTCGAATGCAGCACCTAGAACATCGGCGTCTGATTTCAGGAGATAGGCTTTTTGTAAAGCAGAGACGCAAAAAGCTAGCGTCTCATCGCTCAGATTGAGCTCCTCACCGGGAGCAAATACCCCTTGCCATTGAGCCCTGGCATCAACAAACAGCTTGTTTATACGAACTCGAGCATCCGCAGCCGACTCAAGCGCGCCCACGCGAAACTTTGCAGGCGAGTTGTCATTCTTTAAATTTCGTCGCTCGTCGTATAGCTTTGCAAAAATGAGCTTGAATATCTCGTCAAATACATTGATGCCCTCATGCGCCTTAATATGATCCTCGCATTCACGAAGAATGCTCAGAAAATCGCTTACCGGCTCCAGTTGCTTACGAGTTATTGGTTTGTCTACAGACGAAATGTCTTCGCCAGCAGAAGGGATGTTCCTTAACTCGCGCCAACTAGCTTCCTCCTCCCCCTCCTTTGGTTCGACTCGGAGTAAATATACATGGGGCGGGGCGCCATTACTCCAGAGCCCCAACCTGCAGCCAGTCGCATTCATATAGACCTCTAGCTGGTCTACACCGTCCTTGCGATCTGGCTTCTTTACTTCGACGAAAATCCGAGGAATCCGTTTTGTCGAGTCTTTGTATACAACTATGTCGGCCTTCTTTTTTGCTTCCGTAGCACCGACCTTGACGGGCACCTCGACGCCAATCTGGCTAAACTGGTAGCCGTAATGGTCGCGCAGGCGATAGAGCCACCATTGGCGGACAATTTCCTCCGGTTTGCCATCGACCTTATAGGCCCGCCCGCGGACAGGGCAGTAAACATACCGCTCCTCGCTATCTCCGACCAGGTATACGGTGAACTTCGCCGATGCCTCAGCCGGCTTTTCTGGCAGCTTGGCGGTTTCGTAATACATCAACCCCTGTCCTTTGAAATTTCATGGTGCATGGATTCTTTATGCACCGTTACGTACGTGATCGAGAACCGAGCCTTCCTGCGCTCGCGCACGTCCTTGGCGCGCCATTTTCGATATATCGAGTGGACTAACGTAGCGTAGAAGGGCACTCCCCTAGGACTTACTAGACCCGCTTGGTTTAACTCCTCGGCGATAGCTTTGAAGCTGTGTCCCAATTCATCTCTATTTCTAACGATCGCCGCGGCGAGCTCTCGATGCTGACATGAAATTTGGGGCTGCCAAAGCTGTGGGGTGATGATCTCCACGCAGTATCGCAGGACACCCCCGTTGGAAACTATTCCACCGTCACCGACTTGGCCAGGTTGCGCGGCTGGTCGACGTCCGTGCCGCGCAGCACGGCGACGTGGTAGGCGAGCAATTGCAGCGGGACGGTGAACACCGCCGGGGCGATGAAGGTACCGCCGCTTTCGATGCGAAGTGTCGTGCCGGTGGCGTTGCCGGTGTCCATCGGCGCGCTTTCGTCGGCGAAGACGATCAGGCGCCCGCCGCGGGCTCGCACTTCCTGCAGGTTGGACTTGAGCTTGTCCAGCAGCGGCCCGTTGGGCGCCACCGCGACCACCGGCATGGCCTCGTCGACCAGCGCCAGCGGACCGTGCTTGAGTTCGCCGGCCGGGTACGCCTCGGCATGGATGTAGGAGATTTCCTTGAGCTTGAGCGAGCCTTCCAGCGCGACCGGATACTGCGCGCCGCGGCCGAGGAACAGCGCATGCTCCAGCGGCACGAACAACGCCGCCAGTTCGGCGATCTGCGGCTCCAGCTTGAGGGCTTCCTCGATCGCACGCGGCAGGTGCGCCAGCTGTGCGCACAGGTCGGCGTAGCGGTCCCGCTCCAGTCCGCGCTGCTCGGCGAGCCTGAGGCACAACAGGGCAAGCGCAGCGAGCTGGGTGGTGAAGGCCTTGGTCGAGGCCACGCCGATCTCCGGGCCGGCGCGGGTCATCAGCTTGAGGTCGGCCTCGCGCACCACCGAGGATTCGGGCACGTTGCAGATCGCCAGCGTGGCGAGATAGCCGCGCCGGCGCGCTTCGCGCATCGCCGCCAACGTGTCGGCGGTTTCGCCGGACTGCGAGATGGCCACGAACAGGGTGCCGTCGGGCACCACCGTGTCCCGGTAGCGGTATTCGCTCGCCACCTCGACGCTGACCGGCAGCCGCGCGTACTCCTCGATCCAGTACCTGGCGACCAGGCCGGCGTGGTAGCTGGTGCCGCAGGCGATGATGTGGATGCCCCGGGCCTTGGCCAGCAGCTCGTCGCCGCCCACACCGAAGATGTTCGGCAGCACGCCGTGCGGGCCGATGCGCGCCTCCAGCGTGTCATTGACCGCGCGCGGCTGCTCGTGGATTTCCTTCTGCATGTAGTGGCGGTATTCGCCGCGCTCGACCGCGTCGGTCGACAGCTCGCTCTGGTGCACCGCGCGCTCCACCGGCGCGCCGTCCAGGCCGTAGACCTGCACGCTGTCGCGGGTGATCTCCACTACGTCGTCCTCGTCCAGGTAGACCATGCGGTTGGTCACCTGGATCAGCGCCTGGGCATCGGAACCGAGGAAGTTCTCGCCAATGCCGACGCCAACCAGCAGCGGCGCGCCGCGGCGGGCACCGACGACGTGGCCGGGCTCGTCGCGGCTGATCACCGCGATGGCATAGGCGCCTTCGAGCGAACGCGCGGTGGCAAGCACCGCTTCGCGCAGCCCCACGCCCCCGGCGATGCGCTCCTCGATCAGCGCGGCCATGACCTCGGTGTCGGTCTCGGAGGTGAATACGTGGCCACGCGACTGCAACTGTTCGCGCAGGCTGGCGTAGTTCTCGATGATGCCGTTGTGCACCAGCGCCACGCGCCCGACCATGTGCGGGTGCGCATTGGCTTCGTTCGGCACGCCATGGGTGGCCCAGCGGGTGTGCGCGATGCCGGTGCCGCCGCGCAGCGGGTCGGCCAGGTAGAGCGCCTCCATCTCGCGCACCTTGCCCTTGGCGCGTACGCGGCGGATGGCGTCGTCATCGAGCACGGCCAGCCCGGCCGAATCGTAGCCGCGGTATTCGAGCGCCTTCAGGCCCGCGATCAGCAGCGGCGCGACGTCGCGCTGGGCGGTGGCGGCAACGATTCCACACATGGGTCAGGCTTCCTTCGGAGCGAGGATGGAGGGTAGTTACGGTTTCGCGAAGACGGCGTCGCGACTGCGCTTAGTGCACCTTGCGGCGCAGGTAGTTCAACAGGTCGATGCGGGTGATCAGGCCGAGGAACTGCTCGCCGTCGACCACGATCGCCACGTGCCCGCGCTCGAACACCGGCAGCAGCGCCTCGATCGGCGAATGCACGTCGAGCTTGTTGAGCGAGGTGATCATCGCGGTGGAAACCGGGTCGCGGAAACGCACTTCGTTGGCGTGCACGTGCATCAGCACGTCCGACTCGTCCAGGATGCCGACCAGCTGAGTGCCGTCCATCACCGGCAACTGCGAGACGTCGTACAGCTTCATGCGCGTGTAGGCCGTCATCAGCAGCTCGTTCGGGCCGACCACCACGGTGTCGCGCTGGGCGAACGGGCGCAGCAGCAGGTCGCGCAGGTCGCCGTGCTGCTCGCGCTTGATGAAGCCGTTGTCGAGCATCCAGTAGTCGTTGTACATCTTAGACAGGTACTTGTTGCCGGTGTCGCAGACCAGCGTCACCACGCGCTTGGGCGACGCCTGCTCGCGGCAGTACTTGAGCGCCGCGGCGACCAGCGTGCCGGTGGAGGAGCCGCCCAGCACGCCCTCCTTGGCCAGCAGTTCGCGGGCGGTCAGGAAGCTCTCGCGATCGGAGATGGCGTAGGCCTTCTTCACCCGCGAGAAGTCGCTGATGGTCGGCAGGAAGTCCTCGCCGATGCCCTCGACCATCCAGCTGGCCGACTTGTCCGACAAGGTGCCCTCGTTGATGTATTGCGCCAGGATCGAGCCGACCGGATCGGCGAGCACGATCTCGGTATGCGGCGAATGCTCGGCGAAGAACTGCGACAGGCCGGTCATGGTGCCGGAGGAACCGCAGCCGACCACCACCGCATCGACGCGCCCGTCCATCTGCTCGAGGATTTCCGGTCCGGTCGTCTGGATGTGCGCGCGCGGGTTGTCCGGGTTGCCGAACTGGTTGATGAAGTAGGCGCCGGGGGTCTCGCGGGCGATCCGCTCGGCCATGTCCTGGTAGTACTCCGGATGGCCCTTGGCGACATCCGAACGGGTCAGCACCACTTCGGCACCCATCGCCTTGAGGTTGAAGATCTTCTCGCGGCTCATCTTGTCCGGCACCACCAGGATCAGCCGGTAGCCCTTGGCCTGCGCCACCAGCGCCAGCCCCAGGCCGGTGTTGCCGGCGGTGCCCTCGACCAGCGTGGCGCCGGGCTTGATCTTCCCGGCGCGCTCGGCACCCTCGATCATCGACAGGCCGATGCGGTCCTTGATCGAACCGCCGGGGTTGGCGCTTTCGAGCTTGAGGAACAACTCGCACACACCCGTGTCGAGGCGCTGGGCCTGCACCATCGGGGTGCGCCCGATCAGTTCCAGCACGCTTTGGTGAACCGTCATGGCGTCTCCGTCGAAAGGCCGCGCACAGGGCGCTGGCTGGGGGACGGATGATAACCGAGGCGCCGCGCAAGCCGGCGAGCGCCTTGCGTCGGGAATGGGCTACTGCGGAAAGCGCGCGGCCCCGGCGCTTCGTTCGGAAGGGCCGGGGCCGCGATGGGAAACGGGGGTTCAGTGCATCTGCGGGACGCGTGCATCCCACATGCGTTGCAGGCGTTCCTTGGCGTACAGCTTTTCCTTCTTCATGCCGGCCAAGGTGAAATCGTCCAGGGGGAGCACGCCGATCTCGGCGTCGTGGACCTTGCTCTTGAGTTCGCGGTGGTGCTGATAGAGCCGACGGAACTCGGCGTCGGCCTTCATGAATGCTTCGACATCGTCACGCTGCTGGTTTTCGAACATGATCCGACCTCCTCGCGAGATGAGCGGGCGCGTGATCGGCACGCCCGCGGGCGGATGAAGCGCGCGCGCCCACGTCCCGTACGCGTGAACGCGGAACAGGACCAAAGTGCGGGGGGATATGGGCGCATGTTTCAGGTCAGTGAGCCATGGAGCGGGTGCTCCTTGGCAACCCCGACCCTACTCCCGCCCCCTGGACCACGCAAGCCACCGCTGGAAGCCGCGGCAGGCCGTGTTTTCCACGGCCGAGCCCGCCTGCCCGGAGGGACTTTCGGCGCAGGCACAGGTTTGCGCCGGCAAGCGAGCCCGGCGCTTGCTCAATGTCCCTTGGAGGTCTTCTTTTTCCTGGCCTGCGCCGGTTTCTCGGCCTCGGGCGAGGTCGACTGGTCGCCCTGCATCTGCGAGCGCATGGCGCGCGCGGCCTGTGCGGCCAGCTCGGCTTCGCGGCGGGCGGCGCGGGCGACGCGACTTTGCGCGGCCGCCAGCTTCTTGGCGTGCTCGGCCTCGGCGCGCGCCTGCTCGGCCTCCTGCGAGGCCGCCATGCCCTGCTGCTGCAGGCGGGCGGCTTCTTCCTGCGCCATCTGGTATTGCATGCGCTGGCGCTCCAGCTCCATGCGGGCGGCTTCGGCTTCGCGCTGGCTGGCTTCCAGCAGGATCTGGTCGTGCTCGCGGTCGAGCTGGGCCAGCTTGCCCTGAGCGTCCTGCAACTGGGCGGCGGCCTTGGCCAGGTCGACCCGGCGTTCGGCCAGGTACAGCGCATGCGGGCGCTCGCTGCGACCGGCCTGCTCCAGCCGCGCGATGGCGGCGTGGGCCAGCGCCTGCTCAGCCTGGGCGTAGGTGCCGAGGCTCGGGTCGTTGGCCAGCTGGTTGAGGCTTGCGTTCAGGCGGTTGACGTCCATGTCGTCCTGGCTCGCGTGGGCGGCACCGGCCAGCGCCAGCAGGCCGATCAACGCGGTGGTGGCAAGGCGCTTCATCGCTGGCCTCCCTGGTGGGTGCTTTGGGACGGCGCGGGCATGGGCTGGAAGCCACCATCCTGCGGCAGCGGCGCGGACAGCACCGAAGAAGACGGGGCCGGCATGTCCTGGAGGGTCTGCGGCGCACTGCTGGCCGGAGCCGGCGCCGCGGCCGGGGCCGGCTGGGCCGGCGCCTGCTCGGTCTGCTGGCGCAGGCGGGTGTTCTCGTCGACCTTGGCCTGGATCTGCGCCCGCGCGCTGCCCAACTGGGCGCGGGTGCGGGCCAGCTCGGCGTCGGCGCGGGCCTCTTCGGCCAGGTTGGCGGCATCGGCGTACTTGCGCGTGGCCATGGCCGCCTGCGCCTGCTGGAACTTAGCCTGGGCGAAGCCGAGGTCGACCGGGTCGTAGTCGGCCGCGCCGGCGTCGCGGGCGGACTGCAGCAAGGCCTGCGCCTGGTTCATCGAAGCATCCGGCGGCGGGACGCTGGCGCAGCCGGCCAGCGCCAGCAGCGCCACTACCAGGGTCAAGCCGCCCGACGCCCTGCCGATACGCTTCAAGCGCCGGGGCAGCCGGGAAAAGATGTGCACCATCACTCATTCCTCGCGCAGTGTCGCCGCGTATTGTGGGCAGGCATAATCCTGCTTTGCAACGCGCCACAAGAAAGCGCGATCACCCCAGGGGTCCTTCGTGGATATCGGTTACTTCCTCAAGCTGATGGTAGACAAGGGCGCGTCGGACATGTTCCTGACCACCGGCGCCCCGGTGAACATCAAGGTCGAGGGCAAGCTCTACCCGCTGGGCAACACGGGCCTGCCCAGCGGCATGGTCAAGAAAATCGCCTACTCGCTGATGGACGAGGGCCAGGTACCGCAGTTCGAGCGCGACCTGGAGCTCAACATGGCGCTGGCGGTGAAGGAAGCTGGCCGCTTCCGCATCAACGTGTTCAAGCAGCGCGGCGAAGTGGGCATGGTGATCCGCGCGATCAAGAGCGAGATCCCGTCGATCGACCAGCTGCAGCTGCCGACCATCTTCCGCGACCTGATCATGGAACAGCGCGGCCTGATCCTGGTGGTCGGCGCGACCGGTTCGGGCAAGTCGACCACGCTGGCGGCGATGCTCGATCACCGCAATTCCAATTCGCCGGGCCACATCCTCACCATCGAGGACCCGATCGAGTACCTGCACCGGCACAAGAAGTCGATCATCAACCAGCGCGAAGTCGGGCTGGACACGCACAGCTACCACGAGGCGCTGAAGAACGCGATGCGTGAAGCTCCCGACGTGATCATGATCGGCGAGATCCGCGACACCGACACGATGGAGGCGGCGGTCGCCTTCTCCGAGACCGGCCACCTGTGCCTGGCCACGCTGCATTCGAACAACGCCGACCAGACGCTGGAGCGCATCCTCAACTTCTTCCCCGAGTCGGCGCACAAGAACGTGCTGATGAACCTGGCGCTCAACCTGCGCGCGGTGATCAGCCAGCGCCTGGTGATCGGCAAGGACGGCCGCCGCGTGCCGGCGGTGGAGGTGCTGCTCAACACGCCACTGATCCGCGACATGATCCGCCGCGGCCAGATCCACGAGATCAAGGAAGCGATGGACCGCAGCCTGCAGGAAGGCATGCAGACCTTCGACCAGTCGCTGTACAAGCTCTACAAGAGCGGGCGCATCGAACTGGAGGAAGCCTTGGCCAAGGCCGATTCGCGCGATGGCCTGGCGCTGAAGATCCGCCTGTCGGAAGGCGGCGGCGCGGAGGCGACGGAGCTGGTCGGGAACGACCCTTATGGGTTGGGGTTCTGAGGTCGCGAACCAGGTTCAAAAGGGCGCAGCAATGCGCCCTTTTCTTTGCCCCCCTCTCCCCCGGGGAGAGGAAGCGCGTCAGGTAGTGCCTCGCGGAGGTGGGCGCTACGGCGCGTCCGGCTGGCGCTCGGGCATTGCCTCCTGGAATGCCTCCAGCTCGTTGCACGCCGCGTGGATGCGCGCGATGGTCGGCCAGCGATCCATCGGCAGTTGCCACCGCAACGCGTTGTAGACCTGCGGCACCAGGCAGGCATCGGCCAGGCCGGGCGTGTCGCCGTGGCAGTAGCGTCCAGTGGCGCTGTTGCCCTCGAGCATCGCCTCCAACGCATCGAAACCGGTCTCGATCCAGTGCCGCGACCAGGCAAGCTTCTGCGCCTCGCCCGCGCCCAACCGGCCCTCCAGGTACTGCAGCACGCGCAGGTTGCCCAGCGGATGGATGTCGCAGGCCACCGCCAGTGCCAGCGCGCGCACCCGGGCGCGGCTGCGCGCATCGGCCGGCAGCAGCGGCGGTTCGGGAACGGTCTCTTCCAGGTATTCCATGATGGCCATGGACTGGGTGATCACCCGCTCGCCGTCGCGCAGGCAGGGAATCAGCTGCTGCGGGTTGAGCGCGCGGTAGGCCTCGCCATGCTGCTCGCCGCCATCGCGCAACAAGTGCACCGGCCGCGTTTCGTAGTGCAGTCCCTTGAGGTTGAGCGCGATGCGCACTCGGTAGACCGCGCTGGAGCGCCAATAGCCGTACAACGCCAACAGTTCCGCTGCCATGGAGATTCTCCCTGCCGGTAGTGGCCGGCAGGATAAACCGAGCGGGCGCCACCACGCGCGTCCGGCGCCGTGCGGTGCACCGGCCGGCAGCGGCGTTGCATCCTCGGAACCTGAACCGGACAATAGGCGGTTCGCGCCGGACCGATGGCGCATCCGATTGATTTCGGACCCTTTACCGAATTTCCATTCCCGAGGAGTGCCGCCGTGTCCATCACCCGCATGAGCGATCTGGAGCTGCGTGGCAAGCGCGTACTGATCCGTGAAGACCTGAACGTACCGATCGAGGACGGCCGCATCACCTCGACCCAGCGCCTGGATGCCGCCCTGCCCACCATCAAGGCCGCGCGCGACGCCGGGGCGAAGGTGATGGTGCTTTCGCACCTGGGCCGCCCGAAGGAAGGCCAGTTCGACGCCGAGTCCTCGCTCGCCCCGGTGGCCAAGTGGCTCGGTGGCAAGCTCGGCGCGCCGGTGCGCCTGGTCGCCGATTACCTGGGCGGGGTGGACGTCGCCGAAGGCGAAGTGGTGGTGCTGGAAAACTGCCGCATGAATGTCGGCGAGGGCAAGGACGACGAAGCGCTTTCGAAGAAGTACGCCGCCCTTTGCGACGTGTTCGTCATGGACGCCTTTGGCACCGCGCACCGCGCGCAGGCCTCCACCCACGGTGTCATCCGCTTCGCCCCGCAGGTCGCCGCCGGCCCGCTGCTCTGGGCCGAGCTGGACGCGCTGGGCAAGGCACTAGAACAGCCGGCGCACCCGCTGCTGGCGATCGTGGCCGGCTCCAAGGTTTCGACCAAGCTCACCCTGCTGGACAACCTTACGGCCAAGGTCGACCAGTTGATCGTCGGCGGCGGCATTGCCAACACCTTCATCGCGGCGGCCGGTTACGGCGTGGGCAACTCGCTGTACGAGCCCGACCTGGTCGAAGCGGCAAGGAAGGTCATGACCGAGGCCAGGCGCCGCGGCGCGGAAGTGCCGCTGCCGGTGGACGTAGTGGTGGCGCCGGAGTTCTCCGCCAACGCGTCGGCTACGGTCAAGCCGGTCGATGCGGTCAAGGACGGCGAGATGATCCTGGACATCGGCCCTGAAACCGCACGCCGCTACGCCGAACTGATCGCCGGGGCCGGCACGGTGGTGTGGAACGGTCCGGTCGGCGTGTTCGAGTTCGACGCCTTCGGCAAGGGCACTGAAACGCTGGCGCACGCAATCGCCGATTCCAAGGCTTTCTCGATCGCCGGTGGTGGCGACACGCTGGCTGCGGTGGACAAGTACGGCATCGCCGACAAGATCTCCTACATCTCCACCGGCGGCGGCGCGTTCCTGGAATTCCTCGAAGGCAAGGAACTGCCGGCGGTGGCCGCCCTCAAGGCGCGCGCAAACAGCTGATGCTCTGCCTGTTCGACCTGGACGGAACGCTGATCGATTCCGAGCATGGAATCACCGCGTGCGTGAAGCATGCGCTGGAGCGCCTGCGCGTGGCTATCCCGACGGCGGAGGAGCTGCGCAGCTGGATCGGCCCGCCGCTGCGCCACAGCTTCGGGCCGCTGCTCGGCCACGACGCGGCGCAGGTCGAGGCGGCCGTGGAGCACTACCACGAGCGCTTCGACACGCACGGCTGGCGCGAGCACTCGGTCTACCCGGGCATCGAGCCGCTGATCGGCCGCCTGCTCGATGCCGGCCACCAGCTGGCCATCGTCACCGGCAAGCCGCACCGGCATGCCGAACCGATCCTGGCGCAGTTGCCGTTCGGTCGCGCCTTCCTGCGGCTGTACGGACCCGACCCATCCAGTGCGCGGAGCGAAAAGGCGGACATGATCGCCGCCGCCATGGCGGACTTCGGTGCCACCGCGGAAGAAACCGTCATGATCGGCGACCGCCACTTCGACATCGAGGGCGCCGTGGCCAACGGCGTGCGCGGCATCGGCGTGCTGTGGGGCTTCGGCAGCCGTGTCGAACTGGAACAGGCCGGCGCGGCGGCGATCGCCGCCACGCCGGCCGATCTCGACGCACTGATCGGCTGAAAACCCGATACCCGGAAAGGGCGAAACCGACGCGCGACGCAGCCTTAAAGGCTGCCGTCCCGTGGCGCCTTTCGCTGGCATGCGTGGCAAGACACTACCGCGATGTGAGCGCGATCTGGCCGGCACCGGACGATGCCGGCCACTCGCTCCGGCAAGCGTTGCTTGGCGATGCCGACGCGCGCCGCCGGGAGCATACGGCCTAGGCGAACGTGATTGACGGCACGTGTGCCAGGACGGAGATGGCCCCGGCAAAGGAACACGGCAAAGCCGCTCTGGACACGCTCGACGGCCTGATCGCCGGACGGGAGTAGCCCGCCCGCGCGCTCCGTCCGGAAGCCGGCGGCCATCCGCCATGGCTTGCCACAGCGGGAGGCATCCGGTCAGCCGATCGTGCGCTTGACCGCGTCCACCACGTGGGTGACGGTGAAGCCGAAGTGCTCGAACAGTTGCGGGGCGGGGGCGGAGGCGCCGAAGCTGGTCATGCCGATCACTTCGCCGTCCAGGCCCACATACTTGCGCCAGTAGTCGGCCGTGGCGGCTTCCACCGCCACGCGCGCGCGGCACCACGAGGGCAGGATGCCTTCGCGGTATTCCTGCGGCTGCTCGTCGAACACCTCGGTGCACGGCATCGAAACCACGCGCACCGGCACGCCCTGCTGGGCCAGCGTGCGCGCTGCCTCCATCGCCAGCTCCACTTCGGAGCCGGTCGCGATGAGGATCGCCTTGAACTTCGTGTCGGCCGGATCGGACAGCACATAGGCGCCGCGAGCGATATCGGCCACCTGCCGCTCGCTGCGCTGCTGGTGCTTCAGGTTCTGCCGCGAGAACACCAGGCAGGCCGGGTTGCCCTTGCGTTCGATGGCCGCCTTCCACGACACCGCCGATTCCACTGCGTCGCACGGGCGCCACACCTGGTTGTTCGGAATGTAGCGAAGGCTCGCCAGGTGCTCGACCGGCTGGTGGGTCGGGCCGTCTTCGCCCAGGCCGATCGAGTCGTGCGTGTAGACGTGGATGGCGTGCGCCGGAATCAGCGCGCTCATGCGCACGGCGTTGCGCGCATAGTCGGAGAACACCAGGAACGTGGCGTCGTACGGAATGAAGCCGCCATGCAGCGCGAGGCCATTGGCGATCGCGGTCATGCCGAACTCGCGCACGCCGTAGTAGACGTAGTTGCCTTGTCCTTCGCTGCCGTTGCCGTTGCCGGCGTCCTTGCTGCCCTTCCACTTGGTGAGGTTGGAACCGGCCAGGTCGGCCGAGCCGCCGATCAACTCGGGCAGCAGCGGGCCGAACGCGTCCAGCGCCATCTGCGACGCCTTGCGCGAGGCCACTTCAGGACCCTCGGCCTGCATCCTGGCGATGTACGCCTGCGCCTTGTCGGCCCAGTCGGGCGGCAGTTCGCCGGCAAGGCGGCGCTTGAACTCGGCGGCCAGGTCCGGGTGCGCCTTGGCGTAGGCATCGAGCGTGGCATTCCAATCCTGCTCGCGCTTGGCGCCCTTGGACTTGGCGTCCCAGCCGGCGTAGATCTCGGCGGGGATCTCGAACGGCGGATGGTTCCAGCCCAGTTGCTCGCGCGCAGCGGCTACTTCGTCCTTGCCCAGCGGCGCGCCGTGGCTTTCTTCCTTGCCCTGCTTGTGTGGCGCGCCGAAACCGATGACGGTCTTGGCGCAGATCAGCGTGGGCTTGTCGGTCTGCGCGGTGGCCTGCGTGATGGCGCGCTTGATCGCCTCGGCGTCATGGCCGTCGACGCCGCGGATCACGTTCCAGCCATAGGCTTCGAAGCGCTTGGCCGTATCGTCGGTGAACCAGCCCTCGACCTCGCCATCGATGGAGATGCCGTTGTCGTCGTAGATCGCCACCAGCTTGCCCAGGCCCCAGGTGCCGGCCAGCGAGCTGGCTTCGTGCGAGATGCCTTCCATCAGGCAGCCATCCCCCAGGAACACGTAGGTGTGGTGATCGACGACGGTGTGGCCGGGACGGTTGAAGTGCGCCGCCAGCACCTTCTCGGCGAGCGCGAAGCCGACCGCATTGGCAAGACCCTGCCCCAGCGGACCGGTGGTCGTTTCCACGCCGGGCGTGTGGCCGTATTCGGGGTGGCCGGCAGTCTTCGAATGCAGCTGGCGGAAGCGCTTGAGTTCGGCCATCGGCAGGTCGTAGCCGGCCAGGTGCAGCAGCGCGTACTGCAGCATCGAGCCGTGGCCGTTGGAGAGCACGAACCGGTCCCGGTTGGGCCACTTCGGATCGGCCGGGTTGTGCTTCAGGAAATCGTTCCACAGCACCTCGGCGATGTCGGCCATGCCCATCGGCATACCCGGATGGCCGGACTTGGCCGCCTCGACGGCGTCCATGGCGAGTGCGCGCACGGCGTTGGCGAGTTCGCGGCGGGTGGTCATCGGTCGGGTCTCCGGGCAATCGGCAAAGCGCCAATTGTCGCCGATCGCACGGTTACTGTCGCGTCACGGCAGCCCTGGCCGACGGGAAGGCCATTAATTCAGCCTTAATCGGCGCGGCATGGATATCGCCGACCTTCAGGCGCGGCTGGGTTCAATGCCCCGAGCGCATGCCCCGTGCGCCCCGTCCGGATCTTTCCCCGCGGTTCGGACGGCCTGACCTCGAAATCAGGAGATACCTCATGAAAAATACGCTGTTTGCTTTCGCTCTCGCTTCGGCCGGCTTGCTGGCCACCCCCGCCTTCGCCCAGGAACAGGGCAACGACATGCCACCGCAGGACACCAGCTCTACGAGCGGTGGCAACTACCTGCCCAGCCAGCCGGTCGGTAGCGGCAACTGGTTCATCGACGCCAACGTGGGCCGCACCAACGGCAACAGCGACGGCGGTTTCGGCAGCAACGCCAGCGCCTTCAACTTCTTCAGTGGCCATCGCGGCCGTCGGACCGGCTACGGCCTGCTCGGCGGCTACCGCTGGAAGGCCGGCCAGGACCTGGGCCTGGGCATCGAAGCCGGCTACACGGATCTGGGCAACTTCCGCGTGCGCAACGTATTCAACTCCAGCCCGGTGAACCAGCGCTCGACCACCAATGCACTGCGTGGCTGGCTGCTCGGCGCCAACGGCCGCATCAACCTGACGCCCCAGTGGTACGTGGGCGCACATGCCGGCTGGTTCTGGGCCAACGACAACAGCAACCGCTACTACGACACGGTCGGCCAGGCACTCGGCTTTTCCGACGGCAACCGGCCGGGACGCGGCAGCTGGTACGCCGGCATCGGCACCGGCTGGGACGTCAACGACCACTTCGGCATCGGGGTGGGCTACGACTACTTCCACGCCAACGCGGGCCACTTTACCAATCCGACGACGGGTGAACGGATCACCGGACTGAAGCGCTCTACCGGCATCGTCTCGCTGGTCGGCGAGTACCGCTTCTGATGCAAGCCATTGGCAGATGGACGCCTAGGCGTCCATCTGCCCTGAGCCGCGCAGCTTAACGGCAAATTACCGGCACGCTCATGCGGATTGAATCTTTCGCCTGCCGGCCGCATCCAAGGACCACGCGTCGCCTTCCCCTTCAAGGCGCGCGCGGCGATCGAGTCCCCGCGATCGCCACAACAACAGGAGAATCTCCCATGAAAAACACGCTGCTTGCCCTCGCCTTTGCTTCCGCCGGCCTGCTGGCCGTTCCCGCCGCATTCGCGCAGAGTGCGCCGACCCATACCGATGGCTGGTTCGTCAACGGCAACGTGGGCCGCACCTCGATCAACAAGGGCCCGTACGACAGCCACGACACCGGTTATGCGATTGGTGGCGGTTATCGCTGGTCGGTCGATCCGTTCGTGGCGATCGGCGTGGAAGCCGGCTACAACGACCTGGGCAACATCCACGTCAAGAACATCTTCAACAGCAACGACGTGGTCGAGCATGGCCGCTCGCAGCTGCATGGCTGGACTGCCGGCGTGAATGGTCACTTCAACGTCGGGCAGAACTGGTACGTCAGCGCGCGCACGGGCCTGTACAGCTGGAAGGGCCACGGCCTGAGCAACGACGTCAACCCGGTGCGCAAGAGCCTGGACGACACCAGCTGGTACGCCGGCGCGGGCGTGGGCTACGACTTCAGCAACAACACGAGCGTAGGCCTGAACTACGACCACTACGACGCCTCGAAGAACAACGTCAACCTCGACACCAACATGGTCTCGGTCAGCGCCGAATACCGGTTCTGATGCACCTGGCGCAGGGACGCCGTCATGAAAGAAGGGCGCCCTCGGGCGCCCTTCTTTCTGCCCCGCCCTCCGGAAGATTCGCGCAGACTCCTGCCTCAACTTCCGAGCGCCCGCGGCATAGCGGCTGCAGCTCCTCTAGGAGCAAGAGACGCACTCGACAAGGCGCCATGGCACCTAGCTCTTACGCCACCCCGGGCCGAACCAGGCCGTTTTTTTGGTTAGGGCGAGCCACATCGCGGAGAATCCGGCAAGACGAGAAACAGGGCATGCCCGCATACGACATTCCCCCGAGCCCCGGCCTTGCTCCTCTCCCCCGAAAAGGGCACGAAGCAGCAGCAAAAAAGGGCGCCTTGCGGCGCCCTTTTCTACAAGCATGACTGGGAATCAGCGCATCGCTGGAACTCAGCCGTTCCACTGCCCCAGCGCGGCCATGCCATTCTCCTTGGCGCGCGCGGCGACGGTCTTCTGCGCCTCGACGTAGTTGCCCTTCATGTCCTTCGACCAGAGCTTGAGCGCCGCCTGCTGCATCGCGCGGCCGTAGGAGAACGACAGCGGCCACGGATGCGGTCCGATGCGGTTCATGGCATTGAGATGCGCGGTCGACTGCTCGTCGGTCTGGCCGCCGGAGAGGAACACGATGCCCGGCAGCGAGGCCGGTACGGTGCTCTTGAGCACGCGCACGGTGGCGTCGGCCACTTCCTCGACCTCGGCCTGCTCGTCGCAGTCCTTGCCGGGAATGACCATGCTGACCTTCAGGATGGTGCCTTCGAGCATCACGTTCTGCTCGTACAGCGCGTTGAACAGGCTGCGCAGCACGGCCTCGTGCACTTCGTAGCTGACCTCGATCGAATGGTCGCCGTCCATGATCACTTCGGGCTCGACCATCGGCACCAGACCGGCTTCCTGGCACAGCGCGGCGTAGCGGGCCAACGCGTGGCAGTTGGCTTCGATCGCGGTGGAGCTGGGATTGTCGTCGGAGATGTTGATCACCGCGCGCCATTTGGCGAACTGCGCACCTAGCTTGACGTACTCGGCCAGGCGGTCGCGCAGGCCGTCCAGGCCCTCGGTCACCACGTCGCCGGGGAAACCAGCCAGCGGCACGGGGCCCTTGTCGACCTTGATGCCCGGGATGATGCCGTTCTTCTTCATCACCTGAGTGAACGGCACGCCGTCCTTGGTCTTCTGGCGGATCGTCTCGTCGTACAGGATCGCGCCGGAGATATGCTCGTTGAGGCCCGGGGCGGTCAGCAGCAGCTCGCGATAGGCGCGGCGGTTCTCCTCGTTGTTCTCGATGCCGACGGCCTCGAAGCGCTTCTTGATCGTGTTGGTCGATTCGTCGATCGCGATGATGCCCTTGCCGGGGGCGACCATCGCCTGGGCGATGCTTTCAAGATCTTCGATGCTCATGAACGACTCCGTGCAGACGAGGCGGGGTCACCGCAATGGATTTGCGCCACCCCGGAACGGGGCGGCGAGTCAAAGAACCGCCGATTATAACGACTTGGCGTCAAGGCCGTCGTGACGATCCGGCAAGACTCAGCCCGCGTAGCCGGCCAGGCGGCACGGCGCCATCACCTGCTGCTGCCCGGCAGGGTCCGACGGCGCATTGAAGGGCACCACGTAATAGGTAGCCACCGGGTCGTGGTTTTTGTTCGATAGCGAGGGGCCGTAGCGGAAGTTGGAAACCGCGCTCAGCGCGATCTGGCCGAAGTCGCCCTTGGGCACGACCTTTTCGACCTTCAGCTCACGCGGCACGCCGTCGGAACCGATCATGTAGCTTACCGCCGCGCAGCCGGGCTTGGTCACGCCGCTGGCGCTGTTGGGGATGTCGATATCGACCGAGTGGTTGAGCAGGATCCAGTAGTCGAACAGGTGCTGCGGGTCGACCCTCTGCTGCGACTGCGCCATGGCGGGCAGGCCGACGACGAGCAGCGTCGCGAGGGCGAGACGGCGGACGGTCGGGTTCATGGCAACCTCCTGGGACATGGGGGGTCGCAGTGTAGCGCCGTCGTGGTCACGGCCGTGCCATTGCTCCCTCTCCCCTGCGGGGAAAGGGCTGGGTGAGGGGCCGGGGGTTCCCGCGACCCCCGGCCCCTCACCCAGCCAGAGGGTGCAAGCTAGAGATCCCGCAGGCTCTCGACGATGCCCTCGGCGCCGACCAGCAACAGCTTGAGCGTGTTGGTGCCGCCGCCGGCGCCGACGCGGTCGCCCTGAGTCAGCACCACGCGGTCGCCCTCGGCCAGCTTGCCCTGCGCAAACAGTTGCCGCACCGCCTCGCGCGCGTTGGCCGCGGAACTCTGGCTCACTTCGTTGAAGGCCACCGGCTGTACATCGCGCAGCAGCAGCATGCGCCGTCGCGAATCGGCGCTGGGCGAGAGCGCGAAGATAGGCACCGCGCTGCGGTACCGCGAGAGCCACTGGGCAGTCGCGCCCGAATCGGTCAGCGCGATCAGCGCACGCACGCCCAATTGCCCGGCCAGCACCATCGCCGCCAGCGCAATCGCCTGGTCGGCGCGGTCGAGCCGATGGACCGCGGTGGCCAGGTCTTCCTTTGGCTCGAACTGCCGCTCGGCGCCAAGGCAGATGCGGCGCATGGCGGCCACCGCAACGTCCGGGTGCGCACCGGCGGCGGTCTCCTGCGACAGCATCACCGCGTCGGTGCCATCGATCACCGCATTGGCGACGTCCAGGACCTCGGCGCGGGTCGGAATGGGCGCGGTCACCATCGACTGCAGCATCTGCGTGGCGGTGATCACGGCACGGTTGCGCGCGACCGCTTCGCGGATGATCTTCTTCTGCAGGCCGGGCAGTTCGGCGTCGCCGATCTCCACGCCCAGGTCGCCGCGCGCCACCATCACCGCGTCGGAGGCATCGATGATCTCGCCCAGCACCGGAATCGCATCGGCGCGCTCGATCTTGGCCACCAGGGCACCGTGGCCGTCGGCCTCGCGCAGCAGGCGGCGGGCCTGCTCCATATCGGCAGCCGAACGCACGAACGACACGGCGAGAAAGTCGGCACCGATCTCGGCGGCGAGCTTGATGTCTGCGCGGTCCTTGTCCGACAGCGCGGACACGGAGAGGCCGCCGCCCTGCCGGTTGAGCCCCTTGCGGTCGGACAGGCGGCCGCCGATCAGCACCTCGCAGCGCACCTGCGCGCCCTCGACGGCGACCACGCGAAGCGCGACCAGGCCATCGTCGAGCAGCAGCACGTCGCCGGCGGCCACGTCCTGCGGCAACTGGTGGTAGCTGACGCCGACGCGGGTGCGGTCACCGGGCGGTGCGTCGGGCGAGCAGTCGAGCACGAACGGATCGCCCGGCTGCAGCTCGATCGGTCCGTGGGCGAACTTCTCGATGCGGATCTTCGGGCCCTGCAGGTCGGCCAGAATGCCGACTTCGCGCCCGGCCGCCTGCGCCGCATCACGCACCGCCGTCGCGCGCGCGCGGTGGTCCTGCGGCTGGCCATGCGAGAGGTTGAGGCGGACCACGTCCACGCCTTCGGCGATCAGCCGCGCGAGCATGCCCGGCGCGTCGGTGGCGGGACCCAGGGTGGCGACGATCTTGGTACGGCGCAGGTGATTTTCGGCATTCATGCCGGCGAGGCTAGCAGATGGAGGCGCCACCGCGACGGGCTGCAATCGTATGCAGTGTGACGGGCTTGGCCCCAGGCTCAACCGAGCGTGCGGTTGAGCACCTCCGCCAGCCGCCGGCCTGCCTCGCGCAGCCGCCGCTCGGCCAGCGGCAGCTGTGCCCGGACGTAGCCGGCGTCCACCGTATGGCCGTCCGGATAGATGTCACGGCTGAGCCGGCACGACTCCTCGGCCCAGGCGACGAAAGGCTTGTCGGCCGCCGGCGGCAGCGCTACCGGCCCGCGTGCATCGAGCTGCTGCGCGTAATCGCGCCAGTCCAGGCCGCGGGTGCGCAGCATGCCCGAATCCCACACGCGGTGCAGGTTGCTGCCCTGGTCCTGGAACTGCACCTGATAGGTGTTGCCGCCCTTGTCGTCGCGGTAGCCGGCATGCAGCGGCTGGTGCACGTCGCCGATGAAATGGACCACGAACTTCAGCGCCTCGCGGCGCACCGCGTCGCTCTGGCTGCGGTCGCCGAGCAGCGCGACATAGTGCTGCAGGCCGCCGACCACGCAGCGGTCGTTACGGCAGTCGCGCGGCGGCTGGTAGTCGCAGCGGCGGTCGCGGAAGTTGATGTAGTGCAGGCCGCGGGTAGCTTTCCATAGCGCCTGCTGCGAAGGGTCGTCCTGGATGTCGTCGGCCCAGTTGGCCACGTCGGCCAGCCGCCGGGTATGTTCCGGCGCGAGCAGGCGTTCGACCTGCGCCTCGGCGGTGGGACTCAGGTGGCGCTGCGCCAGGTCGGCGACGATGCGGTGGCCTTCCGGGCCCCAGGCGCGGGCATCGGGGACCAGCAGGAAACAGGCAAGCAGGAGGACAGCGAAACGGCGCAGGGACATCACGGGGGACAACGCGTGGGAACGAGCCGCCCAGTTTGCCTCACTCCGGGCGCAACTGCAGAGGCAGCTTGAGATAACGTTGGCCATTGGCCTCCGGCGGCGGCAGGCGTCCGCCGCGGATGTTCACCTGCAGCGCCGGCCAGAGCAGCCGCGGCGGCGGCAGGCCCGCATCGCGCTGCTGGCGCATGGCGACGAAATCGGCTTCCCCGACGCCCTCGCGGATGTGCCTGTTGTCGGCACGCTGCTCGGCCACCGGCACTTCGGCGCGCGGCTCGATACCCGCTGGCGGATAGTCGTGCGCCAGGTACATCCGCGTGGCCGGCAGCCGGTAGATACGCCACACGGAACGGAACAGCGCATGCGCATCGCCGCCGGGAAAATCGCAGCGTGCGGAGCCGGCAGCCGGCGAGAACAGCGTGTCGCCGACGAAGACCGCATCGCCAATCAGGTAGCTCATGCTGTCCGCCGTATGCCCGGGCGTGGCAACCACCTGGATGGTCAGCTGACCCAGCGGCAACGCGTCGCCATCCTGCAGCAGGCGGTCGAACGCGTTGCCGTCCAGGTATGGCTCGCCGCCGTCCAGGCCCAACCGCTGCTTGAAGGTTTCCTGCACCTGTACGATACCGGCGCCGATCGCGGTCGGCGCGCCGGTGCGCTCCTTCAGCCAGGCGGCGGCGGACAGGTGGTCGGCATGCGCATGCGTTTCCAGGATCCAGCGCACGCGGGCGCCATCGCGGTCAGCCGCCTGCAGGATCGCCGCTGCGCTTGCGTGGCCGACCTCGCCGGTGACCGGCTCGAAGTCGAGCGGTGCATCGATCACCGCCGCCTCGCCGCTGGCCGGGTCGCGCACCAGGTAGCTCCAGGTCGACGTGGACGCTTGGAAGAACGGCGTGACGTGAGGCTGCATCGGTCGCTCCCGGTAGGGCCGTGGCTGGATCGTCGCACGCGTGGAGTTACGGAACGGTGCGCAGACGGGCCGAAGCCACGACGGACAAGCACGGGAAACCGGGGAAATCCTCAGCCAGCCGTCGCGCCGGAGGGCTCACCTGCCTGGGCAGCTATCGCCAGGCCAACAAGCCCCGCACCGCTTCCGGCTAAAATGTGCGTTCGTGGCGGCCAACCGCACGCCAACTGCCTTCACCGAACCAGAGGAAGCATCGCCCATGGCCATCAAGGTCGGCATCAACGGCTTCGGCCGCATCGGCCGCAACGTGCTGCGCGCCGCCGTGCAGAACTTCGCGGACATCGAAATCGTCGCCATCAACGATCTGCTGGAGCCTGACTACCTGGCCTACATGCTGCGCTACGACTCGGTGCATGGCCGCTTCAGGGGCGAGGTGTCGATCGTGGACGGGCAGCTGGTGGTCAACGGCAAGCGCATCCGCCTGACTCAGGAACGCGATCCGGCCAACCTGAAATGGGGCGAGGTGGGCGCCGACGTCGTGATCGAATCGACCGGCCTGTTCCTTACCAAGGAAACCTGCCAGAAGCACCTCGACGCGGGCGCGAAGAAGGTCATCCAGTCGGCACCGTCGAAGGACGACACGCCGATGTTCGTCTACGGCGTGAACCACCAGAAGTATGCCGGCGAGGCGATCATCTCGAACGCCTCGTGCACCACCAACTGCCTGGCGCCGCTGGCCAAGGTGCTCAACGACAAGTGGGGCATCAAGCGCGGCCTGATGACCACCGTGCACGCCGCCACCGCCACCCAGAAGACCGTGGACGGCCCGAGCAACAAGGACTGGCGCGGCGGCCGCGGCATCCTGGAGAACATCATCCCTTCTTCCACCGGCGCGGCGAAAGCGGTGGGCGTGGTGATTCCCGAGCTCAACAAGAAGCTCACCGGCATGTCCTTCCGCGTGCCGACCTCGGACGTGTCCGTCGTCGACCTCACCGTCGAGCTCGAGAAGCCCGCGACCTACGCCGAGATCTGCGCCGAGATGAAGGCGCAGTCCGAAGGCGCGCTCAAGGGCGTGCTGGGCTACACCGAGGACAAGGTGGTCGCCACCGACTTCCGCGGCGACGCGCGCACCTCGATCTTCGACGCTGACGCCGGCATCGCGCTCGATCCCACCTTCGTCAAGCTGGTCAGCTGGTACGACAACGAGTGGGGCTACTCGAACAAGTGCCTTGAAATGGTGCGGGTGGTGGCGAAGTAGAAGCGTCAGGCCGGCTTTCCTCGCGGAGGCCGGCACGGACGAAGAGGCCGGGACCGGTTGAAGGTTCCGGCTTTTTTTTGGCCCCGGGGTCCGTGGGAAGACCGAAGAAACGCCCCCGCAGTCCGCTCCACTGCGGCATCCGGACACGCCCGCCGCCGCTCGCGTGGTTACGGCCTATACTCAGGCAATGATAGGCATTCTCAACAAGTGGGCGACCCGGATGCTGGCCTTCGCCCTACTGGTGGGCGGGTGTCCTGCCTTCGCCCAGGTACCGCCGGCGGCTTCCGCACCGGCCGCTCCGGATAACGCCGGCGCAGCCCCCGACGTCAGCCAGACCTGGCAGATGCTCGACTACCTTGCCACCGACTATGCCGGCGCGGTGCGCGACGGCGAGGTGACCAGCCCGTCCGAGTACGCCGAGATGCGCGAGTTCGCCGGCACCGCCCGCCAGCGCATCGCGCGGTTGCCGGCGGCGCCCGCCACCCCGGCGCTGCGCGGCCAGGCCACGCGCCTGGTGCAGCTGATCGATGCCAGGGCCGCCAGCCCCGACGTCGCCCGCCAGGCCCACGTTCTTGCCGACGCCCTGCTCGCCGCCTATCCGATGCCCACGGCGCCGGCGCACCCGCCCCACCTGGCGCGCGGTGCCCGGCTCTACCAGCAGACCTGCGCCGCCTGCCACGGTGCCCACGGCCAGGGCGACGGTCCCGCCGCGGCGACGCTCGATCCGCCGCCCATCGATTTCACCGACCGCACGCGTGCCGACCAGCGCAGCGTGCTGTCGCTGTTCGAGGCGATCGGCCAGGGCGTAAAGGGCACCGCGATGGCCGGCTATGCCGACCAGTTGCCGGTCGAGGACCGCTGGTCGCTCGCCTACTACGTCGGCTCGCTGGCCTACGCGCGGCAAGCGGGCGAAGGCGCACGGGCATGGAAGGACAACGCCACCGCGCACGCGCAGCTGGGCAACCTGCAGGAACTCTCCCGCGCCCGCGTGGCGCAGCTCGCGCCGGAACTCGGCGAGGCACAGGCACGGGCAATCCTGGGCTACCTGCGCGCGCACCCCGGCGCGCTGCCGGAGGCGTCCGCCGGCCTGCCGCTGGCGCGCGCGAAGCTCGCCGCGAGCTTCGCCGCCTGGCAACAGGGCCAGGCCGAGGAAGCACAACGCCTCGCCTTGTCCGCCTACCTCGACGGCGTCGAACCGGTCGAGCCGCAGCTGGACGCCCGCGACAGCGCACTGCGGGCGCAACTGGAAACGGCGATGGGCGCCTACCGCACCGCGGTCACCGGCCACGGCACCGACGTCGTGACCAGGCAGCAGACGGCCGACGCCCTGCTGCAACGCGCCCAGGCGACGCTCGCCGGCGGTTCGGCCGATGCGGCCTCGGCCTTTCTCGGCGCCTGGACCATCCTGGTGCGCGAGGGGCTGGAAGCGCTGCTCGTCGTGGTCGCCCTGCTGGCCTTCCTGCGCAAGGCCGAGCGACCGGCGATGCTGCGCTACGTGCACGCCGGCTGGAGCCTGGCCCTGCTCGCGGGCCTGGCTACCTGGGCGTTCGCAAGCTACGCCGTGGCGATCAGCGGCGCCGGTCGCGAGCTGACCGAAGGCTTGTCCTCGCTGTTCGCGGCTGCCGTGCTGCTGTGCGTGGGCCTGTGGATGCACCGCAAGAGCGTGGGCGGGCGCTGGCAGGCGTACCTCAAGGCGAAGATGGCCGCGACGCTGGATCGTTCGGCGTGGTTCCTGTTCGGGCTGGCCTTCATCTCGGTCTACCGCGAGGTGTTCGAAACCATCCTGTTCTACGTGGCGATGTGGAACGAAGGCCCCCGCGCGTGGCTGCTGGCCGGCGTCGGCAGCGGCGCGCTGACGCTGGCGGTGATCGCCTGGCTGCTGCTGCGCACCAGCCGGCGGCTGCCGCTGGGCAAGTTCTTCTCGGCCAGTTCCATGCTGATCGCGCTGCTGGCGATCGTGCTCACCGGCAAGGGCATCGCCGCGTTGCAGGAAGCTGGCTGGATCGGCGTGCACGTGGCGCCGCTGCCGCGGATCGAGCTGCTGGGGATTTATCCGACCTGGCAGTCGGTGGTGGCGCAAGCGGTCGTCGCGTTGGTGCTGGCCGTCGGCTACTCGCTCGACCTGCGGCGGATACCGCAGCAGGATTAAGGCCTGGTCCTGGCCGTCCCTGCCCAGGCCGGGGATTGGCGGGAGAGGCGAGGAAAATCCTCCCAGCGCCCTTGCCTGCCCGACGTTCGGGGCCAGCCTTGGCCCCTCACCCCAACCCCTCTTCCCGGCGGGGAGAGGGGGCATGTCCGATGGCATCAACGCTCGAGCAGCGCCAGCTTGTCCGGCACGCCGTCCCAGCGATCGGCGTCCTCCATCGCTGGAATCTTCGTGACGATCACCGGCCACTCGCGCGCCAGTTCGGCATTGAGGGCCAGGAAGCCTTCCTGGCCGACCGGGATATCGAGTTCCGGATAGATCGCGCCCACCGGGCACTCCTCCACGCAGAGCGTGCAATCGATGCACTCGTCCGGATTTATGACGAGGAAGTTCGGGCCCTCGTGGAAGGCATCCACGGGGCACACCTCCACGCAGTCGGTGTGCTTGCAGTTGATGCAGTTTTCGGTGACGACGTGGGTCATGGGCTGGCCGTATGCGATGTCGCCAGCATGCCTCCGCCGATCGCGGCGCGCCCTGACCCAGGTCATCCACCTGGGCGGTTCACTCCACACCGACACCCACGGCGCACCATCGGGCCAAACGCCGTTGCAGTCATTCGCGCAAGCGCGCCGGCGCGCCGGCGCGCCGCAGGATAGGCTCCGCGTGCGACAACCGACCGCGGCCGAAAGAGCGGCGCGTTGCCGCACGGCCGTGACCCAGGTCAACCGCAGCGACGGGCCGCGCGGGACAATATTGCATCCCCACTGGAATCCATCCATGCCCAACACCGAGTATTACAACGACAAGGTCGTGCGCCAGTTCCTGCTGGCGGCGGCCGTGTGGGGCATCGTCGGCATGTCGGTCGGCGTGCTCGCCGCCGCGCAGCTGGCGTGGCCGATGTTCAACTTCGATACGTCGTGGCTGACCTTCAGCCACATCCGCCCCGACCACACCTTCGGCGTGATCTTCGCCTTCGGCGGCTCGGCGCTGATGGGCACGTGCTACTACGTGGTGCAGCGTACCGGCCACACACGGCTGGCCTATCCGCGGCTGGCCGCGTTCACCTTCTGGGGCTGGCAAGTGGCGTGCCTCGCGGCGATGGTGACCATGCCGCTGGGCCTGACCCAGAGCAAGGAATACGCCGAGCCGGAGTGGTGGGTCGACATCATCATCGCGGTGGTGTGGGTGAGCCTGGGCGTGGTGTTCTTCGGCACGCTGGCGCGCCGGCGCATCCGCCACATCTACGTGGCCAACTGGTACTACGGCGCGTGGATCATCGCAGTGGGCCTGCTGCACATCGTCAACAACCTGGTGATCCCGGTGTCGCTGTCGAAGTCCTACCCGATCTATTCGGGCGTGGTCGATGCGATGGTGCAGTGGTGGTACGGCCACAATGCGGTGGCGTTCTTCTTGACCGCCGGCTTCCTCGGAATGATGTACTACTTCGTGCCGCGCCAGGCGCAGCAGCCGCTGTGGAGCTACCGCTTCTCCATCGTCAATTTCTGGGCGCTGATCTCGGTGTACATGTGGGCCGGCGCGCACCACCTGATGTACACCGCGCTGCCGGACTGGGTGCAGTCGGTCGGCATGGCCTTCTCGCTGGTGCTGTTGATGCCCAGCTGGGGCTCGGCCGCCAACGGCCTGATGACCTTCAACGGCTCCTGGCCCAAGCTCAGGACCGACCCGGCCGCCAAATTCATGGTGATGGCGCTGGTGTTCTATGCCGGCTCCACCTTCGAGGGCTCGATGATGGCGGTCAAGACCGTCAACTCGCTCTCGCACTACACCGACTGGACCATCGCCCACGTGCACAACGGCGCGCTCGGCTGGGTGGCGATGATCACCATCGGCTCGCTCTACGCGATGGCGCCGCGCGCGCTGGGCCAGGAGAAGATGTATTCGCACAAGGCGATGGAGTGGCACTTCTGGCTGCATGTGTTCGGCGTGGTGCTGTACGTCGGCTCGATGTGGGTCGCCGGCGTCACCGAGGGGCTGATGTGGCGCGCCACGCTGCCCGACGGCTCGCTCACCTATCCCTTCATCGACAGCCTGCTGGCGATCAAGCCGATGTACTGGACGCGCTGGTTCGCCGGCGTGGTGATCCTTGCGGGCATGGTGCTGATGGCCTGGAACCTGTGGCACACCGCGGCCGACGCACGTGCGCGGCTGATCAAGCCGATCCCGGTGCCGATCCCCGAACCCGATCCGCACCAGGTGCCCGAACCGCTGCCGGTGACCAACTGATGCGATCGTCCGTGATCGCCGCTTCGGTAGAGCTACCGCGTCGGGAAGGCAGCGTGATCCTGCCGCTCCAAAAGCGGCCATCCATGGCCGCACTCTTCAAATAAGAACACCATCCCATGGCTTACAAGCATTTCGAAATCATCGAGAAGAATGCCGCGCTGCTGGGCATCCTCACGGCGATCATGGTGTCCATCGGCGGCCTGGCGGAGATCACCCCGCTGTTCATGGAAGCGCACGCGGTCAAGGCGCCGCTCGGCGTGAGGCCGTACGACCCGCTGCGCCTGGCCGGCAAGGACGTCTACGTGCGCGAGGGCTGCTACCTGTGCCACTCGCAGATGATCCGCGCGCTGCGCGCCGAGACCCAGCGCTACGGCCACTACTCCACCGCCGAGGAATCGGTGTACGACCGGCCGTTCCAGTGGGGCTCCAAGCGCACCGGTCCGGACCTGGCGCGCGTGGGCGGCAAGTACACCGACCAGTGGCAGCGACTGCACCTGGAAGACCCGCGCCAGGTCGTGCCCGACTCGAACATGCCGCGCTACAACTGGCTCGAGAACAACAAGATCAACGCCGAAGATATCCAGGCGCGCATGCGCGTCCTGCGCAAGCTGGGCGATCCCTACACCGACGCGGACATCGCCGGCGCGAAGCAGGCGCTCGCCGGCAAGACCGAGATGGACGCGCTGATCGCCTACCTGCAGGGCCTGGGGATACAGAACGAACCGGCCAACAAGGTACCGGTTCCCGCCGGGCACGGAGGCATGCCATGAGCCACCCCATGATGGATTCCTTCTGGGGCCACCTGACCGGCGCCGTCACCGTGGTGCTGATGCTGATCTTCATCGGCATCTGGGTGTGGGCCTGGCGCAAGCGCCACCGCTCGACCTTCAAGCGGATGAGCGAGCTGCCCATGGAAGACAAGCCTGAGGGCCCGGTGCCCGGTCAGCCGCGCACCGGCAAGAACAACAACAAGGGTGAACAGCCGTGAGCACGGGTTGGTCGTTGTGGGTGATGTTCCTGGTGGTGCTCAACCTGGGCATCACGCTGTTCCTTTTCCTGTGGGGCCCGCGCGCGAAGATCCCCACGCAGCCGGACCAGACCTCCGGTCACGTGTGGGCGCACGGCACCATCCGCGAGGGCGTGCGCAACCTGCCGCTGTGGTGGCTGCTGCTGTCCGGCGCGATGTTCGTCGCCGGCTTCACCTACCTGGTGCTCTATCCCGGCTTCGGCAGCCACAAGGGGATCCTGGGCTGGACCGCCCACGGCGAGCTGGCCCGGGCCGAGTCGATCAACAATGCCAAGCTCGACGAACTGGTATTGCGCTTCCGCGAATACCCGATCGAGCAGCTGGCCAATGACCCGGCCGCCCTGCAGATGGGCGGGCGCCTGTTCGTGGACAATTGCGCCGCCTGCCACGGCCGCGGCGGCTACGGCAACGTCAAGGTCGGCGCGCCGAGCCTGATCGACGACGACTGGCTCTACGGCGGCAGCGGCAAGGACATCCTGTCCTCGATCCACGATGGCCGCAGCGGCCTGATGCCGCCGTGGGCGAGCCTGGGCGAGGACAACGTGAAGAACCTGGCCAACTACGTGCTGAGCCTGTCCGGCGCGCCGCACGACGCGGCGCGCGCCGCCGCCGGCAAGCCGCTGTTCACCACCTGCGCGGCCTGCCATGGCGAACAGGGCAAGGGCAACCCGGCGCTGGGCGCGCCCAACCTGACCGACCACATCTGGCTGCACGGCGGCAAGTACGAGGACATCGTGCGCACCATCGGCGGCGGCCGCCAGGGCCACATGCCGGCGTGGAGCAAGCGCCTGACCGAAGACCAGATGCGCGTGCTGGCCGCCTACGTCTATCACCTTTCGCACCAGGGCGATGCAGCAGCACAGGCGGCCCGCTGAGGCGGCGCCGGCGCACGCCGGCGCCTGGTACCGCCAGCCCGTGTTGTGGCTCGGCGCGACGATCCTCGTCGCATCGCTGGCCGGCTGCGTGTGGATGATCGTGCTCGGCGCCCGCCACGCCGACCTGCCGCTTGAGGATGCCCATCCGCACACGCTGCTGGACATGCCCGTGCACGCGCACGATGCCCGCTCCGCGCAGGACAAGCCCGCCACGCACGACGCCCGCGACACGGACCGCAGGCCGTGAACGCGCTCGGCGCGCATGCCGCCTGGCTGCATCCGCGCCTGGCCGCACAGGTGATCCGGCCGCGCCGCGACGGCCGTGCCGAAATCGCATTGCGCGTCGAAGGCCTTGGCGATCCACGCCAGGTGCTGCGCCTGGACGAACGCCTGCATGCGCTGCCAGGCGTGGCGCGCGTGGCGATCGATGTCCGTGCAAAGCGCGCGCGCATCGTGTGGAATCCGGAGCGGCTCGCCCTGCCGCAGCTGCTCGACGCCTTCGCGGCCGCCGGCTGCAGCGCGCGGCCACTGCGCCGCGAGCACGTGGACGATGCACGCAGCGCCGAAGCCAACGACGCGCTCAAGCGCCTGCTGGTGGCGGGCATGTGCGCGATGCAGGTGATGACCTACGCCTTCGTCATGTACATCGGCGTGGTCGACTTCGTCGACTTCACCACGCGCGGACTGTTCCGCTGGCTCAGCCTGCTCACCACCGCACCGGTGGTCGCCTACTCCGCGCAACCGTTCCTCCTCCGCGCATGGCGTGAGCTGCGCACGCGCCGGGCGGGCGTGAACCTCACCGTGTCGCTGGCGGTGCTGCTGACCTTCGGCGCCAGCGTGTGGAGCACCGTGCGCGGCCATGGCGAGGTGTATTTCGACTCGGTCAGCATGTTCGTGTTCCTGCTGCTGGCCGCGCGCCACGTGGAACTGAGCGCCCGCCACGCCAGCGGGTCGCTGGGCGAGGCCGCGCAGGACGCCACCCCGCTGCTGGCCGAGCGCCGCCGCGCCGATGGCGGCCTGGAGAGCGTACCGGCGCTCGAGCTGCTGCCCGGCGACCGCGTGCGCATCGCCGAAGGCGGCACGGTGCCGGCCGATGGCGTGCTGGAAAGCGACGCGGTCGAGGTGGACGAGGCCCTGCTCTCCGGCGAATCGCGCCCGTGCCAGCGCCAGCGCGGCGAACGGCTGGTCGCCGGCAGCGTGCTGCTCGGCAGCCCGGCCGAGCTGCGCGTGGAGCACAGCGGCGAGGACACCGCCGTCGCACGCCTGGGCCGGTTGGCCGGACGGGCGCGCCAGGGCCGCGGCGCCGACGATCCGGCCGACCGCGAGGCGGCCCGCTTCGTGCTGCGCGTGCTCGTGCTTACCGTGCTGACCGCGCTCGCCTGGCTGTGGCTCGACCGCGCGCGCGCCTTCGATGCTGCCGTCGCCGTGCTGGTGGTCGCCTGCCCGTGCGCCTTCGCGCTGACCCGCCCGGCTGCGCTCACCCGCGCGCTGGCCGTGCTTGCCGACCGCGGCGTGCTGGTGACCGAACCGCGCGCGCTCGAGGCGCTCGCCCGCGTCGACTACGCGCTGTTCGACAAGACCGGCACGCTGGCCACGCCGTGGCTGGACGCCGATGCCATCGAGCCGCTGCGCGAGCGCTTGCAGCCGGCCGATGCGCTGCGCCTGGCCGCCGCGCTGGCGCGCGAGAGCACGCACCCGCTGGCGCTCGCGCTGGCCGCTGCCTGGCCCGACGCGACGCCACCCGCGCATGGTCTGAAGGTGACCGCCACCGCCGGCATCGAGGCCGTGGTGGACGGCCGCGCACTGCGCCTGGGCCGGCCCGATTTCGCGCTGGCGCCGAGCGGCCGCAGCGCACCGGCAAGCGCGGCCGGCACGTTGATGCTGGCGGACGCCGAGGGTCCGCTGGCCGCCTTCCACGCCAGCGAAGCACCCCGCGATGGCGCTGCCGCCACGCTGCAGGCGCTGTGCGCCGACGGCGTGTCGACCGTGCTCGCCAGCGGCGACACCCGTGCCCGCACGGCGACCATCGCCGGCGCGCTGGGCATCACGCGCTGGGCCGGCCGGCAATCGCCCGCGGACAAGCTCGCCCTGCTGGAGGCCGCGCGCGCGCAGGGCCACGTCACGCTGGCCGTGGGCGATGGCAGCAACGACGCCCCCGCGCTGGCCGCCGCGGACGTCTCCGCGGCGCTCGCCTCCGGCACCGACCTCGCCCAGGCACACGCCGACCTGCTGCTCGCGCGGGGCCGCCTGGAGGGCTTGTGGCAAGCGCGCTGCATCGCCCGCCAGCTGGCCCATGTGGTCCGCCAGGGTCGGCGCTGGTCGCTCGGCTACAACCTGCTGGCCGTGCCGTTCGCCGCCGCCGGCCTGGTGCCGCCGTGGCTGGCCGCGATCGGCATGTCGGTGAGTTCGCTGGTGGTGGTGCTCAACGGCCTGCGCGTGGGTCGCGCCGGCCCGGGGCTGCGCGCATGAATATCCTGCTGGTGCTGATCCCGGTTACCGGGATGATCGTATTGGTCGCCGTGGCCTTGTTCTTCTGGGCCGCCAACCACCAGCAGTTCGACGACCTGGACAGCCCCGCCGTGCTGCCGCTGCTGGAGGACGAAGCCGTCCCCGCGCCGGACGCCGACGAAGCGCTTGCCACGCAAGAGCCTTCCGTCGGTGACGACCCCAACAGTCCGCACCGCCCGCACGAAGAGCCCGACAGGGCCAAGTAAGATCAAGCACGCGCCGGTGGAATTCCCGGGCGCACTATCGACACCGACATGACCGACACCACGCTCACCGAAACCGCGATCGCCCGCCTGGTCGACCGCTTCTACGACAAGGTCGCCGCCGATGCGGTGATCGGCCCGGTATTCAACGCCGTCGTGCACGACTGGCCCGAACACAAGCGCCTTCTCACCTCGTTCTGGTGCTCCGTAGCGCTTCGTGCGGCCAGTTACCGCGGTAACCCGATGGCCGCGCACCGGCCGCTGCCGATCCGCGCCGAACACTTCGATCACTGGCTGGCCCTGTGGCGTGCGACCTGCGCCGAGGAATTGGACGAGGCCGGCGCGGTGCAGATGGTCGACTACGCCGAACGCATCGGACGCAGCCTAAAGTACGGACTGGGCCTGAATCCGAACGCCCGCGGCATCGGCGTGCCGCTGGTTTCCGTCAGCCGGTAGCCGCTTGCAGGAACACCGTGCGCGACCGGTAACCCCACGGCCGCGCACCAGCGCGCTCTACGGGAACCCGCGCATCAGCCCAGCGCGGCCAGCGCCGCGTCGTAGTCCGGCTCGTGGGTCAGCTCGTCCACCAGCTGCGCGTGCAGCACGCGGTTGTCCGCATCCAGCACCACCACCGCCCGCGCCGCCAGGCCTGCCAGCGGCCCGGTGGCCAGCGCCACGCCGTAGTCGGCGAGGAATTCGCGCCCGCGCATGGTCGAGAGTGTCACCACCCGCTCCAGCCCCTCGGCGCCACAGAAGCGCGCCTGTGCGAATGGCAGGTCGGCCGAGATGCACAGCACCACGGTGTTGGAAAGCTTCGCCGCCAGCTCGTTGAAGCGGCGCACCGAGGTCGCGCACACGCCGGTATCGATGCTGGGGAAGATGTTGAGCACCTTGCGCTGCCCGGCATAGCTGGCCAGTGCCACGTCGGCCAGGCTCTTGCCGACCAGCGTGAAGGCCGGCGCCGCGGCGCCCCTGGCCGGAAACGCGCCCGTGACCTCGACCGGCTCGCCCTTGAACTTCACTTGCGACATGACGCTTCTCCTGGTGGTGAGACCTACAAGTAGAACATGGTCTTGGCCAGGAACACGATGCCGATCATCAACGCGAGCACCACCCGGTGCGTGTGGCGGAAGCGGCACACGCTCATGCGCCCGCGCGCACCGGCCCAGACTGCATTGACGAAAACACCCAGCACGGCGAAGGCCAGCGTCACCTTGAGCAGCAGGAACCACCCGAAGCGCGTTCCCACGCAGGCGATGCCGCCGCAGTGCAGGTCGAACAGCAGGCCGCCGCTGGCGAACAGCAGCGCCACCACGAATGGCATGAAGCGCCGCACGCGTGCCATCACCACCTGCTCGATGGCGGTCATCGTCGGCGCGTCGAAGCGATGGTGCAGGCCTTCGAGCACCAGCACCTCGAAGGCAGCCGCGCCGACGAAGACGATGGCGCAGGACAGGTGCAGCAGCAGGATCCAAGGATACCAGGCGGTCACGCCGATGCCTCGTTCGGAGGAAGCGGCAGCTTGCGCCGCATCGGCTCCTGCGGCCATGCCCTGCATCAATGCCGTCCCGCGCAGGGCGTTTCGGGCCGTCACGCACGACCGCAGCGGTGCGGCAGCCGCACTACTTCGATCCGGCGGCCTTGCGCACGGCGGCGACGAATGCGGGATCCGTGCGGCCGATGACGTCGGTGCGCGCAACGATGCGGCCCTCCCCATCGAGCAGCAGCAGTGCGCTGGAATGGTTGAACTCGCCGTCGCGCAGTGGCCGGTACTGCACGCCGAGTAGTGCGGCAAGCGAGCGGGTGTCCTGCGGTGCGGTGCGCGCCAGCGTCCACCAGCGCTGGTCGAGCTTGTGCGCGGCGGCGTAGCGCCGCAACGCGTCGACGCTGTCGCGCGCGGGATCGAAACTCACCGCCAGCAGGTGCAGCCGGGCCGGCTCGCCGGCGGCGCGGCGTGTGGCCTTCATGGTGTCGATGATCATCGGGCAGACCATCGTGCACGAGGTATAGAACATGCTCACGATCTGCGGCGTGCCGCGCCGGGCGGCGAACGCTGCGGTGTGCCCGTCCTGGTCGGTGAGCGGCACCGCGAGCTGGTAGACCGAATCGCCAGGCAGCGGCGAGGTGGCGTGGGCGGTGCCGGCGAGCAGCAGCGCGAGGAGCAGCAGCAGGCGTTTCATGGCGTTTCCTCAGTCGGGCCGGGCGCAGCGGAAGCCCAGGTTGGCGGTGGTATCGGTAGCCTTGAGCGAGGACAGCATGGCAATGCGCATCAGCGTGGCGTAGTTCTCCTTCTGCTCCATGGTGATGGCGCCGGCGCCGCAGAACCTGAGCTTGTCGGCACCGTCCTGCTCGCGGCTGTCGGCGCTGGTCATCATCGCGTTGAAGTCCTCCACCCACTCCCACACCAGGCCGTTGAGATCGCGCACGCCGTGGACGTCCGGCGCACCGCCGACCGGCGGCAGCGCGTCGCTGGAGGGACGCGAATACCAGGACAGCACGCGTTCGCGCCAGGCCGGGTCGCCACGCGCATCGGCGCGGGTGCCATCGGCGGCCGCGGCGTATTCCCACTCGTACCAGGTCGGCAGGCGCGCGTGCTCGCTTTCGCAGTAGGCCTGCGCGGCGAACCAGCTCACCTGCGTCACCGGCTGGCGTGGCCGGGCGGTGGGTCCGAGCCGGTCTGGCGCGGCCCACTGCGACAGGTAGCGGGCGTCGGCGAATACCGAGGGCGCGCGGTCGCGCCGCCACTCGGGGTGGCGCCGCACGAAAGCCAGGAACTCGGCGTTGGTCACCGGCTCGGCACGCAGGCGGAAGGGCCTGAGCACGGCCGGCGCCGCCTTGTCGTCGGCCGGGACCACGCTGGCGAAGCGGCCGCCGGGCAGCGGCCGGTAACCCGATGGCGCGCGGTCCGCCGCCAGGGCCGGACCGGCCAGCAGCAGACCGAGCAGCAGCAGGACCGGTCGCCGGCGCATCGCTCAGTGCTCCGTGGCAGCCGCCGGTGCCGGCTGCGCGCGGACCTTGGCCACTTCGTCCTTGGTCACCTGGCCGCCCGGGTTGCCCCAGCTGTTGAGCACGTAAGTGAGTAGGTTGGCCACCTCATCGTCGGTGAGCTGGGTCATCGGCGGCATCACGGAGTCGTACTCCGTGCCGTTGACGGTGACCTTGCCGGTCAGGCCGTGCACCGGGATGCCGATGAGCCGGTTCCTGTCCTCCTTGATCAGCTGCGCGATCAGGCTGGACTTGGCCAGTGGCGGGAATACGCCGGGCAGGCCTTCGCCGTTGGCCTGGTGGCAGACCGAGCAGGTGCCGGTGAACAGCTGCCTGCCGGCGGCGACCTGGTCGTCCTTGCTGAGCGTGCCGGCCGCGTTGGCCTTGGCCGCGGTGCTCACCGCGTGCAGGTTTGGCCCCGCGCGATCGCCCAGGTAGACCGAATCGACCTCCTTGCCCGAGTAGATCGACTTGTCCTCCGGGCCGGAGACCTTGAGTATCGCCATCGCACCCTTGTTGAAGGCACGGAAGATCGAGTGGTCGACCAGCACGTAGCTGCCCGGCACCTGCGTGCGGAACTCGACCATCGCCGCACCGCCGGAAGGGATCAGCGTGGTCTGCACGTTGTGCTGCTCGACGGTGCCGCCTTCCTGGCGCACGGTATCGAAGATCTCGCCGATCACGTGAAAGCTGGAGACCAGGTTCGGTCCGCCGTTGCCGACAAACAGGCGCACCGTCTCGCCGACCCTCGCGGTCAGCGCCTTGTCGCCGGTGAGCGCGCCTTCGTGGCCGTTGAACAGCACGTAGGTCGGCTTCTCGTCGATCGCCTTGTCCATGTCGAACGGCTGGTGGCCTTTTTCGCGGTACTTGCCCGTGGTGTAGAAGTCGCCCTGCATCACGTAGTACTCGTGGTCGACCTTGGGCATGCCCTCCGGCGGCTCGACCAGGATCAGGCCGTACATGCCGTTGGCGATGTGCATGCCCACCGGCGCGGTGGCGCAGTGGTACACGTACACGCCCTGGTTGAGCGCCTTGAAGGTGAACTGCGACTCGTGCCCCGGGGCGGTGAAACTCGACGCCGCGCCGCCACCGGGACCGGTGACGCCGTGCAGGTCGATGTTGTGCGGCATCTTGTTGCCGGGATTGTTCTTCAGGTGGAACTCCACCGTGTCGCCCTGGCGCACGCGGATGAAGCTGCCCGGCACAGTGCCGCCGAAGGTCCAGTAGGTGTAGGTGACGCCCTCGGAAATGGGCATTTCCTTCTCGATCACTTCCAGCTCGACGATCACCTTGGCCGGGTAGTTGCGGTGGATCGGCGGCGGCACGTTCGGCGGGCTGGTGAGCACCGCGTGGACCGGCGCGCCCTGCGGCGGGCCGAAATCGACGGTGGCGGGCAACGGTGCGGGCGCGGCGGTAGCCGACAAGGCCGCGTCGGCAGCCGGCTTGCCCGAGCAGGCAGCCAGCGCAAGCATGCTGGCGGCCGCAAGTACGGTGGACACCATTCGTGACATGGGTATCTCCTGTGGTTCCCCGACGACAGGCTAGGTTGCGGGTCCCCGGCGCACTTGACCTGCGTCACCCCTGCCACCGGAATGCGCCCGCTGCGTCACCCTGCCACAGCGGCGCGCCGGTGCAAGCTGCAATTCATCCCGGTCTGCCGTCCAGGCGCGGGGTCAGGTAGATCCGCGCCGAACGCAGCACCCACGGCAGGAAGGCCACCAGCCAGCCGCAGGCGGCGACTACCAGCCACAGGTAGCTGTCGCGCGCCAGTTCCGCCCACGCGCGCAGCAGCACCACGCCCTGCAGCAGCGCGAAACAGGCCCACGGCACCGCGCCCATCTGCAATGGCCGGCCGGAATGGCCCTGCGTCACGCGGGTGACCATCGCCACCAGCATCGAGCCGAAATAGCCGATGGTCAGCACGTGCAGCGGCGCCAGCCCCAGCACGGGGCCATGCCCGGCGAACAGGTACAGACTCTGCACCGCGTACAGGACGAACGCGATCGGCAGCCAGGCGAAGGCCAGGTGCAGCACCGCCAGCAGCCCCGGTCGCACCGCCTTCCATGGCTGCCAGGCAAGCGCATGCCAGCCAAAGAGCGCGGCCAGCGGCGCATCGGCCAGCCACAGCCAGGCCGGAACATGGGCCAGGTCAAGCGCCAGGTGCGCCAGCAGCAGAGGCCACAGCAGCGGCAGGCTCCAGGGCGGGCGGCGCACCACGTAGTCCCTCACCGCGTTGCCGCTGAAGAAGGCGACCATCCGGTGTGCCACCGAAAAATACACCGGCACCAGCAAGCCGAACGTGCCCAGCTTGATGGCCAGGCGCGCCCATGGCGCAGGCGCACCGAACAGGAAGGCGACAAACGCCGCCAGGCCGATCGCGCCGAGGCACAAGCCAGCCAGGCACGACCATGCGTGCTGGCTGCGCTGTTCCGCGGCGCGCAATACGCCGGCCAGCGTGGCGATGCCGACCAGGTAGCCCGCGAGCATCAGCAGGAAACCCAAGCGCAGCACCCATGGCAGGCCCAGCAGCCCGACGTGCGAAAGCAGGTAGCCGGCGAACACCGCGCCGGCCACCGCCAGGTAACGCGACGGACGTATGGGCGGCCGGTTGAGCCAGCGCGGGAAGGTGGTCAGCAGGAAGCCGAACATGAACATCGGCAGCATGCCGTATTGGGTCAGCATGGCGTGCGCCCAGCCCGGCGGCACTGGCGGCTGCGGCCAGCCGTGCCAGCCGAAACGCAGCGAGGCCAGTTCCAGCGCCCACCAGGCCATGCTGGTCAGCACCGCGAGCGCTCCGGCGAGGAACAGCGGACGATGCGGCGCGGCGGCGAGCAGCACGGCCAAGGGAGGGACGGAGGAATCGGGCTGGCGCATGTCGGATCTCGATAGACGGCGCTCATTATCGGAGCGAGGGACGCATCGGGCCGTGACTTGGATCAGGTGGTGCCAGCGTTGTGTGCCGGACACGCGCTGCGCCTTGGGGGCGCCCCACGATCGAGGCTCGCTCTTCAGCGAGGGCAGTCGTCCCCCCGGAGGCAGCCGGAGGTGCGGGTCAGTCCGGGAGAAGGCTGCGGCCGATGTGGCGCAAGCCGGCCGGGTCGCGTATCAGCAACTGGCGTCCTTCCACCTGGATCAGGCCCTGGTTGCGGAAGCGGCTGAGCACGCGGCTCACCGTTTCGGCGGCCAGCCGCAAATAGTTGGCGATGTCGCCGCGCGACATGCTGAGCTGGAACTCGGTACCGGAAAAGCCGCGTGTTGCGTAACGCTGGCCCAGGTCGGTGAGGAACGCGGCCATGCGCTCGTCCGCGCTGTGGTCGCCGGCCAGCAGGCTGGCCGAACCCAGCTCTTTGCTGAGCAGGCGGAACAGGTGGCTCTGCACCGCCGGCATGCGCGCGGCCAGCGCGCTCATCGCCGGGAAGGAAAAGCGGCAGAAATGCGAGGTTTCCAGCGCAATCGCGTCGCACGGAAACTGCTCCGGGTAGATCGCGTTCAGGCCGATCACCTCGCCGGGCAGGTAGAAACCCAGCACCTGCTCGCGGCCCTCCTTGTCGACCATGCTGGTCTTCACGGTGCCCGAGCGCACCGCGAAGATGGCCCGGAACGGGTTGCCGGTGCGGAACACGTGCTCGCCCGAGCGGAAGGGGCCGACGTGCTCGACCAGGCAATGCAGCTCGCGCAGCTCCGGCTTGCCGTAGCCCACCGCCTGGCATGCGCCGGCGAAGGCGCAGGTACGGCAGAAATGAGCTTCGTCGCCATCGTCGGCGATCGGGCTGGGCGGCGCGGGCAGGCGGCCGGCCTGGTTTTCGGAGCGCATCAGCAAGACCTTGTGGCCGATCAGATCGTGCGCGAGAAACGCTTCGGCGCCTCGCTCGCGTACAGATAGGCATCGAAGCACATGGCGATGCTACGGAGCAACAGCCGCCCGCGCGGGGTGACCCGGATCATGCGCCCTTCCCGCGTCACCAGGCCATCGTCGACCAGCACGCGCAGGCGCCCGAGCTCGGCGGCGAAGTATTCGTCGAACAGCAACCGGTGGCGGGCGCCGAACAGGCGCGTGTCCACCTCGCCATGGCACATCAGCTCGCCGATCAGCGCGCGGCGGATCAGGTCGTCCTCGTCCAGCTGCAGGCCGCGCGCGACCGGCAGCCGGCCAGCGTCCAGCGCGGCGTAGTAGCCGGTGAGGTCGCGCGCGTTCTGGCTGTAGGTGTCGCCGATGCGGCCGATGGCGCTCACGCCCAGGCCCACGATGTCGCACTCGCCATGCGTGGAGTAGCCCTGGAAGTTGCGCTGCAGCGTACCTTCGCGCTGGGCGCGGGCCAGTTCGTCGTCCACGCGGGCGAAGTGGTCCATGCCGATGTAGACGTAGCCGGCGGCGCCGAGCCGTTCCAGCGCGCGGCCGAACAGGGCCAGGCGCGTGGCCGGATCGGGCAGGTCCGCCACCTCGATGTGCTGCTGCGCCTTGAACAGGTCCGGCAGGTGCGCATAGCCGTAGACCGCCACGCGGTCGGGCGCCAGCGCGATCACCTCGCCGAGCGTGCAGTCGAAGCCAGCCAGCGTCTGCTTCGGCAGGCCGTAGATCAGGTCGACGCTGGCCGAGGCGAAGCCGGCGGTGCGGGCGGCTTCGATCACCTCGCGCGTCTGCGCCACGCTCTGGATGCGGTTGACCGCCTGCTGCACCGCCGGGTCGAAATCCTGGATGCCGACCGAGAGGCGGTTGAAGCCCAGGTTCCCGAGGGCACGCACGTACGCGCCGTCGGCGAAGCGTGGATCGATCTCGATGCCGAACTCGCGCGCGGCGTCGCGGCTGAAGCCGAAGTGGCGCGCCAGCGATTCCATCAGCTCGCGCATGCGCGGCAGGTCGAGGAAGTTGGGCGTGCCGCCGCCGAAATGCAGCTGGCGCACGGGGCGGTCGCGATCGAACAACGCCGCGGTCAGCTCGATCTCGCGGTACAGCCGTTCGAGGTAGCGGTCGGCCTTAGCCGTATCGCGCGTGATCACGCGGTTGCAGCCGCAGTAGAAGCACGGGCTCATGCAGAAGGGCACGTGCACATACAGCGACAGCGGGCGCGGGATCGGCTCCTCGTTGGAGGCGCGGATCGCCTCGCGAAGGGCTGTCTCGCCGAAGGCGGCGTGGAATTGCGGGGCGGTCGGATAACTGGTGTAGCGGGGACCGGCGGTGTCGTAGCGTTCGATCAGCACCGGATCGAAGGCAGGGGCGACGATGGCGTGGCTCATGGCGCCAGTGTGGCGGGCTGGCGCCGCGCGCCCTTGATCCGGATCAAGAGGCGCGCGGCGCCGGGTGGACAGAACGTCGCGGGGGCGTCGCCTTGCCCCGCGATGCGCGGGCATCAACCCTGCGGCACGTCCGGCAGGTAGCTGCGTTCGGCCAGCACGTCGCGTGCATCCAGTGCGCCGGCGCTGGCGAGCGAGGCCGGACTTGCGCTGCTGTGGCAGGAGGCACACAGGTTGTGCGGCAAGGCGGATGCGGCGTGGGCCACCGGGTCGGTGCCCGGGTGCATCGAGGCGACGTGCACGGCCAGGCCGAGCAGGGGCGCGGCGGCGGCAGCGGCGAGCAATGGCAACGGATGCGGCATATCGACAGACTCCTTCTGTGACCGACGGCCGGCCGGCGGGCCGGAACCACCCAGGCGCCAGTGCGCCCGGGTAGGGCCGATCATGCCTTCGGTGGCGTGACGGTTTGCTCGATGGCGCCGAAGATCGACGCACCGCCCGCATCGGTGATTTCGATGCGCAGGCGATCGCCGAATTTCATGAACGGCGTGCTCGGCTTGCCGTCGCGCAGGGTCTCCACCGTGCGCTGCTCGGCCAGGCAGGAAGCGCCCTTGCCGGTGTCCTGGTTGGCGATCGTGCCCGAGCCGACGATGGTGCCGGCGGTGAGCGGACGCGTCCTGGCCACGTGCGCCACCAGCTGGGCGAAGCTGAACTGCATGTCCACGCCGCAGTCGGCCTCGCCGAACCACTCACCGTTGAGCCAGGTGCGCATCGGCAGGTGCAGCTTGTCGTCGTGCCACGCCTCGCCCAGTTCGTCGGGCGTGACCAGCACCGGCGACAGCGCCGAGCGCGGCTTGCTCTGCAGGAATCCGAAGCCTTTGGCCAGCTCGCCCGGGATCAACCCGCGCAACGAAACGTCGTTGACCAGGCCGATGAGCTGGATGTGCTCGGACGCCTGCGCGGGCGTGACGCCCATCGGCACGTCGTCGGTGACCACGATCACCTCGGCTTCCAGGTCGATGCCGAATTCCTCACTGGGCACCACCACCGGATCACGCGGCCCGAGGAAACCCGCGCTGGTGGCCTGGTACATCAGCGGGTCGGTGTAGAAGCTCGCCGGCACCTCGGCGCCGCGGGCCCGGCGCACGCGCTCGACGTGCGGCAGGTAGGCCGAGCCGTCGACGAACTCGTAGGCGCGCGGCAACGGTGCGGCCAGGTCGGCCATGTCGAGGGCGAAGGCGCCGACGACCTGGCCGGCGTTCAACGACTCCGACAGGGCGTTCAGGCGTGGCGCCGTGTTCGACCAGTCGTCCAGCGCCGCCTGCAGCGTGCGCGCGATATGGACTGCGGTCACCGCCTGCGTGAGGTCGCGGCTGACCACGATCAGCGTGCCGTCGCGGCCGCCTTCCTTGAGACTTGCCAGTTTCATTGCATGCTCCGTTCGGAATGGAGTAGTTCGTTATCAAGTTCTTCCGGGGTGTCCGCCATCGAGGGCGGTCTGCTGGTGGCCGCCAAGGGGCGGCATCAACTCAGCCACAGCCTTCCACGTAATCGATCTGCGGCGGCACGCCGACGCGCCAGCGCGTCACCCTGCCCTGTGCATCGGTTTCGAATACCAGCACGCCCGTGGCCTGCGGCACGGCCACGCGCAATACCCTGGCACCGGGCACGTACTTGTGCGGCAGCTCGCTTACCCGGGCACCGTAGAGCGCGCGGACCCGCGCCGCGTCCATGCCGACCTTGCCGCCGCCAGGCGCGGTTTCCTTCGCCGTGCCGACGTCGTAGCGCACGAAGCGGCCACCTTCGAACATGAAGGCGAAGTCCGCAGGTGTCTTCACCCATTTGGGCGTCAGGTAGAAGCAGGTTGCGCCCGGCGGGCCCAGGCGCCGGAGCTCACCCTGCCAGGCCTTGGCGAAGGACGGCTCGTCCATGCCGAAACGCAGGTCGCCGTAGCCGTCGTATCTCGCCAGCGCCGCGGGTGCCTGCGCGTGGGGCGATGCGACGCTGGTCGCCGCGGCGACTTCGCTTGCCACCCTAGCGGGGGATGCCGGCGCGCCTGGCGGTTCGCTGCTGCCGCAGGCCGCGAGCAGCAGCATGCAGCCGAGAGCCGCCAGCTGGCGCATCACTTGCGCTCCGGATCGAAGTGCCGCGCGATGCCCTGCCAGCAGGCGTAGTATTTTTTCTGCAGTTGCGGCGATTCCAGCGCCTGGCGCGTGGGGCGGATCACCCTGCGCGTCTCGAACATGAAGGCCATGGTGCCGCCGATGACGTCGGGCTTGGACAGGTCCGCGTTGGATGCCTTTTCGAACGTGGCCGCATCCGGCCCGTGGCCGCTCATGCAATTGTGCAGGCTGGCGCCGCCCGGCGCGAAGCCCTCGGCCTTGGCGTCGTACACGCCGGTGACCAGGCCCATGAATTCGCTGGCCACGTTGCGGTGGAACCACGGCGGGCGGAAGGTGTGCTGCGCCACCAGCCAGCGCGGCGGGAAGATCGCCAGGTCCACGTTGGCGGTACCGGGCGTGTCGCTGGGCGAGGTGAGCACGGTGAAGATCGACGGATCGGGGTGGTCGTAGCTGATCGAGCCGATCGTGTTGAAGCGGCGCAGGTCGTACTTGTACGGGACGTAGTTGCCGTGCCAGCCGACCACGTCCAGCGGGGAGTGGCCGATCTTCGCCTGCCACAGCGCGCCCTGGAACTTGGCGACCAGGCGGAAGTCGCCCTCGACGTCCTCGTAGGCCGCGCAGGGGGTGAGGAAATCGCGCGGGTTGGCCAGGCAGTTGGAGCCGATCGGGCCCAGTTCCGGCAGGCGCAGCAGCGCGCCGAAGTTCTCGCAGACGTAGCCGCGCGCCTCGCCGTCAGGCAGGTCCACGCGGAAGCGCACGCCGCGCGGGATCACCGCGATCTCCTGCGGCTCGACGTCGAGCACGCCCAGCTCCGTGGCGATGCGCAGGCGGCCTTGCTGCGGCACGATCAGCAACTCGCCGTCGGCGTCGTAGAAGAACCGCCCCTGCATCGGGCGGTTGGCCGCATACAGATGGATGCCGATGCCGGCCTGCTCGGCCGGACCGCCGTTGCCGGCGAGGGTGACCAGGCCGTCGATGAAGTCGGCCGACTGCGCTGGCATCGGCAGTGGATCCCAACGCAGCTGGTTGGGCGTGGCGGGCGCCTCGTCGAAGCGGTTGTGGAAGCGCTCGTGCGCCAGCGGCTCGAACGGCTCGTGCACAGCCGCCGGGCGGATGCGATAGAGCCAGCTGCGGCGGTTGGCGTGCCGCGGCGCGGTGAAGGCGGTGCCGGAGAGCTGCTCGGCGTAGAGGCCGTGGGCCACACGCTGGGGCGAGTTCTGGCCCTCGGGAAGGGTGCCGGGAAGCGCCTCGGTGGCGAATTCGTTGCCGAAGCCGGATTGGTAGCCGCTCGATTGCATGGCGCTCATCGCTCTTTGCTCTTGAGCCCTTCTCCCTCCGGTAGAGGGGTCGGGGTGAGGGTCCGGTCGGGCGCGGTGCGGAGGATCACCTCGAGCACCGCGTCCATCTGTTGCAGTACTTCGTTGTCCCGGAAGCGCAGGACCTTGAGGCTTCTCTCCTCGAGGACCCGCGTGCGCTGCCGGTCGGTCTGATGGTCATGCTGCGAGCCGTCCAGTTCAACGACGAGCTTGCAGGCCTGACAATAGAAATCGGCAACGTAGGGCGAAACTGGGTGCTGCCTGAGAAACTTCAGCCCATCCAGGCGGCCGGCGCGCAAGCGATACCACATGGCTTGTTCGGCATCCGTGCCGCAACGGCGCGGCGCCCTGGCCTGTGCACGCGTCCGTCGGCAGCGGCGGGTTGATGCGTCCTGGCATGCCCGTTCCCCAGCCCCTCTCCCGAGGGGAGAGGGGCTCTAAAGCCTAGAGCACACCACGCTTCATCTGGTCCCGCTCGATCGACTCGAACAGCGCCTGGAAGTTGCCCTCGCCGAACCCCTCGTTGCCCTTGCGCTGGATGATCTCGAAGAAGATCGGACCGATGTTGTTCTGCGTGAAGATCTGCAGCAGCTTGCGCTGCTTGGTCTCCGGGTCGGCGTCGATCAGGATCTTGTTCTCGCGCAGGCGCGGTACGTCCTCGCCGTGGTTGGGGATGCGCAGGTCGATCACGTCGAAATAGGTGTCGGGGGTGTCCAGGAACTCCACGCCCTGCGCACGCATCGCCTCGACCGTCGCATAGATGTCGTCGGTGAAGCAGGCGATGTGCTGGATGCCCTCGCCGTGGTAGGCATCGAGGTATTCGTTGATCTGGCTCTTCGGGTCGTTCGACTCGTTGAGCGGGATGCGCACGATGCCGTCCGGCGCGGTCATCGCCTTGGACACCAGGCCGGTCTTGGCGCCCTTGATGTCGAAGTAGCGGATCTCGCGGAAGTTGAACAGCCGCTCGTAGTAGTCCGACCACTTCTGCATGTTGCCGAAGTAGAGGTTGTGGGTGAGGTGGTCGATGAAGGTCAGGCCGAATCCCCTGGGGTTCGGTTCGGCGCCCTCGACCGGCGCATAGTCGCCGTCGTAGACGTCGCCCCGGGCACCGTAGCGGTCCACCAGGTACAGCATGCAGTCGCCGATGCCCTTGACCACCGGCGCGTTCACCGCCTTGCTGGCGGCCTTGTGATCGACCGCCTCACCGCCGTTGCCCAACACCTTGCGGCACACCTCGTCCGCGGGCATCTTGAATCGGATCGCGAAGCCGCAGGCGCAGGGGCCGTGCCTGGCGGCGAAATCGGCCGCGAACGAGTCCGGGTCCTCGTTGACCAGGAAGTTCACGCCGTTCTGGCGGTACACGGTGATCGGGCGGGCCTTGTGCCTGAGCACCGCGGCGAAGCCCATCTTGCGGAACAGCTCGTGCAGCTCCTGCCCGCGGCCGGCCGGCGCGGCGAACTCGACGAACTCGAAGCCGTCGATGCCCATCGGGTTCTCGAAAGTGGTGACCTGCATGCCGAGGTTCGGTTGGGCGTTCATGGCGCTCTCCTGGAATGGCGGAAGACGTAAGCTGGCGGCGAGGCCTGTCCGCAGGATGCGCGGTGGCCACGAAGGTTCCGGCGAGAACCCCGTTATAGTTACAGTTGAAACCATTTGCAAGGAGCCGCGCTCCCGTGCCAGCCAAGCGCCAACCCGCCCGCCCGCCCGCCGAACATGCGCCGCTGGAGCTGGAGCATTTCCTGCCCTACCAGCTGTCGATCGTCTCCAACACGGTCAGCCAGGCGATCGCCGACGACTACCAGCGCCGCTTCGACCTGGGCGTGACCGAATGGCGGGTGATGGCCGTGCTGGCGCGTTTCGACGGGCTTTCCGCGCGCGAAGTGGCCGAACGCACGGCCATGGACAAGGTGGCGGTGAGCCGCGCGCTGGCGCGGCTGGTCGAAGCCGGCCGGGTGGACCGCGCCACCCACGACGGCGACAAGCGCCGCTCGGTACTCAACCTCAGTGAAGCCGGCTGGGCGATCCACGACCAGGTGGCGCCGATGGCACGCCAGCGCGAGCGCGAGCTGCTGGCGAAGCTCGATGCCGAGGAACAGGCCTGGCTCGAACGCATCCTGGGCAAGCTGATGCCGCCGGAGCATTAGCTCGATCCTTCCCTGCCCCGCGGGAAGGATCCCTTGCCGGCGCTATTTCACCCCGTGCATCAGCTTGTTGATCAGCGGCGAGATCAACAGCAGCAACACGCCCGAGCCGACCAGCACCCAGAAGCAGAAGCTGAAGCCGGACAGCGCCGAGGCGACCGTCATGCCGTGCTCGCCGCTGATGCGGCTGGCGACGATGCCGGAGAAATCGCCGCCACCCGCCAGCGACAGGAACCAGCCGCCCATCGCCAGGCCGACGAAACGCGGCGGCGCGAGCTTGGTCACCATCGACAATCCGATCGGCGAGAGGCACAGCTCGCCGAGGGTCTGCATCACGTAGCACAGCACCAGCGGCCAGAACGGGATCAGCCCGGTCGGACCGAGCAGCTCCTTGAGCGCGTACACCAGCACGATGAATCCCAGGCCGTTGAAGATCAGCCCGAAACTGAACTTGCGCGGGATCGACGGCTCCGCCTTGCGGCGCGCGAGCACCGCCCAGACCAGGGTCAGCAGCGGCGCCAGCACCAGGATCGACAGCGGCGTCACCGACTGGAACCAGCCGACCGGGAACACCCAGCCACCGAACATCTGTCGGTCCACCCAATTCTCGGCCAGGAAGTTGAGCGAGGTGCCGAACTGGAAGTAGAAGGTCCAGAACACCACGCTGAAGACGAACACGATCAGCATGGCGATCACTCGGTGCAGCTGCACCCGGTCGTGCCGCAGCGCCTCGATGATCAAAGCGGCCGCCACGCCGATGAACAGGATGCCGAGCAGCCATTGCAGGCCATCGGCGCCGACATAGGCCAGCAGCGCATAGATCAGCGGCACGGCCACCGCGGTGCCGACCAGTACCCACAGCACGCGCAGGCGGTTTTCCATACCCGCGAGTGGACGGCCCACGCCTTTCAAGCCCCGGCGGCCGAACCAGAACCACAGGAAGCTCAACAGCATGCCGACTCCAGCAGCGCCGAACACGATGCGGTAGTTCTGCTGCATCGGGGTGTCGGTGAAATAGGCCGCCATCCAGCCGGTGAGCAGCGGCGCCACGAAAGCGCCGGCATTGATGCCCATGTAGAAGAGGGTGAAGCCGCGGTCGCGGCGCGGGTCGTCGCGACCATAGAGCTGGCCGACCATGGTGGAGATGTTCGGCTTGAACAGGCCGTCGCCGGCGATCACCAGCGCCAGCCCCAGCATCATCAGTGGTTTGCTCGGCACCAGCAGCGTGAACAGCCCCGCGGCCATTACCGCCGCGCCGAGCAGGATCGAGCGCTGGTAGCCGATCACCCGGTCGGCCACGTAGCCGCCGAAGATGGACGCGGCATAGATCAGCGCGGTGTAGGCACCGTAGATGCCGGCGGCCCAGCCCTGCCCCGACGGATCGCCGTGAAAGAACTGCGCCACGATGTAGAGCACCAGCGCCCAGCTCACGCTGTAGTAGGCGAAGCGCTCCCAGAACTCGGTCATGAACAGCATCCACAACGGGCGCGGATGGCCGAGCAGCTGCGGGTAGTCGGGTGCGGCCGGTGCGACGTCGGCGGTCTGGTGCATGGATTCCCCTTGGGCATGGAAGGCGCGCTGGCCGCGCGCCATCGCTGACGTGTAACCGGCGCGAGGGCGCCACGTCAAATAGTGGTCCGTGCAGGAGCGCCGGTCAGGTGCCCAGCACCGTGCGCACGTCCAGCAGTTCCGGGAAGAACTCCAGCTCCAGCGCTTTCTTCAGGAACGAAACGCCGGACGAACCGCCGGTGCCGCGCCGGTGGCCGATGATCCGCTCGACGGTCTTCATGTGCCGGAAGCGCCAGAGCTGGAAACTTTCCTCCACGTCCACCAGTTGCTCGCACAGGTGGTATTCCGGCCAGAAGCCGCCGCGGTCCTCGTAGATCCGCTTGAGCACCGGCAGCAAGGCAGCGTTGCGGTGGTAGGGCTGCGTCCAGTCGCGCTCGATGAGCTCGGCCGGCACCGCGTGGCCGCGGCGGGCGAGGTAGCGCAGGAACTCGTCGTACAGGCTCGGCGCCTCCAGCACCTCGCGCAACTGAGCCTGCGCCTCGGGATCGTGGGCAAACACCGCCAGCATGTCGGCGTGCTTGTTGCCGAGCATGAATTCGATCATCCGGTACTGCAGCGACTGGAAGCCCGATGACGAGCCCAGCATGTCGCGGAATTCCAGGTACTCCGCCGGCGTAAGCGTCTCCAGCACCGCCCATTGCTCGAACAGCTGGCGCTGCACCTGCTTCACGCGGGCCAACACCTTGAGGCAGGCATCGACATCGTCCCGGCGCAGGTCTTCGATCGCGGACTTGAGCTCGTGGATTACCAGCTTCATCCACAACTCCGAGACATGGTGCTGCACGATGAACAGCATTTCGTCGTGGTGGCCGGTGAGCGGGCGCTGTGCCGATAGCAGGGTGCCCAGCTGCAGATAGCCGCCGTAGGTGATCTTGCCGTTCAGGTCGGTCTCGATGCCGGTTTCGAGCTCGCGCTGGTTCTCGCCCATGGGTGCGTCCGTTTCCTTTCGATCGATGTGGACATGGTAATGGCGGCGCTTCGCAGCGGTTCCTGATCCAGGACAGCCATCTGCCGTCATGGCCGTGTCAACGGGCGCTCGCATCCTTTCCACACGCCCGCGCATGTTGCACCGTACCTTGCAGCGCAACATGCCCGCCTGCTATCAAACGCGGTCTTTCCGGGACGAAAGCGCGTGCCCGGCCCCACTGGATGGGCCGCCGCCTCCCTACGCAGATCCCCCCTTCCACCTCCATGGGAGCGAGTCGTGTCCATCGCCGCCAAGTTTGAAATCGAGTACCTGCAATACCTCGACGCCGAGGGCAAGCAGGTGCGTGACGACCTGCCTGCCTTCGCGCAGGACCTGAACCAGATGGTCGAGCTGTACAAGCTGATGCTCTCCACCCGCGTGTTCGACGCCAAGTCGATCGCGCTGCAGCGCACCGGCAAGCTGGGCACCTACGCCAGCTGCCTGGGCCACGAGGCCGCGCACGTGGGCATCGGCAGCGCCATGAAGCCCGAAGACGTGCTGGCGCCGAGCTACCGCGAATACGGCGCGCAGCTCTACCGCGGCGTGCAGCCGCGCGAGGTGTACATGTACTGGGGCGGCGACGAGCGCGGCAACGACTACCAGAACGAGCCGGCCCGCCACGACTTCGCCTGGTCGGTGCCGATCGCCACGCAGTGCCTGCACGCAGCCGGCTCGGCGCTGGCGTTCAAGATCCGCGGCGAGAAGCGCGTGGCGGTGTGCACCATCGGCGACGGCGGCTCGTCCAAGGGCGACTTCTACGGCGCGATCAACATCGCCGGCGCGCAGAACCTGCCGATGGTGGCGGTGATCGTGAACAACCAGTGGGCGATCTCGGTACCGCGCAAGATCCAGTCCGGCGCGCCGACGCTGGCGCAGAAGGGCATCGCCGCGGGCCTGTACTGCATCCAGGTCGACGGCAACGACATCATCGCCGTGCGCAAGGCGATGGAGGACGCGCTCGAGCGCGCCCGCAACGGCCAGGGCGGCAGTGTCATCGAGGCGGTCACCTACCGTCTGGGCGACCACACCACCGCCGACGACGCGCGGCGCTACCGCGGCGAGCAGGAGGTCAAGGACGCCTGGGCGAAGGATCCGGTCAAGCGCCTGAAGAACTGGCTGGTGGCCAAGAAGGTGTGGGACGACAAGAAGGAAGAGGCCTGGAAGGCCGAGTGCGACGACTGGATGGACAACGAGGTGAACGCCTACCTGGAGACCAAGACCCAGCCGGTCACCGCGATGTTCGACTACACCTTCGCGGAAGTTCCCGCCGACCTGGAAAAGCAGCGCGACCTCGCGCTCTCGCTCGAGAACACGCCCAACAACAGCAGGGCCCACTGACCCATGGCACAGATCACCCTTATCGAAGCAGTCACCCAGGCGCTGGCCTACGAGATGGCCCACGACGAATCGGTCGTGGTGCTGGGTGAGGACGTGGGCGTCAACGGCGGCGTGTTCCGCGCCACCCAGGGCCTGCAGGAGAAGTTCGGCGAGTTGCGCGTGCTCGACACGCCGCTGGACGAGACCACCATCGCCGGCGTCACCGTGGGCCTGGCCGCGCAGGGCATGAAGCCGGTCGCCGAGGCGCAGTTCGAGGGCTTCATCTACCCGATGATGGAGCAGATCGCCTGCCACGCCGCGCGCCTGCGCAACCGCACGCGCGGCCGCATCACGGTGCCGGCGGTGTGGCGCGCCCCGTGGGGCGGCGGCATCCGTGCGCCGGAGCATCACTCCGAGGCGAATGAGCATCTGTTCACCAACATCCCGGGCCTGCGCGTGGTGATGCCCTCGTCGCCGGCGCGTGCCTACGGCCTGCTGCTGGCGGCAATTCGCGATCCGGATCCGGTGATGTTCTTCGAGCCCAAGCGCATCTACCGCCAGTACAAGGAAGAGGTGCCCGACGACGGCGAGGCGCTGCCGCTGGACGTGTGCTTCGTGCTGCGCGACGGCACCGACGTGACCCTGGTGACCTGGGGCGCGCAGGTGAAGGAGACGCTGGAAGCCGCCGACGCGCTCGCCGCCGAAGGCATCAGCGCCGAGGTGATCGACGTTGCCACCCTGACCCCGCTGGACTTCGACACCATCGCCGAATCGGTACAGAAGACCGGCCGCTGCGTGATCGTGCACGAGGCGCCCAAGACCGCCGGCTTCGGTGCCGAGATCGCCGCGCGCCTGGCCGAGGAATGCATGTACGACCTGCTCGCGCCGGTCGAGCGCGTGACCGGCTTCGACACGCACATCCCGCTGTTCCGCCTGGAGATGAAGTACCTGCCCAGCACCGAGCGCGTGGTCGAGGCGGCCAAGCGTACGCTGGCGGCCAGCTGATCGAAGGGAACGGGCGGCGCGCGTGCGCCCGCTCCGTTCCGGTCCCCTATTCCTCAAGTTCCGGATACCACGCCATGGCTGACATCAAGACGTTTCACCTCCCCGACCTCGGCGAAGGCCTGCCCGATGCGACCATCGTCGAATGGCACGTGAAGGTCGGCGACACGATCAAGCTCGACGCCCCGCTGGCCTCGATGGAAACTGCCAAGGCGGTGGTCGAGGTGCCCTCGCCCTACACCGGCAAGGTGACCAAGCTGTACGGCGCCGCCGGCGACGTGATCGAGACCGGCGCGGCGCTGGCCGACTTCGAGCCGGACCCGAACGCCAAGCAGCGCGCCGAGGCCGAGTCGACCGGCCATCACCATGGCCCGAAGAAGAGCGTCGGCAGCCCGGCCCCGGACGACGGCAACAAGGTGGTCGCCTCGGACGAAGGCGGTGAAGTCGAGACCGGCGGCAAGGACCGCGAGGACGAAGGCACCGTGGTCGGCGCGATGATCAGCGGCAACCACGTGCACGTCGAGCAGGTCGCCAGCGTCGGCGGCGTCAAGGCCGTGCCCGCCGTGCGCGCGCTGGCGAAGAAGCTCAAGGTGGACCTGGCCAAGGTGCGCCCGACCGGCGCCGATGGCGTGGTCACCATGAAGGACGTCAAGGACGCCGCCGCCAACGGCAGCGCCCCGATCGGCGGTGCGCCGGCGCGCGCGGTGCCGGCCTCGGCCGGCCGCCACCTGGCGCCGGAACTGCCCGAGCCTGGCCCCGCCCCGCAGCGCGGCCCGGTCTCGCTCGCCGGCAAGCCGGTGCGTACCGCGCCGCCATCACAGCCGGCCACCGGCCAGCCCGAGCAGCTCAAGGGCGTGCGCCGCAACATGGCCCGCGTGATGTCCGACGCCCATGCCCAGGTCGTGCCGACCACGCTGGTCGACGACGCCGACCTGCACGCCTGGATCGGCAAGCAGGACATCACCGCGCGCCTGATCCGCGCCATCGTGGCCGCCTGCAAGGCGGTGCCGGCGCTCAACGCCTGGTTCGACGGCAAGAACCTTACCCGCACGATGCACCGCCACGTGGACATCGGCATTGCGGTGGACACCGAGGACGGCCTGTTCGTGCCGGCCCTGCGCAATGCCGACGTGCTCGACGGCGCCGGCATCCGCGCCGGCATCCAGCGCCTGCGCACACAGGTCGAGGATCGCTCGATCCCGCCGTCGGAACTGTCCGGCTACACCATCAGCCTGTCGAACTTCGGCATGTTCGCCGGCCGCTATGCCACCCCGGTGGTCGTGCCGCCGTGCGTGGCGATCGTCGGCGCCGGCAAGCTCAGCCACGATGTCGTGGCGGTGATGGGAGGCATCGAAGTGCACCGCCGCATGCCGATCAGCCTGACCTTCGACCACCGCGCTGCCACCGGCGGCGAAGCGGCGCGCTTCCTCAAGGCGCTGCTGGACGACCTGGCCTCGCCGCAGTAAGGCCGGCTGCGAGGTCGATGGCGATCCGCCGACCTCGCCGGGGCATAAAAACGGAGCGCCCAGGCGCTCCGTTTTTCTTTTCACGCCACCGGGCGCACGCTTGGCTCCTGCCACGACCGCGGAGCGTCCCATGCACCACAGCCGCCTGAGCACCATCGTGCTCGACTGCCAGCTCGACGACCTGCAACCGGCGATCCGGTTCTGGAGCGCCGCGCTCGGCAAACCGGTCGAGGACGCCGACCAGGATGGCGACGGCCGTTACGCCGCGCTTGCAACAGCCGAGGACGAGCCGCTGATCCTGCTGCAGAAAGTGGCCCACGAAAGCCGTGTCCACCTGGACATCGAAACCGACGACCTGGATGCGGAAGTCGCGCGTCTGCAGGACCTGGGCGCCCGCGCCATCGCCTTCGTCAAGGAGCGGTGGTGGGTGATGCAGGCGCCGACCGGCCATCGCTTCTGCGTGGTACAGAGGCAGCGTGAACGCTTCGGTCCGCACCTCAACAGCTGGGACTAGGCGCTGGCGGTTTGCGCGGGTGGTTACGGAAGTCGCAGTAGCGGTCAGTAGTCGCGCATGTCCAGCACGATCAGGCTGCGCACGCTGTACGCCTGCCCGCCTTCCGGCCAGGCGAGCCCGGCCAGTGCGCGGTCGCCGGCGGGCCAAGGCTGGTTGTCGAGCAACAGCTCGCTGGCCAGCGAGCCGTCGACCTCCCGGCGCAGGAACAGCCGGATCCAGTGCATGCGGGGCGAGAGCGATTCGTTCTTCAGCGCCTCGGCCACGGCCGGCAGGGCCGCCGGCGGCACGTTGACGTCGGCGCCCTCCACCACGAAGCGCCCGATGAACGCATCCCACTGGCGCAGCCCGATCTCCCACTGCGCCAGGTCAAGCCGGCGGTCGTCGGTGACGTACCAGCAGGCAGCAAGCAGTACGGGCAGGTCGCCGCGGGCGAAGCGATCGAGCGCATCCCGGCAGGGGTCGGCCCCGCTGCCGGCATAGCTCAGTTCGAGCTGACGCTCCTCATCCAGCACGACGTCGACATCCAGCCGGCCAGGCCCGCCAGCGGTACCGTCCTGCCAGCTGGCGCGGACGGCGGGAAAGTCGCCGTCGGTCAGCAGCCAGTCCTCGTCCGGCTCGAGTTCCACCTCGTGGCGCTCGAACAGGCGCAACAGCCGGGTTTGCAGATCAGTCGGGGACATGGTTCACCTGAGCCTGGGGCGCCAGACAGCCTGGCGCAGCAGCAACGCCGCCAGCAGCACGGCGACGCAGGCGCCATAGCCCAGCAGCACCGGCAGCACCTGTTGCCAGATCGCGCCGCTGGAGCGGCCGAACTGGTCGATCGCCGGCGGCGGGGCGGCGTCGAAACCGCGCATGGCGCACCCGGCCGCGGAGACCACCGCCAGCAGCAGCGCCAGCCAGTCGAACAGCCGCCGTGCGGCCGTGCGCGGCAGGCTCTTCGGATAGCTGAAGTACGCCCAGCCCAGGATCAGCAGCCAGGGAGCGAGCAACAGCAGCGCGAGATAGCGAAGCATCGGCGTGCCCTCTCAGATCGCCGCCAGTTGGTCGAGCGCTCTGCGCAGGCGGTCCAGCACCTGGTCGCGCGCCTGCTCGTCGGCGTACTCCGGTGTGCTGCCGACGGCTTCGCCGTCCAGCTCCAGCAGCAGGCTGGCGGGCTTGATCTGCACCACGGCGGCGGTCGCGCCCAGTTGCTTGAGGCGCTTCTGCGCCACGCCGGCGGCCTTTGGATCATCGAAGGCGCGCGACAGCAGCAGCTCCTCACCATCGGCCGCGAACAGGCGAAAGCGGAAGCGGCCCTCGTCGTCGCGGAAGCTGGCCAGGCGCGGCGCCTTGTCCGCACGCTGCTTGCCGCCCTCGGCCATGCCGGGCACGACCGCATGGCTGCCCAGGCCCACCGCGTCACGCAGTCGCGCCAGCTTCGGCGTGGCGATCGCGCGAGCCTTGTGCGCGCCCTCGCGCAGGATCTCTTCGATGTGCGCGGGCTGGGCGATCAGCGCCTCGTAGCGCTCGCGCATCGGCGCGATCTGGCCGTCCAGCAGGTCGAACAGCGCCTGCTTGGCTTCGCCCCAGGACAGCCCGGACTCGAGCGCGCGACGGAACGCAGCGGTCTCGTCATCGCTGGCAAAGGCGCGAAAGAGCGTGAACAGCGAGGCGTTGTCGGGATCCTTCGGCTCGCCCGGCAGCCGCGAGTCGGTGACGATACGCATCACCGCCTCGCGCAGCGCCCTGGCGCCGCCGGCGAACAGCGGGATGGTGTTGTCGTAGCTCTTGGACATCTTGCGACCGTCCAGGCCGGGCAAGGTCGCCACCTGCTCCTCGATCTGCACCTCCGGCAGCACGAAGAAATCCTGGCCGTAGATGTGGTTGAAGCGCTGGGCGATGTCGCGTGCCATCTCCAGGTGCTGGATCTGGTCGCGACCGACCGGCACCTTGTGCGCGTCGAAGGCCAGGATGTCGGCGGCCATCAGCACCGGGTACATGTACAGGCCCGCGGTGACGCCGGCGTCCGGGTCCTCGCCGGTTTCCACGTTGCGGTCGACCGCCGCCTTGTAGGCATGCGCACGGTTGAGCAGGCCTTTGGCGGTGACGCAGGTGAGCAGCCAGGTGAGTTCGGGAATCTCGGGGATGTCCGACTGGCGGTAGAAGGTGACCCGTTCGGGATCCAGCCCGCAGGCCAGCCAGCTGGCGGCGATCTCCAGCCGCGAGCGCGCGATGCGCGCAGGGTCTTCGCTCTTGATCAGCGCGTGGTAGTCGGCCATGAAGAAGAACGCGTCGACGTCCTCGCGCCGGCTCGCGGCGATCGCCGGGCGGATCGCGCCGGCGTAGTTGCCCAAATGCGGGGTACCGGTCGTGGTGATGCCGGTGAGGACGCGGGTTCGGTTCATGGCTGGGATTCGAGAGGAAGAAGGACGCCACCGGTGGCGCAGGCCGCCAGCCGGTCGATGATAGGCGTTCGGGAAGCGCGCGGGTATGCGCGCTTCTGCCGCAGTCCGGCGCGGCCGATCAGCGGATCAGCGGATCAGCGTGGATTTGCCGAACAGCGACTCGACCAGGTCCACCGCCAGCTCGGCGGTCTGGTTGTGCACGTCGTAGGCCGGGTTGAGCTCGACGATGTCCAGCGAGGCGAGCCGGCCGGTGTCGGCGATCATCTCCATGCACAGCTGCGCCTCGCGGTAGGTCGGGCCACCGCGCACGGTGGTGCCCACGCCCGGGGCGTCGGGCGGGTCGAGGAAATCGACGTCGAAGCTCACGTGCAGGTGGGTGTCCTCGTCGATGTCGGCCAGTACCTCCTCCATGGCGCGCTTCATGCCGACCTCGTCGATGTGGCGCATGTCCACGATCTTCATGCCGGCCTCGCGCACCAGCTTCTTCTCGCCCTCGTCGACCGAACGGATGCCGACCTGGCGGAACACCTGCGGCGAGGTGGACGGCCGGTGGCTGCCGATGCCGGTGAGCACGTCCGGGCCGTTGCCGCACAGGCAGGCCACCGGCATGCCGTGGATGTTGCCCGAGGGCGTCGCATTGGCCGTATTGAAGTCGGCATGCGCGTCCAGCCACAGCACGCGCAGCTTCTTGCCGGTGTCGCGGCAGTGGTCGGCCACCGCCGAGATCGAGCCGATCGCCAGGCAGTGGTCGCCGCCGAGCATCACTGGTATGCGGCCGGCCTGCAGCTCCTGGCGCACAGCGGTGTGCACGGCCATGTTCCAGGCCGCCACTTCGTCGAGATGGCGGTAGCCGTTCTCCGGCGGCAGCCAGGGATTGAGCGGACCCTGCAGGTTGCCGCGGTCGATCACCTTCAGGCCGCGCGCCGAGAGCCTTTCGCCCAGCCCCGCGACGCGCAGTGCCTCGGGTCCCATCGAAGCGCCGCGGTGGCCTGCGCCGATGTCGGTGGGTGCGCCGATCAAGCTGACTGTCTGCTGGGTCATGGGGCCTCGTCCGGTGGGTGCCTCCGCGCGCTCGCGTGGCTGGTGCCGGCAGCAGGAGTCGAACCCGCGACCTACTGATTACAAACGCGTTGTTCGTGTTTGCTGCCGACCCAAATTGTTGTCTTCTGCGTGTCGCTAGTCCGCTACTCGCCTCGCTTTAGGCGCTTCACGTAGTAACATCAGGCAACAAGGGAAATCCTGCTGAGACACCCCTTTTTGTTGCCTAGCGTTGACTGGACGCCATGCCGAAGACCCGAGATCGTAGCAGCCTGACCCAAAAGTTTCTCGACGCCATCAAGCCGACCGACAAGCAAGTCGACTACGCGGACGGGCTCGTCCGCGGCTTAGCGATGCGAGTGTCGCCAGGCGGCGCCATGACCTGGGTGCTCATCAAACGCATCCCGGGCCAAGGCGTCCGGCGCATCAGGCTCGGCCACTACGTGCGCCAGAGTGACGGCGCTTCAACTTCAGACACGGGACCTCGTGACCAGTTCCCGAGTGGCCTGCGCGCGCTGAGCTTGAAGCAGGCGCGGGACGAAGCAACGCGGACGCTCGCACTCATCAACGAGGGCCGCAACCCGGTAGAGGAACGCGAGCGAGCCAAACACCTGCGCGCGGTCGACAGCGAGCGCGGCACACTCAAGGACTTGCTGCAGGACTACATAGCGTGGCGCAAGGAGGGATCCGAGAAGCGCGCGCCGGCCGGTGATCGGCAGCTCGGTGAATGGCGAAGGATCGCCGCCAAGCTCGAGGAACAGGCGCCCGCCCTGCTTTCGATGAAGGCTCGGGACGTGGAGCCGGCGCACGTCGTGGCCCTACTGCGCCCGATCTTTCACGAGGGCACGGCCAGGCCCAAGACTGGCCGCGGCAGCAAGGGTCGGCAGAGCGAGAACGGTGCCCAGGGCAGCGCGGACAAGGTGCAATCCTTCCTGCGCGCGGCGTTCGCCTACGGGATGCAGTCGGAGAATTCGGTCGCGCGCGCCACCACCCGCACATACGCGATCCGGTCCAACCCGGTGGTCAGCATCCCGCGCGAAGCGAAGTCGACACCGGGAACGCGCGCCCTATCGCCGGCGGAGCTGCGGCACTTCTGGGAAACCATCGACAAGGCCCCGCGCGTGGGCCCTGTTATGGCCGACCTGCTGCGCTTCACGATCGCCAGCGGTGGCCAGCGCACCCACCAGCTTGCGCGCGAGCCGTGGACCTCTTACGACGTGGACAAACGGCGGGTATCGCTGGTCGACCGAAAGGGCCGCGGCGGTCAGCCTCGCGTGCACCTGGTGCCGATGTCGGATCGGATGGTCGATATCCTGGAACGCGTGCGCCGCTTGAGCGGTTCGCGCATCTGGCCGTGGTCAACCACCGAGCAGGGACCGATCGACATCGCCTCGCCGGCCAGTGCTGTGCGTAACTGGCTGGAGTCCGAACACGGAACCCTCGACGGAAAGAAGATCGTGCCATTCACCCCGCGCGACCTACGCCGCACCTGCGCGCAGATGATGCAGGCGGCCGGCGTGCCCGATGAGCAAGCCGACCGGCTGCAGAGCCACGGCGTTGCCGGCGTCACCGGCACGCACTACCGGAACAACCCGGAGCTGTATTTGCCGGAGAAGCGCCAGGCGCTGGAAGCGTTCGACGCAGAGCTGGGGCGCGTGCTTGTCGAAAAAATCAAATGAACCGACCGCCCGGCCGCTCCCACGCAGCACCCACAATTTCCCGGCCAAGCCCACTGACGCGCGCTCAAGTCACTGACATTACAGTGTTTTCTGTTGTACATCGGTGGAGCACGGCGTAAAATTCGAGTCGAAGGGGGCTGGGGCCGTAACACCCGCGGAGCGAATCGGCGCTCCTTAAAAGGACACGTCCCGCAACGGGGCTAAGGGCTTTCACCCTGTCCAGCCGAAACAGAGCAGTTGCGTCATGGCCGCGACGACCATGGGGACACGTCGTCCCGTCATACGACTTAACGGCGTCCTATTAACTTCAGGACACCAATATGACCGCATGCACCGAAGCAACCGTAGGCACCCCGGCGCACGATCGCATCGTGAGCTTTCCCGAGCTTAAGAAAGACTGGGGGATCCGATTTAGCCGAGTCCATCTCGCCCGTCTAGAAAAGGCCGGCCGCTTCCCGCGCCGCCTATGCCTTGGGCATGGCACTGTGGGCTGGCTCACGAGCGAGCTAGCGCAATACCTGGCCAGCCATGCGGCAGCGCGCAGCGAGGTGGCCGTATGAGCAACGCAAACAGCCCCGTCACCGATGAAGCTCTAGCCCAGCTCATCGCGCTAGCCAATGACGCCATGCGCGCGCCCATCCCTGGCGTTTCACTCCGCATGTTCTCGCCGAACGACCTGGACGCGGAGCCGGACGAACGCGCACCGCTTCCGCCCGGCGTGCGCCGCATCGCGTTGGCGATCGACAAACCCGAGGTGTACCGAGGGCCGGAAAGTCCCGGTACCGTGCGCCTCGTGTTCTTCCTCTACGTCGCCGGGCACGGGCCCACCGTACAGCTCGACTCGGAGGCGCTGCTGCGCTGGGCCGCCCAGGTGGAGGCCGCAGCCTCGCCGGCGCACGACGCCGCCAGCGATCTCGCCAACCCGGCGACGGTTCGCACCTTGGCCAAGGATCGCGTGGACGCGCGCGAGGTGTCCCAAGCGCTCGCGGGCGCGAGCCGCGCCATCAATTCAGTCGCGGACGAGGTCCGCGCCGCCGTTGCCGACCCCGCCACATGGCTGCCGATCAGTCCGGCCGATGCGGTAATCGCAACAGTCTCCGTTCATCGCATCTCGCAGGAGGGTCGCGCGTGACGATCGAAACTTCCCCTTTGCTCGACAACACGCTCGCCCTCGTCGCTAAAGGCTTCCACGCCGGCAACAACCGCGACCTGCGCGCCACCACCCAAGACCCGGACGTGATCCGTCAGTGGGCGGAAGCTGGCACGCTCGCGGGCGTGAGTACCGCCAAGTACCGCGACGATGAACGCCTGGCGGTTGTCGCGGTTCGAACCGCGCCCCTCTGGCTGGAGGGCGGCCAGGTCGTCCCCTCCAGCGAGGACGAGTTCCGAGAGTTCAAGGCGGACGGCCTCTTTCCGCGGACTCTCGAGGTGATCGACGGGGAACAACGCTTCCTCATCTACCGATCGGCCAAGGTCATCAGGCAAGCCCGGCTTGGCGAGGGCATTTTCATTTGGGCGCGCGGCCTGATCGAGCCGCAGTTCATCGCCAGCGCGCAAGAAATCGCGGAGGCGCCGGAGTGGATGCTAGAAGACGCCCAAGACCCGAAGCCGGAGCGGCAGGTCGTCTATCGGCCCATGAGTGTGGCCGACCTGGTGGCCGCGCCGCCGCCGGCCTGGTTGGTCCGCGACCTTCTGCCGGCGGAAGGCTTGTGCGTCCTCTATGGCGAGCCCGGAAGCGGCAAGAGCTTCCTTGTCCTGGACCTGCTGGCGTCCGTCGCCAGGGGCGAACCGTGGGCCGGCCAGCGCGTGCGCCAGGGGCCGGCCGTGTATGTCGGCCTAGAGGCGCAGATCAACGCGCGCGTCGCCGCCTACCTGCAGCACCACGGCCTACGGCCGGCCGACCTGGCCGGCCTGCATGTGATCCAACGCCAGGCCATGAGCCTGACCCAGCCGGCCACCGCCAAGCAGTTCATTGCCGACCTGCACATGCACGGCATCGAGCCGCGCGTCGTGGTGATCGACACCCTTGCGCGCGCCCTGCCCGGCAAGGACGAAAACAGCGCCACCGATATGAGCGCGGCCATCGCTTGCGCCGGGATGATCTCCCAAGCGTTCGACTGCCTCTGCATCCTGGTCCATCACTCTGGCAAAGATGCCAGCCGCGGCGCGCGCGGTCATTCGTCCCTTCTGGGTGCAGCCGATGCCGAGCTGGCTGTCACCTACGACAAGGTGACCGGCGCGCGTGAAGTGCGCGCCACCAAGATGAAGGACGGCGCCGACGGCGTGGCCTGGCAATTCCGGCTTGCGCCGGTCGACCTGGGGCCGCGGCAGGCGTTCGACCCGGGCGCAGACCCCGGTGAGCGCCATTCCTCGCTAGTCGTGGATGGCGTGGTCAGGGTCGAAGGCGCCGCCGGCCGCAGCACGCGGCGCGAGATGACGCCGGCGCGTCAACTCGTCTACCAAGCGCTCGTGCAATCGATGCAGCCCACCGGGGCAGATTTCGACGCGCCGCAGGAGTGCAGCCACGACGATTGGGCGCGCGCTTACGACGAGTTGAACCCGCTGCGCGAGGATCTAGAAGGCCAGGAGCTGACCACCGCCCGGAAGTCCCGAGGCACGACGTTCCGCCGAGGCGTCGACTGGCTGCTCACCCAACGGATCGTCGCCAAGGTACGCGGACGGCCGGTCTATCGGCTGGTCAGTAGCGGCGACAACGGCGACAAGTAGCAGTTGTCGCCGCTGCACCTTAAAAAGGCCTGCGGCGACAATGCGGCGACAATGCGGCGACAACGGACTGGACAGATTGAATCGGCCGGAAGCGTTGCGCCGCAACGGTTTCAAGCAATGCGGCGACACGGCGACATGCGGCGACAACTAGCTTTGTCGTCCAGCCATGTTGGCGACAGCGACAGCTACAACCCTATAGGGTGTAGCTGTTGTCGCCATGGTCGACCCGGGGAGGTGTTACTTCCGGGTTTCGATCGTCTGATCCCGCTCCCACTGCTCAAGCTGGTCGAGTGGATACAGCACCCTTCTGCCGAATTTGCGGAAGGGTGGTCCGACACGCTTATGACGCCAATTGGCCAGCGTCTTCGCCGGGATCCGCAGGCGTTCCGCCGCTTCCTCCGGCGTGAGGTTCATCGTTCGCACTATGCGGCGGCCTGCAGCTGTGCCGAAGCTCGCACCCGGTCGATGTACCCCTGGAGGTCGTCGACGTATTCGGGCGCCGGCAGCGTGCGCACAGCCGCAAACATGCGTTCGCAGGTGTGGGTGTCCGCCGATTCGAAGACCAGCGCGAGGCCGGCGGCGATGGTGACTTGGATTTGCATGGTTGTTCCCCCTTTTTAGCGGCCTCTCGTGACCGCAGGAGCAACTTACATACAAGATTGATGCGATTGCAATATGTTGTTTTTTATCACCATGCGGTGCCATTTCCGCACCAGCGAAGCCAGCTACCGTCGCCTACCCCTCACGTGCGCGCGCCCGCGCGATCTCCGCCCCTGGCCACCAACCTCGAAATGACAACCTACTGCTTCCCAGAGGGTAGGCACAGCCGTTATCCATCAGGGACAAGGACCGCCATTTGCCTTATACTACAGTCACTTAGCAACTAAAGCCTACCCATCAAAAGGCAACGCTAGGAAACTTCAGGCAACACCCAGCCACTTTTCACCGGGAAACGCCATGCTCAATCTCCTGTCCAAGCTCCGCCCGGCACTTTCCGGCGATGGCGCCCCGGCCCAGATCGCCGCGCTGAACGCGCAACGCGAGGCCGCCCGGGCCAAGGTCAACGAGGCGCACGACGCCTTCGAAGCAGCTGTGCAACGTGCCGTCGCCGGTCAAGCGTCGTGGGATGACGTGGCGACCGCGAAGGCCGCACTACTCGATGCGCGCGCAAACCGCCGGCTCCTGACAAAGGCTGCCGACTTGGCGGAGAGCCACCAGACACAGGCGCAAAAGGCCGCCGCCGTGGACGCCGCATGGGCGGCCACGATCAAAGCCTGCCGCGAGCGTGAAGTGATCGCCGTGCGGCTCCAGAGCCGCCTGGAAAAGGCCGCGAAAGACTACGCGCTGCTTGTGGCAGCGAACGCCACGGTTCACCACTCCTTACCGCCCGGCTTTCCCGCGCGCGACACGGAAGATTTCAGCGTCGCCGGCGACCTGGCTCCTAACCTGGTGCGCGTCGAGTACAGCCGCCACGGCCTGCCCGGCGGTCCCCTCCTCATGGGCGTCGAACCTCAACTCCTGGCCGAGCGGTACAAGGTCGCCACGCAGTGCGCGGAACGCGCGCGCGCCGCGGCGCAGGAGGTCGACGTTGGCTAACTTCCCTGGTTCCGTGCCGGCTGGCGCCGCCAGCTCCGCACCAGCAGCACCAGCAGCAGCACCCACGGCTGCCCCATCCATCAGCCAGCTGTTATCGGCCACTGACGCGCCCGCAGAGTCCAAGCCCGTGCTCTCCCAGGGCGTGGTCGACGCAAACGACGCGGCGCAGGGCGACGAGGGCACGACCGCGCCCCCTGCCCTGGACGCCAACCCCTACAAGACCGCCGCCGCCCTGGAGACTCACCTGGCCGGCGCGGGCGTGGATCCGTTCCTGGCGAAGTTCTACGGCAGCCGTGTGCAGCAGGCCTTGCAGCGCCCGGCCCCTACCGCGGACCAGCTGGCCACGGGCCATGCCGAGGCCGAGACGGCGCTGGCCAATGAGTATGGCGAGGACGCCGAGCACATCGGCCACCTGGCACGCGAGGAAATGCAGCGTATGTCCCGCGACTTCCCCGACCTCCCCAAGCTCCTGGAGCGCACTGGCCTGGGCAATGACCTGCAGGTCATCAAGGCGCTGGCCTCTCGTGCCTATGAGCGCTTGCTGGACCAGAAGCGCGCCGAGTTCGGCCTGCCGGCCAAGGAGCATTGAGCGGCAATGCCTCGTCAGCTGAGCCAGAAACAGCGGTTGTTCATTGCCGAACTGCAGAAGGGCGCCAACGGCGCCGATGCGGCTAAAGCGGCCGGTTACTCGCCCCACGCGGCGAAGTTCCAAGCCTACCGCCTGATGCAAAACGAGCTTGTGCGCGCCGAGTTGGACAAGGTTCGTCAGAACCTGGCCGCCGCCACCGAATACAACGGCGAACGTTGTATGGCTGAGTTGGACAGCGCGATCGCGTTCGCCAAGGAACACAAGCAGGCAAACGCCGTGGTGAAAGCTGTGGAATTGCGCGCCCGCCTGGCTGGCTTGCTGCGAGACAAACTCGATGTGACCGTCGAGCAACGCGTCGACATCAATGACGCCCTCGAGGCTGCCCGAGCGCGCGCCGCGCTGCGACTCCCTTGCGACCCAGCCGCCACGATTGAGGGCGAGTTTCAGCAACTGCCTGGCGTTGCGGGCCGCGGCTCAGTTGATTGTGAATCAACTCGCCTTTTCAGCGACTGATGTGTGGCCGCCTGAAAAATCCCGGCAATGGGGCCCCCTTTTCCGCGACCGGGGGGTGCCAGGAGGGGGTGGGGGTCGGATCGTGCCACGCATGCTCCATCTAGGGCCAGCTAAAGAACGCGCTCTCAATTTTTTTTATGGGCGGGCTTTCGTGGGCCGCTTCTCGAACACGGAGACTGACCATGCTTGCCCAATGCATTGAAGCCGTAACCACGGCCGCCGGCCGCCCCCTCTCGAAAGCTGAGCTGGACGGAGTCGAGGAAAGGCTCGTTTCTTCCATGACCGAGATCGCACGCAAGGATCCGGCGGCCTGGCGTGCAATGGCGAAGGATCAACGGTACATCGCTGGCGCCAAGCTGGCCCGCGAGCGGTATAAGGCCGATGTCGCGGCCGCGCAGGCGCGAACGATCCGCGACATGCAGACGCGCACGGCGCAATTGCGGAAGCTCGATTCCTTCGCGCCTGGTCTGAAAGGCCGATTGGCTGCGCTGCGTCAACGCCTGACCATGCGAAATACCTATGCCGGCGACATCTCGCTGGAGCAGAAAATCAAAGCCGTCCACCACGACTTCACCCGCGAATTGGACGGCGGTGCGGTCAAAGGCCGGTTTTGGAGCCTAGTCCAAAACCCGGCCGAACAACGAAACCTCATGCTGGCGATCTTCGGCAAGGACACCGGACACCCGGAGCTCAACACGCTGGGCAAGCACGTACGCGAAGTGATCGAACGCGCGCGCATCACGGCCAACGACGCCGGTATCTCAATTCACAACCTGGACGACTACATGCCACGCGCCTGGGCGTGGGAACGCATCGGCGCCGATCGCGCGCGGTTCGTGAAGCGCGCCCTGGAGGAAATCAACCCGAGCGACTACGTCAATCGCGATGGTTCGCAGATGGCGCCGGATCAGTTGCGCCGATTCGTCGAGGCAGCCGCGGAAACCCTGGGCACGAACGGTGCTAACAAGCGCGGCGAGCAAATGTCCGTCGGTTACGGTGGCACCGTTGGCGCTTCCCGTAACGCGCCCCGGCAGCTGAAGTTCCGGGATGCGGAAGCCGAGATTCGCATGGCCGAAGAGTTCGGCGCGAGCGACAACGTCCTATCCCTGCTGGACAGCCATTTCCACGGCCTCGCGCGCGACATCGCGACGGTGCGCGAGTACGGACGTGATGCTGACCGGTTCGTGCGCCAACTGGTCGACCGCGCGTTTGCCGCCGACGTTGGGGCGGGCCTGGATGAAGGCCAGATCAAGCAGCTTGAATCCATCCGCCGGCAGACGCTGAAGGAGTACGACGCCCTGCGGAGCCCAGGCTCACCGGGCACGTTGCCGCTTTGGGCACAGGTGTCGAACACCATTCGCGGCATCGTGGGATCCACCCTCCTAGGCGGCTCCACTTTGGCTGCCATCCCGGATGCCGCCATGGCCATGGCCTACGGTCGCGAGATCGGGCTCGCGCGTCGGACCATCCTAGGAAACATGGCCGAGGGCGTGAAGCCGTCAGCCGAGAACCTGGCGTATATCCGCCGCCTTGGGATCACTGCGCAGACGCTGCAGGAGGGCACGCATCGCTTCGGCGCCGGCGAGCTGTCCAACCAGTTTGTGCGCTTCCTCAACCATGGCGTGCATGTGCTTTCCCTGCTGCGCATGTGGGACCGTGGCCAGACGCATGGCATCGCGGCCTCACTGATGGACCTGTTCGGGTCGCATGTCAGCACGGGCGATTATTCCGCGCTCGCACCCAAGGATCGCGACTACCTCACCTCGCGCGGGGTGACGGTTGAGCACTACGCCACGTGGCAGCAAGCAGAGCTGGAGGGCGGACCCACGGGCGAGCATTCCATGCTGACGCCTGACGCGATCTACGCCATTCCTGATGCGAAGCTCGAGCCCATTGCTCGCGCGCGCATGGGCGACAAGGCGACCCCCGACCAGATCGCCGAGGACATCCGCCGGCTTCGCTCCGAGGCGGCGCAGCACCTCCTTAGCGTGGTGCTCTCAGAAAGCCAGATTGGCGCCCGTGGCGGCGCCGGCAACACGGTACGGGACAACTTGGCACTACACATCACCCCGGACAACGCCGGCACGATCATGGGCCAGATGGCCCGCTGGCTGTTGTTCCTCAAGCAGACTCCGCTGGGCATCTTCCGCACGCACATGATCGACGTGCCGGGCGGCATGGCCGATTGGAAGTCGGCGTGGGCATACCGCGCGCGGTTCATGGCCGCGAGCGCAAGCCTGGGTGCCCTGGCCCTGACCGCCAAGACGATCGCGCTGGGGCAGGACCCGGAGGACCTTCTGACCCGCAAGGGGTTGGCCAAAGTGGCCATTGCCTCCGGCGGCCTGGGCATGTATGGCGATTTCTTCCTGGGCACCAGCACCGAGCATCGCAACAGCGGGCTAGTGAAGCTGGCCGGCCCCGGCGCCACGTTCCTCGATGACTTGATTCACCTCTACGGCGACACCGAGAACGAGGCGTCTGGCGAGAGCACCACGCGCCCGGGGCAGTACGGCGCCAAGCTGCTGAAGTTCGCGCGCAACTACGCGATGCCGTTTTCGCGGCTTTGGTACGCGAAGGCCGCGTTCAATCACATGGTTTACCAGCAGCAGATGGAGAAGCTCTCGCCCGGCTACAACGCGCGTGTGCGGGCCAGGATGGCGCGCAACCATCAAACGTCCTGGTGGAACGCAGGTGAGCTGTGGCCTTCGCGAGCGCCGAACCTGAGCACGGCTGTGGGCGGCTCTGTGCCGTAGTCCTAGGATTCGCCAGCTTCCGGCAGGTCGAAGGCCGCCCGCAGATACTCGCATGAGATCACCGAGCTTTTCTTGCCAGTAGCATTTGCTGCCTGCTTCGCCAGCGTATGCACGTCCGACGCGGTCGCGCTCATGGTGCACACGTATTCCGCTGTTGGAAGCTGATAGATGCCCTTCTTGCCCCTGATAGTCCTTTTGAAGCCGCGCTGCTCCATTTCATCGTGGAGCGTTTCGTAATATTCCCACTCGTCTGCGTCGTGCAGTTCCACCCGCGTGATGAACATCGGCATGCTGGCTCCCCTGTTCCTGAGCGCGGTATCACGCTCTTAGAAAGTATGCCAGCAGTGCGCACGACTGCGTAGGCCGTCGCCGCCTTGTGACGTCAGGCAATCCCTACCGGTGAGACTCACCCGCCATACCCTCGCTGGCATGGCCCGACGAGTTCACCGCGCAAAGTCCTTCTCCTTCGACCTCCTGGCCGACTGGCGACCGTACGTGGATCCGCCAGCCGATGGCAGCGAGTGGGTCTACTACGGGACGTGCACGCTCAACGGCGTGACCGGTGCCCTTGCTTGGAAACAAGGATGGAACGGCATTGCGGCGGGCGGCCAAGAGGTGCAATTGCTAGGGCAGTGGGAACAGATCGAAGTGCAACACGCGGTGATTTTCAAGCGTGCACCAGGCTGGGAGGGTGCGCCAACGTGGGAAGCGCCACCGCCTTGGCCGGGGTGGGGCTGGAAGGGCTGGAAGAAGTAAGCCACACGTCCCGCGGCAACAGCTCGCAGACGGTGCCAACGCTATGCTCAGCTGGACCCCACCGCTAGGCCCCACCCCATGTGCTATTCGGCTCAGATCTGGGCGGATTTCCGCAAATACGAACGCCTTGGCGGAACGCTTAGCGTTAAAGAGTTCACCAAGCTCGCCGGCTGGACCCGAAAAAAAGGCACGTGGGTAAAAGCCGTTCCCCGTGCGTTGCGCCAAGCCATGACGGATGCAACGAGCGGGCGCCTCCCTATAGATACCGTGGAGGAAGCGCGCGCGGCCGACGCCGAAGCTATCGCCCTGATCGCGGCAGAAATCGGCGCCCAGGAGGCGCGGCTTGCAGAGGCGAACGCCAAGCTCGCGTCGCCCAAGCCCACGAAGGCTGCAGAGAACGCTCGCAGGGTTGCCACCAACAAGATTGCCGCGGGCAAGAAGAAGCTGGAGGAGATGGCCGCGCCCCCACCGACCAATGGCATCGACCGCATGTGGCCTGGACAGTTCGCGCCGGTGATGATTCGCGACCCCAAGACAGGCGAGCGCACGATTGTCCCGATGCGCTACCGATGCCGTTTGCCTGGCTGGACCGAAGCCGACGAAGCGGCGAAGCCTGGAAGCTACAACGCACGCCGCGACAAACTCTCGACCGTGTGGCGCCGGGTCTTCGGATACAACCACGGCATCATGGTCGCCAACCAGTTCTATGAGAGTGTCTATCTGCATGACCTGCAGCAACGCGCGCTGGCTCCTGGCGAGCGGGAGCAAAACGTCGAGCTGATGTTCACCCCGAGGTCCGGCCAAGACCTCTACGTCGCGTGCCTGTGGACGTGCGTCGAAGGCGTGGGCGATGAGCCAGGTTTCTACACGTTCGCGGCGATCACTGACGATCCGCCGCCCGAGGTGGCCGCAGCGGGCCATGATCGGTTTGTCATTCCGATTCGCGAGGGGAACATAGACACTTGGCTCAACCCGGATCCCAACGCCCTATCAGCGCAATTGGCCATTTTGGATGACAGGGAACGTCCGTATTACGAGCACGAGATAGTGCCGAAGGAATAGCGGCCAATTTGGGAGGGCGTGTCGCCGTGGGCGCCAAGCGAAAAGAAAAGGCGCCCGGGGGTGGCCGGGCGCCAGGGGCACTACGTCCAAGGGCTCAGGGGGCTTGGGGCGGGAGCCGTTGGACTCAGAAAGGTTAACGACCGCGTCCCGCTCGCGATGTGACTGACATCACACGTCTTCACATATCCTTCACGAGCTAACCGAGGCGCCCGCGTACTCCGCCAGGGGGAGCGACTTCTCAGGGATCACCAGCTCAACCTTCACTGCGGCACCGGTGCGCTCGTGCTGCTCCTGGCCGGCCTGGCGCGCATGCTTGATTGCTTGGCCGAGCGTCAGGCTTTCAGCCAGGTACGTCGCACCGTGGCGCACGCGCCAGCCGATCGCGCCTTCTTCGACGGGGTACAGGAACCGCATAGGGAACACCCAGGCAACAAGGTAGCCCCGGTCATCGGTTCCACCTGACTTGTGCTGCCGGCTTGCGCCTGGGCGGCCGTCGGCTCGGGCCTGACTCGCGGGGCTCGTCTAGATTGCCGCTGCTGCGGCCGGTGGCCAATCGGTTGTGGCCGCAGCAGCGTGTAGGTGGTTACCTATCCTTCGCGCCGGATGTTTGGGCAATTCGCACCGTTGTACTTCCAGGCGATAACGGTCTGGTTCCGCATGGTGAACGACACCACGCAAGTACCGGGCGGTCCAGCCCACCCTCCCAGAACTGAGCGGTACGTGTAGACCGTGGTATCGCCATCAATGTTCACGATGTCACCGGCAGAGGTTGGGTACCCCCACTTACCAACCAGTTCAGTTTGGGAGGCCCCGAGCCAGGGGTGCATTACCTTCGTCTCGTAGCGCGCGCAGCCGGTGCTCGCCAGAGCCAACGATGCGCACGCAGTCAGGCGTAAAGCTCTCATTCGACCCATGGTTGATCCCCTCAGAGCCAGCGAGCAACGCCGCCATGGTGCGAACACGTGCCCCTGTGGCTCTGACTAAAGCTGTACGAGCCATCACGGCACTGTGCCGATGCGCCTGCGGGCGCGGTCCCGGTGTCCGTGTGTGCAGGGCTATGGATACGAACACCGGCGCTGTTGGTGTAGCTGCCGCTCTCGATCAGGTGCGGTTGCTGTGTCTTTGCGGTCGCCGTGGCGCGGCTGGCAGACGCTGAGGTAACAGACTGGCCGCCGGCGTTGACGGACAACGCGGCGGCGCACAGCAAGGCGGCGAGTGTGAGTCGCTTGAACATCGGATTCCCCTAGAGCGCCGGCAAAGGGCCGGCCGGGCCGTTGTGCGCTGTTCGGGGGTGTGACGCTATCAGGCTTTGCCGCGTTGTCTCGTAGGGTTTCACCTACAGCGAAAGGTGCCGTCGGTTTACGCTCGCACTAGTCGACAGGATAGATCTTGTGATTCCGCTCCCACCAAACAAGGCGGAAATGAGCTTGGACGATATAGCCCCAAGCCCGTTTTTTCTGACCACCAATCCGGAACCGGAAAAGCGTGTCGAACTGTTCTAAACCGCGCTCAAGCCAACGAGCCTGCGCTTCGGCGCATATGTCGCCTACCTCGTGCCCGTGATGCATTTTGTGGCCACTACCCGACGAAGCCGCATAGATCTCCCTCCACGTAAGCTGCGATTGGTTGTCGAGCCCAGGCTTGATGATCTTCGCCCATTCATCGTCTGACCACGCCCTCGGCTCGCTCCACGACCATTCGCCATCCCTGTCCGCATCGGTGATGCACCAGCTCATACGCAAGGCGAGGCGAGACCCCCCGGAGTCAGGGCGGAAGGTGTCCCGAGAGTCCACGGTGTCGCGGGCAGTCGGATCTACCCGAGGGCCTTTCGCACCTTGAGGTAATGCTGCAAGGACAGGTTCGCGGGCAGGCGCTACCTTCGCAATCAGTGCAGCCTTACCCGCTTCGAACTTGGCAACCTTTTCCGCTTTCCGGCGTCTTCGCTCGTCACTCCGTGACATTCGTTTGCGACCTCAAAGCGCCGAGTAATACTCGTGAATTGCCGCTTTGGAAATTAACGCATTGCTATTGGCGCCAGGGGCAAGATTGCCCCTCGCCTGCAACCAAGGTTGTTCTTGGTGGGTGAGATCACTCAGCCACTGAGCTGTTTGTTGACCGTAGAAGCCAATGATTTTGTCGATGTTTACGCGCTGCTCAGGCGACAGAGCACCGGGATCGGCATAACGGAAGTTGCTGGAATCGACCTGAAACTGGCCGCGGTGATGTGCGTACAAAGTCGGAGACACGGGACCGTTTGCCCATGCCTCGAACTCGTCGTTGAACAACGGCTGCTCGTCCCACACCAAAGTCCAGGCTTGGCAGTAATAAGCGAGCTTTTGCAGCTTCATTGCCGACATCGGCCCCAGCCGATCGGTGATGTACCTTGCAACGTCGATAATGGTGGCCATTGCACATCCTCCATGGGTCGCGCCCGATGGCACGAACCTCCCCAATCGCATTCCTTGCTCACCTCGGGAAGATGAGCCGCGCCAAATCTGTCGAGCTTCAAGACGGCACGTGGCAGCGTCAAGCCCATACATTGAGCAGTGTAGTAGCCACAAGCTGACTTATCCACAACGTTGCGCACAGGCTCTGTGGATAACTTTTCGGCTTCTGTGGATAACGGAATCTCGGCCGGTTGCCTGAGAGTTGCCTATTGAAGCAACTAGGCCCGCGGTCGTTGGACGCAGACCTTTGATTCCACTGGTGCCGGCAGCAGGAGTCGAACCCGCGACCTACTGATTACAAATCAGTTGCTCTACCAACTGAGCTATGCCGGCCCTGAGAAGGCTGAGCAGTCTAGCAGGGCACGACGGCGGCGTTGTGGAGGCCCGCCCACCGGGGCCCTCGGCTAGAAGCAGCTCGTGCTGTGCGAGCCCACGCCGGCCGTGCGCACGCGGCCGCGCCAGTCCAAGCGCGCGCCATCGGCCACGACCAGGTCCAGCCAGTATTCGGGCACCTGCTCGGTACGCTCCTGGATCTGCGCGGCGAAGCCGGCCGCGGCGACCTCGTCGCGGCGCTTGCGTGCGTTGGCCGGATCCTTGAACAGACCCAGCGAAATCGCGTTGGATTGGTCGCCCGAGCTCATCACGAAATAGTCGCCCACGTGCGCCGCATCCAGCCGGCGCGCCAGCGCGAGCGCCTGGGCGCGGGTGCCCGGCGCGGGCAGATAGACCCACCAGGCGCCCGTTTCGGTGGCCTGTTCCTGCCGCGAGCGCATGCGCACGCCCGGCCCGGCCAGCGCACCGCGGGCCGTGCGCAGGTCCTGCGGAGTGCCGAATGGTCCGATCGCCAGGCAACGGGTTTCCAGTGCAACGGCCGCACTGGCAGCCTGTGCCGGGGCCGTCGACGCCACCGGCGGCCGGCCGGCCACCGGCGCGGCCGACTGCTCGGACAGCAGATGCAGCATCGGCACGCCCGGATCGGTGACGCTGCGACCATGCGCGTCGTCCTGGCCGAGCATCAACCAGGCGCCTACCGCGATATTGAGCGCGACCAGCAGGACGAACAGCAGGCGCAGGAACATCGGACTCCCCCTTGTAGCCCGGCCATTCTAGTGGCCGGCGGCGGAGCCCGGTTGTGTCTGCGCCCACACCGCCAGGCCGCGCAGCACGCCGTGCTCGACCATGCTGGCGGGCATGCCCAGCAACGGCACCAGCCCGGCTGCGTCGCCACCGTCCAGCCGCACCGACGGCGCCGTGCCCAGCCGCGGGGCCATGCGCGCCACGAAGCGCTCGACCAGCGCCGCGGCAGCCTGCCAGCAGCCGGAGACCACGGCGTCGGAGGTGTTGTCGGCCACGTCCACCAGCACGCCGTCGTTGCGAGGGCGCACCCGGGCCGTGGCGCCGAGCAGCGCCTGCTGCATCAGTCGCGGGCCGGGGGCAATCAGGCCGCCCAGGTGACGGCCATCGGCGGCCAGTGCATCCAGGGTGAGCGCGGTGCCGACACCGACCAGGACACAATCGCCCGCGCCGGCGGCATGGGCCGCCACCATGGCGAGGAAGCGGTCCACCCCCAGCCGCCCGGGCTCGGGATACGCATTGCGTACGCCGCAGGCACTGGCGGGCGTGCGCAACCAGTCGACCGGGAGCCCATGAAGCGCCTGCACCTGCGCGGCAACCGCCTGCTCGCGCGCATCGTCGACCACGGACGCACCAAAAGCCGATGCCGGTGCGGGCAGCTCCTGCCAGGTGGCCGCGAGCAGCTCCAGGCCGTCGTTCCAGGCGGCGGCGCCCTGGGCGACCCAGCGGCCCGCATCTTCCATCGCCCATTTCAGGCGGGTGTTGCCCAGGTCCAGCAGCAACCTCATGCGCGACGCACCGTGACATCGGCACTGTCGACTGAGCGCAGCTGGCCGTCAGGCAGGCGCACCTGCAATGCGCCGCGCGCGTCGACGCCCTCGCCGGTGCCTTCGACATGGCCCTGTGCGCCGCTGAGCTTGAGCCTGCGCCCGGCGAGCAGGTCGTGGCGGGCGTAGTCGTCCGCGAAGGGCGCAAAGCCGTGCCGCTCGAATTCGCGCAGGCCCTCGGCCAGAGCCGCGATCAGCCGCGCCGCCACGAGGTTGCGGTCCGGCGGCTCGCCGGCCAGCGTGGCGAGGTCGCAGGCCGGCTGCCCGGCCTGGGTGCGCAGCGCTTCGGTCAGGCGCAGGTTGAGCCCCACGCCGATCACCGCCGCGCAAGGCCCCTGGTATTCCCCGCTCAGTTCCACCAGCACGCCGGCCAGCTTCCCGCCGGCAGCCAGTACGTCGTTGGGCCACTTGAGCCCGGCGCCCTCGATGCCCAGCGAGTCGATCGCCCGCAGCACCATCGTGCCCACGGCGAGCGACAGCCCCGACAGCGCGGCAAAGCCACGATCGAAGCGCTTGATGCATGAAAGGTAGAGATTGAGCCCGGGCGGCGACAACCAGGTACGTCCGCGCCGACCGCGGCCGGCGGTCTGCGTCTCGGCCAGCACCACGCTGAGATCCGCCGCTTCGGCCAGCCGGCGCTGCAGTTCGCTGGAGGTGGAATCGAGTTCCCAGTGCACTTCGAGTGCGCCCAGCCGCGAGGCACAGCTCCGCGGCAGGGCCGCGCGGATGCGCGCTGCATCCAGCAGTTGCACCGGCCATGGCAGCCGGTAGCCGGCGGCGCCTCGCGCTTCGACCGGCACGCCACGCGCACGCAGTGCTTCGACCTGCTTCCAGATCGCCGCGCGGGTAACGCCCGTGCGATCGGCGAGCTGGGCCCCCGAGACCGCCTCGCCCGAGGCCAGGGCGGCCAGCAGTTGTTGTGCCTGCATCAGCCGCACACTCCTCAAATCGGGCCCGGCAGCTCGGGCGGGGAACGGAAAGATCTCGCGCATCGGTGGGATTCTAGCCGGACGGCACTGCGTCACGCCCCGCGCACGCGCGCCGTGGCGGACACTGGCAACGTCCTCACGTTTCTGCGACGATCCGGCCCTTGGCTGGTGGATCAAGGGGTTGGTCACCATGGGACTGAAACGCTGCCTGCTCGGATGCCTGCTCGCGCTTGCCAGCGTGGGCACCGCTGCGGCCATGGGCGTGACCACGCAGGACCCCACCGCGCCGCATGCCACCATCGACAGCGGCAGCCACGATGGCGGCGGTTCCAGCGGCGACGCGCCCGGTTCCAGCCACGACTGCACCCTGCCCGGCCCCGCCGGCAACGGCACGGACGATGCCGATACCGGCGGTGGTGGCGGTGGCATCGCGACACCACACCCGCGTGCAAGCCACCACGGCAGCCTCGGCTGGCAGTCGCTGCTGCCGGGGGCAATCCAGTAACCGGATCGGCGTTCCACCCTCTTGACGAGAGCAGCGGAGACAGCCTCGGTCGCTAGCTTGCCGGCAGGTTGACGCTGAAGCGCGCACCGCCCAGCTCCGCCGATCGATCGACCACCAGCTCCCCGCGGTACGCCTTGACGATGTCCTGCACGATCGACAGGCCGATGCCGTGTCCCTGCACGCGCTCGTCGCCGCGCACGCCGCGCTGGAGCACCTTCTCGATCTTGTCCTCGGCGATGCCGGGACCATCGTCCTCCACGCTCAGCCACAGGCCGGGGCGCTGGCGACCAGCCTGCGGCTGCGCCTTGACCACCAGCAGTACGCGGTGGCCGGCCCACTTGAAGCCGTTCTCCAGCAGGTTGCCCATCAGCTCCAGCAGATCGCCCTGCTCGCCGTAGAACGCGGCGCCCTCGTCCATCTCGAACTCGCACAAGACGTTCTTGGCGGCGTAGACCTTCTCCAGGCTGCGCACCAGGTCCTCGGCGTGGCCGGCGACCGGCACGGCGCTGGCGAAGGTCTGGCGCCCGGAGGTGGCCGCGCGGGCAAGCTGGTAGGCGACCAGTTCGTCCATGCGGCGCACCTGGTCGAGCACGTCGCCGCGCAGCCCCGGTTCGTTGTCTGCCGATTCCAGCCTCGAGCGGATCACCGCCAGCGGCGTCTTCAGGCTGTGCGCGAGATCGGCCAGGGTGTTGCGGGTGCGCGTGCGCTGCTCGCGCTCCGAATCGATGAAGGCATTGATGCGGTCGGTCAGCGCGGTCAGCTCCAGCGGGTACTGGCTGTCGAGGTGGTCGCTCTTGCCGCGCTCGACCCGCGCCATGTCGGTGGCCACCTTGCGCAACGGCGTCAGGCTCCAGCGCAGCAGCAACAGCTGCAGCACGATCAGCATCACGCCCAGGATCGACAGCATGCCGATGAGGGTACGTTGGTAGACGGCGTTCTCGCCTTCGAACTGGCCCTCGGTCTGCGCCACCATGAAGGTCAGCCGCAGCGGCTTCCTGTCGGGCACGTCCCAGGCCACGCCGAAGGCGTAGTAGTAGAGCCGGCCCATGCGCGTCTCGACCGGACCGGCGAAGCGGTTCTCGCCCGGCTGCAGCGTCTTGAGAAAGTTGAAGTCGCGACCGATCGCCGAGGACGACTCCCAGCGGAAGCCCTGGTCACCCAGCACCACCGCGTACAACCCGGAGCCGGGCTGCGAAAAACTCGGATCCGGCGGCGCGTCGGGCGGCAGCACCTTGCCGTAGCGGGACACCTCGGTGCCGGCGAGGTAGGCGATCACGTAGTTCTGCAGACGGTCGTGCAGGTTGTTCAGCGCGGTCTCGTGGTTGGCGCGCGACAGCGTGAGGCCGACCAGCCCGAGGAAGCCGGCCAGCACCAGGCCGGTGGCGATCGCCGCGCGCGCAGCCAGCGAGAACGGGCGCGGCGCGTTCACCATCCGGCGCCCGCCCGTGGCCTGCGGCCGCGCAAATCATGCGTGTTCAATGGCCGCCGCATGACCATGGGCCGGTACTCAGTCGTCGTCGCCGTCGCTGCGGGGAATGGCGAAGCGGTAGCCGCGGCCGCGCACGGTTTCGATCGGCTTGAGCGTGCTGTCCGGATCGAGCTTGCGGCGCAGGCGGCCGATGAAGACCTCCAGCACGTTCGAGTCGCGGTCGAAATCCTGCTGGTAGATGTGCTCGGTGAGGTCGGCCTTGGAGACCAGCTCGCCGGCGTGCAGCATCAGGTACTCGAGCACCTTGTATTCGTAGCTGGTGAGGTCGACCGGCTTGCCCTCGACCATCACCGTCTGCGCCGTGGTATCGAGCTTGATCGGCCCGCACGCCAGCACCGGCTTGGACCAGCCGCTGGCGCGGCGCACCAGCGCGTTGATACGCGCCAGCAGTTCCTCGACGTGGAACGGCTTGACCAGGTAGTCGTCGGCGCCGTGCTTGAGGCCCTCGACCTTGTCCTGCCAGGAGCCGCGGGCAGTGAGGATCAGGATCGGGTAGCGCTGGCCCGCTTCGCGCAGGGCCTTGACCAGGTCCATGCCGGACATCTTGGGTAATCCGAGGTCGATGATCGCCAGGTCGAACGGAACCTCGCGGCCCAGATAGATGCCTTCCTCGCCGTCCTGCGCGGCATCGACCGCGAAGCCATCGCGCTTCAGGCGCGCGGCCAGGGTTTCACGCAAGGGCGCCTCGTCCTCCACCAAAAGGATGCGCATCAGTGTTTCTCCTTCTTGCCTGCGCCGTTGCCGGCCGGGTGTTTGCCTGCGCCCGTGCGCGGGGCATCGGACGAAATCGAAACGGTCCGCACGTGTCCTTCCGGGGTGAGCACCTTGATGCGGTACTCCGTTCGCCGGCCGAACTTGCGCGGGTCAGCGGACAATATCTTACCGCCGGTGTCCTGCTGCACCTTGGCCACCGCCTCTTCCAGCGTCATCGGCGCCTTGTCCTGCGGCGCGGCATGCGCGAAGGCGGGCAGCAACATGGCCGGCAGGCAGGCAAGGAACAGTCGTCGGAACATGGTCGGCAAGGCGGCAGCTGGAAGCCAAATACGTGCCAGCCTAGGCAAGCGGGCCTGAACGATGGCCGGCCGGATCATGCCGCATCCCGACGGCCGCTGGCGGCCCGTTCGAGCAGGCTCCAGCCCGCACCGGCCAGGTGCGCGCCTTCGCTCAGCACGCGCCGGAACGCTCGCGCGCCGGGCTCGCCCTGGTACAGGCCCAGCAGGTGCCGGCTGATGTGCTTGAGCGCGGTGCCGCGCTTGAGTTCGGCCTCGACATAGGGGCGCAAGTGGGCCAGCACGCCCTCGCGCGAAGGCATCGGCGTGCCGTACAGCGCCGCTTCCAGCTGCGCCAGCAGATAGGGATCGTGGTAGGCCGCGCGCCCAAGCATCACGCCGTCGACCTGCGCCAGGTGCGCCTGCACGGCATCCACCGAGGTGATGCCGCCATTGATCACGACGACAAGCTGCGGGAACTCGCGCTTGAGCCGATACACGCGCTGGTAGTCCAGCGGTGGGATCTCGCGGTTCTCCTTAGGACTCAGGCCCTGCAGCCAGGCCTTGCGGGCGTGCACCACCAGCACCTCGACGCCGGCGGCGACCATCATGCCGGTGAAACGCTGCAAGTCGGCGTACTCGTCCTGGTCGTCCACGCCGATACGGCACTTGACCGTCACCGGCAGGTCCACCGCCGCGCGCATCGCCTGCACGCACTCGCCGACCAATGCCGGCTCGCGCATCAGGCAGGCGCCGAAACGCCCGGACTGCACGCGGTCGGAGGGGCATCCCACGTTGAGATTGATCTCGTCGTAACCGGCCTGGGCGCCCAGCCGCGCGGCCTGTGCGAGCTCTGCCGGTTCGCTGCCACCCAGCTGCAGGGCCACCGGATGCTCCTGCTGGCTATGCTCGAGCAGACGCAGCTGGCCGCCGCGCACCAGCGCGGCGCTGGTCACCATCTCGGTGTACAGCCGCGCATGGGGTGACAGCAGGCGGTGGAAATAACGGCAATGCCGGTCCGTCCAGTCCATCATCGGGGCGATGGTCAGGCGGAAATCGGCAGGGTCGACGGTCGCACTCATGGTGCCATTGTACGGGGCAGGCGCGGCCTGGTCGCCGCAGACGCATCGAGCCAGCCGAACCCCTGCGGTAACCGCACCTGTGCCTCGCCGGGCAGCCTTTCAGATGCTCAGGGCCGCCGTGATCGCGGGCCCCGCACAAAGGGTTTGCAGGCGGTCGGCCAGCCGCAGGCTCAGCGCCACGATGGTGAAGGTGGGAAACGCCCAGCCGCCGGTGGGGAACACCGAGCTGCCGGCAATGTGCAGGTTGTCCATGCCATGCACGCGGCAGTGCCGGTCGACCACGCCCTGGCGCGGATCATCAGCCATCCGCGTGGTCCCCAGGTGGTGCGCGGTGCCCTGCACGCGGGGCGGCGCGCTGTCGTCGGCGTCGACCCACGGTTCGGGCTGGAACCGTCCGCCGCAGGCGCGCGCCAGTTCGTCGCCGAACAGGTGGGCTGCGATGCGATAGGTGTGGCGATCCAGCTCGGTGAGTCGCCAGTCGACGCACACCTTGCGCTGGCCGAGCGCATCGCGGTCATGACCGAGCGTGACACGGCTGTCCGGGTTGGGGGCCTGTTCGAAATAGCCGACCAGGTCCACGTGACTACTGCGCACCGCCGGCTTGTCGGCCCATTTGCGCGCCAGCGCGCGAGCCAGGTCGCCCACGCCCATGCCCAACTGCAGGAAGAGCCGGGCCCTCGAACCGGTGGCTGCCCCTGCCTCGGGCAGTGCCTCGTTGCGGGTGGCCGCGAGCAGGTCGGCCTCCAGCTGGCTTCCTTCGTCGCCGGCCGCCGGGCGCATCACCTTGCGTAGCCCCCGCATGGCGCCCAGGCCTCTTGGCACGGGGCCCTCCACCGCAAACGGATGGACCCGTCCATTGAGCAGCCGATACGCTCTCTGCGACTGCTCCGACAAGCAGATTTCCGGCAACGGCACGGTTCCCCGGACACGCTCCCGATCGTAGGGACGCACCAACCGATCGGGTGCGCCGGCCATGATCGCACCCAGCTTGCCGCTGGGATGGTCCATGAAGTAGCGCCCGACCAGGCCGCAGGCGTTTCCCGGCCCGCCGGGCACCACCGCGTCGGAAAGCAGCAGCAGCCGGGCATTTTCGATCCCGCCGCAGGCGAGCACGTAATGGCGCGCGCACACCACTCCACGGTGTCCGCCGAGCGAGCCGATGCGGGCGCATTGCACGGTCTCGCCGTCGGGCGCGATGTCCAACTCCAGCAGGTTGGCGTGCAGGAGCATGATGATATTGGGCGCACGCTCCAGCTCGCCAAGATAATCGCGGCCGAACAGCACCGGCGCACGTATGAAAATCTGGTTGGTGATCTTGTCGGCGTCGAAACGTATCGGCGCAGTTGCGGGCGATGAATTGAAGCCATTGCCATCGAGCGCATGCGCATCGATGCCGCAAATCGCGCGGGCGCGCTGGTAATAAGGCTCCAGTTCGGCTGCCGCGATGGGCCATCCGCTGTACATCACCCAGTCGCGGGGACACAGGTCCAGCGCACTGAGGGGTATGCAGCCGCCACCCCACAGGTTGCAACTGCCCCCGAACGCCCGCATTCGCGACGTACCCGGATCGATGGGCAAGCCGCCTATCGAATGCCCCTCGTAGAGCGCCTGGCTGCGGCGCTCACCCGCCAACCCGCCGCTTTCGAGCAGGCATACCCGCAATGGCGTGCCGATGAATGAGCGGGCGATCGCGATGCCTGCGGCGCCGGCGCCCACGATGCAGATATCGGCATCGAGCCTGGCCGCCGCCGAACCCTCAAGGTAATCGACGATCATTCCATTACCCCGATTTACCGAAAGGTTGCCCCCAGCAGGCTGGAGTATAGGCGCACGATCGCCGCCGCGCTCGTGCCCGACCGGAAAGAAAAGAACGACCGGCTTTACCCGGACGCTTGAGCCCGAATGCCGCCGTCCGGCGTTCTCGAAAGCGGCCCGCCATTATCGGATCACCGGACGGGACTTTCGATGCTCCACTACCGTGAAAAAAGACGCTTAAAACCCGTGACGGCGTTTTCACGAACTGGTTGCAGCGCCTGTCTTTACCCTATGCTAACGTCAAAGTCTCAAAAACAATCGCCCAGGCCGCTGCCATGAATGCTTGCTGCCGACTAGTCGCGTTGTTGTTTGTCTCTGTGCTGGCCGGCTGCGCCTCTTCGGGCGGCACACACGCGGCGCCGATGTTGAACCCCGACCTCATGGCCGTGGACGCCTACCACATCGGCGTGGACGACCAATTGCAGATCTCGGTCTGGCAAAACCCCGATCTCAGCGTCACCGTGCCGGTCCGCCCGGATGGGAAGATCACGGTGCCGCTGATCGGTGACGTCCAGGCCGGCGGCCAGACGCCCGAAGCGGTGGCCGCGACCATCCAGGGGAAGCTCAAATCGTACGTGCGTGACCCGCAGGTGGCGGTGATCCTCACCGAGCTGCGCAGCCATGAATACCTTTCCCGCGTGCGGGTCACCGGTGCGGTACGCACCCCCGTATCGCTGCCCTACCGGCAGGGCATGACCATCCTCGATGCGGTCCTGGCTGCCGGGGGCACCACGGAATTCGCCGCACCGGACAAGACCGAGCTGTACCGCCACAGCGGCAACGGCACTACCCAGTCGTATGCCGTGCAGCTTGGCAAGATCCTGCAAAAGGGCGAGCTGGCGACAAACTATCCGGTCCAGCCAGGCGACGTGGTCACCGTGCCGCAGCGAGCCTTCTGACAGGCGGCATACACCCGGGTTCATCACGACAGGGACTGCCATGAACGAGCAACCCACCTCCCTGCAGGTCCTGGTCCCCATACTGGTCCGCGAGGCTGGGCGGCATCGCCTGGCACTGGGCGGGATATTCGCGGCCATTGCGCTGGCTGCCCTGGTGGCGGGATTGCTCTGGCCGAAGAAGTACGTTGCCTCCACCACCATCCTGGTGCAGGAAAAAAGCATCATCACGCCGTTGATGGAGGGCGCCGCCACGCCCACCGGCAACGCCGATCGTGCCGGCATCGCCCGCGCGGTGATCCTCGGCAACAAGGTCATCGAGCAGGTACTGGAGGTCGGCGGATGGGCCGCCACGCATCCGACGCCGGTGCAGAAGGAACGCATCATCGAGGACATCAAGGCGCGGACGAGCGTGCAGTTCTCGCGCGACAACCTGCTGACCATCAGCTATTTCGACTCCGATCCGCGGCGTGCCTATCTGGTGACCCGCAAGTTCGGCCAGATGTTCATCAGCGAAAGCCTCGCCTCCAAGCAGCGCGAGAGCCGCGAAGCATTCGAATTCATCGACAGCCAGGTCGAGGCCTACCGGCGCAAGCTCACCGGCGCCGAAAACAAACTGAAGGCCTACCGCGAGGCCAACGCCGACGCCCGCCCCGGCAGCGACCAGGCCACGCTCTCGCGCATCAACGACCTGCGCGCGCAGGTCGAGAACACCCGCATGGACCTGATGGAAAAACGCTCGCAGGAGGCCTCGCTGGTGGCGCAGCTGTCAGGCGAATCCGAAGTTACCGCCGTGCAGACCACCGAGGGCGTATACCGCGCCCAGCTGGCCGAACTGCAGGCGCAGCTGGACAAACTGCTGCTTAGCTATACCGCCGAATACCCCGATGTGGTGCGCGTCCGCCACCAGATGGAAGACGTGCAGCAGCAACTCGCGCAGGCCGAGCAGCGCAAGCAGGCCGGGCAGGCGGCGGGCACGCCCACCGCCCTGGAAAGCCATGCCCAGTTCAACCCCCTGTATCAGCAACTGAAGAGCCGCCTGTCGGCACTGCGCGGAGACCTGGCGGCGACCTCTGCGCGCCTGGGCGCGACCGAAGCGATGCTCCGTGCCGAACTGGAGCGCAGCAAGCACATCGCCGAATCGGCCAACGTCACCTCCGAGCTAACCCGCGATTACGACGTCAACCGCGACGTCTACCAGGACCTGCTCAAGCGACGGGAAAACGCGCGCGTCTCGATGAACCTCGAAGCGCGCCAGCGTGGCCTGACGTTCGTCGTGCAGAATCCGGCAGCCATGCCACTGGTGCCTTCCGGATTGCGCTTCATGCACTTCGGCCTGGCGGGCATGATCCTCGCCCTGGCGGTGCCTTTCGGCCTTCTGTTCGGCATTGCCCGCTACGACCCCAGGATCCGCTCGGCCGAACAACTGGAGCACCTGACCGGGGTGACCACGCTGGCGACGGTGCCCTATTACTCCACCTTCCAGGACCGGCGCCGCCAGGTCATGCAGAACGGGCTGCTGGCGTTGATCGTGCTTGCGGTCTTCACCGCCTACCTGGTGGTCTTCTGGCTCAAGCTGCGGGGGCACGCATGAACACCATGGATTCGGCGACCGGCCTGGACGAGCGCGCGGCGACGACGGCGCACACCACCGGCCTGGCCCATCGGAACTCATCCAGCCACGCGATCGCCGGCATGGCCGAGGCCAACGTGCTGGCGCCGGCGCAACTGGAGCGTCGGCGCCTGATCCACCGGGACGAATCGGTGCGTCGGCAATCGGATGCCTTCCGCGAGGTCAGGACCCGCCTGCTGGGCCTGGCCGACGGCCAGAACTTTGTTGCCCTGATGGTGGCGGTGAGCCCGGGTTCGGGCAGCAGTTTCGTGGCGCGCAACCTCGCGGCCGCGTTTGCCTTCGACGAGACCAAGACCAGCCTGCTGATCGACTGCAACCTGCGCTACCCCGGACAGCACAAGGCGCTTGGCGTGGATCCGGCATCCGGCGGCCTGATCGACTTCCTCGATGCCCCGGACCGCGGCATCGAGCCGATGATCTACCAGACCGGCGTCCCCCGCATGCGGCTGATCCCGACCGGCAAGGCCCGCGAGAACGGCGCCGAATATTTCTCCTCGGCGCCGATGCGGACGGCGCTTGACGAGCTGCGCAACCGCTATCCGGATCGCTACATCTTCCTTGATGGGCCGGCGGTCGAAGGATCGCCCGACGCGCGAATCCTGTCCGACCTCGCCGACTTCGTGGTGGTCGTCGCCGGCTACGGCCGCGACACGCCCAAGGCGATCAGCCAGGCCACGGCGGGCTTCGACCCCGGCAAGCTCGCGGGGGTGGTGTTCAACCACGCGCCCTGACTTGCCGGCGCCGGCATGCGCCATCGCAGCCGGGTAGCCAGCAAAGCTCCCAAGCACCAACGTTCCTGCAGCAGACGGTTTGCGACGCTCCACCTCCAGGAAGAGCCCATGTCGTCACCTACCACATTCGCGCGCGCCATCGCACTGGCCCTCGGCGGCGTCAGCTTCCCCGCGGTCGCCGGCCAACTCGACTACATGCTCTACGGCGGCATCGAGCACAGCGACAACATCGCGCTGACCACCACCGACCCCATCAGCCAGAACGTGCTGATCCCCGGCGCAAGCTTCGCCTACCTGCAACAAGGGCAGGACCTGCAGGCGAACATCGTGGGCAACCTCGCATACCGCGATTACCTCGGCAGCCGCTATACCGACCAGACCCAGCTGCAGCTGGCCAGCCAGGCGAACTGGACCATCCTGCCGGCGCGTCTGGACCTGGCAGTCCAGGATTACGCCGGCGTACAGCCGATCGATCGCCTTGCCAGCACCTCGCCGGACAACCAGCAACAGACCAACGTGTTCACCTTCGGCCCGACGCTGCATTTCCGCATGGGCGAATCGACGCGCGGCCAGGCGCAGCTGCGCTACATCAACAGCTACGCGCAGAAGACCAAGGGCTTCAACTCCCATCGGACCCAGGGCTCGCTGGGCATCATCGAGGACATCAACCCGACGGACCAGCTGTCGGCGAACTTCGAGGCCCAGCGGGTCTATCTGGCCCAGGACGCCGCCACCCCCGACTACGACCGCGACGAGCTGTTCGGCCGCTACGTCAGCAAGCTTTCGCACCTGAACCTCGACCTCGCCCTGGGCTGGGCGCGGCTGGATTTCAGGCGCGCCGGCACACCCACGGCCTCCAGCCCGCTGGCGCGCCTCGCGCTGGACTACCACGCGACCGAACGCACCACGCTGTCGCTCTCCGCGGCACGCGAGTACTCCGACGCGGCGCAGGATCTCATGCTCCTGCAACCCACCGGCATTCTCGAGGGCGCCGGCACGGGCATCGATGTGGGAAACACCACCGTCGACTCGCAGGTCTACATGGAACGCCGGCTACGGCTGACCTATGCCTTCAGGAGCGAACGCTTCGACGTCTCCGTTGCGCCGCTGTACCGCAAGCTGGGCTACGTCAATGATCCCAGCCAGGACCAGACCACCCGCGGCGCCACCATCGACCTCGACTACCGGCTGCGTCCCACGCTCACGCTGTCGGTCGTCGCCGCAGGCGAGCGGCTCGACTACGACCGGCTCGCGCGCCGCGACACCACCCTCAACTACGGACTGGACCTGGTGGGGCGGCGGACCCCGCACTGGGGCTGGCGGGCGTCCCTGCTCCGGCAGCGTCGGCACAGCGACCAGCCCGGCCAGAGCTACCACGAGAACCAGATCTACTTCGGCGTCATCTACAACCGATGACCAGGCGACCTGAACCGGACATCCCCTGCCACTTCGGGCCTCATGGAGGCCTGTTCGGGCTTTACCATCCCGGCGCATTCGGGGCGAAGACCGCCGTGCTGCTGTGCCCGCCGCTGGGACAGGACCTGATCCGCTGCCACCGGCTTTACCGGCAACTGGCGCATGTCCTGGCCGGCCAGGGAACGGCCGCGCTGCGTTTCGACTACTACGGCACCGGCGATTCGGCCGGCGGCAGTGAGGAGGTCGAATGGCTCCGCTGCCTGGAAGACGTCGCCACCGCAGCAGAAGAGTTGCGCCTGCGCAGCGGTTGCGAGCGGATCGTCGGTTTCGGTGCGCGCCTCGGCGCCAGCCTTGCCCTCGCCGCCGCCGACAACGCGCGGCTGGACGAGCTGATCCTGTGGGATCCGGTGCTCGATGGCGCGGCACACGTCGCCGCTCTGGATGCGTTGCAGGCCGCGCTTCGATTCGATGCCGACCGCTTCGTCGCGCCGCGGCCGGTCAAGGCGCTGGCCGACCAGTGGCAGGGTTTTGCCGTCGGCATATGCCTGCGCCAGCAGTTGGCGGAGCTGTGCCTGGATCCGTTGCACCGTCGCACGCTGCTGCTGCAATCCGTAGTCGCCGGTGCGGCTGCCGATCGCCATCGCTTTGCGGCGGCCGGCGCCGAGGTGGCGTCGCTGTCGCAGCACACGCCGTGGAACGAGCTGGCGCGACTGGAGACGGCGATCCAGTCGCACGAACTCATCGAGATCGTGAGCCGCCGCGTACAGGAGGTCATCCATGCATGAGCAGGCCGCCCGGTTCGGCCGCGCCAACCACCTTACCGGCATCACCGGCCTGCCGTCCGCGGACGCGCGCAGCACCGGCGTGATCGTGCTGAACGCGGGCCTGGTCCATCGCATCGGACCGTTCCGCCTGCACGTGGAGCTGTCCCGGCAACTGAACGCCCGCGGCTTTCCCACCTTGCGCTTCGATCTGTCGACGCTGGGCGACAGCGGCGCCAGCGGCGAGTCGCTCGCGCGCGAGCAGCAGGTGCGCAGCGACGTGGCCGATGCCATGGCCTTGCTGCGCAAGCAGGCTGGCTGCAGCCGGTTCGTGCTGATCGGCCTGTGTTCGGGTGCGCAGAACGCCCATCTGGTCGCCCACAGCAGCGAGGCGGTGGCTGGCGCGGTGTTCCTGGACGGCTATGCCTACCGCAGCACCGGTTTCAAGCTGCGGCACTACCTTCCGCGTTTGCTGAACCCGGCGCGCGTGGCGCGCCATCTCGCGCGCCATGTCGGGCGGCGGCTGCGCGCCGCGCCGGCCGCCGGACCGGGCTTCCAGGTGGAGTTTCCACCGCAGGCGCGCGTGCGCGACGAACTCACGATCATGCTCGAACGCGGCCTCAAGCTCTACTTCATCTACAGCGGCGGATCGAGCTGGTACTTCAATCACCGCCGACAGTTCGGCGAGTGCTATGGGCGGGCGCTGGCCGACCACCCGGGCGTCACCGTCAGCTTCCGCAGGGAGGTCGACCACACCTACATCCTGGTGGGCGACCGCAGGCGGCTGCTCGACGACATCGAAAGCTGGCTGTGCACGCACTTCCCCCAGCTGGCGCCGGCGCGGGAAGCACGGCAGGCAGCAGCCGCGACCTGACGATCCGTACACCACCGGCGCGCTACCTGTGCTCCAGCCGTACGACGAACCGCCCCCCCGGGCCACGCACATCGATACGCCAGCCACTGGTGTAGTCACGGTCCGCCTTGGTCCAGTCGACTGCCGTCAGGCTCGCGTTGGCGGGCGCCAGCACCGTCATGCGCAACTTGCCGGCGATCGCCGTGTTGCCCTCGATCGTCGGCCGCGCCGGTACGTTGACCTGGAACACCGCCTGGGTATCAGGACCGACCACGAAGCTGTCGTCCACCGTGAGCACCCGATCCAGGAAATCGATACGGCGCCGCCATGTGCGCACCGCGGGGTTGCCGCCGTAGGCGGGCGTGAGGTCGGCGACCGCGTGGACTTCGCCACGCGCGCCCGTACCGACCAGGGTCAGCGTGGAGGTGCTCGGGGCAACCTGCGGCACCGGCTCGCCCTTGCGTTCGAAGCGCAGCACGTTGTTGGTTTCGGTGCCCTGCTGGATTCCGCTGTGGCTCCAGATGTTCTCGGTGACGGCGAGCCAGTCGCCCGCGAACAGCGTGAACGCGCCCTGTGCCTGATGCGCATGGCTCTGCTCGTAAGGTCCGGCGGTGAAGTCGAGCCACATCGCATCCGTGCCCCAGTCCGTGCGGGCGAACAACTGCCCCACTCCCGTTGCGTGATAGACCAGCTCGCGCGGTGCCGTGCCCGCATCGCCCGCGGGCAGCAGGTCGTGCCGGTCGTTGAAGCCGTTGGTCATCCGGCTGATCGAGATGTGGTGCAACCACCACGAGGCCACGCTGGCGGCGGCGGGATCGCGGGTCAGCGAGCGCGCCTCCAGCATGAGTTGGCGCTCGTAGTCGTAGAGCTCGGGCACCGACACGCGCGGCTGATCGCCGATCGGCGCGAAGCGGTCCAGGGTCGGTACCGTGGCGTGCACCCAGTAATGGATGGTGTCGGTCAGGTGACTGTTGGCATTGGCCAGGTCGACGCCGGTGGCGTCGCGCCAGAGCCGGTAGAGCCCGAACAGCGTGCGCAGCGAGGCGCCATAGCTGGTGCCCTCGCGGCTGCCACCCTTGGGCAGCCTGGCAAGATACCCCGTCAGCAGCGGCAGCCGGTCGTCCTGCAGATAGGCCTTCAGCGCGGCGTTGTCGCTGGCCAGGGCCCAGTACATGGTCGCCTGCAGGAAGCTGTAGAAATAGTTGTTGCCCGGATCGTCGATGGCCCAGCCATTGCCGGGCATCCAGCGGCTACCCCAGTGGGCTGCGTAGGGATGCCACACGTTGGCCACCGCCTGGTCGGCGTAGGCTTTCCAGCGGGCCTTCATGGCGGGCGTCGCCAGGTCGCCGCACCAGTCGTAGGCCAGCGCCAGGTCGCGCAGCATCGGGCCCACTTCAAGGTAGGAGTCCTCGGCGACAGGGGGCGCGTGGCCAGCGGCGATTGCCGCTTCGGCGTCGCGTACCTGCGCATCGACCATCTTCACCGCGAGCGCGCCGTAGGGTCGCTCGCCCGTCAGCCGATACATGTAGGCCGCATCCGTCGCGGAGAAGCCGTAGCCCGGATCGCCCGCCACGGCGCGATCGACGAAGTCCCGGAAGCGCCGGTATTCGGCCGAATGCCTGTCCACGTACGACAGGTCGAGCTTCACCTTCGCCCGCGCCACCGGCATGGCCGCCAGGAAAAGCGCCACGATCATGGCCACCGCGCGAAAGCGAAAGTCCGCCATCAGTGCACCCTCCCTTGGCCGGTGGCCCCGCGCCGCATCAATTGCGCTTGCGCACGGCATGCCACGTGTAATGGAACATGTAGACCGCCGACGGCAGCCAGCCGAGGCGCTCGATCTGCCGGTAGATCCGCCATTGCCAGGCGGCGGCGCGGATCTTGTTGGAGGAAACCGAGCCATCGCGCACCAGGTACCAGGCCAGGGGCTCCTGCGTGCTGATGCAGATGGCCCGGCCCGCGCGCCGCACCAGTTCGAGCCAGAACACGTAGTCCTCGTGACCCACGCGCCGGAACCCGGCGGCACCGAGGCTGCGCTCGTACATGCCGGTCAGGTGGCCGATGTGGTTGCTCTTGAGCATGTCGCGGTAGTCCACCGCCTCGCGCGGCCGCACCTGCGAGAGCAGCCGCCCCTGCGGCGTCACCCGGTCGTACGGGCCGTAGCTGACCTGCACGCCCGCGGCGATCATCTGTGCGAGCTGCCACTCCAGCTTGCGCGGATGCCACCAGTCATCGCTGTCCAGGAAGGCGACGTGGCTGCCTGTGGCCGCCGCGATGCCGGCATTGCGGGCGGCCGCGACGCCACCGTTGCGTTCCAGGCGGATCGGCCTGACCCGGTCATCGGCGCCGGCGTAATCCTGCAGCACGGCCCACGAACCGTCGCTGGAGCCATCGTCCACGGCGATCAGTTCCAGCGACGTATGCGTCTGCCGCAGTACCGAGTCGATCGATCGGCGCATCCACGGCTCGGCGTTGTAGACCGGCATCACCACGCTGACCAGGTATGGCGACATGCCGGGTCCTCCTACGCCACGCCTGCATCGGCGGGGGCTGCCGGGACATCCACACCGCCTGCGCGCCAGCGCGAGTGCGGCGGCGGCGGCAGCTGGAAGTCGCGGAACCGGCCCGGATCGCCCGCGTGGCCCGCCTCGGCGGCCTTGACGATGTTGTAGGCCTCGCGCGCAGTCACGTAGTGCAGCACGTACCGGCGGCCGTCGTTGTAGGCACGCTCCAGGTGCGCATGCATTGCCTCCATCGGGGAGCCAAGCAGCGTGTCCATGTCGCGCTCCTGTGTGCCATGGGTGTGCACCTTGACGAACAGCCAGTCGGGGCGTCCCTCGACATGGATGCCGGTGCGTACCCAGGCATCCACGCGCGCCGGCGTGGGCGGACAGGAATGGCGGACATCCGCATTCTCGATGCGCGGAAGCACGCCCCACTTGCGCTCGCGCCAGTTCAGGCCGAGCGGCCCCTGCACGATCATCAGATCGCCCGAAGCGCTGCCGCCCGCACGCACGGCCGCGCCGTAGTCGTGCGACCTGGGTCGCCCTGGATCGTCGGTGGCGTAGTAGATCGCATTGACCGTGCGCGTCTGCGTATCGCTGGGTGCGGAGGGTAACGTGAAGTCGGCATAGCAACCCAGTTCGCGCAGCAGGATCAGCTCGTTGTTCAGGCCGCACCAGCGGCCGTCTGCGCGCGCATTGTCCAGGCACCAGTTGCCGTGGATGAAGCCGAAGCGCAACTGCCCGCTGGCCGGGTCGCGCGACAACGCGCCGTGGCGCTCGTGCAAGGTCTCGCAGAAGCGGCCGAGGGTGGCGCGGAAGTTCGCCTCGGTGTCGTTGTCATGGTGCAGGTGGATCTCGATCTCGCCGAAGCCGTCCGCACAAAGCGCTGCGAGCTTGTCCAGGTGCTCCTGCGCATACTCCTCTTCGGGATAGAAGAAGCTGTGCTGCGGCGGGCGCCCGTCGGCGTCGCGGTGGCGGGCCGCGAGCGTGCGGTAGTCCTGGCACCAGCGATCCACGCGGCGGCGCTGGGTAGGCAAGTCCACCTTGCCCCACATCGGCTCGAAATGGTCGACGAAGCAGAACATCACGTGCACCGGCCCTTCCACGGCGGGCGGACGCCGGCGGCGCAGGTAATCGCCGAGCCAGATATGCATGTTGCGCGTGCGCAGCAGCGCATAGCCCGCCACCAGCGCGAGCACGGCGGCCACGGCGAACGACAGCACGAGCACCACGGCGTGGCTGGTCATCGACAACTCCTTGGCTGGGATGGCGAGGACACGGCGCGGGCTCAGTTCGCCGAGGAGGAGGTGGCCTGGCGCGCCAGGCGCTTGCCCGCCGATCGCGCCTGGGGAAGTGCGCAGAACCTGAAGCCCGCGGCCTTCCACTCCCCGAGCAAGGTCTCCAGCATGCGGATCGCGCAGTTGCCGTCGTCGTGCATGAGGATCACCTCGCCTGGCCGCGGCGGCGCCTCGCGCATCCGCTCGATCAGTTCCGCGGGCGGGCGCCGCAGGTAGTCCATGCTGTTGTAGGACCAGTAGGTCAGATTGCGTCCGCGCGCGGCGAAGTGCAGCGCCAGCGGCAGCGAAAACACGCCGCGCGGCGGCCGGAAGCGGTGCCGCCGCACGCCGTCGAAGCCGGCCAGCAACCGATCGGTCGCGTCGATTTCGTCCAGCTGCCGGGCCAGCGGCAGCTGGTCGAACGACGGATGCGTGTAGGAATGGTTGCCGAGCCGGTGACCCTCGGCCACCATCCGCCGCACCAGCTCCGGGTGGCGCTCGACGTTGCGCCCGACCAGGAAAAAGCTGGCACAGGCCTGGTGCTCGCGCAGGAGATCCAGCAGGGCCGGCGTGCAGGCCCCGTCCGGGCCGTCATCGAAGGTGAGGTAGAGCGCGTTGTCCGCGCGGGCGCCTCGGGTGGAGATCAGTGCCCCTGGCAACCATCCGAGCACCTGCATTTTTCCCGGCCGTAGGTTCATCAGGTCACCCGGTCGTCAGTACGCGGGATGCCGGCGGGACAGGCCGGCGCGTGGGGCGCGTTCGCCTGGCTCTCGCCAGGGTCATACCCGTAGATTTCGGAATAGCGCTGCGCCATCGTGCGGAACGAGCCGTGCCGCAGCACCCAGTCGCGGCCGGCCCGGCCCATCGCCCGGGCGCGCGCATCGTTGGCGAGAAGCCCGGTCATGGCTGCGGCCAGTGCCGCCGGATCGCCCGCACCGACCAGCGTGCCGTTGGCGCCGTCGCGGACGATTTCGGCGTTGCCCCCGACGTTGGTGGCCACGATCGGCAGCGCCGAGGCGCAGGCTTCCAGCAAGGCGACCGAGTAGCCCTCGGTGACCGAGGACATCACGAACAGGTCGAGCCCGCGCAGCAGGGCGTGGATGTCGTTGCGATCGCCCAGGAAGAATACCCGTTCGGCGACGCCCTCGGCCCGGGCCAATGCTTCCAGCTCGCCTCGCAGCGGACCGTCGCCGATCAGCACCAGCGCGGCATCGGGGCAGCGCTCCCGTACCAGGCCGAAGGCGCGGATCAGCGTGGCGTGGTCCTTGGCCCAGGTCAGGCGGCCGACGAAGCCGGCCAGGCGGGTGCCCTCCGGCACGCCCAGTGTTTCCCGCAAGCGCTGCCGTTCGTCCGCCGACGCCGGCGCGAAGCGGTCGACGTGGATGCCGTTGGGCACCGCCAGGATCTTTTGCGCCGGCAGGTCCGCGCGCTGCTGAAATTCCCTGCGGGCGGTCTCGCAGACGGTGGCGATGGCATGGGTGAACGCCATCGACTTGCCGTACAGCCACTCCAGCCGGTCGTCGCGCCACGAGCGCCCGCGCGAGCTGCGCTGCGCCGCGGCGCGGGTCGCACCCATGCCATGGCGCGTGTTGACCACCCGGTGCAGTGGCAGGCCGCGCGAGGCCAGCACCGCGTAGTAGTGAGAGATCGCGTTGTGCGTATGCAGGATCTGCGTGCCATGCCGGCGCAGGCACTGCCGCGCCCTGAGGATGGCGCGCAGATCCAGCCCGCGGCGCTTGCCGCAGCTCAATACCGGGATGCCCAGCTCCACCAGTTCGGGCGCCAGCGCACCGGCCTCGAACAGGCAGACCACCTGGCAGCGGTAGCCGGCATCCCGCTGCGCCCGCACCAGGTCGATCACCACGCGCTCGAGGCCGCCGCGATCGAGCGATTCGACAAAGTGGGTGATGTTCACGGCAGCCTCGGAACGCAATGTGGAATGGACGTCCATCTCAGGCATCCTTGCCGGCTCGCTTGCCGGCCCACGCGAGCAGTGCGACCAGCGCGGGAAACGCCGGAACCCGTTGGTGCAGCCGCTGCATGTGCTCGATGTCGCCGCGGCTCCAGCAGCCCAGCGCGAAGGTCAGCAGCACGTAGGCCAGCGCGAACGTCGCGCCGCCGAGCACCAGTGTCGGCAACGGCGTCGACAGTCCCCGCAGCGGCCATGCCGCTGCGGCCGCCAGGGAGGCCGCGGCCACGATGCGCGCCAGTCGTGGCCAGTCCGGCTGCAGCCGGCTCACGCGCATGGCCAGGGCGATCACCGCGACGGCGGTCAGGACATTGGCGATCGTGCAGGCGGCGACCGCGCCGGCGAGGCCGAAGTGCAGGGTCAGCACCACGTCCAGCAGGAACTTGACCGCTGCATTGGCGATCACCAGCAGCATGATGCTGCGTTGCCGGTCCGCGCTGATCAACAGGCTCGAAGCCGCCTGCGAGACGGTGCCAAGCGATCCGCCGAACAGGCAGATGGCGAACACCGGCGCCGCCGCCGCGTACGAGGCGCCATAGAGCAGCCCGATCACCGCCGGGGCGAACACGAAGCCGAAGGCAACCAGCGGCGCGGCCAGCAGCGTCAGGTAGGTGGTGGCGCCGACAAAACGCCGCCCGGCCAGTGACATTCCCCGGCTGAGCGCACTGGCCATCATCGGCAGCATCAGCGCGCCGACCACGCCCGGCAGCAGCAGCGCCGCCCCGGTGGCCAGCTGGAACGCCACCTTGAACTGGCCGGCGGCCGCGGGCGAGGCGAACAGGTTGAGGAACAGCACCTCGACGTCGCTCGCCGCCACGAAGCTGACAGTCACGGTGACGGCGACGTAGCGCATGTGGCGCACGATCCGCTGCTTCAGTTCCGGCGGCAGGCACGTCACCGATGAAGCCGGCACGAGCCGCGCCGTCTGGTAGTGCGAAACGCCGTAGAACACCATGCTGGAGATGGCGTACACCGCCAGGAAGACGCCCATGGGGGCATCCAGCCACCAGGCGACAGCCACCATGGCCAGGTTGAGCGGCGTCGCGATCAATGCCACCGTCGCAGTGGCGCGGAAATTCTCCAGTCCCTTGCCCAGCGAGATGTTGAACATGTAGGGCGCGCGCAGGCTGATGGTCAGCGCGAGCAGGCCGAACAGCAGCAGCCGGTTGAAACCCGGCACCAGCTTGCCGCCGGCCAATGCCGACAACAGGCCGGCCGCCAGCAGCACCAGCAGCAGGCAGGTGCGCTGGGTGCGCCGCAGGTAGGCGAGCAAAGGCCGGATCAACGTCTCCTGCCCGCCGCCCCGAAGCTCCGCCACGAACTTGATCGCGGCGCTGGAAGACCCGGCATTGGTCATCGTCATGCCCACCGAGACCAGCCAGATCACCAGGCTGTAGAGACCGAAGCTGTCCGGGCCCAGGTGCCGGGCGATCATGATCGAGGTGAGCATGCCGAGCACGTACTCGGTGTAGATGCCCGCCGAGGAGAACAACGTGTTGCGCAGGGCGCTCGGGGAAGCGTTCATTGGAATGCCAGCAGTACGCGGACCACGACATACAGCCCGACCACGGTCATCGCCGCGATGCCTGCCAGGCGCACCCAGTCGCGCCCGAGATCGAAACCCGGCAGCGAGGAGAACTGCCGCCGCGTATTGGCATAGGCCGCCACCACCAGCGCGGTGAGCAGATAGAGCACCACGGTGTAGCTGCGGCTCAGGAAGAACGCCGTCGCCAGCCAGCCGCTGAGCGAGAGCAGCAGCGTCATGGCGATCGCCCGCTCGGTATTCCAGGTTGCGGTCGCGCTGGCGTCGGGTAGCTCAGGCTGGTGCCGCAGCACGGTCAGCATCATCAGGAAGCAGTAGCCGACGAAGCCCAGCCACAGGGTGAAGCCGACGAACCCGGTCTCGGCCAGCACCAGCACCAGCGAGTTGTGCGCGGTGAGGTGGTTGTAGTCGGTGAAGTTGTCGGCGCCGACGCCAAACACCGGGTGCGAGAAGAACATCTGGAACCCCTCGTACCAGGCATCCACCCGGCCGCTCGCGGATTCCTCGTCGGGGCTGAGGTCGTTCAGCCGCGAAGGCAGCAGCAGCAATCCGGCCAGGCCGATGCCGCCCAGCAAGGCGGCGGCCACGATGCCATGCCTGCGCCACATCCAAAGGCCCAGCACCGCTGCCACCGCCAGCAGCGCGCCGCGCGAGTCGGTCAGGTAGATCCCGTAGAGCAGCATCGCTCCGGCACCGAGCCAGAACAACCTGCGCAGGCCGAAGGCGCCGCCGCGGCCGCTGAGGTACACCGCCATCGGCAAGCTCAGCACGAACAGCATGCCGAGGTCGTTGGGATCGTTGAAGATCCCCACGTACTGGATGCGCCCGTCCTGGATCAGCGGCACGCCGGTCCAGCCGATGCCGGTCTTGGCCTGCTCGATCCCATGCAGGGCCAGCACGGTGGCGCACAGCACGAAGATGGCCATCACCAGCAGCACCTGCCGCGTGCTCGTGATGGCGTTGGCCAGGATGACGAAGGCAGCCAGCGCCGGCCCGAAGCCCAGCAACTGCGCCAGCACACCGCCGAACCAGCCGTTGGCCGCTTCGGACAGCATCATCACGGCGAGGAACGAACCCAGCAGCGCGTACTGGGGCGCCGCGAACGATTTGCTGCCGGAGAGCAGCCAGCTGCCCAGCGCCAGCACCAGGGTCACCGGCAGCAGCGGCAGATGGGCGTCTTCCAGCGCTGGATATTCCTGCGGCCGGAGCAGCACCAATGCGATGTACAGCACGATGATGGGGAACATGGAGGCCGCCGTCTGCCAGGAGTCCGCGCGGGCCTAGCCGGCACGCACGCGCTTGGGATGTGCGAAGACCTCGGGCAGCGAGGTCATGGCGGCGAACCAGTCGATGTCCATCTCGCTCTCGACGGAAAGCCGCTGCAGTTCGTAGTGCGCCGGCACCGGCAGGCGATTGACCCCCGTCACGTAGTTGCATGCCATGCGGAAGCCTGCCTCGCGGGCCGCCTCGATGACCTGCTCGTTGTATGAATCGGGGCCGCCGACCGGGTAGGACAGCACCTCGATCGGTGGGCCGAGCTCGCGCTCGAGCGTCCGCATGGACTGGCGAACCTCCGCCGCCATGGCGGCCGGCGAGAGCTTGGCGAGGATGTTGTGGTCGACCCCGTGCGAGCCGACCTCCATGCCCGCCGCGCGCATCTCGCGCAACTGGTCCCAGGTCATCGGACGGCATTGCGGGTGCCTGGCCGGCGGCATGCCCCAGTCGTCTCCCAGGCGGGCGATGATCGCCGCCTGGGTGGCCGCATCGAGCCCCTTGAGATGGAACAGCAACTCCTTGCCCAGCTCGCGGCGGCCGGCCAGCGTGGCGGGCAATGCCTTGTCGAACGCCAGCTCGGCCACCTTCAGCCGGGTCGCGCGGGTGCGGCAGAGCATGTGCACCAGCCAGTCGTAGGCATACGGCATGCCGCTGTCGATGTGCCCGGTCGAGACGAAAAACATCGCCGACAGGCCCAGCTCGCGCAGGATGGGGAAGGCGATGTGGTAGTTGTCGTCGTAGCCGTCATCGAAGGTGACGATGAGCGGCCGGGGTGGCAGCGGCTGGCCGCCTTCGATGGCGGCAATCAACTCGCGGAAGCTGACCGGGTCATAATGCCGCTTGACCAGTTCCATCTGCTGGCGGAACTGCTCCGGCGAGGCGCTGACTTCATTCAGGTCGAACGCGAATGCGTCCGGATCGGAGATATTCAGCACCCGGTGATAGGCCAGGATGCGAAGGTCCTTGCGCAATATGCGCCGCAAAGACGTCAAACCGGGGAGTACGCCGACAGCGCTGCAAAAGGCGGCCAGCCGTTGCCGTTTTCCCGGTCGCTGCGGCACGGCCCGTCCGAAATCGTTGGCTGCTTCGGTAGTCAAGGCAACGCTCCATGCGCAACTGACACACCAGTACAGCAGGATGTACGGCCTACGCCGGCCTCAGGTGCCGGACCCCACGCATGCCGCGATACCACCCCGTTCGGCGAGTATCGCACCTCCCTTCGAAACAGGGGAGCAATTGCACGAAAACTTCACAATAGCGGCAACTCTTCGTTATCGGCGGATAAGTTTGCAGGCCGCCGATCCCCATTTATTTTCATCCGCGGTCTATGTACTCGTGAAAGGGCATGGATTACCTTTCTCCAGGGTTGCACCGGACGCTATTGCGCCAGGCTTGGTAGTTAATCGCTTCCGGTGGTTGCTTTAGGGCAAAAGGATCATCCGCGATGCGAACCAGGGCTGCGGAAGACAGGACCGTACGGCGTGCCGACGCCACCAGGCCGGATGGCCCGTGCCTCCCCCAGTCCACCCGCGCCGCCGCACTCCCATGCTAGCGGGCTGCGGCATCGTCTATTTCGGCAATGACTGGTATGCGGAAAACCGTACCAGCAGCCACCACGTAGCCACCCGCCTGGCCGCGGTCACGCCACTGCTTTACGTCGATTCGCCGGGTATGCGCGCGCCGCAGGCGAGCGGACGCGATATCCGGCGTGCGATGCGCAAGCTCGCCGCGGCACTGCGCCGGCCTACCCAGGTCGAGAAGAACCTCTGGCACTGCACCGTGCCGCAGCTACCGTTCCGCCGCGTTCCGGGCGTGGATGCCTTCAATCGCGCCTTCGGCCGCTGGGCCGTGCGCCGGGCCATGCGCGCACTGGGCACCACCCGGCATATCTCCTGGTTCGTCGTACCGCACCCGGGTTTTCTCGCACGCCGGCTCGGCGAAGAGCTCTGTGTCTATTACTGCATCGACGACTATGCCGCCCACCCGGGCGTGGACGCGGCCATCATCGGCTTGCGCGACGACGCGCTCACCCGTTGCGCGGACCTGGTTTTCGTCGCGCCGCCTGCCCTGGTCGCCGCGAAACGGGCCCTCAATGCACAAACGCGCTTTTCGCCGCACGGGGTGGACGTGGCGCTGTTCGGGCGCGCCATGGATCCGGCCACACCATTACCCGAAGCCGCTAGCGGCCTGCCGGGGCCAGTGGTCGGTTACTTCGGCTCGATCCACGAATGGATCGACCTCGAAATGCTGGAATGGCTCGCACGGATGCGCCCGCAATGGATGTTCCTGCTGGTTGGACACGCGGCCACCGACGTGTCGTCCTTGCGCGCATTGCCCAACGTGAAACTGGTCGGCGCACAGCCTTACCGGGATCTGCCGGCCTGGGCCAAGGCGTTCGACGTGGCGATCATCCCCTACCGCCACAACCGCCAGGTGGAACACGCCAATCCGCTGAAGCTCAGGGAGTACCTGGCTACCGGCAAACCCGTCGTCAGCGTCGGCAACGCGGAAATCGACAAGTTCGCCAGGTGGGTGCATATCGCCGAGGGCCGCGAAATGTTCCTCGCCGCGCTCGAAAAGGCGTTGCACGAAGACCCGGCCGGCGCCGCCGCGGAGCGGATGGCGGCGGTGGCGGACCAGACATGGGACAACCGCGTCCGCGAAGTACTGGACCAGGTAAGTGCGGCGCTCGCGTCGCGCCAGTCGGCATGGGAGGGCTGCGAGGAACCGCGATGAATCCGATCCAGGGAAAACTGCGCGTAGGCATCGTCGGCGCCGGCTACGTGGCGCGCTATCACCTGGCTGCGCTCAGCCGGCTGGAGTTCGTCGACATCGTCGGCATCTGCGACCCGAACCTCGAGGCCGCCCGGGCGCTGGCCGCCGTCTACAACATCGACTTCGTCGGCCCGGGGCTGGACGAGCTGGTGGCGGCATGCGAGCCACACGCGGTACACGTGCTCACCCCGCCGTCCAGCCACTGCCAGCTGACCCTGCAAGCGCTCGACCTGGGCTGCCATGTGTTCGTCGAGAAGCCCATGGCCGAGTCGGTCGCCGAATGCGACGCGATGATCGAACGCGCGCAGGCCAGGGGCCGGGTGCTTTCGGTGGACCATTCGGACCTGTTCGATCCGGTGGTGATGGAAGCGCGCCGGCTGGTGCAATCGGGCGCATGCGGCGAGCCGCTCGCGGTCGACATCGTGCGCAGCTCCGACTATCCGGCCTACGCGGGCGGCCCGATGCCGGCCATGGTGCGGCAGGGCTCCTACCCTTTCCGCGACCTCGGCGTGCACGGCCTGTACGTACTGGAGTCGCTGCTCGGCCCGATCGGCCACCTGGACGTCCAATACCGGTCCACCGGCCGCCAGCCCAACCTCAAGTTCGACGAATGGCACGCCACCGCCACCTGTGCCCATGGCACCGGCCGTTTGCTGCTGTCGTGGAACGCCCGGCCGATGCAGAACCGCCTGGTCGTGCATGGCACCGGCGGCACCATCGAGGCCGACCGCTTCCTGCAGATCTGCCGCTTGGCGCGGCTGCTGCCGGGTCCGAAGTTCATCGGCATCGTGCTCAATGCATTCACCCACGGCCTGCGCGAGGTCTTCCGCGTGCCGTGGAACGTGCTGCGATTCGCCACGGGCCACCTGCGCGCCTCGCCAGGCATCCAGCAGGGCGCCGAGGCATTCGCCCGTGCCCTGCACGAGGGGCGGCCGCCACCGGTGAGCGCGGAGGAAGGCCGCCGCCCGATCGCCCTGATGGAAGCGGCCTGCGTCCGCGCCGATGCCGAACGCGCCCGCGAACTCGACGCCCGCCTGGCTCCACTGGCCCCGGCCGATGCGCTGGTCACCGGCGCCAGCGGCTTCCTCGGCCGGCGCGTGGTCGCTGCCCTGCGCGCGCGCGGCGAACGGGTGCGCGTACTGGTGCGCTCGCCCCATGCGGTGCTCGACACGACGCCGGATCTGCAGGTGGTGATCGGCGACCTGGGCGACCCGCGCATCGTCGAGCACGCGGTGGCCGGCGTGCGCACCGTCTACCACGTCGGCGCCGCGATGCGCGGCGACGCGCGCGACTTCGAGGCGGGCACGCTCTGGGGCACGCGCAACGTGATCGATGCCTGCGTCCGCCACATGGTCCGCAGAGTGGTCTACGTCAGCTCGCTCAGCGTGCTCGATCACGCCGGACGCGACCCGGCGGTGGCGGTGACCGAGGCATCGGCCTACGAGCCACGCCCCGGCGACCGCGGCGCCTACACGCAGACCAAGCTGGCTGCCGAGACAATGGTGATCGAGGCGATCCGCGAGCGCGCTTTGCCGGCGGTGATCCTGCGTCCTGGCCAGATCGTCGGCCCCGGCGCCGAGCGGGTGACCCCCAACGGCACGCTCGCCATCGCCGGTCGCTGGATCGCGGTGGGGCCGCGCTCGCAGACGCTGCCGCTGGTGTACGTCGACGACGTGGTCGACGGCTTGCTGCTGGCGGCCGGCAGCCCGGACGCGACCGGCCGCATCTTCAACCTGGTCGATCCGCACACGGTGGCCCAGGGCGATTACCTGGACATGGCCAAGACCAGGCTGGGCAGCGAACTGCGGCTAGTCCGGATTCCCGCCAGCATCTTTATGGCGTTGGCCGCGGGCGTCGAGCTGCTGGGCCGGATGCTGGGGCGCGACGTGCCACTGACCCGCTACCGGGCCCGCTCGCTGCGCCCGCTCGCCAACTTCGACACCACGGCGGCGCACGCGACGCTGGGCTGGATGCCACGCATCGGATTGCGCCGCGGCCTGGAGGCAACATTCTCCGTCGCCGCCACCGACACGGCGCGCGGCGCACCCGACCACCTGGACGCCTGAACTGCCATGCGCGTACTGGTCGTTACCTCGCAATTCCCGATCCGCGACGAACCCACGCGCGGCCGGCCGATCGTGCAGACCGTGCAGCCGCTGGCGCGACTGGCGACCGTGCGCGTGGTCAGTCCGATTGCGGTCTATCCGCGCTGGGCGCAACCGGGCAGCTACGTGGCGCATGCACCGGGCGCGCCGGACGGGCTGGATGGCGACGTCGAGTATCCGTGCTACCCCACCCTGCCCGGCGTGGCCCGTCCGCTCAACGGCTGGCTGTGCGCCCGCGCGATCGGCGATGCGCTGGCGCGCTTCCGGCCGGACGTCGTGCTGTCCTACTGGCTCTACCCGGATGCCTACGGCGCGATGCTGGCGGCACGGCGCGCAGGAGTGCCGCTGGTCGCCGGCGCGCGCGGTTCGGACATCCGCGTGCGTGATGCCATCAGCCGGCGCCTGACCGGCTACGTGGTGCGTGCCGCAGGCCGCCTGCTGGTAGTCAGCCAGGACCTCGGCCGGCTGGCGGTGCAGCGCTACGGGGCCGATCCCGCGCGGGTTCGCGTCATTTCCAACGGCTGCGATGCGGCGACCTTCCACCTGGCCGATCGCGCCGCCGCACGCCGCGCGCTGGGCGTCGCAGAGGACGCTAGGCTGGTGCTTTACGTGGGTCGACTGGTGCCCGAGAAGGGATTGCGCGAGCTGTTCGCCGCGGTCGGGCAGCTCGCCGCACGGCGTCCGGGGCTGCAGCTCGCGCTGGTCGGTGCTGGCCCCATGCGGGACGAGCTCGACGCCCTCGCCGCAGGCAGGGGCAACGTCCGGATGGCCGGCCCGCTGGCACCGGAAGCCGTCGCCCAATGGATGGCGGCCGCCGACGTCGTGACCCTGCCGAGCTATTCGGAGGGCCATCCGAACGTGCTGGTCGAGGCGCTTGCCTGCGGGCGTCCGGTCGTAGCCTCCGACGTAGGCGGCATTCCCGAGGTGGTCGATGCCGCCAGCGGCGTGCTGATCCGCCCGCGCGACGTCGCGGACCTCGCGCATGGCCTGGAGCTGGCACTCGCGCGACGCTGGGACGAGGCCGCCCTGTGCACGCGGTTCTCGCGCGACTGGACCTGCGTGGCGGAAGAGACCCTGGCGCAGTGCGCCGAGGTGCTTGCCGAAGCACGCCGCAAAGCCGGCGCCGGAAAAGCGAGGCTGACCGAGCCCGCTTGAAAACGCCGCCGTGCCGCCTTGCCGCCTTGCCGGCGATCATCGCCGCTGCCGTCGCCCGATGTTCAACGCACTGCAGCCGAACGGCCCGGCAAGCGGCACGGCCGCGCGCCGTACTTGCCCCGCCGGGGCGACCGGCACCCGCGGCGGCCTTGGCCATCATTGATCCCGGTGCCGCCCCCGCAACCGCAGCAGGCGGCGCAATCGCGCACCGAACGCCGGCGATTCCTGTTTGGCCGCCGCGTCCTGGCCTTCGGGAAGCGCGGCGGCCAGCGAAGCCAGCGTGCCTGTGGCGATGTCCAGCAGATTGATGCGCACCCCGGTTTCGCGGCGCACGCGTGCGGCCAGCTCCATCGCCAGCAGCGAGTGCCCGCCGACGTCGAAGAAGTTGTCGCTGGGCAACACCTGCCCCACGCCGATGAGTTCGCACCACAGCGCCGCGAGATAGCGCTGGTGCGGATCGGCATCGGCTAGCCAGGCCGCCTCGTCCTCCGACGGCGCCACGCCGGTGTGGAGCTCCGGCGCAGGCAACGCCTTGCGGTCGATCTTGCCGTTGGGCGTGCGTGGCAGCGCAGGCAGCAGCATCACGTGCTGCGGTTGCATGTAGCCGGGCAGTTGTGCGGCGAGGCGGGCGCGCAGGCGCGGCAGCAGGCTGTCCTGCGCCTCGCTGGATACCACGTACAGCACCAGCCGCCGGTCCTGCGCGTCGACCTCGTGGACGGTCGCGACGCATTCGCCGATGGCGGGCTCTTCGCGCACGATCGATTCGATTTCGCCCAGCTCGATGCGAAAGCCGCGCAGCTTGACCTGGAAATCGAGCCGCCCCAGGTGTTCGAGCGTGCCGTCGGCACGCCAGCGGCCGCGGTCGCCGGTGCGGTACATCCGCGCGCCCGGCGTGCCGGCGAACGGGTCGGCGACGAAACGCTCGGCGCTCAGTTCCGGTCGATGCCGATAGCCCAGCGCGACGCCCGCGCCGCCGATCCAGATCTCGCCCGGCACGCCCAACGAGCACAGCTGGCGCTGCTCGTCGAGGATCCACACCGTGGTGTTGGCGATCGGCGTGCCGATGGCAATGCCATCGCGCGGATGCTCCACGCGCCAGCAGGTGGACCACACCGTGGTCTCGGTGGGGCCGTACAGGTTCCACACCTCGGTGCAACGGGCCAGTAGTTGCGCGGCCAGATCCGGTGCCAGCGCCTCGCCGCCGCACAGCGCGCGGAAACCCGGGCTGCCGCACCAGCCGGCCTGCAGCAACACCTGCCAGGTGGCCGGCGTGGCCTGCATCACGGTGGCCCGGCTGGTTGCGAGCAGGCCCTTCAGCGCGTCGCCGTCCATCATGTCCTCGCGCCGTGCGAGCACCACCTCGCCGCCCACGCTCAGTGGCCCGAACAGCTCCAGCACGGCAATATCGAAGGACAACGTGGTCACCGCCAGCAAGCGGTCGTCCGCGCGCAGTCCGGGCCGCTCGGCCATGCTGGCGAGAAAGTTCACGGCCGCCCGATGCGGGATCTCCACGCCCTTGGGCTTGCCGGTGGAACCGGAGGTGTAGATCACGTAGGCGATCGCATCGGGATCAAGCGCCGCCTCCGCCGGCAGCGGTGTAGACGGCCACCCGTCGAGCGCCGCGGCCTCATCCAGCAACAGCGCGGCGTGCTCGCCGTCCGGGAGGCGCGAAAGCAGCCGTTGCTCGCTGACCAGCACGGCCAGCCCGGCATCCTGGAGCATGAAGGCCAGGCGCTCGGCGGGGAACGCGGGGTCGAGCGGCACGTAGCCCGCGCCGGTCTTGAGCGCGCCGAGCAGCGCGGCCACCATGTCGGCGCCACGGTCCAGGGCGATGCCGACCAGCGCCCCCGGCTGGGCGCCGCGCTCGCGCAACGCATGCGCGATGCGGTTGGCGCGCGCATCGAGTGCTGCGTAAGTGAGCGTGGTGCCGCCCTCGCGCAAAGCGATGCGCTCCGGCGTGCGCCGTGCCTGCGCCTCGAACAGGCCGTGCACGCTGTGGCCAACGGCGTCCCGCGCGGTGGCATTCCAGCGATGCAGCTGCGCCAGCTCGTCCGCCGGCAACAGCGCCAGCCGCGACACCGGCTGCGCCGGATCGGCCAGCGCCGAGGCCAGTACCGCCTCGTAGTTCTTGCGCAGGCGCCTGGCCGTCGCCGCGTCGAACAGGTCGGTGCTGTAGGTGAGGCCGCCGAGCAGGCCGTGCTCCTGCTCGATGAACCACAGGCCCAGGTCGTCCGCGGCACCGGGCTGGAACACCGGCAGGTGCTCGTGCTTCAGGTCGGCCCAGCACAGGTTGCGCTGGCGCACGTCCTGGAACGAGAAGCTGGCCTGGTAGATCGGCGAGCGACTGTCGTCGCGCGGTACCCGCAGCGCACGGACCAGATGTTCGAACGGCACGTCCGGGCAGGCGAAGGCATCGAGCACCACGGCGCGCACCTGCTGCAGGACGTCCTCGAACGACACCTGCGGGTCGACCTGGAGCCTGAGCGGCAGCGCGTTGACGAAGAAGCCCATGACCGCCTCGAGCTCGGCGCTGTCGCGTCCACGCACCGGCACGCCCACGACCAGGTCGCGTTGGCCGCCGCTGCGGTGCAGGAACACGTAGTAGGCCGCCAGCAGCACCATGAACGCGGTGGTGCCGGTGCGCAGGCCCAGCGCATGCACCGCCTGCATGCCCGCTGCCGGCAGGCGGATCCATTCGGTGGCGCCGGCACCGGACGGGCGCGGCGGGCGCGCACGTGCCGCCGGCAGTTCCAGTGGCTCCAGCGTGCCGGCCAGCCGTTCGCGCCAATGCGCCAGCTGGCGTTCCAGTTCCTCGCCCTGCATCCAGTCACGCTGCCAGGCGGCAAAATCACCGTATTCGATCGCCGGCGGCGGCAGCGGCATCGGCTGGCCCGCGCAGAACGCGGCGTAGGCGGAGGACAGCTCGGTGTACAGCAGGTCGAACGACCAGCCGTCCCAGATGATGTGGTGGGCCATGAAGAAGAACACATGGTCCTGTTCGTCGAGCCTGAACAGCCGCACGCGGAACAGCGGCGGCGTCGTGAGGTCGAAGGGCTCGGCGATCAGCGCGGTCAGACGCTCCAGCAGCGCCTCTTCGCGTTCGGCCAGCGACGTCCCCGGCAGCATCTCTGCCGGCAGCAGCTGCACCGTCAAGCTGTCGTGGATGCGCTGGAAGGCGCCATCGTCGTCCTGTCCGATCGAGGTACGCAGGATGGCCTGGCGGTCGATCACTTCCTGCAGCGCGCGTTCGAACGCGGCCGCGTTCATCGGTCCGCGCAGGCGGTGCGCCGAGGGCGTGTTGTAGGCAACCCGCCCCGGATGCAGCTGCTCCAGGTACCACAGGCGCTGCTGCATCAGCGACAGCGGCGCGCGGTGGCGATCGGCCAGCCGCGCGATGTGCCGCGCATCCGCTCGGGCCGAGGCCTCGCTGGCCGCGCGGATTGCCGCAGCCAGGCGCGCCGGGGTCTGCGCCTCGAACACCGTGCGCATGGGCAGGGCCAGCTCGAACTCGCGGTTGAGCCTGGCCATGAGCTGCGCGGCGAGCAGCGAGTGCCCACCGTGCTCGAAGAAATTGTCCTCCGGGCCCAGCCGTCCACCGAGCGACGCGGCCATGGCGGCCAGGATCCGCTCCTCCAGCTCGTCGCGCGCAGTCGCCTGGACCTCCGCGGCAGATGGGGCCTGCGCAGGCACCGGCAGACGTGCGCGGTCGGTCTTGCCGTTGGGCAGCCGAGGTATCGCGTCCAGCACGACGAAGTGTTGCGGGATCATGTAGTCGGGCAAAGCCATGCGCAGGTGCGCACGCAGCGTCGGCTCGTCGATGGCGGTCCCCGGGGCCGCCACGACATGCGCCATGAGACGCACGTCGCCGGGATGGATTTCACGCGTGCTCACGACCGCATCGGCGACCTCCGGCCGGCCGAGCAGGTGCGCTTCGATCTCGCCCAGCTCGATGCGGAAGCCGCGCAGCTTGACCTGGAAATCGAGCCGCCCCAGGTGCTCGAGCGTGCCGTCGGCACGCCAGCGCCCGCGGTCGCCGGTGCGGTACATCCGCGCGCCCGGCGTGCCGGCGAACGGGTCGGCGACGAAACGCTCGGCGCTCAGTTCCGGTCGATGCCGATAGCCCAGCGCGACGCCCGCGCCGCCGATCCAGATCTCGCCCGGCACGCCCAACGAGCACAGCTGGCGCTGCTCGTCGAGGATCCACACCGTGGTGTTGGCGATCGGCGTGCCGATGGCAATGCCATCGCGCGGATCCTCCACGCGCCAGCAGGTGGACCACACCGTGGTCTCGGTGGGGCCGTACAGGTTCCACACTTCGGTGCAACGGGCCAGCAGTTGCGCGGCCAGGTCCGGCGCCAGCGCCTCGCCGCCGCACAGCGCGCGAAAACCCGCAGCCGGCGACCAGCCGCTTTCCAGCAGCATGCGCCAGGTGGCGGGCGTGGCCTGCATGAGCGTGGCGTGGCTGCCCGCGAGCAGTCCCTTGAGCGCCTGGCCGTCCAGCGCCTCCTCGCGCCGCGCAAGGACCACCTCGCCGCCCACGCCGAGCGGGCCCAACAGCTCCAGCACCGCGATGTCGAATGACAGCGTGGTGACCGCCAGCAGCCGGTCGTCCGCGAGCAGTCCGGGCCGCTCGGCCATGCTGGCGAGAAAGTTCACCGCCGCCCGATGCGGGATCTCCACGCCCTTGGGCTGGCCCGTGGAACCGGAGGTGTAGATCACGTAGGCGACCGCATCCGGGCTGGCCTCTTCCTCGTCCGGACGGCTCGCCGGTTGCGCCGCCAGCAACTCGCTGGCCTGGTCCAGCGCCAGCACGGGACGTCCGCGCAGGTCGAAGCGCCCGGCGTGGGCGGCCTGGGTGACCAGCACGGCGAGACTGGCGTCGCTGACCATGAAGTTGAGCCGCTCGGCGGGAAATCCCGGGTCGAGCGGCACGTAGCCGGCACCGGCCTTCAGCGTGCCGAGCACCGCGGCCAGCATGTCGATGCCGCGGTCGAGCGCGATGCCCACCAACGCACCGGCCCGCGCACCGTGCGCGCGCAGCAGGTGCGCGATGCGGTTGGCGCGCGCGTCGAATTCGGCGTAGGTCAACGCGGCGTCGCCGCAGCGCACCGCGACGCGGCCGGGCGTGCGCGCGGCCTGTGCCTCGAACGGCGCGTGCATGCGCTGCAGCGCGACCGGCGTGGGTGCCGGCTGCAGCGCGAGCAGCGCGCGACGTCCCGCCTCGTCGACCAGCGGCAGTTCGCCAAGCAGGGCGTCCGGACGCGCCGTGGCGGCGCGCAGCAGGGTTTCGTACGCGCCCAGCCAGCGGGCCACGGTGGCCCGGTCGAACAGGTCGCGGTTGTACTGGCACTCCAGCCGCAGCTGGCCGTGTTCCTGCACGGCGTTGATGAACAGCTCGAAGTTCTCGAAGCTGCGCGGCGTGCTGGCGAAACTCATCGCCAGCCCGGGGAAGGCGGTGGCCTGCTGGTCGAGCGCCTGGTCGATGTTGAACATCACGCTGACCAGCGGCAGCCGGCCCGGATCGCGTGGCACGCCGAGCTTCTTGAGCAGCGTGCCGAAGGTGTAGCGCTGGTGGTCGAGCGCATCGAGCAGCGTGGCCTGCGTGTCGTCGAGCAGGCGCGCCAGCGGCGCGGCCGGATCGGGCGAGCAGCGCAGCGGCAGCAGGTTGACGCAGTGACCGACCAGATGGTCGTGGCCGTCCAGCGACTGTGCGGCGGCCGGCATCCCCACGACCACCTCGTGCTGTCCCGCCAGCCGCGCCAGTACTGCGGCAAAGCCGCCGAGCAGGGTAGCGAACAGGCTGGCGCCGCGTTGCGCGCCCAGGCGCTTGAGCGCGCCGACCAGCGCGGCGTCGAGGACGTGATCGATGCGCGCCGAGGCAAAGCTGCGTCGCGGCGGGCGAGCGCGGTCGGTCGGCAGTTCCAGCGGTGGCGGCGCGTCGGCGAAGCGCGCCAGCCAGTAGGCCTCATCGGCGGCCAGCGTTTTGCCGTCGGGCTGTCGCGCCAGCGTCAGCGCATAGTCGGCGAACGATTCGGCCGGAGCCAGCGGCTCCGTCGCCTGGCCCGTGCGGGCGCCATACAGCGCGGCCAGTTCGCGCACCATCACCCACCACGACCAGCCGTCGCACACGATGTGGTGTGTGGTGAGCAGCAGCAGGTGATCGTCGGGACCCAGGCGCAGCAGTTCGGCACGCAGCAGCGGGCCTTGCTCGAGCACGAACGGCGTTTCCACCACGGCGCGCAGGCGCCCGGCCAGCGCAGCGTCGCGCGCGGCATCGTCCAGGCCGCCAAGGTCAGCCAGCGGCAGCGGCAGTTCGGGCTGCTCCAGCACGCAGAGCGTTTCGCCGTCGGGGCCAAAAGTGGACCGCAAGGCGTCATGCCTCCCGAGCATGTCGCGCAGGGCACCATGCAACGCGTGCGTGTCGAGCCGCCCGCGCAGGCGCAGGCTGACCGATTCGTTGAAGGCCAGCGACGCGTCGTCGCCCAGCTGCGCGGCAAGCCAGATCTCGCGCTGCGCTTCGGTGCTGGGCACCACGCGGGTCAACGCGACCGTGGCGAACGGATCGTAGTCGACCGCCGTGAGCGCGGCCGGTGCGGGCGAGTCGGGATTCATACGCCCACCTTCAGGTATTTGCCGGGTTGCTCGGGGTTGGGCACGAACCAGCACGGGTTGCCCTGCGGGTCGCGGCCGAGCCGGGCATCGGGAACCGGCGGGCGGGCGGCGTCCATCACCGTGCGCGAGGTCGCCGCGCGGCGCGGCAGGAAATCGCACTCCTGCAGCTCAACCACCGATTCCTTGTAGGCCTGCGCGATCGCCACGAAGTCTGCTTCGCTGTGCGCACTGGTGAAGAAGCAGGGGAAGTTGTCCAGGATGTGGATGCCGCGGCTGCGCATCATCGCGAACAGGAGGTCCTGCAGCGGGTGCTCCTCCAGGAACTGGGTTTTCCACACCGAGGCGAACTGCTTGATCGCGATGGGGGCGCCACGCTCTTCGCAGAACGCATTGAGTTCGGCGGCCAGCGCTGCGGTGCGCTGGTTCAACCGTTCCTGCGACGCCGGCCCTTCGCGCTTGATGTGTTCCAGCACCGCCCTGGCCGCGGCCAGCGCCAGCGGATGGCGCACGAAGGTGCCGGCGAAATAGGTCACGCCCACGGTCGGCTGCGAGTCGTCGCCGAACTGCCAGGCGCCGCCATCCAGCGCGTCCATGTAGGGGCGCTTGCCCGCGATCACGCCGATCGGATAACCGCCGCCGACCACCTTGCCGTAGGTGGCCAGGTCCGCCTGGATGCCGAACAAGCCCTGCACCCCGGCTGGATGGGCACGGAAGCCGGTGACGATCTCGTCGAAGATGCACAGCGTGCCGGAGGCCGCGGTGATCGCGCGGACCTCCCTGAGGAACTCGACCGGCTGGAAGTCCGGGCGGCGGCTCTGCACCGGCTCGATCAGCACGGCGGCCAGCTCGTGGGCGCGCTCGCGAATGATCTCAAGCGACTCGGGCGTACCGTAGTCGAGCACCAGCACGTGTTCGGCGGTGTTGCGCAGGATCCCCGGCGCCGCTGGCACCGCCTTGAGCTTGCGCGTGCCGCGCACGATCACCTCGTCGACGATGCCGTGGTAGGAGCCGGAGAACAGCACCACCGTCTCGCGTCCGGTCACCGTGCGCGCGATGCGCAGGGCACCGAGCACGGCCTCCGAGCCGGTGTTGCACAGCGCCGCGCGGTCGTGCCCGGTGACTTCGCAGACCAGCTTCGCCACTTCGCCGGACAGCGGGTGTTGCGGGCCGATCTCGTAGCCCAGGTCCAGTTGCTCGCGCACTGCATCGAGCACGAAGTCCGGCTGCCACCCGAACAGACTCATGCCGAAGCCGTTGAGCGCATCGACGTATTGGTTGCCGTCCAGGTCCCACAGGTGCGCACCCTTGGAGCGGGCGATCACGATCTGGTACACGATCTCCTTGAGCATCGGCCGGAAGCCGTTGACCACGCGCGGGTCGGCCATGTGCGGGCGGTGCGCCTGGGTGTACTCCTTCGACTTGCGCGTGCGCGCCACGTAGCGCTCGACGAAGCGGTCGAGCCGCGCCTGCTGGTGGGCCGACAGTTCATACGCGCCGTGGTCGATGCGGGCGATCGCGCCGAATGCCTTCCTGACGTCGTAGCGGGTGTGCGCAAGCGCGGCCTCCTCGTCGGTGACGATGGCCGCCGGCGAGGCGCCGGTCGGCGTGGAAGCCGCCACTGCAGCCAGCGTGGGAGCGCCGGCCGGCGGCGCCGCCACCGCGGCGGCAGCCGTGCCCTGCCCGGCCAGCAAGGCCAGTTGCTGCGCCATCAGCTGCATCTGCTGCTCGATCACCTGCCGCATGTAGTCGCCATGCGCGGACGCGGACGCCGGCTGCAGCGCCGGACCGGACGCCGGCGGCTGCACCGGATGCGGTGCAGCCGCTGCTACCGTTGCCGCGACGGCAGCCGGCGCCGGCGTATCGGCCGGCAGCTGGGCCTCGACCAGCTCGGCCAGCCGGTCGAGCGTCGAGTAGTCGGCCATCAGCTGGCGGAACGTCACCTTGACCGGGAAGACCTTGGACAGGTGCAGCGCCATTTGGGTCAGCATCAGGCTGTCCAGGCCCAGTTCCATGAAATGCGTGCTGCCGTCGGCATCGCTGAGATCCATGCCCGCCACGTCCTCGAAGGCGCTCTTCAGTTGCGCAACGAGGGCGGGCCGGCGGTCGGCACTGGGGGCTGCAGGGGTCGGCATGGAGAGCTCCTCGGGCTGCGGCGGTGCGATGGCGTGAACGGTGGAAACCTCGGGCGTCGCAGGCGCCTCCGCGGCGCGGGCGTCGATCCAGTAGCGCTGGCGCTCGAACGGATAGGTCGGCAGCAATACGCGGCGACGCGCGGTGCGGCGGTCGAACTGCGCCGGATCGATCGCGATGCCGCGGCACCACAGCTGGCCGGCAGCGAGTCGCAAGGAGGCCAGCTCCGTCGCCGGCGTATCCGACAGCGACGCCAGCGTGGCGATGTGGCCGCGCTGGGCGCCCGGATGCTGGCGCGCCAGCGTGCCCAGCGTGGCACGCGGCCCGACTTCGAGCAGTACGCGCGAGGGCGCATCGAGCACGCGGCCCAGTGCGGTGGAGAACCGCACGGCGCGGCGCAGATGCTCGGTCCAGTAGGTGGCGGACGTGGCCTCTTCCGCGCCCAGCCAGTCGCCGGTGGCGGTCGATACGAGCGGCAGCCGCGGCGCCTGCCGCGCGACGCTCTCCACCTCGGTGCGGAACGGCGCGAGCACCGGATCCATCATGGTCGAGTGGAATGCGTGCGAGGTACGCAGGGGCCGGCAGGCGGTACCTTCGGTCTCGAGCCTGGCCTGGAACCGCGCGATGGCGGCATGCGGGCCGGCGACCACGCAGGCACCCGGCGCGTTTTCCGCCGCCAGCGAGAGATCCGCTGGCAGGCGTGCCTCCAACACGGACGCCGGCAGCCGCACCGACAGCATGCCGCCGGCTGGCAACGCCTGCATCAACGCGCCGCGTCGCGCGACCAGGCGCAGCGCGTCGTCGAGTTCGAACACGCCGGCCAGCGTGGCGGCGACGAACTCGCCCACGCTGTGGCCGATCATGGCCGCCGGCACGACACCGGCGTCCATCCACAGGCGCGCCAGGGCGTATTCCAGGGCGAATGTCGCCGGCTGCGTCACCGCGGTCTGGCGCAGGGCCTCGGCGTCGTCGGCGAAGGTTTTCTCGCGCAGGTCGAAACCGAGCTCCCCACGCAGCGCCTCCGCGCACGCATCGAACGCACAACGGAACGCCGGCTCGCGCGCATACAGCTCGCGCCCCATGCCGGCATACTGCGCGCCCTGGCCGGGGAAGAGGAATACCACGTCGCCGGGCCGCGCCGGGTGGCTGCGCGCCACGGCTGCCGTGGTCTCCAGGCTGGCGAGCTTCGCCACCGCCTCGGGCACGCCACGCGCGACCACGGCAACGCGATGGGCGAAGGCCTTGCGCCCCGCTGCCAGCGTCCAGGCGACGTCGGCCAGGTTGAGGTCCGGCTCGGCATCCAGCCGGGCGGCCAGGCGCGTCGCCGCCGCACCGAGAGCGGCCGAGCTACGTGCCGACAGCACCAGCAGGTGCGGACCCTCGGACGCTTCGGAAGGCTCACGCGCGGGCGGCTCCTCCATCACCACGTGGGCATTGGTGCCGCCGACACCGAACGAACTGACCCCCGCGCGCAGCGGCCCGCCTTCGCTGGTCCATTCGCACGTCCTGTCGTTGATCACGAACGGCGAGTGGGCGAGGTCGATCGACCGGTTGGGTGCGCGGTAATGCAGGGTCGCCGGTAGCCGCCGTTCGGCCAGCGCCAGCGCGGTCTTGATCACGCCCGCGGCGCCGGCGGCCATCACCAGGTGGCCGACGTTGCTCTTGACCGAGCCGACGCGGCAGAAGCCTACGTCAGCGGTGCCGTGGCGGAAGGCGCGGGTCAGGCCTTCCAGCTCGATCGGATCGCCGATCGGCGTCGCGGTGCCGTGCGCTTCCACGTAGGAGATGCTGCGCGCCTCGACGCCCGCATCGGCGTGCGCCATTGCGATCACCGCCGCCTGCCCCGCGCTGCTCGGCGCCATGAAGCTGGCCTTGGTGCCTCCGTCGTTGTTGACCGCGCCGCCGCGGATCAGCGCGATGACCGGATCGCCGTCGGCCAACGCCTCGGACAGCCGCTTGAGCAGCACCACGGCCACGCCGTCGCTGAACACCGTGCCGGTCGCGTCGTCGCTGAAGCTGCGCGTGTGCCCGTCGGCCGAGAGCATGGTTCCTTCCTGGGCCAGGTAGCCGCTGCGCGGTGGGCAGGTGACCGACGCGCCGCCGGCCAGCGCCATGCCGCAGCGGCCGGCGCGCAGTGCATCGAGCGCCTGGCAGATCGCTACCAGCGAGGTGGAGCATGCGGTGTTGAGGCTGACCGCCGGACCGGTCAGGTTGAGCCGGTGCGCCACGCGCGTGGCGAGATAGTCCTTCTCGTTGGCGAGCATGACCTGGAAGGCACCGAGCTTGTCGATCAGCTCCGGACGGGGCGCGAGGTGATGCTGGAAATAGGTGGCGTTGTACATGCCGCCGAACACACCCACCGGGACCGCGTGCGCGTCGGGCACGTGCCCCGCACGCTCCATGCACTCCCAGCACAATTCCAGGAAGATCCGCTGCTGCGGGTCCATCAGTTCGGCTTCGCGCGGCGGGATGCCGAAGAACGCCGCGTCGAATTCCTCGACGCCGTCGATCACGCCGCGCGCCGCCACGTACGACGGATCGTCGCGTTGCGCCGACGGGATCGAGCGGTCCAGCTCCTCCAGCGCGAAGAAGCGGATCGAGTCCCTGCCCTCGCAGAGGTTGCACCAGAACGACTCCACGTCGCCGGCACCGGGAAAGCGGCCAGCCATCGCGATGATGGCCACCGGCTCGTGCGCGTCGGCCGGGTCGCACCGGCGGGCGAGCCGCTCGGCGGCGACCGCCGGGCCGGCGTCGCCTTCGATGCTGGCCGCCACCGCGGCGGGCGTCGGGCCACCGAAGAAGCCAGCGATGGTCGGCAGCGGCGAAAGTTCCGCATGGATGCGCGCGACCAGCTGCATGGCGAGCAGCGAATGGCCGCCTAGTTCGAAGAAGTTGTCCTCGCGCCCGACCTGATCCAGACCCAGCAGGGTGGCGAACAGGTCGCACACCGCCCGCTCGGTCGCGCCCATCGGCGCGCTGTAGGGATAGGCCAGTTCCGGCCGCCGGCGGTCCGGCATCGGCAACGCGCGGCGGTCGAGCTTGCCGTTGGCGGTGACCGGCATGGCTTCCAGCCGCAGATAGCCCACCGGCACCATGAACTCGGGCAGATGGCGCGCCAGCTCGGCACGCAACTGCGGCGCGGCGGGCGCCGGATCGTCGGCGACGTAGTAGGCGACCAGGCGCTTCTGGCCGGGCCGGTCCTCGCGCGCAAGCACGGCGCACGCGCGCACACCGGGAATCTTCTGCAGCGCGGCTTCGATCTCGCCGGTCTCGATGCGGTAGCCGCGCACCTTCACCTGGCCATCCGCCCGTCCGACGAATTCGACCACGCCCTCGGGCAGCCAGCGCACCAGATCGCCGGTGCGGTAGAGCCGCTCCTCCGCGCCGCCGGCCGGATCGGCGACGAAGCGCTCGGCGGCCAGTTCGGGCCGGCCAAGATAGCCGCGCGCAAGGCCCAGGCCACCGATGTACAGCTCCCCGATCACACCGACCGGCACCGGTTCGCCGCGCGCGTTGAGCACGTGCAGCGTGGTGTCGGCGATCGGCCGTCCGATCGGGATCGAGCGCAGCTCCGCCGGCAGCTCGCGCGGGATCGGGTAGGTCGCCGAGAACGTCGTGCATTCGGTCGGTCCGTAGCCATTGATGATGGCAAGCTCCGGCAGCGCCGCCTGCGCCTTGCGCACGTGCGCGACCGACAAGGCCTCGCCGCCGATGAACAGTTGCGCCAGGCCGCGGAGGTTGCGCGCATCGTCGTCGACCACGGCATTGAAGAGCGCCGCGGTAAGCCACGCGATGCGTACCCCGTGGCGGCCGATCGTGGCGGCCAGGCCCTTGCCGCTGGGAATGCGCTCGTCGTGGATCACGCAGGTGCCGCCGTTGAGCAGCGGCCCCCAGATTTCCAGCGTGGCTGCGTCGAAGCCGAGCGGTGCGGCGTGCAGCACGCGCGGTTGTCGCGCGAGGTCGACGTAGCTCACGCCACGCACCAGCCGGATGATGGCCCGGTGCGGGATCTCCACGCCCTTGGGCGTCCCGGTCGAGCCGGAGGTGTACATCACGTAGGCCAGCGATCGGCCGTCCGTGGCCGGGAGCTGCCACCCACTCCCCGTGATGGCCTCCAGTTGCCCGATCGATGCCACCCTTGCGTCCGTGCCCGGCAAGACGAGCGACGGATCGTTTGCGATCACCAGTGCCGCCTGGGCATCGTTGATGGCAAAGGCCAGGCGCTCGGCCGGATGCGAGGGGTCGAGCGGCAGGTAGGCGGCGCCGGCCTTCAGGATACCCAGCAGGGCGACGATCGCGTCGGCCGAACGGTCCAGCAGCAGCGCGACGACGCCGGCAGTGACGCCGGCCGTTTGCAGGCCATGCGCCACGCGCTCGGCACGCGCGTCCAGCTCGGCATAGGACAGCCGTCCATCCATCCATTCGATCGCCACGTGCTGCGGATGTTCTCCGGCGACCTCGCCGAACAATCCGTGTACCGTGTCCCTTCCGTTGCGGACGACCGACGTCGCGTTCCACGCATGCGCGAGGCGATGCCGCTCGGCCGGATCGATCGCCTGGACCTCGCCCAGATCCGCCGCGCCGGCCAGGCCGCGCAGCACGTTGACCAGGCCGCGGGCCAGCGTGGCGGCCACCCCTTCATCGACCAGCGGAACGAGGAAGCGCACGCGCAACGCAGCCGGGTCGCCAGGGTCGAGCGACCACAGGATCGGCACATCTGCCGAGGCTTCCTGCGCTCGATCGTTGGTCCAGCGGCCGATCACGCTGGGAAGGATCGGGGCGATGTCTGCGTCGTCCGGCCGCTTCGGCTCCAGCCCCGCCGAAGCGAGCCAGGCATCGAGCGGCGCGGCGCTCGGAAGCTCGTAGATCGCCATGCCGCGGGCTAACCCTGGCGCGCTGATGGCCACTCGCGCACGCCCGCTCAGGCGCGCCTGGAGTACGGCCAGCGCGGCGCGCTTCAACTGCGCGGGCGTGACGGCCAGTCGTGCGGCGCGCTGCCCGAGCGCGGCGATGATCCCGGCTTCCAGCGGAAGGGACAGTTGCCCTTTGGTGGCATCGCTGCCTGCGTGGGGCCGCCGTACGAAAAGGTCCAGCAACGAGCCATCCAGCTGGGTCGCGCAACCACCTTCGAGTGAGCTGGTCATATCCGTGGTGTCTCGGTCAGGAATGCTTCAACGCCAACGACGCCTTGCGCCCGCCAGGCGGCGGGTCCGATCACGCGGGTACCTCTGAAAACCTGCGGCCTTGCCCCCTTTTCCCCTGGCGGATCCGGCGCAGCGCCCGCCGTTTCCGTCAGCGTCCTGCGATTAGCTCCTGGCCTGGAACGCGAACAGCCACAGGATTGCCCCCTGCGCCGGCGTACCGCTCCAGGTCACCCGATAGGTACCTGCCCGATCGACTTGCCGGACCGCCACGGCGCACTGCACGCCGCTGCTCGGCGGCAGGTCCAGGAAGCGCTCGATCACCCTGAAGCCGTTGTCGGGCACGGCGGTCATCCGGTAGACGAAGGCATCGCCCCACCACACCGCCACGAGCGTCGCCGGCCCGGTCGTGGTCACCACGCCGCTGCTCAGGCCCGACCCGGACCAGCCCTGCCCGAGCTTCCTGCCGAGCCGCGCCACGAAACCGGGGACGGCATAGTTGGTGGCAACGTCCTTCAATACGCCGGCGTTTTTGATCTCAATGAAAGGAGCGGTTATTTCACCCGCCGCCTCGCCGTTTTTTGCCAGCGTCACCCGGTGGTTTTCGCCACCCTTGGCCGACAGCGCGACATAAGCGGACGTATTAAACCTTCCGCTATAGCCGTGATAGGTAATGCTGGCGCCCTGCTGCGCCCAGGTATTGCCGTAACTGTCCGAGGGCGGGGCGGCATTGCTCGCATAACCGCCAACCAGGACCAGCAGCGAACTGCCGGTGCTCTGCGTATGGATCGGTCCCGCGACAGCGGGGTCGGTACCCTCGCCGTCGGGCTGCACGAGCAGCGTGTGCGAGCCGATCGAGGAAGCCTGCGCCTGCTCCGGACCGTCGTGCGAGCGCGCCGGTCCGGCATCCCCCATCGCCAGGACCAGCAAAAGTGCCGTCATGGCTGGCGGTATTTTCCGGACGCCAGCCGCCGGCAAAAAATGGCTTGTTCGCATAGGACCATCCCTTCGTCCGTGCCAAAATGCGAATCCGTGCATACGAAGCCGTTTCCAGCAATGTATAGAAAATGCACGGTCATAACCAGAATCACGCCTACCTCTGCGAGTATGAAGACCGGCCTTCAATCGGATACCGCATAAGCATGGCGGCGGCGCAGCGAGGGGCATGCGGGAGGTCGGCTGCCGGGCCCACCTACCGCCACCATCGCCTTGCCGAACGCATACGCCATGCGGTCGAAGACCCGGCTCCTGCCGACCGCCGGCGGGGTGATGCCGGCGCGGTAGAGCAGGTCGCGCACCACGTGCAGCATGGCGCTGCGGCGCGTGGCATGCGTGCCGTAGCTGAAGCTGATGGTGATCGAGGCTTCGTCGCTGGTTTCCACCATATGCGCGCTCGCCTGCGGGATGTAGACGCCCGTGCCGGGCTGCAGCTGGAAAAGGTGCGCACGCTGGCGGAACTCCTCGCGCCACTGCACCAGCTTGAGGTCGTGGCTGGTGTGGAAGCAGTCGCGGGCGCGGTCGCTCACCACGTAGGCGTCGTCCGAATCCCACACGTAGATCGCCTTGCTGCCGCTGATCTGCAGCAGCACGACGTGGTCCCGGTCGATATGGAATGGTGTGGTCGTGTTCGGCGACGCGGCGAAGATCCATCCGGCCCGGTAGAACATGCCAGGATCGCGGGCCTCGATGCCGGGCTTGATGGAATCGAGCACCATGTCCACCAGTTCGCGGTAGGTCGGATCCGCCTGGATATGGCGCAGCAGCACCCACGCCTTGGCATCGCTGATCGAGCGGATCGCATCGACGAAGGAGCGGCTGCAAGGGAACAGCGTGTTGGCGTGGTCGAAATCCGCGTCGGCGCCGGCGTCGTTGTTGAACGCGAACCACCGGCGCGTTCCGCGGAAACGCTTGCCCAGCTCGACCAGTTGCCCGGTCTGCAGCAACGGATGCCCGGACAAGCCGTGCCGCAACGCCTGCGGACGCGACGGATGGAACACGGTCCAGTCGATATCCACCAACGGGCTGGCGACGGAGTTCATGGCACGCACCTCTCGGGAATGGGCCGCCTTGCGGCTTGCTGCCCCCTGTGGCTTGACTCGCGCACTCAACGAACGTCTTGCATGCCGATGGCGTCCGGCGACGGATTTCGATACACCGCGGAACATCGCCAGGGTACCTCGCCTTACCGTGCGCCTTTCCCGAACAGCACGACCTCGACCGTCTGGATAAGGATCAGCATGTCGAACAGCAGGTTGTGGTTCTTCACGTAATAGAGGTCGTACTTGAGCTTTTCCGCTGCGTCCTCCTCGGATGCGCCGTACGGATAACGCAGTTGCGCCCAACCGGCCAGGCCGGGCTTGAGGCAGTGGCGCAGGTGGTAGTAGCCGATCTTCTTGCCGAGGTCGGCGACGAATTGCGGACGCTCCGGCCGCGGGCCGATGAAGCTCATCTCGCCCTTGAACACGTTCCAGATCTGCGGAAGCTCGTCCAGCCGCACCTTGCGGATCAGGCGGCCGACGCGGGTGACCCGGTCGTCGTCCGCCGAGGCCCAGCGCGCCACGCCGTCCATCTCGGCGTCGGTGCGCATGCTGCGGAACTTCACCAGCCAGAAGGTGCGGCCACGCGCCCCGACCCGCTCCTGCAGGTAGAAGATCGGCTGCCGGGGACCTGACTCCATGCGGATGGCGAGCATCACCAGCACCATCAGCGGCCAGGTGAGCAGCAACACGCACAGCGATACGAGCAGGTCGAAGCTGCGCTTGCTGAAGCGACGCACCGGCGTGGCGTTGAAACCGCCCGAATAGACCAGCCACGAGGGATGGGTCAGCGTCAGTTGCACGCGGCCGGCCTCGCGCTCGAAGAACGTGGTCAGGTCGGTGACCAGGATGCCGAGCTGGCGGCACTCGAGCAGTTCCTCGATCAACAGGCTGCCGCGGCGGTCCTCCACGGCCACCACGATCTCGTCCACCTCGTGCTGCTCGGCCCATTCGCGCAGCGGCCGGTCAGGCGCCACCAGCAACCCGGCAGGTACGGCCACCGGCTCGCCCTGGGTGGGCAGGAAACCGACGAGCGAAAAGCCGCGCCGGTCGGAGCGGCGGCGCAGGCGATTGTGGATCTGCGACGCACGCTCCCCGGCGCCCAGCACGAGGATGCGGCGCTTGAACACCTCGACCTCGACCAGCCGCAGGAACGCCGCACGGAACGTGGTGACCGCCACGAAGCCGAACACCAGCGCGATGCCCAGCACGCCGCGCCCGACGTAGGCCTGCGGAATCACGTAGTAGGTCACGACGAGCGCGAAGCCGCCCAGCGCGAAGCCGATCGCCTGGCGCGCCAGCAGCCCGAACCAGCCTGCACGCATGTAGGTCTGGTATTGGCCCAGCGCTCCCAGCCCAAGCATGATCAGGGCGGCGAACACCACGGCCTGGGCCGGCAGGTAGCGGACGTACTGGATCTCGTCCGGGGTACTGAAACGCAGGTAGGTTGCCGCATACATCGAGGCGCCCAGCAGCAGCGACTCGGCAACGCCAAGCAACAATAGCCAGCGCCAGGTCTGTCTATGCAGAAAGCGAAGCATGTCCCCATCCCCCGTCCGGCAGATTCGGTACAGCGGGGTGGGGAAGGCTACGCTGCGTAAAGGTTGCTGTCCATAGCATGGATGAAATATTTGCGCAATACCTCAAATTGGCTAATCGTTCACGCTTTGGCGACCTGCGCAGGAGTTCGGACGCCTATTTGGCGTGAAATCTCCAGCCCGGGACCTACCCGGCCAGAGGAGCGAGCAGGCGGTACTGATCCATATCCAGCGACGTCGCCAGGGCACCCAGCCGACCCGCCGGAAGCGCAAGGTCGAGGACACGGCACGGCGGTCCCTCCGTATGCGACGCCAGCCGCACCGGTTCACCAGCCATCGCGCCGAACGCCGCGGGCGCCTGCGCAAGGCCGGTGCCGAATGCCTTGAGCAACGCCTCCTTGCGCGTCCAAAGCTGCAGAAGCGCTCGCTCGCGCGGTCCGGGCGACAGCCGGCCCAACACCTCCGCCTCGCCCGGAGTGCATATCGCGGGCAGCAGTTCATCGAGCGCAATCCGCGGTGGCCATCGTTCCAGATCGACCCCCAGCATGCGCACCACGCCCACCGCCACGAGCGCGACCGGACCACTGTGACTCAGGCTGGTGGCCAGCGACGTGCCCGGAAGGTTTGGCTGGCCGGAGGGCAGGAAATCCAGCGGCACCTCGCGCGGAGCACGTGCCAGGGAAACCGCCAGCACCGCCCGCCAAAGCGCATGCGCAAGCACGTAGGCCGAACGGTCGCGATCGAAGCGGAAACGCGCCGCACGCGCGCGCTCGTGGTCGCGGAGCCACCCGCACGCTTCGCTTTGGAAGGCGCTCCACTCGGAGGTATCGAACATCACCACGCTGACTTCGCCAGCATGTGGCGGCGCCAGGCCCGAGGCCACCAGGGCACGCTGCGCCCGGTCGGCGAAGTTGTCCTGGCTGGCGGGCCGAATCATCCGGGAGCCCGGCCCGTCAGCCGGCGTGGCACGCCGCCTGCTGCGCGATGAACTGGAGATACCAGGGCATCGCCTCGCGCAGGCCCTCGGGCAAGGTATGGGTAGGCGCGTAGCCGAGGCGCGAGGCGGCGCGGCTGATGTCGGCCAGCGAATGGCGCACGTCCCCTGCGCGGAAGTCGCGATAGGCCGGCGGTTTCCCGTAGCGCACGCCTTCGGCCGCCAGCTGAGCCACCAGTGCCTCGAACAGGCGATTGAGGCTGGTGCGCTGGCTGACGGCGATGTTGTAGACGCGGTCGCGATGCTCCTCGGCGGCCATCGCCGCCAGCAGGTTGGCCTGCACTGCGTTGGCCACGTGGCAGAAGTCGCGCGTGGTCTCGCCATCGCCGTTGATGTGGACCTCCCCGTCGCGGATCATCGTGGCGATCCACTGCGGGATCACGGCCGCGTAGGCGCCCTGCGGGTCCTGCCGCCGCCCGAACACGTTGAAGTAGCGCAGGCCGATCGCCCTGAAGCCGTAGCAGCGCGCGAATACTTCGGCATAGAGCTCGTCGAACAGCTTGGTCGCCGCGTAGGGCGAGAGTGGCCGGCCGATCACGTCCTCGACCTTGGGCAGGCTCGGCTCGTCGCCGTAGGTGGAGCTGGAAGCGGCATAGGTGAAGCTGCCGACCCCGGCATCGCGCGCGGCCACCAGCATGTTGAGGAAACCGGTGGCGTTGGCGGCGTGGGTGGCCAGCGGGTTCTCGATCGAGCGCGGTACCGAACCCAGTGCGGCCTGGTGCAGCACGTGGCGCACGCCGGCGCAGGCGTCCTGGCAGTCCGCCAGTTCCCGGATGTCGGCCCGGATGAAGCGGAAACGCGACCATGCCTCGGCGCCGACCAGCCGTTCCACCTCGTCCAGGTTGCGCTGGTACCCGGTGGCGAAGTTGTCCAGCCCGACCACGCGCTGGCCGAGGCCCAGCAGCGCCTCGACCAGGTTCGAGCCGATGAAGCCCGCCGCCCCGGTGACCAGCCACGTCCCGGCCTCCTCCCGCACCCGCGCCTGCACCTGGCGCGGCAACAGCGCATCCAGCGTCGCCATCACAGCCTCCCGTCCACCGCCTCGCGCGGCAGCACGTACTTGACGTCGTAGACCACCGACGCCGGCTTGCCGAAGGCGCGCACGCCGTCGGCTCCCATCGCCACGAACTGCCGGTGCCCGACCGCAACCACGACCGCGTCGTAGCTTCCCTGTGCCGGTTGCTCGACCGGCACCAGGCCGTATTCGTGCCGGGCTTCGGCGGCGTTGACCCATGGGTCGTGCACGTCCACGTGGGCGTTGTAGCCGTGCAGGGCGTGCACGATGTCGACCACGCGCGTGTTGCGCAGGTCCGGGCAGTTTTCCTTGAAGGCAAGCCCGAGCAGCAGCACGCGGGCGTTCACTGGGTTGATGCCCTTGCGCACCATCAGCCGGATCACTTCGCTGGCGATGTAGGGACCCATGCCGTCGTTGGTGCGCCGGCCGGCCAGGATGACGTCCGGATGGTGGCCGACCTCCTGCGCCTTGTGGGTGAGGTAGTAGGGATCGACGCTGATGCAGTGGCCGCCGACCAGGCCCGGGCGAAATGGCAGGAAGTTCCATTTGGTCCCGGCCGCCTGCAGCACCTCGAGCGTGTCGATGCCGAGCTTGTTGAACAGGATCGCCAGGTCGTTGACCAGGGCGATGTTCAGGTCGCGCTGGGTGTTCTCGATCACCTTCGCCGCCTCGGCGACCTTGATGCAGCTGGCGCGATGGGTACCGGCGGTGATGACCGAGCCGTACAGCCGGTTGACGAAGTCGGCGACCTGCGGCGTCGAGCCGGAGGTGACCTTCAGGATGCTGGTGACGCGATGCTGCTTGTCGCCCGGATTGATGCGCTCGGGGCTGTAGCCGGCGAAGAAGTCGCGGTTGAAGGTCAGCCCCGAGCCCTGCTCCAGGATCGGCACGCAGACTTCCTCGGTGCATCCCGGATACACGGTGGACTCGTACACCACCACGTCGCCGGGCTTGAGCACCTGGCCCAGCGTCTGGCTGGCCCGCACCAGCGGCGTGAGATCGGGCCGCTTGGCCGAGTCGATCGGCGTCGGCACGGTGACGATGTAGACGTTGCAGGCGCGCAGGTCGTCCAGCCGGGTGCTGAAGCTCAGGCGCGTGGCCGCGGCCAGTTCGGCGGCGTCGACCTCGAGCGTGCTGTCGCGGCCGGCGCGAAGTTCGTCGATGCGTGCGGCATTGACGTCGAAGCCGAGCGTGGCGTAGCGCTTGCCGAATTCCACGGCCAGCGGCAATCCGACGTAACCGAGGCCGATGATGGCAATCCTGCTGTCTTCCAGGGTCTGCATGCGATACGTCCCTGACCGGATGGCGGCACCCGGCGGTCTGTTCGACATGCCGGGAAAAACAGGAAGCGGATGATGCGACGTGTCCGTCGACGATCTGCCGGAACACTTCGGCCTGATCGGGCACGCTGGACGGCTGGCACGCCAGCAGGTCAGGACCCCTGCTCCTGCTCGATCGCTGGCGCAGCCCGCATATACAGCCGCAGCGGACCTTTTTTCAAGCCCTCGGGCGAGGTACCCGGCCTCGCTGGACCGGGAGCAGGTGACGCACGCCAATCCGCTGGCCTTCGCCCCTTCGGGCGAGGACGGGTGGGGGCATCGCAGCGAAGCCGCCCCGCGCACGGCAGTGGTCGATCACCCGGCTGTCCGCAGCGGATGGACGATCGCGCCAGCGCACCCGGCGACGCCATGACGCGCAGCCAGCGAGCGGATCACGTATCCTGTGCAGTTGCCGCCGCATCCTCCACGGCGTCCGCCAGGCGCAGCCCATTCCGCCGCCCGCGCGTTTTTCCCACAACCCCGGCCCGCCCGCGCATGGCTGCCGCCGCGCGACGGCTTTCGACGAGACAACACAACCATGGTGGCATTGGCGACCGAGCACGTGATCGACGTGCGGCACTGGAACGACAGCCTTTTCAGCTTCCGCGCCACGCGCGACCCGGGCTTCCGCTTCGAGAGCGGGCAATTCGTGATGATTGGGCTGGAAGTGGACGGCCGGCCGCTGATGCGCGCGTACTCCATCGCCAGCGCCAGTTGGGAGGAACACCTGGAATTCTTCTCGATCAAGGTGCCCAACGGCCCGCTCACCTCGCGCCTGCAGCATCTCAGGCCCGGCGACCCGCTGGTGGTCAGCCGCAAGTCGACCGGCACGCTGGTACTGGACGATCTCAAGCCCGGCAGGAACCTCTACCTGCTCGGCACCGGCACCGGCCTGGCGCCGTTCATGAGCATCGTGCGCGATCCGGCGACGTACGAACGCTACGAGAAGATCGTGCTGGCACACGGCGTGCGCCACGTCAGCGACCTGGCCTACGCCGACTACATCGAAAACGAACTGCCGCGGCACGAGTACCTGGGCGAACTGGTCCGCGAAAAGCTCATCTACTACCCCACCGTCACCCGCGAGCCCTATCGCAACCGCGGACGCATCACCGATGCCATCGTCGATGGCGTGATGAGCCAGGCCACCGGCCTGCCGCCGCTCAGCCCCGCCACCGACCGCGTCATGCTGTGCGGCAGCCCGGCGATGCTGGAGGACCTGTGCGCGCTGCTGGACGGGCGCGGCTTCCAGGCCTCGCCGCGCACGCGCGAGCAGGGCGACTACGTCATCGAGCGGGCATTCGTCGAGAAGTAGGGTCGGCAGCCAAGCTTCAACAGCCTGTCCACACTTGCGCCACTAGCCTCCGCGGATCGGCGTCGACCCGACGGCGCCCGTTCGGAGACCCCGTGGCGTCCAGCATCCCGCCCCACCTGGCAGGCCACGCACGCGGCAGCGTGGTCCTTGGCGTGGGTCGCGATGCCGCGCATTCCGCCCATGAAGCAGCCGCGCACCAGGCGATCGCACAGCAGCTGGCCGAGCTGCTGGGCTACGAGTTCGCCGGCGCCTGGGTGCCGGGCCGGCCTTACCCGGGCCCGCTCTATTTCGTGCCGGGCGATGTGCTGATCGGACTCGATGCGGCCCGGTCCTGCGGCATCCGCGGTGCCGGCGACCTGTTCGGCGGCGTGGTGCCCGATCGCGTGACGGCCTCCAAGGCAATCACCCATCCGCTGGTCGATTCGCCCACGCGCGTGCCCGATGGCTGGTCGGACAGCTTCGCCGAGCGCGTGCGACCGGTGGTGCTGCCCGGCTACAGCGCGTTCGCGGCGGCCGATGCACGCCGCGCCGGGCGCGCGCTGCTCCACTCAGGCCCGGTGCGCATCAAGCCGGCGCAAGGCAACGCTGGCCGCGGCCAGCGTGTGGCCGCCGACATCAGCGCACTGGACGCCACCGTCGCCGGCTTCGACGAGGACGCGCTGGCCCTCGATGGCATCGTGCTGGAAACCGACCTGCTGGACCTGACCACCTGGAGCGTGGGCCAGGTGCGCGTGGGCTACCACACCATCGCCTATTACGGCACGCAGTGGCTGACCCGCGACAACGGTGGCGACGTCGCCTACGGCGGCTCGAGCCTGCGCGTGCACCGCGGTGGTTTCGACGCGCTGCTGCGCGAACCGCTGCCGCCACCCGTGCGCGAGGCGGCGGCGCAGGCGCAGCTCTACGACGAGGCCGCACGGCAGTGCTTCCCGCGCATGTTCGCCTCGCGCCGCAACTACGACGTGGTGCAGGGCAAGGACCATGCCGGCCGCCCGCACGCCGGCGTACTCGAATCCTCCTGGCGCATCGGCGGCGCCAGCGGCGCGGAAGCCACTGCCTTGCTGCGCTTCCGCGACGAACCCGGTCGCCGCTGGCTCAGCTTGCGCACCGAGGAGCGCTACGGCGCCGACGCCACGGTGCCGGCCGGCGCCACGGTGCTGTTCCACGGCGTCGACCCGGGCTGCGGCCCGCTGCTCAAGTACACCCTGGTGGAGGACGATGACCACACGTAGCGAAACGATCGACATCGCCGTCGACGGCGCCCGCCTGGCCGGCACCGTGCTGGCGCCCGGCTCGACCATCCCCGGCGTGTTGTTCGTGCACGGCTGGGGCGGTTGCCAGGAACGCGACCTGGGGCGCGCCCAGCAGATCGCCGCGCTGGGCTGCATCTGCCTGACCTTCGACATGCGCGGCCACGTGCGCACCGAGGCCCTGCGGCAGACCGTGACGCGCGAACAGAACCTCGCCGATGTCGTGGCAGCCTACGACCACCTGCGCATGCAGCCGCACGTGGATCCGGACTCGATCCTGGTGGTCGGCGCCAGCTACGGCGGCTACCTGGCCGCCATCCTGACCTCGCTGCGCCCGGTGAAGTGGCTCGCACTGCGCGTGCCGGCGCTGTATCGGGACGAAGACTGGAGCGAACCGAAGCGCTCGCTGCCGCGCAAGGATCTGGACGCCTACCGCAGCCGCGTACTCGATCCGGACGACAACCGCGCGTTGCGCGCGTGCCGAGATTTCCGCGGTGATGTGCTGGTGGTCGAATCGGGGCGCGACCACCTGGTGCCGCATCCGGCCATCGTCAGCTACCGCAACGCCTTCGAGCACACCCATTCGGTCACCTACCGCATCATCGACGAGGCCGACCATGCGTTGTCGAGCCCGGATGGGCAGCGCGCCTACACCTCGATGCTGCTGGGCTGGACCACCGAGATGGTGTTCGGCGCGCGCGCCGGCGGCGCACCTGGCCAGGCCACACTGCGCTCCGGCTAGAACGGATGCCGGCCGCTCCCGGCTTGCCCATGCGGGAAGGTGGCGTCACAGTGATCGTCCTTCCGTAGAGACGTCCCGATGGAAATCGCGCTCTACCTGCTCGCCGCGTTGCTCATCGTCGGTGGACTCGCCGGCACGGTGCTGCCGATCCTTCCGGGCATCCCGATGATCTTCGGCGGCATCTGGCTCGTCGCCGCGGTCGACGGCTACCGGCACCTGGGCGCCGGATGGCTGCTGGTGATCGGCGCGCTGGGGGCGCTCGGCGTGCTGGTCGATTTCGTCGCCGGGACGATGGGGGCCAAACGGGTCGGCGCCAGCCCACGTGCTTTGTGGGGTGCCACTCTCGGCACGCTGGTCGGCATGTTCCTGGGCATTCCCGGGCTGATCCTGGGGCCGTTCGCAGGCGCGCTGCTGGGCGAGCTCTCCGCCGGCACCAGCGTGCTGCGCTCGGCGCACGTCGGCGTCGGCACCTGGGTCGGGCTGCTTGCCGGCGCCCTGGTCAAACTGGTGCTCTCGTTCCTGATGGTTGGCCTGTTCGGCCTGGCCATGCTGCTGTAGACCTCCGGCACAGGCATAGTCCGATCGCGCCAGCGTACGCTGCGCCGGCCATCCAAGGAGCCAAACCCCATGCGCAAGACCCTCGCCCTCGCCCTGGCCGCCACGCTGGCCGCTGCCGGATCCCTGCACGCGCAGGCCGCCCCCGCCTCGTGGGTCCAGCGCAGCAACGCCGACGCCAAGGTGCTGCTGGACACCATCGCCCGCTTCAGCCCGGAGTTCGCCACCCAGGTCGGCCTGCCCGGATACGACACGAAGGTGTCCGACCTCAAGCCCGGTATCGACGCGCGCTCGCGCGCGGCGCTGGTGGATGCCAAGGGCAAGCTGGAGAAGCTGCTCGCCACGGAGAAGGACCCGAACGTGCGCGAAGACCTGCAGATCATGATCGAGGCCGCCGCCGAGCAGATCGAAGGCATCGACCTGAACCGCAAGTACCTGCTGCCGTACAACGACATCGGCTCGCTGGTCTTCAGTGGCGAGTTCGCGCTGCTCAAGGACGACGTCGATGCCAAGCGCCGGCCGGCCGCGCTCAAGCGCCTGCAGTGCTACGTCGGCAAGGCGCCCGGCTGCACGCCGGTCACGGACGAGGCGAAGGCGCTGATGGTGGCGCGGCTCGGCGACAAGTCGCTGCTGGGGCCCTACAAGGGCGAGGTCGAACAGAAGCTCGCCAACACGCCCCGCTACGTCGAGGGCATCCGCAAGCTGTTCGCCAAGTACAAGCTCGACACGCCCGAGGGCAAGGCCGCGCTGGACGCACTCGACAAGCAGCTGGCCGACTACGACGCCTGGGTGCGCAGCACCGTGCTGCCGCGCGCGCGCGCCGACTTCCGCCTGCCCGAGCCGCTGTACGCCTACAACCTCAAGCAGGTCGGCATCGACATTCCGCCCGAGCAGTTGATGAAACAGGCGGAGCTGGAGTTCATGGAACTGCGCGGCATGATGCAGACGATGGCACCGGTGGTGGCCAAGGCCGAGGGCTTCGACGCCACCGACTACCGCGACGTGCTCAAGGCGCTGAAGAAGCAGCAGCTCAGCCGCGACCAGGTCGAGCCCTGGTACCACGAGGTGCTCGGCCACATCGAGGACACCATCCGTGACAAGGGCATCGTCACGCTGCCCAGGCGCCAGATGCAGATGCGCGTCGCCTCCGAGGCCGAGGCCGCGCAGGTGCCCGCACCGCACATGGACCCGCCGCCGTTCCTCAACAACCACGGCGAGCGCGGCACCTTCGTGCTGACCATGGGCAACCCCGGCAACGGCAAGGACAACAGCCAGGCCTACGATGACTTCACCTTCAAGGCTGCCGCCTGGACACTGACCGCGCACGAGGGCCGTCCCGGCCACGAGCTGCAGTTCGCCGCGATGGTCGAGCGCGGCGTGTCGCTGGCGCGAAGCCTGTTCGCCTTCAACAGCGTGAACGTGGAAGGCTGGGCACTCTACGCCGAGTCGGAAATGCTCCCGTACGAGCCGCCGGCCGGCCAGTTCGCCGCGCTGCAGGCGCGCCTGATGCGCGCCGCCCGCGCCTACCTCGACCCGATGCTCAACCTGGGCCTGATCACCCGCGAGCGCGCACACGACGTGCTCGTCCACGACGTCGGCCTGTCCGAAGCCCTGGCTCGCGAGGAGCTTGACCGCTACACCTTCGACAGCCCCGGCCAGGCCACCGCCTACTTCTACGGCTATCTGCGCCTGCAGCAACTGCGGCTGCAGACCGAGCTGGCGCTCGGCGACAGGTTCGACCGCAAGGCCTTCAACGACTTCGTGATCGGCCAGGGCCTGCTGCCCCCGGCCCAGCTGGCCGAAGCGGTGCAGACGCAGTTCGTTCCGCAGCAGAAGCAGAAGAAGTAATCGCTTCGATTGCCCTCCCCTGCTTCGCAGGGGAGGGCAAAGCGCGCATAAGCCTGCTCCCTTTGCCCCAGCCCCCGAGCGCCGCGGGCGCTCGGAAGCTGGGGCAAGGTATGGCTTCCCTGGGGCGTGGCCGTCGCAGTGCGGGGCGAAGTTTCATGGTTGCGTGAAGTATCGGATTGGTAGGGCTGAAGCCCACCAACAGGTTCCGTCTTGCCGGAACGACGGCACGCAAAGAAAGAGTTGTTACCGCCGATGCGGTCAAGCGCACCGGCATGCCTCCCATACCGTAACTTTCGAGCGCCCGCGGTATAGCGGCTGCAGCTCCTCTAAGAGCAGGCGCTAACCCGGCAAGGCGAGGCGGTACCTAGCTCTTATCCCGCCCCGGGCTGAGCCAGGCCATTTCTTTGGTTACTTTCTTTTGGCCAGCAAAGAAAGTGACCCGAGCGCCGGCAGGCGCTAGGAAGCCCGCCGCAGGCGAGCCAAATCGCGGAAGCGCCCCCCAAGAACGACAAGCAAAACGCACCCCCAACAGGCTTCCCCGCGAGCCCGGCCCCTCACCCCAACCCTCTCCCCGCAGGGCAGAGGGAGCAAAGCGGCTCAATCGGGGATGACGTAGAGCAGCACCGCCGGGTAGTGCAGCACGCTGCCGGCCAGCACGAAACCGTGCCACACCGCGTGGTGGAACGGCAGCCGCCGGCACAGGTAGAACGGCACCCCCAGCGTGTAGGTCGCCCCACCCGCGATCAGCAGCGCCAGGCCACCCGGCGCCAAGTGCGTGCGCAGCGGCTCGAATGCCACCAGCGCCACCCATCCCATCGCCACGTAAATCGACACCGCCAGCGCCCGCGTGCGGATCCGCCGCAGCAGCCCCAGCTCCAGCGCGCTGCCGGCCAGCGCCAGTGCCCAGATCGTGCCGAACAGGCCCCAGCCCCATGCGCCCGGCAACACGATCAGCGTGAACGGCGTATAGGTTCCGGCGATCAACAGGAAGATCGCGATGTGGTCCAGCGTGCGCAGCACCCGCCGCGGCAATTCGCCGGGAATGGCGTGGTAGAGGGTGGAGGCGGTGTAGAGCAGGATCAGTGTGCTGCCGAACACCGCGCAGGCCACCACCGCCCGTGCATCGCCGCGCAGCGCGGCGAACGCCACCAGCGTCGCCAGCCCGCCAATGCTGAGCAGGATGCCGACGCCGTGGATCAGCGTGCTGGCCAGCTCGTCGCCGAAACGGTAGCGCGGCGGACGAACGGCGGAGCGCGCGGGCATGGCAAGTTCCGGGGAAGGACCGAAGCGGCACCTTACCATGCCCGCGCGCACTGTTTTGCAATGGACGTCTAAACGTCCCTTTGAAGCTACTGCTCGATGATGAACGCGCCGAACGCCACGCCCAGGTTCCAGCCCTCGCCCTTGCCGCTCAGCGCCAGGCCCACGTTGCCCTTGGTCAGCGCCTGCGCGCCGGCCGACTTCACCGCGCCAGCATGCGCCTCGGCGCTGGCGTAGTGGCCTAGCACCTCGTGGATGTCGTAGACGCCGGTGAACTTGCCGATGCCGTTGTCGATGCGCGTCTTGCCGAAGGTCAACCCACCGCCCTTGGCGCGCAGCTTCACGTGCATGCTCTGGCCGTTGCTGCAGCGGACCGTGCCGCTGCCCTTGGCGGTCTTGTAGAACACCGACCAGCCCGACAGCGAGAAGGTCATCTTGCAAGAGATCTCACCCGCGTGCGCCGCAGCCGGCGCCATGGCCAGCGCGCCCGCCAGCAACGCCGCGGCACCCCATTGTTTCCACATCGTCATGACTGCCTCCCGGCGGCCCCGCGGCCGCGCCGGCCGATTGTGCGGCAAGAGCCCTGCCGCGGGAATGCTTGCGCACCGAAGAGCGGCAGGCCTAGGCTGGGGCCGCGCCGGCACGATCCCCTCTGCCCTTGCAGCGTGCCTGCGCCACGCCAAGCTCAGGAGGATCGCCATGTCGTCCGCAACCCTGGCTTCACCCCGCACGCACGCCCACCCCGACCCCGTCCGCATCAGCGCGCTGAGCGCGGCCCTGGCCATCAACCTCACCGTGTTCATCGCCGCCACCCGGCCGCTGCCGCCGCCGGCCTTGCTCCTGGCCATGCCGGACCTGGGCGTGCGCCTGATCGAGGAGCCCAAACCCAGGCCGCTGCCGCCGCCTCCGCCTCCGCCTCCAATCGACGTCAGGCCACTGACCCGGCCCACGCATCTGCCGACCATCGCGCCGCCCGTGGCGACCGCGCCGCCGGCAACCGACGAAGGGCGCGTCGCCGCGCCGACGATCCACCTGCCCACGAGCGCGCCATCGGACACGGACGCAGCGCCGCCGGCGACGCTGCCCGGGCCGCCGGTCGAAGCCAGCCTGGCCTACCGCAGCGCACCGCTGGCGTTCCCACCGCAGGCGGTCCGCCAGCACATGCATGGCACGGTGCTGTTGCGCGTACTGGTGGATGAAGGAGGCAAGCCGGTGCAGGCGGTCGTCGAGCAAAGCAGCGGCTACAAGCTGCTCGATCGCAGTGCGCAAGAGCAGGTGCTCGCGCGCTGGCGCTTCCAGCCGGCCAGCGTGGGCGGCCGCACGGTACGCGCCTGGGCACGGATACCGGTGAGTTTCGAGCTGCGCCAGCTGTGAAAAGCCTATCAAGATCACCCACTTGGGGGTAACTGCGACTTAACGGCGCCCATGCTCCACTGGGCGCCGTTTTCCGCACGGTCCCGCGCATGGCAAACCACAGGCAAAGCTTGAAGGCGCTGCGCCACATCGCGCTGGCGCACTGCCGAGGGGAACACCCCGACCTGGCCACCCTCGCCCGCGAACTGGGCAGCGCCGTGCGCTGCCACCCCGACGGCCTGGATGCGCTGGCCGCCCGCGTCCGCACCACCCATGGCCCGCGCATCCGCCCGCTGCGCACCGGCACCGCGCAACTGCAGCTGTGGCTGATTGCCTGGCCGGTCAACCACACCTCCGTATTGCATGACCACGGCGCGCGCTGGGGCCTGGAAATTCCCCTCCACGGCGCGCTGGAGATCGAGGCCTGGCGCCGCCAGGCGGATGGTGGTGAGCCGCTGGCACATGGGCGCCACTGGCTCGGCCCAGGCGACGCGCTGTGGTTCGACGCCGACCAGTCGCGCCTGCACCGATGCCGCAACCTGTCCGGACGCGAGGCGGCGCTGAGCCTGCACGTATTCGGCGAGGCGCCCGGCGCGGGTCTGCCCTACGCCCCCTCACCTTCCACCCGGCAGCGGATGCCCCCATCGCGGTCGGCCATCGCCGGACCGCTGCCGGGCTGACAGCCCAGCGCTCCGGAGAGCCGCCATGTTCCGACGGGTCGCCATCATCGGCGGCGGCGCTGCCGCCGTCGCCCTGCTCAGCGAGCTGGTCGAGCGCGCCAATGCGCCGCTGCACCTGGACTGGTACACCGGTGGTGCGGCGCATCCCGGCCGCGGTATCGCCTACGGCACCGAATCGCCGCGCCATCTGCTCAACGTACGTGCGGCCACCATGGGCATGTTCTCGCCCCGGCCCCGCGGGTTCCTGGATTTCGCCCAGCGTGCCGATCCGCAGGCCGCAGGCACCGACTTCCTGCCGCGCCGCCTGTACGGCGACTACCTCGAGGACGAAGCCGCGCATGCGCTGGCACAATCGCGCAGCCGCGGCGTCGATGTGCGCGTGGTTCCGTTCGCGGCCGATGCGCTGGTGCCCGAGACCGAGGGCGTCACCGTGGTCCAGGGCGAGCGCGCCAGCCGTGCCGACGCAGCGGTGCTGGCCATCGGCGCCCTGCCGGTACGGCCGCTGGCGGGCGTCGACGGAGAGCTGCTCGACGAAGGCCGCTATGTGATCGATCCCTGGTCGCTGCTGCGCCGTGCCGCGCCCGATTCGACGCCGCGCGACGTGGCGTTGATCGGCCTGGGCCTCACCGCCGTCGACGTGCTGCTGGAGTTGGCCGATCGCTGGCCCGCCGCGCGTTTCACCGCCGTTTCCCGCCATGGTCGCCTGCCGGCGACGCACCTGCCGGTATCGACCGTGCCGGATGACGATGGCGGTGCACTGGTCGATGCCATGCACGACGCGCCGGAAGTGCGTCGCTGGCTGCGCCTGTTGCGCGAAGCGATCGCCGCCAGCGAGGACTGGCGCGTGGTGGTCGACAGCCTGCGCCCCTCCACCGCCGATCTCTGGGACGTTCTGCCCGCGCCGCAACGCGCCCGCTTCCTGAGGCACGCACGCTGGGCATGGGAGCGCGCGCGCCATCGCATGCCGCCGCAGGTCGGACAGCAGGTGCAGGCGCTCGAAGCTTCGGGACGCCTGCAAAGGGTGTGCGGCCGCGTCACCGGGGCGCGCCAGGCGCAGGGACGCGTGCAACTGGACATGTGCCACGCCGGCATCGGCACGTCGCTGTCGACAGACCTGGCCATCCAGACCGTCGGCCTGGATACGGACGTGCGCAACACGGCCCATCCGCTGATGCGCCAGCTGGTCACCAACGGCCACGTCACCCCCGATCCGTTCGGCCTCGGCTGCCAGGCCACTTTGGATGGTCGCCTGTGCCGCGACGGTGCGCCCTGGCCGCGCCTGTTCGGCATCGGCAGCCTGCTGCGCGGTGCGCGCTGGGAATCGGTCGCGATGCCGGAGATCCGCCTGCAGGCACGCATGCTGGCCGGACGGCTGCTGCAAGCCGAGGCCGTGCCCGCCCGCCGCAGGATGGCCCCGCAGGCCGGTTGAACGAGCGCCTTACCGACGCCGCGCGGCCCACTCGCTGGCCAGCCAGGCGGCGCCGATGCCGACCGCCACGCCCGCCAGTTCGCACAATACGCGCGTGCCCAGGCCATCGGGGTCATGCACTTCGGCAAGCTTCGCGCGCAGCAGCTGCAACGACTGCAGCCGGGCGTAGTTGAAATAGAACAGATCCGAGAGGTCGCCGCTGGCGGCCAGAGCGGCGCCCAGCACATAAGACCAGGCCATCTGCGCGCCGTGGCTCCAGGCCTCGCGCGTGCGCCAGCGGAACAGCAGGAACAGCAGCGCGCCGGCGACGGCTGCGATCAGGCCGGCCTGCAGGCCGCCGATCCAGCCGTAGCCCATCCAGGATTGGTCGTAATGCATCGATGTCCGCCGTGGTTGAGACGGCATTATGCCGTCGGCGGACGCGTCGCCGCTCGCGGGCAACGCCTGCCCGCGCGACTACACTGTCCCGATGAACGGACAACCGCACGACACCGCCCTCATCCTCGTCGACGTGCAGCCGGACTTCATGCCCGGTGGCCCACTGGCCTGCCACGAGGGCGACGCGATCGTGCCGGGTATCGACGCGCTGCTGCGCGCACGGCGCTACCGCCACGTGGTCGCCACGCAGGACTGGCACCCGCGCGGCCACGTCTCCTTCGCCGCCAACCACCCGGGGAAGGCGCCGTTCGCGCAGATCACCCTGCATGGCCAGCCACAGACGCTATGGCCGGTGCACTGCGTGGCCGGGACGCCCGGCGCCGCGCTGCACGCGGCGATCGACTGGTCGCCGCTGGACCTGGTCGTGCGCAAGGGCACGGATGCTGCGGTCGACTCCTACAGTGCCTTCCGCGAGAACCACGGCCCGGATGGCGCGCGGCCACCGACCGGCCTGGCCGGATGGCTGCGCGAGCGCGGCGTGGCCGAAGTGCACGTATGCGGCCTGGCACGCGACGTGTGCGTGCTGTGGACAGTGCAGGACGCGCTGGCGCTGGGCTTTCGCGCACGGATGCTGTGGGAGCTGACGCGGCCGGTGACGCCCGAGACCGACGAGGCCACCCGGGCCGCGCTGAGCGGTTGCGTGTGAGCTTTCAGGGCGGACTGGCTCCCTCTCCGCTGCGGGGTGAGGGCTGGGGTGAGGGACCACGCTGGCCACATACCTGCCCGCTTGGCGAGGCCTTTTTTGAAGGCCCCACCCTACCCGATCGACACCCCCGCGAGCTCCGCCCTCACCTGTCTCTCCGCGGAAGGGGGAGGGTTCAAGAGAGCGCGCCATGACCAGAACGTCAGGCCTCGTTCTCGCCCGATACCGTCGCCCGCGGTTCGCCTTCCTCATCCACGCTGACGTGCACGCCGATGGGCCGGCAGCACACCGGACAGTCCTCGATGTAGGCCTGCTCGCCGGCCGAGGCGTCGAGCAACAGTTCGATCGGCTCGCCGCAATAGGGGCAGGTCACGTCAGCGGGTATGAGCATGGATCCTCTCGCCTGGATTCGGCGCCCGTATTCCACGCGCTCGACCATTGCTCCGGCGTGAGGATCGCAAAGCCGGCGTCCCGCAGCGTGCGCCGACCGAGCCTGAGCAGCGCGTTGTCTCGGCTGAGCAGCCAGCGCGCGCCGGCTTCGGCGGCCACGACCAGGAACTTCTGGTCATCGCGGTCGGCGCAGCGCGGCAACGGCGCCGCACGCCCGGTGGCCGCAGGCAGCAGGCGTACCTTCGCATCGAACGCCAGCACGGCACGCTCGCGCGCCGACGGTTCCAGCGCCAGCTGGGGGTAGGTCAATACGGCTTGCCATTCGTCGCGGCACGGCCTCGCGCTAACCGCTTCGACGGCGCCTCGTCGCAACGCTTCGGCCAGGCCCGCGCACCGCGGATCGTCGAACACGAACAGGTCCAGGCAGACGTTGGTGTCCAGCACCATGCGTGGCGGCAAGGCCACCATTGACCGGCTCAGGAGGCCGCCAGCGACGCGGCCGCCCGTTCGGCGAGCCGCGCCACCGCAGCGGGAATGCCCTGCGCATCGTCCACCGTGACGAAGCGTTCCTCCCCGCCGCTCAGGCCGGTCTCCAGTTCGTGCGCCCAGGTTACGTGGTAGGGCATGTGCACGCCCCAGCCGCCGAGCGCCAGCACCGGCTCGATGTCCGAGCGCAACGAGTTGCCGACCATCGCGAACTGCGCGGGCGCCAGGTCGAATTCGCCCAGCACGCGCCGGTAGGTGGCCTGGTTCTTTTCCGAGACGATCTCGATGCGCCCGAACAGGTCGGCCAGGCCCGACTGCGCGACCTTCTTCTCCTGGTGCGCCAGGTCGCCCTTGGTGACCAGTACGATCGCATGGCGGGCGGCCACCGCCTCGATCGCTGCGCGGATGTGGGGCAGCAGTTCCACCGGATGCTCGAGCACGGCCTTGCCCAGTTCGACGATGCGATGGATGTCGCGCGCGCCGATACGGGCGTCGGTCATGGCAACGGCGGTTTCCACCATCGACAGCGTCATGCCCTTGGCGCCGTAGCCGAACAGCTTCAGGTTGCGCCGTTCGGTGGCGAGCATGCCTTCCTGCACCTCGCGGTCGGTGACGTCGAGGTAGCGGCCAAGGATGTCGCGGAAGGCGGCGCCGGCCGCCTGGTAGTAGCCCTCGCTGTGCCAGAGGGTGTCGTCGCCGTCGAAGCCGATCAGTTCCAGCATGGGTGCGTGCCGTGGTGGGAGCTGCCCATTCTCCCACGCACGGCCCGCACGCTGGACGTCAGTGGAAGACGCCCAGCAGCCAAAGCACGATCACGATCACGATGATCAGACCCAGGCCGCCGCTCGGCCCGTAGCCCCAGGAGCGCGAATAGCCCCAGGTCGGCATTCCGAGCAGCGCGAGGATGACCAGGATGACCAGGATGGTAATCAGCATGTGCGACTCCTTGCGGCCATTGAGGTGATTGCCATCGTGCGCGCGGCACCCGTCTAGGGGGTGTGAGCCAAGCGAGCGCGGCGCGTGCAGGCGCTGGCCCGGCGCGCCCACCGGTAGGGCGAAGGTTGGGGATCGGTGAAGCAGGCGCCAACAGGGGATGATCGGCTGCGGCTTCGGCAAGGCGACCGCGTCCGAAAAGGTGAGACGCGCACCGCCTAACGTGCGCTGGCCGCATGCGGTCCCTCCGCCGCCGGCACACCGATCGACTTGGCAGTGGTTCGGTTCTTCAGGCCGCGCCCCGTGCAGGGCGCGGCCTTTTTTTGATACAGGTCAGACGGCGGCTCTTTCGGCGCCCACGCGTCGGCGCACCGAGTCCATGTCACGCACCGGACGCACCTCGATCGCGCCGATCCGTGCCCACGGGAACTCCTGCGCAATGCGCAGCGCATGGTCCAGGTCGTCGGCCTCGATCAGGTTGAAACCGGCCAGGTATTCCTTGGTCTCGGCGAACGGCCCATCGAACACGGTGGTGCGCTGCTGGCGCGTGCGGAACGAGCGTGCCGTGGCAGGCGGTTCCAGTTGCTGCGAGTCGAGCACGCAACCGGTGGCATGCAGTTCGTCGGCGTGTGCGAGGCAGCCGCGCATCAGCGTGTCGAACTCGCCCTCGGGCAGCGCCTGCAGGAGGGCGTCTTCGACGTACACCATCATCAGGAATTTCATCGGCGGTTCCGGGAACTGGGGTCGGTCGATTATGGCCGGCCCCGGGCACCGGTGCAGCTTCAGGGCAGGCGCGCCACCACCTGCTTGCCCAGCGCCAGCACCGCCGGACGCAGCGAGGCCGGGTCGCGGTCCTCCACGCTCAGGTTGATCTGGCCCTGGTAGGAACCGACCCGCAGCTTCAGTCCGACCGTGCCCTCGGTCTCGGCGAGGAAGGCCTCGTCACCCAGCCCCGGAACCGGCGTGACGGCGATGCCGCGGCCGGCAAAATCCTGGCGATGCGCAGCCAGTGCCTGCTGCGCCTGGTCGGCGGAGGACATGCGGGTGAAATCGATCAGCAGCTTGGTGCGGTAGTCGCCCGGTTCCGGCACGTGCAGGTACGAGCACATGCCGCCGACGCTCGGCTTCTGCTCGGTGACGGTATCGGCGCCGTTCGCCTGCAAGGTGGACGCGACGTCCGCCACTGGCATCAGCCGGCACAGATCGAGCGGCTGGTCGGCAGGTGATGCCTGCGCTGCTGCCTGCGCGCTGGCAGTCGCCCCGTCCGCCGGGGCGTGCGACGAACAACCGGCCAACAGCAGGCCGCCCAGCACCAGCGCCACGTGGATACGCTTCATCGGATGCTCCTCCCTCTCCTCCCAGGCCGCACGCTGCGGCCGGGCGATCATACGGGCGGGCACCGGACAGGCGAAAGGCGGCCGAATGGCCGCCTTTCGCGTTCGCTAGGGACTGTTGGGGTCAGTCGTTCTTGTGGCTCTGCTGGCCAGCCTTGACATGCTGCTCGTGGGTGCCGCCGCTGCTCTGCTTGCCGGCGCGCACGTGCTCTTCGTGCGTGGCGTGATCGCCGCCACCGGCCTTGCCGCCCTTGCTGGCGATCTCACGCTGCTTGTCTTCATCCATCGATGCAAAACCGCGCTTGTCGTTGCTCATGGAGTTCTCCTGTTGAGTGGGAAAAGTCCGCCCAGCTGGCGAACGCTTTCCACCCTAGCGGCGAGCCCATAAAGAACCCCTTAGCTCTCGGTCAACGGGCTCCTCTACAGCGTTGCGTTCACGTTGGACGCGCGGCGGCAGCCGCGTAAGCACCACTCCCTCTCTCCCCACCCGATACCGGTGGTCCACGGGCCGTCGCACACCATTGCAAGCGATGCCCAGGACGATTCCCCCGCCGCCGCTGCCGCGCTCCGCCGAGCCGCCGAGCGACTGGCCCCTGCCGCATGGCAGTGCGTTGTCGCTGTGGGTGGCAGTGGCGGCGCAGCCGCACGCGGCGCCGGTGGTGCCGGTCGTGGCCGATCAGGCCTGTGCCCTGGAGGACGAGCTCGCGTTCTTCGCGAACGGCGTGCCGGTGCTGCACTTAACCGATGGGGAAACGCTGCCCCACGACCGGTTCAACCCGCACCCGCGCATCGTGTCGCAACGCATCGCCACGCTGCAGCGCCTGCCTGCGCTGCAGCGCGGCGTGCTGGTGGTGCCGGTGACCGCGCTGATGCAGCGGATCGCGCCGCCTGCCCATCTTGCCAGCGGCCTGTGCGTGGCCACCGGCGACACGCTGGCGCCGGCCGACGGCCGACGCCGGCTGGAGATGGCCGGCTACGTCGCCGACCCGGAGGCGCTGACCGAAGAGGCGCGCCTGCGGCTGGAGGCGTTCGCGGCGGAGGAAGAACTCGGCGCCGGCTTTGCCCTGGCCACGCACGACCTGGAAATCCGCGGTGCCGGCGAACTGCTCGGCGAGGAACAGTCCGGGCAGATTCAGGCCATCGGCTTCGGCCTGTACGCGCGCCTGCTGGAGCGCACCGTGCGCGCGCTCGAGGCCGACGAGGAGCCTGACCTCGGGCTGGGCGACGATGACCATCCAGTCGAGTTGCACCTGCCCGCGCTGATCCCCGACGACTACGTGCCGGACGTGGCCGCACGCCTGTCGTTGTACAAGCGCATCGCCAGCGCCGACGACGAGGATGGATTGCGCGCGCTGGAAGTGGAGCTGGTCGACCGCTTCGGCCTGCTGCCCGGGCTCACGGCGCAGTTGTTCACGCTGGCGCGGCTGCGCCTGATGGCGCGCTCGCTCGGCATCGCGCGACTGGAACTGCATCGCGAAGGGGGCGTGCTTGACCTCGGCCACGGCGCGATGGTGGACAAGGCCGTGCTCGAACGGCTGCTGCAGGGCCAGCCGGAGGTCTACGCGTGCGCGGGCGACACGCGTGTGGCGATCACGCTCGACCTGCCCGAGCCGCAGGACGTCGTGCGTGCGGCGGAGCAACTGCTCGTGCGCCTGGGTGCACGACGCCCGCAGGTCGATCTCAGGTAGGCCGCTCCAGCCCACCGCGTGGTGCACGCGGCGCGGTGAAGAAAAGGCCCGGACAGGCCCCTGGCCGACCCAAGCCCTCCCACGAGGGGGAGGGCTTGCTCCTGGCTCAGCCCGCGGCAGTGCTGCTGGATGCGGCCGGCTCGCCGCTCGACTGGCCGGCGAAATCCACCACCAGCGTCACGCGACGGTTGGGCTCGCCCTGGTCGCGCGTCTTGCCGCGTTCGACCTGGCGATTGGTCGCCTCGCCGTAGCTCACCGCACGCAGGTGCTCGGCGGACAGCCCGTTCTGCACCAGGTAGTCGCGCACCGCGGCGGCACGGCGTTCGCCCAGGCGGCGGTTGTAGCTGGCCGAGCCAGCCGGGTCGGCGAAGCCTTCGACCGTGACCACCGCATCGGGATAGTGCTGGCTGATCACCTTGGCGAAGTCATCCAGCAGCGGCTTGTCCTGGTCGCGCAGGGTGGCGTCGTTGAAGGCGAAGTGCGCAGCGGTGTCGAGCCGCACGCGGCCGGCCATCTGCGAGATCTGCGCGTCGTACTTGGCGAAGCGCTGCTGCATTTCCTGGGTCAACGAATCCAGTTGCTGCTGCTGCTTCTGGTCGTTGGCGCGCAACTCGGCGATCGCGGAATCGAAGTCGGCCTTCTTGACGTAGCTCGTGCAGCCGCCCAGCGCCATCGTGGCCACGATCAGCGACCCCGCTGTCCATCGGAATGTCGAATTGATCATGTGCGCCTATCTCCTCGCTAGCGAGCGCTTGGCGGGTGCCTGCCCCTAGGACGGCCACCAGCCGTTTGGCCCAGAGCCTGGGACCGTAGCACCGCTGGGCGGCGCCTACCTTGACGTTGCCTGACTCGCATGGCCGGCGCGCGCCACGGAATGTCGGCCGCAGGGTTTCGGTTCATGGATGTCGATGGCGCATCACGACTCCCTCTCTGGAAGAAGAGGAAGCGCATGCGTCAGATCTGTTGGTCGCGCTGCGCATCGTTGCCGCTCTGGCCGCCCTGGACCACGACCTCGTCCGGCTCCTGGCCGGGCATGCGCGCCGGTGCCATGCGTGCGCTTCTGCCGGGCGAGCCGGCTGTGCCGCCGCGGTTGGGCGAGTCGGCGCCGGTGGTGCGGTCGGCCGGCTCGCGCGGCTGGCCGTGGACGCGTGGATCCTGCTGCGCACCCAGGTCGGCCGCCGCACCGGGATGGCGTGATGCCGGCACGCCGGTGCTGTCGCTGGGTAGGTGTTCGCCGTCGTCGCCGCTGAAACCCTGCTCGACACTACCCTTGCGCGCCGGGCCGCCTTCGTCGAGCGACATGCCGGGCGGGTCGACGCGCGGCAGCCCGCCGGGCACACCGGCCGCCGCATCGAACTGCTCGTGCGCGGCCTGCGCCACCTGGTGGCTGATGCCACCCTGGCTCTGCGTATTGGAGCCGGCGGTCTTGCCGCCGGCGTCGGGTGCCATCGGGCCCCCGATCGGCTCGCGTTCGCGCTCGTTGCGTTCGTTGCCCATGGCCGCTTTTCCTGTTTTCTGATCGTGCGCCCAGTGTGCCGTGGGCGCTGTAAGGGCAGCGTCACGGGGCGCTCGGCGGGCTCATCGCCACGGCCGTAGCCTGGGGATTACGGGCAGCTAACATGGTTCGGTGCACATTCAGCGCCTGAGGCAGCGAACCGCGTGCCGCCACGGTTTTTCGTTGCCGACGGTCAGCCCGGCCAGGATGCGCATATGTCGACCCACGTCCAGCTCCACCACCCCTCCCTGTGGCCCGCGACCAAGTGGCGCCAGCTTGCGCTCCGGCTCGGCCGTCAACTGGGCCTGATTGCCGAGGAGGCGCCGATCCTGCCGCCGACGCGCCGCCAGCAGCTGCTTGCGGCGCAGGACCAGCGGCGCGCCGAACAACGCCGCGCGATGGAAGTGGCGCGCAGCCGCCACTGATTGCTCCTAGGCATCGCACACCCAGTAATAGAAATCCTGCGCGATCACCTTTTCGCCCGCCCCTTGCACATACCCGTACCGCGCCTGCTCGCCGCGCGCGACGATCTGCCGGGCGAAGGCATCGGCCAGGCGCCGGGTCGGATCCCGCCCGACCAAGAACGCCCGGAAGCCGTCGTAACGCAGACGCTCGGTCTTGGCGTTGGCCTGGATCACATGGTCGGCATCCACCTCGTCGACTCCCGCGCGAAAGACTCGCCGGTGCGGGCCCTGGCCCCACCGTTCCGGCCACCCTACGGCCACGGCGGTGAAGTTCCCGCGCGCGCCGGGTCGTCGCCTTCTCGATCAGGCTGACCCGCGCCAACGCGCCGAACGAAACCTACACGTTCCTTTGCCCGGTCCGGTCACACGCTCGGACATGCCTGCGCACGGTCCGCGCAAGTGGTCCATCCACACGCACACCGACGCCCATGACCGCCACCGACGATGCCTCCGAAAATCACGGCCGGCCCGAGCGCGCGCCCCCGGACGACCCGAACGCGCAGCTGCGCGACGCCCTGGCGCAAACGCGGGAGGCCTTGAACGAGAGCCGCAAACGGCTCGACGGACTGTTCGCCATGCAGACGCTCGGGGTCACCCTGTGGGGCCCGGAGCTCACGCTCACCGACGTCAACGATGGCTTCCTGCAGATGACCGGCTTCACCCGCGAGGAGGCCATGGGGCTGGCCTGGCAGAACCTGACGCCGGAAGCATTCCATGGGGTTTCCCGCCTGGCCCTCGAGGAGTTGCGGGAAAAGGGCGAAACCACGCCCTACGAAAAGCAGTATTTCCGCAAGGACGGCTCCTGCGGGTGGGGCTTGTTCGCGGCGCGCCGGCTTGGTGAAGAGACGCTCGGCGTCGTCCTTGATGTCAGTAGCCGCAGGCTGGCGCAGGAGGCGCTGCGCGAAAGCGAACAACAGCTGCGCCTGATCGTCGAAGGCGTGCGCGGCTACGCGATCCTGACCACCGACGTCGGCGGACGCATCACCCAGTGGCTGCCCGGTGCCGCCGCGGTGTTCGGCTGGTCGGCTGAGGAGATGGTCGGCCAACCGGCCGGCATCCTCTTCACGCCCGAAGACCGCGCGGCTGGCAGGCCGGCGCAGGAGATCACCACCGCGCTGCGCCAGGGCGTCGCGCCGGATGTGCGCTGGCACCAGCGCCGCGATGGCTCGCGTGTCTTCATCGAGGGCCACGTGGTTGCGTTGCGCGGCCCCGATGGCGAGCCGAGCGGCTTGCTCAAGATCGGCCAGGACGTCACCGATCGCTGGGTGGCGCAGGAGCGGCTGCGCGAGAGCGAAGCGGCGCTGCGCCACCTCAACGAGACGCTCGAGGCCGCGGTCGAGGCGCGCACTGCCGAGCTTCGCCACGCCGTGGAGGCGCTGCACGCCGAGGCACTTGATCGCGCGCAGGCGGAGGACGCGCTGCGCCAGGCGCAGAAGATGGAAGCGGTCGGCCAGCTCACCGGCGGCCTCGCGCACGACTTCAACAACCTGCTCACCGGCATCGTCGGCAGCCTGGACCTGCTGCACCGGCGCGCCGCCCAGGGCCGCTACGGGGACATGGACCGCTACATCGCCGCCGCCCGCGGCGCGGCCGATCGCGCGGCCGCGCTGACCCACCGGCTGCTGGCGTTCTCGCGGCAGCAGACGCTGGATCCCAGGCCCACCGACCTCAACGCGCTCGTGCACGGCATGGCCGATCTGCTCCGGCGCGCCATCGGGCCGCATATCACGCTGGAAGTGGACACCCCCGACGCCCTGTGGACCACGCTGTGCGATCCGCACCAGCTGGAGAACGCACTGCTCAACCTGTGTATCAACGCGCGCGACGCGATGCCCCGCAGCGGGCGCCTGTCCGTCGCAACCGCCAATAGCCGGATGGATGCCGCCGAGGCGAAGGCGCGGGACATGGTGCCCGGTCCCTACGTGGCCCTGCGCGTGGCCGACACGGGCACGGGCATGGCGCCGGAAGTGATCGCGCGCGCTTTCGAGCCGTTCTTCACCACCAAGCCGCAGGGCCAGGGCACCGGGCTCGGGCTGTCGATGGTCTACGGCTTCGCGCGGCAGAGCGGCGGCCAGGTGCGCATCGACTCCACTCCGGGCCGCGGCACCACGGTGACGATCTACCTGCCCCGCTGCGAGGGCGAGGCCGAGATTGACCCGGGCGGCCACCGGCTGGCCGCACCGCTGACGGCTGGCGCCCACGAGACCGTGCTGGTGGTCGATGACGAGCCGACCGTGCGCATGCTGGTCGGCGAGGTATTGCGCGAGCTCGGCTACACGGCACTGGAGGCGGCCGATGGCGCTTCCGGGTTGCGGGTGCTGGAGTCGCAGGCGCGCGTGGATCTGCTGGTCACCGACGTCGGCCTTCCCGGCGACGTCAATGGGCGCCGGCTGGCCGATGCTGCGCGGCGGGTCCGCCCGGCACTCAAGGTGCTGTTCATCACCGGCTATGCCGAGAACGCCGTGCTCGGCACGCTGCAACCGGGCATGCAGGTGATGGCCAAGCCGTTCGCGATGGAGGCGCTCGCCTTGCGCATCCGCGACATGCTCGCCGGCGATGCGCCGCCCGCGGGCGACTGAAAAATCTCCCAGGCCGATGCCATTTTTCATGCGATGCACGGTGCGCGCGGACGCGCCGATGCGCTTTGCGGCGGGATCGCGCTTGGCGCCACCCTTGCAACGCTCCCGGTGCCCGGCCAGCCGGCCAGGTTCTTTCGCATCCAAACCCGAGGAGGTTCCATGGCAAACCAGCCAGACAACGAGCGCAGCAACAACCAGTCCGGTCGCTCCGCCAACGATGACAACGGCGACATGAGCGTGCGCGAGGCTGGCCAAAAGGGCGGCCAGCGCGTGCGTGAACTGGTCGAGGAAGGCAAGCAATCCGAGGGCGACCGCGGCAGCGATCGCTGAGGCGCCGTTCGCCTGCGGACTGAAGAGAGCCTGGCGGGTGGGCCAGGCTTTTCTTCGTGATCCCCCGTGACGCTGCCCGGGAGCGAAACAAGTGCTACTGGTCGCTCGATCGCACCCGCGCCAGTCCTTCGGGTGTGAGCTCCAGTATCGGCGCGCCCTCGCAGACATGTACCGGCCGACGCACCAGCCCTGCCAGCATCAGCCGCGCCACCGCCGCTTCGGGCACGGCAGCACCGCGTCCTTCGGCCACCCGGGCCAGATGGCGCAGGTCATCGAGATCGAGCTTGTCGGTCATGGTTGAAATCCATGGTGGCCCGGCCCGATTCTGCGCGGTGCGACGGCTCGATTGCGTCGCGGCGGCCATGGCCACCATCCGCAACCGTGCCGCGCGTAATGGTCGGCAGCCCGCTCCAATGGATTGCGCACGCTCACGCCACCGCAAAGCAGGTAGACGGGCAGGAACAGCGGTCCCAGCACCATGTACTGGTACACGTGTGCACGCTCGTGGTCGGCCAGTGACACGCGCGGCTCGACGGCGCGCCGCGCGCGATGCGCGTAGGTCGTGCAGGCGACCTGCAGGCTGTCGCCGGTGTGCAGGATGACGTTGCCCAACGTCAGTGCTCCCGGCCACAGCCACGGCATCCGCCCGAACGCCAACGCCAGCTCGCGTCCATGCCATTGCGCGCGTGCGCCCAGCGCCAGGCCGAAGCCGCCGGCAAGCAGGCCGAGCAGGGTATTGGGCGAAGTCCACATGCCACCCAGCGCCAGCCGCGGCCAGTACCCGGCCAATCGGCCGGCGACCGCACGCTTGCGTGCGACGGCGGCTAGCAGGATCCCACCAGTTCGTGCGCGAACGAACTAGCCGCCGCCATCGCCCGGTCCTCGCTGTCGAAGTGCTCGCCGGGCACCACGCGCAGCGTGCCGTCCGGCAGTCGCACGGTGACGCTCAGCAGTCCGTCGGGCTGTTCGTTGAGGATCGCCACGAAGTGCTTGCCGCTGTCCTCGAAGGTGCGCTCATGGTGGGTGTGCTGCATGGAGGGGCTCCCGTGGGTAGGTGCATCCGATCTTGCGGCCGCCGTCCACCAACGCAAGCAGGCGCGGCCGTTGGCAGGGCCACCGCTAGAGCGGCAGCGGGCCGGGCGGGTAGGGAATCGGCACCAGCGCCGTGTCGTCCTGTTTCGCCTTGGCGGCCTCGATGCCGGCCTGGCATCCCGCTTCGGCTGCCTCGAACAGGTCGTCGAACCGGCTGGCTCTGTTGACCGTCTCCGTGCGGATCACCGGCAAGCCGGGTTGCGCCCGCAGCAGGGCGAACTGGCCGATGAAACCCCGCCCTTCGCCGGGCAGCGCCCACGATCCGACCACCACGATGTCTCCGACGAGGTACGCCATGTCATCGCTCCCTGCCGCGGCGCTTCCATGGTGGTGGCGGCCGGCATCACGCGAAGATGAAATTGGCGAAACGAAAGCGGGGACGAGTGTGACGGCGAGCGCAGCACGAGCATCGCAACCGCCTCAGGCACGTTCGATGCGCGCCGCGTAACAGCCAGGCTTGGCGTAGTGCGCATGCAGGTAGGCCACTTCGGGCCGGGCGAACAGGCGTCCGATCGCCGCTTCCATGTCGCGGCCATCCAGCAGGTCCGCGTCGACCATCATGCCGGCCGCGTCGAACGCGCGCAGCGAGATCGGCCGTATGCGGATGACTTCGGGAACCTCGTCGACCGCGTCGTGGGCGGCGGTGGCGCCTTCGCGCACGAAGATGGCATGGCTGGCGCGGTACGGCGTACCGGCCGGCTGGTGGACGTAGTTCACCAGCAGCGCCGTCTCGCCCGGCTGCAAGTCGCGTACCTCGATGCGGTCGGGGAAGCCCGGTGCGTGGTCGACCACGTAGCGCCGCGCGCCGGCGGCAGCCAGCGCCGCGTCATCCAGGCCGAACAGGTGGCGGAAAGGTTCGGGTGAAAGGCCGCGAATGCGGAAGGCCATGGCGCAACTCCCATCGATGGATGGCGCAAGGCTAGGCGGGTGGCCGCAGCGCCACCATCCGCTTCTTGCGTGCGCGATACGATCGGCGCCGACTCCCTCACGCGCGCTTTCCGCTCGGCACCGAGAATGGCCCGCAACCAGACAGGCAGGAGAAGCACATGAACCACTCCAACCCCGGCAAGGGCAACGGGCCTGGCCAGGACAAGCACGCGGGCGACGGCCCGGGCGAGGAAATCCCCAAGCGTCCCGCGGACAGCAACGCCAGCGGCGAGGCGAACAACGACACCGGCGAGGACAACCAGCGCCAGAAGGGCGAACGGCCGGCCGGGGACTACGTGCGCAAGTGATGCGCCCGGGCCTTCCCTTGCGAAGGTTCCGCCGGCCATCCATCCGTCCGCACCTGCGCGGCGCAGGCGGCAGGTCCGCTCGGTGGCCTTGCCTCGCGCCGCCGGTGGCGCACGCGCATCCGCTTGCCGGTGCCCGGGCATTGCCTGCGGCAGGACCGCAAAGCCGCCCTCCGCCGGTGCAGGATCGACCATTCCTTCCCGCACGGGCGAACCTCCCATGAAACGCCGCGACTTCATCAAGGGCAGCCTGATGGGCGCCCTGCTCCCGGCCTCGCTGGTCAAGGCCGCATCCACCGGTCCCGGGCAGGACCCGGCAGCCCGGCTCGCCGCCCTGGAGAAACAGCACGGCGGACGACTGGGCGTGGCCATCCTCGATACCGCCAACGGTCGCCGCGTGGCCTATCGTGGCGACGAACGCGTCCTCATGTGCAGCACCTTCAAGGTGCTGGCCGTGGCGGCCGTGCTGGCGCGCGTCGACCGCGGCGACGAACAGCTGTCACGCCGCATCGTATTCGGCCGCGATACGCTGCTCGGCCACGCCCCGGTCACCCGGCTGCACACCGGCGCACCCGGCATGCGCCTGGAAGATCTGTGCGCGGCGGCGATCACTGTCAGCGACAACACCGCAGCGAACCTGCTGCTGGCGACCCTCGGCGGTCCGCCGGCGGTGACCGCCTTCGTGCTTGGCCTGGGCGACCGCGTGACGCGGCTCGACCGCACCGAACCGGAACTCAATGTGACCCGGCCGGGCGACCTGCGCGACACCACCACGCCGCATGCGGCGGTCGACACGCTGCGGCAGCTGCTGCTTGGCGAGGCGCTGTCGGCGACCTCGCGGGCGCGCCTGCTGGGCTGGATGCGCGGCTGCCTGACCGGCACCGACAAGCTGCGCGCCGGCCTGCCCGACGGCTGGAGCGCGGGCGACAAGACCGGCAGCGGCGCGCAGGGTGAGAGCAACGACGTGGCGATCCTGTTCCCGCCCGCACGACCGCCGCTGCTGGTCACCGCCTACTACACCGCACCCGCGGCGGAGGCCCAGCTGCGCAGCGCGGTGCTTGCCGAAGTCGGGAGGATCGCCGCCTCGATCTAGAGGCGGTAGATGCGGCGCGGTGAGCGCACGCCCCGGTTGCGAGCGGTGGTTATTGCGCACCGCGCGCCCGAGGTACTCGGCGCGCCGGAAGCGCAGCGCGGACCAGTCCTCATCGATGGCGACCTGCTTCGGATAGGCGAACCAGAGCACGGCATCGCCTTGCGCCCCGGTGGCCAGCAAAGCCGGGAAGTCATCCAATGCGGCCTGCGTGTTCACCAAGACCAGCGCGAAGAAAGTCGCCGCCGCTTGCACCGGGCCGCGCAACACCGCGACGCCTTCGAGCGTGCGCAGCTTCGGCTCGAAGCTCTGCCACGCGCGCGCCACCAGGATCTCCGATTGGTCCCTCAGGTTGAGCTTGGCGAAGATGGACGGCACGCAGGACCCCGGGTTCACGAGCCGAAGAACTCCCCGCCTGGTGAAGAAAAGGGCCGAGCGACCGCTATGCCTTCGCCGCCAGCGCGAAGTCGATCGCCGCACGCACCGCGGCAGACTGCGCCTCGTTGCACTGTTCCGCGGTCGCCCGCGGGCTGTCGGGATAGACTTCGGTGGTGGTCTTGTACGTCGCGTTGGTGATGCTGGCGCACAGGCCCAATTGCCTGAGCGGATAGTTGATCACGCCCGGCGCCACCACCGGCGAGCCGATGATCTGGCCCTCGGCATCGGCAGGCGCGATATGGGTGACCTTGGCCACCGCGGCGATCACCGCGCGCTGGAACGCCGGCTGCGGATCCTGCGTATCGCCGACAAGGTAGAAACCGTCGGGGATGTTCCCCGGCACGAACGCCACGCCGTCGCGCGCGGCCAGCGCCGGGCGGAACTCCGACTCGTCGGAGTCGGTGGTCTCGTGCAGGTCGATGTGCACCAGCACACGGTCGCGCAGGGGCTCGACCAGTCGCATGAGTGCGGCCGATTCCTGCACCGGGCTGTCCTGGCGGAACGAACGGTTGGGATCGATCGCCTGCGCATTCCAGCGATGGATGCGTTCGTAGGCCCAGGGGCTGACGCACGGGACGACCATCAGGTTGACCCGTCCCTCATAGCTCGCCGCATGTTCCCCGACGAACCGCAACGCGCCGTGCACGCCGCTGGTTTCATAGCCATGCACGCCGCCGGTGACCAGCGCGCAGGGCAACTCGTCGCGCCAGTTGCGGCTCTTGATCGCAAGCAGCGGGTAGGTGTCGGGCGGATAGTCCAGGCGGCCATACTGGACGAGATCCCAGCGCTCGCCCAGCGCCTGGATGGCGCCAAGCACCTCCGCCTCGAAGCTGCGCTTGCGGGTCTGGCCGGCGCGCCAGGCGGCCACCTCCGCCGGTCCCCAGGGAACGCCGGGCGTGCCGATCGGAGAGGTTGCCTGCTTGGTCATCGCGTCGTCGCCCTGCATGTGCGGAGTGAAAGCGGGGCACTGTATCACCCGCCAAACCGGCGCAGCGCCCTCACGCCTTGCCCGGCGGGGTGCGCGACGCGAACAGGCCTTTACATCGTCGCGGTCGATCGGCGACCCCGCGTTAACCGGCCACACGCTAGCGTGTGGCCATCCGAAACCACGGGAGTACTGCCATGTCCAAGGGCGACAAGTCCTCGTACACCGACAAGCAGAAGCGCCAGGCCCAGCACATCGAAGAAAGCGAGAAGAAGGAAGGCAAGTCGCAGGACACCGCCGAACGCATTGCCTGGGCCACGGTGAACAAGCAGGACGGCGACGGCAAGAAATCCTAGCCGCGGACGTTGCCCACCGTGCTCAGGGTGGGCCGAAGCCCATCCTGCGCAGGCCTACTTGCCGGTGTTGCCGATATGGGTCGGCATTGGCTCGAGGTCGAAGGAGATCGTGGTGACCTTGCGATCCAGGCCCTGGACCACCTCGGGCGTGAGGTCGTTGGTCATGTTGCCGCCCAGCACCGAATCGCGGTCCAGCAGCAGGCCGCAATGGTGGTTCTTGTAGACGCTGGCGACGATCGGCTCGGCATCCTGGCCGATGCGCTGCATCGCCTTGCCGCGGGTCAGCTGGATGCGCTGGTTGAGTTCGCCGGCCTGGCCCTGGAACGTCTGCACGCGTTGCTGCAGGGCTTCACCCTGCTGCTTGCGCTGCGCCTCGCTCAACGATGCGGCTTTCTGCTGGAAGCTCTTCAGGTCGTTGTCGAGTGGCGTGCGCTGGTTGTCCAGCTGCGTCCTGGCCTGCTCCGCCAGCTGCCCCAGCCGCTGGCTGGCTGCCTGGCCGACCTTGGACTGCGCAAAGACGCCCTCGCGCGAAAGCATGCAGACGCCCGGCACGGCAGTGCCGCCCAGGCCTTCGGCCGCGCGCGCGGAGGCCACGGGGATGATGGAAAGGCCGGCCGCGGCGACCAACGAGGCGGCAAGCAGGGAACGATGCAGGTTCATGTCGTAAGTCCAATGGTGGCTTGAGGCACATGGTCCGTGGACCCCACGGGGGCCCGGCGGTTCCCCAGCATACCCAAGCCCGGGCTTTCCCGGTGCGGTTGCCTACATCTGTTCCATCGGGAGCACGCGCCGGCAGGTGCGTTCGCGCAGCGAGCACTCGCGCAGGGTGTCGGCCATGGCTTCCAGCCCCGGGATGCCGAAGAGATCGACCACCGGCATTTCCGCATCCGACGAATGCAGCTGTACCCGGCACAGGCCCAGCAGGCGCATGCCCAGCGGCTTGAACACGTCGAAGTGGTCGACGCGGAACAGCTCCACGTTGTCCTGCGCCTTGGAGAACAGACCCCGTTCGACCCGCACGCGCTGGGTGGTAATGGTGAAGGTCAGGCTCAGGCTGCGCAGCCAGTAGACCAGCAGGGCGATGCCCAGCGTGCACACGGCCAGCACGTATTGCCCGAAGGTGTAGATGACCTTTGGATGGCCGCTGAACAGGGTCTGCTCCACGGTGGCCTCGTGTGCCGCGGCATAGGCATCGAGGTCCGTGCCGCAATAACGGCACTTGTGGGCTGCCGCCTGGATCAGCTCGGCACATGCCGGGCAGCGCTTCATTTCGTCGCTCATGTCCTTGCTCCGTTCGACCGCATCGGCCGCCGCGGCGATGGTAGCGCCGACCCACGCAGGTCATGCAACGCGCGGCTCTCCTGGAGCTGGACCGGCAGGGGGGGATGGTGCAGTCCAGAGGCAGCAGGCCCCGATGGCCGGTGAAAACACCGCGCGGCGCCGCCACCAGCAAGCGTCCGGACAAGCGAGTCCTGGCTCGCGGCCGAAGATGGGAAAGGCTATCCGGCAGCCACCGGACCAGGCGCAACCGTGCTTCGATGCCGCCTTCGCAAAGACCGTGGCAGTCTCCCGGTTTTTCCGGACGAGGCGCGTCCGCCCGCAATCGTCCGGCACGCCGCCATCGACACGAGGTTCATCACCCGAGCGAGGATGCGATGTACACCACGACGACACCTGCCAGGATCGATTCCTCGGTCCGCCACTTGATCGAAAGCCTCGCGCCCGGCGGGCAGGCGAGCTACCTCGATGTCCGTCCGGAACCGGGTGCGGCGTTCGACGGGTGCTTTTCCAACGTGCGCGCCAAGAGCGAACGCGACGGCGGCCGCATGCTCTGCGGGTGGCAGCTCTGGGAATGGCCACGCGTACTGGTCGAAGCCGAGTTCCACGCGGTCTGGCTGTCGCCCGGCGGGCAGATGGAGGAGATCACGCCCAAGCGTCACGGCGAGACGTCGGTGCTCTTCGTACCCGACGAACGCTGCGGCTACGAAGGAAAGGTGGTCGACAACGTGCGCGTGCCATTGGATGACGACCAGCTCATCCACCATTTCATCCGCGTCTCCCGGGCCATCGTCGAGGCAAGCGCGGACGGCACGCGTGCCGGCGATCGTCCGAAACGCATCGCCTCGTTGCGCAGGGCGCAACGCTTCGTCGGACACTCGATCCATGCGGGCTTGCGCGAACACGACCCCTGCCTGTGCGGCAGCGGATCGCGCTACCGGCGATGCCATGGCTGCGAACTGGAGCGGGCGCTGGGCTGAGCGTGCCGAATGTGCACGCGGCAGTTTCACCGCGGCTGCCAACGAGCCCGCCGAAACAGACTCGCTGGCAACCCGTCAGCCGATCAATGCGTAGCGGCGTCCGATTTTCCCATCTCGGCGAGGTTCAACTTTGCCCGCTGGTAGTCGATCAACAGCTGATCGGCGACCAGGTAATGCTTTGCTGCCAACGCCGACTGCAACATGGCAGCCACTTCTTGATCGCTCCTGCCACGTATCGACGTGTGATGCATCTGCGATGCCAGATCCGCGTCGTAGGCATCGGCGACGGTCTTTGCCGCTTGCGGCGACAACCCCATGCCACGCCATGCCTCGGCCAGCTTGTCGCGCAGTTTGGTTTGGTTCGTCATGCCGTTCCGCAATGCCTGTTCATTACCCAGCTGCGAGGTCTTGGCATAGTCCGCGACCTGCCGATTCTGCTGCTGCTGCCTTTGGACGGCGCTGAGTGACGGTTGCGGCCTGGTTTGCTGTTGCGCAAAGCATGCAGGCGTAACCAGTGCCAATGCAACGACGAAAATACTAAGTCTGCTGATCATCTCCTTCTCCCCGGCTGAGCCGGCCTCTAATGACCGGCAATGGATGTCCAACCACCCCAAGTTTCGGATACCAGCCTGCACGACCGGAAAAGAGAGTCGCCAAGCCGGTTTTTCCGGAAGTCGCCCCTCATGCGCGATACCGTGACGAAGCCGCCTGCGCCCAGCCAAAGTCCGCCAAAGCGGGCTCGCACCGGCGATTCACATGCCGCTCAACACCGTGTGGGGATCGGATGAGCCCCCATCTCGCCAAGGCTCAGCTTTGCCGCTGGTAGTCGATCAACAGCTGATCGGCGACCATGTAACGTTTCGATGCCACCGCCGACTGCAACAGCGCGGCTACCTCGTGATCGCTTTTACCGCGCAGTGAGGTGTGATGCATTTGCATCGCGAGGTCGGCATCGTAAGCATCGGCAACCGTCTTGGCCGCTTGCGGCGACAGGCCCATGCCAAGCCATGCCTCGGCCAGCTTGGCCTGAAGCTTGGTTCGGTTGGTCAAGGCGTTCCGCAATGCCTGCTCGTTACCTAGCCGCACGGCCTTGGCAATGCTTGCCGATTGCCGCTGCAGTTGCTGCTGGTGTTGGATGTAACTGCTGGGCAGCGATTCCTGAGGCGGCTTGGATTGCTGTTGCGCAAGGACTGCAGGCGCAGCCAGAGTCAACGCTACGGCGAAAAGAACAGGCCTGCTGATCATGTCCCTCTCCTCGGCTGAGCCGACCTCCGATGACCGGGAGTGGACGTCCATCTCACCCCGTCCTCCCGTATACCAGCCGGCACCGCCGAAGAAAAGTGATGCCAGGGCGGGGAACCGGCCGGCGGGCGACAAGAAAGGTGGCCCGAGCCCGCATACCGGCAAATCAATCCGATTCGATTTTCTGTTTCAGCGCCCGGCCATTCGCGTAATCAGAACCCCGGCGGCCGTTGCCCGGCGACGCCGGCCTTCGCCTCCAGCGCGCGGCCGACGCGGGCCAGCGTGCCCTCTTCGAACAGCCGGCCGATCAGCGTCACGCCGTAGGGCACCCGGTGCGGCCGGGGCAGCATCGGGCGCGGGTGCGCGGGGTTGGGTGCCCAGTCGCTGCGCACCTGGTTCACCTCGACGAAACCGGTGCGCAGGGTGAGCGAGGGTTGGCCGGTCATGTTGGAGATCACCATCATCTCGTCGCGCAGCGAGGGCACCAGCAGCAGGTCGACTTCGCCCATCACGCGCGCCATCTCCAGCGCCACCTTGCGGCGCAGGCGGTCGGCCTGCACGAAGTCCACCGCGGAGAGGAAGCGCGATTCGCGGAACAGGTTCGGCCAGGCATCCGGCGTCTGCTCGCGCATCTGATCGGCCTTGCCCGAGAGCGTGAGTTCCTCGAATGCGGCCGCGGACTCGGCGAACAGCAGCACGTTGAGGTCGTCGTACGGCAAGTCCGGCAGTGACACCTCGGTCGGCACCAGCCCGAGCGCGCGCAACTGGTCGAGCGCGGCGCGGTCCAGGTCGGTGGCCGGCGCCTCCTTCATCCAGCCGGGAAAGTAGCCGACCTTCAGGCCCTTGATCGAAGCGCTCGCCTCGTAGTCCAGATGCGCTGGCACACTGGCGGTATCGCCGGCATCCGGGCCGCTGATGGCGTGCAGCACCAGCACGGTGTCCTCCACCGAGCGGGCGATCGGCCCGAGCTTGTCCATGGTCCAGCACAGGGTCATCGCACCGGTGCGCGGCACGCGGCCGTAGGTCGGGCGCAGGCCGGTGGTACCGCAACGCATGCACGGACTGATGATGCTGCCTTGGGTCTCGCTGCCGATGGCGAAGGCGACCAGGCCGGCGGCGGTAGCCGACGCCGGGCCGGCGCTGGAACCGGAGGCACCTTCCTGCGGCAGCCACGGGTTCATGGTCTGTCCGCCGAACCAGATGTCGTTGAGCGCCAGCGCACCGAGGCTCAGCTTGGCCACCAGCACCGCGCCGGCCGCGTCGAGCTTGCGCACCACCGCCGCGTCTTCGTCCGGCACGCGATGGCGGAACGGCTCCGCCCCATAGGTGGTGGCGATGCCGGCGGTATCGAGCAGGTCCTTGGCACCCCATGGGATGCCGTGCAACGGCCCGCGGTAGCGGCCGGCGGCAATCTCCTTGTCGGCCTGCGCCGCCTGCGCCAGCGCGTGTTCCTCGCACAGCGTGATCACGCAGCGCAGTTGGGGGTCGAAGCGCTTGAGGCGCTCGAGGTAGATCCGGGTCAGCCGGGTCGAGGTGAGCTTGCGCGCACGGATCCAGGCACCCAGCTGGGCCACGGACGCGAAGGCGATGTCCTCGTCCTTTGCCGGCAACGGCACGACGGGCACCCGGGACGGCACGAAGCGGTCATGGGCAGGACCGACGTGCGTGCGCCCCATCGCCGGGAACCAGGTGGAGGCCGGCGCCAATCCCTCGTCCAGCGCAACCTTGCGCGGACCGGTGCGGCGCTCCAGCAGCGCGGCCATGGAAGTGGGCCAGTTGGCCACGGCCATCTCGCGCTGCGCCTCGGTCAACGTCACCTGCACCAGCTTTTCGGCCTCGGCGAAGGTGGCCGTGGTCAGCTTGGGCCCGACCGGCGACGCAGTGTTGAATGCCCCCGGCGAACCGGGCGGCGGCGTGGTCTGGGCCGGCGCTGGCCCGGCCTGCGCCACCGCACGGCCGGCCACCACGGCACCCAGCACGCCGAGCGGCGCCTGGGTCAGGAAATCGCGACGCGTCTTCATGGTCTTCCCCCAGCGAGCCCGCGCCGGGACTTCCTGGCGGCGCGGCGGCACGAATGGAACGGCCACGCGTCCATGAGCTGGCCATGGCTCCGATGGCTACCGGAGCGTCCACCCACTTTGGCGAACCGCCCGTGCGGAGGCAACTGTGCCACCGGTACCGCGATCGGACGGGCCTGATCCTGCAGTCAGCTCTTGAGCTTGTAGCCGGTGCGGAAGATCCAGCCCACCGCCACCAGGCACGCGACCAGGAAGCCGGCGATGGCCGCCAGGCTGGCGCCGACACCGACGTCCGCCAGGTCGTAGAAGCTCCAGCGAAAGCCGCTGACCAGGTAGACCACCGGATTGAGCAGGGTGATCTTCTGCCACAGCGGCGGCAGCATGTGGATGGAATAGAAGCTGCCGCCAAGGAAGGTCAGCGGCGTGATCACCAGCAAAGGGATCACCTGCAGCTTCTCGAAGTTGTCGGCCCAGATGCCGATGATGAAACCGAACAGGCTGAAGGTGATCGCAGTCAGCAGCAGGAACGCGACCATCAGCAGCGGATGGGCGATGCGGTAATCGACGAACAATCGCGCCGTGGCGAGGATGATCACGCCCACGATCACCGACTTGGTCGCCGCCGCGCCGACGTAGCCGGCGACGATCTCCACGAATGACACCGGAGCAGAGTGGATCTCGTAGATGGTGCCGGTGAATTTCGGGAAGTAGATGCCGAACGAGGCGTTGGACACGCTCTGCATCAGCAGCGACAGCATGATCAGCCCGGGAATGATGAAGGCCCCGTAGCTGACGCCCTCGACCGAGGTGATGCGCGAGCCGATGGCCGAACCGAACACCACGAAGTACAGCGACGTCGACAGCACCGGCGAGGCGATCGACTGCATCAGCGTGCGCCGGGTGCGGGCCATCTCGAACTTGTAGATGGCGGCAATGGCATACCAGTTCATCAGCGGCTCCTCACCAGGTCGACGAAGATCTCTTCCAGCGAGTTCTGGCGCGTGCTGATGTCGCGGAAGCGGATGCCGGCAGCGGCCAGGTCGCCAAGCAAGGCGGTGATGCCGGTGTGTTCGGCCTGGGTGTCGTAGGTGTAGGTGAGTTCGGTGCCGTCGGCAGAGAGCGCCAGCGGGTAGCGGGAGAGCGACGCCGGAACCGCCGCAAGCGGGTCGTGCAGCTGCAGGGTGAGCTCCTTCCTGCCCAGCTTGTGCATGAGCGTGGCGGTCTGTTCCACCAGGATCAGCTCGCCCTTGTTGATCACGCCCACGCGATCGGCCATGTCCTCGGCCTCCTCGATGTAATGCGTGGTCAGGATGATGGTGACGCCGCTGTCGCGCAGGCGCCGCACCAGGTTCCACATGTCCCGGCGCAGCTCGACGTCGACGCCGGCCGTGGGTTCGTCCAGGAACAGCACGCTCGGCTCGTGCGACAGCGCCTTGGCGATCATCACGCGGCGCTTCATGCCGCCGGAGAGCGTCATGATCCTGTTGTTGCGCTTGTCCCACAGCGACAGGTCGCGCAGCACCTGCTCGATGTGCGCCGGCTTGGGCGGCAGGCCGAACAGGCCGCGACTGAAGCTCACCGTGTTCCACACCGTCTCGAAGGCGTCGGTGGTCAGCTCCTGCGGCACCAGGCCGATCCTCGAGCGGGTGGCGCGGAAATCGCGCACCACGTCGTGGCCGTCCACGGTGATCGAACCGTTACCCGGGTTGACGATGCCGCAGATGATGCTGATCAGCGTGGTCTTGCCTGCACCGTTGGGGCCCAGCAGCGCGAAGATCTCGCCGCGGCGGATGGTCAGGTCGATCGGCTTCAACGCCTGGAAGCCTCCCGCGTAGGTCTTGTCCAGGCCCTTGACGACGATGACCGGGTCGACGGCCGTGGGTGCCGATGCCTCGGTGTGCAGCAAGGTCATCGGCAGGCACCCCGCCGGGTTGCGCATTGCGTGCTCATGGCGTTCCTTGTGGGGAAGCGGGCCGATATCGGCCGCAGGGGACGTGCCGCCGGGGCATCCTAGCGCGAGCAGTCCATCGATGCAGTCGGCAGGACCGGCCAGGCCAACGGCATGGCTTCCCGCAGGAGCTGGATCAGCCGTCCGCCGCTCCGGTTGCTCGCGGGAATGACGCCGGGGCAGCCAGGACGGACGACCTATCGGCCTCGCGCGGTTTGCGCACCTTTCACGCCGCCAGGGCGCAGCCTAACGTGACTTGCCACCCGAGTCCGCCGATGCTCCAGCTCAATCCGCCGCTGCCGCTCAATACCCCCAAAGGCGAGGGGTTCGCCCACATCCTGATCGACTATGGGCCCGAATCCGACCTCTACTGGACCGTGTTCATCACGGCCACCGGCGAAATATGGACCTTTGCCAACCGCGACGTACGCGCCAGCAAGAACATCACCCTGGGTCGCACCCACCCGCAATTGCCCCAGGGCGAGCCGCACGGCCCAGTGCCGATGCGCCCGGTCGGTTGAGCCTTACTTGGTTCGCAGGGCTGCCATCTTCAGCACGTGGCGCACGATCCTGTGCCGCAGCCCGGTGGCAGGGCCGTAAAGACTGACCGCGGCGAGCCACGTCGATCTCGTCGGTGAAGACCAGCCGCCCGTCGCGCGTCCACACCGGATCGAGCGCACGCACGCTGCCGACGCCCGTCAGGCCGCTGCCATCCGGCTGCACTTTCATGATGGCGTAGCCCTCGGTCGCATGGCGGTCGGAGGCGAAGACGATGCCCAGCGGCCCCCAGGAGGGGTTCCAGTCATGGAAGCCCTGGCTCGTCAGCGGCTGCGGCGCGGCACCGGGCACCGAGGGCACGATCTGCAGGTTGGCCGTGAAGTCCGACGGGTCGGTTTCGGAGAACACGACGCGGTCGCCCGCGGGCGAGAAGCTGGGATGGTCCTCCTCGCCCGGCAGGCTGGTCAGCCGCTGCGCGTTGCGCCCGTCGGCATCCATGATCCAGATGTCGCTGGTGCCGCCGGCGTTGGAGGCGTAGGCGATCCGGCGGCCGTCGGGCGACCACGCCGGCTTCTTGTCGTCCGCACCATGTGTCAGTTGGATGGGCGCCGAGCCATCGGGGTTGACCAGCCACAAATCGGTGTTCCCATTGCGGCCAAGCGCCTCGAACGCGATACGGCTGCCGTCCGGCGACCAGGCCGGATCGCCTTCGGAGCGCGCGCCGCCCACGATGCGGTGCAAGGCGCTCCCGTCGATGCTGCACACCCACAGATGCGTGGCGTCGCCGGTGCCATCCATGTCCGCCTCGAACACCACCTTGCGGCCATCGGGCGAGGGCGAACCGCTCTTGCTCAGCGGGCCGGCAGTGTCGCCGGAGGCGTGGACCCCGCCAGTGCAGCAGATCAAACCGAGGATGGCCCCGCCAAGAAACCGGATAGGCATGTTCGCTCCCTGTAACAGGGTCGGACCGTGAGGCGGGAGACCGCCGAAGACTTGCTCGATGCCTGCGGCCCGTATCGATTGTTCGTGTCCTCGGTAGCGAAATTCAATCGCCTTACACGCAACCGGGCGCACCCTCGCGTCCCCTCTCACGACAGGAGAACTCTCATGAAGACACGCACGTCCTCCCGCATGTTGGGCACCCTGGCCCTCGCGCTCTTCCTCGCCACCGGCGGTGCCGCATGGGCGCAGAGCACATCCCCGACCGACACCGGTCAGAATCCCGACACTATGGGTTCCATGCATTCCGGGCACGGCAACATGGACCGCATGATGGGCATGCACAAGAACGTGATGGGCATGCATGCCATGCCGGCGACCGTCGATTCCGTCGACCAGAAGACGGGCCTGGTCGGTGTCACCTCCGAGGGCATGAGCCTGAAGGTGCACTTCCCGCCGTCGGCTCTCGCCAACCTCAAGGCCGGCGACAAGATCACCGTGCACATGGGCTTCAGCAAGCCGTAAGGACCGCATGGGCCCGCCTCCAGACTTGAGGGGGCGGGCCCCGGTCGGTAGGCTCCTCCGCATGACCGCCTCGCTCCGCCCTTTCACCCATTCCCGTAGCCTGCGTGCTCTCGGACTGATGGCGTGGCTCATGCTGGTCATCCCCTCGCTGGGTGCCACGCCCATGGCCATGGGAAGCGCCCACGTGCATGCCTCGCATGCGGCGATGGGCGCGGTCGGTCATATCCATGCGTCATCCCATGACTGCTGCGATCACCACGCCGATGGCTCGGGCAACGCCCCTGGGCAGGCCTGCGGATGCATCGGCCTCTGCTCCAGTGCAGTGCGGCCTGCGCCCGCTGGCCTATTCCTCGTTTCGCGCGCTTCCCGGGCGCCTGCCCAGCGATCGGGACTGCACGCGCCGTCGGCGCCGACGTCACCGCCTCTGCGGCCACCCGCCGCCTGACTCTCCCCCCGGTTGATTCTCTGCCTGCGGCGGTGGTCACCGTGCCCCCGCCGTGATGATCGCGCCAGCGCGCGACGCTTAACCATCGGAGAGTTTTCATGAAGTCGTTCCATCCTCCCGCCGCGACTGACCTGTCGCGGCGGCGCTTCGTCCAGGGTGTGGCCCTGGGAGGCGCAGCTGCAGGTCTGGGTCTGCTCCGGCCGAACAACGTTTGGGCCCTGACGAGCCCGGGCCAGCCGACCGTCCTCAGCGGCACCAATTTCCACCTCGAGGTCGCAGAGACGCCCGTCAACTACACCGGCGTGGTTCGTTCCGCCACGACAGTCAACGGCAGCCTTCCCGGGCCGCTTTTGCGGTGGAAGGAAGGCACCACGGTGACCTTGCGGGTCACCAACCGCCTGCGCGTGCCCACCTCGATCCACTGGCATGGCATCGTGCTGCCCTTCCGGATGGACGGCGTGCCAGGCATTGCGTTCGACGGCATCGCGCCTGGGGAGACCTTCGCCTACCGCTTCGCGGTGCGCCAGGCGGGCACCTACTGGTACCACTCGCACTCGCGCTTCCAGGAACAGACCGGACTGTTCGGTCCGCTCGTGATCGAGCCGGCCGGTCCCGAGCGCTATCCGGCCGACCGCGACTACGTGGTCATGCTCAACGACTGGACTGACGAAGACCCCGGGCGCGTCTACGCCAAGCTCAAGAAGCAGAGCGACTACTACAACTTCCACCAGCCGACCGCGCCAGAGTTCTTCCATGACGTGCGCCGGATGGGCCTGGGCGGGGCCCTGGCCAAACGCAGGATGTGGAACGAGATGCGGATGAGCCCGACCGACCTGTCGGACGTGAGCGGCCATACCTACACCTACCTGATGAATGGCCAGGCGCCGGCCGGCAACTGGACCGGCCTGTTCAAGCCTGGCGAGAAGATCCGCCTGCGCTTCATCAATGGCTCCGCCTCCACGATTTTCGACGTGCGCATCCCGGGCCTGAAGATGACCGTGATCTCGGCCGACGGTCAGGACATCGCGCCCGTCCCGGTGGACGAGTTCCGCGTCTCGGTGGCGGAAACCTACGACGTGATCGTGGAACCGCAGGACGAGCGCGCCTACACCTTGTTCGCCCAGTCGATCGACCGCACGGGCTACGCCCGCGGCACGCTTGCGCCGCGTAGCGGAATGGAGGCGGAAGTCCCGCCCATGGATCCACGCGTGTGGCTCGGCATGGAGGACATGATGGGTGCCATGCCCATGGGTCACACCGACCATGGCGGCCCGCAGGGTTCGCAGCACACCGCGCCGGGTAAGGACATGGGCGACATGCCGGGCATGGACATGTCCGGGATGCAGGAACCGGGGGGCACGACCGCGCACAGCATGCCCAAGATCCGCCATGCCCGCACCGAATACGGCCCGGGCGTGGACATGCACGTCGACATGCCGCGCACCAACCTGGACGATCCGGGCGTGGGCCTGCGTGGCAACGGCCGACGGGTGCTCACTTATGCCGATTTGCGCTCGCTGGACGGCCCCATCGACCCGCGCGAGCCCGAGCGCGAAATCGAACTGCACCTGACCGGCAACATGGAACGCTTCATGTGGTCGTTCGACGGCGAGAAGTTCTCCGAGGCCAAGCCCGTGCATTTCAACTTCGGCGAGCGGCTTCGCATCGTGCTGGTCAACGACACCATGATGAACCACCCGATCCACCTGCATGGCATGTTCAGCGAGCTGGAGGACCCGCAGGGCCGGTTCATCGCCCGCAAACACACGATCAACGTGCAGCCGGCACAGCGGATCACCTACCGCGTCAATGCCGACAACCCGGGGCGTTGGGCCTACCACTGCCACCTGATGTATCACATGGAGGCGGGCATGTTCCGCGAGGTAGTGGTGTCATGAACGGCACACGTCTATCGCCCGCGTTGCCACGCTTGGCCCTCGCCATCGCGCTGCTTGCGTCGATGCCTCTTGCGGGATGGGCCCAGAACGTCCCAGCGGCCAACGCCGATGCCATGGCGACCATGCCGGGCATGGATCACGGAAGCATGGACGGGATGGCCATGCCGGCCCCTGCGGGCACGGCCCGCCGCCCTGCGCACCCCCGCAAGCTCGCGCCTGCGTCCACAACCCACGCACATGCGAGCAGCGCTATGCAGGTTATGGATCATGGCTCCATGCAGGGTATGGATCAGGGCTCCATGGAAGGCATGGACGAAGGTTCCGTTCAGCATGAGGATGCCAGCTCTCCGCAGATGATCGAGCAGGGATCGATGCCCGGGATGGACGACAGTTCCCAACAAGGCATGCCGATGGGGCCGATGCAGGGCGGCAGCCCTCCCCCGGATGCACGCGACCCCGACTACTCGGCGGGCACGGACTATGGTCCGACTCACGGACTTGGCATGGCCATGAATGACAACCCCCGCTTCGGCAAGCTGCTGCTGAACCAGCTCGAGGTGGCCCACGGTCGTCAAGGCAACGGCCACCGCTGGGATGCCGAAGCCTGGTACGGCAACGATGACGACAAGCTGTGGCTGCGAACCGAGGGCGAGCGCGCGCGCGGGGCGCTGGAGAGCGCGGACCTGGAGGCATTCTGGAACCACACCCTCGGCACCTTCTGGAACACGCAGATCGGCCTGCGCACCGACGCCGGACGCGGCCCAGATCGGACCTGGGCAGCGTTTGGCATCCAGGGGCTGGCGCCCTACTGGTTCGAGCTGGAAGCGACCGGTTACGTGGGTGCGGCCGGCCGCACGGCGGCGCGCGTCCGCGCCGATTACGAGCTGCTCCTGACGCAGCGCCTGGTCCTGCAACCGGAGTTCGACGCCAATCTCTACGGCCGGGCCGACCCGGCGCGCCGCCTGGGTGCGGGCCTGTCCGACGCCGAGCTCGGCCTCCGCCTGCGTTATGAAATCCGCCGCCAATTCGCGCCCTACATCGGCGTAGTCTGGGTACGTCGTCTTGGTGGCACCGCCGACTTTGCCCGCGCCGAGGGCGAGGGCATCTTCGACCGGCAATGGGTCGCCGGCGTCCGCATCTGGTTCTGAGAGGGCTGTCCGTGAAACATCACCTCAAGCACTACGGCATCGCGATCCTCGTCCTGCTGGTGATCCTCTTCGCCGGCGGGCTGGCTTTCGTCTACTCAGGCGTCTACAACATCGGCGCGGACGCGCACCACACGCGTCCCGTCTATGCGTTGATGCAGGTCTTGCGGGAGCGCTCGATCGACGCCCACTCGGGCGACATCCAGGTGCCCAACCTCGGGGATCCGAGACTGATCCTCAAAGGCGCCGGCCAGTACGCGGCAATGTGCACCGACTGCCATCTCAAGCCCGGCATGGCTGATTCGGAAATTCGCCCGGGGCTCTATCCGCAGCCACCCAACCTCTCGCAGGTCCGCATAGACCCGAAAGAGGCCTTCTGGGTGATCAAGCACGGTATCAAGATGAGCGCGATGCCGGCGTGGGGTACCAGTCATGACGACCCGACCATCTGGAGCATGGTCGCCTTCCTGCAGAAGCTGCCCGGGATGACGCCCGAGCAGTACAAGGCCATGGTCGCCAAGGCGCCGCCGGACGAAGACATGCACGGGGGCGATGACGACACGCGCCATCACCACGACCACGGCAGAGAGGATGCCGGGGGCGAACCAGGCAGCGGGGAAATGCCCGGTCGATCGGACACCGAGCATCAGCACAGCCATCCTGCCGCTGACGCCTCTGTGGGCGGCACGCAACCGTAGTCCGACGGTTATACGCCCGGGGTCGCCCGCCCAGACTTTCCACGCCGCACTCGAACACGGCGACCGGACCATCGTGATTGGTTTGCCGGGCTCCGGGCGGCATCATCAGTGAAGATGGCCAGAGACAGTCGCGTGACGAATACGCCGCCCACCATCTGGGCCAGGAGCTTGCCTTCCTGAAGAAAGGTGGTGCCGCTCCGGACGGGCTCCATGCCATGGACGATACTGCCGTGGTCGCCAGCGAGACGCGCATTTCGGGACCTGGCGGACTCAGGTTGACGATCGCCGCAATGAATGCGATCAACCGTCTCGGCGTCACTTTCGCCTCATGCCCCGCGCCAAGGCGGACAGGTAGTGCACCGCCCGCGGCGCATGGTGCTGTCATCGATGCGCTGCGGGGGTCTCTGGCTGAGCCCTCGGATCACATATGCCTGCTCGAACAATTGCAGCCGCGACCGCTGCGGCACCAGATCGGACGCAAAGGCGGCAACCGGGCTACGGGAAAGGGAACTTCCGAGCTCAGCCTGCGAAGTCGCCAGAGATGCTCCGGGCGACCGCGGCCAGAATGCGCGGCACGTCCTCGTCGGCCGTGGCCCAGTTGGAAAACGCGGCCCGTATCGCCGGGCGCCCATGCAGATGGGTAGGGGTCATGAACACCTCGCCCGTCCCGTTCAGTCTTTGCAGGAACGCATCGCGCGCGGCAGTGCCGGCGCCGCGCAGGGCGAACGCCACGATGTTGAGGGGCACCTCATTGAGAACATCCAGCCCCAGTCCCTCCAGGCCCCGGGCGAGCGCCCTGGCCTGGCGACAGTTGGCCGCGACCCAGCGGCCGATCCCGGCGCGCCCGCGCACTGCCAGCACGGCCCAGGCCGGCAGCGCGCGGAAGCGGCGCGAGTTCTCGGGCGTGTAATGCAGCGGATCGGGATCGTCCCCCAGATAGGCCGAACTCGCAGCGAAAACCTCCTTCTGAAGATCGGGCCGGCGGGTGAACGCCAGTGCGTTGTCGTAGGGCACGTTGAGCCACTTGTGCAGGTCCACGGTGACGGAGTCGGCCCGTTCGACGCCCGCGACCAGCGACCGCAGGTCATCGTCGAATGCCGCGAAAAGCCCGAACGCGCCGTCGACGTGCAACCAGGCCCCGGCGGCCGCGCAAATATCGGCCAGGCCGCGCAGGTCGTCGAAGTCGCCGGTGTTCACTTCGCCGGCGCTTGCCACGACGATCGCCGGTCCCCGGTGCTGCGCCAACGCGACCCGCAGGGCTGCGGTATCGACGCACGTGCGCCCCGGCAGGGTAGCTATCGATACGTGCCGGTTGCGCCCGATGCCGGTGATGGCCATGGCCTTGAGGATGCTCGAGTGTGCCGATCCGGCGAATACGGTTGGCAGCTCGCCATGCACCCGGTAGGCCCATTGCCGCGCGGTCGCCATCCCAACCAGGTTCGCCATGGTTGCACCACTGACGAACTGCCCGTGCATGACCGGCTCGAGGCCAAAGATGCCGGCGTAGGCGGCTACCGTGCGGTCTTCCAGATCCGCCGCGATCGAGCCGATGCGGCTCGAAAGGTTTTGATCCCAGGCGCTGGCGAGCCAGTCCGCCGCAAGCGCTTCAGGCGTCACGCCGCCGGTGACGAAGCCGAGGTAGCGCGGCCCCGGCGAGGCGGACAGATAGGGCGCGACCTCGGACGCGAGCAGCGCGAACGTGCGATCCAGTCCGACATCGTCAGGCGGCATGGGAGCCGGCGGCAGGGCCTCTGGCGTGACCCGGCGCAGGTGCAGTTCCTGCAGAAAGGTGTCTGCCAGGCGGCGCGCGTGGTCGAGTGCAGGGTTGTAGTCGTGGGGGATCATGGGAAGGACTCCAGCGGCGGGAGCCGCGTCGGGTTGTCGTCCGGCGAAACAGACCGCACGGTTTTTTTGCGTCGATCGTCCCACAGCAATCAATAGCCCGCGGACAACGCAGCTGGTGCACCGAAGAAGCACGAGGTGCACGACTACCCAACAGGCGTAGCCGCGCATTGCTCACAGAGATTACTTGCCGACGGCGATGCGCCGAACAGCCATGGGTCCCGATCCACGGGAGCCAGGCCTCGCCGACTGGCGTGATGCCGGATCGAGGTCCCTCGCTCCGATGGGCAATGTGGCTTTTCGAACACATGGCCCTGGTGGGACATGGCTGACCGGCCGACGTAGTGCACTCGAGCCTGATCCGGAGCTCACGATTCCCCCGACCCCTGGCTTTCGAGGCGATTGGCATCAACCAATCCGCAACGATTGGCTATGTACCGGCATGCCGGTGCGAGGCGATCTTTGCCTCCAGACGTCCGTAACGAAAAGTTGATGGCGCCGCCTTCAACCGGTTAACGCCGACGTCCGGCCGGCCGCGAGTCCCCACTCGCGCCCCGAGTCCCCACAGGCCCCATCCGGAGTGAAAACGCTTGCCCGTCTCGGCGCCCCTGCCCGATGGCATTACGGCTGTCGCAACCAAGGAACGGCCGGACACGCCTGCCGACCGCCCGCAGCCATCGGTTGCGCTTGCCAATGGCGGCGACTTGTCCTGGCTCGCCTGCGACGCGACCCGCGCGTCCTTGCCCACGAGCCCGCAGGACTTTCCGGGCCGGGTCAGGTGTCTGATCGAGCGAGCGGGGGGCGTGAGCCAGCTCGCCAGTCGTTGTGGGGTGTGCGAGAGAACCGTCCGCAATTGGCGCGATGGTCGCAGCGACATCCCGCGGGAACGTTGTCTGGTGCTCGCGCGCGCCCTCGGTATCTCGCCGTTGTGGCTGCTCTGCGGCGAGGGCGAGATGACCGGTTCAACCGGCGAGAGCGCAATACCGACCGTCGACGCGACCAAGGCGCCCAGGGCCGTCGACGCCTGGCGCCTGGCCGCCGCGCTGCAGGTGCTTCAGTCCTACATCGTGCTCGCCGGCGGGTCGTTGGATCTGACGCAGCGCGCGGAAGCGGTAGCGGAGCTCTACAGCATGCTCGCGCACGCGGGACCGGACAGTGTGAGGCGGCTGGTGGCCTTCCACACCACGCTTGGCGGTCACCTGCGCAGCAACCGCTTTCGGCTGATCACGTGATCGCTGTGGCCAAAACGCAGCACGCGGTGCTTGGTGTGGCCAACGAGGTCGCCGCGGGCGCAACTGCCGTCGCTCCGATGGCGGCCGCGCGCGGCACGTAACGCATCACCAGAAACGCCTTCCGGGGCGGAGCGGCCGACCCGGCCACCACTCCCCTCGCGGCAGGCACCAACGCAACAACCATCGAGAGGGGAGCTGCATGAGTCACGATAATTACCAGCGCATCCATCGCCCGTTGCGCACTGCGACCGGCATGAGCATGGCCGTCGCACTTGCGCTGTACGGTGCCTTAGGCGCACCCGCCTTTGCGCAGACCACCACGGGCAGCATTTTCGGACAGGCGCCCGCAGCGGCCGGTGCTACCGTGACGGTGCAAAACGCGTCCGGCGTCACCCGCCAGGCGACTGTCGATGCAGCCGGCCGCTACACCATCGGTGCACTGCCGCTGGGCAACTACACGGTCACCCTGCAACGCGATGGCACCACGCTGGACACGCGCAACGACGTCGAGTTGCACGTGGGCGCCGGTACCGAGGTGTCGTTCCTGCCCTCGACCGGCGCGCAGAACCTGTCCGCCGTCACGGTCACGGCGAACGGCTTGCCGGCGGTCGACGTGAGCCAGGTGGACTCGCGCACCGTGATTACGTCGCAGCAACTGGCCAGGCTGCCGTTGGCCCGCAGCGCCGAGGCGATAGCACTACTGGCGCCGGGCACCGTGCAAGGCAGCGATACGTTCATGGGCATGGGCATGGGCGTCTCCTCGCCGCAGAAATTCGTGTCCTTCGGCGGCTCGTCGGTAACCGAGAACGCGTATTACATCAACGGTTTCAACACCACCGACCCGATCAGTGGCTTCGGCGGCCTGACCCTGCCCTACGGCTCGATCGACCAGGAAGAAATCCTCAGCGGCGGCTACGGCGCCGCCTATGGCCGCTCCGACGGCGGCGTGATCAGCCAGGTCGGCAAGCGCGGCACCAACGAATGGCATTTCGGCGGCCAGGTGCTGTGGAAGCCAAAGAGCCTGCAGGGCGATCCACGGGACATCTATTACGGACAGGGCAGCCCCGACGCGGGCCAGCTGTACTGGCGCCGCGGCAGCAACAAGTCCAGCACGACCACGGTGGATGCCTACGTCGGCGGTCCGCTGATCAAGGACACGCTGTACCTGTTCGCTTCGATGGAAGGCGAGCGCATCCAGGGCACCGGCGCTTCCGGCGGCACGCCGTCCGGCGCCATCGGCGCGCCCGCCGGCGTGGGGATCAACGCGCCGCCGAGCTACGAGAACCACTCCCGCCTGGACGATCCCAAGTGGTATGCCAAGCTCGACTGGAACATCAACGACAGCAACTTGCTGGAGCTGACCGGCGCCTCCAACAAGACCTCCTACCGCGGCAACCTGTATCAGTACGACTACGCGACCGGGAAACAGGGCGCCTTCGACCATCCGGACCTGGACATCAAGGACGGCTCGGACCTGTACCTGGGCAAGTTCACCAGCTTTCTCACCGACGATCTCACCCTGTCGGTGCTGTACGGCAAGATGAAGGGCACTCACTACAGCCAGTTGCCCGGGTACGATCCGTCGCTCGCCCCGATCATCGGGCAGACCTCGGAAAACCCGGACATCACCGGTGGCCAGACCTACGGCAATGCACAGACGTCGTCGCAGCTGTTCGACCCGCAGCACGTCACCAGGAACACCAACCTGCGCCTGGACGTGAGCTACAAGCTCGGCCCGCACATGCTTACCGCGGGTATCGACAACCAGGACGTACGCGACATCCACGACGGCCAGTTCACCTCCGGTCCGGGCTACGGGTGGCTGTATGAATCGGGCGATCCCGCCAGCTTCATCATCGGCGGGCCGGATGCGAACGGAGCGGGCTGGCAGGGCTATCCGTGGGTGCAGGCGCCGGGCAACTACCCGGGCGGCTCGACCGGCTACTACGTCTCCAGGCAGGTCTTCGCCAACAGTGCGTCGGTGCGAGTGAAGCAACACGCGCAGTACATCGAGGACGCCTGGCAGGTCAGCGACCGTTGGCTGGTCAAGATCGGACTGCGCAACGACCAGTTCACCAACTACAACGGCGTCGGCGTGCCCTACCTTCGGCTCACCCATTCGCAGCTGGCGCCGCGGCTCGGCTTCACCTGGGACGTCAACGGCGATTCCAGCCTGAAGGTCTATGGCAACGCGGGCCGCTATTACCTGGCGGTGCCGGCCTCGGTGGCGCTGCGTTCGGCAGGGTCGTCCACGTTCACGAACCAGTTCTACACGTATACCGGCATCGACCCGGCTATCGGATATCCCACCGGGTTGACCCCGATCGACACGTACCTGGGCGTAGGGCAGCCAGTGTCGAGGAACCTCGAGTACGGACAGCCGCGCGATCCGAAGACCGCGGCCGCCACCAATATCAAGTCCGAGTACCAGGACGAGCTGATCCTCGGCTTCGACAAGCAGCTCAGCGATGCCTGGGTGTATGGCGCGAAGGCGACCTGGCGCAAGCTGGGTCGCGCCATCGATGACTGGGGCGATACCGGCCGCATCGCAGCCAAGATGGCTGAGCTGGGCATGGATGACTACGACAAGGTCAATGGCATCCAGGGCAGCTACCTGATCAATCCGGGCGAGAACCCGATCATCCAGGTGCCGAAACTGTCAGGTGGCTATTACCAGGTGCCGCTGGACTGGCGCAAGGACATGGGCTTCAACACCTCGCTCAAGCGCAAGTACTACGCGCTGGACCTCTACCTGGAGCACCCGTTCGACGGCAAGTGGTACGGCAAGGTCGATTACCTGTTCTCGCGCAACTACGGCAACACCGAGGGCCAGGTGCGTTCCGACTTCGGCCAGACCGACGTGTCGGCGACCGTGGACTGGGACTATACCCAGGTCATGGACTACGCCAATGGCGCCCTGCCCAACGACCGCCGCCACCAGATCAAGGCGTACGGGTACTACCAGGTCACGCCCGAATGGCTGGTCTCGGGCAACGTCGCGATCCTGTCCGGCGCACCCAAGACCTGCCTGGGGCTCTACGGCCCGGACCAGACCAATCCGGGCCTCGGCTACGGATCGTTTTACCACTACTGCGGCGGCACGCCGGTGTCTCCGGGCTATGCGCGAGAGCCGTGGACCTATCTGCTGAGCCTCGGTGCCGAGTACCGTCCGGACTGGGCAAACCGTCGCCTTGCCTTCCACGTACAGGTCTACAACGTGCTCGACCAGCAGCGGATCACGCAGGTCAACGGTCGCTACGGCAGCTCGACCAACGTGCGTCCGACCTACAACCTGCCGTTGTCGACGCAGCCGCCGCGCTACGTGCAGTTGGGCATCACCTACGACTACTGAGTCGCCTCCCGTCGCGTCCGGCCGCAAGGCCGGGCGCGATGTCGATTTCGCGCCGGTACGCGCATGCACTGGCGTACCGGCGCCTAAGGAGTCCTTCCATGAAAAAGCTGCTGGTACTGGCGTGCTGGCTGTTGGGTATCGCCACCTGCTCGGGCCATCCCTCGTCGCCGGTCCCGGCCGAATTCACCGGCATCACCCAGTGGTTCAACTCGCCACCGCTCACGATGGCAGGCCTGCGCGGCAAGGTCGTGCTGGTCGACTTCTGGGCGTACTCCTGCATCAACTGCATTCGCGCCATGCCGCATGTCGAGCACCTGTACGAAACCTACAAGGACAAGGGGCTGGTGGTGGTGGGCGTGCACTCGCCCGAATTCGACTTCGAGCAGGACCCGGCCAACGTGCGCGCAGCGATGGAACGCATGCGCATCACCTATCCGGTGGCGATGGACAACCACCTGGACACCTGGCGCGCCTGGCACAACGCGTTCTGGCCGGCGGAGTACCTGGTCGATGCGAATGGACGACTGATCGGCCACCACTACGGCGAGGGCGACTACGACAGGATGGAAAACGCCATTCGATTGCTGCTGGGCATGGACATGTCGACGCCGGGCCCGCGGTCCGACGGAGTGGCTCCCGGCCCGGGCGATACGCCCGAGTTGCACCTGGGCAGCGACAGCCAGCACGGCTTCGGCAACCTGGAGAGCGGTCGCGAAGGCGTGCGCCGCTTCACCATCCCGCCGCGGCTGGCCCTGCATCACTTTGCGCTCGGCGGCCCTTGGGAAATCACGCGCGAGTGCGCCCGTTCGATGGGCCAGACCGAGCTGCACATCCGCTTCAAGGCCGCCAGGCTCTACGTGGTGGCCAGTGCCCGGGCGCCGACCCCGCTCGACGTGCAGGTGGATGGCAAGCCGCAACCGGCCGTGATCGTGCAGGGCAGCCGCCTCTACACGCTGTTCGATAGCCATGATGACGCCGAACATGTGCTCGTGCTGCGCATCCGAACCTCTGACGTACGCGTTTACTCCGTCACTTTCGGTTGAGCGAGCGACGGATCGCCCACGCAAGCTCCTGCCCGAAATCCAGTGCAGCACGAGGGAAGTCAGGGCGGCCGCGGGACGGCCTGCGGCCAGACGATAGAGCCTGGATATAAGCCACTGGTTGATGCAGGCCCGGGTTGTGCACACACTCTGACGGCGGCCACCCCTGCGGTCACACCACCACTGAGCGTATGCATGTTCCTCGAACTGGACGGGTGCGGTCCCCGTTATGCGCAGTTGATCCGCTCTCTGAGGAGCGCCATTCTGGATGGGCGCATGGCGCCTGGTTCGCGCCTTCCACCCACCCGCGAGCTGGCCCGTGACCTGGGCATGTCGCGCACGACCCTGCTGACGGCGTACGAACAGTTGCGCGCCGAGGGGTACATAGAGGGTCGGGTCGGGTCCGGAAGTTATGTGGCCCGCCTCCAGCTCACCCCGCCCCTGCGACCGGCTGTCGGTGGCGACGATGCGCCCACGTCGCGCTTCGCCGAACGTGCCCGGCAATTCCGCGAGCGAAAGATCGCGAGGCGACACTTCGGACTGCGCTATGAATTGCGCTTCGGCGACCCGCTCACCAATCCAGCCCTGAACGCCGCATGGGGACGCGAACTGGCGCGTGCGACCGCCTATTCACCGCTTACCGTCATCGGCGCCTGGGGCCTGCCGGCACTGCGCCAGCAGGTCTGCGATTACCTCGCACGGCGCCGCGGCCTGCAGGCAAGCCCCGACGATATCCTGATCGTCTCGGGAACCCAGCAGGCCTACGCGTTGTGCGCCCGCGTTCTGCTCGACGAAGGCGACACGGTCGTGCTGGAGGAGCCGCACTACTTCGGCGCGTACCACGTGATGGTCACGCACGGGGCCCGGTTGCATCCGGTGAGGACCGACGATGAAGGCCTGGTCTGCGCCGAGTTGCCGGCAACGGCGCCCAAGCTCATTCTCACCACGCCCTCGCACCAGTTCCCCACCGGAGCGGTCCTCTCGCTGCCACGCCGGCTTGAACTGCTGCGTTACGCCTCGCTCAAGCGCTGCTGGATCCTGGAGGACGACTACGACGGCGAGTTCCGCTACGACGCCCATCCGCTGGCCGCCCTGCGCGCGCTCGACGAAGCAGACCGGGTGATCTACGCCGGCACCTTCTCCAAGACGCTGTTCGGCGGCCTTCGCCTGGCGTATCTCGTGCTGCCCGCCGCGCTTCGCGAGGACTTCATCACCGCAAAATACCTGAGCGACATGTCCTCGGGCGGGATCGAACAGGCCGCCCTCGCCCATTTCATGGAGAGCGGCGGGTTCGAACGCCATCTGCGTCATGCGCGCAAGGAGCTGCAGGCCCGCCGCGAAGCCCTGATCGCCGGCTTGCATCGCCATGCGGGAGAGCGCGTCGAGATCGTGCATTCCCCGGCCGGCATGCATGTGGTGGCCTGGCTGAACGGTTATGACCATAAACGCGCCGAGACCCTCATCGCGCACGCCCGCGAACGCGGGCTCGGCTTGTATTCGATGGCGCCACATTACCTGCAGCCACCCGCGCGACCGGGCCTGCTGCTCGGGTATTGCAGCCTGTCGGTCACCGAGCTGCGGGAGGCCACGCAGCTGTTGGGCGAATGCATGGATGCGGTCCCGTAGAAAGCGACCTGGATTTCGCCCGGAACCACTGCTCCCCTGCAGTCGACCGGGCATGGCAGGGAGCCGGAACCACGCAAATTGGCCTGGTTCCCGCCGAACGGATTGGCTATGTATTCCTGGTTGTCCAGCGCCTAGGCTTCCGCGCAACTCCCGGCGGTTACCCCCGTGACGTCCTCGGTTCGCCCTGCCGTCTCCCCAGCGGCAGGCGGGCCTCTTTTTTGTTTGGCGATGACCATGGCAGAGGCAAGGCACGCAAACCTGGGGTGTGAAGGAGCGAGCCTTGGGCATCGAGCTGGCGCCTGCTTTCCGAGGACGACTGTCCTGACACGCTTGAGGCGCACCCCGCGAACGATCGACGCGATCCATCACGAAGCTCTTTCCTATCGCCCATCCAAGAAGGGGAATACCACCATGCACAAGCATGTGCTCCGAGATCTCCTGCTCGCCGGCCTTGCCGCCAGCGTGACCGGCCTCTGCAGCCAGCAGGCTCGTTCTGCGCCTGCCGAGCCCCCCTCGCAGACCCGCGCATCGATGGAGGTGGTGCAGATTCCCAGCCACGGCGCGCTGTTGAACGGGCTGGTGTACGTCGCCGCCGGCGAGGGCCCGCACCCGGCAGTGATCCTGCTGCACGGGCTCCCCGGTTTCGAGCGCAACCTTGACGTGGCGCAGGACGTCCGCCGTGCGGGCTGGGACGTGCTGAACCTCGATTACCGCGGTTCCTGGGGGACGCCGGGCGATTTTTCGTTCACTCATGGCATCGAAGACACCGCCTCCGCGCTGGCCTACCTGCGCAACCCGGCCGTCGCGAAACGGCTGCGGCTCGATCCTGCGCACATCGTGTTGATCGGCCACAGCATGGGCGGGTTCATGGCGGTCGAGGCAGCCGCGGCCGACCCGAAAGTCGAGGCCATCGGAATGATTTCCGGTGCTGACCTCGGCGCCGGGTATCTCGGACTGCAGCGGGAAGACACGGCCCCGGTCGCGCTACGCAAGCTGGCCACAGCCCTGGGAGGCCAGGGGATGGCACCGCTCGCTGGCTGCACTCCCAGTGGCCTGGCGCATGAAGCGGCCGCACACGCGACGCAATGGGCATTTCCCACGCAGGCACCGAGGCTGAAGGACCGCGCGGTCCTGGTCATCACCGCCGACGACGGCTTTGCCGGCATGGGCGACGCCCTCGTCGAGGCGTTGCAGCGCGACGGTGACAAGCGGGTGGCCACCTTGCACCTGGCTACCGATCACGCCTACTCGGACAAACGCATCGAGCTGTCCCGGGCAGTCCTGGCTTGGCTGTCCGGACTGCCCCATGGGAGTGGGGCCGCCACCCACTAGCGAAGCAAAAACCAGGCTGTCGATCGATGCCGGTCCAGCCCCCCGTGGGGCATCGGGCCGAATTTCAACCGCGGAACCAAGCGTCCCCAACAAGATGCGGCTTGCCCGCTGGGGCGAGCACAACAACCCCTGTATCAGGATGGAATCAAATGAAAAGTCTGTTCTTCGTTGCGGCGTTGACCGGCGCCGCCCATGTCGGTGCAGCCAGGTCGACCCCAGTCTCGCTGCCCGCTTCGCTGGCGCATGCCGCCGCCGAGTTCGATCACGCGCAGATCGCCAGTGACGCCGCTGCGCTCAAGCGCCTGCTTGCCGATGACTACCTGCTGTTCAACAGCGGGGCGCAGGTCGAGGACAAGGCCGCATTCATCAAGGACTACACGGCGAAGGGTTTCGCACTGAAACCGTACAAGGTGGAGCAACAGGTGATTCGGGTCTGGCCCCACGGCGCCGTACTCGGAGGCGTGGTAACACTCCAGGGCGCCAGCGAGGGAAAGCCGTTCAAGGCGCGCCTGCGGTTTGCCGATGTCTGGCGCGAAAAAGCCGGCGTGTGGCAGGTGGCTTTCACGCAGGTCACCCGCGTCCCGTAACCCGCGCATCCGGAGACAGATACATGCGCCTGTTCTCACACCCGCGTTTCCTTGCCATCTATTCCGGCGTACTGACGCTGGCCGTGGCAACCGCCCTCCTTACCGGGTTTGCCCGCGTGCCGGGTAACGCTACTTTCGACAGCATCGACGTGCAGCGGATCCGCGTGGTGGCGCCCGATGGGACAGTGCGGATGGTCATCGCCAACCATGAGCGCATGCCCGGCATCGTCGTTCGCGGCAAGGACTACCCGCATCCCAACCGCGCCCGTAGCGACCTAGCCGGCATCCTCTTCTATGACGCCGAGGGCACCGAAAGCGGCGGACTCACGTTCGGGGGACAACGCGGCGCCGACGGCAAGCCCGAGCGCGCCGGCCACCTGAGTTTCGATCAGTACGACCAGGACGAGATGATGGCGCTCAATGCAGTCCAGGATGGCGATCAGCGGCATACCGGCCTTCTGATCAAGGACGAGCCCGACTGGCCGCTGGAAAGACTGATTGTGCACATGAAGGCACGCAAAGACGAGCCGGCCTCCGCACAAGCCAGGGATGCCGCAGCATTTCTGCGCGAGCATGGTCCCATGCATGTGGGACGGGCGTGGCTCGGGCGCAACGACGACGCGTCGTCCTCCATGGAGTTGAAGGATCCCGTGGGTCGGCCGCGCCTCATCGCGAGGGTCGCCGCCGATGGAACACCCAGCTTGCTGTTCCTCGACGAGGCCGGTCACGTCACCTCCCGCTGGCCGGAAGATGCAGCAAAGGCCAAGGCGCCTGCTGCACCCAAAACCAGATAAAGGCAAAGCGATCTCCGCCCGGGCGCTCGGGTTTCCGGACCTGGCGCGGGCTCGAGATGAGCGTCCTTGGGTGAGCGTTGCGGCTCGCAATCCAGCAGAAAAAAATCCGCGTCTCCGGGGCCATGAGAGATGAAGCGGCTACTCACCTCTGGCGGTGTCACCAACGCCAGTATTCGCGATGCACTTATGGCCCTTGCCGGCAAGCCTCTTGGCCAGTGCAGGGCGCTGTGCATTCCTACCGCCGAGTACGGCGATCCCATGTGCACGCCTGAGTCGGAGCATCGGGAACCAGCGGTGGGAACCATGGGTGAGGGAAGCCGACGTGCTGCTGGTAGATGGCGGCGACGCATGCTACCTCTCCCACTGGATGAAACAATCCGGGCTCGCAGCACTCCTTTCCTCGCTGCCGGGGATCGTCTGGGTCGGCGTCAGCGCCGGGAGCATGGTGATGACGCCGCGCATCGGCGAGCAATTCGCGAACTGCCGCCTGGCGGCAATGACAGTTGCCTGGGCGCGGTCGACTTCTGCATCTTTCCGCACCTGGAAAACGAATGCATGCCCGAGAACACCTTCGAGCATGCTGCGCGCTGGGCGGCCGCCCTTGGCCGACCGGCATACGCCATCGACGATCAGACCGCGATTGGCGTCGCCGACGGCGCGGTGAATGTCGTGTCCGAAGGACGCTGGAAGTTCTTTCCTTGACTTTCGGTTGCGCGGGGTGAGGTCGGGATCGAGCAGCCGAGCCACTTGTACGGACGCAGGTCCGCCGCGGCATCGCTCCTCATGAGGGATCCGCACGCACGTAGATCCACGCGCTGCGACCCGAGCGCAATGTCGCCCGGTGCCGTCGATAGCCACCGGCTTCGTACGCGTCGACCGCAGCCAGCTCTGCCCCGGTTACCGCGAGCGTGGCGCCGTCGACCCAATCTTCGGACCGTCCGCTTTCCTCGAGCACCGGGTGGACGGCCCTCCCGGACAGGCGCACGACGTCCGGGTCGGTAATCTGCATGTCACCGAGCCTGTAGCCGACAAGTCGATCCGGGTCGACTGCTATGACGCGCCCAAAGAGCGCCTTCTGGACGTCGCTATGGCGAAGCGTGCCGTAGGAAAAAATGAGTTCGTTTGCGTCCATTGCCGGGATCCGGTCAAGGCATGGGCGGCAGCGTTTAGACCCGCGATACGCCGCCGAAGCCTGGGTTGTGGGCGCGCCCCTTCCCAGCGGGGAGATGCGCCCGTCGGAAGCAAACGCCAAGCAAGAAGTCACTCTACATCGGCGGTGCCTCAAGAAGCGCAGCAGCCATTCGAGAAACCGCTCGTCCTGCACATCACCCCTGACGCGCGCAGATCACCAGACCCATCCGCGCAGACGCCCCGGGGACCGGAGTTGAACTTCGGTGGCTCCCGACACGTGCGCGTCGACGCGAATGCCCCAACCGTCGCCAGGCGCTTGACGCCTGTCGACCATCCCGAGCCGGCGAAACCTTGCGCCTGGGCGGCGAATGCGCGCAGGGCCATGTTCATGGCGCACACACGTGAACTTCACCCGCGCGGCACTGTGTCACTGGCCTGCTAACGGTTCGGCAAGGATGATCAGGGCTGCAAGCTGGCTCCGCGGCCAGCAGGGGAATGAAGTGGGGCGTTCGGATACACATCGCCGCGTGGTTGCCGGATTGGCGTTCGTCGCCATCTGGCTGACCATCGTCGCTCCGGTGATTTCCCGCGTATTGCCCCTGTGGGCCGCCGCGCCCGCGACGTCGGACATGGCATGTGCCGAGCACATGGGGCACGCCACCGATCCGCACGGGCCGCACCCGCAGCTTCCTTCCACCGACAGGTGCGGCTACTGCGCGCTCGTCGGGCAAAGTCTGTTCCTCGTCGAAGCAGCCTGGCTGCCGATCGTTCCCCCGCAGGCCTCCTACCTCCCGCCCCACCTGCCGGACGGGTGGCATATCCGGCGGTATTCCTCGCTCGCACCGACGCCCCGCGGGCCACCCGGTTCCGTCAACGCCTGAGTCCATTCCTGCCGGCAGGCGGCGAGCGCCAGCGCGCTTGCCGGCGGCCGCGTCGCTGCCGCGCATCCCGCTGTCGCGTCTCCCGTGCCCGCTGACATTGCGACGGCGCAGGACGCGCCCGCGGCGCCCATGCCGACCGTGGCCAACACGCCCATGAAACCGGTGCACGAATGATGGTGACCGCCCCGAGGGCACCGCGCCGGTCCATGCCAGCCAGCGACGGCATCCGTGTCGATGGGCCGGACCACCTGGCTCAACCTGGACGCCGAGCCTGCGGACCTGCCGCAGGCGACCACTTTCCGCGACAAAGGATCTCTGCTGATGAATATGCCCGTCATGTCTTCAACCCGTGCCCCCGGGACGCCACGGCGCCCGCGACTGATTGCCACGATGGCCGCCATGCTCGGAATCATCCCGGGCATGGCCGGCGCCTGCTCCACCTGCGGGTGTTCGCTCAACTCCGACTGGGCCAGCCAGGGTTATGCGACCACTTCGGGCCTGCACCTGAGTTTGCGCCAGGACTACTTCAACCAGTCCCAGCTGCGCAACGGTACCGACTCGGTCAGCCCGGGCAGCTTCTCCTACCCGACCGATAAAGAGGTCCAGCGCGAGACGATCAATCGCAACACCCTGCTCGGCGCCGACTACAACTTCTCGCGCTACTGGGGACTGAGCCTGCAGCTGCCCTACATGGACCGCTACCACCAGACCATTGCCGAAGGCGACACCGCGATATCCACCTCCGATACCCGGAGTATCGGGGACCTGCGAGTGGTTGCCCGCTACCAGGGCCTGAGTCCCGACGCCGGTTTTGGATTGCAGTTCGGCATCAAGCTGCCGACCGGCAGCTTCGGGCAGTCCTTTGTCGCGGGGCCGCAGGCGGGCGAACTCCTGGACCGCGGCCTGCAACTGGGCACCGGCACCACCGACGCATTGCTGGGCGTCTACAAGTTCGGCAACCTCGGGGAATCGCTGAGCTATTTCGCGCAGGCGATGGCGCAGGTCGCACTCGATGCGCGCGACCGGTTCCGGCCGGGCAACTCGGTCAACGTGAACCTGGGGCTGCGCTATATGGGCATGGCCCGGGTCACGCCGCAGCTGCAACTCAACCTGCACAGCGAACGACGCGAGAGCGGCGCACTGGCCGACCGGGAAAACAGCGGCGCAACACTGGGGTACCTGAGTCCCGGGGTCAGCGTGAAGCTCACGCGCCGACTGGATGCCTTCGCCTTCGTGCAGTTTCCCGTCTGGGAACGCGTCAATGGCTTGCAACTGGAGCCACGCCGACTCTGGTCGCTCGGCGTCCAGTACCGGCTCTGAGGCGTTGCGTGTGCGCCATGAGTCGGAGGCAGGCCTGGCCGCCTGCCTACCGGTCCCCCCATGTAGCGGCGGCGATCGCGTGAAGCCACGTGGCTCGGGGGCAAAAGCACAGTTGGACGATGTGCCAAGATGGGCAAATTTCCAGCCTTTCCCCTTATGAAACCCAGTACCTACGACTTCCGCCGGTTCCAGGAAGAGCTTGCGGCCCTGGATGGCAAACGCAACCCACCAGCCAAGGAGAGGCCCATGCCGAAAAAAGACTCGAGCCATGCTCGCCTGCTCCAGGCAAGAGCGGAATTCCTGGCGCTGCGCGAGCGCCACGGACTGACCGTCGCTGACGTCGTCGCGTTCTTTCCGGAAGAGGAAGGCGTTGCCTACCTGCAGGGGCTCATCGCGGCGAAGGAGGCGAAGCCCAAGCGTTCATCGAAGGGAACGAGAACGCCGTCTCTTTAGCGCTACACGGCAGAAGGGAAGACCGCGGTCGCTTCCGGCCAATGCAATGGGCGCGCCATGGAGACGGCGCGCGGGCAACGCCCGCACCGGATCGGCACACCGCCTTCAACAGGCGCCAGCCGGAAGATTGGCGCATTCATCGTCTTGCTCGATGCGAAGCGAGAACGCGGCGCCTTTGCCTGACTACCGATTTTTGTACCATGGGGCTCAGGAGACAACCATCCGCAGACATGGAGTCGAACTATGGATGCGAACCACTCCAAGAGTGCATTTGTGTATGGGCAGGTCAGGCGCGCGCTGCGGTCTGGGCGCTACGCGCCCGGGCAGCGGATCGATCCGGCCCGGCTTGCCACGGAGTTCGACACCAGCCCCACGCCGGTTCGATTTGCCCTGTACCGCCTCGTCGGCGAAGGCCTGGTCGCTGACCATGCCCGCAGTGGACTGCACGTTCCATTGCATACCGAGCTGGGCCTGCGCGACCTCTACGACTGGATGGAACGCCTGTTGCTGATGGCCTGCGATATCGGTGTTGCGCCGGCCTTCCGGAAGACCGAGAAGCTGGCACTGGGCGCGGACGATGATGATCTGGCGAAGCTCACCTGGCAGCTGTTCGACGTAATCGCCCGCGCGACGGAACATCGATCCTTGCACCACGCCGTGCAACGGGCCAACGACCAGCTGGCACCGGTACGGCGGGCAGCCAAAGGTGTGCTCGATCGCACCCATGAAGAGCTTTCGCAGCTGGACCGGTATTGGCAGGCGCGCGAGATTCCCGCCCTGAAGTCCGCGCTGCGCGACTACCACGAGCGCCGCAAGCATGTCGTGCCACGCATCGTGGCCTTGCTGAGTGAGCACGGCGATTACCTGCACTAGGCAACCTGCGGCGGCTCATCATCGCGGACACAACGGCAGCCCCGAGCGGACCATTGCGCCTCACCGAATAATCTTTCGGTGACAGCGCAATAATCATTTGAAAATCAATTTTTTCGGCTCCTACGCTGGTCGCGTCATGGGACGGCCATGACGTGAACGCAGGAGATTGAAATGAACACGAACGAGAACACCCGCATCAACCCGAGCGACGACGTCATCGTGCTCGGCGTCGCCAGTGTGGAAACCCGCGGTACCGGTGGTTTCGGCGAGGCGGTGGGCGGACCGATCGCCCCTGGGATTTCCGAAGACTGACCGTCGGGGGCGCGCTGAAAGGCGCGCCCCTTCCACATGGGAGGCGACAGTGATCCGGCATCTGAATGCGGACCTATCCTTCTGCGAGCTGGATGGCCGGTTGTTCTTCCTGGATATAGAAAACGACCGGTACTTCCAGCTGTCTGGAGCGCTGGAGCGCAGTTTCCTCAGACATCTGGAAGCTCCTGACGACACAAGCATCGATGTCAGTGAACTTGCCAGGCACCAGCTGCTCCTTCAGCCCACGACGATACCCTGCGACGCATCCGCGGCGGCCATCACACCGCCCGACCAAAGCGCGGTTGAGACACCGTGCACCGGCAGGCGCGTCACGCTCGATGTGGTGCAAGATGTGTTTCTCGCCGTTGCCATCACGTACTGGCAACTGAAAACAAGGCCCCTGAAAAGCATCCTGCAGGGACTGTACGACTACCGCCAAGCGAGGACATCGCCGCCCGCAGCCGACCAGGCCGCTTGCCAGCAACGCATTTCCGAAGCTGCTACCGCCTTCAACCGTGCGCGCCCCTACGTACCCATCGGCACCTGCTGCCTGATCGACTCGCTGTCGATGGTCAGGTTCCTGGCCAGGCGCGGCCTATGCGCCCAACTCGTCATGGGGGTGGCCTGTGACCCGTTCTCCGCGCACGCCTGGGTTCAGCACGGCTCACTGGTGTTGAACGAAACCGTGGGGACCGCCCAGGCCCATGTTCCTATCCGGGTGATCTGATGAGCTACCGCTACATAGCCTTGTCGGTCGCCGTTGCCGGCAACCTGGAAGATTTCGAACGGTCCGTCGCAGACTCATTGCGAAGCTTGGCCATGGACTGCCGGGGCCACGTGGGTTGCGTTGCGCTGTATGCACCGCAGGAGGCTCCCGCGTTCGACCTCCCTGGCGGCGGCATACTGCTCGGCGATCTGTACGACGAGGTCGGAAGGCCCGTCAGGGACCTTGCCGGTCTTCGGCATCTGCCGACGCAGGCTGCAATCCGGCAGCATGTTCTGGACCACTACTGGGGCGAATATCTACTGTTCCAGCCCTCCGACGACGGGGGCACCACCGTCCTGCGAGATCCATCCGGTGGCGTGGATTGCGCTTATTCACTGCGCGGCGGCAACGGATTCATCACCTCCGACCTGGCCATCGCCTCTCGCCTGGGCCTCCATCGCGACCGGATCGATTGGGACTTCGTGCGCCACTGCCTGCTCTATCCGCACATCAAGATCGCGCGCACCGGTCTTGCCGGCATCAGCGAACTGCTCCCCGGCTGCATGCTCTCGGTCGAAGGGCAGAAGTCGTCCACCGGCTTGGGCTGGTCCCCTTGGCACTTCGTCACGCCAGCCGAGCGGCAGAGCGATCCCGTTGCCGCGGCGCAGACCATTCGCGACGCCACGACTTCGGTGGTCCGCGCCATGGCCGAGACCGACCGCAGCCTGTTGCTCGAGCTGTCCGGGGGGTTGGATTCATCGATCGTCGGCGCCTGCCTCGCGAATGCGCGCACGCGAATGGCCTGTTGCACAGCCATCACACCGTTGCCCGGCGCCGACGAACGCAGGTATGCGAGTCAGATCGCAAGACAGCTTGGCACCAAACTGCTGGAGCAGATGCTCGATTTTGCAGAGGCGGACATCGATTTTCGGTTGCCACGGCACTCGCTGCGTCCTGCGGCATGGGCGCTGGGTCGTGCGGTCGCGCGTGCCATGGACAATGCAGCAGAGCTGCAGCGAGTGAACAGCCTGTTCTCCGGGGGAGGCGGCGATACGGTCTTCTGCTACCTCAAGTCTGCTGCTCCTGCCGCAGACGCCTTCCGGGCACGCGGGCTCACAGCAGGCTACAGGGCCATTGTCGACTTGAGCAGGCTGCATGGCTGCACTGTCGCAAAGGCGGCGCGGCTGGCGCTGCGGAAGCTGTATCGCACTCCCAAAGGCCCCTGCAAACCCGATGGCCAGTGGTTGCTGCGAACCGGCGTGGCCCTTCCTCTTGAAATGCACCCGTGGTTTTCGGCGCCACCCCACGTGCTTCCTGGCGATCGCGAGCGAATCTTCGAACTCGCGGGCACTCAGCTGTTCCGTGACAGCACGCTCCGATCGGGCGGCCGGCGAGTGCGCTTTCCCCTGCTCTCGCAGCCTGTCATGGAGGCCTGTCTCCGTGTACCGAGCTGGCTGTGGATATCAGGAGGGCAGAATCGCTCCATCGCCCGGTCCGCCTTCTCGGGGCAGCTCCCACACGAGGTGCTCAACCGGCGAAGCAAGGGCACCTTCATGAACTACACCTTCGCGGTGTACCGCAAGAACAAGGCGACGATCGGTCACTTCCTGCTGGACGGCCATCTCCGCTCCCAGGGCCTGCTCGATCCGCGCGAACTGAGCCTTTTCCTGGAAAGCCCACTGCCCGCCCGCGACCGATCATTCATGCGGATCTTCGACCTGTGCATGATCGAGAACTGGGTGAGGAACCATGCGTAACTGGCAGCCCGTGGCGAGTCAGGGAGCCGCTGACCCGGCCTGCCCGGCAGGCCCCTGCATGGCACGCCAGCGCGCGTACTGCGGTTGCTTCGAGGGCGCCGCGTCCTCGTAACCCTGCAGCCAGAACCGGAACCAGTCGAGGTTCCTTTCGTACACGGCAAGTTTGTGCTTCGGCTGGAACTTCTGATGCGGCTCGTTGGGGAACACGTAGAGGTCCGCACGATGCTCGCGGATCAGCGGAATCTCGTAATCGAGCGCATACAGGTATTCCTGCTCGGGCGTCTGGAACAGGATGGGAGCCGTCAGCCTGTCCAGGTTGAACTCAGGAGACAGCAGGCGCCAGCGGTCCGGTGTCTGCTCAGGAGAACCCAGCCCCCAAAGCTCCTTCAACCCGTTCTCGAACCTGCTCCCCTTGAGGGATCCGAACAAGTAATAAAGAGAAGACACCGACGGCGTGCTGACCGACGCCGCGCAAAGCAGCCGGGAACGCATCGCCACCCAGAGCGTGACTTCGCTGCCAAAACTCAGTCCACCCATGCCCACTTTCGCGGCGTCGATCTGGCCACGCGCCGACAACAGTTTGACCGCACTCTGGACGGCAGAGAGCGCCTCGTTGTAGCGATCAACCGCATCGACGAGATAGGGAGCGGCATTGATGCAGAGCGCTGATATTCCATGTGCTGCCAGGCTTGCGAACGGCCACTCGTCGCCGACGCCTCCACGCACAAACCCGGCGCACTGATAGTAGTTCACGAACAGCGGTGGCCTGGCCCCGGAACGGTTCTTCGCCGCATAGAACTGCCCGGTGAACACCTGCCCTTTTGCATTCTTCCATCGAAGCAGACGCACCGTGCCGGATGTCGCCATCTCCTGCGCGAGCGCCGCGTTGGGTTCGAACAGCACGCGACGGGCTCCCGTCTCCAGGTCGATCCGCTCCAGGCGTGGGGGCTGGCTGGCGGTCGCACTCACACACACCATCGCCGCAGGGGACACCCCGCATTGGCTGGAGGTTTCCCGCCCGCCATTGAGCAAGCCGGACGAACGCGCCACGGGAAGGACCACGCCGGACCTGACGTTCCAGCGATAGATGGATTGCGCCAGTCCCGCATTCGGGTCCGAAATGGTAAACAGCACTTCGTCGCTGTCGGGGCGCCACTGCACTCCTGTGATCGCCTTGCCTGTGCACGATGCAGCCTGGCACACGGTCTCGTGCGAACCACTTCCTGGCAACGAAGCAGACAGCCTGACCTCCGGTTTGAGGCGCAAGCCCTGTCGATCACCGATCCGGGTCAGGATCGCCACCCGGCCCTCGTCGGCTGCACGCGACATGCGCCACGCGTTCGGATGTCCCTTGTCACGACTCACATCTCTGTTGCTACCTGCAGGGGCGGCAGCGAGTTCCCGGATCACCTTCGTTCGGAGATCCACCTCTTTCCAGCGGTCCGGGACGTCGTCGAGCAACGAGATGCGGTCGAACCAAATCTTGCCAAAGCGCTGCGTCGCCATGCGCCCACCGACGTAGCCGGAGCGAAACAAACTCTGGCCGATCGGCACGGTCCGGTCGATGTGGATGCCGTTATCGTACTCGGCCCGTTCCGCGGATCTGACTTGCTCGCGTGTCGCACCCACGCAGTACCTGAGAACGCGACCGCCCTTCCCCAGCACGAAATCACGCACATCCGCCGCGTCATGTGTCACCGCCTCCGCGCCGGAGCCGTCCGCCGCTGCGCGCCAGACTTCGATCTTTCCGCCGATCAAGGCGCGGTAGTAGATCCAGCGGCCATCGGCAGACCACACCGCGGTTGCGGGCAACGACCCTCCTGCCGAATCGCGCAACGGCACGCCGCCCTCGGCCACGCGCCCGGGCCATCGGTCGTCCAGGCCTTGCACGTACCAGACGGTGTCGTAGGTATTGCGCTCCACCGACGCGCGTTCGATCCGGAACGCCACACTGCGGCCGTCCGGCGACACCGCCGGACGATCGATGTCAACGACCTCCAACAACTGACGGGACGACACGACGGAGGCATGGCACGCGGACACGCAGGCTACTAGCAAGGCGACGGCCACGATCAGCAGCCGCGAAATGCGCTTCATGACGAACATAGGCCTCTCTCCAACCTCTCGGAAACGCCGGTTGCGCAAGGCAACCGGCGAGCGTCACCAGTGCTTGGACACGGAAAGGCTCAGGTAGCGTCCGACCGCCGAATAGTTGGTCGAGTCGTAGGGCGCATAAGCCAACGAGGTGACGGCATACAGTGGCGGTGCCCGATTGAGCAGGTTCTGTACGGCAAGCTCGAATGCCGTGTTGCCGAGCAATCCCCTGCCCTCGCCGGTGTCGTAGCGCAGCGCGCTGTCGAAGGTCAGGAACGACGCCCCTTTGCGGCCATCGGCGGTGTTCTTCACTCCGCTCTTGTAATTTCCGAACAGACTGGCGGTGAAGCCGCCCTGGTTCCAGACGGCGCCAACCCGGATGCTGGTCCTGTCCGGGTGGAACAGCGTGCCGGCCAGGTCGTAGGGGCTCTGAGCAGCTGTCAGGGTCTGGGTGCTGTGCAACCAGCTGGCCGACCCGCGGAGCGTCAACCGTCCCGCCCCAAGGTCGAAGCGGTTTGACCCGGACAGATCGATTCCCTTGATCCGTTGCCGCGATGCGTTGACGAACCTGCCATCGATGATCGCCACCACCTTGCTGGCGTCGTAAGGCGTTCCTACGTAGTTGAAAAAGTCGCTGACGCCAGCTAGCGCAGTCGCCTGCGCGGCTCCGGTCGGTCCGTACGTGACGAAGTCGGCGTAGACCGAGTTGCCGAACACGTCGTAAGAGGTGATGGGCTGGAGGATGCGTTCGCCGTAGTCGATATCGAACCAGGTCAGTTCCGTATCCAGGCCGGGCAGAGCCTCCGGATGGAACGCCAGCGAAGCGCTCCACGTGCGGGCACGCTCCGGGCGCAGGTCGGCATTTCCGCCCGACAGCCACAACACCGTGGCATCCGCCGGGTAGCCGGTACCCCCGAACGTCGCCGCCGTGTAGTAGATGCCCGTCTGGGTGGAATAGCGCTGCAACAACGTGGGCGCCTTGAACGACTTGCCCCACGACGCCTTGAGCGACACATCGGCGCTAGGCGCATAGATGATCCCGAGCTTGGGCGTGGTCACCGTGCCGTAGTCGCCGTCCTCGGTGCGCACCGCGCCGGTCAACGCCAGGCGATCCGCACCACCACTCCCCTGCCCCGGCCCGATCAACGGCAGGCTCAACTCGGCATAGGCATAGCGGCTGCCTTGGCCGCCATCGGCAGTTATCGTGTGCCGGGTAAGGCTTTGGGCGAGGAAGCGGTTGTCGCGATAGCCCACGCCGGCGGCCAGTCGCGCCTCACCGCCCGGCACGGTGAACAGCGGGCCTTCTGCCCCGATCTCGTAGCTGCGGCTCTTGTTGGTGTAGGCGCCTAGGCTGTTGGCAACGGCAACCCCCGTCGCACTGGCTACCGTCGGCTGGGCATACGAGGTCTTCTCGTTTCCTATGGCGGCGCCGAGCGTGAGCGTCCAGTCGCCACCGAGCCAGAGATCCAGGCCCGGCGCCACCAGCGTGGAGTGCGTGTGCGCCTGGTAGGGGTAATACACGCTGCCGTACGACAGGTCGGTCTGGATATCCCGCCTGCTGCCGAGTGCATCCAGGTGCAGTTCCGCATCCTCGCCTATTGACTGATGCAGGCTGAGCAAGCCGCTACGTAGATCGTTGCCCTGCCAGAGCGTCGAGGGCCGATACATCGACTGGGTGTAATCACGCTGGTCCGAATAGATCGGGTCGTTGGAGGATTTCTTTCCCGCCACCAGCAAGCCACCGGTATCCCAGGCGGTGCCCACGGTGGCGTTGTACTCGTGAGTAACCAGGCCTCCGTCCGTGGCGCCGCCATAGCGCGCGCCCGCCGTCACTCCCTTGAAGTCACGCTTCAAGATCACGTTGGCTACGCCGCCGACCGCATCAGAGCCGTAGATCGCCGATGCGCCGTCCGGCACGATCTCGATACGATCGACGGCGTCCACCGGAATGCCACTTATGTCCACGGCCTGGGCGAATCCGCCATAGGACATGCGGCGCCCATTGAGCAGCGTCAGGGTCGCGTCCGGGCCAAGCCCTCGCAGGTCGAGACCCGAGCCCCCGGTAATGTTCTGGTCGCTGGGGCCGCCAGCCGCCGCGCCCGCCGCGACGCCCGGGTTCTGACCGCCGGAGAAGTTCTGCGGCACGCTGCGGATCACTTCGCCGAGGTCGGCGAAACCTTCTTCCTTGATCCGTTGGCGGCCGATTGTGATGACCGGCGATGGCGTAGTGCCGCCACGGATGCGCGTGCCGGTAACGGTGATGGTCGCAAGGTTGCCCACCGCGGGCGCCGTCGGCGAGGTCGTCGCGGCCGAGGCCGCGGAGGCGGCGCGCCAGCCAGGGATGGTGCGTTCCTGCGTGCGCTGGATCACGACGGTGCCGCCACCGGTTTGCCGGTAGCTGAGCCCGCTACCCTGCAGCAGGCGGCCGAGTGCCTCGCGCCAGCTCATGCGACCGCGGACCTCCCTCACCTGCTTCGCTGCGACCAGCTCGGCTGGATAGTCCAATCGCAGGCCGCTCTGCGAACCGAGGGCATCGAGCGCTGCGGCGAGCGTGCCTGCGGGAAGATCGAAGTCGATGGCTGTCGATGCATCGGCCACCGCTGGCTGGTTCGGCGTCGAGGTGGCCGAGGCGGCCCCGTCGGCGAGTGCCAGTCCGGTTGCGGCAGCAGTGGCGGCGAACAAGGCAACGGAAATGGCATTGCGTAACGTACTTGTCTTCATGCTGCGTCCCTTTGCTTTCCCCTGGATTGACCCTCTTTCGCGTGTTGCCTGAAGCGGCGACACGGTCATCGGGCGAAATTGGTTTGCGTGCGCTTTCCGCATGCGCGGCTGCACCGCGCCAGGAGCCGTCACCGCACCGTCTGCTTTCGTCTCGCTGTCCTCCGCGGCGCAACCGGGGGCGCACCTCGAAGGAGGGGAAAGCGACTTCAGGCGTAGCCCCTGTGCCGTTTCGCGCACGCACGCCGGCGCGCTATCTAAGTAGAGTAATACACAGTAGACTTATATTCTGTAGAACGCAAGCCAGTAGATGGCCAGGCTGGGGCATATGCCTTCCAAGTCCTCGCCTATCTCCCTACCGAGCGCCCGCGAGCGCGTGGCGGCGAACATCCGTCGCCTGCGCAAAGCGAGGAAACTCAGCCAGGAGCAACTGGCCGAACTGGCAGAGTTCCATCGCACCTACGTGTCGCAGCTGGAGCGCTGCGTCACCAACATCTCCATCGACGGGCTGGAGCGGGTGGCCCACGTCCTGGGCGTGGACGTGCTCGATCTGCTGCAGGTGCCTGCCTAGAAGTCGGCGAGCGGTGCGCTGGCGCGGAGTGACGCCCTCCGCTTGCGGTAGCAATGGCGCGTACCCGGCCCCGAGAACAACGGGCGCCCAAACCCGGACACCGGCCTGGGAATCAAGCACACCGCGCAACCGGTGCCATGATGTGCGTCCTGCCGATTCGCAGTAAGCGCACCGAGAACGCCATGTCCGACCGCATCCTCGTGCTCTACGGCTCCTATCGTTCCGATCGCGCCGGCATCCGCCTGGCCGAGTACGTGACACGCCGGCTGGCCGCGCGGGGTGCGAACGCCGAGCTCATCGACGCCCAGCGCGTCGGCCTGCCCATGCTCGACCGGATGTACAAGGAGTACCCGCCCGGAACCGCCCCGGCGGCGATGGAGACCCTGGCGGGGCAGATCCGCGCGGCGGACGGCTTCGTGTTCGTCACCGGCGAGTACAACTGGGGCGTGCAGCCGGGCCTGAAGAATCTCACCGACCACTTCCTGGAGGAGTGGTTCTGGCGGCCTGCCGGCATCGTCAGCTATTCGGCCGGCCGGATCGGCGGCGCCCGCTCGAACCTGCTCTGGCACGGCACGCTCTCGGAGATGGGCATGGTGGTCATCTCCAGCACGGTGACCGTGGGACCGGTCACCCAGACGCTCGACTCCGATGGCGAGCCCATCGGCGAGGCCGGCAAATTCCTGGATCGCTCGTTTGCCCGCTTCGCCGACGACCTCGACTGGTGGGTCGAGGCGGCCAGGGCGCAACGGCAGCGCAAGGCGCCACCTTACTGAAGGTGATCGACGCTTGCGGGGCCATCCAGTCCCTGTCTGCCGTAGTGCCGAGTCGGCTCACGTCGCGGCCACCTCCCCTTCCCGCCACTGGTACGCAACCGGGACTAGCGTGCGGCATACAGCCGGCTCTTATCCAGCGCCTGAAGTAGACCCGAGACCGCGTGTTCCGGCACGCGTGCTCGTGCGCCTTCCCGACAACCCCGACTTTCCCTGCCGCGCTTGCTGCCCCTCGACCACGACGCGCACCATGGATGCACCGAACAGCACGGGGAGATCGCAATGAGCACCCACAGATGCGACCGGTACACCGAGCTTGGGCCGTACATCGCGTGGCTCAACAAGATCAATGACGGCGAATACACCATCGTCGTGCAGATCGCAGATCACCTGCCGGAATGCGCCGACCTGCCTTTCGAGACCGAAGAGCAGGCTCTGCTGGCGGCTGACGTGTTCGCGCACCAGTTGCAGCAATCGGTACGCGGCGCTGCGGTCGGCCAGGCCGGTCTTTAGTTGCCCGGCATAGGGCGCCATCGGTGAACCTGCGCGCCGGCAAGCGCGCCGGTCAGAGTTCCATGTAGATGTAGCCCTTCTGCCCATAGACCACGACATCGGTCAGTGCGGACAGGCTGACGGTCACGTCCGGCACGACCGCGCTGTCGGGCAGGTTCTCCATCGCGAGCGCCTGGCCGCACACCAGCAGCTGGACGCCGGCCTGGTGCAGGGCGTGCACGATCGCCTGGTTCGGGTTCTTCGCCACCTTGGTGTAACGCCGATAGACCTCGTCGGTTGCCGAGGCGAGCGAAGCTTCCCCATCGAGCAGCGCCACGATGTGCACGTGCGACGGCGGCACCTTGGCCACGGCCATCACGTTGACCAGCCGCGCCAGCCGATCCAGCGCGTGCATGCGCTCGCGCGGATGCTTACCGTCGTCGGTCACCCGCACGAAGATGCGGTAGTCGGCGGCCGGGTCGGGTTGCACCGCCGCGTCCGGCCGCGGGTGGACCTTGCCGTAACCGGCCACCGCCGGGGTGACCCACGCCAACGAGGCCGGCTTCTTCACCTCGCCCGCCCGCGCCGCCTGGCAGGGCAAAGCCAGTACCAGCACCCACACCGCCACCCAAGCCGCAAAACCGCTACGTGCGTTCCTCATGGTGTCCTCCCCTCGCCTGTGTTGTAGGGCGGCGCGGCGAACGTGCCGCCAGCCGGAACCCATCATCCACGCAACTTGTGTTGACCCGAAGCCTGTCGCGGGCCTGGGGCCTGGCGGTGCGTCTTCAGCCGAGCGGCCGGCGCCACACCCGGTCGTCGTACACCTGGTCGCCGAGCCGGAACGCGCAGTGCCCGACTTCGCTAAACCCGTGCCGCGCATAGAAGCGCTTGGCGCGCTCGTTGTGGTCGAACACCGTCAGGTAAAGCGACGGTGCGCCCCGCGCGAGCGCCTCGCCCACCGCCCAATGCATGAGCGTTTCGGCAACGCCCTTGCCGTGCCAGGCAGAAAGCACGTAGATCTGCTGCAACTCCATGGCCCCCGCCTCGCCGGGCGACCCCGACCACGAACGGAGCTTGGCGTAGCCGACGGGCACGCCCGCCTGTTCGGCGATGCGCCAACCGATAAAGGGGTCGGCCAGGTCACGGGCCATCGTTCCCAAAGGGTCATAGGCGGCGTTGCAGAACGCATCGAAGTCCGCACCCGCGAAGCGGGCCCCGAACGTCTCGGTGAAGATGCGCCGCGCCACGGGCGGCAGCGCAGCGACGTCACCCGGCAAGGCGTCACGGAAGGAAACATCGGCGTGCGATGCGCGGATATCCATGGCGATCGGAAAGCTGCCGGAGAGAGGTCCAGCAGTCATTCTACCGAACGGGCGAAGCGCCGCGGCGCGAGCCGGCCGCTTCCCGGCGATGGCCGGCGCTCCGCGGCGTCGATGCCGCCCCTTAATGCACGTCGGAACAGGGACGTGAACCGTGCGTTTGCCGCCCGCGTGGCGCAATGCTGACCTGGCGCTGATGCATCCGTCACCACCTTTCCACGCCGCCGGGATCAGCGTTGCCGTGTCGGCAGCGGGCTGAACGCTTCGCTGCCTTTCCACCGGGAGCGACCCATGCATTTCTCCATCAATCCCTATCGCAGCTGGCGCGCCGCGCAGCGGGGCGGCATTGGCTATGTCCTGCTCTGGTTGCTGGGCGTGCCGCTGCCGATCCTGATCATCTTCGGCCTACTCCGCGGCTGCGCGTAAGCCAGCCACCCTCGAACGCGCTCAAGGAACGGACATGACTCCGATCGAAGTGCAACAGGCATCCGTGCTGGATGTGAACGCGCACCCCTCGCTGCGCTGGGGCGCGGTGATCGCGGGCTGGATGGTGGCCTCTGGCATCGCGTTGGTGCTTTACGTCGCCGGCCTCGCGTTCGGGTTCCAGATGTTCGACCCGAACGATGCAGCGGCGACCGCCAAGGGCATCGGCATCGGCACCGTGATCTGGGTGGCGCTGACCTGGATCGCGTCGCTGTTCCTCGGCGGCATGTTCGCCAGCTGGTTCGATGGCCGCGACGACGCCACCGTCGGCTGCATGCACGGGGTCACGGTGTGGGGACTGGCGATCGTGATGAGCGGCCTGCTGCTGGCGCTCGGCCTGTCCGGCGCGGCGGCCGGCGGCGCCATGCTCGGCGGCGCCGCGGCAGGCATCGGTACATCTGGCGACCATGGCCGCGGCGACAGCCAGGCCATGGTCGCCAGCAGCGACGCGATGGTTCGCCTGCACGGCCAGGTCGCGCAGCGGATCATCAACGCCGGGGGCGCCGGCGCGCACGCCGCGGCCGACCCGGCGGCAGTTGCCTCGATCAGCACCGCGCTGCTGGCCAACCATCCCGACACCGCCAGCGCGGTGCTCGCCGGCACCACGGGCATGTCCCCGGCGGACGCCGAGCAGAGCGTGCGCAGCCTGTCGCCCCAGGTCGACGCCGCCAAGGCCGAGCTCAAGGCCGCCGCCGACAAGACCGCGCACTACACCGCGATGGCGATGTGGACGGCCTTCATCAGCCTGCTGCTCGGGCTGCTGGCCGCGGCACTGGGCGGCTGGCTCGGCGCGGGCCACGTGCATCGAGTCTATCACCTGCGTCGGTATCCGCGCAGCGTAGCGACGTCCGGACCGTAATCGAACGAGCGAGAGCGCAAAAGGGGCGAGGTTGATCGCGCCCGGGCAACCGACCCGGCACCTTCAGCCCGCCCGCTTACTTTCGCGCGATGACCCGCACCTCATCGACGGCGTCCGCCGTGGTCACCGCGGACCGGCTGGACGAAAACCCTTATCGGACCGCGACCGAATCAAGGGGTCATGCCGTGCCGGGCCGCCCGGAGACGACCTGCACGGCCGCGCCGGCATCGAGCGGCTCAGGGCCGTCGCATTCACCTGATCGCACGCTTCTTCGGACACAGTGGCCGACGCATCAGGGAGACGCGATCCATGGAACCCACCTCAAGCTGCGGCGCATGCCGCGATGGCGAAGCGCTGGGCTTCGATTTCAGCATGGCATTGCAGCCCATCGTGGAGCCACGGCAGCGGCGGGTGTTCGCCTACGAAGCACTCGTGCGTGGCCTCGACGGCAGCGGCGCGGCGGGCGTGCTGGAGCAGCTGGACGCAAACAATCTCTACCGCTTCGACCAGGCTTGCCGGGTCAAGGCGGTCTCCCTTGCCGCGAGGCTGGGCGTGGATTGCCGCCTGAGCATCAACTTCCTGCCCAATGCGGTCTATCAGGCCGCCACCTGCCTGCGCGCGACGCTCGCCACCGCCAACCGGGTTGGCTTTCCCACCGAGCGGTTGATGTTCGAGTTCGTCGAACACGAGCAGGCGCGCGACCGCAGCCACCTGGCCAGCATCGTTTCCGAATACCGTCGGCACGGCTTTCTCACGGCGCTGGACGACTTCGGTGCCGGCTATTCCGGCCTCGCTTTGCTGGCGGACATCCGGCCGGACTGGATCAAGCTCGACATGGCCCTGATCCGGGGTATCGACCAGGATCCGGTGCGCCGGTGCATCGTGCGCCACAACCTGGCCATGTGCGAGGAACTGGGCGTCGCCGTCATCGCCGAGGGCATAGAGACGATGGGCGAGTGGCAGGCTTTGCAAGCGCTGGGCGTGACCCTCTTCCAGGGCTACCTGTTCGCGCGCCCCGGCTTCGAGTGTTTGCCAGAGGTGCATTGGCCCGAGGACGAAGGTCCTGGGGCCGGTTGATCCGTTCCTTCCCGTTCCCTCGTGGCCCGGCGCCACGCTGAGCCACGCGGAGAAGACGGTCGTTCATGTTCGTCCACGAGGACGCCGGAGCGTCCGTTTGCCGGCAGGCCATGCGGTCCCGGTGACGCGTCCTGACTAGAGAACTGCCGGGATCAGCGCCTTGGTCTGCTGCCGGTACGTCTGGTAGGCCGCGCCGAAGTGCTGCCCGAGCCACTTCTCCTCCAGCCGCAGCTTGCGCCAGAACGACACGAAGACGATGGCCACGGCGAGCAAACCGCGCCAGTCGCCGACCATGACGGCGTTGCCGAGGAACAGCAGCAGCAGCCCCGTATAGATCGGGTGTCGGACCCGCCGATACGGCCCGCTCTGGACCAGCTCATGGCTGTCCTTCAGCTGCACCGTGGCGCTCCAGTTCCGCCCAAGGAGTACGCGCGCATAGATCGCCAGCGCCGCCCCGGCGACAGCGAGCCCGAGACCGGTCGCGTATACGGGCACGCTGTGCGGCACGAACTGCTCCCGCAGCAGGGAATGGCCGAACCAGGGACCCGGGCCGAGCAGCAGCACGGCGACCAGCAACGGCAGCCAGTAGGCGACCAGCCGCACGGTCAGGGGCTCCTGCATCGTCGGGCGCTTGGCCCCTCGCGAGGCCCACAGCCAGTAGCCCAGAAGCACGATCCAGGTAAGGCGCAATCCTTGTTCGAAGACGAGTGGCATCGGTTTCCCCAAAGTGACAATCAGGAACGCGTTGAAGAGCTTGGCCGGGGTTTCGCCGGAAGCCCGCGCCGGAGAGACACGCAGGGCGTGGATATCGTGGGCGACCCGGTGATGGGCAACCATGCTGCGGCGCGCCGGGCCGCGCGTCCCGAGTCAAGTGACTGATTGACGGGACGCTGTGATGAACCGCGGACCGGCGGGGACGAACGACGAGGGGTGAAGGTCAAGCCAAGGACTCCAACAGCCTCCCGGACGGCCCTCCTGTTTCCATCCGATCCGGATCGCGCCGCCGTTGTCGTTCTGGTGGAAAGAGTCAGGCGCATCGAGCGCGCACGGACTTGAGTGCCTCGTTTCCTGAGGTCCCCCAGGTTCCGCCCAGCAAGGGGCCGCCGAAGGGACTCCGCTGGCTTTTCAGCCTGGACCCTATCAGCTCACCAGTTCACGGCGGGCGCCTGGTTTGCACCCAGGTTGAGCTTGTTCCTTTGGTAATCGATCAGCAGCTGATCGGCCGTCAGGAAATGTTCTTCCCTGATGGCAGCCTGCAGCATCGCCGCGACCTCCTGGTCGCTCTTGCCGCGCAGCGGTTCATGGTGCATGCGCGCGGCCACTTCGGGGTCGTACGCGTCGGCCACCAGCTTCGCACCCTGCCGCGTCATACCCATGTCCTGCCATGCTTCGGCAAGCTTGATGCGAAGCTTGGCAAGGTTGGCCAGCGACCTTAGCCAGGCCTGGCGCTCCGCCTGCTCCGTATTGTGTGCGGCACTTTGCAGTTGCCTGTCCCACATCTGCTGCTGCTGCGCGACCTGGCTCTCCGAACCCGGGTCCAGTTTCCCGGCTGTTTGCGCAAATGCCGCCGGCGCAAGCAATGTTAGCCCCAAGGCAAGAAATCTCCTGTTCATTGCCAACCTCCCCACGATGGCCGGCGCTGCCGGCGATGAGGCCTGCGACGCCAAAGGATTTAGACTCCGTTGTCGACGAGTTGTACCGAAAGCGCACCGAAAGGTCACGCGCGGGTCGCGGTCAGCCGATGCGCAAAAGATCAGACAGCGCACCGCAATAAAGAGATGACGTTTCCCACCGTGAAAACGGGAGCGGACACCGCCTGCTCCCTGGATGAACTTACCTTCCGCTCACCGATTCGTTCTTGTCGCCGGCTGCCAGCTCGCGCAGGCTGAGCTTCTGCCGCTGGTAGTCGATCAGGAGCTGGTCGGCCACCAGGAAGCGGTTCGACGCCACGGCGTTGCGCAGCATGTCCGCAACCTGCGCATCGGTCTTGCCACGCAGCGAGGTGTGATGCATCCGCGCGGCGAACTCGGGGTCGTAGCTGTCCGCGACGCGCCGGGCTGCCTCGGGCGACAGCCCCATCTGCTGCCAGGACTGGGCCAGACCGGCCCGCAGCTTGGCCAGGTTGGCCAGCGCATCCCTGTCCGCCTGGCGATTGGCGAATTCCATGGATTTCGCGTTGTGCGCGCCTTCCCGCTGCGCGTTCTGCAACTGCTGTAGCTGGCTGGTCGACATCGGCGGCTTGGTGGACTGCTGCTGAGCGAATGCGACAGGCGCAAGCAGTGCGAGGCCCACGACAAAAAATGCTCCTTTCATACCCATGTTCCATCTCCTGTGGCAGCCGGCGCGATAGTCGGCAGTGAACCATCCGTTCCTCACCCACCGTCCGTATACCACCGACCATCCGACGATGTAAGTGAAGCGATGGCTCACGGAGGCTGTTTCGCCCCGAGCGCTCTTGCAAAAGGGAGGGAGGGAATTATGCCGCTTTAATGCCCTCCGTCCCTTTTAGGGGAACCTCCAATCAGCATGATGCGAGGTGTCGAACTCCATCATCGTCACTCGTCGCTACCACGCACTGGCTAGAAAGCCGTGCTTTCACCTGGCTCACCCGTTCTCACCAGCGCCCATCCACCGCGCTCCTCCCAACTATCCGCTCATCCAAGGAAATCCATGACCAACTCCGACGCGGCACAACGAAAGCTCGTACTCAAGATGTCCATCTCGCTCGACGGCTTCGTCGCGGGCCCCAACGGCGAGCTCGACTGGGTGTTCCGATCCTCGAGTCCCGATTCCAGGGCATGGGTCCTGGACACGCTGCGAAGTGCGGGGGTGCATCTGATCGGCAGTGGCAGTTATCGCGAAATGGCTGCGTTCTGGCCGTACTCGGACACGCCCTTCTCCGCATCGATGAACGAGCTTCCCAAGGTCGTGTTTTCCCGGACTGGTATTGAGGACGGTACGCGGGTGGACCGGACCGCCGATGCCGATGCCGCGCTCACCGCAGGGCGTCCAGGGATCGAGCCCAGCGAGGAAGTCCTGAGGTCGTGGGCCGCACCCACGGTGGCGAGCGGCGACCTCATCGAGGAGATCCACAGACTCAAGGCGCAACAGGGCGGTCCGATGGTGGCGCATGGCGGGGTACGGTTCGCTCGCAGCCTGGTCGCCAGTGGCCTGGTCGACGAGTACCGGCTGGCAATCCATCCGGTGGTCTTGGGCGAGGGCCAGCCACTGTTCACTGGCCTCTCCCGCCCGACCGACCTGCGTCTCCTCAGCGCGACGCCATTCAGTGCCGGCGTGGTCGGGGCAGTCTACTCGCCGGCAACAAGGTTCTGAGCCGACTTTCCGAAACGAGCGCGCCCTCTGCAGGTGAGCGCTCAGTGGGTCTTCTTTGAGCATCGTGCTCAATCGCTTTGTCGCCGATTTCTGTGGCGCCGCCGAACTGCGCAGAACGCCGGCATTGCGCAACAAGAGCTCTTGCACTCACGCGCCTATGCGCAGCAAAGGAGAGCGCACTGTTATAAGGGGCTCTGACCAGTTCTGTAGTTCTGCGTGTGTCGTGTGGCGGCACGATACGCCGGGTGGATGGGACGTCATGGCTCGCCGCGTACCGCAGGACGGACGCGCTCCGAGCCACTCGCCTCCTTGCCGGGAGCCCAGCCATGCACGCGCACTTGCGCACCGACCTCGTATCCACTGGACGGTGTCGTGACCCGCCTCATTGCCGCGCGCGTGCCAGGTAGACAGTCTGCGTGAAGGGCTGGCCGAGCAGCGGATTGTCGAACGTCACCGGCTCGGCCCAGGCTTCGGCGAACACGCCGGCCAGCCGCCCGGTGAAGGCGGGATCGGGACGCTCGTCGGACCACAGCCCGAAGATGCCGCCAGGTTTGAGATGCCGGCTCAGCGCCTGCAGGCCCTCGGGTCGGTAGAAGCTGCTGCTGCGTTCGTCCAGCAGCGCTTCGGGCGAGTGGTCGATGTCCAGCAGGATTGCGTCGAACTTTCGCGCCGGCCGTTGCGGATCGAAACCTCCGCTCGACGCCGCGAGGGCAAAGAAGTCGTCCTGGACGAAACGGCAGCGCGGATCGCCGGTCAGCGCCGGCCCCAGCGGCAACAACCCGCTGCGGTGCCAGGCGATCACCGGATCGAGATACTCGACCACCGCCAGCGAGGCCACGCGCGCGTCCTCCAGCACCGTGCGCGCTGTGTAACCCAGGCCCAGCCCGCCCACCACCACGTCGAGCGTGTCGCCTGCCAGCGCCGCCAGCCCGAGCCGCGCCAGCGCCTCCTCCGACGCGGTAAACAGGCTGGACATCAGGTACTCGTCGCCGAGCTTGATCTCGTAGACCTCGCGCTTGAGCACCAGCTCCATGCGATGGCGCAGGCTGACCGGCCCGATCGGCGTGGGGCAGTAAGCAAGTTCTTCGAAGAGCGGATGCATGAAGGCGGCCGGCGCAAACGGGAGCGCTCGAGCATAAGGGATGGGGCTGCACGCCCTCGCAACGGGTGGCTGGCACGGGAACAGGGCTGGCTTCAGGCGAGCCTCATTTCACGCCTGGCCCATCAACTCATCGCCATGACTTAAAGAAAACAGGGTCAGAGTGGGCTGTCCTGACTGCTCCCTGCTGTGGGCAAGGGATCAGGTTCAGCAGCACCGGCCAGGAAGGGGCTCCAACGCCGCCCCTGCCATTGCGGAGGAGAACACCTCAATGAAAGCCATCACCGTGACCGATCAGGCGGCCGGAAAGGCCGGGATGAAACTGTCCGAACGACCCGAACCCACGGCAGCCATAAACGACGTCATCGTACGCATCCACGCCTCTGGATGGGTAGGGACCGAGCTGGAGTGGCCCTCGACCTGGACCGATCGCCGCGGCCGTGATCGAACGCCGTCGATCCCCGGCCACGAGGTGGCCGGGGTGGTCACCGCGCTCGGCTACGGCACGACAGGACTGTCGGTGGGACAGCGGGTGCTCGGTCTGGCGGACTGGTATCGCGACGGCACCCTGGCGGAGTACGTGGCGATCGAGGCCCGCAACCTTGCACCGCTGCCGGACGATGTCGACTTCACGATGGGGGCGAGCCTGCCGATCTCGGGACTGACCGCATGGCAAGGCCTGTTCCAGCACGGGCGCCTCAAGTCGGGCCAGCGCGTCCTCGCGCACGGTGCGGCGGGAGCCGTCGGCACGATGGTGACGCAACTCGCACGCGAAGCTGGCGCCTACGTCATCGGCAGTGGGCGCGCTGCCGACCGCCAGAAGGCGCTCGACTTCGGCGCGCACGAGTTTGTCGACCTGGACAACGACACGCTGGGAGACATCGGCGCGGTCGACCTGGTGTTCGACGTCATCGGCGGGGACATCGGCAAGCGCTCCGCGGAGCTCGTGAGCGCCGGGGGAACGCTGGTGTCCGCGGTCGGCCCGGTCGAAGTCCCGCCCCGCGATGGCAAGGCGATCGACTTCGTCGTCGAGGCCGACCGCGCGCAATTGAACGAGATCGTCCAGCGCGTGCGCGACGGCCGGCTGCGGACGAACATCGGCAGCAACGCGACCCTCGACGATGCCATCGCCGCGTTCAATTCGACCAAGCGGAGCCGCGGGAAGACGGTCATCCACGTACGTCCGTGAGGACACGAAAACAGGGGTCAGCGTCGGCTTTGAAAGTCCACTCTGCCCCTGTTTTGTTCGCAAGCCGCTCGACATCAACACAAGGCCTTTGGCCCCCGAAGCAACCGGTGAGGATCCATTTCAGTGAAAAGTGCGGACAGAGGCTGCTCCCCCAAATAAAGTGAGCCTGACCCTGTTAGCTAATGCGAGCTTAGAAAAGGGGCTCTGACCCCGTTGTTCCGCCGTCAGCTCTCAGCCTTCCAGCAGTCGCTCCACGTCGGCATCCTTTTGCGCCCACACCGCGTTGATCCAGGCCTGGAAGCGCTCGCGGAAGGCAGGGTCGTTCCCGTAGTCGCCGCGCAGGGCCGGCTCGATGGGACGCTGGCGCACCAGCACACGGATGTCGCGGATGCGGCCGGCGATCAGGTCCATCATCGAGCCGGCGCCGCCGGCATAGACGAGAGTGACGTCCAGGATGGCGTGCAGGCCCTCGCCCATCGCGTCGAGCACGAAGGCCACGCCGCCGGCGCGCGGACGCAGCAGATGGCGGTAGGGAGAACCCTGCGCCGCGTGCTTGGCGCGGGTGAACCGCGTGCCCTCGACGAAGTTCATCACCGACACCGGCATGTGGCGGAACTTCTCGCAGGCGCGGCGGGTGGTCTCGCGATCCTTGCCGGCCAGTTCGGGGTGCCTGGCCAGCTGCTCGCGCGAGTGACGCTTCATGAAGGGGAAATCCAGTGCCCACCACGCCGGCCCCAGCAGCGGCACCCAGATCAACTGGCTCTTGAGGAAGAAGCGCAGGAACGGGATGCGGCGGTTGAAGGTCTTCTGCAGCACGGGGATGTCCACCCAGCTCTGGTGATTGCACAGCACCAGGTAGTTGCCGTCCGGCCGCAGCCCCGCCAGCCCCTCGATCCGCCAGCGCGTGCGCGTGAACAGATCGAACAACACGCCGTTGACCCCGATCCAGCTCTCCGCGATCGCCACCAGCGCACGCGACAGCGCCACACGCGCGCCGCGCCATGGCAACACGAGCTTGACCAGGGTGAGCGCGAACAGCACCGCCACATGCGCCACCGTGTTGGCGGCAAGCAAGAGCATGGCAAGCGGGACGCGCAGCGGTGTGGGTAGCGAGGCGAACATCGGGCTGGACCGTCGTGGGGCGCTGTAGCGTAGCGCGCGGCTGCCGCGGTCGCCTGGCCAAAGCTGGGTGTTCTCATCCGCCCCGCCCATAGGCCACCACGCCCCAGCTAGCTTGCGGTGGGTGAGCCGGACGCCGCTAGCTAGCGATCAGTCCCTTGGAACGTCCTGCGCCGACTCCTGCCCGTATACCGAACCCGAACGGGGTCAGGTTTGCTTCCATTGGCCAGAGAAGTGAACCTGACGCCGTGGACGAGTGCGAACTCCCACCCGTCATGCCCTTGGAACCCTCCATGACTGATCCGGCCCTGACCTTCAAGACACAAGCCGAGTGGGACGCCTGGCTTGAGCTCAACGGAAGTGCGGCCCCGGGGGTGTGGCTGCGCCTTGCCAAGAAGACGGCCGCACAACCGACCGTGTCCTATGCCGAGGCACTGGAGAGCGCGCTTTGTCACGGCTGGGTGGACGGCCAGAAGCAGGCGGAGAGCGAGCACCATTGGCTCCAACGTTTCACGCCCAGGACCGCCAGGAGCCCCTGGTCCAGGATCAACACGGCCAAGGCCGAAGCCCTGATCGCGGCGGGACGGATGCGCCCTGCGGGGCTCCGCGAGATCGACCGGGCCAAGCAGGACGGGCGCTGGGAAGCGGCGTACTCGTCCGCAGCCGATCCACCGTCCCCGACGACTTCCAACAGGCGCTCGACGCCAACGCGAAGGCCAAGGCGTTCTTCGCGACACTCGACAGCCAGAATCGATTTTCCGTGCTGTACCGGATCCAGAACGTCAAGAAGGCGGACACCCGGGCCAGGAAGATCGCCCAGTTCGTCGAAATGCTGGGCAGGGGACAGAAGCTTCGCGGTTAATTCGCTCCATTCCCTCTGGAGGCCATGAGGTCATGGGAAAACGGGTTCGCGGGGAAACGGGATCTGGCTGAAACAACAAAAGGGGACGTGGCAAATTAACTGTGGCGAGGCGGCCGGAGCCCACATTTAATTAGCACGTCCCCTATATTTCGGTAATGCCCTCCTCCCCTTTATTGGATTAAGACGGCCTTAATTCCCCAATCCACTTCATTCCGGATCACCCGTTACCGGATTCTACCCGGCATCGACTTCCCTCTCGGCCTGCTCCTTCTCCAAACGCCTCCTCTCAGCTTCCTCACCGCGCAGGATCATCTCTCGATGCTTCTCGACCTGCTCTGGCGTCATTAGATGTTCTTTTGAGTCGAGATTGTCCTTGGCCATTTTGCCAGCCACCTCAGGAGCCCGCTTAACGGCTTCCACACCGAGCTCGACCGCTAACATTCCTACATTTGCAGCCGTCTTCCCGATCAGCTTCGACACAGAGGAAAGCTTATCGCTCTTATCGCCGAAAGCAAACCCATCCCTCACTTCACCGAGGGCATCTTTTAATTTGAAATAGGGGAGTTTCATTTATTTCTTCTCCACCCTTTTTAAATTAAAGTCGTACCCGGGCCTATCCTTTCGGCCCTGTGCCTCCGCGATTCGGATCGCCGCGTGCTCGGTCTCGCACTCCGCCGTCTTCGAGAACGAAGCGGACGCATTCGCTTTCCTCATTTCATAGTGCACTACATACTTCGACATCGTAAAACCCCCTGTTTTACTTACTTCACTGCGGTCCTGACCTAGTTAGCACGCCAACTCATACTTACCAACGTGGCAGCAGAGTGAACCTAGCCCCGCTAGCTGTTCCTGTTGCTGGCGAGCACCGCGCGGACGTGGGCCTCGAAGGGATAACATCAGGTCCTAAGAAGGAGCTCTGACCTCGTTAGTCGAGAAGGCGGACACCCGGGCCAGGAAGATCGCCCAGTTCGTCGAAATGCTGGGCAGGGGACAGAAGCTTCGCGGTTAATTCGCTCCATTCCCTCTGGAGGCCATGAGGTGATGGGACCGGGGAAACGGGATCTGGCTAGGTCTGCTCTCTCTCGGACACCACGTCCCGTTCGTCCCATTTAATTTGCCACGTCCCCTTTTACCTTGCTCTCTCTCGGACACCACGTCCCGTTTGTTCCATTTAATTTGCCACGTCCCCTTTACCTCGAACCGGTTACGATCAGAGAGCAACAACTGGCCTAACGGCGCGTAATTGGGGCAGCCCAAAACAAGGGTCAGAGTCGACTTTTTAAAAGTGCACTCTGAACCCGGCTTTCGCCTTTATTCACGCATAGTCGAGAGCGGCGTCGTGGAAGTCGACCTCGTGAACAATCGCCACCCGAACACCTGCCTTCCTTAGCTCAACCGCTTTCTCGACCTTGCGTCCGTAGCATGCATACGCCCAGCAGGGGTTACCTTCGGACCCGATCACAAGGTAGTTCACCTTCTTCGAGGGAGATGCGTAGGTCTTGCCACCTAGCGAAGTCACTTTCGCTTCAAGCTGTGCGCGGGACATACGCGCCGAGGCCCCGGTGAAGCAGAACCCGTGGCCCTCGAAAACGATCTCGGGGTTCACTGCGCAGAGTCCAACGATCGACCCTTCCTGGCATATCGGGGCACTAGTAATCGTCCGCCCATCCTGCAGTGCAACGAACTCAGAAAAGAATGACAACAGCGTCTTGTGCTCCAATTCGTCGATCTTCCCGTCGGCAAGAACCGCAGTGATCAGGCTGCCAATTTCATCGAACGGCCAGCAGGATCTCAGATGCTGGCGCTGTTCCATCCAATCAGACAGGCCTCGCAGCTCAGCTTCCGAAATGCGGGCATCAGCGATGACGCCACCAAGAACCGCATGGAGCCGCTGAAGGTCAGCGCTTACCCGGTCGAAAAACTCTTCCGAGCGCAGGCGACCGCACAACCAAACGATGTCCTCCCGTTCCTCTTGGGAGAGAACTCGGCCCGCCATTGCGGACATAACGGCGGGGACCAGCTCATTGAACGGGTGTCGGTCTCGCAGCTCCCGGTGCTCTGCTAGCCAGAGGTCCAGGTAATCAAGCTCAGTTCCATTGATCAGCCCGTCTATCGCAATCCCCTCCACGATTCCCAGGAGAGAGTTGATCGCCTTGGCTAGACGCGCGCGCCCCGTGTACTTGGCATAGCGGAGGTGATCCGGATGCATATTTGTCCCCCTGTCCATCCTCTGAGTGCGACAAAAAGCGAAAACGGCGGTCAGTCGAGCTTTTAAAAGCGTACTCCGGTCCCAAAAAAAGGGGACGTGGCAAATTAACTACAGTGGCCGAGGCCCACATTTAATTAGCCATGTCCCCTTTTATTGCCGTGACGATAGCGATTACAGCTTGAGCGGAGTTGAGCTTGTCTTCTATGTCGGTAAGCCAATCGGTCCCCGCGGGCATGGACCCGGGGAGCTAGTGCAGAAAACACTAACCCCGTTTGCGAAGACCTTCTCAATCTCCGCCTTCACTGCGTTTGCAAATTCACCATCGCTAGTCGCGTGGCTTATGAATAGCCTCGGCTTCTGGATCTCGTGATCCATAGTTCCCCTCTTTATTAAGAAGACAAATAACGGGGGCCAGAGCGCAACTCGTTTTGGAAGCAATCCGACTTTTTTCTTTGCTCCCAGTTTTCGTAACGAGGACTCCTTACGCTCAAGGCTCACTAATGGCGCACAGTCATTCGCTTAGATTAAGGGACACGAGCTCCGCGAGCTTCGCAGCAATCTCCGCCATTGATTCTTCTGCGGTACTTAGACCGCTGCGCGAGCCAAGGAGCGGGCTGACGTCGCGAAGAGCCTCATAGGTCGTGTTGTGCACGACGGGAACGAGCTGATCTCGCGCTAGCAACGCCGAAAGCTCTTTGTCGGCGATGCCCTCCTGAGGCAGGCGGCGCAGCAGGGCTGGAGTCACCAGCACGAGGCCGATTTTCGAGTTTGCCAAGCCCTTGTCGATTGCGCGCATCAAGGGTAGGCCCAGAAGAACGTCCTTCTCGCTGAACCAAACAGAGACCCCGCGCGCCACAAGCAAATCGTGTAGTTCCTTCGCGGCGCCCTGCCGGTCATCCCAAGCATGGCAAAGGAAGACGTCCCGGAGGTCAGGCAACGTCGCTCGGTTCTCGAATGTGCGGCGGATGGGCGTGAGCGCCTGCACCTGGGCGACCGTGTAAGACACAGACGAACCAGCTCGCGACCAGCGCGGCCTTGCGCTGCTGGACCCGCCGCTGCCGCTACGGCCACCGCTACCGCCTCCAAAAGAAGTGTGTGATGGGTACGAGTAGTCCGAATATGACCTACCACCATAGCCGCTACTTCGGTAACGGCATGCCGGACAGGCTGCGGCCGCCGCCGCTGAGCTATGTCCACGTACTGGCGCTGTACACCTAGCCATTTCAAAGTCCCTCTTGATGTGCAATTAGGTTGTTAACCAACCAGCGTGTACAAAAAAGGCGGCATTACTGCCGCCTCGCTTGCTTCGCGGAAGCTATCTCACCCGCACTTGCTATACCCACAATTCAAACAAGTCTGACACCCATCCATCAGCACCAGCGCCTGCGTATTGCACTTGGCGCACAACGTCGCCCCCGGCGGAAACCCACTGGCATTGCTCTCAGTGTTTGAGGCAGCCTCAGCCGCCTTCTTCCCCGCCGCAGCCGCCTCATACGCGGCCCGCTTCTCGGCCACCAGCTTCTTCTGCGCCTCATCCATCTCCGGATCATGGATGAGCCCGATGTTCTTCATATGCTGCTCGATCACCGCCCCGATCTCGGCCACGATGCTCGGCATATAGACGCCACCGGCCTTGAAGTACCCACCGCGCGGATCGAACACCGCCTTCATCTCCTCCACCAGGAAGGTCACGTCGCCGCCCTTGCGGAACACGGCGGAGATGATGCGGGTGAGCGCGACGATCCACTGGAAGTGGTCCATGTTCTTCGAGTTGATGAAGACCTCGAAGGGGCGGCGCATTTCATGCGGCGTGCCCTGGTTGAGCACGATGTCGTTGATGGTGACGTACAGCGCGTGCTCGAACAGCGGCGACTTGATCTTGAAGGTGGAGCCGATCAGCGCCTCGGGGCGCTCGACGGACTCGTGCATCTGGATGATTTCGGCCTGGCGTGGCTCGGCCTTCTTTTCAGGCTGCGCGGCGGCGACCGGGGCGGCCTTGTCTTCGGGCTTGACGACCTGGTAGCCCTTGATCTTCTTTTCGATCTTGATCGTCATGGGTGTGTTCTCTTTGTGCTGGGGCGTCGCTAGGGCGACGGCCGGGTGGTGTGCGACAGGCGTATCGCGAAAGGGGAAATCCATCTGGATGCAGCGGAGCGGGAGATGGATTTCCGCTTTGGCGGTGCGGCGGCGCAGGCTCGGGGCGGGAGCAAAGTCCCTGGCGGGAGGCGGTGCGCGGCGGGCAACTTCGAAGAGACTCCGGCCCGGGCAGCGCCCGGGCCGGAGCCGGTGCTGCTTACTTGCGGCGGGCTGCCTTTTTCGGCGCCGCCTTCTTGCTGGCAGTGGACCGCTTGACCGTCGACTTGGCGACGGCCTTCTTGCTGGCGGACTTCTTCCCTGCCGCCTTCTTGGGAGCGGCCTTCTTCACGGCCGTCTTTTTGCTGCTGACCTTACGGGTGGCCTTCTTGGCCGGCGACTTCTTGGCAGCGGCCTTCTTCGGCGCGGCCTTCTTGGAAGCAGCCTTCTTCGGCGCTGCCTTCTTGGCGGCGGCCTTCTTCGGAGCCGCCTTTTTGGCAGCGGCCTTCTTCGGCGCAGCCTTCTTGGCCGCAGCCTTCTTCGGCGCTGCCTTCTTGGCGGCGGCCTTCTTCGGCGCTGCCTTCTTGGCGGCCGCCTTCTTCGGCGCTGCCTTCTTGGCGGCCGCCTTCTTCGGAGCCGCCTTCTTGGCGGCGGCCTTCTTCGGCGCAGCCTTCTTGGCGGCGGCCTTCTTCGGAGCGGCCTTCTTGGCCGGCGCCTGCGGAGCGGGCGCGCCCATCGGCGCGGCGGCCGGCGTGTCACCCGTGGACGGCATGGAACTGTTCGGTGCCTGGTTTTCGGTATCGATGGACATGGTGGTCTTCCCCTCCGACTCTGGTTTTGTGTGGGACCCGCTGTTGGCTAGAACTTGCCGTAATAGCCTTCCTTCAAGGCATCGAACAGGTTGGCGGCGGTGTGCATTTCGCCGTCGTATTCCACCTGCTCGTTGCCTTTCAGTTCGATAACGCTACCGTCTTCCAATTCGAAGCGGTAGAGGGTGCTTTCCAGGTCGGCTTCCTTCACCAGCACGCCCTGGAAGGCGGCGGGGTTGAAGCGGAAGGTGGTGCATCCCTTCAGGCCCTGCTTGTAGGCGTAGAAGTAGATGTCCTTGAAGTCTTCGTAGGGGTAATCGGTGGGCACGTTGGCGGTCTTGGAAATGGACGAGTCGATCCATTTCTGCGAGGCGGCCTGGATGTCCACGTGCTCCTTCGGGCTGATGTCGTCGGCCGCCACGAAGTAGTCCGGCAGCTTGTTGGCCGGCTCGTCGGTGAAGACCTTGGCTTCGGCGTTGATGAGCGCGCGGTAGGCGAGCAGCTCGTAGCTGAGCACCTCGACCTTTTCCTTGGACTTCTTGCCCTCGCGGATCACGTTGCGCGAGTAGCTGTGCGCGAAGCTCGGCTCGATGCCGTTGGAGGCGTTGTTGGCCAGCGACAGCGAGATGGTGCCGGTGGGCGCGATCGAGCTGTGGTGGGTGAAGCGCGCGCCGGTCTCGGCCAGCTGCTCGACGAGGTTGGGCGCGACGGTGGCGACGCGCTGCATGTAGCGGCTGTACCTGGCGTGCAGCACACGGCCGGGAATGGTGTCGCCGACCTTGTAGCCGTCCCTGGCCATTTCCGGGCGCTTGCGCAGCATGTCGCCGGTGACGGTGTAGTCGCGCGCCAGCACCGGGGCCGGGCCTTTTTCCTTGGCCAGATCGAGCGCCACTTCCCAGCCGGCCACGGCCATCTCGCGCGAGACGTCCTCGGTGAAGCCGACCGCGGCTTCGGAGCCGTAGCGCATCTTGAGCATGGTCAGGGTGGAACCCAGGCCCAGGAAGCCCATGCCGTGGCGGCGCTTGCCCATGATCTCGTCGCGCTGCTGCTGCAGCGGCAGGCCGTTGATCTCGACCACGTTGTCGAGCATGCGGGTGAACACCTTGACCACGTCGCGGTATTCGTCCCAGTCGAAGCGGGCCTTGGGGCCGAACGGGTCGCGCACGAAGGTGGTCAGGTTGATCGAGCCGAGCAGGCAGGAGCCGTACGGCGGCAGCGGCTGCTCGCCGCAGGGGTTGGTGGCGCGGATGTGCTCGCACCACCAGTTGTTGTTCATCTCGTTGACCTTGTCGATCAGGATGAACCCGGGCTCGGCGTAGTCGTACGTCGAGACCATGATCATGTCCCACAGGTGCCGCGCGCGGATGTGGCCGTAGATCTTGCAGGCGACCAGGCCGTCCTCGCGGTCGACGTAGTTCTCGTGGGTGGGCCACTCGCGCCAGACCACCTTGGCCGGGTCGGTGAGGTCGAGCTCGTCCTGCTCCTTGACGTGCACCGGGAACACCAGCGGCCAGTCCTGGTCGTGCTCGACCGCCTGCATGAAGCCGTCGGTGATCAGCAGGGAGAGGTTGAACTGGCGCAGCCGGCCGTCCTCGCGCTTGGCGCGGATGAATTCCTTGGCGTCCGGGTGCGAGATATCGAAGGTGCCCATCTGCGCGCCGCGGCGGCCGCCGGCCGACGACACGGTGAAGCACATCTTGTCGTAGATATCCATGAACGACAGCGGGCCGGAGGTGTAGGCGCCGGCGCCGGAGACGTACGCGCCGCGCGGGCGCAGCGTGCTGAATTCATAGCCGATGCCGCAGCCGGCCTTCAGCGTCAGGCCCGCCTCGTGGACCTTCTCCAGGATGTCGTCCATCGAGTCGCGGATGGTGCCCGACACGGTGCAGTTGATCGTGGAGGTCGCCGGCTTGTGCTCCAGCGCGCCGGCGTTGGAGGTGATGCGGCCGGCCGGGATCGCGCCGCGGCGCAGCGCCCACAGGAAGCGCTCGTACCAGTGCGCGCGCAGCTCGGGAGTGGCCTCCACCTCGGCGAGGGCGCGCGCGACGCGCTGCCAGGTCTCGTCGATGGTGCCGTCGACCGGCTCGCCCGACTTGGTGCGCAGGCGGTATTTCTTGTCCCAGATGTCGTAGGAAGCCGGTTGCAGCGGGATGGCTGCGGCATCACGGTTGGCGGCAAGTGGTGCGCGCATCGTGCTCATCGGATTGTTTGACCTCCGGCCTTGCGACCCGTCTTTTAAGAGTTGTTCCGTCCACGCCATGCAACGGCCGTGGCGTCCCTTGCGGACGGCACGGCGGCATGCGCTTTGCTGATCTTCCCGGCCTTACGGCGCCCTCCCCCGAGGTTGTCGCATCGACACAGTACTTGGGAGAGCGACCGAGCGACTCACACAAGATGTTGTGGTGCGACCGGGCATGAACGGTATCGCTGGCCTGCGTAGGCGTCAACTGAAAAATTGATCGTCCTGTGCCTACGCGGCCTGGCGCGGTCGTGCGCGCGGTCGTCGTCACCGGGGAACCCGGCTGGCCGGTTTACAGTCGCAGACCCGGTGCGCTTTTTTTGACGAGTTTGCTCAACCCAAGGAGATCCGCATGACCGCCCGCTGCTTTTCCCTCGCCCGTGCGTTCGCTCTGTGTGGCGTGTTGCTGCTGGGCTGGCCCTTCGCCAGCCAAGCCGCGCTGCCGGCGAGCGTGGCCGGCGAGCCGCTGCCGTCGCTGGCGCCGATGCTGCAGAAGGTGACGCCGGCGGTGGTGAACATCTCGACCAAGACGCGCGTGGCGGTGCGCGATCCGTATTTCGACGACCCGATCTTCCGCCAGTTCTTCGGCCTGCCCTCCTCGCCGCGCGAGCGCGTGGAGCAGAGCCTGGGCTCGGGCGTGATCGTGGATGCGGCCAAGGGCTACATCCTGACCAACAACCATGTGGTGGGCGGGGCGGACGACATCACGGTGACGCTGCAGGACGGGCGCACGTTCAAGGGCAAGCTGATCGGTACCGATCCGGACACCGACGTGGCGGTGGTGCAGATCCCGGCGCAGCATCTCAAGGCCTTGCCGGTGAGCGACTCGTCCAAGCTGCGCGTGGGCGACTTCGTGGTGGCGGTGGGCGATCCGTTCGGGCTGGGCCAGACGGTGACCTCGGGCATCGTCTCGGCGCTGGGGCGCTCGGGGCTGGGCGGCTCGGGCTACCAGAACTTCATCCAGACCGATGCGTCGATCAACCCGGGCAATTCCGGCGGCGCGCTGGTCAACCTGCGCGGCGAGCTGGTCGGCATCAACACGATGATTCTCTCGCCCTCGGGCGGCAACGTGGGCATCGGCTTCGCCATCCCCAGCGACCTCACCGCGCAGGTGATGGGCCAGCTGATCGCGCACGGCAAGGTGGTACGCGGCAGCCTGGGCGTGCAGACGCAGGACATCACGCCGCGCATCGCCAAGCTGCTGGGCCTGTCGGCCAGCCAGGGCGTGGTGGTGACCCGCGTCGCGCCGGGCTCGGCGGCTGCCAACGCGGGCCTGGCGCCGGGCGACGTGCTGCAGTCGATCGACGGCAAGCCGTTGCACGACAGCGACGAGCTGCGCAACGCCGAGGGCCTGCTGCCGCTGGGCAGCCAGGTGAAGCTGACCGTCTCGCGCAATGGCGCCGCGCGCCAGGTGAGCGCCACGCTGACGCCGGAGAAGCTGGCCACGCTCGACGGCGCCACGCTGGATGCGCGCCTGGCCGGCATGCGTTTCAGCGAGCTGTCGATGGCCCAGCGCGGCCAGGGTGTCGCCGGCGTGGCGGTCGCGGCGGTACAGCGCGACAGCCGGGCCGACCGCGCAGGCCTGGCGCAAGGCGACATCGTGATCGGCGTGAACAACCGCCGCGTCGCCAGCCTGCGCGACCTGCGCGGGCTGGTGGCGATGCAGCCGCAACAGCTGGTGCTGGTGGTACAGAACGACGAGGGCGTGCAGTACGTGCCGATGGATTGAGGGCAACGCCGTGGATGGATGTCGACACTCAACTGATGTTGCGCCCTCTCCGCTGCGGGGAGAGGGTTGGGTGAGGGGGGCGTTCTTGCGTAGGAGGCCTGTTCGTGCGCCCGACCGGGGCTTTTTGACTTGGATCTGTAGCGATATTCCCGCGAGCCCCGCCCCTCACCCCAGCCCTCTCCCCGGACGGCAGAAGGAGCACAAGCACGTGTCGCCCTACTCCGCCTTTCCTTAACGCCAACCTGTGACCCTGCTTGATGTTTGGCGATGGGACCGATGAAATACCGGACTCCCATCACTGCGCGCATGCCGTCTGCACGGCACGCTCACGCCACTCCTCGTAGCCGTAGGTCGTCCGAAGTCATGCCCGTCCGTTCCGTCCGCCTGTTCGTCGTCGCGCTGCTCGGCGCCTGCCTCACGTCCGTCGCCTTCGCGGCCGGTCCCACCCTGGTATTGCGCGGCGACGTGGCCACCACGCGCGGCATGATGGAGGAGGTGGCCAAGGCCTGGGCCCGCAGCGGCCACGGCAAGATCGACCTGCAGCCGTTCAACACCGCCTCGGGCCTGGACGCGCTGCGCAGCGGCAGTGCCGACATCGCCGGCAGCGCCCGCCCGGGCAACGGCAGCGCGGCCGAGGCCGGCCTCAACTTCACCCCGGTGGCGTGGGATGCGCTGGTGATGGTCACCCACCCGTCCAACCCGGTCAGCAGCCTGACCCTCAAGCAGCTGCACGACATCTACTACGGCAAGATCACCAACTGGAACCAGGTCGGCGGCCGCGACGAGCCGATCGACGTGTACGCGGTGGCCAGCCCCGGCGACGGCGTCGAGTTCAGCCTGCGCAAGCTGTTGTTCGGCCGCGGCAACCAGCCGGTCGCCGCGCCGCGCCTGTACGTCAACACCGCCAAGCTGGAAGAGGCGGTGACGCTGGATCCGAAGGCGCTGGGCGCGACTACGCTCTCGCGCGTGGCCGGCAACGGCAAGGTCAAGATGATCCGCATCGACGGCGTCGCGCCCAGCGCCGGCACCGTCGCCAGCGGCAGCTACAAGCTGTATGCGCCGCTCTACCTGGTGACCAACCCGTCCAGCCCGCATGCCGCCGAGGCGCAGGCGTTCGTCGACTTCGCCACCTCGGACAAGGTGACCGCGGCGCTGCGCTCGCACAGCGCGGTGCCCTACGCCGCCGGCGCCGCACTGGCCTCGATGGATACCTCCCGCCGCGCGCAGATCCTGGCCGCGGTGGGCGCGCATGCCGTGCCGCAGCCGACGCCGAGTGCGCCGCCGTTGGCCGCGCCGGGCGCCACCTATGCTTCGCGCGCCGCCATCGCGCCGACCTCCGAGCGCACGGCCGAGGCGCGTCGCGCGCTGGAAGAGCGCCGCGCCAAGGCGGCCGAAGTGGCCGCGGCCAAGGCGAGCCTGAAGGGCGTCAAGGGCGAGGCGACCACGGTCGATGCCGCCGGCGCGCGCGCCCCGGCCTTCGCCAAGGTCACCGCCAGCGCCACGGTCAAGTCCACCGCCGCCAAGGCCAAGTCCGCCGCCGCGCACGCGCGCACCTACAAGGTCGCCAAGGGCGACACGCTGTTCTCGATCGCCCGCGCGCATGCGGTGGACGTGGCCGACCTGCGCAGCTGGAACCACCTGAAGGGCAACGCGGTGAAGACCGGCCAGGTGCTGCGCGTCGCCGAACGCTGAGCGCAGGCGCGCGTGCGCATCCTCGCGCTCACGCTGGACCTGGACGACACGCTGTGGCCGGTGCTGCCCGCGCTGGAGTGCGCCGACCGTGAGGTCGACGACTGGCTGCGCAGGCACCATCCGGAGGTCGCCACGCGCTGGCCGATCCCGGCGATGCGGCAGCTGCGCGCGCAGATCGCCGCCGAGCGGCTGGACCTGGCGCACGACTTCACCACCCAGCGCCAACTGACCATGCAGCGCGCGTTCGACGCCTGCGGGCTGGGCGAGGCGCCGGTCGAGGCGCTGTGGGAGGTCTACTTCGCCGCGCGCAACCGAGTGGAGCTGTACGCCGACGCGCTCCCGGCGCTTGAGCGGATCACCGCGCGCTGGCCGGTGGCGAGCCTGACCAACGGCAATGCGGACCTGGAGCGGATCGGCATTCATACGCACTTCCACTGCCACGTCTGCGCGCGGGATACCGGCGTGGGCAAGCCGGACGCGCGGATCTTCCGCGAGGCGGTGCAGCGGCTCGGGGTGGCGCCGGAGCACATCCTGCACGTGGGCGACGACCCGGGGCTGGATGTATGCGGCGCGCGCGATGCGGGGCTGCGTACGGCGTGGATCAACCGCGACGGCCTGCCATGGCCCCGCGAACTGGGAACGCCGCCGGATCTCGACCTGCCCGACATGGAGGCGTTGGCCGATTGGCTCGAGCAGAGCCAGGGGGGCTTGTAGTTTCGACCGGCGTTCCCGCGAGCCCCGGAGGGAGAGGGCTCCAGGCGGCGCGAGCGTGAGATTTGTTGTTCCAGGCAGTGAGTACGGGTTTGGCATACCCGGCCGTTCGGCGCATCATGTTCGACTCGCCGCAAGCCACGAGGCACGAAGCCATGCCGGAGAGCGCCACCTCCGCCCTGATCGAACGCAAGGCCGGCAAGGCCCAGGGCACCGCCATCGAGACCGTCGACAGCGCGCGCTGCAAGCAGGCCCTGCGCCGGCTGGATGCCACCCAGCGACGCTGGGTCGAGCAGACCGGCTTCGAGCCCAGACCCGGACGCTTCGTGTTGGTGCCCGACGGCAACGGCAAGCTCGCGCGCGTGCTGGTGGCGATCGATCCGGCCGATCCGCTGGGCTCCCTGGCCGGCTTGCCACATGCGCTGCCGGCGGGCACGTACCACCTGGCTGACGAGGGCGCGCTGGGCGATACCCGCCTGGCCGCACTGGGCTGGGCGCTGGGCGCCTACCGTTTCGAGCGCTATCGCAAGAGCGGCCGGGCGGCGGCGACGCTGGCCGTCGACGCCGAGGATCTGGCTGCGCTGGCGCCGCTGGTGGAGGCCACCGCACGGGTGCGCGACCTGGTCAATACGCCCACCGAGGACATGGGGCCGGAGCAACTGGCCGGGGCGGTCAAGCAACTGGCCAAGGCGCACAAGGCCAAGGTGCGCGAGTGGGTCGGTGAGGAACTGCTTGCGGCCAACTTTCCGACCATCCACGCGGTCGGCCGCGCCAGCCATCGCGCGCCGCGGCTGGTCGAGCTGAGCTGGGGCAAGGCGAGCGACCCGAAGCTGGTGATCGTGGGCAAGGGCGTGTGCTTCGACACCGGCGGCCTGGACCTCAAGCCCGCCGATGGCATGCGCAACATGAAGAAGGACATGGGCGGCGCGGCGCACGCAATCGCCCTGGCCGGGCTGGTGATGCAGGCCGGGCTGCCGGTGCGCCTGACCCTGCTGATCCCCGCGGTGGAGAACGCGGTGGCCGGCAACGCGATGCGCCCCGGCGAGATCATCACCACCCGCGCCGGCCACACGGTGGAAGTGGACAACACCGACGCCGAGGGCCGGCTGATCCTGTGCGACGCGCTCGCCTACGGCGCCGAGCAGCAGCCGGACCTGATGCTGGACTTCGCCACCCTCACCGGCGCCGCGCGCGTGGCGCTGGGACCCGACCTGCCGGTGCTGTTCGCCAACCACGACGGCGCCGCCGAGCAGTTGCTCGATGCCGGCCGCGCGGTGGCCGATCCGCTGTGGCGGCTGCCGCTGTGGCGGCCCTACCGCAAGATGCTGGATTCGTCGGTGGCGGACTTCGCCAACGCGGGGCCGTCGCGGCACGCCGGCGCGATCACCGCAGCGCTCTACCTGGAGCGGTTCGTGCCCGATGGCCTTTCGTGGCTGCACCTGGATACCTATGCCTGGAACGATGCCGACCGGCCGGGACGGCCGCGTGGTGGCGAGGCGATGGGCGTGCGTGCAACGTTCGCGTTCCTGCAGAACCGCTACGCGCACTGACCTGCCGCCGTAGCCGGCGCCTGACGGGCGCTCTGCCACATGATCCCGCTCCGGGACTTGTCAGGTACGCTCGCGCGATGAACGCGCCGAAGGACGACCACCCGGACGCAGCCGCCGCGACCTGCCGCGCGCAGGCGCTGGAAGCCTTGCGGCGCGGCGACGTCGCGCTTGCCGAGCGGGCGTTTTCGCGCCTGCTGGATATCCAGCCCGATGACGTCGACGCGCTCCAGTTCCTGGCCTCCTGCCAGCTCGGCCGGGGTGAAGCGGCGCGCGCGATCGACTGGCTGCGCGCCGCACACCGCGCCCGCCCCAGGGACGCGGCGATCCTGCATCAGCTGGGCGCCGCACAGGTGCAGGCGGCAGATCTGCGCGGCGCCGAGGAAAGCCTGCGCCAAGGCCTGGAACTGGCACCCGGGATGTTCGTGGCACGCCTGCGACTGGGTGTGGTGTACGAGCAGCAAGGGCGCCGGCACGAAGCGATGGTGGCCTATCTGGGCGCGATCCATGCCGCGCAGGCGCAGGGCCGCTGGCTCAGCGACGAAACCACCGCCCCGGGCGTGCGCGACGCGGTGAAACACGCCACCCGGTATGTCGCCGCGGGTCGGCGCGAGCTGTTCAACGCGGTCATCGAGCCGCTGCGGCAGCGCTACGGGCGGGCCGAACTGGACCGCGTCGACCAGTGCCTGGCCATCTACCTGCAGGAGCAGCCCGCCTCCTTGCCCGATCCGAGGCAGCGTCCGCTGTTCCTTTATTTTCCCGGCGTGCCCAGCCAGCCGTTCTACCCGCGTGAGCGTTTTGCGCTACACACGCAACTGGAGGCGGCGGTGCAGATGATCGGCGCAGAGCTGCGCGCCGTGCTGTCGGAGGCGGATCGGCTCGTTCCCTTCCTGGGTGCATCCACGGCCGAGGCGGAGGCGGCGCAACTGCTCGGTTCGACCGGCACCCAAGAGGGCGCGTGGGATGCGTTCTTCTTCTACCGGCACGGCGTGCGCCACGACGCGAACAGCGCGCGCTGCCCGCACACCAGCGCACTGCTGGACGCCATGCCACTGGTCAGGGTGCGCGACCACGCGCCGGAAACGCTGTTCTCGGTGCTGCGTCCGGGCACGCACATCCTGCCGCACCGCGGTGTCACCAACACGCGCCTGGTCACGCACCTTCCGCTCGTTGTGCCGCCGGATTGCGCGCTGCGCGTCGGGGGCGAAACCCACGTGTGGGAAGAAGGCCGCTGCGTCACCTTCGACGACACCTTCGAACACGAGGCCTGGAACCACAGCGGGCAGACCCGCGTGGTGCTGATCATGGACAGCTGGAACCCCGACCTGACCGAGGTGGAACGGCTGGCGGTGACCGACCTGGTCGCGGCCATCGGCGACTTCAACCGGTCGGTGCCGGGGCCCTAGCCTCGCCGCAAGGGCCCCATCCGCCGGTGTCCGGATCGGCGGCAGATACCTTCCATGGCAGTCTCTGCGTGGGCCGCGGCAGCCCACCGGGGCACCCATGACCAAGCGCAGGGGCACTTGCTGGGCGAACAGTTCTTGCTGTCATACTCGGCGCGCTCGCAAGAGCGGGGGAAGCAGGGATCTACTTCACCGGGGAGTGCACATGAAATACGACTTGAACCACTTGTCATTGGCAGTGCGTCTGGCGTTGAGTGTGGGTGTTTTTTCGGCAGCGGGAGTAGCCCAAGCGCAGGTGTCGACGCCGGAGAATCCGCCGCCGGCCGACCAGACTGCGCCGGCCCAGACCACGCCGCCTTCCAAGAAGGAAGCCAAGACGCTGGAATCGGTCCTGGTGACCGGCTCGCTCATACGTCGCGTGGATGCCGAAACCGCCAGCCCGGTGGTGACACTGGACCGCGCGACCATCGCCAACTCGGGCAAACCCGTACTGGGCGACGTACTGCAGCAGATGCCGAGCATTTCCGGCAATGCGACCAACCCGCAGAACAACAGCAATGGCGGTGGCGTGGCCAGTCCGTTGCTGGAGGCCGGCGATGGCGCCTCGCGCGTCTCGCTGCGTGGCCTGGGGATCAACCGCACGCTGGTGCTGGTCAACGGCCAGCGCATGGCCAACCCGGACATCAACCTCATTCCGCCGGAAATGATCGAGCGGGTCGACGTGCTGGCCGAGGGCGCCTCCACGGTGTACGGCTCCGACGCCATCGGCGGCGTGGTCAACTTCATACTGCGCAAGGACTTCAAGGGCGCCCAGCTCAGTTTGAACGACGGCATTTCCAGCCATGGCGATTCCCAGCGCCGCGGGTTCAACCTGACCGGCGGCCTGACGGGCGAGCGCTACAGCATTGCCGCCGGCCTGGATTACAACAAGTACGACGCGACACTCGGCGCCGAGCGCAAGTTCTCCAAGCAGCAGCTTTATCTCTCCAGCGGTTCGGTGGTGGCGGCCGGCTCCAGCTCGATCCCGACCGGCCGCATCCAGGTGCCCGCGTCCGTGGCCGCTCAATATGGCTGCGCGATCGATCCGGCGACCAATACCGCCCAGGTGACGCTGGCGTCGGGCGACGGCTCGAGCCAGGCGGACTACCGGTGCCGCCTTTCTTCCGATACCTACAACTACGCAGCCCTCAACTACATCCAGACGGCGCAGAAGCGCACCAACGGCTTCGTCCTGGCCAACTTCAACATCACCGACAACGTGACCGCGTTCGTCGATGCGTTCTACAACCACACCTCATCCAGTGGCCAGGATGCGCCTTCCCCGGTCGGCACGGGCGACGGCCTGATCATCTCCTCCAGCAATCCGATCAATCCGTTCGGTGTCACCTTCAGCCATGATCCGGTTCCTGGCGATCCGAACAGCGGCTACAACTTCCAGACCCGTCTGACCGGCGCCGGCACGCGCGTGCACAGCTACACCACCAACACCGGCCAGATCAACGCGGGCCTGCGTGGCAATTTCGGCCAGACCAGCAGTTGGATCTGGGATGCCTCGATCAACTACAGCCACACCAAGCGCGACCAGCGCGACACCAACGAGGTGGATATCCCTTCGTTGCAGGCCGCCGTCGATGCAGGCGCGAATATTTTCGACCAGGCCAACGCCGGCGATCTGTTGAGTGCCGGCGTGAAAACGCCGATCTACGTCTATACCCAGTCCACCAAGCAGGCCCAGTTCGACACGAGCGGCGAGCTGTGGGACCTGCCCGCCGGGCCGGTGCAGCTGTCCGTCGGCGCCCTGTACCGCAAGCAGTTCATGAACTACACGGTGAGCGACTTTGCCGTGCTCGATCCGGTGACCACCACCTGCCAGATCCTGCAGGAAGCCTGCGGTTCGCCCGGCCGCGGCAGCTTCAACGTCAAGGAAGTCTTTGCCGAAACGCTGATCCCGCTGGTCTCCGACGTGCCATGGGCGCGCTCGCTGAACATCGACCTGGGCGTGCGCAGCTCCAACTACAGCACCACCGGCACCACCACGAACGGCAAGGTCGCGATCGAGTGGCGTCCGTCGGACGACCTGCTGGTGCGCGGTACGGTGTCACAGGTGTTCCGCGCGCCGAACCTCAACGAACTCTACGATGGTCGCACGCTGGTCCAGCCCAACCTCAACGATCCGTGCCGCGGGCTCAGCGCAGCCGACCTCGCGGCGCACCAGGCAGCCTGCCAGTTCGTTCCGGTGAACTGGGCCGGCAACTCGCCGGCGCAGGTCAACACGTTCTATTCCGGTGCGGCTACGGTGGGTTCGACGCTGAAGCCCGAAAAGGGCAAGTCCGTCGATATCGGGCTGGTCTACGATCCGGACTGGTTGCCCGGCGTGTCCACCAGCCTGGACTTCTGGCACATCTACCTGTCCAACACGCTGACGGCGATCCAGGCCGACATCGTGGTCAATTCCTGCTTCAACAACGCCAGCAGCCCGTACTGCTCGTTCATCCATCGCGAGGACAACACCAGCCGGCAGCCGGGTCAGGTGTTCCTGATCAATACGCCGGTGGTCAACCTGGGCAACCTCAGCACCAGCGGCATCGACTACACGCTGCGCTACAAGATCCCGCATTTCGACGTGGGCAGCGTGGACCCGGGCAATTTCCAGGCCGGCCTCAGCACCAGCTACACCTCCACGTACAACGTCAATGCCACACCGGGCCTGCCGGGTGCCGAGACGGTCAACTACGCCGGCACCTTCTCCCCGCAATTCGGCAACATCTCGCGCTGGCGCGGTACGGTCACGCTCAACTGGAACAAGGGCAACTGGAACGCCCAGTGGCAGTCGCGCTACATCAACCACCTGACCGCGCTCAATGCCGACGCCGTCATTGGCGGCGTGAACATCCCGGTGGCCTCGGTGCTCTACCACTCGATCCAGCTGGGCTACGCGGTGCCCTCGATCCACACCCGCTTCGACGTCGGCGTGGACAACCTCATGGACAAGCAGCCGCCGCGGCTTTACCAGAACGGTTCGAACTACAACGTGGACACCGCTACCTACGATGTCCTCGGACGCTATTACTGGGCCCGTGCGACGGTGAAGTTCTGAGGCCATAGACCGCAAGCAGACGTCGCAAGGCGTCGAAGCACCGGAGGGGTCGCGGATAGCTCCGCGGCCCCTCTTGCATAATGCGTCGGCCGACCCGCGATCGAAACGCATGCCCCATCCAGTCAGCGACCTCGCCAACGCCATCGCCGGCGCCTACAACGCCGGCGACATGGAGCGTGTCATCGCACTTGCGGCACAGGCGGGCAGCGAGGCTGACGAAGGCGTGCAACTGTTGCTTGGCGCAGCACAGCAGGCGACCGGCCGATACGACCAGGCCGCGACCACGTTTCGCCAACTGGCGCAGCGACGGCCGGAGGTCTCGGCCTACTGGAACAACCTGGGTGTTGCCTGTCGGCTGAGTGGCGATGCCGACGCCGCCGCGCAGGCGCTGTCGAGGGCAAGGTCGCTGGCGCCGGACGATGCCGAAGTGTTCTACAACCAGGGCCTGCTCTACATCCAGCAGCGACGTTGGCCACTGGCGCGGGAGACTTTGCTCGGCGCAGTGGAACGGTCGCCGGGCTTCGTCGAGGCCCGTCTGCAGGCCGCGTACGCCTGCTACGTCTGCGGCGACAACGTCCAGCAGGAGGCCATGCTGGCCGGGGCGGCCGACTGGCCCGCCCAGCCCGCCGAGCAGGCGCTGGTCCTGGCAGCGATGTTGTCGACCCAGGGCGACCTGGACACGGCCATGCGCACGCTGGCGCGGGCGCAGTTGCCCGGCGGACCGGCGGACGAGCCGCTGCGGCTGCGCATCACTGCCCAGCGGGTCCTGCTGCATGAGCGCAACAACCAACTCGACCAGGCGCAACGAGAGCTGCAACAGCTGCCGCTCGCCGGCCTCGACGCGCTGCCGCCAGAGGCAAGCCAGGCACGCGCGGATGGCTGGCGTGCGCACGCCGCGCTGGCGATGCGCGCTGGCGCCTGGGCCGAGGCTGCGGCGCTGTACCGGCGCGCGCTTGCGCTTGACGCGACCGACGAGGTCCGCGCCGGCGCCGGATTCGGCCTGGCCGCGGCGTGTGATCGGCAGGGGCATCGTTCGGAAGCATGGCAGGCCCTGCAGGCCGCGCACGCGGCGCAGCTCGAGATCGCGCGCGACGTGCTGCCGGAACTGCTGGCGCCCGACAGCCGGCCACTGCAGATGCCCGAGGTCGACCGCGACGCGCACGCCCGCTGGAAGCCGCTGCCCGCTCCCGCCAGCCGGCAGAGCCCGGTGTTCGTCGTCGGATTTCCGCGCTCGGGCACCACCTTGCTGGAGCAGATGCTCGATGCCCATCCGGATTTCCGCTCCATGGACGAGCGGGCGTTCATCCATGAACTGACCGGGCGCATGGAGCAGGCCGGCCAGCACTACCCCGCCGACCTGGCGAACCTGACCGCATCCGAGGCCGACCAGCTGCGCGCCGTCTACTTCCGCATGGTCGGGCGCGTGTTGCCGGATCTCGGAGCGCGCCGGCTGGTGGACAAGAATCCGCTCAACATGCTGTGCCTGCCGATGATCATGCGGCTGTTCCCGCAGGCGCGGATCATCCTGTGCCTGCGCCATCCCTGCGACGTGCTGCTCAGTTGCAGCATGCAGCCGTTCCGCTCGCCGGCCTTCATGGTGCTGTGTTCCTCGCTGCAGCGCCTGGCGCAGGGCTACGTGCAGGCCTTCGAGCAGTGGTATCGGCAGGTCGAGGTGTTCGGGCCGCGGGTGTTCGAGTGGCGCTACGAGACGGTCGTCGGCGACGTCGATGCTCACCTCCGGCGCCTGGGCGAATTTCTGGACATCGCCGACCCGTCACCCATGGCACGTTTCGCCGACCATGCACGGAACAAGCGCTTCATCAGCACGCCCAGCTATGCCCAGGTCACGCAGGGCATTCATCCCCGGGCAGTGAACCGCTGGCACGGCTACCGCGACCGGTTCGAACCGGTGCTGCCCCTGCTGCAGCCGTTGATCGACCGCCTCGGCTACGCGATCTGAGTGGTGTGCGGCCGGTCGGCAGCGGCGTGACTTCTGGCCTAGTCGCGACGACCACGCACGCGGCATGCTGCCCGATCGAACCCCAAGGAGCCCTCCCCCATGCAACCACGCCTGCCCTTGCTGGCGCTAGGCATCGCGCTCGGCCTCGCCGCCAGCGCGCATGCCGCCGAACCCGCCGCCGTCGCGCAGCCCAAGCTGACCGCGCAGACGCTCGATTCGGGCGGCGTCATGCCGGCCGAGCAGGCGCGCCTGAATTTCGACCACGCCGAATTGCACTTCACCATCGATCCGGCCAGGCGCCATCTCGACGGCGAGGCGACGCTGCGCTTCACCGCGCGCGAGCCGACCGACGTGCTGCTGCTGGATCTGGACCGCAACCTCCCCATCAAGCGCGTGGCCGTGGACGGCAAGCCGCTGGCCACGACTGCCTGGAGCAATCCGGATGGCCGGCTGCGCATCCAGCTGCCGCATGCCCTGGCCAAGGGCGGCAGCGTCAGCACCACCATCGTCTATGGCGGCCAGCCGCACGTGGCCAAGAAGGCGCCCTGGGATGGCGGCTTCGTATGGAGCCACACCGCCGATGGCCAGCCGTGGATCGCCAGCGCGGTCGAGGGCGAGGGCTGCGACCTGTTCTGGCCCTGCATCGACCAGCCCACCGGCGAGCCCGACCTGGTCGACACCTGGGTGACCGTGCCCAAGGCGCTGGCGGCGCCGGGCAACGGCGTACTGGTCGGCATCAAGGACAACGGCGCCACGCGCACCTGGCACTGGCGCATCAAGCAGCCGGACACCTACGCGATCACGATCAACGTCGGTCCGTTCGAGGAGCTCAAGGGCGACTACAAGAGCCGCTACGGCAACACCATCCCGATGCAGCTGTGGTACCTGCGCGGCCACGAGGCCGGTGCCAGGGCGCTGTTCGCCGAGTTCCCGCGCATGCTCGACTTCTTCGAGCAGGAGATCGGCCCCTACCCGTTCGGCGACGAGAAGATGGGCGTGGTCGAGACGCCGCACCTGGGCATGGAACACCAGACCATCAACGCCTACGGCAATGGCTACCCGAAGAGCGAGTTCGGCTTCGACTGGCTGCTACAGCACGAGTTCGCGCACGAGTGGTTTGGCAACCAGGTGACCAACCGCAACTGGGACGACATGTGGCTGCACGAGGGCTTCGGCACCTACATGCAGCCGCTGTACGGCCAGTATCTGCACGGCGACATGCCCTACTTCGCCATGCTGCACACCGAGCGGATGGCGCTTTCGAACAAGAAGCCGATCGTGTCGGGCCAGCCGAAAACCGAGGAGCAGGTCTACGATGGTAAGACCGGCCCGGGCCTGGACATCTACTACAAGGGCTCGCTGGTGCTGCACACGCTGCGTGGGCTGATCGGCGACGACGCCTTCTTCGAGAGCGTGCGCCGGCTGGTCTACGGCCGGCCGGACCCCAAGCCGGGCAACTTCAAGCCGCGCTACGCCACCACCGGGGACTTCATCGACATCGTCGACCAGGTCACCGGCAAGGACCTGAAGTGGTTCTTCGACGTCTATCTGTATGACGCCGCGCTGCCGAAGCTGGAGACGACGCGCCACGGCGACATGCTGCAGTTCCATTGGGTAACGGGGCATGGCGAGCCGTTCCCGATGCCGCTGGACGTGCAGGTCGGCCACACCGTGCACACGCTGCCGATGACCGGCGGCGCAGGCGAGCTCAGCGTTCCGGAGGGCAGCCTGATGATCGTCGACCCGCGCTCGAAGGTGCTGCGCGAGATGCCGCACGTGGAGGCGTTCCAGGCGTGGAAGAAGGCGCAGGCGGCGCAGAAGAAGGACGGCAAGAAGGACTGAGCGGTGCGCGGGCGCGGCGGCGTTTCTGTTGCCGCCGCGCCAAGGGCATGTGCGGCCGCCGGGTCTTCGCTGCGGCGGAGATCAGGCCGCGGCGTCAGGGCCTCGCGTACCAGGCCTCCAGCACGTCGTCGGCAAAGGCCGAAAGCGTGTCTTCGTCCAGGTTGGCGTTGTTGAGCACGACCAGCGAACGGTCGTCTCCCACGGCATGGACCAGCAGCGCCTTGAAGCCGCCCATGGAACCGATTTCCCAGGCCAGGGTGACGCGCCCGCCTCCCAGTTCCCGCTGCATCACCCGCCCCCCGATCGCATAGTGTTCGGCCGTGTCGTGCACGGTCATCAGCGCGCGCATGCTGTCGCGGGACAGCCACGGCGTCTCGTAGACGACATGCGCCAGCCGCGCAAGATCGCCTGCCGTGCTGTAGATGGTGCCGGTGGGGACCAGGTAGCCGGGTATCACGTGGACCTCGACCGCCGCGTCCGGCTCGGGCGACGCGTACGCCACCGCGTGATGGTGCGTGTGGCGAAAATCGCCATGGGTGACCCCACTGTCCTTCAACCCGGCGGGCCCGAACACTGATGTCTGCAGCAGCCGCTCCAGCGGCATGCCCGAGGCCCTTTCGAGCACCGCCTGTGCCAGTAGCCAGTTGGTATGGGCGTAGTCGAAGCGGGTCCCGGGGGCGAAGACCAGCGGCCCCTGGGCGTAACGGCGCACGGCCTCAGCCGCGGACAAGCGCTGCGCCGCCACGTCCGGGCGGTTGATGTATCGGGTGGACAGGCGGTCCTGGATGCCGCTCATGTTCGAGAGCACCTGGATCAGGTTCACGCGATCGCCAACGCTGGCCGGGTAGCCCGGCAGGTCATGGCTCAACGGTGCCGACAGGTCCAGGCGACCCCGGTCGGCCAGCTTCAGTGCGGCCAGCGTGGTGAACCATTTCGACACCGACCCTACCTGGAAACGGGTCTCGGCTGTCACAGGCCGCTTGTCTGCGCGGTCGGCAAGACCGTACGCATGCTCGAACACGGGATGCCCGTGGTCGACGAGCAGGATGTCGCCGCTGAAGGCGTGCGCGCTGACGAATCTGTCGATGGTGCCGGCCAGGCCTTTCGGGACCGGGCGGGACACGGCGGACGCCTGCAGCGCCAGCAAGGCGAGCAGGGCGGCGGCAATCCGACTCAGAAGGCGCATGGCCGTTTCCATGGGGAGGAGCTGGGATTCTAGGCCCGGAGGACACCGAGGCGCCTGGGGCGGGGCATCGATGGAGGCGGCGCAGGCGAGGCCGCGCGTGCCTGGCCGCTGCCGCGCGACGCAAGCGGCAGCTACAGGTTCGCCACGGTACGACTCCGTTCTTCACAGGGATCTGCGGGCCCGGCCCCCGATCCCACGCATTCTGCGGAGCGCTCCCGACGAGCGCGCCCCCGCGGCGCGGAGGCCAAAAAAAAGGTTCTTCGCAGGTTTCCGTGGAGCGTTTTCCCTAGCATCGATAACTTAGACCTTTCGAGAGAGGTCTAAGGGACGTTCCATGCTGGATCGGAAGACGATCGAGGCGCTGGGTGGCTGGAAGGGATACCGGGTGGAGCGGGTCGTGTGGCCGGAGGGCGAGAGCCGCACGGTGATGATCCACCTGAAGCCGTCCGCCAAAACGATGCATTGCGCGCATTGCGGCAACCGATGCCGGCAGGTCCATGAGACGACCGTTCGCCGGGTGCGTGACCTTCCGCTGTTTGCGCTTCGGGTCGTGCTCGTGGTGCCGCGCCGACGGGTATGGTGCGATCGCTGCGGCG
>NZ_FOXL01000006.1 GCF_900115705.1 Frateuria terrea
GACTATGCGCCCTATTCAGACTCGGTTTCCCTTCGCCTCCCCTAGACGGTTAAGCTCGCCACTGACAGTAAGTCGCTGACCCATTATACAAAAGGTACGCAGTCACCCTTGCGGGCTTCCACTGCTTGTACGTATACGGTTTCAGGGTCTATTTCACTCCCCTCTCCGGGGTTCTTTTCGCCTTTCCCTCACGGTACTTGTTCGCTATCGGTCAGTCAGGAGTATTTAGCCTTGGAGGATGGTCCCCCCCATGTTCAGACAGGGTTTCTCGTGCCCCGCCCTACTCAATTTCACGCACGGTGCCCTTTCGCCTACCGGGCTATCACCGTCTATGGCGGACCTTTCCAGATCCTTTAGCTAAAACACTGTGCGCTTTTGGGCTGCTCCGCGTTCGCTCGTCGCTACTTACGGAATCTCGGTTGATTTCTTTTCCTCCGGGTACTTAGATATTTCAGTTCCCCGGGTTCGCTCCGTACACCTATGTATTCAGTGCACGGTACCGCCTAAGCGGTGGGTTTCCCCATTCGGACATTGCCGGATCAAAGCTTGTTGCCAGCTCCCCGACACTTTTCGCAGGCTGCCACGTCCTTCATCGCCTCTGACTGCCAAGGCATCCACCGTATACGCTTGGTCGCTTGACCATATAACCCCAAGTCGCCTCGGGGCATACTCCCTTTCCTCCTCAGGAACGGGATTCCGCCAAACAACGCTCGCTACCATTGCCTCAACGACACATCTCGGTTCGGTTTCGAACCAAAACGCTTGTCACTCGTTTACGTTTTCAAAGAACACCACGCCGGCCTCAGCGCCGGTTGGCTTCAATCAATCTTTGTGTGCGCGTGTTCTACACATCCGAAGCGGTCGTGCCAGGTACTGGTGGAGCCAGTCGGGATCGAACCGACGACCCCCTGCTTGCAAAGCAGGTGCTCTCCCAGCTGAGCTATGGCCCCGTAAAACCGTGGTGGTGGGTCTGGGAGGACTCGAACCACCGGCCTCACCCTTATCAGGGGTGCGCTCTAACCACCTGAGCTACAGACCCATAAGCTTCCCGGTCTAACGACCAAACACGCCTTGCGATCTGTCGATCGAAGCGTGTGGATGTGCAGGTGCCTTGTGTGGACGTCTTGCGGCAGCGGTGCTGCCTTTCTCGAAAGGAGGTGATCCAGCCGCACCTTCCGATACGGCTACCTTGTTACGACTTCACCCCAGTCATGAACCACTCCGTGGTCGTCGTCCCCCTTGCGGTTAGACTAACGGCTTCTGGAGCAACTCACTCCCATGGTGTGACGGGCGGTGTGTACAAGGCCCGGGAACGTATTCACCGCGGCATAGCTGATCCGCGATTACTAGCGATTCCGACTTCACGAAGTCGAGTTGCAGACTTCGATCCGGACTGGGATCGGCTTTCTGGGATTGGCTCCACCTCGCGGTATTGCAACCCTCTGTACCGACCATTGTAGTACGTGTGTAGCCCTGGCCGTAAGGGCCATGATGACTTGACGTCATCCCCACCTTCCTCCGGTTTGTCACCGGCAGTCTCCTTAGAGTTCCCACCATTACGTGCTGGCAACTAAGGACAAGGGTTGCGCTCGTTGCGGGACTTAACCCAACATCTCACGACACGAGCTGACGACAGCCATGCAGCACCTGTGTTCTGGTTCCCGAAGGCACTCCTCGATCTCTCAAGGATTCCAGACATGTCAAGGCCAGGTAAGGTTCTTCGCGTTGCATCGAATTAAACCACATACTCCACCGCTTGTGCGGGCCCCCGTCAATTCCTTTGAGTTTCAGTCTTGCGACCGTACTCCCCAGGCGGCGAACTTAACGCGTTAGCTTCGACACTGATCTCCGAGTTGAGACCAACATCCAGTTCGCATCGTTTAGGGCGTGGACTACCAGGGTATCTAATCCTGTTTGCTCCCCACGCTTTCGTGCCTCAGCGTCAGTGTTGTCCCAGATGGCCGCCTTCGCCACTGATGTTCCTCCCGATCTCTACGCATTTCACCGCTACACCGGGAATTCCACCATCCTCTGACACACTCTAGCCTCCCAGTATCCACTGCCATTCCCAGGTTGAGCCCGGGGATTTCACAGCAGACTTAAGAAACCGCCTACGCACGCTTTACGCCCAGTAATTCCGATTAACGCTTGCACCCTTCGTATTACCGCGGCTGCTGGCACGAAGTTAGCCGGTGCTTATTCCTCAGGTACCGTCAGTCCCGCCGGGTATTAACCGACAGTGTTTCGTTCCTGATAAAAGTGCTTTACAACCCGAAGGCCTTCTTCACACACGCGGCATTGCTGGATCAGGCTTGCGCCCATTGTCCAATATTCCCCACTGCTGCCTCCCGTAGGAGTCTGGGCCGTGTCTCAGTCCCAGTGTGGCTGATCATCCTCTCAGACCAGCTAGCGATCGTCGCCTTGGTGGGCCATTACCCCGCCAACTAGCTAATCGCACATCGGTCCATCCAACCGCGCAAGGCCCGAAGGTCCCCTGCTTTCTCCCGTAGGACGTATGCGGTATTAGCGTAAGTTTCCCTACGTTATCCCCCACGTCTGGGCAGGTCCCGATGCATTACTCACCCGTCCGCCACTCGCCGGCATCCCGAAGGACCCGCTGCCGTTCGACTTGCATGTGTTAGGCATGCCGCCAGCGTTCAATCTGAGCCAGGATCAAACTCTTCACTTAAGTTTTCGACCTGCCGAAGCAGATCTATCTTTCTGAAGCGTTGTCCTAACCGTAAAACGTCAAGCTTTTGAATTGACTCTTAGGTTAGACGCTTGCATTTGTGGACAGTCATCCATCCACCGCAAGGCGCCCACACAAGTCACCTGCGCACACTGTCAAAGATCAATCACTTGCGACCCGTTCTTCAGATCGCCCCGAGACGTTTCGTCCCGGGTGAGCCGCCCATTCTACATTCCCTTCCCGGTTCGTCAACACCCTTTTGCGAAGATCTTTGCTCGGGGGAAGAGAACCGCTTCGCGAGGGGCGCCTCGTCGAAGGGGGCGAGAATCATAGCGCCGACCGGGCATCCTGTGAAGGGGGCGTAGAGCTTTTTTCGGCGCCGTTCGGAGGCGGTTCAACCGCTACACTCGCTGGCCGACTCCCATGAGGACCCTCGCGATGAAACGACTGCTGCTCGCTTCGTTGTTGCTCACCGTTGCCGGCTGCGCCACGGCCACGCCACAGGCAACCTCGGCAGTGAGCCTGCACGGGCAGCGTTTCTCCGCCGAGCTGGCCACGGACGACGCCAGCCGCGAGCACGGCTTGATGATGCGCACGGAATTGGCGCCGGACCACAGCATGTTGTTCGTCTTCCCGGATACCCAGCCGCGCTGGTTCTGGATGAAGAACACGCTGATCCCGCTGGACATCCTCTACTTCGGCGCCGACCGCAAGCTGGTGTCCATGCAACTGGATGTCCCGCCCTGCAAGGCCGACCCGTGTCCAAGCTACCCCAGCGACGCGCCGGCCCGCTATGTCCTGGAGCTGCCTGCCGGCACGGCACGGCGCATCGGTGCAGAGGCCGGGGACGAGCTCACGGTCGAGGGCGAGATCGGCACGGTGCGCTGAGCAGCGCCGCGCTCACAGGGCAGGTCCACCTGGTAGGGCACCAGCCGTGACGCATCGAGCCGCTCCAAGACATCCCAATCGTCCTCGAAAGGAATGAACTGTTTCATGGCGTGCCTCCTGTGGCTCTGGTACGCAGATAGATAAACAAACGGCCCGGTCCGCACGATGACGGAACCGGGCCGTTTTATGACGACAGCAAGGCGCGCCTCAGTCGATCTCGACCATCTCGAAGTCGTCCTTGGTCGCACCGCAGTCAGGACAGGTCCACGTGTCGGGCACGTCCTCCCAGCGCGTGCCCGGCTCGATCTCCTCTTCGGGCAGGCCGAGCGCTTCGTCGTAGATGAAGCCGCACACCACGCACATCCATTTGCGGGTTGCAGGGGGTCGTGCATCGGTGCTCATCGGTTCTTGTCTTCGTCAGCAGTTGAATGGGGCATTCTCGCAACTCCCTCGCCCGAGCGAAAGCGCAAGGGACAATAGATGAAGGATTCTCCATGCCCGACTTCCCATCGCGCGGCCTTTACGCGATCACCGACGGCCCGCGCACCGACCTGCAGCACGTCGTGCAGGAGGCACTGGCAGGCGGTGTGCGATTGCTGCAGTACCGCGACCTGGGTGACGACCATCCGCGCCGCCGCGCCGAAGCCGAGGCGATCAAGCGCCTGTGTGACGAACGCGGCGTGCCACTGCTGATCAACGGCGATGCGGCGCTGGCACAGGCAGTGGGCGCAGCCGGCGTGCACCTGGGCGAGACCGCTGAAGACCTGGCGAGCGCGCGCGGTCGCCTTGGCCCACAGGCGATCATCGGCGTGTCCTGCTTCGCTTCCCTGGAGCGTGCCCGCGCGATGGTGGTCGCCGGCGCCACTTACGTTTCGTTCGGGGCGTTCTTTCCATCGCCAACGCTGCCGGATGCTGGACTTGCGTCGATCGACCTGCTGAGGCAGAGCGCCGCACTGGGGGTACCCCGGGTGGCGATCGGCGGCATCACGCCCGAGAATGGCGCGGCGCTGGTCGATGCTGGCGCCGATTACCTGGCCGCCATCTCGGCCGTCTTCGGTAACGCAGCCGTGCGCGCGGCCGCCCGGCGCTTGGCCGACCTCTACCGTTTTCCTATGAGCGAGTCCCCTTGATGAGCACCAATCACGAACTCTTTCAGCGCGCGCTGCAGCTGATGCCGGGCGGCGTCAATTCGCCCGTGCGCGCCTTCAAGTCGGTTGGCGGCGAGCCGTTCTTTACCGCACGCGCCGACGGCGCCTACCTGTGGGACGTGGAGGATACGCGTTACATCGACTACGTGGGTTCCTGGGGCCCGATGATCGTCGGCCACAACCACCCGCGCGTGCGCGAAGCGGTGGAGCGCGCGGTGCGCGACGGCCTCTCCTTTGGCACCCCTTCGCCTGCCGAGGTGACCATGGCCGAAACGATCACGCGACTGGTGCCCTCGGTTGAAATGGTGCGCATGGTCAACTCGGGCACCGAGGCGACCATGTCGGCGATCCGGCTGGCGCGCGGCGCCACCGGTCGAGACAAGATCGTCAAGTTCGAAGGTTGCTACCACGGCCACGGCGACAGCTTCCTGGTCAAGGCGGGTTCCGGCGCACTGACGTTCGGCGTGCCGACGTCGCCAGGCGTGCCCAAGGCGGCCGCCGACCTCACCCTGACGCTTCCCTACAACGACCTGGCCGCAGCCAAAACGCTATTTGCGAAGCATGGTGCAGAGATCGCCGGGCTGATCATCGAGCCAGTCGCCGGCAACATGAATTGCATCCCGCCAAAGGACGGCTACCTGCAGGGCTTGCGCGACCTGTGCACGCGCCACGGCGCGGTGTTGATCTTCGATGAGGTGATGACCGGGTTCCGCGTATCGCTGGGCGGCGCACAGGCGCACTACGGCGTAGTACCTGACCTGACCACCTTCGGCAAGGTGATCGGTGGCGGCATGCCGGTCGGTGCCTATGGCGGACGGCGCGAGCTGATGGAACAGGTCGCACCGTCAGGCCCGATCTACCAGGCCGGCACGCTTTCGGGCAATCCGGTGGCGATGGCGGCGGGCCTGGCCATGCTGGAACTGGTCCAGGCACCGGGATTCCACGATGCGCTCGGCGCACGCACGCGGTTGCTATGCGATGGCCTGCAGGCGGTGGCCGACGGCGAAGGCGTACCGTTGAGCACCAACCGCGTGGGCGGCATGTTCGGTCTGTTCTTTACTAGTGAGAAGGTACAGAGCTACGCACAGGCCACCGCAGCCGACACCGCCCTGTTCAACCGGTTTTTCCATGGCATGTTGAAGCGCGGCGTGTACCTGGCACCCAGTGCATTCGAGGCTGGGTTCCTCTCCAGCGCGCACAGCGAGCAGGACATCGCAGACACGCTGGAAGCCGCTCGCGGCGCCTTGCGCGAGGCCAGGCAGCACGCGTGACGGCAGCCATCCGCTGCGTGCTGTTCGACTTCGACGGGGTGCTCGCCGACTACGACCGCGACGTGCGCATCGGCCACCTTGCGCACTTCCTTGGTCGCCCTTCCCACGCAGTCCGCGCAGCGATCTATGCTTCCGGCGTCGAAGATGCGGCGGATGCCGGCCTGCTCGACGCAGACGCCTATCTGGAGGCACTGGGCCGCGAACTGGACTGCACGGTTCCTGCTGACGCTTGGGTCGATGCGCGACGCGCGGCGACCCATGAGAAACCGCCAATGCTGTCGCTTGCCAGCAAGCTACGTGCACGCGGGATCACGGTGGCCATGCTGAGCAACAACGGCCTATTGATGGCCCAATCGTGGCCCGCAATCGTGCCGGCGTTGTTCCCTTTGTTCAGTGGCCGCGCGTTCTGCTCCGCACAGTTGGGCGCCGCCAAGCCTTCTCCAGCCGCCTACCTTCGGTGCCTGGAAGCGCTGGCAATGCCGCCGCCGGCCACGCTGTTCGTCGATGACAACCCCGCCAACGTCGCCGGCGCGCGCGCGGCGGGCCTGGTGGGCCATTGCTTCGCCGGCATCACAGAACTGCAGCGCGCGCTGGAAGAGCACGGCCTGGCCTGAAGGTGAGTGCTACCAGCTACCGGTGTTGGGCATCGATGCCCACGGCTCCTGCGGCGGCAGGTGCCCGTCCTGCAAGAGCTCGATCGAGATCAGGTCGGGTGAGCGCACGAACGCCATGTGCCCGTCGCGCGGCGGGCGATAGATGGTGTAACCCATGTCCTTCAGCCGCTGGCAGGTGGAGTAGATGTCTTCCACGCGGAAGGCCAGGTGGCCGAAGTTGCGTGCCGAACCGTAGTCCTCGTCCGAGCCCCAGTTCCAGGTGAGCTCGATCTCCGCCTCCGGGCTGCCCGGCGCGGCCAGGAACACCAGGGTGTACTTGCCCTCGGGCACCTCCTTGCGGCGCATCTCGCGCAAACCCAGGCCTTCGCAATAGAACCGCAGCGAGGCGGGCAGATCGCGCACCCGGACCATCGTGTGCAGATATTTCATGGCATGTCTCCGGCAGAGTCGTCGAGGAAGGCCGCCAGCGCCGCGCGCAAACGGCCCAGGCCCTCAGCCACTTCCTCGTCGGTAATCGTCAACGGCGGCAACAGGCGCAGGACGTCGGGGCCGGCCTGTAGCAACAGCACGCCATGCGCGGCGGCAACGTCAAGCATGGCACCGGCCTTGCCACGGTGCGGCTCGGCCAGCGCCGCACCGAGCATCAGGCCGCGCCCGCGCACTTCGTCGAATAGCCCCAGTTCGCGGTCGATGGCCGCCAGGCCGGCACGCAGCTCGTTGGCCTGGCGCTCCACGTTCATCAGCACGGCTGCCGAGCCGAGCTTGGCCAGCGCCACGCGCGCCACCGCAGCTGCCAGCGGGTTGCCGCCGAACGTCGAGCCGTGCGCGCCCACCTGCATGACTTCGGCCACCTTCGCCCCGGCCAGCATGGCGCCGATCGGAAAGCCCGCACCAAGTGCCTTGGCCAGGGTCACGATGTCCGGCGTCACACCGTCCTGCGCATGCGCGAACAGCGTGCCGGTGCGCCCCATGCCGCACTGGATCTCGTCCAGGACCAGCAATGCACCGTGCCGATCGCATAGCTCGCGCGCATGTGCGAGGAAGCCCGCTGCGGCCGGACGTACGCCGCCTTCGCCCTGCACCGGCTCGACCATGACGGCGGCAACGTCGCCGTGGGCGAACGCTGCCTCCAATGCGGCAACGTCGTTGAAGTCGATGTAGCGGAAGCCGCCCGGAAGCGGCTCGTAGCCTTCCTGATACTTCGGCTGCGCCGTCGCCGTCACCGTGGCCAGGGTGCGGCCATGGAAGGACCCATGGAAGGTCACGATGGTGCGCCGGTCGGGCGCACGCCCCTGCGCCGCGGCCCAGCGGCGCACCAGCTTGATGGCTGCTTCGTTCGCCTCGGCGCCGGAATTGCACAGGAACACGCGCTCGGCAAAGCCCGAGGCCTCGACCAACTCCTGCGCCAGCTTCAATGGCGGCTCGGTATAAAAGACGTTGCTGCTGTGCCAGAGCTTGTGCGCCTGTGCAGTAAGAGCGGCAAGCAGGTCCGGATCCTGGTGGCCCAGGCCGTTCACCGCGATGCCGGCGCCGAAATCCACGTAGTCGCGGCCCTGTGTATCCCACAGCCGTGCGCCGCGGCCATGGTCGAGCACCAGCTCGCGCGGCCGGTACACCGGCAGCCAATAGCGCCGGGCCAGGTCGATCAGGGAAGCGTCTTGCGTGGACATGACCTCTCCGGCGGCGTTTGGCGCCGTCGCAACATGCAGGGGGACGACCGGGGCGTCGTCCGCACATGCTAGCACCGGCCACCTGGTCCGATGGCGGCAGCTGTAACAGCGACACAGGCTGTATCGCCCCTGTAACACCTTCGCGCCAGGCACGGTCCCATGCGGGTTGCGCCGGCCCGCACGCCGTCGGCCATCGCCGGCTGTAACACCGCCGGCCCGAGAGCCAGTTCGACCCATGCGGCGCGGACCGCGCCAGAGAGCGCTCCGGTGGGCATCGGGCGGCTTGGCACGGTGATTGCCATCAGGCACTCACCACGGAATCCACGGCCCATGCAATCCACAGTCGCCCAACTTCTGCACCGCTTTGCGTTCTGGCCGCTCTCGGCCGCGCTTGCCCTGGTGTTGGCCTCACCCGGACACGCGGCGGATGCGCATCGTGCGGTCCAGGCCCAGCCGGGCGACATCGTAGTGCTGCGCAACGTATCCACGCGCCCAGCCTATCGCTCGGCGCCGCCGGGCATGGCACTTATGGTGTCGCCCTCGCCGCGCCCCGAAATCACCGCTTCGCTCGGCACGCGCGAGTTGTCGGACGAAGACTTCGCGCGGCTGGATGCCGCGCCGTCGCAGGCCGCGCAACTACAGTCCACCGCCGTCGGCCGCACGCTCGACGCCGTGCTGCTGCGCGGTTCCGGCAGCGGCCCCACGGTGGCCGGCAATGGCGTCAGCAACACCGTTGCCGCACCGATCGGAGCGCTGGGCGATGCGACCCGCGGCATCGGCAACCAGGTGCAGGGCGCCCTCTCGCAACTGCCCTTCGGCGGCGGGCACTGAACGCCATGCGGCACGCCGCCTCCCTTGTCCTGATGCTTGCCACGCTGGCCATGCTCAGCCCCAGCGCCAGCGCGGGCGACGACGACTACGCCGCCATGCTCGGCTATCTCACCAGCAGCCGCCTGGACGACAACGTACTGCAGGGCGCCCAGGGCAACGTGGCGGTGAACCTGGCGGCAGGCGACCTCAACAGCCAGGCCAACCTGCGCGCCTTCGCCAGTGGAACGGCCGCGCAGGCGCGGATCGACGTCCGCCAGCGGCTGCAGGCAAACCGGGTGGACGCCCCACTGGAAGCCAGCGCCGTCATTGCCGGACACGTCCTTTCCGGCGCGCACGGACTCGTATCGATCAATCAGGTCAGCGGCAGCGCGAACACGCAGCTCAATGCGGTCGCCGCGGCGCTGGCCGACCAGGGCATACGCGAGACGACGGACGGATCCCTGTCCGCCGCCGTTTCGGCGTCGGCAGAAGTGCAGCCGGGAACGGAACCCGGTGTGCGGGGGGAAGGCACGCGAAGCGTAGCCGTCGCCGCGAACGCCATGCAGGGTTTCCGCGGTGTGCTGCAGCTCAACCAGACCGCGGGATCGGGCAACGCCACAGGCAACATCCTGTCGCTGTCCGTATCGGAGCTTCCGCGTTGACCACCATAAGAATCGGAGTGAGGACACCATGAACGCATCCATGAAGAAGACCCTGATCGCCCTGGCGGTCGCCACGCTGTTCGGCAGTTCGATGGCCTATGCCAACGACCATGGCCATGACCGTCCGAAAGTCGACTCGGCCGCGACTGCCTCGGTGGACAACGACCAGTCCATCTCGCGCAACTTCGCGACCAACGACAAGCTCACCAACAGCAGCTCGATCAGCGACAACACCGCCAGCCAGGCCTCCGGCAACATCGGCATGAACGTGGCCGCCGGCGACAACAACGCCCAGGACAACGCGGCGGCACTCGCTGCCACCGACGCGAGCTTCGCCTTCGGCGTGGCCGATTCGGACGTGGACGTCAACCAGGGAGGCTGGGGCAACCTGACCTTCAACCGGGGCGTGACCAACGATGCCAGCATCGGCGACAACGCCTTCCAGTATGCCTCCGGCAACATCGGCGCGAACGTCGCCTCAGGCAACAACAACGAGCAGAAGAACGCGCTGGCGGCCTCGGTTGCCACCACGGAATTCGCCCACGCCAACGTCGACGTCGACCAGAACTCGTCGCACAACGCCGTGAGCAACGCCGGCTTCGTGCAGAAGTACTACGACACTACCCGCGTGCACCTGAGCGGCACGGTACAGGGCTACAGCCTCGGCCTCGGCCTGGGCGGTTATGCCGGCAGCACCAGCAGCACCTCGCAGGGTACCGAGTCCGGTGGCGTGAGCGTGTTCGGCTATCCGATCGCCAGCTACGGCGGCACCACCAGCAGCACCTCGCAGGGCAGCGAGCAAGGCGGCCTGGGCTTTGTCGAGCTCTCCGCCAGTGACCTGTACGCCGACCTGTGCGGCACCGTGCAGACCGCGCGTTGGGTAGTGGTCGATGCGACCAACGACGCCAGCCTGTCGGGCAATGCGTTCCAGCATGCGACCGGCAACATCGGCGTGAACGTGGCCTCGGGCACCGGCAACCTGCAGGCCAACACCCTGTCGATGGCGGTGGCGCAACCCACCCCGTAACGGCTTCGGCCAAGGCAGGCCAACGAGGGCGGTACCCGGCTGCGTGCAGCCGGGTTCCTATGGACCCCCCCGGCCCGTCCCCTGCGGGCCGGGGGGTACTCCTTCCGATCAGGGACACCGATGCGAGCGATCCTCCCGACTCTTCTGCTCTGCTGCCTGGCACTGTGCGCCGTGCGGCCGGCGCATGCCGGCGAGGTGCGCTTCGGCGGCGTGCTGCCCAATGGCGGGCTGTACGTTCATCCGGTGGAGAGCATGCAGGAGGCGCGCTTCCGCAACCTGGTGCGTCAGCACACCGACTACAGCTGCGGCGCCGCCGCGCTGGCTACCATCCTTCGCTACGCCTACCACCTGGACGTGGACGAGGCAGTGGTGATCCAGGGCATGCTCGGTGTGGCCGACGAGAACCTGGTGAAACAGCGTGGCTTCTCGCTGCTGGACATCAAGCATTACGTGGAAGCGTTGGGCATGCGCGGCCGCGGTTACCGCATCGACGAGGCGCGCCTGCGCAGCCTGCGCGTGCCCGGACTGGTGTTGATGGACGTGCACGGCTTCCGCCATTTCGTGGTGCTCAAGCAGGTCCAGGGCGGCACCGTGGAACTGGCCGACCCGATGCTGGGCAACCGCAGCCTGTCGATTCCCGAATTCCTCCAGGCCTGGCCTTCGCGCGCCGTGTTCGTGGTGATCGGCAACGACTTCGATCGCCGCACCGTGCTGCTGCAGCCTACCGAGAAGGCCAGCGCCCGTGCCCTGTACGCCCGGCAGGGGCCGGTCACCGACGCCGAACTGCTGGATTTCGGCTTCAGCAATGCCGATCTTTTCTGAGGGACCTGCGCCATGTTCCGCCGTACATGCCTCTTCCTTGCCACTGCGCTGCTGCTGGTCCCCGCGCTGCAGGCACGCGCGGCCGAGGCCACCTCTGGGACCGGCATGCGGGAGCTTGACGACACCGAGCTCAACGCAATGCGCGGTCGCTTCACCATCGATGACCACACCGTCGCCTGGTTCGGCGTGCGCATGATCTCTACCTGGCAAACCTCCGCCGGTCAGCTGCTACAGGGCACGCTGGCGTTCGGCATGGATTTCCACAGCGGGAAAGGGCAGCCGACGCTGACCTTCACCCCCAGCGTGAGCATCACCAGCGCCGATGCGCCGATACCGATGCCCGCAAGCGGCGGCATCCGCCGCGTCGACGGCAGCGGCCTGGCCAACGTGGGTGGTTTGCTGCAGAGCGTGCAGGTCGCCGGCGACGGCAACCTGGCGAACAACGTGGCCCGGCTGTCCATCCGCAACGGCGATGCACCGCCTGCCCATGGCGCGGACGCCAGCACGGGCGGCGCCAGCCTCAGCAATGGCGCCGCCGACGTATCGGTCGGCTTCGACGGCCAGTCCGCCGGCGTGCGGCTGTCCATCGCAGGCCAGGGCGTGGTGCAGCAATGGATCCGTAACGGCAGCCTCGGCCAGAGCGTGCAGCTAGCCGCGGACGACCAGAGCGTGAGCAACCGGCTGGAGATCGACCTGGTACGCCAGGCGGCCTCGGCCAATGCACCGCTTGCGCAAAACGTGGCGCAGGCGATTGGCCTCACCCGAGGCATGGCAGGAAACTGAGGCACGCCACCGCCCGGTGTGCCCGGTTCAGGGGAAACGACATCATGCAAAAGACTCTGTTAGCCACCGCGGTGGCATGCGGGCTGCTCATTGGCCTGCCCTTCGACCTTGCCGCCCAGACGGCGCCCAGCCCGCAGGACCAGGCGCAGGTGCAGACCCTGCTGGCCCAGCTGCAGGCGTTGAAAGCCAGCTACGCGCAGCAGGTGCGCCAGCTACGCGAACTGGACATGCAGGTGCAGGCCCTGCAAGCGCGCCTGGCGGGCAAGACCGCGCCGGGGCCCCTGCCGGCACCGGCTAACGTGCCGCCGGCCCCGGAGCCCCAGGTGGCCCAGGCCGCCCCGCGCACGGACGAGGGTGGCCACGCCGGCAGCGTGGCGGAGGCGCAGGCGGCGCGCCAGGAGGCGCCCACGCGCAGCCTCAAGGACGCGCTGCAGCAGGAGCACGCCTTGTTCGACCGCCGATTCACGCTGGAAAACAGCATCAACTACGCCCGCTACGACCGCAGCCAGATCACGCTCAATGGCTTTCTGGCGCTGGATGCGATCTTCCTCGGCAACATCGCCATCGAAGACGTCAAGTCCGACTCGCTCACCTACGACCTGGCCGCGCGCTACGGAGTCAGCCCGCGCCTGACGCTGAACCTGGACGTGCCCTACCTCGGCCGCAAGACGGTCTACCAAAAGGGCGGCGCCGGCGGGTCGGCCGCGGCGATCGCCGAAGAGCAAACCACCGGCTCGGGCCTTGGCGACATCGCCCTGAGCGCCAACTACAAGCTGTTCGCCGAGACCGACACGCGGCCGGACACCGTGCTCACGCTGGGCATCACCGCACCGACCGGACAGGCGCCCTACGGCATCGACTGGAAGGTGATCGAGCGCGACGATGACCAGTACATCCGCTTCGCCGTGCCCGAAAAGCAGCCGACCGGCAACGGTGTCTGGCAGGCCAACCTGGGGCTGTCCGCGGTCAAGACGATGGATCCGGCGATCGTATTTGCCAACATCGGCTATATCTACTCGCGTCCGCGCGACTTCGGCGACATCAATACCGACCCGCAAACGGTCAACCCCGGGTCGGTGAAGCTGGGCAACACCTATTACTTCGGTGCCGGTGTGGCCTTCGCATTCAACGAGCGCACCAGCCTGAGCCTGTCCTTCAGCGACAAGCTGAGCGCAAAGGCCGCGCTCCGCTACAAGGGCTCGCCCTGGACCAAGGTGATCGGCTCGGATGCGAACGCAGCGACCTTCAACATGGGCGTGACCCATGCCCTGAGCCAGCACACCACGCTGGTTTCGATGCTCGGCATCGGCCTGACCCAGGATGCACCGGACTTCACGCTGAGCTTCAAGGTCCCTTACATGTTCTAGGAGCCCGGGCGGTAGAAACTTTCGAGGCGAAAAGGTCGCTGCGCAAGTCCAGCTTTTCGACGGTTCGCCGGCCCATAGTGGTTCTATGGGCCAAGAAATGGCGGAAAGACGGGCTTGTGCAGCGGGCTTTGCCCGGAAGATTTCTGCCGCCCCGGCTCCTAGCGGGTCAGCGCGCGGCCTGGGCCAGCTCGTCCAGCGCCAGGCCGTGCTTCTTGCACAGGCGATAGACGGTGACCCTCGCGATGCCCAGCCGGCGCGCGCATTCGCTGACGTTGAAGCGCGTCTCGCGCAGGCAGGCGACCAGCGCATCGCGTTCGGCCGATACGCGCGCGCGGTCCAGCCCGGCGACCGGCGACCGGCCGGGGCGCACGGGCAGGTCCAGGTCGCCCACGCCGATCAGCGTATCGTCCGCCACCACCGCGGCGCGCTGCACGCGGTTGACCAGCTCGCGTACGTTGCCCGGCCAGGGAAACTCGCGCAGCGCCCGTCGCGCCGCCACGTTGAAGGCACGCGCGTGGCAATCGTGATGCTCGCGAAACCCGTCCAGGAAATGCTGCGCCAGCAGCTCGACGTCGCCCTCGCGTTCGCGCAGCGCGGGTATCTGCACGCGCAGGACGTTGAGCCGGTAGTACAGATCCTGCCGGAAGCGGCCGGCAGCGACCGCCTTTTCCATGTCGACATGGGTGGCGGCCAGGACACGCACGTCCGCACGCAGGCTCTGGCTGCTGCCCACGCGCACGATGGTGCCTTCCTGCAGGAAACGCAGCAGGTTGGTCTGTGCGTCCAGCGGCAGGTCGCCGATCTCATCCAGGAATACGGTGCCGCCGCAGGCGCTTTCGATGTGCCCGATGCGCCGCGTGGTGGCCCCGGTGAAGGCGCCACGCTCGTGGCCGAACAGTTCGGACTGCACCAGGTTGCTCGGCAGGGCGCCGCAATTGATCGCCACGAACGGGCGTCCGGCCCGGGGCGAGAGCTGGTGTACCGCACGCGCCGCGACTTCCTTGCCGGTGCCGGTTTCGCCGGTGATCAGCACCGGCAGGTCGACCGGCGCGTATTTGCGTAGGCTGGTGCGAAGCGCCTGCATCGCCTGGCTGCTGCCGACCAGGCCGGGCATGTCCGGTTTGCTGCGCGCAGGCACGCCGCCCTGGCCCAGTCGGTCGAGGGCATCGCGCAGGCGCGGCAGGTCGATCGGACTGGTAAATACCGCCATGCAGTCGCGCAGGATCGAGGTCACCCGCGGTTCGTGTGCGGGTGTCTCGGGCGATACCAGCGCAATCCAGGGCACGCCCGGATGCTCGGCAACCATGCCCTCCATCGCCTGCAAGGTGGCGTCGTCCCCCTGGCGCAGGTCGGCCAGCGCAACGACCACGTCGCCGTTGCGCGCGCCCACACCGCTGGCCTGCACGTCGGCCACGCGGACGGGCCAACCCGAATGTTCCAGCTCGTCGCGTTCCGCGCCGGCAGGCCTGCCAAACCAGACGACGCAGCGCCTGGGTAATGCCATTGCCACAACCATCGCCACCTCCGCCCCTGAACGGATGCCCTGTGCCGATCAGCCGTCTTTTCCAGCCGATGCCGCCCGATCCCGGGGCGGCGGACTGTGATGAATATCACAAAAACGGGTGCAGGTCCTAATCACGGCCGCGCGGCCGCCGGTCAATCGAGGAACAGGTCCGGCAGCAGCGGCGCGCCCGGCTGGACGGCGTAACCATCGAAATCCTCCACGCCCTGCTCGCGCAGGATGTCCTCGTCCAAAGCAAAATGCCCGCTCCATGCCCGCGCCGGACGGGTCAGGATGGCATGGGCGGCATCGGCCACGATGCCGGGGCGCCGGCACTGTTCGGGTCGGACACCTTCGATCATCCCGATCGCCGCGGTGGCGATCACGGTCCGCGGCCAAAGCGCATTGACCGCTATGCCCAGAGGAGCGAACTCCGCGCTCATCCCCAGCACACACAGGCTCATGCCCATCTTGGCGATGGTGTAAGCGGTGTGCGGTGCGAACCACTTGGGATCCAGGCTGGGCGGCGGCGCCAGCATCAATACGTGCGGGTTGGCCGCGCGCTTGAGGTAGGGCAGGCACGCCTGGGTGACCAGGAAGGTACCGCGCGTATTCACCTGCTGCATGAGATCGAAACGCTTCGCTGGTGTCGCTTCCACCCCCGCCAGCCAGATCGCGCTGGCGTTGTTGACCACGATGTCGATGCCGCCGAAGTGCTCGACGGTCTGTGCGACCGCTGCCTGGATTTGCGCCTCCTCGCGGATATCGACCTTCAGCGCGAGCGCCCTGCCGCCGGCTTCCTCCACCGCGGCGGCCGCCGTATGGATGGTGCCCGGCAGCTTGGGATTGGGCACACCGCTTTTGGCGGCGATCGCCACGTTGGCGCCGTCACGCGCGGCGCGCATGGCGATCGCCAGGCCGATGCCGCGCGAGGCGCCGGTGATGAAGAGGGTCTTGCCGGCCAGCGTGTTGTCCATGGCGGTATCGGGCGTTCGGGGGGAAAAGGCAGCATACCGGCCCGGATGACAAGCATCACTGGACGCACGGCACGGTGGCCTCCACAGTGCGTCGTCAGCACCGGATCTCGCCGATGACCACGCTACTGTCGTTTCCCGCCCAGCCCGCCGCTCCAGTGAGCGAACCCGCGCCGGTCCTGCGTGTGCAGGGGCTGCGCAAGGCGTTCGAGGGACGCCAGGTGCTGTGCGGTGTCGACTGGACGGTTCCGGCCGGGCGCGTGATCGGCCTGCTCGGTCGCAACGGCGCCGGCAAGACCACGCTGCTGCGCTGCCTGCTCGGGCTCGCGCCGGTGGATGCCGGATCGATCGAGTTGTTCGGGGCGCCGATGACCGAGCCGGGTGGAGAGCGCCTGCACCGCGTCGGTTTCGTGCCGCAGGGCTTCGACCTGTTCCCGTGGATGAAGGTGCGCGCCTATCTGGACTTTACCGCCGCGTTCTACGCCCACTGGAACCACGCCCTCGCCGCGCGCCTGCTGGACGAGTGGCAGCTCGACTCGAAGCAGAAGATCGGCCGGCTCTCCCAAGGCCAACGGCAGAAGCTCGCGATCGTGCGCGCCATCGCGCCGGAGCCTGACCTGCTGGTGCTGGACGAGCCGGTGGCCAGTCTCGATCCGCAGGCGCGTCGCGCCTTCATGGGCGAGTTGCTGGCGCTGATGGGCGCACCGGGCAAGACGGTGATCTTCTCCACTCACATCACTGCGGACCTGGAGCGCGCCGACGCCGACATCGCGTTGCTGCGCGATGGCCGAATCCAGTTTGTCCGGCCGCTGGCAGAGCTGAAGTCCCGGCTTTGCCACGCGGTGCTGAGCCGTCCCGCCGGTTGGACCACTCCGCCGGCGATGCCCGGCGTGCTCAAGGCTCGCGTCGCCGGCGCCAGCCTGCACCTGCTGGTGGAGGACGTACCGACCGAACGGCTGCACCAGTTGGCCAAGGATGAGGAGGCCAGCCTGCGCATCGAGATGCCCACGCTGGAAGACCTGTTCGTGGAATTGGCGTGAGGGCGATCGCCCAGCTGTGGTTGCTGCCGAGCCGGCAGATGCCGCTGCTCGGTGCGCTGGTGCATCTGCTGTGGCTGGCCGCGCTGGCCTGCCTGGCACTGATCACCCCGCATGCCGAGGGCGCCGCGATCGGCGCCGGCCTGCTCGCGGTGGGCAGCTGGTTCTGGCACCTGGGCCTGGCGACCACGCTGCGCGGTGCATGCCAGCCCGAAACCTTCCTGCTGCCGGCGTTCCGCCGCCGCCTCGCTGCCTTCGGACTGGCCGACGCAGTGACCTGGGTCGGCCTGCCTGCGTTGCTGGCGCTGGCCATCGGCGTGCCCCATGCCGCACTGGGAGGCACGTTGCTGCTACTCGCTGCGGCGATGGGCTTCGCAATGGGCGTGGAACGTTGGATCAGCCTGCTGTTCTGGCCGCTGCTGGTGCTGGCCGGGTGGATGCCAGGACTGGCCAGCGCGGTCGTGCATAACGCCATTGAGTCACCATTGACGCTGCCGCTGCTCCTGCTCGTCGCGGTGTTGCTGCTGCGGCTTTCGCTGCACCCCATGTTGCAAATCACCGACAGGCCGCCGGATACCTCGCCGCTGGAAGGGCTGAGCGTGGGACGTGGCGCGACCACCGATGCGGCACCTCGGCGCAGCGCGCTGGGCCGCCGCTTGGAAGGCTGGTTCGACACGATCGCCCAGCGCGCGCTGGAGCAGGCCCTGACACGCTACCGCCAGCAGCCCACGGCCGCGCGCCGGCGGACGCTGGTGCGCCGCCTGTTGCTGCCGCACGACAATGCGCTGGCGATCCTGCTGCGCATGGCCATCATGGCCGTCTTCGCCACGCTGTACGTGGTAGTGGCGCTGCACCGCAGGCCCTTCCACGCCAGCGTCGTCGGCGCCTACGCGGTGCTGATCGCGCTGGCGCGCTTCCCGCAGATCGGCCGCGGCATGCAACGCATGCGCCCCAACCTGGCCGACCTCTATCTCACCCTCGCGCCCACCACCCGCACCCAGTACCAGCAGACCCTTGCCGACGCCCTGCTGGTGCTGGTGCCGACCGGCACTGCCAGCGCGCTGGCCTACACGGTGCTCGGCATCGTGCTCACCCATGCCACCCAGCCATGGCTGATGCTGCTGGTCACGCTGATCGTGGCTACCGGCGGCGGACTGGTGGCGCTGGCCGTGCACCTGATCGGTCCGCAGAACGCGGTCGGCCGACAATGGGTCAACGCGGCGGTGCTGACGGGCACGATGGCGATGTACTGGGCAGGCGTGGGGCTGGTCGATGCGCTCGGCTACGTGTTCGGCGGCGGCCTGCTGGCGCTGGTCGTGCTGGGCTTCGGGCTCGGCGTGTGGTTCGCTGCGCAGCGCGAATACCGGCGGCGCGAGCCGTGCTTCGACGCACCGTTGACCTAACCCGCCGTTCGCTCCACGGCGGGCCGGCAGCGTCAGCCCAGCGCCTCGGCGAAGCGCCTGGGCGCGTCCTCGAAACCGCCGTTGGACATGAACACCACATGGTCGCCCGGGCGGGCTTCGCTTCGCAGCGCCTCGATCAGCGCTGCCACGGTCGGCGCCGTGCGCCCGCGCCCTTGCAACGCCCCGGTGACGCGCCCGGCGTCCCACGGCAGCTCCGGCCGATGCAGGAATACCACCGCGTCGGCATCGGCCAGGGATGGCGCGAGTGCTGCCGCGTGCGCACCCAGCCGCATCGAATTCGAACGCGGCTCCAGCGCGACCAGGATGCGCGCCTCGCCTACCTTGGCGCGCAGGCCGGCCAGGGTGGTGGCGATCGCGGTCGGATGATGGGCGAAATCGTCATACACGCGCACGCCGTTGACTTCGCCGACCAGTTCCATGCGGCGCTTGACGCTGTTGAAGCTGGCGAACGCCGGCAGCAGCGCGCGTGGATCGGCGCCAGCGGCGGCAGCGGCCGCCAGCGCGGCCAGCGCGTTGAGTACGCTGTGGTTGCCCAGCAGCGACCAGCGCACCTCGCCGATCGCCTCGCCGTGACGCTGTACGGCAAACGCCGAGCCGTCCGCCTCGATCAGCCGCGCCTGCCAGTCGCCCTCGCCGATGCCGAAGGTTTCCACCGGCGTCCAGCAACCCATCGCCAGCACGTCGGCCAGGTTGGCATCGTGCGCGTTGACGATCAGCCGCCCATTGCCCGGCACGGTGCGCACCAGGTGGTGGAACTGGCGCTGGATCGCGGCCAGGTCCGGGAAGATGTCCGCGTGGTCGTACTCGAGGTTGTTGAGAATCGCGACGCGCGGCCGGTAGTGCACGAACTTCGAGCGCTTGTCGAAAAAGGCGGTGTCGTACTCGTCCGCCTCGATCACGAACGGCGAGGCCGCGTCGCCCAGCCGGGCGGACACGCCGAAGTTGCCGGGCACGCCGCCGACCAGGAAACCGGGCGCCAATCCCGCCTGACCTTCGGATGCATGGTCCAGCAGGTGCGCCAGCAGGCTGGTGGTGGTGGTCTTGCCGTGCGTGCCGGCCACTGCCAGCACCTCGCGTCCCGCCAACACGGTCTCCCCCAGCCATTGGGGGCCGGAGACGTAGCGAAGCTGCGCATCGAGCATGTATTCGATGGCCGGGTTGCCGCGTGTCATGGCATTGCCGACCACGACCAGATCCGGCGCAGGCTGCAGGTGTCCAGCCGCATAGCCGTCCATCAGGCGGATGCCGAGCGCCTCGAGCTGGGAGCTCATCGGCGGGTAGACGGCGGCGTCGGAGCCTTCCACGGTCAGTCCAAGCTCGCGCGCGAGCGCGGCGACGCCGCCCATGAAGGTGCCGCAGATGCCGAGGATGTGCAGACGCATGTTTTCGAAACCCTCCCTCTCGCCGTGGGACTCCCCTCTCCCGCCGGGAGAGGGGCTGGGGGTGAGGGTACGGGGATTTGCGGGACGGCGGCGGGTGGCTATCTTCGCCCTACCGACCGGTCACCCCAGCCCTCTCACCGCAGGGGAGAGGACGCACGTTGGTCTCAGCCGTTGGCCGCGGCCGACTCGCGCTCGAGCGCGCGCTTGATGCGGGCAGTGACCTCGTCCAGCTCGCCCACGCCATCGACCACCTGCAGCTTGCCGCGCTTGGCGTAGAAGTCGGCCACCGGGGCGGTCTGCTCGGCGTAGATGCCCAGGCGCCGGCGCACGGTATCGGGGTTGTCGTCGGCGCGGTTTTCGGCCTGAAAGCGGATCTGGCAGCGCCCGACGATCGCCTCGTTGGGTACTTCGAGCTTGACCACGGCGTCGAGCGGCTGGCCGATGCGGGCCAGCAGGTGATCCAGCGCGTCGGCCTGGGCCAGGTTGCGCGGATAGCCGTCGAGGATGAAGCCGTTGCGGGCATCGTCCTGCGCCAGGCGCTCTTCCAGCATGCCGAGCAGGATGTCGTCGGAGACGAGCTGGCCGGCGTCCATCACCGCCTTGGCCTTCAGCCCAAGCGGCGTGCCGGCCGCCACCGCGGCGCGCAGCATATCGCCGGTGGAGATGTGCGGTACGTTGAGGTCGGCCTTCAGCCGCGCCGCCTGCGTGCCTTTGCCCGAGCCGGGCGCACCGAGTAGGACGAGTCGCATAATGCTCCGGGGCGTAAGGTCCGCGCGCACGCTGCGGCGGTTCGCCAGATTTCACCCAAGGGGCGTCAAATTAGCGTCTGGGCCTTGCCCCGTCAAACCAAGGCGCCGTCAGATCGTCGCCAAACTACTGTTCCACAAGGAGATCACGCATGCCCTCACAGCCAGGTCGCCTGCTCTACGCGCAATCCGGTGGCGTCACCGCGGTGATCAACGCAACCGCTGCCGGCGTGATCGAGGCCGCGCGTGCAAAGGGGGTGCAGGTCTATGCGGCGCGCAACGGCATCCTCGGTGCATTGCGCGAGGACCTGATCGATACGTCCAGGGAATCGAAGGCCGCGATCGCCGCACTGCGCCACACGCCCGGCGGCGCCTTCGGGTCCTGTCGCTACAAGCTGAAGTCACTGGAAGCCAACCGTGCCGAATACGAGCGCCTGATCGAGGTGTTGCGCGCGCACGACATCCGCTGGTTCCTCTACAACGGCGGCAACGATTCGGCGGATACCGCGCTGAAGATCTCCCAGCTCGGCAAGGCGATGGGCTACGACATCCGCTGCATCGGCGTGCCCAAGACGGTGGACAACGACCTGGCGGTCACCGACTGCTGCCCCGGCTTCGGCTCGGTGGCCAAGTACACCGCCGTATCCGTGCTGGAGGCCAGCCTGGACGTCGCCTCGATGGCCGACACCTCGACCAAGGTATTCATCCTCGAGGTGATGGGACGCCACGCCGGCTGGATCGCGGCGGCCGCGGGTCTGGCTGGCGACGGCCCGGACGCGCCGCCGCACGTGATCCTGTTCCCCGAGAACGCGTTCGACGAAGGTGCATTCCTGGCCAAGGTGAAGGCGACGGTCGAGCGCGTCGGCTGGTGCACGGTGGTCGCCTCCGAGGGCGTGCGCGACGCGGCCGGACACTTCCTGGCCGAGGGAGGCACGCGCGACGCCTTCGGCCACGCACAGCTGGGCGGCGCGGCGGCGGTGCTGGCCCAACTGGTCAAGGACAGGCTCGACTACAAGGTGCACTGGGCGCTGCCCGATTACCTGCAACGATCGGCGCGGCACCTGGCCTCGGCCACCGACGTGCTGCAGGCATACGCGGTGGGCCGCGCGGCGGTGGAGTTCGCCCTGGCTGGCATGAATGCGGTGATGCCGGTCATCGTGCGCACCTCTGAATCGCCCTATCGCTGGAAGATCGAACCGGCGGAGCTGAGGAAGATCGCCAATCGCGAAAAGAAACTGCCCAAGGGGTTCATCCGCCGCGACGGTTTCGGCATCACGGCTGCCGCCCGGCGCTACCTGTCGCCACTGGTCCGCGGCGAGGCGCCTCCGCCCTATGGCAAGGATGGCCTGCCGGCCTACGCCAGCCTGCGCAACATGGCGGTAGCCAGGCGCTTGCCTGCCTTTCCCTGAGCCGACAGGCGCCGGTTTTCTTGCTGAGCGTCACGTGAAGGCCGAGTACACATCGCTACCATGCGTTCAGTCGCCGCTTCCTAGGCTGCGACCATCCGGGCCATGCGCCCGGCCAAGGGAGAGAGACGATGAAATTTCTGCTGAGCGCCCTGATCGCCCTGCCCCTGCTCGCCGCCAGCGGCGCAGCGCTGGCCGATCACGATCACGACCATCATGGTCACGGCAATGGTCATGCCTATGGCCACGACCACGACCGGCATGACGATGACGACCGTGGCTGGCGCGCCGACCACCGCGACTGGCGCGATGATGACGACCACGACCGGGGCTGGCATGGCCATGGCCGTCACTGGGAACGCGGCCGCCGCTACGACGGTCCGATCGTGATCGTGCGCGACTACGACCATTACCGCCTGCGCCCACCGCCGCGTGGCTACCACTGGGTGCGCGACGACGACGACAACTACGTGCTGGTCGCCGTTGCCACCGGCATCATCCTGGACGCGGTCTTCCACTAGGACCGCTTCCGCCGCTGGCCGCAACGGCCAGCGGCGCGGTTGGCGCTGCGGCGCACAACAATCAATCACATCTTCCCTGCCTATACTCGCCGAGGCCGCTGTTGCGGCGGCCAAGGGCGAGCTGCCCGTGAGGCAACCCGCCATCCGCGGTATCCACTCACCTGGGGAGGCACCGAATGCAGCAGCAGGACGGTATGTGGTTGTGGATCGCGCTGGGGTGCGCGGTCCTGGCGATACTCTATGGCCTGGTCTCGGTACGCTGGGTGCTCAGCCGCCCGGCGGGCAACGAGCGCATGCAGGCGATCGCCGCGGCCATCCAGGAAGGCGCACGCGCCTACCTCAATCGCCAGTACGGCACCATCGCGCTGGCGGGCATCGTCCTGCTGGTGCTCATCGGATTTTTTCTCAGCTGGTACACCGCCGTCGGCTTCCTGATCGGCGCGGTGCTGTCCGGCGCCACCGGCTACATCGGCATGAACGTTTCGGTGCGCGCCAACGTACGCACCGCCGAGGCGGCGCGCAGCGGCATGCGCGCGGCAATGGACGTGGCCTTCCGGGGCGGCGCCATCACCGGCATGCTGGTGGTCGGCCTGGCGTTGCTGGGCGTGACCGGCTACTGGCTGGTCCTGAACCACCTGGGCGTGCCCGATCCTCTGCACCCGCTGGTGGGCCTGGCCTTCGGCAGTTCGCTGATCTCCATTTTCGCGCGCCTGGGCGGCGGCATCTTCACCAAGGGTGCGGACGTCGGCGCCGACCTGGTCGGCAAGGTCGAGGCCGGCATTCCCGAAGACGACCCGCGCAACCCGGCGGTGATCGCCGACAACGTCGGCGACAACGTCGGCGACTGCGCCGGCATGGCGGCCGACCTGTTCGAGACCTACGCCGTGACGGTGATCGCCACCATGCTGCTGGGCGGGCTGATGTTCGCCGCCGACCCGCACGCTGTGCTCTACCCGCTGGTGCTCGGCGGTGTCTCGATCATCGCCTCGATCATCGCCACCTTCTTCGTCAAGGTGCGCGAAGGCGGCTCGATCATGGGCGCGCTGTACAAGGGCGTGATCGTCTCTGCGGTGCTTTCGGCGGTGGGCTTCTGGTTCGTCACCCGCGAACTGCTGCCGCAGGGCCTGGCGGGAGCCGACGGCGCCGTCGGCAGCATGGCGATCTTCTGGTGCGCACTGATCGGCCTGGTACTGACCGGCCTGATCGTATGGATCACCGAGTATTACACCGGCACGCAGTACAAGCCGGTGCAGCACATCGCGCAGGCGTCCACCACCGGCCACGGCACCAACATCATCGCAGGCCTAGGTGTCTCGATGAAGGCCACGGCGTGGCCGGTGATCGTGGTGTGCCTGGCGATCTGGGGCGCCTACCACCTGGGCGGCCTGTACGGCATCGCCATCGCCGCTACCGCCATGCTGTCGATGGCCGGCATGATCGTGGCGCTAGACGCCTACGGCCCGATCACCGACAACGCCGGCGGCATCGCCGAGATGGCCGACCTGCCGCCCGAAGTGCGCGGCATCACCGACCCGCTGGACGCGGTAGGCAACACCACCAAGGCGGTGACCAAGGGTTATGCGATCGGCTCGGCAGCGCTGGCAGCGCTGGTGTTGTTCGCCGACTACACGCACAACCTGGCGGCCAACAACGCGGGGCAAACCTTCGCTTTCGATCTTTCCGACCACATGGTGATCATCGGCCTGCTGCTGGGCGGCCTGATCCCCTATCTGTTCAGCGCGATGGCCATGGAAGCGGTCGGCCGTGCGGCCGGCGCGGTGGTGGAGGAAGTGCGCCGCCAGTTCCGCGACATCCCCGGGATCATGCAGGGCACCGGCAAGCCCCAGTACGACAAGGCGGTGGACATGCTCACCCGCTCGGCGATCCGCGAGATGATCGTGCCTTCGCTGCTGCCGGTGGCGGTGCCGATCGTGGTCGGCCTGCTGCTGGGACCGAAAGCGCTCGGCGGCGTGCTGATCGGCACCATCGTCACCGGCCTGTTCGTGGCCATCTCCATGACCACCGGCGGCGGCGCCTGGGACAACGCCAAAAAGTACATCGAGGACGGTCACCACGGCGGCAAGGGTTCGGAGGCGCACAAGGCTGCGGTCACCGGCGACACCGTGGGCGATCCCTACAAGGACACGGCCGGCCCGGCAGTCAATCCGCTGATCAAGATCATCAACATCGTGGCGCTCTTAATGATTCCGTTGTTGTAATCGTGGGGAGCAAACGGTTACGGCAGACCCGAGCAGGCGAACCGGCACAGCGCGATCGCCCCCTCTCCCTCCAGGGAGAGGGTTCGGGGTGAGGACCACACTTGCAACACACCGACCGAAGGCCCCTCGTGGGCCTTCGCTCTTGTTGGGCGCACGAGCGACAGTCCCGCCAGCCCCGACCCGTTACCCCAGCCCTCTCCCCAAGGTTGAGAAGAAGCAGAGCGCGCCCTGACTTCAGTCACAGGCACTCCACCACCCGACCGGCCACACTCGGCCGTTCCACAGGGGAACAACGGCATGAACCACAACGCACGCTGGCTCGCGCTCGCGCTGGGCCTCACACTGGCAGGCATGACACACGCACACAGCTTCGCACCAGCCACCGGCGCACGCGCCCCGGATGACACCTATCTCTGGCTCGAGGACATCGACGGCAACCGCGCGATGGACTGGGTCAAGCAGCAGGACGCCACCACGGTCGGCGACTACGCGCAGTCGCCCGCGTTCAAGCAGCTCGACGCGCGCCTGCTCGAGGTACTCGACTCCAACGCACGCATCCCCTTCGTGCAGAAGCTGGGCGACTACTACTACAACTTCTGGCGCGACAAGGCCCATCCCAAGGGCCTGTGGCGGCGCACTACCCTGGCCGAGTACCGCAAGCCCGAGCCAGCCTGGGAGACGGTGCTGGACATCGACGCTCTGGCCGCGGCCGAACACGAGAACTGGGTCTGGCACGGCGCACAATGCCTCAAGCCCGAGTACCGCCGGTGCCTGGTCTCGCTGTCGCGCGGCGGCGCCGACGCCGACGTGGTGCGCGAGTTCGATCTTGCCGACAAGGCCTTCGTCAAGGGCGGCTTCGAACTGCCGGAAGCCAAGAGCCAGGTCGCCTGGGCCGACCAGGACCACATCTTCGTCGGCACCGATTTCGGCCCGGGCTCGATGACCGAATCGAGCTATCCGCGGATCGCCAAGCTATGGACCCGCGACACGCCGCTCGCCGACGCGACGACGGTCTACGAAGGCAAGCCCAAGGACCTCGCGATCAGCGCCTACCGCGACCTCACGCCCGGCTATGAGCGCAGCTTCGTGCAGCGCGCGCTGGCCTTCTACGACAGCGAAAGCTACCTGCTGGGCAAGGACGGCAAGCTGACCCGCATCGACGTGCCCGACGACGCCGAGAGCAGCGTCGAGCGCGAATGGTTGCTGGTCGAGCCCCGCAGCGATTGGCAGGTCGGCGGCAAGACCTATAAGGCCGGTTCGCTGCTGGCGGCCAACTTCGACGACTACATGGCGGGCAAGCGCGAAATCACCGTGCTGTTCGAGCCCACCGAAAGCACCGCCCTGGCAGGCTATTCCTGGACGCGCCAGCACCTGATCCTCAACGTGATGGACGACGTGGTGAACAAGCTGGAGGTGCTCACCCCCACCCCGGGCGCGTGGAAGCGCCAGCCGCTCGGCGGCGCACCGGCACTGTCCTCGATCGACGCCGGCGGTATCGACGAGGACGACAGCGACGACTACTTCCTTACCGTCACCGGCTTCCTGCAGCCGACCACGCTGTACTACGGCACGCTCGGCAAGGGCGATGCCGAGGCGATCAAGCACAGCCCTGCTTTCTTCGACGCGTCGAAGTACCAGGTCAGCCAGCACTTCGTGCGCTCGAAGGACGGCACCCGCGTGCCGTATTTCGAGATCGCCCCGAAGCAGCTGACGCTCGATGGAACGAACCCGACCCTGCAGTATGGCTACGGCGGCTTCGAGATCGCCCTGCTCCCCAGCTACAGCGGCAGCATCGGCCGGGCCTGGCTGGAGCAGGGCGGCGTCTACGTGATCGCCAACATCCGCGGCGGTGGCGAGTATGGCCCGCGCTGGCACAAGGCCGCGCTCAAGGCCCACCGCCTGCGCGCGTACGAGGATTTCGCCGCGGTCTCGGAGGACCTGGTCAGGCGCAGGGTCACGTCACCCAAGCACCTGGCCGCGATGGGCGGCAGCAACGGCGGCCTGCTGATGGGCAACATGCTCACGCTCTATCCGCATCTCTACGGCGCGATAGTGAGCCAGGTGCCGCTCCTGGACATGAAGCGCTACACGCACCTGTCCGCCGGTGCCTCGTGGATGGCCGAGTACGGCGATCCGGACAAGCCGGCCGAATGGGCCTGGATCAGGAGCTTCTCGCCCTACCAGAACGTGCAGCCCGGCGAGCACTATCCGCCGGTGCTTTTTACCACCTCCACCCGCGATGACCGCGTCGGCCCGGCGCACGCACGCAAGATGGCGGCGAAGATGCAGGCGATGGGCTACGACGCCGACTTCTATGAAAACATCGAGGGCGGCCATGGCGGCGCGGCGGACAACAAGCAGTCGGCCTTCATGCACGCGCTCGAATACACCTGGCTTTGGCAGCACGTAAAATGAGGCCTCCGGCGGCCACCCGGCCGCCCTCGCCACCGCATCCGACGCATGAGAGCTTCTTCCGGCAGCATCAACCCGCAGTTGCGCGAGTGGATCCTCGCCACCGCGCGCGCCGGCCACGGCGTGCCGGAGGTGCTCAAGCTGCTCAAGGATGCCGGCTACCCGCCGGCACAATGCCGCAGCGCGGTGGCCGAAGTGCTGAAGATCCCGCTGAGCTCGATCAACGCCAACACGCCCAGCGGCCGGCGCACCCGCGCGCCGGTGGCGCCACGCACGATCGTCGACGGCCGCGAGGTGCGCGTGAGCGCGGGCATGGAAGCGCCGATCGTGCGCGTGCTCGACGGGTTGCTTGATAAGGGCGAATGTGCCGCGCTGATCGACGCCGCGCGGCCGCGGCTGGATCGTGCCATGACCGTGGCCGAAGACGGCAAGCACCAGGTGGACGAACGGCGCACCAGCGCCGGGATGTTCTTCAAGCTGGGCGAGACACCGCTGGTGCGCACGATCGAACAACGGCTGGCCACGCTGCTCGACGTGCCGGTCGAGCACGGCGAGGGCCTGCAGGTGCTGCACTACCTGCCCGGCCAGGAATACGAGCCGCACTACGACTGGTTCGATCCCACCCAGCCGGGCTTCGCCGCGGTGACCGCCCGCGGCGGCCAGCGCATCGCCAGCGTGGTGATGTATCTCAACACGCCCGAAGAGGGCGGCGGCACCGGCTTTCCGAACGTCGGCCTGACGGTTACGGCTCTTGCCGGTTCGGCCGTCTATTTCGCCTACGAGGGTGGCGACACCAGCTCGCTGCACGCAGGCCTGCCGGTGGTCCGCGGCGAGAAGTGGATCGCCACGAAGTGGTTGCGCGAGCGGCCGTTGCGCTGACCGCACTCTCCTCCCGACACTGTTCGCACCGAGCGTGGGCGCATGGCGCCGAAGTCGAGGCGCCTTCCTCAAGCCACACGACCGAGCCCCTCTCCCTCCGGGCGAGGGTGCCGACAGGCGGGTGGGGGTTCGGGCGGAGCGAGGCATCCGGCGGTACCGGACCCTCACCCCAACCCTCTCCGGGGGGGGAAAGGGGCTCAAGCCCGCATCTCTGCGGCGACCGATTTTGTCCATGCCCAGATAGCCGCCGGCTAAACATCCACCCGCGATCTACGCTGCATTGCAGCAGCGTTTGCCGTATCCTTTCGCGCCTCGCTTTTTCGTTTCCCCCGAAGGATTCCCATGGGTCTGCATCACGTCTCCGCCGGCCGCAACGTGCCGGACGAAATCAACGTCGTCATCGAAATTCCCAAGGATGCCGAGCCGGTCAAGTACGAAGTGGACAAGGAAAGCGACGCGATCTTCGTCGACCGCATCCTGTCCACGCCGATGCGCTATCCGTGCAACTACGGCTACGTGCCCGGCACCCTCGGCGGCGACGGCGATCCGCTGGACGCGCTGGTCATCCTGCCGCTGCCGCTGATTCCCGCCTCGGTCATTCGCTGCATTCCCGTGGGCATGCTCAAGATGACCGACGAGGCCGGCAGCGACGAGAAGCTGATCGTGATCCCTGCGCCCAAGATCTTCCCGGGCTACGCACACATCAGCGACATCAAGGGCGTCTCGCCCCATTGGCTCGAGCGCATCGGCCACTTCTTCGAGCACTACAAGGATCTGGAGAAGGGCAAGTGGGTCAAGGTCGAGGGCTGGGTCGGCGCCGACGAGGCCAAGGCCGAGATCCTGGCCGGCGTCGAGCGCTACAAGGTTTCCAAGTAGCCAGCGTTCCTGCCCGGGCGCGCCGCCGGCGATGGCGGCGCGCCTTTTTCATGCCCGCGCGCCGCGCTCCCACGGCGGTACCCCGCCCAGTCGCTCGCCGAGGAAGTCGATGAACGCGCGCACCCGTGGCGGCACCAGCCGGCGTTGCGGCATGACCGCGTAGATGCCGCTTTCGGGCAGCGAGTAGTCGGGCAACACCACTTCCAGCCGCCCCGTGCGCAGCTCCTCGTGGGTGTGCCAGTGCGAATGCATTGCGATGCCCTGGCCGGCCAGTGCCGCATCCCGGACCAGCTCGCCCAGTGTGGTTTCGAAGCGGCCCTGCACACGCACGACGTGTTCGCGACCACGGCGGTCGGTGAGCCGCCAGGTGTCCTGGCGTCCGTCGCGGCCGGTCAGCAACACGCACTCGTGGTGTGCCAGCTCGGCCGGCGTATGCGGGTGACCATGCCGGCGCAGGTAGTCCGGCGAGGCGCACAACATCCGTCGGTTCGCAGCGAGCCGGCGGGCGACCAGCGTGGAATCACCCAGCGTGCCGATGCGGATGGCCAGGTCGTAGCCCTCGCCGACCAGATCTTGCCGTTCGTCGCTCAGGTGCGCGAAGAGGCGCAGCTTCGGATAGCGCGCCAGGAACTCAGGCAGCAACGGCGAGATGTACTGGCGGCCGAACGCCGCCGACAGCGTCATGCGCAGCGTGCCTGACACGCTGTCGGCGCTCTGGCGCAGATCGGTGGTCAGCGCATCGAGATCCTCGACCAGCACGCGGCCCTGCTCGGCCAGCAGGCGCCCCTCCGGCGTCGGGTGCAGGCGCCGCGTGGTCCGTTGCAGCAGGCGCACGCCCAGGCCGCGTTCGAGCCGCTTCAGGCGCTGGCTGGCCACCGCGACGGAAAGGTCCAGGCTGCGCGCAGCGGCGCTGATCGAGCCCAGGTCCAGCACGCGCAGGAACAGGGCGAGGTCGTCGAGGCGGTCCATGATTATCAATAGTTCGTTGAAACCGATTCGTCATCCTGATGGTTTCCGACGAAAGTGCAAGCGCCTAGCCTGCGTGTTTTCCGAGCCGGAATCCCAGCCGTGGCATCTCCTTCCTCCCGCATGCCCCTGGCGCTCTACGCGCTGGCCGCCGGCGCCTTCGGCATCGGCACGACCGAATTCGTGATCATGGGCCTGCTGCTCCAGGTCGGCCGCGACCTGCACGTGGATATCGCCGCCGCCGGCCTGCTGATTTCCGGCTACGCGCTGGGTGTGTTCGTCGGTGCACCACTACTCACCGTGGCCAGCGGGCGACTGCCGCGCAAGACCGTGCTGCTGGGGCTGATGGCCATCTTCACGCTCGGCAACCTGGCCTGTGCACTGGCGCCGGACTACGGGTGGCTGATGGCAGCGCGGGTGGTCACCTCGCTCGCGCACGGCACCTTCTTCGGCGTGAGTTCGGTGGTGGCCGCCGGACTGGTCGCGCCCGACCGGCGCGCCTCGGCGATCTCGCTGATGTTCACCGGCCTGACGTTGGCCACGTTGCTGGGCGTGCCTGTCGGCACCTGGCTGGGGCACCTCGCCGGCTGGCGCGCGACGTTCTTGGCAGTGGCCGCCATCGGCGTGGCGGCGCTCATCGTGATCGCGGCGCTTGTGCCGGCCCACGACGCCCGCCACGAGGCGCTGCCGCTGCGCACGGAGTTGCGCGCCGTCGCCCAGCCGGCAGTGCTGCTCGGCCTGGCCACGACCGTGCTCGGCTTTGCCGGCGTATTCACCGTGTTCACCTACGTCCAGCCGTTGCTCACCCGAGTGAGCGGCTACGCGGATGCGGCGGTATCGCCGATCCTGCTGCTGGTCGGCGTGGGCCTGGTGCTCGGCAACCTGCTCGGCGGACGGGCCGCCGACCGGCGGTTGGCGCCGGCGCTGGTGGGTACGCTGCTGGCGCTCGCCGCCACGCTGGTGTTCACCGGCGTGGCGCTGCACGCCCGCCTGCCGGCCGTGCTGGCGATGCTGCTGTTCGGCATCGCGGCCTTCGCCACCGTCGCGCCGCTGCAGCTGTGGGTGCTGCAGAAGGCCGCCGGCGCACCCAATCTCGCCTCGAGCCTGAACATCGGCGCATTCAACCTCGGCAATGCGCTCGGCGCATGGCTCGGCGGCACGGTAATCGAGCGCGGCGCCGGCCTGGCCGTCGTGCCGTATGCCGGCGCACTGGTCACCCTGGCCGGTGCGGCGGTGGCGATGGCCGGCCTGCGCGCGGCACGCCCCGCGCCGGCGCGACTCGCTGCCTGCGAGCGTTGATCGTTTTCCCACCCCAAGGACCCACATCATGGAATACCGCTTCCTCGGCGCCGCCGGCTTCAAGGTGCCCGCGCTCGGCTTCGGCGCCGGCACTTTCGGCGGCAAGGGCCCGCTGTTCAGCGCCTGGGGCGCGACCGGCACCGCCGAGGCGCGGCGCCTGGTCGACCTTTGCCTGGAGGCCGGCGCCCACCTGTTCGACACCGCGGACGTCTATTCCGACGGTGCCTCGGAAACCATCCTCGGCGCCGCACTGAAAGGCCGGCGCGAGCAGGCGATCCTTTCGACCAAGCTGACGCTGCGCGCCGGCGACGGACCGAACGACGTCGGCGCTTCACGTCACCACCTGGTCGGCGGTGTGGAACGCGCGCTCAGGCGGCTGGGCACCGACTACATCGACCTGTTGCAGCTGCATCACTTCGATGCGATGACGCCGGTGGACGAGGTCATGGGTACGCTCGACGACCTGGTGCGCGCAGGCAAGGTGCGCTACCTGGGCGCGTCCAATTTCTCCGGCTGGCAGTTGATGAAATCGCAGGCGGCGGCCGACCGCCACGGTCGCGTGCGCTTCGTGGCCAACCAGGCCTACTACTCGCTGATCGGCCGCGACTACGAATGGGAGCTGATGCCGCTGGGCATGGACCAGGGCCTGGGCGCGGTGGTGTGGAGCCCTCTGGGCTGGGGCCGGCTCACCGGCAGGATTCGCCGCGGCCAGCCATTGCCGCCGGGCAGCCGGCTGCACGAGACCGCGCAGTTCGCGCCGCCGGTGGACGAGGAGCGCCTGTACCGTGTGGTCGACGCGCTCGATGCGGTCGCCGCCGAGACCGGCCGCAGCGTCCCGCAGGTCGCCATCCGCTGGCTGCTGCAGCGCCCGACGGTCGCGACCGTGCTGATCGGCGCGCGCAACGAAGCGCAGCTGCAGGACAACCTCGGCGCGGTCGGCTGGTCGCTGGATGCCTCCCAGATGGCACGGCTGGATGCCGCCAGCGCGGTGATGCCGCCCTACCCCTACTACCCGTACTGGAACGGCATGTTCGCCGAGCGTAACCCGCCGCCGGTGCCAGCCAGCCTGCCCGCCGAAGGCGGCGTCGCATGAAAGCCGTCGCGCTGACCCGCCATCTGCCGATCGACGACCCGCAGTCGCTCGTCGACCTCGACCTGCCGCTACCCGCCCATGGCGAATGCGACCTGCGCGTACGCGTGGAAGCGGTGTCGGTCAATCCCGTGGACACCAAGCTGCGGGCGTCGGGAGCGGCGGCGGAAATGGCTCCGCGTGTGCTCGGTTTCGATGCGGCCGGCGTAGTGGACGCGGTCGGCGCCCGCGTGGCCGCTTTTACGCCGGGCGACCGCGTGTACTACGCCGGCGATGCCACCCGCCCAGGCAGCAACGCGCAGTTTCAGGCAGTCGATGCACGCCTGGTCGCGCCTGCACCGCGCACGCTCGACGCGGCGCAGGCGGCCGCCCTCCCGCTGGTCTCGCTCACCGCCTGGGAACTGCTGTTCGAGCGCATGCCGTTCGACAGCGAGCACGGCGGTGGCGGCCGCACGCTGCTGGTGATCGGCGGCGCCGGCGGCGTGGGCTCGATGGCGATCCAGCTCGCCCGGCGTGCCGGCTTCCGCGTCATCGCCACCGCCTCGCGCCCGGAAACTGCCGCGTGGTGCCGCGACCTCGGTGCCGCCGAGGTGGTCGACCACCGCCAGCCACTGGCCGCGCAACTGGCGGCGATAGGCGTGAACCAGCTGGACGCAGCGGTCAACCTGGCCGACACCGACCGCTACTGGGAGGTGCTGGGCGACCTGCTCGCGCCACAGGGCCATGTCGGCCTGATCGTCGAGCCGCGTGGCCCGCTGCCGCTGGGCGGCACGTACAAGGCCAAGTCGATCGGCATCCACTGGGAATCGATGTTCACCCGCTCGCGCGCCGGCACCGCCGACCTTGACGAGCAAGGTCGCATCCTGGCGCGCGTGGCCGAGCTGGTCGATGCGGGCGAACTGCGCGGGATCGTCCGCGAAGCGCTTGTGCCGATCAACGCCGCCAACCTGCGCGAAGCGCACCGGCGCATCGAGGCCGGAAGCAGCATCGGCAAGCTGGTGCTCGCCGGCTGGTAATCAGTGCTGCCAGCCGGACCCGGCGTTCGGCGACGGCTTCGCGGCCGGCTGGGCCCGCGCAGGCTGCGCGGGCTCGCCCTGCTGGCCCAGTTGCGCCAGCAGCGTCGACATGTCCTCGGCGTGCTCCTCCTCCTGCGCCAGCACCTCTTCCATGATGCGGCGGGTGGTCGGGTCGTCGGCACCGATGTATTCGATGATCGCGCGGTAGGTGTCGATCGCGATGCGCTCGGCGATCAGGTCTTCCTTGATCATGTCGACCAGGTCGGCGCCTTCGGCGTAATCGGCGTGCGCGCGGCTGAGCAGGCCGTCCGGATTGAAGTTCGGCTTGCCGTCCAGCTGCGTGATGCGCTCGGCGATGCGATCGGCATGTTCCTGCTCCTGCTGCGCGTGCTCGAGGAACTCGGCCTTGACCGCCTGCGAGTGGATCCCCGAGGCCATGTAGTAGTGGTACTTGTAGCGCAGCGTGCAGACGATCTCGGTGGCCAGCGCTTCGTTGAGCAGCTTGATCACGGTCTCGCGGTCGGCGCTGTAGCCGGCCGTGATCGCGCCCTGGTCGATGTGCTCGCGGGCGCGCTTGCGGATGGCTTCGATGTCGGTCAGGAACGGCTTGCTTGCCATGTCTGTCCCTCGGTGTGGGTATCGAGGGAACGCTAGTGGAGGCAGCGCGAAACCGTGGTGAAGCGCGGGCGGCGGGGCGACTCAGGCCACCGAACCGCTTTGCTGGAAAGACCTGTGGCAGGCTGAAGCCCGCCCGTGGTTCAGCGCGGCAGGTAGGCGCGCAGGAACATCTTCACGCCGGCGCGGGCGGTGGCCTCGATCTCGGCGGCGTAGCTGTCCGGGCATTCGCAGCAGCCGAACATCTGCCGCATCATCAGGTTGCCCTTGATCAGCGTGAGGAACTGCACGCAGGCGCGCGGCACGTCGTCGATCTGAAGCTTGCCGGCGTCAACGGCCTGCTGCAGCAGGCGTTCCATCAACCCATGCGTGCGCGTGGCGCCCTCCTCCCACATCAGCCGGCCGTAGCGGGGATTGCCCTGGCGGCAGTCGGAGAGGATCGCGCGGAAGGTGCCCACGGTCTCGGCGTTGCAGTCCAGCCGCGCGTGGGTCAGCGCCACGCGAAGGAGCGTGTCGGCGATGTTCTCGCGCGGGTCGAAGTGATAGGTCTCCTCCGGCAGCAGGTCCTGCACCCGGGCCCGGATCACTTCGCGGAAAAGATTGTCCTTGTCGCCGAAGTGGCTGTAGACGGTCAGCTTGGACACGCCCGCCTCGGCTGCCACGGCGTCCATGCTGGTGCCGGCGAACGCGTTGCGGATGAACAGCGCCTTGGCCGCCTCCAGGATCGCCGCACGCTTCTCCATGTCCTTCGGACGACCGGGACCGGGAGCCTTGGCATGGGCGGGACAATTCATGGTGACACCTTGAGCGGGAGCAGCTTCACAAGAGGACGGAAGAAATTTATTATACGGATCGGTTTACTTATTTCCAGTTCCCTTGGAAGCGAGCATGTCTTCGACCGCCTCGCGGCATTCCTTGAGCGCAGTGTACCGCCACGGACGCCCCTTGCCGGGCGCGGCTGGCCGAAACAGGCGCGGACCGGCGCCTGCGAAGCCTGCCTCGCAATGCAAGTGTCCGCGGACAGCGCGCCACGCATGACTTCCGTCAATCCGGCGCGATGACTTCCGGCACTTCGGGTGCCCGCCTCCAGGCCGCAGGCTAAACGCACTGTCGCGACGGCCTCCGAACGCTTATCCTTTTGATCTTTTTTGATTCTTGCGGACGTAAGACCATGGCGATGAATTTCGAACAGGCACGGCAGAACATGGTCGAGAACCAGGTACGCCCCTGGGATGTGCTCGATGTACGCGTGCTCGATGCGCTGGCGCAGGTGCGCCGCGAGGATTTCGTGGCGCCGGCGCACCGCCGGCTGGCGTTCGCCGACGTGTGCCTGCCGATGGGCCATGGCCAGGTCATGATGAAACCGGTGATCGAAGGCCGCGTGCTGCAGGCGCTGGACCTGAAGCCGACCGATCGCGTGCTGCAGATCGGTACCGGCTCCGGGTTCCTCGCCGCCTGCATGGCCAAGCTGGCCGCGCACGTGACCAGCGTGGACGTGCATGGCGACTTCACCGCCGCCGCGCAGTCGCGCCTGGAGGCAGCCGGCATCGCGAACGCAAGCCTGGTCACCGCCGACGCGGTGCAGGATTGGCAGCCGCAGGACAGGTTCGACGCCATCGTGGTGACCGGCGCGGTGTGGCAGGTTCCGCAGCGCTTCCTCGGCTGGCTCAAGCCGTGTGGCCGCTTGCTGGCGATCCGCGGCGAGTCGCCCGCGCAGCAGGCCGTGCTGCTGACCCAGACCGGCGCTGGCGGTTTTCGCGAGGAATACCTGTTCGAGACCGACCTGCCGTACCTGGCCCACGCCGAGCCGCCCCGCCGTTTCGTTTTCTAATCTTCCAATCGATTGCATGAGGCAACCCCGATGCGCTTGAAGCTTCTGACCCTGGCCCTGGCCCTGTCGGCGACCTCGCTGCCCGGCCACGGCGAGGACCTGATGGATGCCTATCGCCAAGCGCGCGCCAACGACCCGGTGCTGGCGCAGGCCGAGGCGACACGCCTGTCGGTCGGCGAAGGCGTGACCCAGACCCGTGCGCTGCTGCTGCCGCAGCTGTCCGGCCGCGCCACCTTCAGCCAGTCCAGCGGATCCAGCGCGCAGACGACCACGCTCGGTGGCGCGCCGATCAACGCCGGCCACCTGCGCAGCCGCGACGAATCGCTGGAACTGAGCCAGACCATCCTGGACCTCAGCAAGATCGCCGACCTGCACGCGGCCGAATCGCAATCCGACTCGCAGAACGCGCAGTACAACGCGTCGTTGCAGGAGCTGTTCGTGCGCGTGACGGCCGCCTACTTCGGCGTGCTTACCAGCCAGGACGAGCTGGCCTACGCCAAGGCCAACGAAGACGCTTTCCGGCAGTCCTACGAGCAGGCCGAGCAGCGCTTCAACGTGGGCCTGTCGGCGGTGACCGACGTCTACCAGGCGAAGTCCTATTACGAGCTGGCCAAGGCGCAGACCGTCGCCGCCAACAATGCGCTCAACGACGCCCGCGAAGCGCTGGCGCAGATCACCGGCAAGCCGGTCGGCAACCTCAAGCAGCTGCGGGACGACCTGCCGATGGTGGCGCCCAAGCCGGCCGACCCGAACGCCTGGGTGAGCGAAGCGCTCAAGAACAATCCCAACGTGGCCGCCCAGCAGTACAACGTGGAAGCGGCTTCGCACAGCGTCAACTCCGCGCGTGCCGGTCACCTGCCGACGATCAACGCCTCGGTCAGCCGCGGCACCTCGGCCAACTGGCTGGAAAACATGGGCGGTGCTTTCGCCGACCGCAACGGACGCTACGGCACCACCGTGGGCATTACGCTGACGGTGCCGATCTTCTCCGGCTTCGCCACGCAATCGCGCGTGCGCCAGTCGATCTACCAGCGCGACGCGGCTGAGGATTCGCTCGAGGCCCAGCGCCGCCAGGTCACCCGCGACACGCTGAACTTCTACCGCTCGGTGATCGCCGGCATCAGCCAGGTGGAGGCCAACAAGGCCTCGGTCGAGTCCGGCCAGAAGGCGCTGGAAGCGACCCGCGCCGGCTTCGACGTGGGCACGCAGACCATGCTCAACGTGCTCAACGCGATCCAGACCCTGACGCAGGCCGAGAGCAGCTACTCGCAGTCGCGTCACGCGCTGATCCTGGACCAGCTGCAGCTCAAGCAGGCGGCCGGCACGATCGACATCAAGGACATCGAGGCAGTCAACTCGCTGCTCGAATAAGCGGGCACCTCCATCCCCCGGCACAGCCGGGGGATGGACGGCTACTCCTCCAGTACCCGGTCGACCAGATCCATCACCCGTCCCACGGCGCCGCGCTCGCTGTCGAACACGCGCCGCGCCTGCCGCCCCATCCGTTCGCGCTGTCGTTCATCGCGCAACAGGCCGAGCACGTCATGGCCGAGTTGGTCCACGTGCGCCACGCGGCTGGCACCGCCCTCGCGGATCAGCGTGAGGGTGATCTCTTCGAAGTTGAACGTATGCGGTCCTACCAGGACCGGCCGCGCCAGCGCCGCCGGCTCCAGCACGTTGTGCCCACCGATCGGCACCAGGCTGCCGCCGACGAAGGCCAGGTCCGCGGACGCGTAGAACGGCATCAATTCGCCCATTGCGTCGATCACGAATACCTGGTGCGCGCCCGGCACCCGCTCGACGCTGCGCGTGGCCACGGAAAAGCCCAGGCTGCGCGCCGAATGCTCCACCAGCTTGAAGCGCTCCGGGTGGCGCGGCGCGATCAGCAACAGCGCATCGGGCAGGCGCCGCAGTACGTCGAGGTGGGCTTCGAGTACGGCCAGCTCCTCACCCTCGTGCGTACTGGCGGCGATCCAGACGGGTCGGCGCGGCCCCCACTGCGCGCGCAACGCGGCGCCCTTGTCCACCGCACCATCGGGCACCGGCATGTCGAACTTCAAGTTGCCGCTGACGACCAGCTGCGAAGGTTCGGCGCCGAGCAACCGGTAACGGGCCGCGTCGGTGCGCGATTGCGCGGCGATCTGGCGCACGCTGCGCAGCGCCGCGCGCACCATGGAACGCAGCGGGCGATAGCCGCGCATCGAGCGCTCGGACAGCCGCGCGTTGACGATCATCAGCGGAATACCGCGGCGCCGGCAGGCGAAATACAGGTTCGGCCAGATTTCCGTTTCCACGATCAGCGCCAGCCGCGGTCGCACCCGCTTGAGGAATCGGTGCACCGCGAACGGCAGGTCGTAGGGCAGGTAGACGTGGAACACGCTGTCGCCGAACAACTGGTGCACGCGCGCCGAACCGGTCGGCGTCACCGTGGTGACCACCAGCGGCGCATTGGGGTAGTCGCTCTTGAGCGCCTTGATCAGCGGCTCGGCCGCGTTGACCTCGCCCACCGATACCGCGTGCACCCACAGGCTGCCGCTGAACTGCGGTTTCTGGAACAGCCCGAAACGCTCCGGCCAGCGTCGGTGGTAGTTGCCATAGCGCGCGCCACGGATCAGCAGGCGCAGCACGATCAGCGGCGTCGCCAGGTACATCACGAAGGTGTAGAGGTAGCGCAACGGGAGGCCAGCCGGAAGTGATGGCGGGAATTATAGGCCGTGCCGTTACTCCCTCTCCCCTCAGGGGGAAGGGGCGGGTTGAGGGATCAAGGCTTGCGGGGGAATGCCCATGCAGCTTGGCTCTGATGGCATTTCCGGCAAGCGGCCCGCCCGCTCAGAGAAGGACGCATCAACCCCGCATCCCCGTACAATCGCCCGGATGCCCGGCATGCCCCGCCCTTCCTTCGATCCCTCGCTCCTTGCCCCGCGCCACTGGCCGGCCTGGCTGGGCGTGGCCGTCATCTGGCTGATCGCGCGCCTGCCCTATCCGCTGCTGATGAGCCTGGGCCGGCTGCTCGGCACGCTGATCCGCCACGTGCCCTCGCGCCGGCGCCGCGTCGCCGAGGCGAACATCGCGCTGTGCTTTCCCGAACTCGATGCGCAGGAACAGGCCGCACTGGTCGACGCGCACCTGACCGACATCGGCCTGATGCTGGTGGAGTTCGCGCTGGGCTGGATGGGCTCCGACCGCGCCATCGCGCGCATCCCCACGCGCGTCGAAGGCCTGGAGCACCTGGAGGCCGCGCGCGCGCAGGGCCAGGGCGTGCTGCTGGTCGGTGGGCACTTTTCGCACCTCGAGTTGTGCGCGCGGCTGATCTCGCGGCGCATCCCGATCGCCGGGATGTACCGGCGCATGGACTCGCCGGTGTTCGAGTGGACCGTGCTGCGCGCGCGGCTGCACTACGCGGCGGCGATGTTCGAGAAGGACGACATCCGCGGCACCGTGAAATACCTGCGCAGCGGCGGCACCGTGTGGTACGCGCCCGACCAGGACATGCGCAGCAAGGACAGCGTATTCGTGCCGTTCTTCGGTGTGCCTGCAGCGACCATCACCGCCACCCACCACCTGGCGCGCATGGGCCAGGCGCAGGTAATCCCCTTCTTCCACCACCGGCTGGCGGAGGGTGGCTACGCGATGCGCCTGGGCGCGCCGCTTCCCATGGGCGGCGACGCGGCGGCCGACACCGCGGTGGTCAACGCCAGCGTCGAGCAGATGGTGCGCGCGGCGCCGGCGCAGTACCTGTGGGTGCACAAGCGCTTCAAGAGCCGCCCGCCCGGCGCGCCGGAGGTCTACCGCTGACGCGGATGGCGCGGCGTGCCCTGCGCGGCGCGCACCCGTGCCTCATGCAGCTTGGCGTACTTGAGGAAGGCGTAGAACGCGTGCACGCGCGCGGCGATGAAGCCCGCCCAGCCGGCGCGCCAGTGCCCGCGCAACAGGTAGTAGCGCAGGAAGGCGATCGTCGGGTAGGCCACCAGCCGCCAGCCCAGCCAGGCGCGCTGCCGGCGCGCATCTTCGGCCCCCTGCAGCGAGGAGTAGCGGTTGGCCTTGTCCACCCGACCGGCGATGTCCGGTTCGCCGTAGTGATCCAGCACCACGTCCAGGCGGCCGACCGGTCCATCCACCTGCACCGTTTCGTGCACGCTGTGACCGCTCATGCGGGCACGCTCGCGGTCGAACAGCCGCACGTAGTGGTTGAGCCGCGCGCGCGGCGACTGCCAGCGCCAGAAAACCCATTCGCGCCGCCAGAGCTGGTAGCCCGCGCAGCAGGGTGACTCGAGCACCCGCTGCACGGCAGCGGCAGCATCGGCCGGCAGTGCCTCATCCGAATCCAGCAGCAGCACCCAGCGATGCCGGGCCAGGTCGATCGCCGCCTGCTTCTGTGCGCTGTAACCGGCAAATGGCTGCGTGTGCAGACTCGCGCCGTGGCGTTGCGCGATGTCGATGGTGGCGTCGGAGGAGCCGGAGTCCAGCACTACGATCTCGTCGGCCCAAGCCGCCGACGCCAGGCAGGCTCCGAGCGTGTCCTCGCTGTTGTACGTGGTGACCACCACCGAGAGCGATTCACGCATCGCCATCCTCCACCAGGTTCAGGGCCGCGCACCACAGCCCCAGCAGCCAGGCGAACAGCAGGCCCCACCAGGCCGAGTAGAAGGCCAGATGGGTGTTGAGCGGAAACAGCATCACGACCAGCGCCACCGTCACCGGGAAGGCATGCGCGCGTGCCGGTGGCCGCTGTCGATGCCATGCCCAGAAGGCCAGCACGGTCCCGGCCAGCCACAGCAACAGACCGATCAGGCCGGTCTCGCTCAACACTTCCAGCACAAGTTGGTGCGCATGGCAGGCCCCCTCGCCCACGCCACAGGCTTCCGCGACCAGGAAGTGGTCGTTGGCCGGGGCGTAGTCGGGATAGGCGTAGCGGAAGCCGCGCACGCCGACGCCGTTCCACGGATGGTCGGCAACCATCCGCACACTGGCGCGCCAGATGGCCGGCCGCCCGGTCAGTGCCTCGTTCAGGCCCTGGGGGCTATCGGTGAACACGGCAAGGGTGCGTTCCATCCTGTCGTGGAAACGGTCCGAGGTTCGCCAGGCCAGCGCGCCGGCCAGTGCCACCAGCACCGCACCCAGGCCGCACCAGAGCAGCAAGCGACGGGCCGAGCCGGCTTCGCGCCAGGCAAAGGCGAGCCCGGCCAGGCCATAACAGAGCCAGCCCGCCCGCGAGCCCGCCAGCAGCACCGGACCCAGCATCGCCGCGAAGGCGAGCACCAGGCCGATGCGCCCCCAGCGCTCGCGCGCCGCCCACAACGGAAACGCCGCCAGCACGGCCAGGGTGGGGCCGAGCTTGAGGTTGTCCGCGCCGAAGATGCCGGAGATACGCTCGGCCTGTGCATGACCGCCCAGGCTCCAGCCGGTGAGCGCCTGCAGCCAGGCGTCGATGGACCAGATCGCCACTACGGCCGCCACGGCGACGTACAGCGCGCGCAGCCTGCCCTCGCGACGGATCGCAAAACAGGCATACAGACCCAGCGGTGCGTAGCGGAGCAAGCCCGCGGTCGTGCTCCAGCTCTTGCCCGGCGCCACCGCATCGACGGCCGACAGCAGCGCCGCTCCAACGTAGCACGCCAGCAACGCCAGCAGCAGGCGCGCGCCGGCATGCTCGCGCAGCGCGCCCGGGTGGCGTACGAACAACAGAACCGTGCCGATCAGGCACAGCAGCGTGCCCAGTTCCGAGCTGCGCCCGAACGGCAGCAGCGCGATCACCAGCCAGAACGGCAGCAGCGGTGAGCGCAGGGCATTGGCCAGCGGGCGGATGAGGCGCATCCGGGCATTGTAGGGGACGGCCACGGCAGTCCCGGCATCCCTGCGAGGGCAGCCCTCAACCGGATTCCCCAGGGAGAAAAGCCCGCAGGCACGCGCCCAACGAACGCGAGCGGCTAGGACCAGCTGCTCAGCCCGCGACTTCGGCGTACAGCGCCAGCACCGCCTGCTGCATGTCCGACAGCCGGTAGCTCTGCAGCATCGGGATGGGCGGAGCCACCCGCAGCAGCTCGGCCGCGCGTTCGACCAGCTTCTCGCGATCGCCAAGCGGCACACGGCCTGCCGGGTACAGTTCGGCCAGCAGTTCGCCGACGCCGCCGTGCGCATAGCCGAGCACCGGGCGGCACAGCGAAAGCGCCTCCACTACCGTGCGCCCGAACGACTCGGGCCGGGTCGACAACTGCAGGACCAGCGCCGAAACGGCGTAGATGTCGCGCATGTCGTTGCGCGGCGCAGTCAACACCACCTGCGCATCCAGGCCGCGCTCGCGGATCAGCCGGCGGAGTTCCTCCACGTAGGCCTCGCGGCCCGGTTCGATTACGCCCAGCAGCAGCAACCGGGCTTCGATGCCGCGGCGCTTGAGCTCGGCGATCAGTTCGATCGCCTCGTGGTGGCCCTTCAATCGCGTGCCGCGGGCCGGCAGGGTCAGCAACGGCGCCCCGACCAGCTGCGGGTATTCGGCGAAGAAGGCCTTCTGCCAGGAATCGTCCGGGCGATGGCCATAGGGGAACGCGTCCGGGTCGATACCGCGCGGAATCACCCGTACGCGCGCCGGGTCAAGCCACTTGTAGTGGCTGAGCACGTAGTCGCGCATGGTCTGCGACACGGCGATCACCCGCTCCCCGCGCAGCATGATGCCGCTGTAGAGGCCGGGCGAGTTGAGCCCGTGCACGGTGGTGATGAAATGCGGCCGCGGCGAAAGCCCCCGCAACGCCCACCAGCCCAGCCACGCCGGCAGCCGCGAACGGGCGTGCACGATGTCTGGCTGCAGCTCGCGCAACCGCCGGTGCAAGGCGCCCAGGCGCAACAGCGTGCGCGGCGACTTGCTGCCGATATCCAGGCTGATGTGCTCGCTGCCCTCGGCCTCCAGTTGGGCCACCAGGCGGCCGCCGGCGGAGACCACGACCGAGCGGTGACCCGCCGCCACCAGCGCGCGGGCAACCTCCAGCGTGGAACGCTCCGCCCCTCCCGTATGCAGCGCCGGGATCAGCTGGACGACGACCAGACGCCGGGGGGAGGTGACGACGGCAGACATGAGGGGTTGCTGGGTGGCCTTCATCCACAGAACCAAGCAGCGATCGTGCCGATCGCCGCTCGTTCAGGGCCCGCTGGCAGGCCGCCGGCTAGTCGCGCAGGACGTAATGCGCGCCGCAGTAGGGACAGACGGACTCGCCGCCGTCCTCGACGATTGGCAGATAGACCTTCGGATGCGAATTCCACAGCGACATGGCCGGCATCGGACAGGACAAGGGCAGGTCCCTGCGCGTCACTTCGTAACGATTTTCGGCATTCGCCGGGATCGGCGCGGCCTCGGACAGGGGGCGCGACATGGCAGGCTCCAGGAAGGGCATCGAAACCGTGCATGGTAGCAGGGCGCCCCACCGGAACGTGCCCGGGCGGCCCCGGCGAACCCGGCGGGACGCACTGGACTTCCCCGCGCAGTTGGCCTCAACTGTACGCCGGCGGCGTCCGAAGGGGCGGGCGGCGCCATGGGGGGACGACCGTGGATGGGCAGGCCGCCAGGCTGACGGCCGTGGCCTGGCCGACGGCATCCGTCGCCAATTCATCCTGTCGCAAGGGGAATTTCAATGGACTTCGGAAAAACCATCGCGCGCGCCAAAGCCATCCTCGTCACGCCGCGGACCGAATGGCCGATCGCCGCCGCCGAGCCGGCCAGCGTCGGCAGCCTGTATGCCGGCTACATCATCTGGATCGCCGCGCTTCCCGCCATCGCCACGTTCATCAAGCAGAGCCTGATCGGCACGGGCTTCCTCGGCGTGGTCGTGCGCATGCCGATCGCCACCGGCCTCGGCGCCATGGTGCTCAGGTACGTGCTGTCGCTGGCGGTGGCTTACGTGGTGGCGCTGATCATCAACGTGCTGGCCGGTACCTTCAACGGCCAGAAGGACATGGTGCAGGCGCTCAAGACCGTGGCCTACGCGTGGACCGCGGCATGGATCGCCGGCATCGCCGTGATCATCCCGTGGATCGGCTGGCTGATCGCCATCGCCGGCGCCGTCTATGGCATCTACCTGCTGTACCTGGGCCTGCCCTTCACCATGAAGTGTCCGTCCGAGAAAGCCGGCGGCTACACCGCGCTGACCGTGATCATCGCCATCGTGCTGAGCTGGATCGTCAGCTTGATCGTCGTCGGCGTGATCGGCACCGCCGCGTATACCGGCGCCGCCATGACCGGCACGCACCTGGGCAGCACCAGCGGCGACAACGTCACCGTCGACCCCAACAGTGCCTTGGGCAGGCTGGCGGCGATGGGCGAGCGTGCCGAGCAGGCCAGCAAGGAAATGGAAGCCGCGCAGAAGTCCGGCGACAGCGCCGCCCAGCAGGCCGCGATGGGCAGGATGATGGGTGCGGCGATGGGCAACGACGGCAGCGTGCAGGCGCTGTCCACCGAGCAGGTCAAGGCGTTCCTGCCCGAGACCCTGCTCGGCCTCAAGCGCACCAGCAGCTCGGCCCAGCGCAGTAACGCGATGGGCATGCAGGTGACCGAGGCACACGCCGAGTACGGCGACGGCAGCGGCCGCAACGTCACCCTGGAGGTCACCGACATGGGCACGGCCAAGGGCCTGATGGCGATGGCCGGTGCCATGGCGCCCGAGGAGGAACGCAGCACCGATCATGGCTACGACAAGACCTACACCGCCGGCGGCCGGCTGACCCATGAAGCGTGGGACGACCAGTCCAAGAGCGGTGAATACAGCGTCGTGGTCGGTCAGCGTTTCACGGTCAAGGCGCAGGGAGGGGCCGCCAGCATCGACGACCTCAAGCAGGCCGTGGCGAGCGTCGACCTGGGCAAGCTGGAGTCGATGCGCGAGGAAGGCGTGACACGGCACTGACAGCCCCGCACGCCCGTACCGATGGGGCCGGCATCCCCGAATGACGAAGCCCGCGCCATGGTGGCGCGGGCTTCCCTTTCCATCCGAACAGTGAGCCCTACTTCACCACCGAACCTTCGGTGGTGATGTGCAGGCTGATCTCGTCGCTTACGTTGGGCACGTATGCCGAGACGCCGAAATCCGAGCGCTTGAGCGTGCCGGTGGCGTCGAAGCCGATCGACGGCGTGCCGCTCATCGGATGCTTGCCGATCCTGTTGAGCATGGCGTCGAGCACGACCGGCCTGGTCACCCCGTGCACGGTGAGGTCGCCAGTGATGCGGAAATGGTCACTGCCCAGCGGCTCGACCTTGGTGCTCTTGTAGGTGACCTGCGGGTACCTGGCCACATCGAAGAAATCCGGCTTGGCCAGGTGCTCGTTGAGCGCCGGCACGTGCGTGTCCAGCCCGGACATCGGCAAGGTCACCTCCACCCGCGCCTGCTCCGGATGCTGTGGATCGAACACCAGCGTGCCCTGTCCCAGGCCCAGTTCGGCGGTGGGATGGGAGAAGCCGAAATGGCTCCAGCTGAACAGCACCATCGTGTGGTGCGGGTCGAGCGTGTAGGTGGCCGGCGCAGCCTGGGCGAGCGCCGCGGCGCCGAGCAGGCCGGTCAAGAGAAGTGCTTTGAACGTACGCATGCGTAACTCCTGTGGGGATTCAGACGATGCGGCAGGCTTCGTCGAACGTGAAGCGGTCCTCGCGCGGACGCAGCACGGCAGGGTTGCCGTAGCCGATGTTGATGAGGAAGTTGGAGCGCACCTGCGAGCCGGGGAAGAAGGTCTCGTCCAGCAGCACGTTGTTGAAGCCGGACATCGGGCCGCAGTCCAGTCCCAGCGCGCGCGCGGCCATGATCAGATAGGCGCCCTGCAGACTGGAGTTGCGGAAGGCGGTCGCCTCGATGGCGGCCGGCTTGCCGGCGAACCAGCCGATCGCATCCGGCGACTCCTTGTACAGTCGCGGCAGATGTTCGTAGAAGGCGTGGTCGGCGGCGACGATCACCGTCACCGGCGCGGCCATCGTCTGCGCGAGGTTGCCCCGGTCCAGCGCCGGCTCCAGCCTTGCCTTCCCCTCGGGCGAGCGCACGAACACGAAGCGCGCCGGCGAGGAATTGGCGCTGGTCGGCGCGAGCCTGGCCAGGTCGTAGATCGCACGCAGCTGGGCGTCGCTGACCGGCTTGTCCAGCCAGGCCTCGGCCGAGCGGCGATAGGTGCGCGCATCGCGGAACAGCTGGTCGAGGGCGGCCTCGGAAAGCACTTCGCTCATGGGTATCCTTTGCGGTCATGGCGCGCCGTCCGGCGCGGGCGATCTGCAAGTGTAAGCCCAAGGGCGTGGATGGTCGGGTGTGGAACGGGGAACCCAGCGTGCAGAAATCGCCAACAATCGCCAAGGGTCGCGTCACGTGAACGCACTGCGCGAGGAATGCTGGGCGATCACCGACCAGGCTGCCGGCAACCAGCGCCAAGCCCTGGCGCTGGCCGAGCGACTGGGCCTGCCGGTGCGACCGCTGCTGCTCGAGCCGCGCGGACCGTGGGCATGGCTGGCGCCGCGGCTGGTGCTCGGCGGCGAAATGGCGCTGGTGCGAGCCGACCGCACGCGGCTCGCGGCGCCGTGGCCGCGCGTGGCGATCGGCTGCGGACGCGCCGCGGCGCTGTTCACGCGAATGCTGCGGACGTGGTCGGACGGCGTCACCCGTACCGTGCAGATTCTCGATCCGCGCATCGATCCGAAGCACTGGGACGTCGTGGTCGCGCCGCGCCATGACGGGCTGGCCGGGGCCAATGTGCTCACGCCACTGGGCTCGCTCAACCCGGTCGACGAGGAATGGCTCTCCGACGCGCGCGATGCCTGGCCGCAGCTGGCCGAACTACCGGCGCCGCGCATCGGCGTGCTGCTCGGCGGCCCGCGCCGTGGCCTCGCGATGGACAATGCCTGGACGCAGGCTTTCGTCAACGGCCTGCGCGCGATGCACCGGCGCCGCGGTGGCAGCCTGCTCGTGCTGGCCTCGCGCCGCACGCCACCCCGGTTGGCCGGCGCACTCCGCAACGCCACGGACGACATTCCCGGCCTGCGCTGGGCAGGACCCGCCGACGGCCCCAATCCCTACCCCGGCGTGCTCGCCTGGGCCGACCGCCTGGTCGTCACCGCCGATTCGGTCAACATGCTTTCCGAAGCCTGCGCCGTCGGCTGCGCGGTACATACCTTCGCCCCCGACCCGCTGCCGGGCAAACACGCCCGCTTCCACCACACCCTGCGCGAGGCCGGCCTGCTGCATCCGCTGGACGCGGATGCACCCGACCGGCAGCCGCCCTTGCGCGAAACCGAGCGCATCGCGGCGACCGTGCGGCAACGGCTCGGACTGCGGTAACGCGGGGCGGGCCGCTCTTCCCGGAGACCCTAGGCGAAGTCGAAACCGAGGGCGGTGGTCACTTCGCGCACCTCGGCGCACATCGCTTCCAGCGCCGGTTCGCGTGGTGCAATGCGCGGGCGCAGGTCGAGCGTGCAGGCCAGCGCGCGCTTCAGCAGTTCGGCGTGGACGCGGGCCAGGATATTGGCCTGGCCTTCGTCGAGCAGGGCGAAGCGATGGCACGCGTCGATCAGGGATGCATTGGCAGTCTGGGCCAGCAACCCAGGATGGGCCGCGGCATGCGCAAGCACGAGCCCCTGCAGCGCGAATTCGATATCCAGCAAACCACCCTGCCCCTGCTTGAGGTCGAACCGCGCCGCGTCCGAACGATCCCGTTCGGCCCGCCAGCGCTGGCGCATCTGGCTGACCTCGGCGAGCACCGCCGCGCGTGCGCGCGGCACTGCGAGGACCTCGCGGCGCACCTCGCCCAACGCCTGGCCGAGCGCTGCGTCGCCGGCCACCGTGCGTGCGCGCAACAGCGCCTGGTGTTCCCAGGTCCAGGCACGGCTGCGCTGGTAGGCATCGAACGCTTCCAGGCTGCTCACCAGAAGGCCCTTGGAGCCATCCGGACGCAGTCGCGTATCGACCTCGTACAGTCGCCCCGCACGGGTGAGGATGGTCAGCCAGTTCATCACGCGCTGGGCCAGGCGCTGGTACCAGCGCGCGCCATCGATCGACCGCGCGCCGTCGCTGCCCAGCTGCGTGCGCGCGCCATCGAACACGAACACCAGGTCCAGATCAGAAGCGAAGCCCAGCTCCTCGCCGCCGAGGCTGCCGTAACCGAGCACGGCGAAACCCGAACCTTCGCCAGGCAGGCGGCCGTGTTGCGCGATGAGTTCGCGCTCGGCCAGCGCAGTGACCGCCTCGACCACCGAGCCGGCCAGTGCGGCCAGGCGTCGCGCGGTGGCCACCGCGTCGGCGCGCCCATCGTTGAAGGCCAGGCCCAGGCGAAAGGCGATGCTCGCCTTGAACTCGTTGATGCGCTCGAGCTCGGCCTCCGCCTCGCGTTCGTCCAGCGTGGCCAGCACGCGGCTGATCTCGGCGCTGATGTCGGCGCGCTTGAGCGGCAGCTGGTCGATGCGCGGGTCGAGCACGTCGTCCAGCAGCAACGGCTGGGCGATCACCCGCTCGGCCAGGAAGGCGCTGTCGGCGAACAGTCGCGCGAGTCGCCCGCGTGCGGCGGGCTGTTCCTCCAGCAGCGCGAGGTAGGCCGAACGGCGCGCCACCGCCTGCACCAGCCGGCACAGGCGCAGCAGGCACGGCAGCGGCGCGGCGCTGGCACGGGCGGCGGCGATCAGGTGCGGCATCAGGTGATCCAGCCGCTCACGCGAGCGCGGCGACATGGCACGCACCGAGGCCGCCTGCGGCAGCTTGGCGAGCGCCTCGGCGGCCTCGATGCCGGGCACGAAGCCGGCTGCCTCCAGCCCCTCGGCCTCCGGGGTGCCGTTGCAGGCCTGTTGCCACAGCGTCGTGTCGGCCACGGCCACGCGCGAGGCGCGGCCCCCGGCGGGCATCAGCACGCTGGCGAATTCCTCGCTGACGATGCCGCGGTGGCGCACCAGCTCGCCTTCCAGCGCCTCCCAGTGTTCATGCCCCAGGCCGCGGGCGATGCGTTCGCGGCTGAGCGCGTCGTCGGGTATGTCGTGGGTCTGTGCGTCGCGCAGCATCTGCACGCGGTTCTCGACACGGCGCAGGCAACGGTAGGCCTCGCGCAGGGCCTTGGCGCGCGCGGCGCCGATGTGGCCACGCGCCTCGCAGGCGGCCAGCGCCGGCAGCAGGCCGCGCACGCGCAAGCTGGGCTCGCGCCCGCCGCGGATCAGCTGCTCCAGCTGCACGATGAACTCGATTTCGCGGATGCCCCCCGGACCGAGCTTGAGGTTGTCGGCCAGGTCCTTGCGCGCGACCTCCGCGTCGATCAGTGCCTTCATCTCGCGCAGGCCGGCGAAGGCCGTGTAGTCGAGGTACCTCCGGTAGACGAACGGGCGCAGCAGTTCCTGCAGCTGCTTGCCTGCGGCGCGGTCGCCGGCCACCGGTCGCGCCTTGATCCAGGCGTAGCGTTCCCAGTCACGGCCCTCCACCTGGTAGTACTGCTCCATCGCCGCGAAGGAGAGCGCCAGGCGCCCGGCATTGCCGAACGGGCGCAGCCGCAGGTCCACCCGCGCACAGATGCCCTCGTCGGTCGGTTCGTTGAGCAGGCGCACGAGCTGGCGGCCCAGGCGCACGAAGTACTCGCTGTTGTCCAGCGGTCGCGCGCCGTCGCTGTGACCACCGTGCGGGTAGGCCAACACCAGGTCGATGTCGGAGGAAAAGTTGAGCTCGGCGCCACCGAGCTTGCCGAAGCCGATGACCACCAGCCGCTGCAGCGCGCCCTCGTCGTTGCGCGCCTGCCCATAGCGCGCGGCCAGCGCGCGCTCGGACCAGCCCAGCGCTGCGCCCAGCAAAGCCTCGTAGAGCACGCTGGTGGCCGATAGGGTCTCGGCCAGGTCGTCCAGCCCATTGACGTCGCGGAATACCAGCCGCAGCGCCTCGGCCTGGCGGAACCGGCGCAGCGTGGCCAACGTCGCGCCTTCATCGTCCGGCAACGCCAGCGCGCCGACGCGTGCGCCGGCGTCGCCGGCCGCGCGCAGACGCTCCAGCCCGGCCGGTGCGAGCAGTTGCGGCTGGCGCCGCCAGGCCTCGAATGCGAAATCGCTGGCAGCGAGCGTGCGGCGGATGCGCTCGGCCACGCCGGCGTCGTCGTGCAGCGCGATGCCGGCGGCGCGGCAGCGAGCGGCCAGCTCGGCGTAGCGGTCGTCGATCAGCGCACGTAGCGCGGGGCTTTCAGGGGCACTCATCCGGCCATTGTGCCGCAGCCCGGCGGCGCATGAACCGCCAGCTACCGCCATCGGCCGGCCCAACACACGATTCATTTCCGGCCGATTACAGTGGCTTCCCCTCCCCAGCCAGACATCCCATGCGTTACTCGGACCGCTCCTCGACACCGCACTGGCGCCCGTTCGCCGCGCGCGCGGCAGCCGTCGTGCTGATGAGCCTGGCTTTCGTGCTGTTGACCGGGCTGATCGACGGCGGCGTGGGCGTGACGCCGCTGCGCTTTTTCGACCAGGCGCGCTATCCCCTTGCCAACGCCCTGCCGGGCCTGCTGGCCGCCTGGCTGCTGCTCGCGCTGACGCGCCGGCTGGTGTTCTCCTTCGGCCTGGTGTTGCTCTTCGAGGGGCTGCTCTACCAGATCAATGCGCTGAAGGTGGCCAATCTGGGCAATCCGCTGATGCCGGCGGATTTCCAGATGGTCGACCAGCTGCGCAAGGGCGGCGCGCACCTGCTGGTGGGCTACCTGCCGCATAGTCCCTGGCCGTACCTCGGATTGCTGGCAGGCATGGCGCTGATCGTCGCCTTGTGGCGGCTGGAGCCGCCGCTGTTCGCCCGCCGCACGCGCGGCAAGCGCCTGGTTGCCGGCACCGTCACGCTGGTGCTGCTGGCCAGCCTGCTCGCCGGGATGGGCGCATGGGCCAAGCTGTACAACGCGCGCGTGCTGTGGCTGGAGCCGTGGTCGGCCTCCACCACGGCCAACCATTCGGGCCTGGTCAGCTCGCTGATGCTGTACCACCTGCAATACGGGCACGGCCAGCACAAGGCAGACCCCGCCGCCGCCAAGACACTGATCGCGCAGAGCCGCGACGCGCTGCGCCAGCACCTGGCGGCCTCCTCGCCCGACGGCGAACGGCCCGACATCGTGGTCGTGCAGAGCGAATCGTTCTTCGATCCCCGCATCATGCGCGGCTACCAGGACAGCCATTTCACGCCGAACCTCGACCGGCTTGCCACGCATGGCGTGAGCGGCCCGCTGCACGTACCGACCTTTGGCGGCGGCACCATCCGCACCGAGTTCGAGGTGCTCACCGGACTGTCGCTGCGCTATTTCGACGAACTGCAGTTTCCCTACCTCACGCTCAACCAGAAGGTGGTGCCGAGCCTGGTGCGCACGTTGCGCACGCATGGCTACGCGACGACCGCGATCCACGGCAACGACCCGGCCTTCTGGAACCGCACGGCCGCGTTCAAGGCCATCGGCTTCGACCGTTTCGTATCGCAATCGTCCTTCCCGAAGAACGCGCCCAACGACGGCAAGTACATGGCCGACAGCGCGATGACCGACGAGATCATGGCGCAGCTGAAGGACGCCGGCCCGCCGCAGTTCCTGTTCGCGATCAGCATCGAGGCGCACGGGCCCTACGACGTGCCGCCGGCGGACGTCGCCGCGCGCGACGCTATTCCGGTGCCCGCCGGCATCACCGGCAGGGACCGGCAGGAGCTGCAGACCTACCTCTACCACGCCGAACATGCTGACGCCGAACTCGGCCGCCTGGCAAAGCTGCTCGCCGCGCGCGGACGGCCGACGCTGCTGCTTTTCTACGGCGACCACCTGCCTGCGCTGACCAACAGTTTCAACGTCACCGGTTTCGTCGACGGCGGCGACATGCTCAGCGAACCCGGCGTGTGGCTGCTGCTCGATCCGCGCAATCCGAGTCCGGCCAAGCGCGAAAGCCTTGCCGCGTGGATGCTGCCGGGCAAGCTGCTGGAGACGGCCGGCATCCATGGCGATCCCTACTTCGCACTGACCCAGGTCCTGGCACCGCAACTGGCCGAACTCACCCTTGCGCCCGGCGCTCCGCAGCCGGAACTGACCGCCGAACAGCAGACTATCGACCACGACATGGCCAGCGTGGCCGTGTTGCGCATGAAGGGCAAGCTGGACGCCTTGATGCCTCCGCCGCTGGTGGCAGCGAACCATGCCGACCCGCACGGTCGGCCACCGCAGGCGACGGCCGGCGCCTACGGTGCGCATCCCTGACGCCCAGGGCGTCCACGAGGCATTCACCCCGCCTGGACAGATCGGCATTCAGCCATCTGTCCGTCCGCTTAAGCGGACACCGGCGTATTCAGATTGGGGTCGGCAAGGCCTCCTTAGGGTCGGGTTGACCGCGAACGCGTTTGCGGTTTCCCAAGACTGGAGGCATTCCATGCATAAGACTCTGCTTGCTGCTCTGATTGGCGCCAGCGTGTTCGCCGTCCTGCCTGCACTGGCCCAGGTCAGCCTTGGCGGTGCAGGCCAGGTCGGCGCGGGTCTGGCTGCCGGCGCGAACGGGACCCTGCCCGCGCCGGGCCAGCTTACCCGGCACGCGGACCAGGCACTGCCACGCACCGAGCGTCACGCGCGCCACGCCACCGGCCACGCCCGCGACACGTTCGACCGCCACGGCAGAACCGACGCAGAAGTCGGCGCGAAGGGCTCGGCCGATGCGCAGGGGAGCAACCGCACCCATGCGGACACCGGCGTCCGCGCAGGCGCCAGCGTCGATGCAGGAACGGCTGTCGACCGCGCCGCCGGCACCGCGCAAGGCGTTGGCGACCGGGTCGACGATAGTGCGCACGCAGCCATTGATCGCACTGGACACGCGAGCGACGCTGCCGGACGCACGGCCACGGAAACCTCGGTCGGCGCTGACGCGAACGTCCGAGCCCGGGCGGACGCACACGGCCACTGACGCTTACCGCTCAAGCGAGCAAACGAAGAGCCCCGCCCAGGGGCTCTTTTTTTGTGCACCTGCACAGCACCATCCACCGACCCAAAAAAGTTCTTCACCTCTTTGCCGCACACGATGATAAGCGCACGGGCAGGTGCTTGCCGTTCCTGCTTCTTGGCCCTCAATGCACGGGATGGCTCCTCCCTTTCACTCGACCTGCTCATCGAGCCACTTGGCCGTCTATCCGTCCGCGTTTGACGCATCGCATCATTTATGCTCAAGTGGAGTCGTTCGCGCATGCCCACGAGTTTGACCACGCATGCGTGCCCTATTGCCGGGCCGAGCAGGTGCCATGCCAGGGTCTCGCGTCACCTCCCTTTACGATCCCTCCTTCGAGCACGACAGCTGTGGCTTTGGCCTGGTCGCGCAGATCGACGGCCGCGCCAGCGCCACCCTGGTCGACACCGCCTTCACCGCGCTGGCGCGGCTTTCGCATCGCGGTGGGGTCAATGCCGACGGCATCAGCGGCGACGGTTGCGGCGTGCTCATCCGTCAACCGGCCGCCTGGCTGCGCGCCTTGGCGGCGGAAGCGGGACTCGCGCCGACCACGCTCTTCGCCGCTGGCCTGGTGTTCCTCGACCCGGCTGACGCACAGGGTGCGGACGTGCTGGAAGCGCATGTGACCGCCGAGGGGCTGCACGTCGCCGGATGGCGCGAAGTGCCGGTTGAACCGGGGGCCTGCGGCCCGCTCGCCGCTGCAGCGCAGCCGCGGGTGCGCCAGCTGTTCGTGGATGCCGCGCCGGAGATGGCCGCAGACGCGTTCGAACGCGCCCTGTTCCGCGCACGCCGACGCGCCGAGCTGGTCCTGGCTGGCGACCCGCATTTCTACGTGGTCAGCCTGTCCGCACAGGTGATCGGCTACAAGGCGATGGCTGCGCCAGGGCGCTTGCGCGAGGTGTACGCCGATCTTCGCCATCCGGCGTTGGCCAGCGATGCGGTGGTCTTCCACCAGCGCTTCTCCACCAACACCATGCCGCAGTGGCGGCTCGCCCAGCCGTTCCGCCTGCTCGCGCACAACGGCGAGATCAACACGATCCGCGGCAACCGCCGCTGGATGCAGGCGCGCGCGGCGGTGCTGCGCTCGCCGTTGCTCGATCTGTCGGACCTCGGCCCGCTGGTGCGCCAGGACGGCTCGGACTCCGAAAGCCTGGACAACGCGCTGGAGGTGCTGCTGGCCGGCGGGCTGGATCTGCTGGCCGCGATGCGCGTGCTGGTGCCGCCGGCATTCGCCGCGCGCGAGAACCTGGACGAGGACCTGGCCGGCTTCTACGAGTACTACGCGTTGCACAGCGAGCCCTGGGACGGCCCCGCCGGCCTGGTCATGTGCGATGGCCGCCATGCCGCCTGCACGCTGGACCGCAACGGCCTGCGGCCCGCGCGCTGGGCGCTGTCGGACGACAACCACCTGATCGTCGCCTCCGAGGCCGGGCTGTGGGATCTGCCCGCCTCGCGCATCGTGGCCAAGGGGCGCCTGGGTCCGGGCGAGATGCTCGCGGTGGACTTTGTGGAGCGCCGCCTGCTGCGCGATGCCGACATAGATGCCATCAACCGCTCACGCGCGCCGTTCCGCGACTGGCTGCGCGCCAGGGTGAGCTACCTCGAATCGGACCTGATCGACCCCTCGCTCGCCGCCGAGCCACTGCCGCCAGAGGAGCTGCATCGCTATCAGAAGCTCTACGGCCTGACCCGCGAAGAGCGCGAAAGCGTGCTCAAGGTGATCGCCGAACTGGAAGCCGAAGCCACCGGTTCGATGGGCGACGACACGCCGATCGCCGCCATGTCGCATCAGGTGCGTCCGCTGTTCGACCGCTTCCGCCAGGCCTTCGCGCAGGTCACCAATCCGCCGATCGACTCGTTGCGCGAGAAGCTGGTGATGTCGCTGGTGACCCAGTTCGGGCCCGAGGGCAACGTGCTGGAACTCAAGCCCGGGAATGCGCGACAGGTGCTGGTCAACTCGCCGATCCTCTCGCAGCGCAAGCTGCGCCAGTTGCTGGCGCTGCCGCAGTACGAAGGCACGCCACGCTTCGACCTCATGTACGCGCCCGGGGAAGGCCTGGAAGCGGCGCTGCGCCGGCTCTGCCGCGAGACCGCCGCGTCGGTGCGCGTCGGACACGCGCTGGTATTCCTGAGCGACCGTTATCCTGCCCGCGACACGCTGCCGATCCACGCCCTGCTCGCCGTCGGCGCGGTGCACGCGTACCTGGTCGAACACGGCCTGCGCTGCCAGTGCAACCTGCTGGTGGAAACCGCCACGCCGCGGGACCCGCACCAGTTCGCCTGCCTGGTCGGGTTCGGCGCCACCGCGATCTACCCGTGGCTCGCCTACCAGAGCCTGTTCGAACTGGGCCACGAGGGCCGCATCGGCGCCGACCGGCAGGAGATCGGCCGCAGCTACCGCCGCGGCATCCGCAAGGGACTTTTGAAGATCCTCTCCAAGATGGGCATCTCCACCATCGCCGGCTATCGCGGCGCGCAGCTGTTCGAAATCGTGGGCCTGTCGCGCGAGGTGGTGGACCTGTGCTTTCCCGGCACGGCCTCGCGCATCGGCGGCGCCGGCTTCGCCGAGCTGGAGGCCGACCAGCGGGTACTCGCCGCCGAGGCGTGGGAACAGGCGCGCCCGCTGCGCATGGGCGGGCTGTACAAGTTCGTCCACGGCGGCGAGTACCACATGTACAACCCGGACGTGATCGGCACGCTGCAGAAGGCGGTGCGCAGCGGCCGAACGGAGCACTGGCGCGCGTATGCCGACGCGGTCGACCACCGCCCGCCCTCGGCATTGCGCGACCTGCTCGCGCCGCAGCCACTGGGCACGCCGCTTCCGCTCGACGAGGTCGAGCCGGCCGCGGTCATCCTCAAGCGCTTCGACTCGGCCGGCATGTCGCTGGGCGCGCTCTCGCCGGAGGCGCACGAAGCGCTGGCGATCGCGATGAACCGGCTCGGAGCGCGCAGCAACTCCGGCGAAGGGGGCGAGGATCCCGCGCGCTACGGCACCGAGAAGATGTCCAAGATCAAGCAGGTCGCCTCCGGCCGCTTCGGGGTGACGCCGGCGTACCTGGTCAATGCCGAGGTGCTGCAGATCAAGATCGCCCAGGGCGCCAAGCCCGGCGAGGGCGGCCAGCTGCCCGGCCACAAGGTCGACGCCACCATCGCGCGGCTGCGCTACGCCAAGCCGGGCATCGGCCTTATCTCGCCGCCGCCGCACCACGACATCTATTCGATCGAGGACCTTGCGCAGCTGATCCACGACCTGAAGGAGGTCAATCCGCACGCGCTGGTCTCGGTGAAACTGGTCAGCCATGCGGGCGTGGGCACGGTGGCGGCCGGGGTGGTCAAGGCCGGCGCGGACCTGATCACCGTCAGCGGGCATGACGGTGGCACCGGTGCCAGCCCGCTCAGCTCGATCAAGTACGCCGGCACGCCGTGGGAGCTGGGCCTGGCCGAGACGCAGCAGACCTTGCGCCGCAATGACCTGCGCGGCCGCGTGCGCCTGCAGACCGACGGCGGCCTGAAGACCGGGCTGGACGTCGTCAAGGCGGCGCTGCTCGGCGCCGAAAGCTTCGGCTTCGGCACCGGGCCGATGGTGGCTCTGGGCTGCAGGTACCTGCGCCTGTGCCACCTCAACAACTGCGCCACCGGCGTGGCCACGCAGCATCCGGTGCTGCGGGCGGAACACTTCACCGGGCTGCCGGAGATGGTGGCGAACTACTTCCGGCTGCTCGCCGAGGACGTGCGTGCGCACCTGGCGCGGCTCGGTGCGCGGTCCTTGAGCGAGATCGTCGGGCGAACCGACCTGCTCGCACAGCTGGAAGGCCATACGCCGGTGCAGCGGCGACTGGATCTCGCGCCCTTGCTCGGTGAACTGGGTGCCGGCGTGGACAGCGCCTGCGTGCTGCCGCGCAATCCGCAGCGCGGCGACGCCACGCTCGCGCGACAGATCGAGGCCGACACCGCGCCGCTGGTCGAACTGGGTGCGGGCGGCTGCTTCAGGTATGCCATCGCCAACACCGACCGCGCCGTCGGCGCACGCCTGTCCGGTGCCATCGCGCGGCGCTGGGGCGATGCGGGGCTTGCCGAACCCATCACACTGGAACTGGAGGGCAGCGCCGGGCAGAGCCTGGGCGCATGGAACGCCCACGGCCTGCACCTCGCGCTGACCGGCGAGGCCAACGACGGCGTCGGCAAGGGCATGGCCGGTGGGCGCATCGTGGTGCGGCCACCGGCCGATGCGGCGTTCGCCAGCCAGGACGCGGTGATCATCGGCAACACCTGCCTGTACGGCGCCACCGACGGCGAGCTGTTCGCCGCCGGCCGCGCCGGTGAGCGCTTCGCCGTGCGCAACTCCGGCGCGCTGGCGGTGGTGGAAGGCGCCGGTGACCACTGCTGCGAGTACATGACCGGCGGCGTGGTCGTGGTGCTGGGCAAGGCCGGCCTCAACTTCGGAGCTGGCATGACCGGCGGCTTCGCCTATGTGCTGGACATCGAGCGCGATTTCGTCGACTGCTACAACCATGAACTGGTGGACCTGCTGCGCATCTCGCCCGAAGGCATGGAGCACCATATGCAGCACCTGCGCCGGCTGATCGAACGGCACGTGACGCATACCGGCAGCGCCTGGGGCGAACGCATCCTGCGCGACTTCCGCGGGCTGCAGTACAAGTTCTGGCTGGTCAAGCCCAAGGCCGCGACCCTGGCCGCGCTGGCCGACGAACTACGGAGCGCGGCATGAGCCCGCTCTGGTCGAATGGCGGCTCTCTGCGTTCGCCTCCTCTCACTCGTCACTCATCAAGGATGGGGGAGAGGATTGAGGTGAGGGGCCGGGGCTCGCCACGATGCTCCCCGGCCCTTCATCACCATCGTCGGCCTGCGCGAGTCGGCAACACCGGTACCGGCACAAAGTCGAGCATCGCATGACCGACAAGCTCTTCCAGTTCCTCGATCTCCCCCGCGAGCCGCCGCGCACCCTGCCGGTGACCATCCGCGTGCTCGGCTATGGCGAGATCGCCGGCGATTTCGCGCCGCCCGGGGCGGCCGGCCAGGCCGGCCGCTGCATCGACTGCGGCAACCCGTACTGCGCGCACGCCTGTCCGGTGCACAACCACATCCCGCAGTGGCTCAAGCTGGTACAGGAAGGCCGCATCCTCGATGCGGCCACGCTGATGTACGAGACCAACCCGCTGCCGGAGATCTGCGGCCGCGTCTGCCCGCAGGATCGCCTGTGCGAAGGCGCCTGCACGCTGGAGCAGACCGCCTTCGGCGCGGTGACCATCGGCGGCGTGGAACGCTGGGTCACCGACGAGGCCTTGCGCCTGGGTTGGCGGCCCGATCTTTCGCACGTGCGAGAGCGCGGCCATCGGGTGGCGGTAGTCGGCGCCGGACCGGCCGGACTTGCCTGCGCCGACCGACTGCGCCGCAGCGGCGTGGCCGTGGACGTGTTCGATCGCCAGCGCGAGATCGGCGGCCTGCTCACCTTCGGCATTCCGCCGTTCAAGCTGGACAAGGAAGTCGTGCGCAAGCGACGCGCACTACTCGAAGGCATGGGCGTGCGCTTCCACCTCGGCGTGGAGATCGGCGCCGGTATTCCCTTCGGCGAACTGCTGGCGGACTACGACGCGGTGTTCCTCGGCACCGGCGCCTACGCGTTCGTCGACGGCGCGCTGCCCGGCCGCGAACTGGTCGGCGTGCACGACGCGCTGCCGTTCCTGGTCGCCAACGTCGAACGCCTGCTCGACGACGCCCCGCCGCCCGCCGCGCTGGACCTGTCCGGCAAGCACGTGGTGGTGCTCGGCGGCGGCGATACCGGCATGGACTGCAACCGCACTGCGCTGCGCCTGGGCGCGGCCTCGGTCAGCTGCATCTACCGGCGCGACGAGGCCAGCATGCCCGGCTCCGCGCGCGAGGTCGGCTACAGCCGCGAGGAGGGCGTCCGCTTTCTGTTCCAGCGCCAGCCGGTAGCGCTGCTGGGCGAAGCCGGGCGCGTGCGTGCGGTGCGAGTGATCGCCACCGAACTGGCCGACGATGGCCGCGGGCGGCTGTCACCGCGCAACCTGCCGGGCACGGAAACCGAGCTGCGCGCCGATGTGGTGATCCAGGCCTTCGGCTTTCGCCCCAGCCCGCCTGCGTGGACCGCGGCACACGGGCTGCAGTTGCATGGCGACGGCCGGCTGGCGGTCGGCGGCGAAGGGCGGCTGCCGTTCCAGTGCACGCACCCGCGCGTGTTCGCTGGCGGCGACAACGTGCGAGGGGCTGATCTGGTGGTGCGTGCAGTGCATGACGGCCGGGAAGCGGCGGCGGCCATCGTGCAGGCGCTGACTGCCGAGGCGGCATGCGCCATCGCCTGAGCACGAACCTCAGACCAGGAAACTCGCGGATGCCACTTCACCTCCCGTCGACATCCGCAGGTTCAGTGATCTGTCCGCCCGCTTAAGCGGTGCCGGGCGGATTCAGAATGCGCTCGGGCACCGCGGCCTAGTGTCGGGCATCCCCCATTCGCCGGAGCCTCCCATGCGCACGATCCCGTTTGCCGCTATTGCAGCCGCCTGCGTATTTGCCTTCCCGGCCTTCGCCCAGGTCACCCCGACCGGCGCCGGCAACGGCGTCCGGGGCTGGGCACAGGCCGGCGTGTCCACCACGGGCGCACCCTCGAACACAGGCATGGGCATGGGCACGACCGCCGATGCCGCCACCGCCGGCGATGCCAGCAGCACGTCGAACCTCGGCCTCGGTGGCCTGCTCAAGCAGACCCAAGCCGGCGACTCTGCGGCCAGCCTGGACGGCAGCGCCAGCCTGACCGGCTCGTCCGATGCCAGGGCGCTTGTGAAGAAGGCCCGCGCGCACGGGCACTGAGCTTTCGAGGCAGGTACCCAACCACCGGTGCCGGCACCTTCCGGTCGGCGGAAGCCGGCCGGCCAGGCTCCCGGGAGCTGCGCGCGACGCGCTCAGGCCAGCGCGTCCTCCGCCGCCACGAAACCGCCCGTCTGGCGCTCCCACAACCGCGCGTACAGACCGCCGTGTGCGATCAGCTGCGCATGGGTCCCACTCTCCACGATGCGGCCCCGGTCCAGCACCACCAGCCGGTCCATCCTCGCGATGGTCGATAGGCGGTGCGCGATGGCGATCACCGTCTTGCCCTGCATCAGCAGGTCCAGGCTTTCCTGAATCGCCGCCTCGGCTTCCGAATCGAGCGCGCTGGTCGCCTCGTCCAGCACCAGGATCGGCGCATCCTTGAGCAGCACGCGGGCGATGGCGATGCGCTGGCGCTGGCCGCCAGAGAGCTTGACCCCGCGCTCGCCCACGTAGGCGTCATACCCCTGCCGGCCCTCGCCATCGGAGAGCGTGGGGATGAATTCGTCCGCGCGCGCCTTGCGCACCGCTTCGGCGATCTGCGCTTCGGTCGCGTCCGGGCGACCATAGAGCAGGTTGTCACGGATCGAGCGGTGCAGCAGCGAGGTGTCCTGGGTGACCACGCCGATCTGCGAGCGCAGGCTTTCCTGGGTAACGCGGGCGATGTCTTGCCCGTCGATCAGGATGCGCCCGCCCTCCAGGTCGTACAGCCGTAGCAGCACGTTGACCAGCGTGGATTTGCCCGCACCGGAAGGTCCGACCAGGCCGATCTTCTCGCCCGCATGCACGGTGAGGTCGAGCCCCGCGATCACACCCCCCGCCTTGCCGTAGTGGAAGTGGATGTCCTGGAAGCGCACGTCACCTCGCGTGACGGCCAGCGGCATGGCATCGGGCGCATCCTGCACCGTGCGCGGCTGCGCAATGGTTTCCATACCGTCCTGCACCGTGCCGATGTTCTCGAAGATGCCGTTGACCACCCACATGATCCAGCCGGACATGTTGTTGATGCGGATCACCAGCCCGGTCGACAGGGCGATCGCGCCGACCGTGACCTGCCCATGGCTCCACAGCCATAACGCCAGGCCCGAGGTGCCCACGATCAGGAAGCCGTTGAGCGTGGTGATGGTGGCGTCCATCGCAGTGGTCTGGCGGGTCATCGCGCGCGTCTTGTCGACCTGCTCGTGCAGTGCTTCGGCCACGTAAATTTCCTCGCGCCGCGTGTGCGCGAACAGCTTGAGCGTGAGCACGTTGCTGTAGCCGTCGACGATGCGCCCCATCAGCTTCGAACGCGCCTCGGAGGCCTTCCACGAACGCTGCCGCGTGCGCGGGATGAAGAACGCCAGCGTGGCGACGTAGAGCAGCAGCCACAGCACCAGCGGCGCGGCCAGCCAGGCGTCGGCCTTGGCGAACATCACGATGGCGCTGCCGGTGTAGATCGCCACGTACCAGATCGCATCGACGATCTGCACTGCCGATTCGCGCAGCGAGCTGCCGGTCTGCATGATGCGGTTGGCAATGCGCCCGGCGAAATCGTTCTGGAAGAACGAAAGGCTCTGGCGGATCACGTAACGGTGGTTCTGCCAGCGGATGCGCGCCGTCACGTTCGGCACGATCGCCTGGTTGACCAGCAGGTCGTGCAGCGAGTTGAACACCGGCCGCGCGATCAGCGCCACGAACGCCATCCACATGAGCTCGCGGCCGTGCTGACGAAAGAACGCTGCGCCCTCGGCGACCTTGGCCATATCCACCAGGCGGCCGATGAAGGCGAACAGCGACACCTCGATGATCGAGACGAAAAAGCCGACCACCAGCACCGCCACGAACATCGGCCACACCTGTCGCAGGTAGAACAGGTAGAAGCGCCCGACCGGCCGCGGCGGCATGGTATCGGCCGGCTCCTTGAACGGGTCGATCAGCGATTCGAACCAGCGAAAGAGCATGGGAGAGCGTCGCCTTCGGGGAGCGGGCATTGTGGACCAGCCACCGGCACGGTTGCAGTGAATAGCCGTTTCTCGCAGGCATCTCCGCGAGCCCCGGTCCCTCACCCCAACCCTTTCCCTGGCGGGGAGAGGGAGCGCACACCCCGCGTTTCCAGCGCGCGCGGCTCGCCCATATAAACGAACACTCCCTTGCCTCAGCTCCCGAGCGCCCGCGGTATAGCCGCTGCAGCTCCTCCAAGAGCAACAGACCGACCCATCAAGGCGCAGAGGCGCCTAGCTCTTTTCCCGCCCCGGGCTGAAGACAGGCCATTTCTTTGGGTACTTTCTTTGGTCCAGCAAAGAAAAGTGACCCGAGCGCCGGCAGGCGATCGGAAGCCCGCCGCAGGCGAGCCAAGTCGCGCGGAGCCCACGCCAGAGCAATTCCGTAACCATCGACGGAGCCAATCATCCCCAGCGCGGGAAGCTTCCGGTCGCCCACAAGATGCGCTCCTGCGTTTCCTGACGCAAAAAAGAAAACCCCGCGCAAGGCGGGGTTTTCTTGGTACTGCGGGGGAAGCGGGGACTTAGAAGTCCATGCCGCCCATGCCACCCATGCCGCCGGGGGCGCCGCCGTGGTTGTGCTCTTCCTTCTTCGGAAGCTCGGCCACGATCGCCTCGGTGGTGATCGCCAGGCCGGCGACCGACGCAGCGTGCTGCAGCGCGGTGCGGGTGACCTTGGTCGGGTCCAGGATGCCCATGCCGACCATGTCGCCGAACTCGCCGGTGGCCGCGTTGTAGCCGAAGTTGCCCTGGCCGTCCTTGACCTTGTTGAGAATGACCGAGGGCTCCTCGCCGGCATTGGCGACGATCGCGCGCAGCGGCGCTTCCAGCGCGCGGCGGGTGATCGCGATGCCGAGATTCTGGTCCTCGTTGTCACCCTTGAGGCCTTCGACGGCCTTGAGCGCACGGATCAGGGCGACGCCGCCGCCCGGCACCACGCCTTCCTCGACGGCCGCACGGGTCGCGTGCAGGGCGTCTTCGACGCGGGCCTTCTTCTCCTTCATCTCGACCTCGGTGGCGGCGCCGACCTTGATGACGGCCACGCCGCCGGCCAGCTTGGCCACGCGCTCCTGCAGCTTCTCGCGGTCGTAGTCGGAGGAGGTCTCCTCGATCTGCGCCTTGATCTGGCTGATGCGCGACTGGATGCGCTCGGCTTCGCCTGCGCCGTCGATGATGGTGGTGTTTTCCTTGGTGATCACCACGCGCTTGGCGCGGCCCAGGTCGTTGATGGTGGCCTTCTCCAGCTGCAGGCCCACTTCCTCGGAGATCACCTGGCCGTTGGTCAGGATCGCGATGTCCTCGAGGATCGCCTTGCGGCGGTCACCGAAGCCCGGCGCCTTGACGGCGGCGACCTTGACGATGCCACGGATGGTGTTGACCACCAGCGTGGCCAGCGCCTCGCCCTCGACTTCCTCGGCAACGATCAGCAGCGGCTTGCCGGCCTTGGCGACGGCCTCCAGCACGGGCAGCAGCTCGCGGACGTTCGACACCTTCTTGTCGTGGATCAGGATGTACGGATCGTCCAGCTCGACCTGCTGGCTGGCCTGGTTGTTGATGAAGTACGGCGACAGGTAGCCGCGATCGAACTGCATGCCCTCGACCACGTCGAGCTCGTTCTCCAGGCCCGAGCCTTCCTCGACCGTGATCACGCCTTCCTTGCCGACCTTCTTCATCGCGGTGGCGATGATGTCGCCGATGTTCGAATCGGAGTTGGCCGAGATGGTGCCGACCTGCGCGATCGCCTTGTCGTCGGCGGTCGGGTTGGAGAGCTTCTTCAGCTCGCCCACGGCCGCGATCACGGCCTTGTCGATGCCGCGCTTCAGGTCCATCGGGTTCATGCCGGCGGCGACCGCCTTGAGGCCTTCCTGGATGAACGCCTGCGCCAGCACGGTGGCGGTGGTGGTGCCGTCACCGGCGACGTCGGAGGTCTTGGAGGCGGCTTCCTTGACGATCTGCGCGCCAAGGTTCTCGTACTTGTCGGCCAGCTCGATCTCCTTGGCCACGGACACGCCGTCCTTGGTGATCGTCGGGGCGCCGAAGCTCTTCTCGAGCACGACGTTGCGGCCCTTCGGGCCGAGGGTGACCTTGACCGCGTTGGCCAGGGTGTTCACGCCCTTGAGGATGCGCGAGCGGGCGTCTTCGCCGAAGCGGACTTCTTTGGCTGCCATAAAATTTTTGCCTCAAAAATTTTGAATAGGTACGGAAAATTCCGCGGGATGCTGCAAGAAGGAGCCGAAGGCGACTGGCGTGCGCGCTTTGCTTCCGCGCTCACCAATCAGAGCCAGACTCAGCCCTCGATCACGGCCACGATGTCGTCTTCCTTCAGGAAGACCAGCTCTTCGCCGTCGATCTTGATTTCCTGGCCGGCGTACTTGCCGAACAGCACCACGTCGCCTTCCTTCAGGCTCATCGGACGGACGTTGCCGTCTTCCAGGATGCGGCCGGTGCCGGCGGCGATGACCTTGCCGCGGGTCGGCTTCTCGGTGGCGCTGTCGGGGATGACGATGCCGCCGGCGGAGACGCGCTCCTCTTCCAGGCGCTTGACGATGACGCGATCGTGCAGCGGACGCAGTTTGCTCATGGACGGAACTCCATCTAGTTCGGGTTGAAAGAAGGTGAGGATCGCCGAGACGTTGTTAGCACTCGGTGACGGTGAGTGCCAATTCTAGCGCCGCGATCAGCCCCTGCAAGAGGCTGGAACGCGAATGGCTCAGCAGGTGGGGTGGTGCGGACGTGGTTTCAAGGGCTGCGGGCGCGGATGGCGGCCCTTCGACTCCGCCCTGCGGGCTACGCTCAGGAAGAACGCCTTTTGGGGCGGGCCCGCAGCGTTTTTCCAGCCGTCCTCCACTCGATATCCGGCCGCGTTGGGGAGCCCCCCGGAGGGCGGGCGGAGTGCCGCCAAGATCGGATCGGACCCTCTCCCTTCATCACAAGGTGCCGACAGGCGGATGAGGTTCGGCGGAACGCGCCGTCCGGCCATCCCGAACCCTATCCCCAACCCCTCTTCCGGGAGGCAGAGGGGCTACCATCCCGCCGCATGGCCGACACCGACCCCGTCCTCCTTTGCTACTGCACCTGCCCTGATGAGGGCAGCGCCCGGCACATTGCCGAGACACTGGTGGCCGACCGCCTGGCGGCCTGCGTGAACCGCCTGCCAGGCATCGCATCGACCTACCGCTGGCGGGGTGACGTCACCACCGACAGCGAGCACCTGCTCCTCATCAAGACCACTGCCACCCGCTTCGAGGCGCTGCGCACGCGCCTGCTGGCGCTGCATCCGTACGACCTGCCCGAGCTCATCGCCGTGCCCGTCGAGCACGCCCACGCGCCCTACCTGGCCTGGGTCCGCGAGGCCACGGACGACGCGCCGCAAGACTGCTGACAGCCTTTGTCAGTGGCGCTGCCTCAAGCTTGTACCTCCCTCCCCGCCCCTCCCGAAATGAAAAAGATCGACTACGCCGTCCTGCTCTCGCTGGGCGCCCTGTGGGGCGGCTCATTCCTGTTCATGCGCATGGGCGCGGGCGCCTTCGGTGCGCTGCCGCTGGCTGGCCTGCGCGCGATCGGCGCGGCGCTGTGCTTCCTGCCCCTGCTGGCTTCGCGCAAGCGGCTGGCCGAATGGCGCGCGCACTGGTGGCCGATCGCCGTGGTCGGGCTGACCAATTCGGCGCTGCCGTTCCTGTTGTTCACCTTCGCCACACGCAGCCTGCCGGCGGGGCTGGCCTCGATCATCGACGGCATGACGCCCATGTTCGCCGCGCTGATCGGCTGGTTGTGGTTGGGCCAGCGACTGGACATCTGGCGCGGCGCCGGACTCGCCGCCGGTTTTGCCGGCATCGTCTGGCTGGCCGAGGGCAGCCTGGCGCTGGGATCGGGTGCCGGCCTCGCGCTGCTCGCCTGCGTGGCCGCCACCGTGCTGTACGGTTATGCGGTGCATTACACGCACCTGCGCCTGGCAGACGTGACGCCGCTGGTGGTGACCGTCGGCAGCCACATGGTCGCCGCGCTGCTGCTGCTGCCGACGACGCTGCTGGCCTGGCCGGCCAAGGCGCCGCCGCTGCAGGCGTGGCTGGCCGCGGCCGGACTGGCCGTGCTGTGCACCGCGCTCGCCTATGTGCTGTTCTTCTGGGTGCTCGCACGGGTCGGTGCGGTGCGGATCATGGTGATTCCCTACCTGATCCCGGCCTTCGGCGTGCTGTGGGGCGCGCTACTGCTCCATGAGCCGGTGACCGGCCGCATGCTTGGCGGCTGCGCGGTGATCCTGCTGGGCACGGCGCTTACCACCGGGCTGGTCCGCCCACGGCGCGCCGCACCGGCGCTGGCCGTCGGAAAGACATAAGGCCGCAACGAACCGGGCTCCGGTCCGCGTGGTCCATAATGGCTTTCCCGCCACGGTGCCGCTGGAGTCGCGATGTGCCCGATCACCGGCCGCCTGGCCGCCCGCCTGCCGTTCCTGATGCTGGTGTTGCTATGCCTGGCCGCACTGGCACAACCGCTGTGCGCACAGGAAGACGACGGCCTGCTGCCGGTCACCGCGGCCTACAGGCTTTCCGCTGACGCCTCCACTCCCGGCGTGCTCAAGTTGCACTGGGAAATCGCACCGGACTACTACCTCTATCGCGGGCGCATGAAGTTCAAGCCGGCCGAAGGCGTGACGCTCGGCGAGGCGGCGTTCCCCGACGGCGAGAGACACCACGACGAATACCTCGGCGACGTGGAGATCTACCACCACGCGATCGATGCCAGCGTGCCCTACACGGTGGCGCCGGGAACCACGCGGCTGCGCCTGGGCGTGCAGTTCCAAGGCTGCCACGAGGTCGACCCGAAGATCTGCTACCCGCCGCATACCGAGCAGCTCGACCTGCCGCTGCCACCGACCGGCACGGTCGGGGCCCGCCCCGGTTCGCTCGGCGCCGCCTTGCAGCAACTCGGCAGCAGTAGCCGCACCGGGGGCAGCGACGTGCCGCTTCCCGCGGAGCAGGCCTTCCGGCTCGATGCGCTGGCGCAGGATCCGCACCACCTGCTGTTGCGCTGGACGATGCCGCCTGGCTATTACCTCTATCGCGACCAGACGAAGCTGCACCTGCGCGATGGCCGGGGACTCACGCTCACGCCGCGGTGGCCAGCCGGTACGCGCAAGGATGATCCGCATTTCGGCAGCGTCACTGTGTACTTCAACGAGTTGGATCTGCCGGTAGCGGTCGGAGGCGACCTTGCCGGGCGCACCCGCCTGACGCTGGAGACGAGCTTCCAGGGCTGCGAAGACGGCGGCCTGTGCTATCCGGTGATGACGCGCGCACTGGACGTGGACCTGGCCAACGCGACGCCGGCAACCGGCACTCCCGCCATGGCCGCACCCGAGGCACCACCGGTCTCCGCGCAGGGGCCGCTGCAGACCAGCCTGTGGGCTGCGCTGCTGCTCGCGCTCGGCGGCGGCCTGGTGCTCAACCTGATGCCGTGCGTGCTGCCGGTGCTGTCGATCAAGGCGGTCGGCCTGCTGGAAAGCGGCGAGAGCCCGGCCCGGGCGCGTGCCCATGCGCTGGCTTACACCGCGGGCGTGCTGGCGAGTTTCGTGGCGCTGGGGCTGGGCATCCTCGCCCTGCGCTCGGCCGGCCATGCGCTGGGCTGGGGTACGCAGCTGCAGCAGCCGCTGCTGGTCGGGGGGCTGGCGCTGGTGATGCTGGCCGTGGGCCTGTCGATGTCCGGGCTGGTTCAATTCGGCGCGTCGCTGGGCAACACCGGCGCAGGACTGGCCGCACGTGGCGGCGCGGCCGGCGACTTCTTCACCGGCGTGCTGGCAGTCGTGGTGGCCAGCCCCTGCACGGCGCCGTTCATGGGCAGCGCGCTGGCTTACGCCTTCGCCGCGCCCGCGGCATCGGCATTGATGGTGTTCGTGGCGCTCGGACTTGGGCTGGCGTTGCCGTTCCTGATGGTGGGTTTCGTGCCGGCGCTGGCGCGGCGCTTGCCCCGGCCCGGCCGCTGGATGGAAACGCTCAAACAGCTGCTGGCCTTCCCGATGTACCTCAGCGCCGCGTGGCTGGCCTGGGTGCTGGCCAACCAGCGTGGCGCCGACGCCATCGGCCTGCTGCTGGTCTCTGCAGTGTTCCTGGCGCTGACCCTGTGGTGGTTCGAACGCAGCCGCGGCCGCGCCGGCCTGGTGCGCGCACCGGTGCTGCTGGCCTTGCTGGCGACCGCGGTGCCGCTGTACGGGCTGGCTCAACTGCCGACGCCGGTGCGCGCGGCGCAGGCGGACACTGGCGTGGTCGCCTACAGCCCGGAGAAGCTCGCCGAGCTGCGCGCCTCGGGCACGCCCGTGTTCGTCGACATGACCGCCGACTGGTGCGTCACCTGCAAGGCCAACGAGCACACGGTGCTGGACACGGCCGCCTTCCGCGCCCTGCTGCTGCGCACCGGTGCGGTCTACATGAAAGGCGACTGGACCGACGTGAACCCCACCATCGCCGCCTTCCTGGAGCAGTACCACTCGCCGGGCGTGCCGCTGTACGTGGTGTTTCCGCGCGGCGGCGGCGCCGGCCGCAAGCTGCCGACCGTGCTCACCTCGAGCCTGGTCGCGCGGGCGCTGACCGAAGCGGCGCGCTGACATGATGACCCGTGCGAGCTGGCTGATCCTCGCCCTGGCGGTGCTCGCCGCCGCCGCGGGCGGCTGGCTGCAGCATGCCTCGCGCGAGCGGCACGGGCAGGACCTGGTCGGGCGGCCGGCGCCGGTGATGCAGCTGTCCGACCTCGACGAGCACGCGCATGTGCTGTCCGACTACGCCGGCCGCCGTGTACTGGTCAACCTGTGGGCCAGCTGGTGCGGGCCATGCAGGAAGGAAATGCCGGCGCTGGTAGCGGCGCAGGCGCGGTTCGGCGGTGACCGCCCGGCGGTCATCGGCATCGCCATGGATACACCGGAGAACGTGCGCGCCTACCTGAAGGCGCACCCGGTGAACTACCCGATCCTGCTCGGCCGGCTGGACGACCCCGACAGCGCGCGACAGCTGGGTGACGGCGCCGGCGTGCTGCCGTACAGCGTGCTGCTCGATGCCGACGGCAAGGTGCTGGCCAGCCACGTCGGAACGCTGCATGCGGCCACGCTGGAACGCTGGCTCGACAAGGATTCCCCGTAGCGCACATGGCAAGGGGCGGAGGCCCGCGCGCCGTAAATTCCGCGGTCACGCGCAGGCTGGACTTTCCCAGAGCCTGGCCACATACGCCTACGCACGGTTTGTGTCGCGGTTCTCCGCCAAACATCGCCGAACTGCGCCGAAGTGGACAACATCGACCGGGGCGCGCACACTTCGCTCCCTTGCCGGACCGCTCCGGCTGGCTGCATGGTGTCGCGTGGCGAAACTGCTGGTCCTGCACGGGCCCAACCTCAACCTGCTGGGCTCGCGCGAGCCGGAGGTCTACGGGCGTGACACGCTCGCGGACATCGACGCGCGGCTGACCTCGCAGGCGCAGGCCGCCGGGCACCAGCTGTCGAGCTTCCAGTCCAACGCCGAGCACGCCCTTGTCGACCGCGTGCAGCAGGCGCGCGCCGAGGGCATCGACTGGATACTGATCAACCCGGCTGCCTTCACCCATACCAGCATCGCCCTGCGCGACGCTCTGGCGGCGGTGGCGATCCCGTTCATCGAGGTGCACCTGTCCAACGTGCACGCACGCGAGCCCTTCCGCCGGCATTCCTACCTGTCCGACCTGGCGGTGGGCGTGGTCTGCGGCTTCGGCGCCGAGAGCTACGCGCTGGCGCTGGATGCGGCGCTGCACCGGCTGACCTGATTCCCTTGAACCCGTGCCGCCTTGGCGGCCCCTGAAACAAAGGCACTCCCATGGATCTGCGCAAGATCAAGAAGCTGATCGACCTGCTCGAGGAATCCAACCTCGCGGAACTGGAAATCAAGGAAGGCGAGGAAGTGGTACGCCTGTCGCGCGTGCCCAAGGGTGGCGTGACGATGGCCGCACCGGTCGCCCTGCAGGCAGCGCCGGTCGCGCCCGCCGCTGCCGCACCGGCCGTGGCGCCGGCTGCCGACGCCGCACCCGCGGCCAATGCGCTGCCCGCTGGCCACGTGGTCAAGGCGCCGATGGTCGGCACCTTCTACGCCTCGGCCACGCCGGGCGCGGCCGCCTTCGTCAAGGTCGGCCAGCAGGTCAAGGCCGGCGAGACGCTGGGCATCATCGAGGCGATGAAGATGTTCAACCAGATCGAGGCCGACGTCGCCGGCACCGTGCAGGCGATCCTGGTCGAGAACGGCCAGCCGGTCGAATTCGACCAGCCGATGTTCGTGATTGCCTGATCCGGCGGGACTTATCCGATGCTAGAAAAAGTCGTCATTGCCAACCGCGGTGAAATTGCGCTGCGCGTGCTGCGCGCGTGCCACAGCCTTGGCATCAAGACGGTCGCGGTGCACTCCACCGCCGACCGCAACCTCAAGCACGTAGGCCTGGCCGACGAGGCAATCTGCATCGGCCCGGCACCGTCGGTCGACAGCTACCTCAACATCCCGCGCATCATCGCGGCGGCCGAGATCACCGACGCGCAGGCGATCCACCCGGGCTACGGCTTCCTTTCGGAGCGTGCCGACTTCGCCGAGCAGGTCGAGCAGTCCGGCTTCATCTTCATCGGCCCGACCGCCGACGTGATCCGCCTGATGGGCGACAAGGTCGAGGCGATCCGCGCGATGAAGGCTGCCGGCGTGCCTTGCGTGCCCGGTTCCGGCGGGCCGCTCGGCGACGACATCGAGGCCAACCTGAAGATCGCCCGCGAGATCGGCTATCCGGTGATCATCAAGGCCGCCGGCGGCGGGGGTGGCCGTGGCATGCGCGTGGTGCGCACCGAGGCGCACCTGGCCAACGCCATCACCATGACCAAGCAGGAGGCCAAGGCGGCCTTCGGCAACGATCAGGTGTACATGGAGAAGTTCCTGGAGAACCCGCGCCACGTGGAGATCCAGGTACTCGCCGACGGCCAGGGCAACGCGATCCACCTGGGCGAGCGCGACTGCTCGATGCAGCGCCGCCACCAGAAGGTGGTCGAGGAAGCGCCCGCGCCGGGCATCACGCCCGAGCAGCGCGCGCAGATCGGCAAGGTCTGCGTGGATGCCTGCATCCGCATCGGCTACCGCGGCGCCGGCACGTTCGAGTTCCTCTACGAGAACGGCCGCTTCTACTTCATCGAGATGAACACCCGCATCCAGGTAGAGCATCCCGTGACCGAGCTGATCACTGGCATCGACCTGGTGCGCGAGCAGCTGCTGATCGCCGGCGGCGAGAAGCTCTCGATCAGGCAGGATGACGTGCAGATCCGCGGCCACGCCATCGAGTGCCGCATCAACGCCGAGGATCCGGACACCTTCATGCCGAGCCCGGGCGTAGTGAAGCGCTTCGAGGCGCCGGGCGGCCCGGGCGTGCGCGTGGACACGCACCTGTACGACGGCTACCGCATCCCGCCCAACTATGACTCGATGATCGGCAAGCTGATCGTCTACGGGCCCGACCGCGAGACGGCGATCTGCCGCATGCGCCTGGCCCTGGCCGAGACGGTGATCGAAGGCGTCAAGTGCAACGTCCCGCTGCAGCAGCGCATCATGGCCGACGCCGGCTTCCAGCACGGCGGCCAGAACATCCATTACCTGGAAAAGCGCATGGCCGAGCAGAAGGAACAGAAGGCCAGCGGCGAATAACCGCCCACCGCGCGCGCCACAGGGGCCGCAGGCGATGCCGTTGCAGCAGCGCCTGCGGCTCCACGTCGAACGGATGACCGAACGCTATGCCCTGGCTTGAACTCGCCCTCACCCTCCGCGCCGAGCAGCAGCCTCGCGTGGAGGAAGCCCTCGACGACCTGGGCGCCCTGTCGATCACCCTGCGCGACGCCGACGCCGAGACGCCTGACGAACAGGCGATCTTCGAGCCGGGCGTGGGCGAGCTGCCGCTGTGGCCGACGATCACGCTCGATGCGCTGTTCGAGGCCGGCACCGACCGCCGCGGCCTGGTCGAAGCGCTGGGCGAACTGCTGCCCTGGCTGGAGCCGGACCAGCTCGCCTTCCGCGACATCGCCGACGAGGACTGGGAGCGCGCTTGGATGGACCAGTTCAAGCCGATGCCGTTCGGCCGGCGGTTGTGGATCTATCCGTGGAACATCGAGCCGCCCGGCGGCGAGGACCTCGTGGTCGTTCGGCTGGACCCCGGGCTGGCCTTTGGCAGCGGCACCCATCCGACCACCGCGCTGTGCCTGGAGTGGCTCGACGGGCTGGACCTCGCCGGCAAGCGTGTGACCGACTACGGCTGCGGTTCGGGCATCCTCGCCATCGCCGCGCTCAAGCTCGGCGCCGCGAGCGCAACCGGCGTGGATAACGATCCGCAGGCGTTGATCGCCACCGGTGACAACGCCGAACGCAACGGCGTGGCCGATCGGCTCGAGGTGTTCCTGCCGGGCGCAGAACCGAAGGCTCCCGCCGACGTATTCGTCGCCAACATCCTGGCCGGCCCGCTGGCTGAACTCGCGCCCACCTTCGCCGCTGCCTGCAAGGGCGGCGCGCCCTTCGCCATCTCCGGCATCCTGGCCGGCCAGCAGGACGAACTGCTCGCGCGCTACGCCGAATGGTTCGACGACCTGCGCGTCGACACGCGCGAGGACTGGGTGCGCATCAGCGGACACCGCCGCGCCTGATCCTTGCGGGGTGTGTGTGATCCCTCCCCGCCAGGGGGGAAGGAGCCCGAAGCGCGGATTGGGCAAAACCTTGCGACGGTCCCGCCCAGGCCTTGCGCCCAGGAGCGCCCGCGGGGGAAGGCCTGGGATCGGGGCATTGCGGCGACACATGAGGGAAAGGCGTTCACAGGACACCGCGTCGGGCAACGTGCGCCGGCGCTCCGACAAACGCCGGCTTTCGCTTTACTCTTGCGCCCATGTACGCCCAATGCCCCGACTGCCGCACCGTCTTCTCGCTCGACGCGAGCGTGCTGGCGCAGGCGCGCGGGGCAGTGATCTGCGGCAACTGCGAAACCCTGTTCGACGCGCTGGATACCCTGTCCGAGCAGTTGCCGCCGGAACCGTTCCGGCTGTTGCCCGGCAACGCCCGTTCGGAGGAGGCGCCCAGGCTCGAGCTGGCGGTCTATCGTCCGCGCGAGGACGTGCCGGCCATCGCCGAGACGGCGCCCGCCTCGCCCGCTTTCACCCCACGCTTCGCGCACGACCGCCGTGCACCGCGCCAACGGCCGCGGCGCTGGCCCTGGGTGGCGACCTGTGCGCTGCTGGCGCTGCTGCTGGCGGCGCAGGTCGCCTGGGCCAAGCGCGACCTGCTGGTCGCCGACCCGACCACCGGCGCCTGGCTGCGCCAGGCCTGCGCTTCGCTGGGTTGCCGCCTGCCACTGGTGCGCGACGTACACCAGCTGCATCTGGTCGCGCGCGACGTGCAGGCGCATCCAAGCGTGCCCGGCGCGTTGATGATCAGCGCCACCGTGCGCAACGATGCCCCGTTCGCCCAACCCTACCCGGTGGTCTCGCTGATCCTGGCCGACGCCGACGGCCATCGTGTGGCGATGCGCCGGCTGCATCCGTCCGAATACCTCGACGACAATGCCGCACTGCATGCCGGGCTGGCGCCAGGCGCCAGCGCCGCCGTGCTGATCGAGGTGGCCGATCCCGGCAATCGCGCGGTGGCCTTCGAATTCGGTTTCGAGTGAAACAAAACGCCAGCACTTAATTTTGTCGGCGCGCGCCGGTACACTCGCCCTCTCGCGCATGCGCCTCATCGCATGCCAAGCGCGCCAAGCCGGCGCACATCTGCCATAACCATTGCAGCGGCCCACGCAGCCGCCGCGTCGCTCGTGAGGTACTGCCTGTGAACGCCGTCCGATTGCCTGTCACCGAGGCCGTCCGGGAGACCCAGTCGTCGCAGAGCGCGCTGGGCGAGTGCGTCGGCCGTACCGTGCGCCGCTATCTCGCCGACATCGGCGATACCGAGTGCGCCGAGGGCCTGCACGCGCTGGTGATCCGCGAGGTCGAAGGCCCGCTGCTGCGCGAGGTGCTGGCGTTCCACGACGGCAATCAGAGCCGCGCGGCGGCTGTGCTCGGCATCAACCGCGCCACGCTGCGCAAGAAACTGGCTACGCACGGCCTGCTGTAGCCGTCGCTCTCGGCAACTTCCGCACTTGGCCGTCTGGCCGTCCAAACGATCGGGCTCCGGGCTCGGGTTATAATCGTCGGCTTCCCCACCCTGGAAGCTGCCATGTCCGCCGCCCTCACGCCCATCCGCCGCGCCCTGCTCAGCGTCTCCGACAAGACCGGGCTGATCGACCTGGGCCGGCGTCTTGCTGCCAGGGGCGTGGGGCTGCTTTCCACCGGCGGCAGCGCCAAAGCGCTGCGCGAGGCTGGCATCGCGGTGACCGACGTCAGCGAACTCACCGGCTTTCCCGAGATCATGGACGGCCGCGTCAAGACGCTGCACCCGAAAGTGCACGGCGGCCTGCTCGGCCGGCGCGGTACCGACGACCCGATCATGGCCGAGCTCGGCATAGCGCCGATCGACCTGCTGGTGCTCAACCTGTACCCGTTCGAACAGACCGTCGCCAGGCCCGACTGCACGCTGGAACAGGCAATCGAGAACATCGACATCGGTGGCCCGGCGATGTTGCGCTCGGCGGCGAAGAACTGGGCGGACGTGGCGGTGCTCACCTCGCCGGACCAGTACGAAGACGCGCTCGCCGAGATCGAACGTGACGGCGGCATCGCGCGCGCCACCCGCTTCAGGCTCGCGGTGGCAGCGTTCAACCGTGTGTCCGACTACGACGGCGCGATCAGCGACTATCTGTCGGGCCTCAAGCTCAACGAGGCGCATGACGCCATCGCCGGCCACGAAACCTTCGGCGGCCAGGCCAACGGCCGCTTCGTCAAGCTGATGGACCTGCGCTACGGCGAGAACCCGCACCAGCAGGCCGCGTTCTACCGCGACCTGCACCCGGCGCCGGGCACGCTGGCGACCTTCCGCCAGTTGCAGGGCAAGGAGCTGTCCTTCAACAACATCGCCGATGCCGACGCGGCGTGGGAATGCGTGCGCAGCTTCGTCAAGCCGGCCTGCGTGATCGTCAAGCACGCCAATCCCTGCGGCGTGGCGGTGAGTCTCGAAGGCATCGCCAAGGCGTACGACCTGGCCTTCCAGACTGACCCCACGTCGGCCTTCGGCGGCATCATCGCGTTCAACCGCCCGGTCGACGGCGCCACCGCGCGCGCCATCGTCGAGCGCCAGTTCGTCGAGGTCGTGCTCGCGCCGGGCTACGCCGACGATGCGCTGAAGGCCTTCGACAGGAAGGGCAACGTGCGCGTGCTGGAAATCCCGCCGCCGCCGGACGGCGACCTGCGCTCACCGCACCCGGGGATGAACGTCAAGCGCGTGGGCTCCGGCCTGCTGATCCAGACCGCCGACACCGGCATGATCAGTGCCGCCGACCTCAAGGTGGTCACCAGGCGCGCACCCACGCCCGAGCAGATCGACGACCTGATCTTCGCCTGGAAGGTGGCCAAGTTCGTCAAGTCCAACGCCATCGTCTACGCGAAGCATCGCCAGACCATCGGCATCGGCGCGGGCCAGATGAGTCGCGTCTACAGCGCGAAGGTCGCGGGCATCAAGGCGGCCGACGAGAAGCTGGAAGTTCGCGGCTCGGTGATGGCCAGCGACGCCTTTTTCCCGTTCCGCGACGGCATCGATGCCGCGGCCGAGGCGGGCATCGCGGCAGTGATCCAGCCAGGCGGCTCGATGCGCGATGCCGAGGTGATCGCCGCCGCCGACGAGCACGACATGGCGATGGTGTTCACCGGCATGCGCCACTTCCGCCATTGAACCGGAGGCCGCTCTCCCTCCAGGAGAGCGGTTGGAGTGAGGGTTCGTAGCGTGCAGCCTTCCGGCCGGACCGGCCCCTCATCCGTCGCCGCGCGCCACCTTCTCCGGAGCGAAAAGGAACGAGCGCTATACGAAGCGTTCCAGCAGCTGCCGCCATTCGGCCTCGATGGACTCGTGGCAGAACGGCACGCCGGCACGCCGATACCAGTACCGGGCGTTGTCCAGGTCGCCTTCGAGCCGGTGCACGTGCGCATGGATTGCGGCCGCGCCGGCATCGTCCAGCAGCTGGACCAGGTGGTGCGCCCGTTCGGGCTGGCCGTGGCGCAGCCACCACAACGCCTGCAGGTGGTCGGACAACCCGTCCGGCGGCCGCGTGCCGGCGAGCGACGTTTCGAACTGGGCGAATCGGTCCATACGGCAGCCGATTCTGCGCCCTCACGGCGCCTTGTGGTGTCGATTGCGAGGCTTGGTGGGTCACGCGGAGCGCGAGCCATGACCTACGAGCTTTACTACTGGACCGGCATCCAGGGGCGCGGCGAATTCGTGCGCCTGGCGCTGGAGGATGCCGGCGCCGACTACGTGGATGTCGCCCGCAATCGCGGCGACGCGGTGCTGGACCCCTTCCTGGCCGGCGACAGCAGCGAGGACGCGCTGCCGTTCGCCCCGCCCATCCTGCGCGCCGGCCACCTGCTGATCGCTCAGACCGCCGCCATCCTGGCCTACCTGGGCCAGCACCTGCGGCTGGTGCCCGAGGGCGAGGCGCGGCGCATCTACGCCAACCAGTTGCAGCTGACCGTCGCCGACCTGGTCGCCGAGGTGCACGACAGCCATCACCCGATCGCGGCCAGCCTGTACTACGAGGACCAGCGGCTGGAGGCGCAACGCCGCGCCGCGGACCTGCGCGCGCACCGCCTGCCCAAGTACCTCGGCTACTTCGAGCAGGTGCTCGCGCGCTCCGACGGTCGCCACGCGCTGGGCGAGCACTCCTACGTCGATCTGTCGCTGTTCCAGTTGATGGCCGGCCTGGATTACGCGTTCCCCAACGCCATGCGGCGGCTGGGCAAGGACATGCGGCGGCTACGCGCGCTGGCTGGAGAGGTCGCCCAGCGCCCGCGCATCGCTGCCTACCTCGACTCGCCGCGCCGCCTGCCGTTCAACGAGAACGGCATTTTCCGCCATTACCCGGAGCTGGACGACCCCGCCTGACGTACCGGCCAAACCGGGGCGGCCTGGCGCCGGCGGGACTCAGAACAGCGCGATGACGATCGCACCGGCGACGATCAGGCCGCCGCCCACCAGCAGCGGCACGCTCGGCTTCTCGCCCAGGAACACCAGCCCCAGCACGATGACGATCGCCACGCTGAGCTTGTCGATCGGGGCCACCTTGCTCACCGGCCCCAACTGCAGCGCGCGGTAGTAGCAAAGCCAGGACAGGCCGGTGGCGATCCCGGAAAGCACCAGGAACAGCCAGCTGTGCCAGGGCAAGCCGGCGGGCCGCGCCCACTCGCTGCGCAGGCTCAGGATCCCCGCGGTGATGGCGAGGATCACCAGCGTGCGGATGAAGGTGGCCAGGTTGGAATTGATCCCGGCCACGCCCAGCTTGCCGAACAACGCGGTGAGCGCGGCGAAGAACGCCGAGCCCAGCGCGAACAGCAGCCAGCTCTGGCGCAGGTCCATGGCTTGCTCAGTCGCCGGAGGAGGACGCCGGCGCAGGCTTGGACTTGCCCCATTCCAGGATCTTGTACATCACCGGCCGCGTCGGCTTCTGGCCGTGCTCGTCGACCAACCGCCCGCTCGGGTCGACCATGTAGGTCTGCGCGATGCCGTTGGGGGGCGTGACCACCACCATGTAGAGCTGGCCGTTGCGGCGGTATTCCTGCACCGTGTTTTCGCCCTGCTTGTGCACGCTGATCTCGGGCATCGGCTGGCCCGAACGGATCGGCTCGGGCGTGCGCGGCAGCAGCGAGGTGCTGCCCTGCGCAGGCGCCGCCGTGGGTGCCCGTGCGGGCGTCGCCGCCGCGGCGCTTGCCTTGACCCCGGGATCGTCCATGCCCGGCGGCGGTGGCACGTTCACCGGCGGCTTGGACTGTGCGAAGGCAGGCGCGGCAAGCAGGGCGGGCACGAGGACGAACGCGGCAGAAAGCTTCATGGCGGGCTCCGGCGATTTGGGCTACGAGCATAGCAGCGGCCCCCGCGCCGCCTGGTGAACCGCGGCCTCATGGCACGCATGCGAGAATGCCCCGATGGCACAGCTCATCCTGATCGACGGCTCCTCCTACCTCTACCGCGCCTTCCATGCGCTGCCGCCGCTGACCAACGCGCGCGGCGAGCCCACCGGCGCACTGTTCGGCGTGGTCAACATGCTGCGCGCCACGTTGAAGGCGCAGCCGGAGTACCTGGCCTTCGTCTGCGACGCGCCCGGGCGCACCTTCCGCGACGACATCTACACCGAATACAAGGCCAACCGCCCGCCGATGCCCGACGACCTGCGCGCGCAGGTCGAACCGATGATGGCTATCGTCGGCGCGCTGGGCTTCCCGATCCTGTGCATCCCCGGCGTCGAGGCCGACGACGTGATCGGCACGCTGGCCCGTGCAGCCGCGGCGCAAGGCATCGACGTGACGATCTCCACCGGCGACAAGGACCTGGCCCAGCTGGTCGACCCGCGGGTGACGCTGGTCAACACCATGACCAACACCACGCTGGACATCGCCGGGGTGACCGAGAAGTTCGGCGTACCACCGGAGCGCATCGTCGACTTCCTCTCCCTCACCGGCGACAGCATCGACAACGTGCCGGGCGTGACCAAGTGCGGCCCCAAGACGGCCGCCAAGTGGCTGGCCGAATACGGCTCGCTCGATGGCGTGATCGCCAACGCGGACAAGGTCGGCGGCAAGATCGGCGAGTACCTGCGCGAGGCGCTGCCCACGCTGCCGCTTTCGCGCGAGCTGGTGACCATCCGCACCGACGTGGAGCTGGAACACGGCCCCACCGACCTCAGCCTGCGCGATCGCGACACCGCCACGCTGCGCGAGCTGTTCACCCGCTACGAGTTCAAGGCGGCGCTGAAGGAACTGGACGCCGAGACCCTCGGCGAACCGGGCCCCGCGCCCGTCGCCGCGGTCGCTCCCGCGCCGGTCACACCCGCGCCGGCCGCCGCACGGGCGGGCGAGTACGAGCTGGTCACCACGCCGGAGCGCTTCGAGCACTGGCTGGCACAACTGCGCAAGGCGCCGCTGATCGCCTTCGACACCGAGACCAGCGACATCGACGCCATGCGCGCCGAACTGATCGGCCTGTCCTTCGCTGTCGAATCCGGCAGGGCCTGCTACATCCCGGTCGCGCACGACTACCCCGGCGCGCCCTGGCAGCTGGATCGCGACCAGGTGCTGCATGCGCTCAAGCCGCTGTTCGAGGACCCAGGCATCGCCAAGCTCGGCCAGCACGCCAAGTACGACATCAACGTGCTGTCGCACTACGGTATCGGCGTACAGGGCCTCAAGCACGATTCCATGCTCGCCTCCTACGTCTGGAACGCCACCGCCACTCGCCACGACATGGACTCGCTGGCCAGCCGCTACCTCGGTTACCAGACCATCAAGTACGAGGACGTGGCGGGCAAGGGCGCCAGACAGATCCCGTTCTCGCAGGTGGACCTGGACACCGCCTGCCGCTATGCCGCCGAGGATGCCGACATCACCCTGCGCCTGCACGAAGCGCTGCAGCCGATGCTCGAGACCGTCCCTGCGCTCAAGCGCGTGTACGAAGAGATCGAAGTGCCGCTGATACCGATCCTCGCCGGCATGGAGCGCAAGGGCGTGCTGATCGACGTCGGCGAATTGCGCAGGCAGAGCCAGGAGCTGGGCAAGCGCATGCTCGAACTGCAGCAGCAGGCCTACGCGCACGCCGGGCGCGACTTCAGCCTCGACTCGCCCAAGCAGCTGCAGACGATCCTGTTCGACGAGCTGGGCCTGGCGGCCAAGCTGAAGACGCCCAAGGGCCAGCCCTCGACCAACGAAGAAGCGCTGGAGGCGATTGCCGACGACCACGCGCTGCCGCGGCTGATCCTCGACTACCGCGGGCTGGCCAAGCTGCGCTCCACCTACACGGACAAGCTGGCGCAGATGGTCAATCCGCGCACCGGCCGCGTGCACACCTGCTACCACCAGGCGTCGGTGGCGACCGGGCGCATTTCCTCGTCGGACCCGAACCTGCAGAACATCCCGGTGCGCACCGACGAGGGCCGGCGCATCCGCGCCGCCTTCGTCGCGCCGCCCGGCTGGGTGGTGATGGCCGCCGACTACTCGCAGATCGAGCTGCGCATCATGGCGCACCTGTCCGGCGACGAGGCGCTGCTGCGCGCGTTCAAGAGCGGCGGCGACGTGCACCGCGCCACCGCCGCCGAAGTGTTCGGCGTGGCGCCGGAGGAGATCACGCTCAACCAGCGCCGCGCGGCCAAGGCGATCAACTTCGGCCTGATGTACGGCATGAGCGCGTTCGGCCTGGCCCGGCAACTGGGCATCGATCGCGGGGAAGCGAGCGACTACATGGCGCGCTACTTCTCGCGCTTCGCCGGCGTGCGCGCCTTCATGGACGCCACCCGCGAGCAGGCGCACCGCGACGGCTACGTCGAAACCATCTTCGGCCGCCGGCTGTACCTGGAGAACCTCAAGGCGCGCAACCAGGCGCTGCGCGCTGGCGCCGAGCGTGCCGCGGTCAACGCGCCGATGCAGGGCAGCGCGGCGGACATCATCAAGCGCGCGATGATCGCGATGGGCTCCTACCTGTGCCAACGCACCGACGCGCACATGCTGATGCAGGTGCACGACGAACTGGTGTTCGAGGTGCAGGAGGACGCGGTGGATGCCCTGCGCCAGGCGGTGACCGAGCGGATGGCCGGCGCCGCGGAGCTCGCCGTGCCGCTGGTGGTGGACGTGGGCGTCGGGGCGAACTGGGAGCAGGCGCACTAGTTCTCGCCTTCGCGGGCGAAAATTTTCGTTACGCGCAAGCGGCAAGTTCGTGCGGATGAACGAACCCTGACCTGTTCCGGTGGTCTCGAACGCCTCCCTTGAAACTTTCCTCCCTCATCCGCATCCAAGGTTCCGGATGCACGCAACGGCATCCACGACCCGTCCACCTCCCTGAGCGGGTCACCAAGGATGCGAACCTCTCCCCTGGGCTTCGCATCCACCCCGGCCCCGAAGGTTCCCCCTAGCCTTCGGGGCTTTTTTTCGCCCTTCACCGCCGCGCTCGCTATGATCGGGGCGCACCCCAACCGAGGAGACGGCTCATGCGTGCAGGACTCATCGTCGTCGGCATCATCCTGTTGATCGCCGGTATCTGGGTAACCCTGGGCAACGGCAGCTACAAGAAGACCGATACCGTGGCCCAGCTTGGCCCGGCCAAGATCGAAGCCACCCACGACAAGGCGGTGCCGCAATGGATCGGCATCGCCGGCATCGTGGTCGGCGGCCTGCTGACCATTGGCGGGTTCGTCAAGAAAAGTTGACCTTCGGCCGCGCCGCGTTCGCGCGGCGCGGTTGACATGCACCGGTACAATCGGTGGATGGATGTTTCGTACCTGATCGACTCGCTCAACGACGCGCAGCGCGAAGCCGTCTGCGCCCCGCCCGGCCACTACCTCGTGCTGGCCGGCGCCGGTTCCGGCAAGACCCGCGTACTGACCCACCGCATCGGCTGGCTGACCCAGGTCGAGCGGGTGCCGCCGTGGGCGATCCTGGCGGTTACCTTTACCAACAAGGCCGCCGGCGAGATGCGCGCGCGGCTGGATTCGCTGATCCCTGGCGGCACCACCGGCCTTACCGTCGGCACCTTCCACGGCATCGCCCATCGCCTGCTGCGCCGGCACTGGCGCGAGGCCGGGTTGCCAGAGGGCTTCCAGATCCTCGATGCGGACGACCAGCAGCGCCTGGTCAAGCGCGTGGTGGCCGGATTGGGGCTCGACGAGGCACGTTTCCCGCCACGCCAGGCCACCTGGCAGATCAACGGCTGGAAGGACGAAGGCAAGCGCCCGGACGCCATCGAACACGGCAACCACCCGGTCACCCGTACGCTGGTGCAGATCTACACCGCCTACGAGGAGGCCTGCCGCCGCGCCGGCCTGGTCGACTTCGCCGAACTGCTGTTGCGCGCGCACGAGCTATGGCTGAAGAACCCGGCCGTGCTGGAGCATTACCAGCAGCGCTGGCGGCACCTGCTGATCGACGAGTTCCAGGACACCAACGCGCTGCAGTACGCCTGGATCCGCGTGCTCGCCGGCAGCGTCGGCAAGGTGTTCGCCGTGGGCGACGACGACCAGTCGATCTACGGGTGGCGCGGTGCCAAGGTGGAGAACATGCAGCAGTTCCTGCGTGACTTCCCCGGCGCGCGCACGATCAAGCTGGAGCAGAACTACCGCTCCACCGCCACCATCCTGAAGGCCGCCAACAGCGTGATCGCGCGCAACGGTGGCCGCCTGGGCAAGCAGTTGTGGACCGCCGGCGAGGCGGGCGAGCGCATCGCGCTGTACGCCGCCTACAACGAGCAGGACGAGGCGCGTTTCGTCATCGAGCGCATCCGCGAATACGTCAACGAGCACGGCAGCGCCAAGGACTGCGCGATCCTCTACCGCTCCAATGCGCAGTCGCGCAACTTCGAGGAACAGCTCAGCCAGCGCAGCATCCCTTATCGCGTCTACGGCGGCCTGCGCTTCTTCGAGCGCGCCGAGATCAAGGACGCGCTGGCCTACCTGCGGCTGACCGCCAATCGCCACGACGACGCCGCCTTCGAGCGGGCGGTGAACACGCCGCCGCGCGGCATCGGCGACCGCACGCTGGACGTCCTGCGCCGGCGGGCGCGGGCCGAGGGCAGCTCGATGTGGGAGGCGGCGCTGGGCGAGTTGACTGACGGGCGCGAGCTGGCCGGCCGTGCGAAGAATGCGGTGAAGACGTTCCTGGCGCTGATCGACCAGATGGCCCGCGACTTTCAGCCGCTCTCCCCCCGGGAGAGGGGTTGGGGTGAGGGTTCGGGTGCGCCGGAGGCTCCTGCTCCGACCGAACCCTCACCCCCAGCCCCTCTCCCGGCGGGAGAGGAGAGCCAAAGCCTCACCCTCGCCGAACAGATGGACCACGCCATCACCCACACCGGCCTGCGCGACCACTACGAAAAGGACAGCCGCGGCAACGGCGAAGCACGCGTGGAAAACCTCGACGAGCTGGTCAACGTCGCCAGCCGTTTCGCCATGACGCCGGAGGATGTCGAAGCCGGCCTTACCGAACTTTCCGCGTTCCTCTCGCATGCCGCGCTCGAGGCCGGCGAAGGCCAGGGCGAGGCCTGGGACGACTGCGTGCAGCTGATGACGCTGCATTCGGCCAAGGGCCTGGAGTTCCCGCTGGTATTCCTGGTCGGCATGGAGGAAGGCCTGTTTCCCAGCCAGCGTTCGACCGAGGACGAGAGCCGGCTGGAGGAAGAACGCCGCCTGGCCTACGTCGGCATCACCCGCGCGCGCGAGCGGCTGGTGGTCACCCATGCCGAATCGCGCCGCATGCACGGCACCGAGATGCTCGCCCGTCCGTCGCGCTTCCTCGCCGAGATGCCGGCCGAGCTGATCGACGAGGTGCGCCCGCGCGTGCAGGTCAGCCGTCCGCTCTACGCCGGCCGCCATGCCGACACCGCCTCGCTGCAGGAAGAGCTGCCGGTCAAGCTGGGCCAGCGCGTCAGCCATCCGAGCTTCGGCGAAGGCGTCGTGGTCAGCGCCGAGGGCAGCGGTGCGCACACGCGGCTGCAGGTGAACTTCTCCGGCGCGGGCAGCAAGTGGCTGGTGGCCGCCTACGCCAACCTGACGCCGCTGTAGCCACCGTTGGCGAGATAAGCGGAGGCTCGCCTCAGCGCGTCGCCAGGGCAACGCGCTGCAGCCGCGCGACGGCCGCGGCCGCGTCGACCTGCAAGCCGCCGGCGGTGCGCTTGCTGCTCGCCAGCAGGAGCCGTCGCACCTCGTCCGCACTCAGCCGCGGGTCCAGCGACAGCAGCAACGCGACGATGCCGCTCACGTGCGCGGCCGCCATCGACGAGCCCGAGCTGAAATCGTAGCCCCCGCCCGGCTCGGTGCTGAGGATGTCGTGCCCGGGTGCGCTCAGCACGCCGGGTGGCGCGGCCGTATCGGCGGTCATGCGGACCACCAGGACGCCCGGCTTGCTGTCGGGAAAGCCGCCCAGGCTGCCACCGGGCGGCAAGGCCGCGACGACGATGCGCCCCTGCTCCAGCAGCTGCCCGAGCAGCTGCCCCAGCAACGGATCGGCCGGCCCGCCCAGGCTCAGGTTGACGATGCGCGCGTCGGTGTCCAGGACCGCCGCCAGCGCCTTGGCCAGGGTGAAGGAGTTGCAGCGCGCGCCGCGGGCGTCCGTCGCGGCGTACCAGCAGGCCTTGTACACACCGATCGCCGCATCGGGCGCGATGCCGACGATACCCTGGTGGTTGTTGCCGGTGGCGGCGATGATGCCCGCCACCTCGGTGCCGTGGCGGTCGCCGCGGAACGTCCGCGTATCCTCGTCGACCAGGTTCTGCACGGCGCGGATGTGCCCCTGGAGTTCCGGGTGGGCGACATCGACGCCGGTATCGACCACCGCGATCCGCGCGCCCTGCCCCTGGCTGAGGCTGTGCGCGAGCGCCGCGTCGGTTTCGACGAAGCCGCGCTGCAACTGCGCATAGGGATCGTTGTAGTGCTGTGCACGCGGTGGCGGGTCCGCATAGGTGTCGTATTCGTGCAAAGGCTCGGCCAGCGCCACGCGGGCATCCCTGCCCAACGCCTGGAGCATCGCCTCGCGGCTGGTGCCCGGCGGCGGCCGCAACACGATGCAGTAGAGCTTGAGCGCCTTGATCGGCCAGCCGGCGACCTCGCGCCAGCCGTAGTGCTGCCGGAGCGCATCGAGCGTGGTGGCGGCAAGACGGCCGGCGCCGTAATGGGCCGGCGCCGCGTAACCGAGCAGGCTGGAACCGGCATGCATCGCCGGCGGCTCGATCGGGTTGGCGACCGCGAGCACGATGTCGCGCCCGCTGTCCATCGAGGCCACGTCCGTTTTTGCCGTGCCGCTGGCGGCCGCCTGCGCCACCGTCGGACGCACCGGCGCGCACGCGGCCAGGCCGAGCGCGAACACGACCAGCAGGAGTGCCGCGGCCTTCATCGCGCCCTCATGGATGGTCTTCGGCGGGCTCGGCCAGGCGGATGCCCTGCGCGGCGCGCAGGTGCTCGAGCGTGTCCTGCGCGCCACTCCTCGCGACCAGGGTATAGGCGCCGACGTCGTTGGGCCCGTCGACCACCTGAAGATCCAGGCGCCGCAGCAGCGCGTTCCAATCGGCCAGTTTCATGGTCGCGTCGGGTACCACGTGGATGGCGCCCCGCACTGCCGGGGCGGCTTCCTGGCTCAACGTGCGGTAGGCCGGCGCAGGGTTCTCCGACCACAGCCTGGCGCCGAGGATGCCGATGCCGATCGCCTGTACCAGCACCGCGACGGCCAGCGCCCGGCTCAGCCACGGGCTGGCCCGTGCCGGCTGCGGCGCCTCCACCGGTTCGGGCTCATCCAGCCTTGCCATCAACCGGTCCAGGCCGGCGTTCGGGTCGAGCCCGACGTCGGCCGGCAACGACAGCGCCAGCCGCAGCCGGCTCTGCTGCTCGAATTCGGTGCGGCACGCTTCGCACTGCGCCAGGTGCTGCGTCAGCCATTCGTTGTCTTGCGGCGTTGCGGTGCCCTGCAAAACCCAGGGCATGGCCTCCCAGGCACGGGCGCACCTGTTCGGTAGTGTCATGGCACGTTCTCTCGATGCGAGATGGATTCGCCGGCCAGCGCCGGCAACACATTGCGCAGCTTGACCCGCGCATAGAACAGACGCGCCTTCACCGTCCCTACCGGGCATTGCATGATGACCGCCACGTCGTCGAGGCTGTGGCCCACGCCGTAGACCAGCTCGACCACCACGCGCTGGTCGACCGACAGCCGCTCCAGGCCCTTGGCGAGCCAGTCGCGCAGTTCGCGGTCTTCGCCCGGGTCGTGCGCCGAGCTGCGCTCGTCGCGTACCGGATCGTCCTCGATCGGCTCGGCGCCGTGCTGGCGCAGCGCCTTGAGCCCGCAGCGATAGGCGATGCCCATGATCCAGGTCGACACGCGCGAGTCGCCGCGGAAACTGCCGGCCTTCTGCCAGGCGATCCAGAAGCAGTCGTTGATGACTTCCTCGATCACGTCCGGCCGCCGCGTCAGCCGCGACAGAAAGCGGCACAGCCGCCCGTGGTAGCTGCGATAGAGCACCGCCAGCGCACCGCGATCGCCCGCGGCCATGCGCTGGAGCAACATGCGGTCGGTGTCGTCGTCGTGGGTGTCGGCGTCGTTCATGGGACTGTCGTCAAGGCGACCATTTGCGCGGTATGTGCCCGTCGGCGCGGAAAAGGTTTTGCTCCAGGATCAGAAGGACCAGGAAACCGAGACCAGCCAGGGCGACAGGCCATCGCTCCCGCGCCGGGCCGGCGGTGCGCCGCGGGTGGCGATGCGGTCGAGCTCGACGTGCCAGCGGCCCGCGCTCCACGCCAGCGCGGCCTGGCCGTAACGGTAGTACTCCGAATACCGCTCGCCGTAGTAGCCGTAGGAGCCGCGCTGGAACCGCGCCACACCCACGCCCGCCAGCAGCGAGAGATGGCCGGTCAGCGGCCAGCGCAGGTTGGCCTCGGCCGCGGGGTTGGTGTGGCCGTCGCGGCTGCCGAGGGGACGCAGTGCGGCCAGGTTGAGCGTGAAGACGTCGCGGTAGATCCACGCCAGGTCCGCTTCGGCGCGCCGGTAGGGTCGTGCGCGGCCACGCCGGGGTACGGCGTAGTAGAGCAGGCTTGCCTGCATCTGCCAGGTGTCCGACAACGGCCAGGAATACGCCGCGTGCAGCATGCCCTCGGCCAGCCGCGGCGAGTGCAGCTCGCTGGCACCGGCCGAGCCCAGCGACCAGCCGGCAGGCGAATCCCAGCGCAGTTCGGCCTGCAGGACCGGCGTCGTGGAGGTGATGGGCAAGCCGCGGTCGACCAGCTGCGACGTCAGCGCCACGGAGCCGCCGAACGGGGCGGCCTGGGCATGCAGCGGGCCCTGCAGGCAGGCCAGGGCGAACAGGACCAGGACGATGCGCGGGCTGTGTACGCGCGAGCGGGCGTACCGTGGGAACGGTCCACCCGAATGCCCGGCTCCGTCACTGCAACGTGCCCGGCAAACCGACGAGATCGTCTCGCTCTCGAGCATCATCCAGCCCATCGTATGTCATCCGCGCGCCGGGACCGGCCTGTCCGGCCGGCTGCGACAAGTACCACCGCAGCTTCCCCGGCGTCCATAGCCGGCCGGTCCGCTGGGGGTGCCCGCGCAGTATTCGGGCGGCACCCCGAGATCGACGGGCGGACGCAAGCGCCCCGATCCCCCCTCCGCCCTGGCAGGGCGCGACGCGAGCGGCCGCCGTCGGAACCCACCCAACCTTCGGCCCATCGCCCGGCACTCAGCCAGGTGAGTCGTCCACGACGCATCCCTCGGCCGAAGGACATGGACATCAAGCGCATCCAGTTGCAGTCGCACGGGGACCAGCGGGGCATGCTCATCGCCCTGGAGCCGGAGCGGAACGTGCCGTTCCCGATCCGCCGCGTGTACTACCTGTTCGCCACCCGGCAGAAGGTGCACCGCGGACGCCACGCGCACCGCCATCTCAACCAGCTGGCGATCAGCGTGCGCGGTTCGGTGACGTTCCTGCTCGACGACGGCAACGGCCCGACCGAAGTGGTTCTCGACGATCCCTCGCAGGGCTTGCTGCTAGGCCGCATGGTCTGGCGCGAGCTGTATGACTTCAGTGACGACTGCGTGCTGATGGTGCTGGCCGACCAGCCCTATGACCCGGGCGACTACATCACCGACTACGACCTCTTCCTCAAAGAGGTCCACGCCGAGCTCTACCCGGCGGGGCTGGTCGCATGCCTCGACCGCTAGTCATCGTCGGCGCCGGCGAGTTCGCCCAGATCGCCTGCGAATATTTCCAGCACGACAGCGACTACGACGTGCTCGCCTTCAGCGTGGAGCGCGCGTACCTGACGCAGCCGCAGCTGGCCGACCGCCCGGTGCTGCCGTGGGAAACGCTGGAGCAACACTACGCGCCCGGCGAGGTGGAACTGTTCGTGGCGATTCCCGCCAGCCAGCTCAACCGGCTGCGGCGGCGCTTCTACCTGGACGCCAGGCGCCGCGGCTACCGGCTGGCCAGCTACGTCAGTTCGCGCGCGTTCGTGTGGCGCAACGCCGCGATCGGCGAGCACTGCTTCATCTTCGAGAACAACGTGATCCAGCCGTTCGTGCAGGTCGGCGACAACTGCGTGCTGTGGAGCGGCAACCACGTCGGCCACCGCACGGTCATCGAGGACCACGTGTTCGTTTCCTCCCATGCGGTGATCTCCGGCTATTGCCGCATCGGCGAAGGCAGCTTCATCGGCGTCAACGCCACCTTCAACGACGGCGTGAAGGTGGCGCCTTACAACGTCATCGGCGCCGGTGCGCTGGTCACCCGCGACACCGAGCCGGGGCGCGTCTACGTCGGCTCGCCGGCCAAGCCCCTGCCCAACCGCGCCAGCTTCGGCGTGAGGTTGTGAACCGCCATGTTCGCCTGGCACAAGAGGGGCCTGGTGTTCGACACCGCACGGCACAGCGCGGGCGCCTGGATGCGCCACTCCGCGCTGACCCCCACGCCCGTCGCGCTGGATGACCAGCGCATCCGCGTCTATGCCGGCTTTCGCGACGCCGAAGGCGTCAGCCGCATCGGTTACGTCGACGTGCGCGCGGACGACCCGACCGCGGTCACCGGGGTCAGCCGCGAACCGGTGCTCGACCTCGGCCGTGGCGGCTGCTTTGACGACAACGGCATGATCCTGGGCGACGTCACCGCGGGCCCGGACGGCCTGTACCTGTTCTACGTCGGCTTCCAGAAGGTCGCCCGCGCCAAGTTCCTGGCCTTCACCGGCCTGGCCGTGTCCAACGACGGCGGCGAGCACTTCCGCCGCGTGCAGGAGACCCCGATCCTCGACCGCGCGCCCGGCCGCAGCACCATCGCCGCGGTGCACTCGGCGCACTACGAACAGGGCCGCTGGCGGCTGTGGTACGCCGCCGGCGACGATTGGGAGAACATCGGCGGCAAGCCGTTCCCGCGCTACCACATCCGCCACGCAGAAACGGCCAGCCTGGATGCGATCCCGCGCGCCGACCACGCCTGCCTGCTGCCGCGCGGCAACGAGTACCGCATCGGCCGGCCGCGGGTATACCGGCTGGACGGCCGCTACGTCATGTACTTCACCCGCGGCAACCGCAACGGCGAATACTTCCCCGGCCTGGCGGTGAGCGACGACGGCCTCGCCTGGGAGCGGCGCGACGAGAGCCTCGGCCTGGCGCTCTCCGAGCGCGGCTGGGACTCGCGCACGATCTGCTACCCCGCGCTGCTGGCCCAACGCGACCGGCTGTTGATGTTCTACAACGGCAACGACATGGGCGTGGACGGTTTCGGCGTCGCCGAGGCGCGCCTGCATGCACCGCAAGGGGCCGTCCATGCTCACGCTTAGGCCTTACGTGCCGGCCGATGCGGCCGCGTGGGATGCGCTGGTGGCCCGCTCGCGCACCGGCAACCTGCTGCACCGGCGCGGCTACATGGACTACCACGCCGACCGCTTCACCGATTGCTCGCTGATGGTCGAGCGCGAGGGCGAGCCGGTGGCGGTCTTTCCCGCCAGCCGCAACGGTCGCGTGGTGACCAGCCACGGCGGCCTCACCTACGCGGGCCTGCTGTCGACCTCGGCCCTGCGTGCCGAGACCACGCTGGAAGTTTTCACGCAGATGGCCGCCCACTATCGCGCCGCCGGCATACGCCGGGTGCTGTACAAGGCCGTGCCGCGGGTCTTCCACGCCTACCCGGCCGAGGAAGACCTGTACGCGCTGCACCGGCTCGGCGCGCGGCTGGTGCGACGCGACCTGTCCTCGGTGGTCGCGCTGCGCGAGGGCTACCGCCTCGCTGCCGAGCGCCGGCGCGATATCCGCCACGCGCGCCAGGCCGGCGTGCACGTCGAAACCGGCGGCGACCTGGCCGCCTTCCACGCGCTGCTCACCGAGGTGCTCAGGCGGCACGAGGCGACACCCACGCACAGCCTCGAGGAGCTGCGCCTGCTGCAGGCGCGCTTTCCACAGCAGATCGTGCTGCACACCGCGCACGTGGCGGGCACGCTGCAGGCCGGCGCGCTGGTCTACGACTTCGGCCACGCGGTGCACACGCAATACCTGGCCGCGTCGGACGAGGGCCGGCGTTGCGACGCGCTGAGCCTGCTGCTGGGCGAACTGATCGGCAGCGTCTACGCCGACCGGCACTACTTCAGCTTCGGCATCTCCACCGAACAGGAAGGCCGTGTGCTCAATGGCGGCCTGGTGACGCAGAAGGAACGGTTCGGCGCGCGCGCCGTGGTGCACGACTTCTACGAGTGGGCGCTGTGATGGAGATGCCACGGGTGGATGTGCCCTTCCTCAGCCTGAAGGCGGTCAACGCCCGGCATGCCGACGAGCTCAAGGCAGCGGCGGCGCGGGTGATCGATTCGGGCTGGTACGTGCTGGGCGAGGAACTGGCCGCGTTCGAAGCCGAGTTCGCCGCCTGGTGCGGCGTGCGCCATGCCATCGGCGTGGGCAACGGGCTGGACGCGCTGGCGCTGCTGCTGCGCGGCTACATGGAGCTGGGCCGGATCGCCGAGGGCGATGAGGTGATCGTGCCCGGCAACACCTTCATCGCCAGCTTCCTGGCGATCACCACCAACCGGCTGGTGCCGGTGCCGGTGGAACCGGACCCGGCCAGCTTCAACCTCGATCCGGCCCGCGTCGAAGCGGCGATCGGCCGGCGCACGCGCGCCATCATGGCAGTGCACCTGTACGGCCAGCTGGCGGACATGCCGGGCTTGCACACGGTGGCCCGCGAGCACGGCCTGCTGCTGGTCGAGGACGCTGCGCAGGCGCACGGCGCCGCCTGGGACGGCCGGCGCGCCGGCAGTCTCGGCGACGCCGCAGGCTTCAGCTTCTTCCCGGCCAAGAACCTGGGCGCGCTCGGCGACGCGGGCGCGGTGACCACCGGCGACGAGGCGCTGGCGCAGTGCGTGCGCGCGCTGCGCAACTACGGATCGGAGGTGAAGTACCAGCACCGCCTGCGCGGCACCAACTCGCGCCTGGACGAACTGCAGGCCGCACTGCTGCGGGTCAAGCTGAAATACGTCGAGGAAGACACCCGCCTGCGCCGCCGCGTGGCGATGCGCTACCTCGATGGCATCCGCCATCCACACATCGGGTTGCCCTTCGCCATGCGCGAGGAGGCGCACGTCTGGCACCTGTTCGTGCTGCGCTGCCGCCATCGCGAGGCGCTGCAGCGCCACCTGGCGGCCTGCGGCATCCAGACCCAGGTGCACTACCCGCTGCCGCCGCACCGGCAACCGGCCTACGCGGGACGACTGACCGCCCGGCTGCCGCTGACCGAACGCCTGCACGGGGAAGTGCTCAGCCTGCCGATCGGCCCGGCCCTGGCCGATGCCGACGTCGAGCGCGTGATTGCCGCGGTCAACGCGTTCCGGAGTCCGGCATGAACTTCGCACGCGCCAGCGTCTATTCCACCGCCGCCACCGCGGCGCGGCTGCTCGCGGCGCTGGTGGTGGTCAAGCTGGTGGCCTCGTTCGCCGGGCCCGCAGGCATCGGCAAGCTCGGCCAGTTCATGAGCCTGATGTCGCTGCTGGCGGTGCTGGCCGGTGGCGGCATCAGCGCCGGGCTGGTGAAGTACGTGGCCGAGTACCGCGAGGACCCGGCCAAGCTCTCGCGCCTGCTCGCCTCGGCGTTGTGGTACGCGCTGTGCGCCTCGTGCCTGATCGGCTGCCTGGCCTTGCTGTGCAGCCGGCCGCTCGCGCTGTGGCTGCTGGACGATGCGCGCTACCAGGGCCTGATCCGCACGCTGGCGGTGGCGCAGCTGGGCATCGCGCTGGTCAATTACCTGCTCGCCGTGATCAACGGCTTCATGGACGTACGCCGGCTGGCGCTGGTGCAGGTGCTCGGCTCGGCGACCAGCATCACCGTGGCCCTGGTGTTGTCCGCGTGGCTGCACCTGTACGGCGCGCTGCTGGCGCTGATCCTGGGCCAGGTGCTGTGGCTGGCGATCGGGCTGCCGGTGTTCCGGCGCAGCCCCTACTTCCGCCCCGGCATGTGGAAGGCGCGCTTCGACGGCGAGATGACCGCACGCCTGGCGACCTTCTCGATCATGACGCTCAGCTCGGCGGTGCTCTCGCCGCTGGTCAACATCGCCGTGCGCCAGCACCTGGCCGGGCACTTCGGCTGGACCGAGGTCGGCTACTGGCAGGCGGTGACGCGGGTTTCGGATGCCTACCTGCTGTTTCTCACCGCGGCGCTCAACATCTATTTCCTGCCCAAGCTGGCCGCCACGCATGGGCGGGCGGCGCTGGCGCACGAGCTGGGCCAGGGCTGGCGTTTCCTGATGCCCGCGGTGATGGCGCTGGCTGGCGCGATCTGGCTGGCGCGCGGCTGGATCACGCGCTTGCTGTTCACCAGCGACTTCGCGCTGGCCAACGCGCTGTACGGGCCGCAGCTGATCGGCGACGTGATCAAGATCGCTTCGTTCGTGCCCTCCTACGTGATGCTGGCCAAGGCGATGACGCGGCTGTTCGTCGCCTCCGAGTGCGTGTTCGCATTCACTTACCTGCTGCTGGTGCACCTGCTCACCGCGCGCTTCGGACTGGTCGGCGCGGTGTATGCCTTCAGCGCCAACTACACGCTGTACCTGGGCTTCACCCTGGTGGTGGCGCGGCGCTACCTGGAGCGCCTATGAACGCACCGCTGGTCTCGATCCTGATTCCCGCGTTCAACCACGAGCGTTTCGTGCGGCGTTGCCTGGACAGCGTGCTCGACGACCCGTGGCCGGCCAAGGAACTGGTGATCATCGACGACGGCTCGACCGACGCCACCGGCGAGCGCATCGCGGCCTGGATGGCCGAGCACGAAGGCGAGATTCCCGTGCGCATCCGGCGCCGGCCCAACCGGGGCGTGGCGGCCACGCTCAATGAGCTCGCCGCGCTGGCGCAGGGGGAGTTCCTGCGGCTGGGTGCCAGCGACGACTACTTCCTGCCCGGCGGCCTGCAGGCGCAGGTGCGCTACCTGCAGGCGCACCCGCACAAGCAGGCGGTAGTCGGCGACTCGATCGTGGTCGATCCGCAGGACCGGCTCCTGCACAACAGCGGCATGTGTGGCCTGCACCGCGCCGACAAGCGCCTCTACCGCAGCGACGCCGGCATCCGCCGCGCGGTGATCGGGCAATGGGCGGTCGGCGGTCCGGTGGCGCTGTTGCGCCGCGGCGCGCTGGAGCGGGTCGGCGGCTGGAGCGAAGGCCTGCGCATCGACGACTGGGACTTCTTCCTGCGCCTGGCCGCGCGCGACGCGCTGGGCTTCATCGACGTGCGCGTGTGCGCCTACCGCGTGCACGAGGGCAACCTCAGCAAGACCCGGCACGTGGCCACGCGGGTGATGCACCTGAACGAATCGCGCCGCGTCGCGATGCGTCGTGCGGCGCTTTTCGAGGGCACCGACCGCACCCTGCTGCGGGCGCAGGTGCACTACATCCGCGCCAAGATCGCCTTCCTGCGCCGGCGCCCCCTGGCGCTGGCAAGGCACATGGCCGCCTACCTCACCCTGGCCGCGCTGGCGCGCACCGGCCTGCCATCGCCGCCGATCTTCGCGAGGCACGCATGACCCTGCTGCGCCTTCCTTCGACCTGGCTGGTGTTGCCGCTGCTGTTCGCCTGCACGGTGACGTTGCTTACCTACGACCTGCCGGACGGCTACGGCGAGGGCCTCGTGCTGCTGGCCAGCTGCGCCGGCGCCGTGCTGCTGCTGGACGTGCTGGCCGGCAAGCGGCTGCCGCCACTGGCGCGCTTCCGCGCCCGCCAGTACGCCGGCACGCGCGAGGGGTTCGTCGCGCTGGCCTTCGCCCTGGCGGTGCTGGCGTTCTGCCTGCTGGATCTCGCGCTGTTCCCGGTCGCACTGGTGGACGATCCGCACGCCTACGCCACGATGGAAGGCGGGCGCGAGCACATCCGGCATATCTCCGACATGTGCTGGGTGATGCCACCGATCGGCCTGCTGTGCGCGCGCCACCGCGGACTGCGCTGGTCGCTGGTGGCCGCGGGCCTGGTGTTCCCGGTGCTGGTGATCGACCGCAACCGGCTGCTCAACGGGCTGTTCGCGCTGGCGCTGGTGATCGTGCTGCGCCGCGATGCGCGCGCGCCGCTGCCGTGGAAGCGAATCGCGCTGATCGCGCTGGTTGGCGCCAGCGTGTTCTCCGTGCTTGGCGTGCTGCGCTCCGGACCGCTGGCTGGCTTGACGCTGCCGTTCAGCGCGCTCTATCGCGCCGCGCCGCAGGGCATCAAATGGCTGCTGCTTTACGTCAGCGCCGGGCCTTACAACTTCGGTGCGATCGAGTCCAGGCATTACCACGACGCCAGCTTCCTGATTCACCAGGTGGTGCCGCTCAGCGGCTCGGTCGCCACCGCGGGCACCGGCATTCCGCTCGATTCGCCGACGGTCAACGTGGGCACCGAGTTCTTTCCCTTCCTGATGGCGTGGGGCCCGGTGGGCGCCGCGGCCGCGGTGTTCGCACTGTACCTGTGGCTGCACTGGAGCGTGCGCCGGCTATGGCCGAACGTGCCGCTGTTCGGCCTGCTGATCTTCCTGCGCATGGCCTACGTCTGCCTGATGGCGCCGTTCGCGCCGCAGGCGTTCATCTGGACCAACGTCGACTTCATCGCGCTGTGCCTGTTGCTGCAGCTGTTCGCCGCGTGGCTGCCTGCACGCGCGCCCACGCTTTCCATCCACCCGACCTGAGTGCATGCCCATGGAACACGACGAGATCTACCTGATCGACCTGTGGCGGGTCCTGCGCCGGGAGTGGCGCTGGTTCGTCGCCGTGCTGGTGGTGGTGCTGGGCCTGGCGATCTTCTTCGCGCAGGCGGCGCACTCGCGCTGGGAGGCGGTGGCGTGGATCCGGCCCGGCCAGCTGGGACCGGCGCCCGCGGGCGAAGACCCGCGCGTGGAGCCGTTCCAGCGCGTGATCGAACGCATGCAGACGGTGGAGTTCCAGGAGGGCGTGCTGCACGACCTTGGCATTTCGCCGCGCTCGCGCGAAGGGCATCTGTACCGCGGCAGTTTCGATCTCTCTCCGTCGCCCTACGCCGGGCTGCTCAAGCTCACCTTGCGTGGATATTCGCCGCAGCAGGCGCGGCGCTTCGTGCAGGCCACGTTCGACCATCTCCAGCGGCTGCACGAAGGCCTGATGGCCGAACCGCTGGGCCTGGCGCAGGCGCGCCTGCGCCAGGCCCAGGCGCAGCTGCGCGATGCCACCGCCGAGCGCGATCGCCTGCGCGATGCGGTCGCGCCCGCGCACAGCACGGCTGCGCCGAACCGGCAGGACTTGCTGCTAGCCAGCATGGTGCTGAGCAGCAGCAACCAGGAGGTGCGCGGGCTGCAGCAGGTGGTCGGCGAGCTGGAGGCAAGGCTTACGGCGAGCTACTCCTACGAGACCCAGATGGCCTGGCCGGTGTACGTACCCGACCACGCGGTCTATCCCAACCGCTTGCTGATCTGGGGCGCTGGCCTGGTGCTCGGCCTGGGGCTGGGGCTCGTGGCGGCGGTCGCGCGCAATGCGTATCGGCGGCGGGCGGCGGGCGTGTGGGGTGCGGCCCCTTCGACTCCGGCGCTGCGGGCCTACGCTCAGGGTGAACGGAGTTCCTGCGAGCGCTCGCCGGCACCACGGTGATCGCGACCCCATCGCCATCCCTGCACCCGTTCGCGCTGCGCGTAGCCCGCAAGCGCCTGCCTCAGACCTCGTCCCCGAACCGCTCTTCCTGCGGGAGAGGGGCCCGAAAGGGCGGGTGAGGGTTCGGGCGAAGCGCGCCGCACGGCCCTTCCGAGTCCCCGGTGGAAGAGGCCCTGTTCAACCGCATTGCCATCACCCGGCACTCACCGATCGAACCCCTGGAACGCCGGCGCGGCGCCGCCGCTTGCCACGCGAGGACTGCATGAACCGGCCACACCCGCTCGACCTGCACGATGGCCCCGCGTCCCGTGTACCGCGCCCCGCGCTGAGCGATGCGCAACTGCTCGACACCCAGCGCGCCTTCGACAGCGTGGCAGGCGACTACGACGGCCCGCGCGGCAACAACGAGCTGATCCAGCGCATGCGCGCGAATCTGTGGGACGCCGTACAGCGGGAGGTCCCCGTCGGCTCGCGTCTGCTGGACCTCGGCTGCGGCACCGGCCTCGACGCGGTGGAATTCGCCCGCCGCGGCTACGGCGTGCTGGCCACCGACTGGTCGCCGCAAATGGTCGAACGCACGCGCAACCGCGCCACCCTCAGCGGCCTGGCAGGCCGCATCGCCACCACCCACCTGGGCGTGCAGCAACTGGACCGCCTGAGCGGCGAATTCGACGGCATCTACTCCAACTTCGGTCCCCTCAACTGCGCGCCAGACCTGCACTCGGTCGCCACCGAATGCGCCCGCCTGCTGCGCCCCGGCGGCAAGCTGCTGTTCTCCGTGATCGGCCGCGTCTGTCCCTGGGAGCTGGCCCACTACATCCTGCGAGGCCGCTTCCGCCGTGCCGCGGTGCGCTGGGCGCGCGAACCGATGGCGGTAGGCATGAACCGCCACACGATCTGGACACGCTACTACCTGCCGCGCGAGTTCCATCGCGCCTTCGCCGCGCAATTCACCCTGTCCTCGCACCGCGCGCTGGGGCTGTTCCTGCCGCCGCCCTACCTGGTCGCGTTCTACCGCCGCCACCCGCGCTGGTGCGAACGGCTCGGCCGTCTCGACGACCGCCTCGGCCACTGGCCGCTGCTGCGCGACATGGGCGATCACTTCCTGATCGTGATGCAACGGCGCTGAGCGATGGACGCGCGCCGCGACACGCTGCTGCTCGGCGCCGGCTGGTGGACCGGCAGCGGCATCGCGCGTGGCACGCTGGCGGTCCATGACGACCGCATGGCGCCGGCTGCCTGGTCGCCCGCGCTGCGCATCGACCTGCACGACCACCTGGTGTTCCCGGGCCTGATCAACGCCCACGACCACCTGCACGTCAACGCCGTACCGCCGCTGCGCGCAGGCGCAGCGTTTCCCAGCAGCTACGCCTGGATCGAGGCCTTCCGCGCGCATTTCGCCGCGCCGGAAGTCATCGCCGCGCTGGCCCTGCCCAAGGCCCTGCGCCTGCGTCACGGCGCGCTGAAGAACCTGCTCGCCGGCAGCACCTGCGTGGCGCACCACGACCCTTGGCACGCCGCGCTCGACGCGCCGGACTTTCCGGTCGCCCTGCTGCGCGACTTCGGCTGGAGCTACGCGCTGGCCGGTCCCGGCTACGGTCCCCCGGTGCGCGCGAGCTTCCTCGGCACGGCGCCCCACCGGCCGTGGATCATCCACCTGGCCGAAGGCACCGATGCCACCGCCCGCGCAGAGCTGGCCGAACTGGACCGGCTCGGCTGCCTGGCCGCCAACAGCGTGCTGGTGCATGGCGTGGGCCTGACGCCACGCGACATCGAGCGCGTCATCGGCGCCGGTGCGGCGGTCGTGTGGTGCCCCGGCAGCAACCGCGCCTTGCTCGGCCGCACGCTCGATCCACGCCGACTGTGCGAAGCGGGCCGGCTGCTGCTGGGCAGCGACTCGCGCCTGAGCGGCGAGCGCGACCTGATGGAGGAACTGCGCCTGGCCCTCGACCGCAATGGGCTCACGCCGACGCAACTGCTCGGCCTGGTCACGCGTGACGCCGCGCGCATCCTCGGCCTGCCCGGGCGCGGCCGCCTGTCGCCCGGCGCGCACGCGGACCTGCTCATCGTCGAGGACCGTGGCGACGACCCGGTGCGCAGCCTGCTGGGGATCAGCCGCAGCGACATCCGCGCCGTGGTGCGCGACGGCCGGCCGCAGATCGCCGATCCGGACTTCGCCCACTGGTTCGCCGCCTCGGGTCTCGACACCGTGCCGGTCACGCTGGATGGCCGTCCCAAATTGCTCGACCGGCGCCTGGCCGACGCAGCGCTGCTTTCGCTCGAACCCGGTCTCGCCTCGGACGCCACCGCCGATGCGCTCCTCGCTGCCGCCGGAGCCGCCTGATGTCACTGCCGCCCGTGCTCGATCCACTGGCCGCCTACGCCCTGTGGGCACCGGCATATCCCGCCCAGGCGCACAACCCGGTGATGCAGGCCGAGGAGCGCGCGATGCTCGATCTGATGCCCGCCAGCCTGGCCGGCACGATGGTGCTCGACGCCGGCTGCGGCAGCGGCCGCTACATGCATCACGCGCTGCGCCGCGGCGCAGCGCGCGTGGCCGGCATCGACCTCTCCCCGGCGATGCTGCACCGCGCCGCCGCCGCGTCCCGTGCCGGCGCACCGCTGCAGCTGGCGCAGGCGCAGCTCACCGCGCTGCCCTTCCCCGACGCGTTCGCCGACCTCACCGTCTGCGGCCTGGTCATCGGCCACCTGGAGGCGCTCGGGCCCGCACTGAAGGAACTGCGCCGCGTGACCCGCCCCGGCGGCGCACTGCTGATCAGCGACATCCACCCGATCGGCCCGGCGCTCGGCTGGCTGCGCGACTTCAAGGCCGACGGCCAGCGCTACGCCGTGCGCCACACGCAGCACCTGTACAGCCACTGGCACGCCGCCTGTGCGGCGCTCGACCTGGCCATCGAGGCAGTGCGCGAGCCGATGCTCGATCCCACCGGCATTCCCGACGGCGCGCACTTCGATCCTGTCGCGCTCGAGGTGCCGGTGGCGCTGGTGTTCCGGTTGCGCCGGCGCCCTGACCTCCCACGGTGACCGTGCCATGACCCGCCCGCCGCGTACGTTGCTGATCAACCCGACCATCGCCTCGCGCCACAGCGCGCGCTTCCCGCTGCCGTTGCTGAACCTGGCCGCCGCGCTGGACCAGCATGGCCAGAGCCGCATTCTTGACGGCAACATCGAGCGCGACACCGTGCCCGAAGTGCTGCGTGCGCTGGACCACGAGAGCTTCGACGCGGTCGGCATGACCGTGATGGGCGGCCCGCACGTGCCTGAGGCGATCAAGCTCTCCAGGGCCATCCGCGAGCACTCGCCCGGGCTGCCGATCATCTGGGGCAGCTACTTCCCCACGCTGTTCACCGACGCCGCCCTGAACGCGCCCTACGTCGACTACGCCGTACGCGGGCAGGGCGAGGAAACCCTGGTCGAACTGGTCTGCGCACTGACCGGACAAGGGCCGCCGCTGGCTGCCATCGCCGGGCTCTCATGGAAGGACGGCGATCGCATCGTGCACAACCCGGCGCGGCGCTTCTCGCGCGGCAACCCGCCGCCGCTGCTGCCGTACGAAAAGCTGGGCGATCCGCGCAAGTACCTCGCGCGCACCTTCCTCGGCCAGCGCACCGTCGCCCACCAGGCCGCGCTCGGTTGCCGCTACCACTGCACCTTCTGCGGCGTGGCGGCGATGTTCGGCGGCGCCACCGCGCTGCCGGCCGCGGCGCGGCTGGAGCGCGAGCTCGGCTACCTCAAGCACGAGCTCGGCGCCGACTCGGTGCAGTTCTTCGACCACAACTTCTTCGACCGCGAGGCGGAGATGGTGCCGCTGCTGGAAGTGCTGGCGCGACTGGAGCTGCCCTGGTGGTGCTTTGCGCGCGCCGACGCACTGGTCAACCTGTCCGAGGCGAACTGGAAGCTGGTACGTAAGAGTCGCCTGCGCATGGCCTACATCGGCGCCGAATCGCCGGACGGGCAGATGCTCAGGGAGATCCGCAAGGGCACGCGCCCCGACCAGACGCTGCAGGTGGCGGAGGTATGCCGACGCCACGGCGTGATCCCGGAGTTTTCCTTCATGGTCGCGCCGCCGACGCACACCGAGGAGGAAACCGAGCAGACCTTCGAGTTCATCCGCCAACTCAAGCGCGTCAACCCGGCCTGCGAGATCGTCATCTACATCTACACGCCACTGCCGGAAAACGCGATGCACGAGAAGGACCGTGGCCGCCACCGCGCGACGCCGCTCATCGATCTGCACGGCGCGCCGGTGGTGTTCCCTTCCTCGCCCGACGAATGGGCGCAGCCGCAATGGGTGAACTACGCCTGCCACGCCGACGCGCCCTGGCTGGACGAGCGCCTGCGCCGGCGCATCGACGACTTCGTCACCGTGCTGCGCTGCCGCTATCCCACCGTGCAGGACATGCGCGCGCCGCACTGGGCCAAGCGGACGCTGAGCGCGATGGCCGCCTGGCGCTACCGCATCGGCCACTACGACCGGCCGTGGGAACTGCGCCTGGCCAACCGCTTCGTGCAACTGCGCCTGCCACAGGTGCAGGGGCTGTAGCCGATGTCCCCGCACGTGGCGCAGGTCAGCTTCCTGCCGGCGCCGGCCGGACTCAGCGGTGCCCAGGTGCTGGAGCGCTGGCCCTCGCTGGCCGACATCGCCGAGGCGGCGGCCAGCGCCGGCACGCGCATCACGGTGGTGCAGGCCGCTGCACACGCCGAGGGACTGACCCGCAACGGGGTCGACTACCTCTTCGTCGACGTGCGCGGCATGCGCCGCCGCGAACGCGGCCGGCACGTCGGCGACCTGCTCGGCACGCTCGGGGTGGACCTGGCGCACGTGCACGGCCTGGGCTTTCCCGAGGAGTCGTTCGCCCTGTCGCAACGCCTGCCGCGGCTGCCGGTGCTGTTCCAGGACCACGCCGACCGCGCGCCACGGCGCTGGTGGCGGCGTTGGCAATGGCGTCATCGCTACCGCGAACTCAAGGGCGTCGCGTTCACCGCGCCGGAGCTGGCCTGGCCGTTCGCCGCCGCCGGCGTGCTGCAGCCATCGACGCGGCTGTTCGCGATCCCCGAATCCAGCAGCCGCTTCCAGCGGGGCGACCGCGCGCGGGCGCGCATCGAGACCGGCCTGCATGGGCACCCCGCGGTGCTGTGGGTGGGCCATCTGCAGGACGGCAAGGACCCACTCACTGCGCTCGACGGCATCGCGCTGGCCGCGCAGCGCCTGCCCGGCCTGCAGCTGTGGTGCGCCTACGGCCGCGCACCGATGATGGCCAGGCTGCGCGCGCGCATCGAGCGCGACCCGTGGCTTGCCGGTCGCGTGCACCTGCTGGGCCAGGTCCCGCACGCGCGTATCGAGACGCTGATGCAGGCGGCCGACCTGTTCGTCTCGGCCAGCCGCCGCGAAGGTAGCGGCTATTCCGCCATAGAAGCGATCGCCTGCGGCACCGTGCCGGTGCTCACCGACATCCCGGCCTTCCGCGCCCTCGCCGGCGATGCGCGGATCGGCCGCCTATGGCCCTGCGGCGACGCCCGCGCGCTGGCCGATGCGCTGGTCGCCGCCACGCTCGAGCAGATGCCGGCCGAACAGGTGCGCGCGCACTTCGACGCCACGCTGTCGTTCACCGCGGTCGGCGGCCGCTGGCGCGAGGCCTACCTGCAACTGCTGCAGGGCCGCGGCGATGCCTACGCGCAGGCGCTCGCCAGCCGGCCCGGGAGCCTGGCGTGAAACTCGCCCTCGTCGTACCCGGCGGCGTCGACCGCGGCGGCGAACGCCGCGTCATTCCTGCCTTGCTGCACCTCATCGCACGGCTGGCGCAGTCGCACGAGGTACATGTCTTCGCGCTGCGCCAGGAAGCCCGACCCGCCTGCTGGCCCCTCGCCGGCGCCACCATCCACAACGTCGGCGACGGCGGGACGCGCCTGCGCGCGATCCGCGCCATCGCACTGGAAAACCGCCGCGCTCCGTTCGACCGCATCCACGCCATCTTCTCCGGGCCCTGCGGCCAGGTGGCCGTCGCCGCGGGCCTGTGGCTGCACTGCCCGACCCTGGTGCACATCGCCGGGGGCGAACTCGTCGCGCTGCGGGACATCCACTACGGCGGCCGCCAGAACTGGCGCGGCCGCCTGTGCGAAGCGCTGGTACTTCGCTGCGCCGACCAGGTGACCGCCGCCAGCGCGCCGATCATCGACACCCTGCACCACCTTGGCATCGACGCCCAGCGCGTACCGCTCGGCGTCGACCTGGCGTCCTGGCCGCCACAACCACCGCGTCGGCGCGGACCGGGCCCGGCACGCCTGATCCATGTCGCCAGCCTCAACCGGGTCAAGGACCAGCCCACCCTGCTGCGCGCCCTCGCCGCGTTGCAGGAACGAGGCATCGACTACCGCATGGAGATCGTCGGGGTCGATACCCTCGGCGGCGAGATCCAGCGCCTCGCCACCACGCTCGGCCTCGACGGACGCGTCCATTTCCTCGGCTTCCGCACCCAGCACGAACTGCGCCCGCTCATGTACGCCGCGCAGCTGCTGGTGATGTCCTCCCGCCACGAAGCCGGCCCGCTGGTGCTGCTGGAAGCCGCCGTCGCGGGCGTCCCCACCGTCGGCACTGCCGTCGGCCACCTCGCCGAATGGGCGCCCAACGCGGCACTCACCGTCCCGCCAGGGGACTGGACCGCACTGGCCGACGCCATCGAACACGTCCTCACCGACGAAGACCTGCGCCTGCAACTGGCCTGGTCCGCCCAGCGCCGCGCCATGCGCGAAGATGCCGACCACACCGCCCGGGCGTTCGAAGCCCTGTACCTCTCGGTACGCGACGCACCGGCGTTGCCCGTCAGGCTTCGGCGCTAGACTGCAGGCAATGGACCCGGCCATACCGGCACCGCGTACACACCTCGCGTCACCGGGCAAATAATCCGGCCGCGAAAAGACCGCCCGATTAGGCTGCAGGATTAGACTGCGCGCGCGGAGGTAAGCTGTTGTTTAAGGCAGCGCAAAGACCCAGGCAAGCGCGGAGCCACCTGGATAGGCTGCCGGATTAGACCCCATAATCGAACCTACTTTGAGTTAGGCAGCAAAGCATGAATCGCTCAATCTCAGTGCAGGAGGCACAGATTCTGGAGCGCGCGCTCGCGGTGGGCGCGACAGAGCGCATAGTTCCAGCGACTATTGCATCCATCAAAGACCTCCGCGTCACAGCCACTTGTAGATGTGGCTGCGCTACAGTTTGGTTTGGTCCCAACGGTGACTCTGCCAACGGCCGTAGGCTGGCCGATGCGCGCGCCACGTCACATGGTCAAGACGTAGACGTTCTAGTCTGGGCAATCGATGACACAATCGTGGGCTTAGAGTTTGTAGGTGCTCATCCAACTGCGCTGCCAGATCCTGAGTCTGTGCGCGGCTACGGAGATGCCTAACATCTCGTTCAAGGCGGACGCGCTGGCGCGCGCCGCTTAACTCCAGCGTTAGGCCGCTAACGTGATTTCGAGGCTCGTGATGGATTGGTTCCCGGCAATCTCAACTAGCACGCTCTTACTTGTTGTCGCTTGGCTGAGCCGCAATCTGATTGCCACTCGGCTAACGCGAAGCGTTCAACATGAATTCGACGAGAAAATCGGCAAGCTCCGCTCAGACCTGCGAAAGAGCGAAGACGAGTTTCGTTCGGCGCTCACCGCGCGCCAATCGGAAATCGACGCCCTACGTACCGGCGCTCTCTCAAACGTCCCGCAGAGGCAGGCCTTGCTTCTACAACGGCGCCTTGAAGCCATTGAGCAGCTCTGGACCTCGGCTGCTTCACTAAGCAAGACGAAGATTTTGGCGGGGTACCTCGCCGCCTTCAATGTAGAAGCGATGACTGAGGCCGTCAGAAAGCAAGAGCGCGCGGCTCAGGTGCTAGAAATGATTTCGTCGGGATTTGATCCCAAGGAACTTGACCACATCAGTGCAACCAAGGCTCGTCCGTTCGTCTCTGCAATGGCTTGGGCAATATATGCAGCCATGCGAGCCGTGGCCGCTCATACAATGATCCGTTGGCAAGCCATGAAAAGCGGCATGGAAGCAAAAGGACTCATGGATGAGGAGAAGATAAAGCAGCTGATAAAGGCGGCACTTCCCCACTACTCAGATTACTTGGACACGCACGGCGGGGTGGTTTTCCATTACACGCTCGAGGCGCTAGAAACGCGCCTGTTGGAAGAGCTTGACCGCATGCTGGACGGCTCCGAAGCCGATGCGGCGAGTGTTGCGCAAGCGGCAAAGATTGTGCGGCAAGCAAACGAAGTCATGAAGGCCAGCGCAGATTCGGCGGTCGCGGCCTAACGATTCGTCCAAGCCGACGCCGCTTCGCGGCGCGGCTTAACTCAGGTGTTAGGCCGCACAGGAAGCGAGACGCGTCGGTGAATGAAGAAAAGCCTCTTTCGTTGAGCGGTTCTTGCCACTGCGGAGCCATCCGCCTCAGTCTGCCGGCGGCGCCCGAAACCGCCACGAGTTGCAACTGCTCCTTGTGCCGGCGCACGGGAGGCATCTGGGCTTACTACGAACTCGGTAGCGTCTCTATCCAAGGCCATCCGGAGAACACGGAGAGCTACGTGTGGGGTGATCGCAGCCTGAGCAATTTCCGCTGCAAGACCTGCGGCATTGCCACGCATTGGGAGCCCATAAGACCCGAGCCCGGCGCTCGCCACGGCGTGAACCTCCGCAACTTTGAGCCGGCGCTGGTAGCCGCAGTCCCTGCCCGGCGGTTTGATGGCGCAGATACGTGGGAGTTCCTGGATTGAACCCGTCCGGCTTCTCGCAGGTGGCGCCTAACAATTCCGTAGAAGGCTCCGGGGTAGTTCCCACGGTTTGGTGGACACCTGATGTAACTTTTCAGGATCGCCCCATGCCCAAGCCAGGCCCAAGAACGACCGCTCGCTCGGCTCGCATCCACTTGCCGGTCTCCCGCGAGCCCCGGCCACTCACCCAAACCCTCGCCCCGGAGGGAGCGGGCTCTTTACCCTAAGGCGTCGAGGCTTGCGCCAGAGCCGCGCGCACCACGTACAAGGTGTCCATCCTCGGCACCGGCCGCGTGAGCCAGGCCAGGACGCGCCGGCGTTGCGGCGAGGTCACCCAGCTCTGCCCCTGCAGCCACAGTTGAGTGCGCACCATGTCGGCACGTTCGCGGCGCGCCTCGTCGGTGGGGCGCAGGCGGTTGTGCAGGTAGTGCATGGCCTCCCCGGGCGAGCGGCACCATTCGATGCCGGCCAGCCCGTGCAGCCAGAGATCCGAACAGGAGACCGCGCTCAGCGTCCAGCGACGCGAAAGCGTCCGCAGCAGCGGCGGACATTCCTGCTCCAGCCGGGCGAGCACGGCATCGGGTACCGCGTGGCGGTAGTAGCGAGCCACCAGGCACAGCGGCGGCAGCGCCCACCACGACGATCCACCGGCGAGGACATCGCACAGCACGTTCCAGTCGCGCCGGGTCAGCCGCGTGGCCAGCAGCGAGATGTCGTTGAGGTGCAGCAGGCGCAGGCTGCGACCGCACACATTGCCGGCCGCGTGCAGCAGCAGGTGGCCCATCAGCGCCGCGTGCGAGGGATAGGCGTTGAGGCCCGGTTGCGCGTCGTGCGGATACACCATCGCGCTGAGCTCGACGGTGGCCAGCGGCAGGCGCTCGTGGATGTGCGTGTGCAGCTCGATGTTGACCGGCGTGTCGCGGTGCTCGCCCAGTGCATGCACCGGCGCTGCGCAGGCCGGCTTGAACACCTGGTGTTTCCACTGCGCGAAGGAGGCCTCGTAGCCAAGCTCGTGCAGCAGGCTTGCCGCACGACGGGCATCGCCCGGATGCACCAGCAAGTCGATGTCGGCCATCGGGCGCTCGCCGGGCGCGTAAAGGCCGAGCGCATGCAGCGCCGCGCCCTTGAGCGGCACCAGCGCCACGCCGGCGTCGCGTGCGGTGGCGTCCAGGCGACACAGCAGATCCACGATGCGCTGGTGCCGCTGCTCGACGTGCTCGCGCTGGCTGGCCAGGAAGTGCCGCCAGTCCGCGTGCTGCCAGCCGGGGCTGCGGTCGAGCAGCGGCGAGACGCCGTGCGCGGCGGCGGCGGCCATGGCCAGACGCCATTCCAGCGGGCTCCAGTCGGGCGTCACGCCGCCGGGGCGCGCCAGCTCGGCGGCGAGCGCTTCGGTGGCCCGGCGCAGGCCGGCGCGCACGGTGCGCAACGGTGGCAGGGGGTCAGGCATGGCTGAGCGTCGCCGTGATCGGCAGGCGCGTAGGTTCGGTGCGATGCGCCTGTTCGCTGGCGATCAGCGCGTTCCAGCGCGCATCCAGCGCCGCACGTGCCAGCTGATGGTGTTCGGCCGATAGCTGCGCCGACTGCTGCAGTTCGACTTGGGCGTGCAGCAGGTCGCGCACGTGGCGGTAGAAGTCCGAATCGTAGGCGCCGCGGAACATCATCGCCAAGTCGTCGCTGTCTTCCCAGTGGGTCTTGCGGCCGAGCTGGGCCTTCACCTTCTCGTAGAACCGGGTGCCTGGCAGCGGGTAGGACACGCTGACGCCGATGTCGTCCGGCGCCGCCCGCGCGATCAGTTCGCGCGTGGCCAGCAGATCCTCCAGCTCCTCGCCGAGGTAGCCCAGCTGCACGAAGAAGCCGACGCGGATGCCGTGGCGGCCGAGCCGCTCGCGCGCACCGGTGAGGTCGGCCACGCGGGTGCCCTTGGTCATCGCGTCGAGCACGCGCTGGCTGCCGCTCTCGGCGCCGATCCACACCTCGACGCACCCGGCCTCGGCCAGCGCCTGCGCCATCGCCTCGCTGCACAGGTCGGCGCGGGCCTGGATGGTGAAGGGCACCGGGCCGGCGCCCTCGCGCAGATGGCCGGCGAAGGTTTTCACCCATGCCACGTAGAAGCCGAAGATGTCGTCGGCCATCCAGATGTGGTCCGGCGCGAAAGCGTGCTTGAGATGGCTCATCTCCGCGGCCACGTCGGCCGCCTCGCGCTGGCGGTAGTGGTTGCCCCAGATCGGCTTGGCGCACCAGTTGCAGCGGAACGGGCAGCCGCGCGAGGCGGCCATGTTGAGGCTGAAGTAGCCGTGCCGTTGCTTCCAGAACGCGCGGTAGCGTTCGATGTCGACCAGATCCCAGGCTGGGTGGCCGACCAGCCGCGCGTCCGGCGGCTGGATGCCGATGCGCTGCAGCTGCGTTTGGCCATCCACACGTACGGCCACCCCGGCAAGACCCGCCGTCCAGTCGAGGTTGTCGGCGGCATGGCCGCGATCGAGCCGCTCCACCAGCGCCGCCAGCGCCGCCACGCCTTCGCCGAGCAGCACCACGTCGGCGCCCGCGGCAAGGAAGGCGTCCGGCTGGTCGGAGGCGTCGGAGCCGGCGACGATCACCCGCGCGCCGCTGGCGTGCGCCTCGCCGATCATCTGGCAGGCCGCTTCGCGCATGCGGCTCAGGCACATCTTGGTGAGGAAGTTGAAGTTGTCCTCGTACAGCACCACCAGGGTCGGTGCGGTGGCGTGCAGGGCTTCGGCATAGGCCTCCACGCCCTCGGCGAGCATTGCGTCGAATAGCGTGACCCGGTGCCCGTGCTGGCGCAGGAAGGCGGCCACCTGGATCGTCGCCAGCGGTGGATAGGGCTTGCCACGCTCCCACTGCTTGCGGTCGTACTGCAGGAAGTAGGAGTGGCTGACCTGGATCTTGAGCATGGGTGTCGGGCCCGGCCATGGCGGATGAGGGCCGCGCAGGGCGGCCATGCAGTGCCCTTGGGCGTGCATGCGGGTATGTGCCGGGTCGCAGGGTTGAGGTTGCGCGTCTTGATTGGTCTTTCGAAGGAAGAGGGAACAAGGCGACGGCGTAGACGAGGCTGCGTCATCTGAAGCCCTCCCATCCGGGAAGAGGGTCGGTTGAGGGTCACGGCAGGCACAACCTCTGCGTTGCGCGGGAGCACTCACGCTGCAACCGGGAAGTGCGTCGGTGCGCCACCCCACCTGCGAGGCTTCCGTTCCGCGATGGCCCTGCCCTCCCTCCTGCCCGCATCGGCCACGGTCGCCGACCCCTTCGGCGAACGCATCGCCTGCAACCTCGTGCTGCAACGGACGGTGCTGGGTGGCCGCTTCCACTTCGCCAGCAACAGCGGAGCGCTGCTGCAGCTGGCCGAGGCCGCCTATGGCCGGTTGCCGCCATGCGAGTGGCCTGAAGCACGCGACTTCCACATCGAGTTGCGCCTGCTGAGCGCTCGCATGGAACGCCGCGGCGAGCCACCGCCTGTACGCCAGCACGCGGGCGCCGGGTTGCTCTGCGGGGTGATGGACGAGTGCAACTACGCCGTGCTCGACCCGGCCGGTCGGCGCGCATTGGTGACCGCCTCGCAGGACATGCTCGGGCATCCCTACCACCTGCGATACGAGCTGATCGAGTTCGCGGTGTTCACCCTGGCCGCCCGCGGCATGGGCCTGGTGCCATTGCACGGGGCATGCCTGGGACATCGCGGTCGTGGCGTGCTGTTGCTTGGCGAAAGCGGCGCGGGCAAGTCGACGTTGGCGCTGCACGGTCTGCTGCGCGGGCTGGATTTCCTGGCCGAGGACGCCGTGTTCGTGCACCCGGACAGCCTGCTGGCGATGGGCGTGCCGAACTTCCTGCACGTGCGCCCGGATGCGCCGGGGTTGCTCGCGGACGGCCACCTGCGCGAGTGGCTGGAACGATCGCCGCGCATCATCAGGCGCAGCGGCGTGGAAAAGATCGAGGCCGACCTGCGTCTGGGCATCGGCCGGCTGGCCGGCGAGCCGCTGGCACTGGTCGGCGCCGTGCAGGTATCGCCAGAGCCGGCCGGCCACCGCGAGAGCCTGCTGCTCCCTGTGGCGGCCGAGCAAGCCGCAGCATGGCTGGCATCCAACCAGCCGTATGCGTCGGGCCAGCCGGGCTGGCAGCCGTTCGTGCGGGCGCTGGTGCAGCGCGGCGTCCACCGGCTGCGGCGCGGCCGCGATCCGCAAGCGGCCATCGATGCGCTGTGCAGGCTGCTCGACGGACACGCGCCGTGGCCACGCTCCCTGGTGGGGACACACACCAGCGGGACAACCTTTCCCACGGTGCCCTGCACTCAGGAGAGATGAGCACGATCCCCGGCAAAGACGCCACGCTGGAGCGCCCCGACGGATTGCCGCGGAGCGCGGGTCCATGGCATCGGCGCGCGCTGGCCATGCTCGTCCGCGCCCTGCCCGTGGCGAACTTTTCGCAGGCGTTCGCATCCACCCTCGCGCGCCGCGACCTGCTGCAGATCGTCGCCTACGTGGTGCTGTCGCTGGGCGCGGCGCTGGCCGGCAGCATCGCAGCGATCTGCCTGGTGCCGCTGGTGCAACCCGGGCCGTCGCAAGCCTTCAGCCGCTACGACAGCGTCGAGATGCAGGCGCTGGCGTTCGGCGTGGCCACCGGCAGCTTCGCGCTGTTGCGCTGGCAGGCGGCGCGGCTGGGCGCGGCCCTGGCCAGCCGCTGCGGCATGAACCTGCGGCGGATGGTGCATGCCCGACTGATCGACGCGCCGCTGGGCGAACTGGCCGACACCAGTTCGGCCGAGATCGCCAACCTGCTGACCTACAACATCGAGATCCTGGTGCAGGGCTTCGGCGCGCTGCTGCAGCTGGCGATCATCGGCGTCACTACGGCGGTGAGCCTGGCGTTCGTGTTCTGGGTGTCGCCGACGCTGATGCTGGTGTCGCCGGCGCTGCTGGGCATGGGGCTGCTCGCCGCGCGTGCCTGGGGCCGCGAGCAATCGACGGTGAGCCGGCAGTACGTGGCCGACATGACGCGGCTGTTCTGGCTGAGCGAGGACTTTCCACGGCGCCTGCGCTACGTGCGCTCGTTCGAGCGGGAGGGCGCGGAGAAGGCCGGCTACGGCGCGATCGCCGCACAACTGGGATTGGGCTATCGGCGCCAACTGGAACTGGTCGCCGCCGGCCGTCTGGTGCTGGAGCTGGCCGCCGCGGCGGGCATTGCCGGCGCGTTCGTGCTGGCCCACCGCTGGCACGGCATCGACAGCGCCTCGCTGATCGCGGTCAGCCTGCTGCTCGGTCGCCTGCTGCCGTACCTGGTGTCGACCCGGCAGAGCTGCCAGCAATTGCGCTCGGCGGCGCCTGCGCTGGAACTGTGGAAACGCCACATGCGGCATCGGCGCGATGCGCTTTCAGCCGTGTCGGCACGCGCGCTGGCGATGGGCGACGTGCTGGCCATCGGTCGCCTGCGCCTGCGCGCGCCGCTCGGCGGCCTGTGCGTGCGCGACCTGGTGCTGGCGCCCGGCGAGCTGACCCTGGTCTCGGGGGATTCGGGGATCGGCAAGAGCAGCCTGGTCGACGTGCTGGCCGGAATGACGCTGCCCGCCGACTTCACCGCCGGCGTCGGTGGGCAGTCCATCGGCTTCGACGACTATCGCGCCCTGGTGCGCAACGGTGCCTACGTCAGCCAGAGCGTACGGCCGTGGCAGCACACGGTGCGCGAGTGCCTGGCCTGGGCCGCCCCGGCTGCGGGTGAGGAAACCATGCTCGGCGTGCTGGAAGACGTCGGCCTCGGCCGTTGGCTCGGGGCCACGCGCGAAGGACTGGACGCGGCGCTCTACGGCAGCGCCAGCCGCCTGTCCGGCGGCGAACTGCAGCGGCTGATGCTGGCCCAGGTGATCCTGCGCCAGCCGTTGCTGGCGGTGCTCGACGAGGCCACCGGTGCGCTCGATGCGTCCTCCGAACTGGCGGTGCTCGCCGCGCTCAAGCGGCGGTTGCCGCGCTCCATCCTGATCGTGGTCTCGCATCGCGCAAGCGTCGCGACAATGGCCGAACAGCACCTGGAGATCGGCCGCGACCTGGCCAGCACCGTGGTGCGTTATGCGACCACCGGCCGGTCCGCGCCCGGCGACGCCACGTTCGGCTGAACCGCGAGCATCCGCGAAGCGGAACGGACGGCCGTGTCCCGCGCGTCCGGGCACCCGCCGGGGGCGCCGGGGTCTAGAGTCCGCCTACCCGAGACGGAACCGGCCCCATGAACAACGCACCGCTCCGCAGGACGCTCGACCAGGACATCTGCGTACACATCTTCACCGCGTCCGCCGCGATGGTGGGCGTGTGCATCACGGTCATCGGCCTCCTGCGCGTCGTCATCACGCTCCGCCGCGCCGACCTCATCGGCGACGACCTGCTCGCGATCAACGCCATGCTCTACCTGGTCACCTGCCTGCTTTCCTACTGGGCATTGCGGACCCGGAACCAGCAGCGCAACCACACGCTGGAACGCATCTCCGACACGCTGTTCCTGCTGGCGCTGACGCTCACCACGCTCAACGCCGGATTCATCACGTGGGCGATGTCCGTGACCTGAGCGGACCCGGCGCCGGCTACCGCAACGCCGCCCGCAGAAGCGGCATCGCGAACCATGCCATGAGGCTCGCAGCGGTTGCGAACACAAGGTGCAGGGGGCGCACCGCGCGCAGGTCCCGTCGCCTCGCCCGTGCCGGCATGGAGACTGGCGACAGCCCGAGCACGCACCCCAGCAGACTCAAGTACCTGATGGCGTAGCGCGTATCCGCACGGTCCGTCCCCAAGCCGGCTTTCGCAAGGCAGTGCAGGATGCAGACGCTCGCCAGGGCTGATGCAAAGCAGACCGCGCCGAGGGCGTCCATGATGTGCCTGGCGCCGGACCCGGACCTCAGTTCCGCAGCCGCGGCATGCCGTGCTCGTCGCGTTCCTCCACCGCCAGCGAGCGCGTGTCCGGGTGCGACAGGCGACTGTCGCGCGGCAACTCGACGGTGGCATCGCCGCGGGTGAGCGCCAGCGCGTTGCGGTAGCAGCGCTGGGCAAGCGGGATGTCGCCCTGGCCGACGCAGACGTCCCCCAACGCTTCCCAGGCACCCGGGCTGGGCCCGACCGCGAGCGAGCGCTCAAGGTAGGTGCGTGCCTTGCCCCACAGCTGCTGGCGCACGCACATGCGGCCCAGCGCCAGCAGCAGGCCGGGATCGTTGGGATGGGCGTCCAGCCAGCCTTCGGCGCGGCGCAGGCGGGCGTCCAGGTCGTCACCGTCGAGCCTGCCCCAGGTTTCGGCCAGTTGCGGCGACCACTCGCGGCGCAGGGCCGATTCGAGCTCGTCCATCGCCGGCAGCACGAGACCGAATGCGGCGGCACGGCGGGCGTAGGCATCGACGACCGCGGGTGCGCGGCGCTGACCCTTGGGCAGTTGCGACCACAGCGCGTTGAGCGCCTGGCCGTCCGCAGCGGCGTTCACCGCCGCGACCAGCACCTGCGACTCCAGTGCGGCGTAGCGCTGGGTACCGAGCGAGCCGCTTTTCTGCAGCGGCTCGAGTGCGGCCAGTGCGCGACGCGGTTCGCCTGCGGCGAGCGCGGCCAGCGCGAGTTCATGCCAGCCGCCGGGCGTAAGGCTGCCGCTTTCGGCTTCCGGACCAAGCAGCGCGAGCGCTTCGGCCGGCTTGCCGTCGCGACGCAGCACGCGCGCGCGCAGCACGCGGGCGGCCTGCGGCGAGGCCTGGCCGGCGCGGTTGAGCGCTTCCAGCGCACGCGCCGATTCACCGCGCCGCGAGGCCGCCTCGGCGGAAGCGAGCAAGGCCGGTCCACGCAGTTCGTCCAGCCGCGCGGCACGCTCCAGGTCGCGCTCGGCTTCGCCGTGGCGGCCTTCCATAAGCGCGACCATGCCGCTGCCCAGGCGCTGCCGGCTGACCCGGCGATGCCGCCGCGTCATCGCGCCGAACGGCCAGCGCACCAGGCGCCACAGGCCGGTGAGGACGGCCCACGCCAGCAGCACGATGACCAGGGCCGCGACCACGGTGGTTTCCACCCGCCAGCCGCGCAGGCGCACCAGGACGTAGCCGGGATCTTCGGCGACTCCGTGCCAGCCGAAGGCGGCCAGCGCCGCGACCGCGATCAGCAGCAGCAGCCAGCGCCACGGCTTCACGGACGGCGCTCGGTGCTGGCCGCGCGGGCCGGGGTGGCGTCGACCGCCTTGAGCGCGTGTACCGCGCGCAGGTTGCGCAGTTCGGCCAATGCGGCGCCCAGCTGTACCGGCGTGGTCGGCTTGAGCGTGCCGGCGAGGCTCGCCAGTTGCGCCTGTGCATGGGCGACGGCCGGGTCGGCGGTGTCGAACTGCGCGGCCAGGCTCGCCTGCGCGCGGACGATGGCAGCGCGCGCGGCGTCGACGTCGGCGGCCAGCAGCGCGGCCTGCGCCTGGGCGAGGTCGAGCGCGGCCAGTTCGCGGGCGAAGCGCGCATCGGCCACCGCCAGCGGCGCGCCGTTGTCGCGCTGCACGCTGACCACGCTGCCGAGTGCATGGCGGATGCGTGCCCAGGCGCCGGCGTTGGCCTGGCCGGCCGGCGTGTCCTGCGGCTTGAGCGGGAAGGTTTCCAGCGCGCCGCGCAGCTGCTGCAAGGCGTCGATCGCATGGGCGTGCGGCTCGCTCTGCTGCAGCGCCTCGCGCTCGGCGGCGATGCTCTGGCGCACACCGGAGAAGGCGCCGTCGTTCACCGCGGCCAGCGCCTGGTCGGCCAGGCCGTAGGCGGCCGCCGCACCCTGCGCATCGTGGAACAGCACATAGCGCTGCTGGCCCATGCGCAGCAGCGTCTCGGTCTCGTCGAGCAGCATCGCGTCATGGCCGGAGAGGCTCTTCTCCGACAGCTTGGCGACCGCGTCCTCCAGGTTGCGCAGCCGCTCGCCCTGGCCCAGCAGTTCCTCGCGCAGGCCGCGGTTGACCTGTTCGGCATCGCCCAGGCGCTGGCGCAGCAGGGTGCGCTCGTCGCCGAGGGTGCCGAGCGTGTCTTCCACGTGGGCGACGCGCTGGTCCAGGTTGTCGCTGGCGCTGCCCTGCATCTGCTGCCACTGGCGCCAGCCCACGTAACCGGCCAGGCCGAGCGCGAGCAGGGACAGCAGCAGTGCGAGTGCCATTGCGCCGCCGCGGCGGGGAGTCGGCGCCGGCGCACGGCGCGATACAGGAGCCGGGGCGGGAATCGGCGCCGCGGCGGGACGATCGGAGGCGAGGTCGTCTTGGCTCATGCGCGCCATGCTAGCAGCCCGCATGGCGGGGTTCGCATGGCGGGCGTGAAGCGTTCTCCGCAGGGTGCGCCCCGCACACGGGCACCCCGCACCACGGCCGCGCGCCGGCATGGGCTACTGTAAGAGAGCTCATGCGAAACCGGGTTGGCTCCATGCGCAAACGCAAGACCGGAGCATGGCCGCCACGCCCGGAGAAGCGTCCGGAGGGTGAGTTCAGCAGGCGGCGAGCAGGTCGGCGGGCAGCGCCGAAACGGCGCGTCGGACGTGGCGGAAGCCCGCCTCGCGGGCGGCGGCCTCCAGCCGTTCGCTGCTGGCCACCGCGACCGCGGCGCTCAGGCGCGACCAGGCCTCGGGCGGCAGCGTGCCATGCAGGTTCGCCAGGGCTTGCGCGCTGGACAGCAGCACGCGCGCGCTGCGACGCAGCTGGCGTACCGCTTCGGCATGCCGCCGGTCCAGCCGCGGTGCCGCGCGCCGGTAAACCCACACCTCGCGCAGGCGTGCCCCGCCATCGAGCAGGCGTTGCTGCAGCAGGCCGCGCCCACCGGGTGCGCCGATCAGCGCGACGCCGCGGCCGCGCACGTCGCGCAACGCTGGCAGGTCGAGCAGGCCTTCGCTGTCCTGCTGCCGCGTGGGCACCTGCACCGCGAGGCCGTGGCGGCGCAGCGCGGCGGCGGTGCCCTGCCCGACCGCCAGCACCGTGGCACGCGTGCGCAGGGGCGCAAGCGCGGCGGCGAAACGCACCGCGGCGGGGCTGGTGAACAGCAGCAACGGATCCGCGCGCAGCGCCTCGCGAAGCTGCGCACGCGCCTGGCCAGCGTCTTCGCTCGGGCGCAGCGCCAGGCCCGGCAGCAGCAACGGCACGCCACCGCGGGCGCGTACCTGGCGCGCGAATGCCGCGGCCGTGCCGGCCGGCCGGGTGATGACGATCACGCGGCCTTCGAGCGCGCCTGAAGTGGAAGCCAGTCTCACTGCACAGCCCACAGGAATGAGGGCCGCCAGTGTAAGCCGCTCGCTACACTTGCCGCTTTGCCGACGATGTCCTGCCCGTGACTGCCGACCCCCAGCTGCTTGCCGACGACCTGCTCCGCTTCATCCGCGACAAGATCCCGCTCGCCCGCGCCATGGACCTGCGGCTGCATCACTACGGGCACGACACCCTGGCGCTGGCCGCGCCACTGGCGCCGAACGTCAACGACAAGGGCTGCGCCTTCGGCGGCAGCCTGGCCAGCCTGATGACGCTGGCCGGCTGGGCGCTGGTGGAACTGGAACTGCAACGGCGCGGCGAAGATTGCGACGTGTTCGTGGGCGACTCGCACGTGCGCTACCTCGAACCGGTGTGGAACGATTTTCGCGCCGAGGCACGGCTGTCCGAAGGCGCCGGTTTTACGACCTTCTTCGCCACCCTCGCCGAGCGCGGCAAGGCGCGCATCGACGTGCGCTGCGTCGTGCCCGGCAGCGGCGAGCGACCGGCCGCCACGCTCGAAGCGCGCTTCGTCGCCAAGCGCCGTGCTGGGGCACAATGACGCTTCGTCGCCGAGGGGACCCGTCCATGCGCCGCCAACTGCTCCTGCTGCTCGCGTTCGTCGCCATGCTGTGCGCCGGCTGCGCCACCGACCAGCGCAACCAGGCGCTGATCCACACGCTCGGCGCCTACGGCAGCACGCTGCGCTGGGGCGATTTCCAGAGTGCGCTGCAGTTCGTCGACCCCAAGGTGCGCGAGGCCAACCGGCCGACCGCGCTGGACCTGGCGCGCTACCAGCAGGTACGCGTGACCGGCTATGACGACGGCGCCGGCCCGGTGCCGGATGGCGAGAACGTGGTGCACCAGGTGGTGCAGATCAGCCTGGTCAACATCAATACGCAATCGGAGCGGACCGTGATCGACCGCCAGACCTGGCGCTACGACACCGACAAGAAGCGCTGGTGGCTGATGAGCGGGTTGCCCGACATCACGCGCGAGTGAGACTCGAGCCCCTCTCCGGAAAGGGAGAGGGTTTCCGGTTGGATGGCGTGAGGCAGGCACTTCGACTTCGGCGCGGCGTGCCTACGCTCAGCGCGAGTGGCTTTTGGGCAGGCGCCTTTGCGCCCGCCGGGGCAGTCCCGGATAATCACCGGTTTGCGCATCCGGCCAGGCCCATCGAGCGATGAACGACTTCCTGCACAAGCTCCCCACTTTCGTGGGCAACCACCTGGCGCTCTGCGCGCTGTTCGTGATCATCCTGCTCGCGCTGCTGGTGATGGAGTTCAGCCGCCTGCTGCGCAAGTACAAGGAGCTCACCCCGGGTGGGCTCACGCTGCTGATCAACCGCGAGAATCCGCTGCTGGTGGATCTCTCCGCCCGCGCCGACTTCGAGAAGATGCACGTGCCCGGCGCCCGCCACGTGCTGCCCAGCCAGTTCGACCCCGAGCACAAGGACCTGGCCAGGGCCAGGGACCTGCCGGTGGTGGTGATGGACAAGGACGGCCGCGGTTCGGACAAGGCCGCGCAGCGCCTGGTCAAGGCCGGCTTCACCAAGGTCTATACCCTGGGCGGCGGCGTGCTGGCCTGGCAGCAGGCGCAGCTGCCGCTGGCCAAGGGAAGCAAGTAGCCGAACGGTAGATGGCCGTCTATTCGCCGATGCCCGCGCGGCCGGCGAGGATCTGCGCCAGCACGTCGGGCGCGTAGTCGAACGAATCGAAGTACAGCCGCTCGTCGGGCAGGCCGGCCTCGGCAAACAGGCGGCGACCGGCGTCGATCATCGCCGGCGGCCCGCTCATGTAGACCTCGTGGCCGGACAGGTCCGGCAGGTCCTCCAGCACCGCCTCGTGCACGAGGCCCGCGCGCAGGCCCGCCGCGGCAGCCTGTTCGGGATCGGACAGCACCGGGTGGAAGGACAGGTTCGGTGCCTCGCGCGCCCAGCGCTCGGCGAGCCCGCGCAGGTAAAGGTCGCCCGCGCTGCGCGCGCCCCAGTAGAGCGCCATCGGCCGGCGCGTCGGCAGCGCCAGGAAGTGCTCGACGATCGCCTTGACCGGGGCGAAGCCGGTCCCGCCGGCCATGAACACCATCGGGCGCTCGGAGTCCTCGCGCGGCACGAAGGTGCCCAGCGGCCCCTCGATGTGCAGCCGTGCGCCCGGCACCAGGCCTTCGTGCACCCAGGAGGTGAAGCCGCCGCCGGCGACGTGGCGCACGTGCAGTTCGATGCTGCCGTCCTGCTTCGGACCGCTGGCGATCGAGAACGGCCGGCGCTTGCCTTCCGCCAGCAGCACGTCCAGGTACTGGCCCGGCAGCCACTTGAGCGGCGCCGCGCCGGGCACGGGTTTCAGCACCAGGCCGGTGACGTCCGGCGCGAGCGGCCACTTCTGCGCCACCTCGACGGTCAGCCGGCGGCGGGCGATGTCCTCCACCGAGGCGACCTCGCGCGCGGCGATGGTCAGATCGCTGGCCGGCACCGCCTGGCACATCAGGATCGCGTGCTCGGATGCCGCGCTGCCGCTGAGCGCTACCGGCGGATTGCGCGGGTAGTCGCAGTGGCCGGACAGCAGCGTCGCCTTGCAGCTGCCGCAGACGCCGGCGCGGCATGAATACGGCAGCGCGATGCCGGCGCGCTGCGCCGCCTCGAGCACGGTTTCACCCGGCGCGGCGGGAAAGGTTCGGCCTGAACTGGCGATGGTGACGGTGAACACCTGCGCATTGTCGCCGCGACGGTGGCGGACGGACAATGCACGCTTTCCCCCAAGGCGATCCACCACCATGGCGATCTGGAAGCAGACACCGGACCTCGAGCGCATCAACGCCTGGAGCGAGAACACGCTGATGCAGGTGCTCGGCATCCGCTTCACCGCGATCGGCGAGGACTGGCTCGCCGGCACCATGCCGGTGGATGCGCGCACACACCAGCCGTTCGGGCTGCTGCACGGCGGCGCCTCGGTGGCGCTGGCCGAGACGCTGGGCAGTTCCGCCGCGTTGCTGACGCTCGATCCGGAGCAGGAGGTGGCGGTGGGACTGGACATCAACGCCAACCACGTACGCGGCGTGCGCAGCGGGGTCGTCACCGGCACCGCGAAGGCGCTGCACCTGGGGCGCTCGACGCAGGTGTGGGAGATCCGCATCGAGGACGAGCAAGGCGCGCTGGTGTGCATCTCGCGGCTGACCATGGCGGTAGTGCCGCGGCGGGCGGTGGTGCGGTGAACGCGCTTCTGGCTCCCTCCTCCCCATCCTTGGTCGAAGACGGGAGAGGCAGGTGAGTATCGCCACCCCCTACGCCAACCTCACCCCCGACCTCGTCCTCGACGCCGTGGGCGCCTGCGGCCTGTGGCCGGACGGCCGCCTGCTCGCGCTCAACAGCTACGAGAACCGCGTCTGGCAGGTCGGCATCGAGGACGGCGCGCCGGTGATCGCCAAGTTCTACCGGCCGGGCCGCTGGAGCGACGCGGCGATCGCCGAGGAGCACGCCTTCGCCCTCGAACTGGCTGCGGACGAACTCCCGGTGGTGGCGCCGCAGGCGTTCGGCGGACGCACCCTGCTCGCCCACGGCGGCTACCGCTACGCGCTCTACCCGCGCCGCGGTGGCCGCGCGCCCTCGCTGGAGTCGGCCGAGCAACTGCAATGGCTGGGACGCCTGATCGCACGCCTGCACGTGGTCGGTTCGCGCGCGCCGTTCGAGCACCGCGAGCGCATCGACCGCGCCACGCTGATCGAGCGGCCAGCGCGGGCGGTGCAGGCCTCGCCGCTGTTGCCGCCGCACCTGGCCGACGCCTACCGCGCCGCCGTGCGCCGGCTCGATGAGGCGGTCACTGCGCGGATGGAGGCGATCGGCCCCCTACGCCAGCTGCGCCTCCACGGCGACTGCCATCCCGGCAACCTGCTGTGGACCGACGACGGCCCGCACTTCGTCGACCTCGACGACGCGCGCACGGGTCCGGCGGTGCAGGACCTGTGGATGCTCGCGCATGACGACGCTGCCATGGACGCTCTGCTGGAGGGCTATACCAGCATGCGCGACTTCGACCCAGGCGAGCTTGCGTTCATCCCCGCATTGCGCGCCATGCGCCAGGTCCACCACGCCGGCTGGATCGCCGCCCGCTGGGCCGATCCGGCCTTCCCCGCGGCCTTCCCGTTCGCCGCCGAACCGCGCTGGTGGGAGCAGCACCTGGCCGACCTGCACGAGCTGGCCGACCCGCTGGGCTGAGGCGCAGACGGCGCGCCGCAAAATCGGCACACTGCGCGCTCCGCCAACCGTGTCCCGGAAACATCCCGCATGCGCAGCTTCCTCTTCCGCCTGATCGGCATCCTCGAAATCGCCGGTGGCCTGTACGGCGCTGCGGGCGCGCTGCGCCGGCTGCTTCTGATGGGCTCGACCTACGACGCTCTGCACGCGCTGCTGGCGTTGATCGCCTTCGGCTTCGTGCTGGTGGCAGGCGTGCTGCTGGTCGAGGGCAGCGAGCGCGGCGTGGCGTTCTCGCGCGTAGCGCAGCTGCTGCAGCTGCCGCTGCTGGCCACGCCGGTGTTCAGCTACGCGCTGCACGCGGGCGGCTTCCTGAACCTCTACACGACCTTGCACCTGGCGCGGCCGTGGCTGGACTGGAGCTTCGGCACGCAGGGGTTCGTGCTGGCGATCGCCGGACCGTCGGTGTCGCGCGTGGGCGTGAACCTGCTGGCGCTGGTGTCCTGGCTGGTGCTGAAGCTGCGATAGGTTCGGGCGCACGGCAGCGCCGGGTATCATGGCGCGATGAACACCCCCGCCCCGCAGGACTCCGCCGCGCTGCCGCGCATCCGCCTCAAATCCGATCGCTCCCCGGGCCATCCCTGGGTGTGGTCGGCGCAGGTGTACAAGCCTGAACAGCGGCTGCCGCCGGGCAGCGTGGTCGAGGTGGTGGACAGCAAGGACCGCTTCGTCGGCCGCGGGTTCTGGAATGGCCACGCGCGCATCGCGTTGCGCCTGCTCACGAACCGTCCCGCCGAAGCGATCGACGCGGCCTGGATCGCCGACCGCATCGCCCGTGCCGTGCAGCTGCGCCGCGAGCTGCTGCAGCTGGACCGCGCCAGCGACGCCTGGCGCGTGGTGCACAGCGAGGGTGACGGCCTGTCCGGTCTGGTGGTGGACCGCTACGCCGACATCCTGGTGATCGAGTACTTCGCCGCCGGCATGTGGAAGTTCCGCGAGGCGATCCACGCCGCGCTGCTGGAACACTTCCCCGGCGCGCGGCTGTACTGGTTCGCCGAGAGCCACGTGCAGAAGCAGGAATCCTTCGATTGCCGCAGCCCCGAGCCGCCGGCGCCGGTCGAGGTGCATGAGCATGGCCTGGCTTTCCACGCTGCGCCGGGCTATGGCCACAAGACCGGCTTCTTCGCCGACCAGCGCGAGAACCGCCGCCGCTTCGCCGAACTGGCCCGCGGCCGACGCGTGCTCGACCTGTGCTGCAATTCCGGTGGCTTTGCGGTGCACGCGATGGCTGCGGGCGCGCGCGAAGCGACCGGCGTGGACATGGATGCCGGCATCCTGGAGATCGCGCGCGCCAATGCCGCGGCCAACGATCTGGCGGTGCAGTTCGAGCAGGCCGACATCTTCGACTGGTTGCGCCAGGCCGTGGCCAACGGCGAGCAGTACGACGCGGTGATCCTCGATCCGGCCAAACTGACCCGCGACCGCAGCAAGGTGTTCGACGCGCTCAAGAAGTATTTCGCGATGAACCGGCTGGCGCTGGACGTGATTCCGCCCGGCGGCCTGCTGCTGACCTGCTCGTGCACCGGGCTGGTCGCCGAGGCGGATTTCCTGGAGATGCTGCGCCGCGTGGCGCTCAACGCCGGCCGCGAGATCCAGGTGCTGCAGATGGCCGGCGCCGGCGCCGACCATCCGGTGCGCGCCGACGTTCCGGAAGGCCGCTACCTCAAGGCAGTGTTCTGCCGGGTGGACTGAGGTTCGCGGGCCCTCATCGAAACGCCAGTTTGGCCTGCTCGTCGCGGTCATCGGGCGTAAGCCGGGCGTTGCCCAGGATTCCCCCGACATGTAGCGGTGCGCGTTCGCGCGACCGATGCGCCTCTATCGGGAGTGCGTGGAACGCCCGCACACTCAGCCGTCGTGCGAAATGCACCCGCGCAGCGAAGCGGGGTCGAATGGCCCCGGCTGGGCGATCAACGCCCGCGCGGCATCGATCTGGCCCCATACGTTCCACAGCAGTACGCCGCGCACGCGGCCGTCGTCGAGGTAGTAGACGACGCCCTTGCGGTGCGGCTCGCTCCAGTCCTCGACAAGCTCCAGGCGCGCGTCGAGCAAGCCCACCGCCTCATAGCCGAGATCGAACAGGTCCGAGTAGAAATACGGCAGCGTCGTGTACTCCCCGCCGGCGCCGGCCATCGCGCGGCCGGCGTGCGCACCCATCTCGACCGCCGCGTTCTCGTGTTCGACCCGCAGGCGCCGGCCCAGTGACGGACTGAAGAAACTGGCCAGGTCGCCTGCGGCCCAGATGTCCGGATCGCTGGTGCGCAACTGGCCATCGACCACTACGCCATCGGCCACGTCCAATCCAGCCCACTCCGCCAGGGCAGTATCGGGGATGACCCCCAGGCCGGCGACCACCGCGTCCGCGCGCAGGCGGCGGCCATCGGAGAGCACCAGCTCGACGCCCTCCTTGCCGGCACGGCCGTCGACCACCTTGACGCCGGGCAGCAGCTCGATGCCGCGCTCGCGGTAGTAGTCGTCCAGGAAGGTCGCCAGCGCGGGTGGATAGCGGCCGCTGCCGATCGATCCAGCCGGGAACAGCATGCTCACCTCGCAACCCACGCCGGCAAGCGAGGCGGCCAGTTCGCTGCCGATGAAGCCGCCACCGACCACCGCGATGCGTGCGCCGGCTACGGCCAGGCGGCGCAACTGACGGTAGTCGTCGACGGTGCGGAAATCGATCACGCGGTCGCTGCCGGCGAAGGGCAAGCGCCGCGGCGTGGCGCCGGTGGCCAGCAGCAGGCGGCGATAGCGCCAGCTGTCGCCATGGTCGTCGTGCGCGCAGTGCCGGTCGCGGTCGAGCGTCTGCATGCGGCGGCCCAGATGCAGCTCGGCACCGCTGGCAGCGGTGCCCAGGTCGATCGACGCCAGCGTCCTGTCACCTTTCCACAGCGCCTTGGACAAGGGCGGCCGTTCGTAAGGCGGCGCGGCCTCCGCACCCACGATGCCGATACTCGCCGCGGCATCATGGGCACCGATCGCCTTGGCTGCCGCATCGGCGGCCATGCCGCCGCCGACGATCAGGTAGTCGTATGCGTATTCCATGTGGCCGCTCCCATGGCTGCTCACCGGCCATCATGCGCCGGTTTGCGCGACGCGGGCGCCACGCTGGTGCAAAGCCGCGTGCACGCCGCCTTGATCGAGGCCGCCGCCACACTCGCATCGATGAACAGCAGCCCCATCGATGTCGACCCGGCCCTGCGCGCGCAGGCGCGTGCGGCCGGCCTGGTCTACGTCAGCGATGTGCAGCCGGGCATTCGCCGACTGCGCCGAGGCAGGCATTTCAGCTACCGCGACGCGGATGGCCAACCGGTCACCGACAAGGCCGAACTGGCACGCATCCGCGCACTGGCCATTCCGCCCGCCTACGAGGATGTGTGGATCTGCGCCAACCCCGATGGCCACCTGCAGGCCACCGGCCGCGATGCGCGCGGGCGCAAGCAGTATCGCTACCACCCGGACTGGCGCGCGCTGCGCGACGACGGCAAGTTCGATCGCATCCTGGCCTTCGGCGCCGCGCTGCCGAAGCTGCGTCGGCGCACCCGCCGCGACCTCGGGCTGCCCGGCCTGTCGCGCGAAAAGGTCCTGGCGCTGCTGGTGCGCCTGCTGGACGAGACGCTGATCCGCGTCGGCAACGAAGCCTACGCGCGCGACAACAAGAGCTATGGCCTGACCACGCTGCGCTCGCGCCACCTTCGCGTGGCGCGCGGCCGGTTGCGCTTCTGCTTTCGCGGCAAGAGCGGCCAGGAGCAGGAAGTCGAGCTGGACGACCGGCGGCTGGCGCGCATCGTGCGCCGCGTGCAGCAGTTGCCGGGGCAACGGCTGTTCCAGTACCTGGACGACCAGGGCGAGCGCCAGCCGATCGATTCGGGCATGGTCAACGACTACCTGCACGAGGCCTGCGGCGAGGTCTTCAGCGCCAAGGACTTCCGCACCTGGGGCGGCACCGCCCACGCCGCCGGCGTGCTGGCCTGCACGCCGTTGCCCGAAAAGGGCGGCGAACGCGCGCGCCGCCACGCGCTGGTGGAAGCGGTCAAACAGGTGGCCGCGGTGCTGGGCAATACGCCGGCCGTGTGCCGCAAGTCCTACATCCACCCCGAAGTGTTCGAAGGCTGGCGCGACGGCAGCCTGCACCGGGCGATCACCCCGGTCTGCGCCGGACAACCGCGCCAGCTGGAACGGGCCACGCTGCGCTTCCTGCGGCAGCGGCTGAAGCCGAAGCGTCGCGGCGGCTGAGACGGCTGCGCGTAAACTGGGCGGGTAGCTGCCGGAACCCTGCCATGCCCCTCGCCGACGTCCTCCTCGCCCTTCTGCTCCTGGCCACCTTCGGCGTCCTCGCGCTGCAAACGGTGCTGCTGCGCCGTGGCCGGCCCGACGAAGGCCTCGCCAGCCGCCTGGATGCGCTCAAGCACGATGGCGAGCGCCTCGAGCGCGCGCTGCGGGAGGAACAGCGCGCCGGCCGCGAAGAGCTGCAACAGGGCTTCGACCGCTTCCGCAACCACGTCGCCGAACAGCTTGGCGGCATGTCTGCCCAGCAGGCCGAGCGTATCGATGGTTTCGCGCAACGCCTGGACGCTCTCACCACGCGTACCGACGCCGGCCTGCAGGGCCTCGCCCAGCGCCTCGCCGAGGATGCCCGCAAGAGCCGCGAGGAGGTGAGCCTTACCCTCGCCCGCGCCGGTGAACAGCAACGTCAGCAGCTGGCCGCGCTCACCGCCGACAACGAAAAGCGCATGGGCGAAGTACGCACCACGCTGGAGGCGAGGCTCAAGGCTTTGCAGGACGACAACACGGCCAAGCTCGAACAGATGCGCGCCACCGTCGACGAGAAGCTGCAGAGCACGCTGGAAACGCGCCTGGGCCAGTCTTTCCAGCTGGTGTCCGAGCGGCTCGAAGCAGTGCAACGCGGCCTGGGCGAAATGCAGAGCCTGGCCAGCGGCGTGGGCGACCTCAAGCGCGTACTGAGCAATGTAAAGACGCGCGGCATCCTCGGCGAAGTGCAACTCGGCGCGCTGCTCGAGCAATTGATGACGCCCGAACAGTACGAATCGAACGTGGCGACCGTGCCTGACAGCAAGGAACGGGTCGAGTTCGCCATTCGCATGCCTGGCCAGCAGGACGGCGGGGTGCTTTACCTTCCGATCGACGCCAAGTTTCCTGTCGAGGACTACCAACGACTGCTCGATGCACAGGAGGCCGCAGACGTTGAAGCGGCTGCGTTGGCTGGTCGCGCACTGGAAGTACGCGTGCGGGAGGAGGCCAAGCGCATCAGATCCAAGTATGTCGCCGCCCCGCACACCACCGATTTCGCCGTACTGTTCCTGCCCACCGAGGGCCTGTATGCCGAAGTGATCCGACGCCCCGGCCTGTTCGAAATGCTGCAACGGGAGCACCGCGTGGTGGTCGCCGGACCGACTACGCTCAGCGCGCTGCTCAACAGCTTGCAGATGGGGTTCCGCACGCTGGCGATCGCCCAGCGCAGCTCCGAGGTCTGGAGCATCCTGGGGGCGGTCAAGACGGAATTCGGCAAGTTCGGCGGCATCCTCGAATCAGCGGTCAAGCAGGTGGACACTGTCCGCAACACGCTGCAGAAGGCCTCCGGCAAGACCACGACCATCACGCGCAAGCTACGCGGCGTGGAGACGCTCTCGGGCGAGGTCACCCAGCAGCTACTTGGCCTGGCGCCCGAAGTCGACGACGTCGAGGAAGACGCGGTCTGATGCAAATTGCGCCCTTTCCTCCGCAGAGGAGGTTGGGGTGAGGGGGCGCTCTTGCGAAGAGCCGATCCGCGCGCTCTCGTTCGTTCGCAAAAGCGCAGCAGCCACCTTCCCCGCGAACCCAACCCTTACCCAAACCCTTCCCGGTTTTCGATATAGGACGGGCTTCCGAATCGGCGAGCTTTACACATGGTCAAGCGGCATCACGTGGCAGCGGACGCTAAACTGTCACGTCCGCAAGCCGAGGCATCCGCATGAGCGACCCCAGCACCCCCAACGACGTCACCCAGGCCCAGGCCGAGGAAGCCGTACGCACGCTGCTGCGCTGGGCCGGCGACGACCCCTCCCGCGAAGGGCTGCTGGACACGCCGCGGCGCGTGGCCAAGGCGTATCGCGACTGGTTCTCCGGGTATGCCGACGATCCGTCCGAATTCCTCAAGCGCACCTTCAAGGAGGTCGAGGGCTACGACGAAATGGTGGTGCTGCGCGACATCGAGTTCGAGAGCCATTGCGAACACCACATGGCGCCGATCATCGGCCGCGCCCACGTCGGCTACCTGCCGACCAACCGCGTGGTCGGCATCAGCAAGCTCGCCCGCGTGGTCGAGGGCTACGCGCGCCGCTTCCAGGTGCAGGAGAAGCTCACCGCGCAGATCGCCCACTGCATCCAGGAACATCTCAGGCCCGCCGGCGTGGCGGTGGTGATCGATGCCAGCCACGAGTGCATGACCACCCGCGGCGTGCACAAGCGAGGCGTGTCGATGGTCACCAGCCAGATGCTCGGCGCCTTCCGCGACGACGCGCGTACCCGGGCGGAGTTCCTGCAGTTCATCGGGATCCACGGCGCCCGTTGAAGTTTCGCCGGCTTCGGCCGCTACAGGGGGCGCGATTCCAACGGCCCCTCCCCACGTGCGTTTCGACCTTGCCACCCTCAGCCTGCTCGGCGCCCTGCAGGCGCTGCTGCTTGCGCCGCTGCTGCTGGTGGCCACGCGTGCCTACACCGGCCGTGCGCGCACCAGCCTGCGCATCTGGGGCACGGTGCTGCTTTTGCAGTCGCTGGGCTGGCTGCTGGCCGCGCTGCGCGGGCAGGTCAGCGACTGGTGGTCGATCGTGCTGGCCAACGGCGTACTGATCGTGTCCTACGCCGAAACCGCGCGCGCGTTGCGGCTGCTGCTGGGCGTGCCGCAGCGGCGGGCCTGGCTGGCCGCGATCGGCCTGGCCGCGTGGCTGGGCATCGCCTGGTTCGGCATCGTGCAGCCGGATTACCGCACGCGCGTGTGCATTGCCGCCGCACTGGTGGGGTGCTACCTGGCCATGCTGCTGTGGCCGCTGCGCCACGCCCTGCGCTCCGGCGGCTCGACGGCGCAGCGTGTGATGCTGCTGGTGCTGGCCGGCGCCGCCGTGGCCTGGTGCCTGCGGCTGCGCGAGCTGGCCACGGTGCCGCAGGTCGGGCTGCTGCTGGCTACGCCCGCCAACGTCGTCAACATGGTCTACGGCACGCTGGAGCCGGTGTTCGCCAGCCTCGGGTTCCTGCTGATGTACAACGAGGCCGCGCAGGCCGAACTTCGTCGCCTGGCCCGCACCGATCCGCTCACCGGCATGCTCAACCGGCTGGCGCTGGACGAGGAGGGACAGCGGCTGTTCGGTGGCGGCGACGCACTGGCCGCCCTGATGCTCGATGCCGACCATTTCAAGGCGATCAACGACCGCTTCGGCCACGCCGTCGGCGACCACGTGCTGGCGGCGCTGGCGAACGGCATCGCGGCGCTGCTCCGGCCGGGCGACGTGCTCGGACGCGCCGGCGGCGAGGAATTCCTGCTGTTGCTGCCGCGCAGCGACCTGGCCTCCGCCATCGCGCTGGCGGAGGTATTGCGGGCCCACGTGGCGACGATGTCGCTGGAGCTGGACCGGCAGGTGCAGCCGATCACCGTGTCGATCGGCGTGGCGGTGCGTACGCCGGACGACCGCGACATGGCTGGCCTGGTGCGGCGTGCCGACCGCGCGCTGTACCAGGCCAAGCACGCCGGCCGCAACCGGGTCGTTGCCGCGGACGCGCTGGTCGCCTGATGCTTGCCGCTGCCACGGGCAGCCTGCTCCAATGCGCCGATGCGCCGCCTGCTCCCGCTGCTCGCCCTGCTTTGCACGGCCGCCCACGCGGGCGACTATCCCTCCAGCGTGTCCGCCTACCTGGCGCGGTTCGACCAGGACGGCGACGGACGCGTCGGGCCGCAGGAATACGTCGATTACCTCAGCGCCGGGTTCCGCGCCATGGACGCCAATGGCGACGGGGTGCTCGAAACCGATGAACTGCCGCCCGGGCCGCGCCGCATGCCACGAACGCTGGCCGCTTTCCAGGCCGACCTGCGCGCGCAGTTCCGGCGGATGGACCGCAACCACGATGGCTTCCTCAACGCGCGGGAGATGGCGCAGCCGCCGCGTTAGTTGCGGGTGCCATCGAGGTTCCGGACTGCCGGCCTGGAACCGGCCCCACGGGTCGGTACCCGGCCGCGGCTTTTGGCGACCTGCGTGCACGCCCGTCGTGCCTGCCGCGCAGCAATCGGGCCGCAGCGATGCGCTATCGTGCGCGCTTCACCCGCCAGCCACGCGCGCATGGACCCGACCCACACCGTACTGAGCGACACGCGCCGCCGCGCGGCGGTGGCCTTCATCTTCGTCACCGTGCTGCTGGACATGCTGGCGTTCGGCATCGTCATACCGGTACTGCCGCACCTGATCGAGCAGCTGGCCGGCGGCGGCATTGCGAAAGCCGCCTGGTGGGTGGGCGTGTTCTCCACCGTGTTCGCGGTGGTGCAGTTCGCCTTCTCCCCCGTGCAGGGTGCGTTGTCGGACCGCTTCGGGCGGCGACCGGTGATCCTGATCTCCAACCTGGGGCTGGCCGTCGATTTCGTGGTGCTGGCGCTGGCGCCGACGCTGTGGCTGCTGTTCGTCAGCCGCGCCCTGCTGGGCATGACCGCGGCAAGCTTCACCACCGCCAACGCCTACATCGCCGACATCACGCCCACGGAAAAGCGGGCGGCAGCCTACGGCATGCTCGGCGGCGCATTTGGGTTGGGCTTCATCGTCGGGCCGGGCCTGGGCGGTTTCCTCGGCGACATCTCGCTGCGGCTGCCGTTCTGGGTCGCCGGCGCGCTGGCGCTGTGCAATTTCCTGTACGGGTTTTTCATCCTGCCCGAGTCGCTGCCGAAGGAGCGCCGCACGCCGCGCTTCGAATTGCACAGTGCCCACCCGCTGGGCTCGCTCAAGCTGCTGCGGCGCCATCCGCAGGTGCTCGGGCTGGGGGTGGTGATGTTCCTGGTGTACCTGGCGCACTACGTACTGCAGACCACCTTCGTGCTGTACGCGGACTACCGCTATGGCTGGGGCCCGCAGGCGGTCGGCTTCGTGCTGATGCTGGTGGGGGCCTGCGACGGCTCGGTGCAGGCATTCCTCACCGGCCGGCTGACGCCGCGCTTAGGCGAGCGGCGCGTGCTGCTGGCCGGCATGGCCTGCGGCATCGGTGCGTTCCTGCTGATGGGCGTGGCCGGCCAGGGCTGGCTGTTCCTCGCCGGCATCCCGCTGATGGCGCTGTGGAGCCTGTCCGGACCGCCGATCCAGGCGATCATGACGCACCAGGTCGACCCGTCCGAACAGGGCCGGCTGCAGGGTGCGATCACCAGCCTGGGCAGCTTCGCCGGCATCTTCGGCCCGTACCTGTTCGCGCAGGTGTTCGCCTTCTCGATCGCGCCCGGCTCGCCGGTGCACCTGCCCGGGCTGGCCTTCGTGCTGTCGGCGCTGCTGCTGGCCGTCGGCACGGTGATTGCCGCGCGGGTGACCGCGCATACCGCACCCCTGGCAGGCGCAACGGACATCCCCGACGCGGATGCGCCGCACGCGCTGCCGCACGATTCCTCCCACTGACGACAAGGAGTTTTCCATGACGCTTTCCATGTACCAGGCTTCCGTTCCCGTGTTCGTGCGCGCGCTGTCCAACCTCGCCCACGTGCTGAAGAAGGGCGAGGCGCACGCCAAGGCCAGGAACGTCACCGACGAGGTGCTGCTGGGCACCCGCCTGATCCCCGACATGCTGCCGCTGACCAAGCAGGTGCAGATCGCCTGCGACATGGCCGCGCGCGGCACCGCCCGGCTGGCCGGCGTGGAACCGGCCTCGTTCGAGGACAACGAGACCACGCTGGAGCAGCTGTACGCGCGCATCCAGCGCGTGATCGATTACGTCCAGGGCTTCAAGGCCGAGCAGATCGACGGCAGTGAGGGCCGCGAGATCCATCTGAAGATGCGCAACGGCGAGATGGACTTCAAGGGCCAGGATTACCTCTTCGGCTTCGTGATCCCGAACCTGTACTTCCACTGCACCACCACCTACGTGATCCTGCGCGAGGCAGGCGCGGAGCTGGGCAAGACCGACTTCATCGCCGGCGCGCAGCAGTGACCTGCCGGGCGCGACGGTTCGCCGTCGCGCCTTGCTGAACGCATCCGGTGCGCCGGTTTTCCGGCACGTCGCAAAGCGTGACCGGGCGCACACTCGCCATCGACGGGTGGCGCGCGCCCTGCTTGTACTGGCCCGAGTTTCCAACCATCGGGCCAGTCCATGGACAAGTACTTCGAATGCATCATCGCCGGCGGGCCGCAGCACGGCCTCGTCTACCGGCGCCCGGTCGATCCGTGCCATCCCACGCCGCTGGCGGTGGTCACCGACGATGGCGAGCTGTGCACGCCGGCCGCGCGCAAGTACGGCTCGCGCGTGGTGCTGCTGCACCCGCAGGCCACCGGCGAGCAGTTCCGGACCATTCTCGCGGCATGACCGACGTGCCGCGTCACCGCCATCCGGCGACGCGGACGCGGCGACCTGAGCCCCTGGGGGCAATGGCTGCCAAACCACGTCACCCGGCGCCCTCGCCTTGTCCCGGCGAGCCCGGGACGCGGACAATACGCAGCCTGGCGTAACCACGGCCGTCCTGGTCGTGGTGGCCCGATCCCGTGCGAGCCCATGCTGCGACTGACCGACCTGAAGCTTCCCCTCGACCATCCGCCCGAAGCCCTGGCGGAGACGGTGCGCGCGCGCCTGAAAGTGCCGGCTGCCGCGGTGCGCGGCATAAGCGTGTTCCGCCGCGGCTATGACGCACGCAAGCGTGGCGCGATCGCGCTGATCTACACGCTGGACGTGGCGGTGGCCGACGAGGCCGGGGTGCTCGCACGCTTCGCCGACGACCGCCACGTGCAGCCCACGCCCGACACCAGCTACCACCCGGTGGCGCGGGCGCCGCAGCGGCTGGAGCATCGCCCGGTCGTGGTCGGCTTCGGCCCGTGCGGCATCTTCGCCGCGCTGATTCTGGCCGAGATGGGTTACCAGCCCATCGTGCTCGACCGCGGCAAGGCGGTACGCGAGCGCACCAAGGACACCTGGGATCTGTGGCGCAAGCGCAACCTGCATCCGGAATCGAACGTGCAGTTCGGCGAGGGCGGCGCCGGCACCTTCTCCGACGGCAAGCTGCACAGCCAGATCTCCGACCCGCACCACCACGGGCGCAAGGTGCTGACGGAGTTCGTCAAGGCGGGCGCGCCGGAGGAGATCCTCTACGTCAGCAAGCCGCACATCGGCACCTTCCGGCTGGTGACGATGGTGGAGAACATGCGCGCGACGATCCAGGCGCTCGGTGGCGAGATCCGCTTCGACCAGCGCGTGGCGGACCTGCTGGTCGAGATCGACGCCGACGGCGCGCGGCACGTGCGCGGCGTGCGGCTGGCCGGTGGCGAGGCATTGCGCTCGGACCACGTGGTGCTGGCCGTCGGCCACAGCGCGCGCGACACCTTCGAGATGCTGCACGCGCGCGGCGTCCACCTGGAGGCCAAGCCCTTTTCGATCGGCTTTCGCATCGAGCATCCGCAATCGGTGATCGACCGTGCTCGCTTCGGCCCGCAGGCCGGCCATCCCATCCTCGGCGCGGCCGACTACAAACTGGTCCATCACGGCAACAAGGCCGGCCAGAGCGGGCGCTCGGTGTACAGCTTCTGCATGTGCCCGGGCGGCACCGTGGTGGCGGCGGCCTCCGAGCCGGGTCGCGTGGTGACCAACGGCATGAGCCAGTACTCGCGCAACGAACGCAACGCCAATGCGGCGATCGTCTGCGGCATCACGCCGGAGGACTTCGCGCCTTATGGCGAAGGGCCGCTCGCCGGGATCGCGCTGCAGCGCCACTGGGAGTCGCACGCCTTCGCGATGGGTGGCGGCGACTACACCGCGCCGGCACAGCGGGTGGGCGACTTCCTCGCCGGGCGGCCCTCGCAGGCGCTCGGCGAAGTGCTGCCCTCGTACAAGCCGGGCGTGCACCTTACCGACCTGTCCACCGCCTTGCCTGACTACGCCATCGGCGCGATCCGTGAGGCGTTGCCGGCGTTCGACCGGCAGATCCGCGGTTTCTCGATGCACGACGCGGTGCTGACCGGCGTGGAAACGCGCACCTCCTCACCGGTGCGCGTTCGGCGCAACGAAGGCGACTACCAGAGCCTCAACACGCGCGGGCTGTTCCCCGCCGGCGAAGGCGCGGGGTATGCCGGCGGCATTTTGTCCGCCGCGGTCGACGGCATCCGTGTGGCTGAGGCGGTGGCGCTGGCGATCAACGCATCGCGATAGTTGCCTCGCGGTAGAACCTTGCCCAATGTGAAGCCCTCTCCCCGAAGGGGAGAGGGCGCAAAGGCGGCGCCGGCGGTGAGGCTGGCTTACTCCGCGTCGCGTTCGCGCACCCGCCACTGCCCGATCGGCGCCGGGCGCCCGAGCAGGTAGCCCTGGCCCAGCTCGCAACCCATCTCCAGCAAGGCCTGTCTCTGCGCAGGCGTCTCGATGCCTTCGGCGATGACCTGGATGCCGAGCGCCCGTGCCAGCGCCAGGATGGCGGCGACCACGGTGGTCGCGGTGGTGTGTTCCTCCTCGCCCAGCGCATGCACGAAGGCGCGGTCGATCTTCAACATGCGCAGCGGCAGCGAGTGCAGGTAGCTCAGCGAGGAATAGCCGGTACCGAAGTCGTCCAGCGCCGCGCCTACGCCGATCGCGCGCAGGCGTTCGAGCATCGCGCGCACCTGCTCGGGGTTGTCCAGCAGCGAGCCCTCGGTGACCTCCACGATCAGCCGCCAGGGCGGCAGCCCGGTACGTTCGAGCAGGTGCACCAGGCGCGCGTCGAAATCGCCGTGCCGCAGGTGCAGCGCGGAGACGTTGAAGGTGAGGAAGGTGTCCTCGTCCGGCAGCTGCAGGAAGCGCTCGCAGCCGCGCTCGAACAGCCGCCAGTCGATCGCCTCGATGTGCCCGCTGTCCTGCGCCACCCTGAGGAAATCGGCCGGGCCGAGCACGCCCAGCAGCGGATGGTTCCAGCGCAGCAGTGCCTCGTAGCCGACCACCGCGCCGTCCTCGAGCCGGCAGAACGGCTGCAGGTAGGGCTCGAACTCGTCGCGCTGCAGCGCCTGGCGCAGCTCGCCCTCCATCGTCAGCACGTCGACCACGTTCTTGGCCAGCGTTTCGTCAAACAGCTCGTAGCGGTTGCGGCCCTGTTCCTTGGCCCGGTAGAGCGCGATGTCCGCGTCGCGCAGCACCTCGTCGGCGGTGGTGTAGGTGTTGTCGCCGATGGCGATGCCCATGCTGGCCGAGGGTGCCAGTTCGCGCCCGGCGATCTGCAGCGGCACGCTCAGCGCCTCGAGCACGCGCTGCGCCACCGCCATCGCGGCGGCCGGAACCTCGATGTCCTCCAGCAGGATCGCGAACTCGTCGCCGGACAGCCGTGCCACCACGTCCGGCTCGCGCACGCAGTCGTGCAGGCGCTGCGCGATCGCCTTGAGGAAGTTGTCGCCGGCCAGGTGGCCGAGGCTGTCGTTGATGACCTTGAAGCGGTCCACGTCCAGGTAGAGCAGTGCGCAGCGGCGACCCGGCTCGCGCTGCAGGATCGCCAGCACGCGTTCGAGCCGATCGCGCAGGAAGCCGCGGTTGGGCAGGCCGGTCAGCGCATCGTGCATCACCTCGTGCTTGAGCTGGTCCTGGATGCGCTCTCGCTCGATGATCTCCTGCCGCAGCTCGGAGGTGCGCTCGGCCACGCGCAGTTCCAGCTCGGCGTAGGCACGCTGCAGCGAGGCGGCGGCGCGCCGGCGATGGATGCTGTTGGCGATCTGCATCGCCACGAACGTGAGCAGCTCCTGGTCGGCCTGGTCGTAGTCGACCGACAGCGTGTAGCTCTGCACGGTGACCAGGCCGATCACCTCCTCGTCGACCCGCAACGGCACGCCCAGCCAGCACACCGCCGGACGGCCCACGCGGAGCAGGTCGATCTCGCCCTGCGCGGCCAGCGACGCCATGTCTTCGTGGAAGCCCAGCAACGGCCGGCCGGTACGCAGCACGTATTCGGACAGGCCGCGCCCGAGCGGGCGTTCCTGCGCCTTGCGCACGCCGGCGTCGACGTAATAGGGAAACACCAGGTTCTTGCGGTCGTCCGAGAGCAGCGCGATGAAGAAGTTCTCCGCGTTGATCAGCTCGCCGACCACCGCGTGGGTGTGCTCGTAGAACTCGTTCTCGTCGATGTCGGCGGTGGCCAGCTGCGCCAGGTGGAACAGCGTGGCCTGCAGCCGCTCGGCGCGCTGGCGCTCGAGCACTTCCTGCTGCAGGCCGCGGTTGGCGGCGGCCAGCTCCTGCGTGCGCAGGCGCACGCGCTCCTCCAGTTCGTCCTTGCTCTGCTTGCGCTCCAGCGCAGTGAGCACGTGGCTGCCGACGAATTCCAGCAGCGCGCGGTCGTCCTCGGAGAAGCCGATGCCGGCCTGGTAGCTCTGCACTACCAGCGCGCCGTGCACCTGCCCGTCGCGCAGCATCGGCACGCCGAGCCAGTCGATCGCTTCCGGGCCGGAAGGCGCGAAGGTGCCGGTCACCTGGCGGCGGATCGCCTCGAGGCTGCCCATCAGCGCCTTGCCGCCGGTGAGCAGGTGCCAGGTCATCGAATTGCGCAGGCTTTCCAGCGGCACGTCGTGGCTGGTATCCGGCGCGTCGGTATCCTCGACGTCGGCGTAGTAGAGGAAGCGCATCGTGCCCTGCTGCGGATCGCTGCGCACGATGAAGAAATTCTCGCCGTACATCAGCGTGCTGATGATGCTGTGGATGCGCCGCAGCATCTCGGGCATGTCCAGGTCCGATCCGGCCAGGTCGGAAATGGCGAACAGGGCGCGCTGCAGTGCCTCGGAGCGGACCAGCTGCTTGTGCGAGTCCTCCAGGTCGGCCAGCCTGATGGACCGCCGCAGGTGCACGCCGGCCAGGTCGAGCAATGGCTGCAACTGCGCCAGCAAGGCTTCGCCCGCCTGGCCGCGTTCCAGCTGCAGCAGCATGACGGCACGTTCCTGCAAAAGCAGGCGCAGCGCCAGCTCGTTGCCCTCGATCAGGGCGCCTGCCGGGTCGAGGGCAAGCCGCGCGTGGAGCTGGCCGATGCGCTCATGGTCCACCGCGCGTGCGCCACTGCTGTAAGCGCGCGACAGGCCGGTACTGGTCCAGGCCACGGTGACGTCGCGGCAGCCGGTCAGTGCCTGCGCAAAGCTCGCGATGACCTCGGCGACCTCGGTGGGCGTGGTGGCCCCGACCAGCCGGGTCAGCCAGGCCTCCTGGCCATCGCGCGGCGGCGGCAGGGGCGTGGCGCGAACGTTCACGCGCGCGCGCCTCGCCGGTCCGCGCAATCGCCGTAGCGACCGGCGCGGCGACGCCCCCGCCCATTGCAACCGTGCCGCTTCATGGGAATAGCGTACCGTCCTCGCTCATGCCCGCCGTTGATGCTTACCACAAGATCGGCCGCCGTGACCGTATCTTGAATCGCGTGGATGCGATGCAGGCGCGCCCTGCATCGACCGGCGGCCGGTAGAATCGCGCCATGCTCACCGACGCCACCAAGGACGCGATTCGCGCCGCGTACGCGCGCCTGAAGGAAGGCCTGCCCGGCTTCCGCCCGCGTGCCGCGCAGGGGCGGATGATCGCCGAGGTGGCCAAGGCGCTGGCGGCCGAGGGCGGCGCGGCGGCGATCGAGGCGCCTACCGGCACCGGCAAGTCCATGGCCTACCTGATCGCCGGCATGGAAGTGGCGCGGGCACAGAAGAAGAAGCTGTTGATCGCCACCGCCACGGTGGCGCTGCAGGAGCAGCTGGTCGAACGCGACATCCCGCTCTATCTCAAGCTCGCCGGGCACGAGGCCAAGGTGGCGCTGGCCAAGGGCCGCGGCCGCTATCTGTGCCCGCGCAACCTGGCCATGGCGCGCCAGAGCATGGGCGCGGAGGCGGGACAGCTAGGCCTGGGCTTCGACGCGGATCTCGCGCTGTGGTCCAAGCCGCCGGCCGAACGCGACAAGCAGGCGCTGTCCAAGCTGGCCGGTGCGTTCGAGCGCGGCGAGTGGAACGGCGACATGGATGCCGCGCCCGAACCGGTCGGCGACTTCCTCAGGCCCATGCTCACCACCAGCGCGGGCGGCTGCACCGGCCGCAAGTGCATCCACTTCATGAACTGCCCGTTCTTCGCCGCGCGTCGCGCGGTGGCGGACGCCGAGCTGATCGTCGCCAACCAGGACCTGGTGCTCGCCGACCTCACCATGCCCGGCGAGGACGAGGGCTGGGGCGGCGTGATCCTGCCCAAGCCCGCCGAGACGGTGTACGTGTTCGACGAGGCGCACCACGTGCCAGCCAAGGCGATCGACCGCGGCGCCGCCGAGGTGTACCTGGGCGCCAGCGTGCGCCAGTTGAGCCGCCTTGCACGGCAGGTGCACGCGGCCTATTCGCTTACCGACAAGGAATCGCTGGGCAAGCTCTCGCTGGACGCGGGCGACGCCAGGCTGCAGGAACTCAGCGACGGGCTGGAGGAACTGGAGAAGGCGATCCGCCTGGCGTGGCTGCCCGACCCGGGCGAGAGCGAACCGATCTACCGCGGCTCGCTCGGCCAGCTGCCGGAGGACTGGGTGACGCAGTCGCAGGCATTGCACGCGCAGACCGCCGAGATCCAGCGCTGGCTCACTGCCGTGCGCCGCGCGGTGGTGGAAATGACCGATGGCGGTCCGACCCAGGAAGCACTGGCGCGCGAGCTGGGCATGGCGCTGGAACGGCTGGACCGGCAGGAGCGCACCTGGCGCGCCTGGGCCGGCGACGATGCCGACAACGCGCCACCGCTGGCGCGCTGGGTCACGCTCGCTGGCGACCAGCAACTGGTGTGCCACGCCTCGTCCGTTTCCGCCGGCGGCCTGCTGCGCCACGTCCTGTGGGGCAACGCCAGCGGCGTGGTGCTGACCTCGGCGACCTTGAGCGCGGGCGGCAACTTTCGTGGCTTCGCCGATGCGGTGGGGTTGCCGAACGACGCCGTCACGCTGAGCCTGCCCTCGCCGTTCGACCTGGCCGCGCAGGCGCGGCTGGAAGTGCCGGCGATCGACGTGCTGCCCGACGCGCGCGAAGCGCACGCGCAGGCCATCTGCGACTGGCTCGCCGATCACCTGGACTGGGCCGCAGGCAACCTGGTGCTGTTTACCTCGCGCGCCAAGCTCGACCGCGTGCTGCAAAGGCTGCCGATCGACAAGGTGCGCAAGGTGCGCGCGCAAGGTTCGCTCGGCAAGGCGCAGCTGATCGCCGAGCACATTGCCGACGTCGAGTCGGGCAAGGGCAGCACGCTGTTCGGCCTGGCCTCCTTCGGCGAAGGCCTGGACCTGCCCGGCAAGCTGTGCGAGACGGTGGTGATCACCCAGTTGCCGTTCGCCGTGCCGACCGATCCGGTCGGCGCGACCTATGCCGAATGGCTGGAATCGCGCGGGCGCAATCCGTTCCTGGAGGTGAGCATTCCCGAGGCCACCCGGCTGCTCACGCAGTACTGCGGCCGCCTGATCCGCAGCGAGACCGACCGCGGGCGCATCGTGCTGCTGGACCGTCGCGTGGTCACCAAACGCTACGGCGCCGGCATGCTGCGTGCGCTGCCGCCGTTCCAGCGGGTGATCGAGCACGTCGCCTAGGGCCGCAGGCCAGTCACCTACAATCGGCGCCATGCCGATCCTCCATCTGCACGACTGCCCCGCCCGTCCCTGGAAGAATGGCCGGGGCCGCACCCGCGAACTGGCGGTGCAACCGCCCGCCGCCGGCATGGACGACTTTCTCTGGCGCGTGAGCGTGGCCGAGGTCGACAGTGCCGCGCCGTTCTCCGCCTTCCCCGGCATCGACCGCACCATCGTGCTGCTCGACGGCGAGGGTTTCAGCATGGCGATGGACGACGGCCGCGTGCACGCGCTGACCGAACCGTTCGCGCCGTTCGCCTTTCCAGGGGAAGCGCAGGTGGCGGTGACGCTGGCCGGCGGCCCCACCCGCGACTTCAACCTGATGACCCGCCGCGGCCGCGTGCGCGGACAGGTCTGCATCTGGCGCGAGCCCATGGATGCCATCCTGCATCCGCATACCGTGCTGCTCTACTGCGCGCGGGGCCGGCTGCAGCTGGACGACGACGTGCTTGTGGCCGGCGATGCCTGGTTGCGGGCGGCGACGGCGCCGGCGCAACTGGAACTGGCCCCCGGCAGCGCGGTGCTCGTGGTGCTTGCCAAGCCCGGCTGAAGCAGCTCGCACCCGTTGGCGGCCGCCGTCACGGCAACTCGCCGGTGCGCGCCTATGATCCGGACTCCGATCCGAGGGAGAACCGCGATGCAGCTGATGATCTACGGTCTGTTCGTCTTTCTCGGCGTACACGCGCTGCCCCTGTTCTTTCCGCACTGGCGCCAGCGGCAGATCAAGCGCTTCGGCGAGCGGCCGTGGAAGGCGCTGTTCGCCCTGGTGGCACTGGCCGGGCTGGCGCTGGTCTGCATCGGCTTCGGGCGGGCGCGGCAGTTGCCCCTGGCACTGTATGTGCCGCCGCTGGCACTCGTTCACCTCAATGCGTTGTTCACCCTGGTCGCCTTCGTGCTGGTGGCGGCGGCGTACGTGCCGCGCAACCACATCAAGTCGGTGCTGGGCCAGCCAATGCTGCTGGGCGTGCTGGTGTGGGCATCCGGCCACCTGCTCGCTACCGGCATGCTGTATGACGTGGTGCTGTTCGGCGCGTTCCTGGCGTGGGCGCTGCCGATGGCGGTCTGGCTACGCCAGCGCGATCGCCTGACCGGCATGCGCTACCCGCCCGCCACGCTGCGGGGCGATGCGCTGGCGGTGGCCATCGGCGTGGTGGCCTGGGCGGTGTTCGCGTTCTGGCTGCATCGCTGGCTGATCGGCGTCGACCCGATGCCGGGCATGCATTGAGGTGTCGTGAGTCATCTACGCGGCAGCCCCGGCGCGCGCTAGAGTCGACATTCCCACCACCCGAGGACAGGTCATGGTCGGTTTCCTGCTCTGGTTGCTGCTGCTCGTGTTCTGCTGGCCGCTCGCGCTGCTGGCGCTGGTGCTCTGGCCGATCGTCTGGCTGGTGTCGCTGCCGTTCCGACTGGTCGGCATCACCCTGCACGCGGTGTTCGCCTTCCTCGGCGCACTGCTGATGCTGCCCGCCCGCGTGCTGCGCGGCCGCCCGGCCTGAACCGCTCGGCCTGAGCCGACCGCTTGGCATGGACAAGCCGTTCGCACCCGCCTGCGAACGCAATCGCGAGCCCATCCTGGGTGTGCTGGGCGAGGCGTTTGCGCATTGCAGGCGCGTGCTGGAGATCGGCAGCGGCACCGGCCAGCATGCGGTGCATTTCGCCGCGGCGATGCCGTGGCTCCAGTGGCAATGTTCCGACCGCGCGGCGCAACTGCCCGGCATCCGTGCATGGCTGGCCGAAGCCGCGCTGCCGAACACGCCTGCGCCGCTGGAGCTCGACGTTGCGGGTGCCTGGCCGTCCGCTCGCTACGACGCGGTGTTCAGCGCCAATACGCTGCACATCATGGGCTGGCCGGAGGTCGAGCGACTCTTCGCACGCCTGCCGGAGATAACCAGCGACGCTGCGGTGCTGGCGATCTATGGGCCGTTCAATCGTGGCGGGCGCTACACCAGCGACAGCAACGCCGGGTTCGACCGCGCGCTGGCGGCGCGCGACCCGCGCATGGGCCTGCGCGATGCCGAGGCGGTGGACGCCTTGGCGCAGGCTGCCGGTTTCGGCCTGCTGCAGGACCACGCCATGCCGGCCAACAACCGTTGCCTGGTGTGGCGTGTCTCCGTGCCCCGAACGCGTCCTTCGGGCCTGGCTTAGCGCGGGCTTGTCGCTACCTTGCGTGGAAGCGCCTGCATCTGTTGCCGGCACTGCGCGTTCTGCGGTTGACGCCGGATTGATTGCTTCGCGTGCTTCATGGGCGTTCTTTCGTGCACCCAGGGAGCAGCATGCGCCAGCACACAGGCAGGCGGCCGCCACAGCGCCCATCGAGTACCGGCAACCTCGGATCGCGTGGCGTCGAAGCCGTGCCCTGGCTGGACCTGGACCGCTTCCTCGGCCGCTGGCATGGCGTGGCCTGGCTGCCTTTGCCGTTCCAGCGGCGGTGCGCTGGTGAACTCACGCTGGAATATGCCTCGCGCGACGACGGCCTGATCGCGGTGCACAGTGCCTGCCGTGCGGGTGATGGAAGCATGAGCGAAGTGCACGGCGTGATGCGCCAGCCCGAGCGGTTGCGCGAACCGGCCAAGCTGCAACTGCGCTTCGCCCCGGCGTGGCTGGAACGGCTGCGCTTCGTGTGGAACGAGCACTGGGTGATCGGCCTGGACCGTGACTATCGCTGGGCGGTGATCGGCGAACCGCAGCGGCGCTACCTGTGGATCCTCGGCCGCGATGCGCGCATGGACTACCACCTGTTCGAGGAGCTCAAGGGGATCGCCCGACGCATGGGTTACGACCTCGCGCCACTGCTGCTCTCGCGCCAGCGCGTGGATTGAGCGACGCTGGCGCATTGCAATTTCCCGCCGAGTCGGCAGGATGGCCATAGCGTCCTGCCAGATACCTGCCCTCACAACGTGCGCGCCGTCGACACTCTCACGCCCTGTCCCTGCGGTAATACCGTCGGTTACATGCACTGCTGCGGTCCGCTGCACGAGGGTTCACCCGCACCGACGGCCGAGGCACTGATGCGCTCGCGCTACAGCGCCTACGTGCTCAAGCGAGAGGATTACCTGCTGGCCACCTGGCACCCCAGCACGCGCCCGGCACACCTGAAGCTGGCCACGCAGCAACCGGCACCGAGCTGGCTCGGCCTGTCGGTCAAGCGCCACCAGCACGGTACCGGCGAAGCGGTGGTCGAGTTCGTCGCCCGCCTGCGCTATGGCGGCGGGCGCGCACAGCGGCTGCACGAGGTGAGTCGGTTCGTGCGCGAGGACGGGCGCTGGTATTACGTCGACGGCGAAATCCTCGCCTAGGGTTGCTGGCCCGCTGCAGCGAATTGCTCCATCGCGCGGTACGCGCTGTCGCCGATCCGCGGACACCCAACGCGGTTCAGAAGCCCGCCACGCCAGCCGCGTGCAATCGCACAGCCAGCGCCACCACGTCCGGATGATGAAAGAAGGCGTGCAACCGGGAAGCACGGCCGGGGCCGACGCCCGGCTCGCCCTCCCAGTCGGCGGCGCTGCGGCCGGCCAGCGTGGCCCAGTCGGGCAGCGAGGCCTTGCCGGCCGGCGGCATGCCCAGCGCGAGCAACCAGCGGTCGAAGCTTTCCGTGCGTGCATGCGTGAATGCCTGCACCAGACGCACGGCACGTGCGGAACCCACGCCCTGTACCGCCGCCATTTGCGTGGGCGTCAGGCTCAGCCAGTCGAGCAGGCTTGGCATCCGTCCGGCGTCGATGAGCGCGCGCCAGGTGGTTTCGCCCATGCCGTCGAGGCGCAGCCCCTGCCCTCCGCCGAGCCAGACAAGCCGCGCAAGGAACTGGCGCCGGCAACCGGCTTTCGGGTGCCAGCAATCCAGGCCATCGCGCCCGGCCTCCTCGGGCACGGCAACGGCGGCGCGTTCGCGCGTGCGCCACACCACGGCGTCGAAACGCGGGATGGTGAGGCCCGCCAGCGAGATCGATACCTGGTCGCCCGGCCGCGCGTCGAGCCTGCGCCAGTGCGCCAACGAACCCACGCTGACGCGCTGCACCGTGCGGTCGTCCAGCACCACCGGCTCCAGTTCCAGCACGACGCTGACGCCGCCGCGCCGCCCGCGGCGGAAGTCCACCGCACGCACGGTGGCCAGCGCCTGGGCGGGCGGGTACTTCCAGGCGACCGCCCAGTCCGGCGGTGCCGGCTGCCAGTCGCGGGCATGCGGCCGATGCCCTTGCCGCAGCACGGTGCCGTCGGTGGCAAAGGGAAGCGCCTGACGGTACCAACGCTCGCGCCACTGCCGTACCCCGGCCAGGTCGTGCACCGGGTGCGTCAGTGCGGCACTGGCGCCCAGGCCCATTGCCTGCAGGCCGGTCAGGCGCGCGTGCATGTCCGCGGGACCGCTGGGCCAGTCCCACACGAACAGTCCGATGCGCGAGGCGGCCTGCGCATCGAACGGTTCGCGCGCGAGCGCGCCGGCGACGTCGGCCCGCGCACGCACGCCGCCGTCATGCGCCTGCCGGTGCCCGGGCAACCACCAGACCAGTTCACCCTGCAGCACCACGCGTGCAGGCGCATGCGGCAGGCGCTTTGGTACCGCGTCGATGCGTTGCACCTGCCGTGTCCAGTCGGAGCCGTGCAGCCCATCCCCGCGGCTGACCGCCTGGCGTAGTCGTCCATCGACGTACAGCAGGGTTACCGCCACGCCGTCGGCCTTGGGTTGCACCCACAGGTCGCGGTTGTCGCGGGCCGCCATCCAGGCCTGCACGGCCTTGGCATCCGGCAGCTTGGCCAGGCCGGTCTGCGCCACCGGCGTGCGCACCGGGCCGCTGGCATCGGCCAGGTGCGCCAACGGCGGCGGTGCCTGCGCGGGAAAGCAGGCGCGCCAGCCTTCGTAGCGGGCGAGCGCCTGGTCGTAGATCGCATCGTCGACCGGCGAACGGCCTTCGGTGCGGTAGGCGTGGTTCCAGCCGTCGAGCTGATCGTGCAGGGCCTGCAATTCGTGCGCGGCACGCGGTGCATCCCAGGCCGGGCATGCGGCCATGCACGGCCTGGCCAGCAGCCATCCGGCCAGCATCCACCAGTGCGATCCCTGTCGCATCGAGCGTTCCCTCGCGTGGGCAAGTTACACACCGTAGCGACCGGGCCAGGCGGATAGCAGGGGCGTGGGCCGGTCGTTCGCGTAGGGTGCGCCCGATGCACGGGCGAGCCGATGCCTACGTGCAACCCGAAGCTTCTCCCCGCCCGGATGCGGGTGAAAAGCCGGGGCTCGCAGAGTGGGTGTGCCCGGCGAGAAGGCAAGGCACGGGAGTCTGTTCGCCAGAGCGGCCCCACCCCAGCCCCCGGCATGGAGAGGGAGCAAAGGCAGTGCGACGAAGCAGGACCCGCTCCTACCAAGCCGTTTCCAGCTGGCCGTATGGGCGTCCGTTTGGCCCGAACCGCCGCTCGACGATCCGCCCGTGTCCGGCATGGTCGATCGCCACCACCGTACTGGCGCGCGTACCGTAGTCGGCACCCCGTATGAAAGCCGCCGATAGCCAGCGCTCGCGTTCGATGCCAACGCCCGTATCGGGCAAATCGCCATCAAGGGCTGGGCGCTCGTCCGCCAGTGCATCGAACAGCGGCGCGAAGTCATCGGCCGCCCTGTCTTCCAGCCACGCCTGCAGTCGCGCCATCAGCTGCCGCGTCTTCGGCCAGGGCGTGTTGAAATCGGCGTTGGACAATCCATGCACGCCGGGCGTGACGGCCTGCGCTCGCGGCACGGGCCGGTTGCCCAGGTAGAACGCATCGTGCGCGTCGAAGGTGAGCAGGTTGAACGGACGGTATTGCCCGGCGACCTCGCTCAAGGCCTGTGCGTGCACGGTGGCACCGGCCTCGCCACGCAGGAAATCGGTCACCAGCCAGCCGCGCGAAAGGCCGGCCTGCGGATCGCGCGGGTCGCGCACGTTGGTGACCGTGGCGCAGCGCCCGCCCGGGTTCACACCCAACCAGGTGCCGCCCGCCTCCAGGTCGCGACCGGCGATCACCGGCGCGTCGTCCCAGCGTGCCAGCGGGGCACTGGGACGGGCGTGGTATTCGTCGCGGTTGCCCGCCAGCAGCAAGCGCCAACGCGGGTGGGCGTTCCAGGCGAAGGCGATCAGGCACATGAGCAGCTCGGGTGGGAAGAAAGATTCCATTGTCGCGAATAAAGAACGGCGCGCCAGAAACGGCGCGCCGTCCCGGGAACCCACGGCGGGAAGGTCACATCTTGTATTTCACGCCGACCGTGTAGAAGCGTCCGACCATACCCATCTGCGACCAGGTCGGGTTGTAGTTGACCCCGGCATAGTTCGCCGGATCGAACGGCGCTCGGCGATTGAGCGCATTGAGGACCGACGCATAGACCGAGAAATGGTCGTTGAAGTCGTAGTTGCCGGTCAGGTCGAACTGCGTCCAGGCGCCGACGTGGCAGCTGGGCGGGTACGGGTTGCCGGCATCGTCGGTGGAGATGCATCCCTCGCCGGCGTCGGGCGAGGTCATGCTGATGCCGCTGGTGTAGTACAGCGTGCCGGTGATCGTGGCCGGGCCGAACATGAAGCTGTTCGACCAGGTCGCGCGGTCGCGCGGCGTACCCGCACCGGAGGACACCGCATAGACGCCGTGCGTGCCGACGAAGCGCTGCACCGTGCCGTCCTGCAGGGTGAGGTTCCACTCGAAGATGCGCGTGGCGCTGAACTCGCTGCGCAGCTTCAGGTTGTCACCGAAGGTGAAGTTGCCGATCAGGTCCAGGTCCACGCCCTTGGTCTGCAGCGAGTTCTGGTTGACGTAGGGCGCCTGCACCACCACCGGCTTGGGCAGCAGCGTCGGGTGCTCCGGATCGGGCACGTCGGGGACGATCGCCGAACCCGGTGGCAATGGCGTACCGGCGAAATAGGCATCGAGCACCGCTTGCGGATCGAACTGGCCGATCACCCCGGTCTTCTTGATGTCGTAGTAGTCCACCGAAGCGCTGAACTGGTCGCTCGGCTGCCACAGCACGCCAAAGGTCCAGCTCTTGGATTTCTCCGGCCGGATGTTGGGATTGCCGATGGTGTCGAAGGCCAGGCCATAAGGACGCGTGTAGGCGTCACTGCCGTGGGCGGCCACGTAATCGTCCGGCAGGTTATAGGTGGCGAAGCCTTCCGATTCGCTGGAGCCATTCTCGGCGAAGCTCGGGGCGCGGAAACCCTTCGACCAGGTGCCGCGGATCGCCAGCGACTCGATCGGCTTCCACTTGAAACCCACCTTGGGCGAGAAGTTGCTGCCGAAGTCGGAGTACTTGTCATAGCGACCGGACACGTCCACTTCCAGCGACTCAAGGAACGGTGCGTCCAGTTCGACGTAGGCGCCCTTCACCGTGCGCTTGCCGAACGTGTGCGCCACGCCCAGGCCTTGCGCTGACAAGCCGGGATTGAGGTCCGGATCGGACTGCTTCTCGCGGCGCAGGTCGACGCCCGTGGCCAGTCCCAGCGAGCCACCCGGCAGGTCCCACAACAGACGCGTGACGTGGAAGTCCAGCGACTGCAGGTCGGTAGTCGACTTCTTGTGCAGCACCGGCGCCAGCTGGGCGAGCAGTTCGGGCGAGTTCTGCGACGGATCGACGAAGTTGTACGTGCCGTTGTTGACCGCACTGATCAGCGCGGCGTAGTTGAGGAAGCCGTAGTTGTTCACGTCCAGCGAGCTGTGGTTGATCACCAGCGCGCTGTCGTAGTTCCACTCGCCCCAGACGCCATGGATGCCGCCGACCACGCGAACGTTGTCGTTGACGTTCTTCGCGCCGCCGGGGATGCCGCCGAAGGCATAGGTGATCAAGGCCGGCTGGGTGGGGAACGGATCGTTCGGATTGTCCGAGCCGTCGGGCAAGGTCGCCGGCAACACGATCGAGCGCGTGTTCACCGGCGTGCCGGCGCGGATCTGCGGCGGCACGGCCGCGGCCTCCACCTTGTTGTGGTAGTAGCTGCCGCTGACGTAGGCCTCGCTGTTGTCGCCCACCTTCACGGTCAACCGACCGTAGGCGCCCACGCGCTCCTGCTTGGGCGCCAGGTCGACGTAGTCGGCAATCTGGTTCTGCTCGCAACCGCTGCCCAGGTCGTTGCTGACCAGCCTGGTCCCCGCTCCGCAGGGAACCAGCGGCTGCCACAGGGCGCCTGGGACCGCGGTCCCGGTCTGCTGGCCGCCCGGGCCCGGAAGGCCGGGAACCGCCGGCTGCACGATGGGGACGATCGAGCCGGTGTTGAAACCGGGCTGGCCCCAGTTGAGGTCGCTGCCGCCGCCGGGGCTAAGGTCCGTCGTGTTGTAGGGATAGCTGCGGTCGCGCGCCCAGATGCGGTCGTCCTTCTGCGCCTCGACACTGCCGTAGGCGTTCCAGCCGTCCTTCTGCAGGTCGCCGCCACCGAACAGGAGCGTGACGCGCCGCGTGGTACCGCCGCCGCGTTGCGAGGTACCGATTTCGGCCGTGCCCTCCAGGCCCTTGTAGTCGTGCTTGAGGATGATGTTGACCACGCCGGCGATCGCGTCGGCGCCATAGAGCGAGGAAGCGCCGTCCTTCAGCACGTCGATGCGTTCGATCGCGTTGACCGGGATGGTGTTGAGGTCGACGAAGGTGCGCTGGCCGTCATCGGCCAACGGATAGTTGGTCGAGCGGCGACCGTCGATCAGCACGAGCGTGGAGTTGACGGTCAGGCCGCGCAAGGCGACACCGGCCGAGCCCGCGGCGAAACCCGCGGTGAACGCGGTCGGGATCGAGCCGCTGTTGTCGGCCGATATCGCACGCACGACGTCGCTGACGGTCTTCAGGCCGCTGCGCTGGATCTGCGCCGCGGTGATCACCGTGACCGGCGAAGGCGTCTCCGCGTCGATGCGCGGAATCGCCGAACCGGTGACGGTGATGGTCTGCAGTTGCTGCGCCTGTTGGGGGCTGGTCTGCTGCGGGCTGGTCTGCTGCGGGTTCGCCTGCTGCTGGTCCTGCGGCGGCGGCACGGCGCCGGCGGTGTCGGCAGGCGGGGTGGTCTGGGCGTGAACGTAACCTAGAGGCGTCAACAGCAAAGCCAACGCCGTAGCGAGCTTGTTGGGCTTCATGACTCGATCCTCGGTTGTGGGGATGCGCAATGCGCCCGAGGTCTAGCGGTATTTGTGTGCGCCGCCAGCACTGCGGGCGAGGGGAATTGCGCGAGGTGAGTCTTCCACTTTCCAGCGCCGCTTACAAGCACTTAACCCCGCGCACCGACTTTCGATACATGTGGCCCGCTGGCACGGCTTATGCCTCTTGGCAACGGCCGTCTGCAGGCTGGCTGGCGCCTTCTTGGCATGGATGTCTATACCGCCAGACTTACATGTCCAGGCGCATGCCGATCAGCACGCTTCGGCCGGGTGCCGGCTCGTAGTAGCGGCCGTTGCCGTCGTTGACGATCACCGAGCCGACGGTCCGCCGGTCGAACAGGTTGTCCACCCGCACGATCAGATGCATTCGCGCTTCGCCCAGCGCGATTCCATAGCCGACGTCGACACCCGTACGCACGTAACCCGGTGCAACCGCGCTGTTGCGGTCGTCCACCGGCACCGCGCCGACGCCTTCGAGTTCGAGCCCACCGCGCCAGCCCAGGTCGCCCCCACGTTCCAGGCGCAGCGAGCCGTAGCGATCGGGTACGCCGGGAACTCGGGTGCCTGCCGGTACCGGCAGGTCCGGCACCCGGCAGGGCGTGGCGGCGCAGGCGAGGAAGCCGGTGCGGAAGCGCGCCTGCAGCCAGGTCATGCCCAGCCGCAGGCGCCAGCCGTCGCCGAGCTCGCCGTCGAGCGACAGTTCCGCGCCCTGGCGGCGGCTGCGTCCCACGTTGCGATAGGTGGAACGGCCGCCGTAGTTGCTTGCCACCGCCAGTTCGTCGCGACTGTCCGCACGGAACAGCGCCAGTTCCACCTGCAGGTCGTCGCGCGTACGCCATTTCAGCCCGAGTTCGCCGCTGCGGCTGCGCACGGGACGCAGGTCGAGCGCCAGCCCGGCCTGGCCGTCGCGCCGGTAGCCGAGCTCGTTGAAGGTCGGCGTCTCGAAGCCTTCGCCGTAGCTGGTGTAGAGCCTCAGCGCCGTGCTCGGCCGGTAGTCGATACCGGCCACCGGCGTGGTCGCCCGGTAGCGCGTGCGGCCGCTGTCGTCGGGATTGCCCGCCGTGAGGTAGCGATCGGACGCGCGGAACGTCACCACACTGTGCCGCGCGCCCAGCAGCAACGACCAATGAGGGGCGAGGCGCCAGTAGAGCTGCGCATACTGGTCGAAGGCATGCACGCGGTCGAGCTCGTTGCGGCGCAGCGCGCCCTGCACGCCGAGCGCGTCGCCGACGAAGTTCTCGTAGCCGCGCCGGTGCTGGTCCTGCGCATCCCAGCTTGTCCCCAGGACCAGTTCCAGTGGACGTCCGAAGAGCCGGCCGCGACGCGTCCAGCGAGCATCGGCGCCGCCATAGCCACCATCCAGGTCGACCACGCCGCCGGCGCTGAGCGGGCTTTGCTGCGCCGCCGGCGGGATCGCCAATACCTGGGTGACGCCGCGCCGCCCGCCATATCCCATCAGGCGCACGTCCTGGCGGTCGCCCCGGGCTTCCCAGACCGCCCCCAGCTGTTGCTGCTGCAGACGCTTGCGCGTGTCGAAGGCGAATGCCGCCTCCACTGCCTGGCGCGGATCGGCCCGCCACTGGTCACGGGTCAGGCCGAGCGGATCCTGCGCCTGCGGCTGCGCCAGCGTGTTGGCTACCACGGTGAGCGTGCGGCCCTCTCCGAGATCGAAAGCCAGGCGCGCATTGCCTGACGTCCGCTGCGCACGGCTGTGCGCACGATAGCCGTCGGTGCGGAAATGTCCCAGGGCCACGCTGTAGTTGAGTGGACCGGCGATGCCCCGCGCCGCGCCACCCAGGCGCAGGCTGGCGTCGGCACCGGCGTAGGCTTCCAGCGTACGCTCCGGCACCGGGCCGCCTTCGGCGCTCCATAGCTGCACCACGCCACCGGACGAGTTGCCGTACAGCGCCGAGAACGGCCCACGCAACACTTCCACGCGGTCGGCCGCCGCCAGCGCGAAATGTGAGACCTGGCCTTGCCCGTCCGGCATCGTCGCGGGAATGCCATCGGCATACAGACGCACGCCGCGTACACCGAAGCTGGCACGCGCGCCGAACCCGCGGATCGACAATTGCTCATCCTGCGCGTAGTCCTGCCGGTCGCGCGCGAGCACGCCAGGCACGCCGGTCAGCACCTCGGACAGGTTCACGCCGGGCTTGCCGTCCGCGCCGGCGCGCACCGGCACGCTGGACAGGGCGGCTGGCAGGTCGAACAGCGGGATGTCCAACCGCATCGCCGGCACCGGCACCGGTGGCAGTTCGGTGACCGTTTGCGCCGCCACCGCCAGTGGCAGCCAGGCGGCTGCGATCGCGCCCCACGCTCGAACCGTTCCCATTGCACCGCCTGTCCGCCGCCGGCCGGCCATGGTAGCGCCCCAACGTGCACGCGCTGTCTGGGGTTGGGCTAAAGGCCACCCTACGCGGCGTCCGCTTCGGGGATAATCGATGCATGCGCCGTCCTTCCCTTCGTGCCCTCGTCCGCCTGCTGGCCCTCGTCGCACTGGCTACCGCGATGCCCGCCGTCGCGCAGGACAGCTCCGGCCAGCAGGCCCAGGCCAGGCAGCAGCTGACCGAGCTGCGCAGCAGGATGGAAGCGCTCGCCCGCGAACAGGCACAGACCGCCGCCCACCGCGACAGCGCCAACGCCGAACTGGCCCGCCAGGCCAACGCTCTGGCCGAGGCCGCCCGCACGCTGCGCGAAGCCGACGCTGCGCTCACCGCCAAGCAGCAGCAGCTCGACCAGCTGCAACAGCAACGTGCAGGGCTCGACCAGCGGCTGGCCGGGCAGCGTGCGGCCATTGCCGACCTGCTGCGCGCCACCTACACGCTAGGCCGCGGCACCGACTTGCGCCTGCTGCTGGGTGACCAGGACCTGGCGCAGATCGCACGCGCCCTCGCCTATTCGAAGTATTTCCAGCAGGACCGCGCCGCGCGCGTCGCCGAACTGATGGGCGAACTGAGCCGCCTGCAGCAAGTGGAAGCCGACATCACTGCCGAACAACAGGCGCTGGCCGCCACCCGCGCTGAGCGCGCCGACAAGGCACGGGCGCTGGCGGCGCAGCGCGCGGCACAGCAGAAGCTGGTCGCGCAGGCGAACGCCAAGTACAAGGACGAGGCCCAGCGCCTGGCCGCGATGAAGCGCAACGCACAGTCGCTCGACCAGCTCGTCGACAAGCTGCAGCGCGCCATCGACCAGGCAGCACGCGAAGCGGCACGCCGTTCGCAGGCCAGCCCGGCCGCGCCCAGCCGCGCCGGCGGCAAGGCCGACATCCGCGGCAACCTGCCGTGGCCGGCGGCCGGCGCCGTGGTCAGCTACGGCAACGGCGTGCTGATCAAGGCCGCCGGCGGCAGCGAAGTGCACGCAGTGGCCCGCGGCCGGGTCGTCTACGCCGCCTTCCTGCGCGGCTATGGCCTGCTGGTCATCCTCAACCACGGCGACGGCTGGCTGAGCATGTACGGCAACAACGAAAGCCTGCTGCACGGCGTCGGCGACCAGGTCGAAGCCAGCGAAGCGATCGGCACTGCCACGCCGCCGACGGGCATCAACACCGGCGTGTATTTCGAACTGCGCCACGACAACAAGCCGGTCGACCCGCGCGGCTGGCTGGCCAAGCGGCGTTGACGGACCGCTTACCGCCGCGCAGGCTGGGAATGCCCCTTGAACGACTGCGCCCGCGCGCGGTCGAAATCCGCCGGACCACCAGGAGTTTCCGCATGCAACCGTTCCCCCGTGCCCTGGCCTGCGCCGTGACCGCCGCGCTGGCGTTCGCGCCATTGCATGCGCAGGACGCGCCGGCCGCCGCCACGAGCGCGGGCGTGCCCGCCGCCGCGGCCAGCGCGCCCGATCCGGTCGACCTGGACGACGTGCGCAATTTCAGCCGCGTCTACGAGGTAATCCGCCAGGCCTACGTCGAGCCGGTCGACAACAAGACCCTGATGAAGGCCGCCATCAGCGGCATGCTCAGCGGGCTGGATCCGCACAGCGAATACCTCGACAAGCAGGGCCTGGAGCAGCTCTCCGAAGACACCACCGGCCAGTACAGCGGCCTGGGCATCGAGGTGCTTGAGGTCGACGGTGCACTGCGCATCATCGCGCCGATCGACGACACGCCCGCTGCGCGGGCCGGCATCAAGCCGGGCGACACCATCGTCAAGATCGACGGCAAGGCGGTCGACCCGGAAAACGTCGACGACATGTTCCGCCGGCTGCGCGGCGACCCGGGCAGCAAGATCACCCTCACCATCCTGCACGAGAAGAGCGACAAGCCGATCGACATGCACCTGGTGCGCGAGCGGATTTCGGTCACCAGCGTGAAGCTGCGCGAACTGCAACCCGGCTATGCCTACATCCGCATCAGCCAGTTCCAGGAGGACACCGCCGGCGACCTCGAGAAGAAGTTCGCCGCCTACGTGGCCAAGCACGGCCAACCGAAGGGAGTCGTGCTCGACCTCCGCTCCAATCCCGGCGGCCTGCTGACCTCGGCAGTGGCGACCAGCGACGACTTCCTCGATGCCGGCGGCATCGTCAGCACGCGCGGCCGGCTGGCCGATTCCAACCTCAAGTTCACCGCACACCCGGGCGACCTGCTCGACGGCGCGCCGATGGTGCTGCTGGTGGACAACGGCACCGCCTCGGCGGCCGAGATCGTCGCCGGCGCGCTCAAGGACAACCGCCGGGCGCTGATCGTGGGCCGGCGCACTTTCGGTAAGGGCGTGGTGCAGACCGTGCTGCCACTGGATGCCGACCACGCGGTCAAGCTCACCACCGCGCGCTACTACACGCCCAACGGTACCTCGATCCAGGCCGAAGGCATCAAGCCCGACATCGCGCTGGCCGACCTCACCGTCAATCCCGCCGACAACGGGCCGGAGCTGATCAACTCCGAAGCGGACCTCAAGCACCACCTGGCCAACGAGAACACCGCCTCCGGCCAGGACATCGACAACGACGGCAGTGCCGAGAACGCCAAGCTCGCCACCGAGGACTACGCGCTGGCGCAGGCGTTGAACATCCTCAAGGGGCTGGCGCTGGGGCATCCTGCGAGTGCGGCGAAGTAGCGCCTTTCCCTCTCCCCCGGCTTTCATCAAGGATGGGGGAGAGGGCTGGGGTGAGGGTCGGGGCTCGCCCGAAACTCTAAGGGGGTGGTGGCTGCTCCAAGAAGGCACCGGCTCACCACATTCCCCGCAAGCCTTGTACCCCTCATCCCAACCCTCTTTCCAAAGGGCGAGGGAGCTAGAAGCTGCAGGGATTACTCCGTCGCCTCGCGCGGCTTGACCAGCCAGCGCACCGCCAGCACGCCCAGTTCGTAGAGCAGGCACATCGGCACCGCCAGCATGATCATCGAGGTGATGTCCGGCGGCGTGATCACCGCCGCGATGGCGAACGCGCCGACGACGGCATAGCGGCGCACGCTGCGCAGCTTGGCCACGTCGACCACGCCCACCGCCGCCAGAATCACCACCGCCACCGGCACCTCGAAGCACAGGCCGAAGGCAAAGAACATCAGCATCACGAAATCGAGGTAATGCGTGATGTCGGTCATCATCTCCACGCCCGCGGGAGTGACCGCGGTGAGGAATCGGAACGCCGCCGGCAGCACCAGGAAATAGGCAAACGCGCAACCGATGTAGAACAGCACCAGCGCCGCCAGCAGCAGCGGCCGCGCCAGCCGCTTCTCGTGCTTGTACAGGCCCGGGCTGACGAATGCCCACAGCTGGTAGAGGATCACCGGCATGCTGATGAACAGCGAGGTGTAGAAGGCCAGCTTCAACGGCGTGATGAACGGGCTGGCCACTTCGGTGGCGATCAGGTGCGCGCCCTGTGGCAGGCGGGCGACCAGCGGCTGGGCCAGCAATGAGTAGAGGCGGTTGGCGAACGGGATCAGCGCCAGCAGCACGATCAGCACCATGGCGCACGCCTTGAGCAGGCGCGAGCGCAGTTCGATCAGGTGCGAAAACAGGCCCTGCTGCAGGTCGAGCTGAGGTTCGGGCTCAGGCGAGGCCATGCGGGTGTTCCTTCACCGGGGCGTGCTCGGGATCCTCGGCGAACAGGTCGCCGGTGCGGGTATCGCGTTCGGGTGGCGGGGCGTCGAACAGGTCGGCCTCGGCCCCCGTCTCGTCCGTCAGCTGCGGCAGCGGTTGGTCTTCCAGCTCCACCGGTGCCTCGTCTGCCGGTACGGCAGTGACCACGCCGACCGCTTTGCGCACCTCGCGCGCCGTGGCATTCATCTGCTCCTGCGCCGCTTCGGCGCGCGCGGCGGCTTCGCGGGCGGTACGCTTGATTTCCTCTACCTGGAGTTCGCGCTCGACCTCGGCGCGCACGCTTTCCCAGGTGCCGCGCATGCGCCGCACCAGCGCGCCGGCAGTGCGCGCCGCGCCAGGCAACTTCTCCGGGCCGAGCACGAGCAGCGCGATAAGCGCCAGCAGCAGCAGCTTGCCGAAGCTGATCTCGATCATCGCCGCGCCACCGCGCGCCTACTTGGTTTCGCTGGTGTCGCGCGCCTTGCTGGCCGTGCTGTCCGCGGGCGGCGGATCGGCGCGAAGCTGTTCCTGCGTCTTGCGCTTGGCCTCGTCCTCGTCCTCGTCACCCTGCATGGCCTTCTTGAAGCCGCGCACGGCGTTGCCCAGATCGGGGCCGATCTTGGAGAGCTTGCTCGTGCCGAAGATCACCAGCACCACGATCAACAGGATGATCCAATGCCAAAAACTGTCCAGACCCATGACTTCAAACCTCTGACGGACCGCTGTCCGAAAACCGTTGGGTTGCCAGGCGCTAATGCCAGCAACGGGATCAACGCGCAGTGTACTCCTCGAGCTGGTCGCGGAAGTCCACGACCGGGCCCGGCACGTTGCTAACCCCTCCCTCGAAGATGCGCCTGGGCGTAATGCCCGCGCCGTACGCCGCCGCGTTGGCGTCATAGTCGATGCGCAGCACCGAGCCGTCCAGCGCCACCCCGGCGAACAGGCCGCGCGAGCGCGAGTAGGAATAGATTTCGGCCTTCATCTGCGAGTCGGTGGCGGCGCTGGCGGTGCGGCCGACCGGCCCGGCCGCGGCCGCCGCATCGGCGCCGATCGTGAACTTGCCGTCGACGATCGAATCGACCCCGCGCTGGGTACGGAACACCAGCACCACGTCGGTCGAGGACACGCCCGCCTGGAAGCCTACGCTGCCACCGGTCAGGGTGATGAAACTGGGGTTGGACCAGGTGCCGTCGGGACTCTTCACCGAGATCAGGCCCTCGCCGCGGCGGCCGCCGAAGATGAAGCCGGCCTTGACCATGTCCGGGATCACCGCGATCGCCTTGGCGTCCTGCAACAGATCCTTCGGGATCGCCTTGTCCGGCGCCTGCATGATCTCACGCAACACACGCACGGCGTTCTGCGCGCGCACCAGCGGCGGATCCTCCGCATGGGCTGCCATCGCCGGCAGCAGCAGGGCCAGCGCGATCAACGACCAACGACGCAATGCCTTGAACATGGGGGGTACTCCTTCCGCAGGGGATGCTTTGGGGGTGCGGCAACGGCGCCGGCGGCGCGCCCGGCGGCCTGTGGCAGACTCCATCGCCTCCACGCCGCCTGCTGCCACCATGCCACAGCCCGACCACTATACCGGCCCTTCGGACCACGCCCGTGACCGGAACGTTCAGGCAGGCGCCGCCTGCGGGACCGGCGTGCTGCTGGTCAACCTGGGCACGCCCGCGGCGCCGACGGCGCGCGCGCTCAAGCCCTACCTGGCCGAGTTTCTTTCCGACCGGCGCGTGATCGACTACCCGCGCTGGCGCTGGTGGCCGATCCTCAAGGTGATCCTGGCGATCCGCCCGCGCCGCTCGGCGCACGCCTATACGCGGATCTGGACCGAAGCCGGCTCGCCGCTACGCGTGCTGAGCGAGGCATTGGCCACCGCGTTGCAGGCCGAACTCGCCGGCCAGGCGCGCGTGGCGCTGGCGATGCGCTACGGCGCGCCGTCGGTGGCCACGAAGATCGCCGAACTTCAGGCGGCCGGCGTGCGCCGGCTGCTGGTGCTGCCGCTGTACCCGCAATACTCGGCCACCTCCACCGGCTCGGTGATCGACGCGGTGGCCGACGCGCTGAAGCAGCTGCGCTGGCCGCCGGAGCTGCGCCTGGTCAACGACTATCACGACGATCCGTTGCACATCGAGGCGCTGGCGGAGCGGATCGAACGCTGGTGGCAAGCCCATGGCCGCGGCGAGAAGCTGCTGCTTTCCTTCCATGGCATTCCCGAGCGCTACGTACGCCTGGGCGATCCCTACCTGGCGCAGTGCCAGGCGACCGCGGCGCGGCTGCGTGCGCGGCTGGGGCTGGATGAGGCGCAGGTGCTGCTGAGCTTCCAGTCGCGCGTGGGCCGCGAACCGTGGCTGCAGCCGTACACCGACGCCACCGTGCGCCGGCTCGCCGCCGAGGGCGTGCGGCAGCTGGACGTGGCCTGCCCCGGCTTCGCCGTGGACTGTCTGGAAACGCTGGAGGAGATCGCGATGCAGAATCGCGATTTCTTCCTTGCCGCGGGCGGGCAGGACCTGCGCTACATCCCCGCGCTCAACGATTCACCCGAGCAGGTGGCGGGCCTGGCTGCGATCGTCCGCCGCCACGCGCAGGGCTGGCCGGGCTTCGGCGCTTAGCCACCTCCGGCGATGGCTCAACGCGGGAGGCCGCAAGAACGGTCGGCGCACTTTTCGGGAGCCCGGGCCCAACGGAGCTGCTCTCCCAGGTCTGGCGTCCCGCCACGTCGCCTCGCACGCTCCACCGGTTGCTGCCGGCGGCTGCCGGCGCCGCGATCGCATGGAATCAGGAACGTGCTTGCGCCAAGCCGAGCCAGCGCTCGGCGCGCGTCAGCATGTCGCCCAGCGACGTCCGCAGCAGCAGCGCACCCAGTGCCAGGCCGAGCGCATCGGCGGCCCAGTCCCACACGCTCGCGTCTTCGGGGTCGTGCGGCCACTGCGCGCATTCGATGAGCAGGCCGAACAGCAGGCAGGCGGCCGCTGCAGCAAGGCGTTGGCGCGGCCGGTGGTAGAGGTTGCCCCACCAACCCATCAGCATGGCGAAGGCCAGCACGTGCAGCAGCTTGTCGCCCTGTGGCAGCGCCAGCGCCATCGCGTCGAGATGGCGGGCGGCCGGCAGTAGAGCGAAGGCGGCCACGGCCGCCATCAGTGCCACGCCCAGCACCAGCCAGCCGTGGCGCCACTGCGGTGCTGCGGTCGCCTTCAAAGCCGTCCGCCCTGGTCAGCGGCGAGCAGTTCGGCAGCCAGCGGCAGTACGTCCAGGCCGCGGGCGAACAACATCGCCTGGAAGCGCTCGCCCATCTGCTCCGGCATCGTCAACCGACGGACCTCCTGGGCCAGGCGGTGGCGCGCAAAGTCGTCGCCGGCCTGCGCATGGGCCTGCTCGAACGCCACCTGCAACCCGCTGGCGAGCAGGAGTTGCGCCTGCGGCAGGTAGGCCGCCACGCCGAATCCGGCGCTGTTGCCGGCTTCCGCCAGCGCGGTGAAGTCGACCGAGGCGGTCAGGTCGTTCAAGCCCGGCCAGTGCAGCGGATCGTTGTGCGCGTGGTGCCGGTAGTGCGCCATCAGCGTGCCGTCGCTGCGCTCGGGCAGGTAGTACTCGCGGCGCACGTAGCCATAGTCGACGAACAGCATCACGCCCGCGGAGAGGGTGCCGGCCACGGCCTGGACCCAGTACGGCAGTTGCGGCAGCACCTCGGAGCGATAGCCGTCGGCGAAGGGCTGGCCCAGGTCGCGTTCGAGGTGGCGCACGGCGCCGGAGACCAGTGCGTCGGCAGGGCGGTCGGTGCGCACCAGGCGCCCTTCGCCGTCGAGCGCCACGTGCTCCTCGTAGACCTCGCCCGCGCGCAGGGTGAAGCGCGTAGTAGGCAAGGCGTCGACCACTTCGTTGGCGAACAGCACACCGCGCCACTCCTCTTCGGGCGGCTGGTCCAGCCAGGCCACGCGCGCGTTGAGCGCAGCCGGCAACGCGGCGGCCAGGCGTTCGCGCTGGCGATCGCGCAGGTCGGCGCTGGGTTCCAGGATCAGGTAGCGGCGCGGCAGCGTGCCGGCGGCGCCGAAGGCGCGCAGCACGGCCTCGGCAAAAGCACCGCTGCCGCCGCCCAGCTCGAGGAAATCCGCCTCGCTGCCGAGCATCGCCAGCACCGGGTGCATCGCGTTGGCGATGCATTGCGCGAACAGCCCGCCCAGTTCCGGCGCGGTGACGAAGTCGCCGGCCTCGCCGAACTTGGTCTTGCCGGCGCTGTAGTAGCCCAGGCCCGGCGCGTACAGGCAGCGCTCCATGTACTGCGCGAACGGGATCGGGCCGTGCGCGGCGATCTGCGTGCGCAGCAGCTGCAGCAGGCGATCGGAATGGGCGCGTTCGTCGGGGCCGGGGTCGGGGAGTCGGGAGGCCATGGCTCGGGGATCGTGCAAAAGGTGCACAGGGTAGCCGATGCGGCGTGGGCACCTTGTCCCGCCCCGACGTTTGGGCGGATGCTGCAAGCAGACTGCAGTAGCGCCGACCGAGCGCGACCTGGTAGTGGCGCCCAACCTGTCCTGCAGCCAGAGCACGCCGAAGCGGTGCTCCCGCGCCGCCGCATCGAGCCGCGGAGGTGGTGTCCAGGTTGGCCGAGCCGTGGCGACTGGGCGGAGCCGCCGCCGCTGTCGCCAGGAGGACATGTGCCTTCGACCCGTTCACGCCCATCCGTCCACACTGGCGCCTTCCGCTTGGAGGACGAACCATGGCCGAGCTGCCGATCCAGATCCCCGCCGTGCCCGCCACCGCCGACCACGGCCGGATCGCCACGGCCATCCTCGACTTCGCCAGCCAGATCCCCGGCAGCCAGGTCCATCGCGGGCTTCATCCGGAAGCGAAGGCCAACGAACTGGCCCGCCAGGCCGCGCGCAAGGCGGCGCTCACCGCCGGCTCGCTGGCACTGCCGCCCGGACCGCTGGGCTGGCTGACCGTGCTGCCCGAGCTGGTGGCGATCTGGCGGATCCAGGCGCAGATGGTCAGCGACATCGCCGCGGCCTACGGCCAGCACGCCAGCCTGGGACGCGAGCAGATGCTCTGGTGCCTGTTTCGCCACACTGCGGCGCAGGCGTTCCGCGACCTGGTGGTGCGGATGGGTGACCGGCTGCTGTTTCGCCAGCTCTCCGCCACGCTGGCCGAGCGGGTAGCCCGGCGGATCGGCGTGAGCCTGTCGCGACGAGCGGTCGGTGCCGGCATTTCCCGCTGGCTGCCGGTGATCGGCGCCGCCGGCGTGGGTGCCTACGCCTGGTACGACACGCGCAGCGTGGCGCGCACCGCGATGGAGCTGTTCGGCAGCGGCAGCCTGATCCGCACCGAACCGGTCGGTGCCCCGGACGGCGCCATCGAACCAGACGACCTGCCGCCCTAGCGGTGACGCCCTGCCCGCTTTGCGGCAAGCTCGCCGCATGGACACCGAACATCCACCCGTCGCACTGGTCACCGGCGGCGCCCGCCGCGTCGGCGCCGCCATCGCGCGCGCCCTGCACGCGGCCGGCTACGACCTGGCGCTGCACTACCGCCACTCCGCCGGCGACGCCGACGCCCTGATCGCGGAACTGGAGCGCGCCCGTCCCGGCAGCACGCTGGGTGTGCAGGCTGACCTGGCCGATCTGGCGCAGTTGCCGGCCCTGGTCGAACGGGTGACGGCACGCTTCGGCCGACTCGATGCGCTGGTCAACAACGCTTCGGCCTTCCACCCCACACCGATCGGCAGCGCCACGCCGGCGCAGTGGAACGAGTTGTTTGCGTCCAACGCGCAGGCGCCGTTCTTCCTGGTCCAGGCGGCCTGGCCGGCACTGCGCGAGGCGCGCGGCGCGGTAGTCAACCTGGTCGATATCTACGCTGAGCGCGCACTGCCGGGCCATCCGATCTACGTCATGGCCAAGGCCGCACTGGCCGCGATGACGCGCACGCTGGCGCAGGACCTGGCGCCACAGGTGCGCGTCAACGGCGTCGCACCCGGCGCCGTCATGTGGCCGGCGGAGGGCAAGGACTACGCCGATCGCGAGGCGCTGCTGGCGCGCACCCCGCTGCAGCGCGCCGGCACGCCGGAGGATGTCGCCTCCGCCGTGCTGTGGCTGCTGCGCGACGCGCCGTTCGTGACCGGACAGATCATCCGCGTCGACGGCGGTCGCACGCTTACCGTTTGATGGCGAATCGAAGCATGGCGGCGCCTCCGACGGGGGCGGGCCGTACTACTTCTTCGCGCGAAAGGCACCCTGCAGCAACGCCGGTTCGAACCCAGCGCCGGCCTCGCCACCCTCTGCATAGCGGTACAGCGCCGCAGCGTAGATGCCCTGCAGCGACGCCTGCACCAGGCTCAGCAGCACCAGTGCAACGACCACCACGACCACCGCCGTTACCAGCGCCGGCAACGAATGCAGTGCCACGGCGCCGCCGATCAGCAGCGCGCCCAGCAGCATGGCAAGCAAGGTGATCAATCCGGACGCCGCGCCCAGGCCCACGTTGCCGATCAGGTTCTCGCCCCAGGTGCGTTTGAGCAGTTCCACGCTGCGCTTGACCGCGTCCACCGGCCCCACGTCCTGGCTGGCCAGTACCGGCACCACCAGGAAGGTGGCCACGGTCCAGGCCAGGCCCAGCAGGCCGACCACCAGCCGCCCGAGCAACCCCAGCCGTTCCTGCAGCGCACGCAGGATCAGGCCCACGGTGGCGGCGATCAATGCGTAGCCAAGGATGCTCGCCCAGCGCGAACGCGCCAGCGCCAGGCCATCGGACAAGCGGGTCGGCTCGCCGCGCAGGTGGCGCAGCGCACAGCCAGCCAGCGCGGTGTTGAAGAACACGATCACGAAGTACTGCACGAGGTAGAAGGCGAACATCACCAGCCAGGTGACCGGCGACCAGCGATGGGCGTCGAACCTGCCGCCGTCGCTGGCGATCGCCGCCAGCGCCACCGGCACCAGGAAACTGGCCGCCACCACCAGCGAGCACAGCCCCGACAGCAGCGGAAAGGCCAGCAGGGCCTTGTCCGAGCGCAACACTGCGGCGCTTGCCTTCATCAACCCCCAACTGCGTGCGAACTTGCCGGCCATGCCCTTCCCCCTTCGGTCCGTGAATGCCAGGCGCCTTTCTAGCACCCGGCCGGCAGTGGCGACAGTGGCGTACGGGGCCTACAGGGGATACGCCTCGAGCGGCTCGCTTTGCTGCGCAAACGCCGCCCACAGGTCGGCCATGCTGCGCCCGCTCACCGGATGGCGCAGGTCCGGCGCAATGTCCGCCAGCGGACGCAGCACGAAGGCATGCTTCAGTTCACCACGCGGAACCTGCAGGTGACCGGGACCGTCGATGACGCGCTGGCCGTACAGCACGATGTCCACGTCGAGCGTGCGGTCCGAATAGCGCGGCACGTCGCGGCGCCGACCATGGCGATCCTCCAGCGCGTGCAGCCACTCGTTCAGCGCCTCGGGCTCCAGGTCGGTGTCGAGCGCCACGGCGAGGTTGACGAAGTCGGCGCCGTCGAAGCCGACCGCCCGGCTGCGGTACGCCGGCGACACGTCGATCGCGCCGAAGCGCGCACGCAGCTCATCCAGCGCCGCGCGCAGGTGGCGTTGCGGCTCGAGGTTGGAGCCCAGGCTCAGGTAGGCGCGGTCCATCGACGTCAGGCCCCGGCCCGCGCCGCGGCGCGCACGGGCGACGCGGCGGGCAGACCCCATCCCGCGCGCACGTCGTGCCCGGAGGGTTGCTGGTACAGCGCCAGGCCGAATTCCGGCAGCAGCGCGAACAGGTGGTCGAAGATGTCCGCCTGGATGCCCTCGTACTCGGCCCAGGCCACCGTGTCGGTGAAGCAGTACAGCTCCAGCGGGATCCCCTGCGGCCCGCTGGGCAGCTGGCGCACCATGCAGCTGAGGCCATGGTGGATTTGCGGATGGGTGTCCAGGTAGGCCTGCACGTAGGCGCGGAACGTGCCCAGGTTGGTCAGCCGGCGCCGGTTGCCCGGCACCGCGGCGGCCTCGCCCAGGCCCTGGTTCCACCGCGTCACGTCGCGCGTCTTCGCTGGCAGGTAGTTGGCCAGCAATGTCAGCCGGGACAGGCGCTCGATGGCCGCCTCGTCGAGGAAGTGCACGCTGGCCGCGTCGAGCGTCAATGCGCGCTTGATCCGCCGCCCGCCGGTCTCCTGCATGCCCCGCCAGTTCCTGTAGGAATCGGAGATCAGCCGCCAACTGGGGATGCTGGTGACGGTCTTGTCCCAGTTGCGCACCTTGACCGTATGCAGCGCGATGTCGATCACGTCGCCGTCCGCGTTGAGCTGTGGCATCTCGATCCAGTCGCCCACGCGCAGCATGTCGTTGGAGGACAGTTGCACGCCGGCGACGAAGCCCAGGATGGTGTCCTTGAAGATCAGCATGAGCACTGCCGACATCGCGCCCAGGCCGGACAGCAGCAGGCCGACCTGCTTGCCGGTGATCGCCGCGATCACCACCAGCGCGCCGACCAGGAACAGGCCCAGCTTGGCCAGCTGCACGACGCCCTTGATCGAACGCTGCTTCCCGGCCGGGGTCTGCCGGTAGACGTCCTCGGCGGCCGACAACGCGGCGTTGAGCGCCATCACCATGCACAGCACCAGCAGTGCGAGCATCGTCTTGCCGACAACCGCCTCGGCCGCTTCCGGCACGCCCGGCACCAGCGCGATGCCGTACTGCACGATCAGCGGCGTCACCAGCCGGGCCAACCAGCGGAAGGCACCGCGCCGCAGCAACGCATCGTCCCAGCGCCAGGCGGTGCGGCGGACCAAGCCTTGCGCCAGCCGCAGCAGCACGCGCCGGCAAAGTTCGCCGGCCAACCAGGCCAGCGACAGCAGCGCCAGTGCGCCGAGCAGGGTGCGCATCCAGGAAAGGCCGAGCAATTCGGTCATGGGCGTCGGGATTCCTCGATCAAGGCCCGGGGGAGTGCACGGCGACGCGTTCGAGCACGCTTGCGCCGCGGACACCGGCGAAGGATTACTGCGGACGCGTGCCGCGCTCGATGCGCACGCCGACCGCACGCGCGCCGCGCACGGCGCCCGGCTTGGACAGTTTCAGCCGAACCCAGCTCACGCCGAATTCCTCGCGGATGATCGCCGCGCAACGTTCGGCCAGCGTCTCGACCAGGCCGAAACTGGAGCCGCCTACGTACTCGATCAGCCGCTTGGAGACGTCCTTGTAGTTGAGCGTGTGCGCAATGTCGTCGCTTGCCGCCGGCGCGGTGTTGTCGAACGCCATCTCGATGTCGAACGCGAGCGTCTGCCGCACGCGACGTTCCCAGTCGTAGATGCCGATCACCGCGTCGATGCGCAGGTCTTCGATGAAAACGATGTCCATCGCGCCAGTTTAGGGCATGTTCGAACTCGCCCCGTGGGCGATCGCGGTACCGCATCGCGTGAATGCATGGCCGCCGCGCGCCAGGCGCGGCCCTAGACCGGTTGCAAGCCCTGCAGGTCCCAGCGCGGCGCCACCCGCACCGCCTCGTCCTGGCCCTGCCCCGCGGCCAGCCGGATCGCGCCGGCCAGCGCGATCATGGCGCCGTTGTCGGTGCAGAACTGCAGGCGCGGGAAGTAGGTGCGGAAACCATCCTGCTGCCCGGCAGCCGCCAGCGTCTCGCGCAGGCGCTTGTTGGCGCCCACGCCGCCGGCGATCACCAGCCGCCCTGTGCCGGTGGCCTCCAGCGCGCGGCGGCACTTGATCACCAGCGTGTCGACGATGGCTTCCTCGAAGCCGCGCGCGACGTCGGCGCGGGTCTGCTCGGACTGGTCCGACTGCTGCCAGGCCAGCAGCACCTGGGTCTTCAGGCCCGAAAAGCTGAAATCCAGCCCGGGCCGGTCGGTCATCGGGCGGGAGAAGCGGAACGCGCCGGCCCGGCCCTGCTCGGCCAGTTTCGCCAGCGCCGGGCCGCCGGGGTACGGCAGGCCCATCAGTTTGGCGGTCTTGTCGAAGGCCTCGCCGGCAGCGTCGTCCAGGGTGTCGCCCAGGATCCGGTAGCGGCCGATCGCCGCCACCTCGACCAGCATCGAATGTCCGCCAGACACCAGCAGCGCCACGAACGGCGGCTTGGGCGGATCGGCCTCCAGCAGCGGCGCCAGCAGGTGGCCTTCCATGTGGTGCACGCCGATCGCCGGCACGTCCAGCGCCCAGGCCATCGCCCGCGCAGCGGCCGCGCCCACCAGCAGCGCGCCGACCAGCCCGGGACCAGCGGTATAGGCCACGCCACCTAGGTCGGCCGGGGTCATGCCCGCCTGCGCCAGCGCCTCGCGCACCAGCGGCAGCAGCTTGCGCACGTGGTCGCGGCTGGCCAGTTCCGGCACCACGCCACCGTAGTCGGCATGCAGCTTGACCTGGCTGTAGAGGGCGTGGGCCAGCAAGCCGCTGCCGGGCGCCTCGGGCACCCAGCGCAGGATCGCCACGCCGGTCTCGTCGCAGGAGCTTTCCACCCCGAGGACGGGCTTGCTGGGCAGGTTTGAAAGTTGGCTGATATGCACGCTATACTTCGCGGCTCGCCCTATTCTCAAGGCGCGCCAGGTTGGCGGGCCAGTTTACCACCCGGAGTTTTCATGCCCAGCGTAAAAGTTCGCGAGAACGAGCCGTTCGAGCTTGCCCTGCGCCGTTTCAAGCGTACCTGTGAGAAGGCCGGCGTGCTCGCCGAGACCCGCAAGCGCGAGTTCTACGAGAAGCCGACCCAGGAGCGCAAGCGCAAGCGTGCTGCCGCGGTCAAGCGCCACCTGCGCCGCCTCTCGCGCGACGTTTCGCGCAAGACCCGGATGTACTGATCCCGTCGCCGCTGCGTAGCGCGCGGCACGGTAGTCGAGACATCCCGAGGCCGGTGTTGCCACGCATGGCGACACCGGCCTTTCGCGTTTCCGGAGACAGCCCATGAGCCTCAAGCAGCGGATTACCGACGACATGAAGGCCGCCATGCGCGGCGGCGAGAAGGACCGCCTGGCGGTGATCCGGCTGATTCTGGCCGCGATCAAGCAGCGCGAGGTGGACGAGCGCATCGAGCTGGACGAGGCGCAGACCCTCGCGGTGCTGGAGAAGATGCTCAAGCAGCGGCGCGATTCGATCGTGCAGTACGACGCCGCCGGGCGGGTCGACCTGGCCGACGTCGAACGCGCCGAGATGGTCGTGATCGAGGCCTACCTACCGGCCAAGCTCACCGCGACGGAGGTCGACGCGCTCATCGACGCGGCCATCACGCAGACCGGCGCCAGCTCGCCGCGCGACATGGGCAAGGTGGTCGCTGCGGTCAAGCAGCAGGCCGCCGGGCGTGCCGACATGGCACAGGTATCGGCGCGGATCAAGGCGCGCCTGGGCGGTTGACGCCCGCTCCTCTCCCCGCGGAGAGGAGCGGGGTGAGAGCCGGGCTCGCCGGAACGTCGAGCCATCACACAGCCCCCTGCAAGATCGCCCACTCACCCCAGCCTTCTCCCCGGAGGGGGAGGGAGCAAGAACGCCCTCACGCCGCACACAGCGAGCTGATGCGTAGCTTTCACGCCCCACCGCATACAACATCCGGGCGCCGCCTGATCGGAGGCATCCGCCCCCGGCCGCGCGGCGAGGGAGAAGCGGCATGCTCAAGTGGGCCATCATTTTCGCCATCATCTCGCTGGTCACCGGCTGGCTCGGTTTCGGCGGTATATCGGGCATTACTGCGACCATTGCCAAGGTGCTGTTCGCGATCTTCGTGATCCTTTTCATCATTGCCCTGCTGGCGGTGATCGGCGTCTTCCACATCCTGTAGAGCGGGAAGACCTCGCCACGCGCATTGCGCTAGGTGGTCATGCCACCCAACGCAACGTCGCAGGCGCCCCGGAACCCGGGCGCAGGCCCTAGACTAGGCCGTCTATGCGCGGCCGTATTCCCGACAGCTTCATCGACGAACTGCTCGCCCGCGTCGACATCGTCGACGTGATCGAGCGGCGCGTGCCGCTGAAGAAGGCCGGGCGCGAATGGACCGCCTGCTGCCCGTTCCACAACGAGCGTTCGCCCTCGTTCTACGTCAGTCCCGCCAAGCAGTTCTTCCATTGCTTCGGCTGCGGCGCGCACGGCAGCGCGGTGAAGTTCCTGATGGATTACGAGCGCCTCGAGTTTCCCGATGCCGTGGAGGAACTGGCCCAGTCGGTCGGCCTGGCCGTGCCGCGCGAGGGGGGCCGCGAAGCGGCGCCGCGCGAGGACAAGGGCGACCTCTACGCGCTGCTCGACAGCGCCGCGCGCTGGTACGAGAACGAGCTTCCCGGCAACGGCGAGGCGCAGGCCTACTGCCGCAGGCGCGGCCTGGATGCCGATACCATCGCGCGCTTCCGCCTGGGCTGGGCGCCGGCCGGCTACGACGGCCTGATCAAGGCCCTCGGCGGCAGCGACCGGCGCATGCAGCTGCTCACCGAAGCCGGCATGGTCGCCACCGGCGAGCGCGGCCACCGCTACGACCGCTTCCGCGAGCGGCTGATGTTTCCGATCCTCGACCGCCGGGGTCGCGTCATTGCCTTCGGCGGACGAGTGCTGAGAGGTTCTTCGAGCGCGAGTCCTTCGCGCGAAGATCAAGAAGCAGGCATCCCTGCCCGCACTCCTGAAAAAAGCTCCCCCAAATATCTGAACTCGCCCGAGACGCCGTTGTTCCACAAGGGCCGCGAGCTGTTCGCGCTGTGGCAGGTCAAGCAGGCCAACAGCAGCCTGCAGCGGATCGTCGTGGTCGAGGGCTACATGGACGTGATCGCGCTGCACCAGGCGGGCCTGCCGATCGCGGTGGCGACGCTCGGCACCGCGACCACGCCCGAACACACCGAAGTGCTGTTCCGCGCCGCACCCGACGTGGTGTTCTGCTTCGACGGCGACCGCGCCGGCCGCGCCGCCGCATGGAAGGCGCTGGACGCGGCGCTGCCGCGGTTGCGTGATGGCCGGCAGGCTTTCTTCCTTTTCCTGCCCGACGGCGAGGATCCGGACTCGCTCGTGCGCAAGGAGGGCAAGGAGGGCTTCGAGAAGCGCCTGAAGGGGGCCACGCCGCTGTCGGATTATTTCTTCGGCGAGCTCGCGCACGACGTCGACACCGGCAGCCTCGACGGCCGCGCGCGACTGGCCGAGCGCGCACGGCCGCTGATCGCCAAGCTGCCCGACGGCGCCTTCCGCGACCTGATGGCGCAGGAGCTGGAAAAGCGTACCGGCGCGCGCGCCAACGTGCCGGCCGAACCGGCCGCGCGACGCGCCGTGCAGCGGCCGGTGGCGGTACAGCGCTCGCTGGTGCGCAGCGCCATCGCATTGCTGCTGGCCCAGCCGGGCGTGGCCGAGCTGGTCGAGCCGCCCTACCGCTTTTTGCGCCTGGACAAGCCGGGGGTGGCGCTATTGGCCGAACTGATCGACCTGTGCCGCACGCGACCGGGTATCAATCCGGCGATGCTGGTCGAGCACTTCGCCGAGCGGTCCGAGTATCCGGCGCTGCAGAAGCTGATGGCGGCGATGGTGGTGGGCGAGCCGGAGGCGCAGCGTGCGGAATTCCTCGATGCGCTGGCGCGGATGGAAGACCAGGCCGTCGCGCTGCGCCGCGAGGCGCTCACGGCCAAGCACCGCGAAGGCACGCTGAGCAGCGCCGAGAAGGCCGAGCTGCGCGAACTGCTGGCGGCACGACGCTCCTCTGCCGCCCAGGGTTGATCGATGGGTGTCGTTTCCTGGCGCGTGCGCCATCACATTCCGATGCGCGTGCCAGTCAGGATGGCCGATGCCGTTGCTTGAACGGCTGATCTTGCTGTTCGCCGAAAGCGGCTACCTAGCGGTGTTCGCCGCATTGCTGCTGTGCGGTGCCGGCGCGCCGCTGCCGGAGGACATCACGCTGGTTGCCGGCGGCGTGATCGCCGGGCTGGGTTATGCCAACGTACACGTGATGGCGGCGGTCGCGCTGGTCGGCGTGCTGGCCGGCGATGCGGCGATGTTCCTGCTCGGCCATCGGCACGGCGCGCGCATCATGCAATGGCCGCTGGTGGCGCGGCTGCTCACGCTCGCGCGCTACGCGCGGGTGCAGGAGAGGTTCACCCGCTACGGCAATCGCCTGCTGTTCCTCGCGCGATTCCTGCCCGGCATGCGCACGGCGGTCTACGTCACCGCGGGAGCCACGCATCGCGTGTCGTTCCTGCGTTTCCTGCTGCTCGACGGCCTGGCCGCACTGATCAGCGTGCCGGTCTGGGTGTACCTGGGCTACGTCGGCGCCAACAACCGCGAATGGCTGGCGACGTGGATCGGTCGCGGCCAGCACGGGCTGTGGATCCTCGCCGGTGCTGCCGCGCTGGTTGCGCTGGCGCTGTGGTGGTGCCGGCGCCGCCGCGCGCGCCGCGGCATCCACGGCTGAGCCGCGGGACGGACCACTACCATCGCCCGCTTCACCGCCTCGCCCCAGTCCATGTCCCCTGCCTTCCTGCGCCGGCTGCTGCCGGACGGTTTCACCCTCGCGCTGCTCGCGGCGGTCGGCCTGGCTACCGTGCTGCCGTGCCGTGGCGACGCGGCGCTGTGGCTGGACCGGCTCACCGATGCGGCGATCATGCTGTTGTTCTTCCTGCATGGGGCCAAGCTGTCGCGCGAGGCGATCGTGCACGGCGCGACGCACTGGCGGCTGCACCTGGCAGTGTTCGCCAGCACCTTCGTGCTGTTCCCGCTGCTGGGCTGGCTGTTGGGACCGCTGTCGCGCGTGCTGCTCACGCCGCCGCTGGCGCTGGGCATGTTGTTTGTCTGCACGCTACCGTCCACGGTGCAGTCGTCGATTGCTTTCACTTCGATCGCCGGCGGCAATGTCCCGGCCGCGGTGGTGAGCGCCTCGCTGTCGAGCCTGGTCGGGATCGTGCTGACGCCGGTGCTGGTCGAGCTGCTGCTGGCCACGCACGGCGTGCCACACGCCCGGCGCCGCCGGGGTGTGGCAGATCGCCAGGCTGCTGCTGTTGCCGTTTGCCGCCGGCCATCTGTTGCGGCCGTGGATCGGCGGCCGGGTCGACCGGCACCGCGCGCTGCTCGGGCTGACCGACCGTGGCACGATCCTGCTGGTGGTCCACGCGGCGTTCGGCGAGGCGGTGGCCGAAGGCTTGTGGGGCGCAACCGCGCCGCTGGCACTCGTGGCCACGCTGGGCATGGGCGCGTTGCTGCTGGCGCTGGCGCTCGCCTGCACCGCCGCGGCCGGGCGGCTGCTCGGCTTCGCCCGGGCCGACCGCATCACGCTGGTGTTCTGCGGCTCGAAGAAGAGCCTGGCCAGCGGCGTGCCGATGGCCAGGATCCTGTTCGCCAGCCAGGCGGGCGGACTCGGCGCGGTGCTGTTGCCGTTGATGATCTTCCACCAGTTGCAGCTGATGGTGTGCGCGGTGCTGGCACGGCGGTACACGGCGCGAGCGGCGACCCCGTCCCCGCCCGCACCCTCCCCCTGAGACGAATGCCAGGTCGATCGTCCCGCCCTCGCCGGACCTTTAGCGCATCACTGCACCTTCACCGCCACGTCGTCCACCACGAACGAGGTCTGCGCGCTGCTGTCCTCGGTGCCGTAGAAATTGACCTGCACGGTCTGGCCCTTGTAGCCGTCCAGGCTGAGCGTGTGGTGCTGGTATCCGCTGGCGGCGTCCTTGTTGGAGAAAGTGGCCAGCGTGACGTACTTGCCGGTGGAGGTGATCAACTGCACCTGCAGCGTGTCATAGGCCGTGCTGGTGCCTTCGGCGCTGTCCACGTGCAGGTAGAAGTCCAGCGTCGCGCTCGTCGCGGTGGGGGGAATGCTCACCGGCTGCCGCACGTAGTCGTTGTGGCTGCTGCCGTAGCCGTCCAGCCACGCCTTCCAGCTGCCGGCATGAGCCGGTTCGCTACTGTCGTTGGTGATCACGCCGCTGGTCTGCGTCCAGGCAGTGGCACCGCTCTCGAAATCCCCATTGACCAGCAGCTGGCTGCTGCCGCCACCGCTGCCGTTGGCCACGCTGAAGCCGACAGTGGCGCTGCTGCCGACGTTGGCCGCCGCGTCGTAAGCCTTGGCGATGAGCGTATGCGAGCCATCGGCCAGCGTGGTCGAATCGAGGCTGGCCTGGTAGGGCGCGTTGCTGTCGGTGGCCTTCAGTGCACCGTCGACGTAGAACTCGACGCGGCTGACGCCGACGTCGTCGCTCGCGTTCGCGGCCAGCGAGATGGTGCCCGCGCTGCCGCTTTCCGAGGCATTGACCGTCGGTGGCGTGGTGTCGCCGCTGCCGCCACCGCCGCCGCTGCCCTGGGTCACCCACACCGGCGCCGACCACAGCCGGTTGCCGTCGGCCTGGGTGATCTTGGCGTAGTAGAAGTGATCACCCGTAGTCGGCGTGATCGTGGTGCTCGCGGTTTCCGACAGCTCGCTCACCGTGCCGTTGCTGCCGGGAACGCCCTGGAAGACCTGCACGCGCTGCGCGGTGTCGCCGGCGGTGCTGGCGTAGTCGACGGTAAGCGTGAGCGGGCCGGTGTTGCTGAAACGCTCACCCATCACGTGGCCGTTGGCGCTCAACACGATCTGCCCGGCCTTGTCCTCGGTGGCGAACACGCGCCGCGCGCGCAGCGCATCGAGGAAGCTGGCCAGGCTGAGCGCGGTGCCGCTGGGAATGAGCACGCCGGTTCGGTTGGTGTAGCTCGCGCCCCAGTTGGCGCAATGGTTGTCCTGGTCGGAACCGGGCGCCACGTGGTAGCCGCGTTCGAGGATGGTGTTGAAGGCGGTTTCGTAGTTGGGCCGCGAGGTCTCGGTCTCGCTGGTGTTGACCGAGAAGGCCGAGCTGTTGAGCACCTCGGCCAGCACCATCACGGCATCGCCGTCGGCGGTATAGCCGAAGTTGCTGCCGTTGACCACGAACTGGCCGCTGGAGGCTGGATGGTTGAACTGGCCGATCCAGCCGTGCTGGCGCATCAGCGTATACAACGAGCCATAGTCGCCCTTGGCGATGTAGTAGTCGCCGATCAGCTGCCCGGCGCTGTTCTTCTCCCATTCGATCAGGCCGTCGGCGTTGAAGATGTTCATGTGCCCGCCGTTGCTGATCACGCCCCATTCCTGGCCGTACACCGCGAGGAAGTTCGGGTGCGCGGCACGGAACGAGGATGCCGCCTGCAGGCCCGAAGCGAACAGGTTCCTGGCCGTGGCCGGGTTGGCCGAGGTATTGGTGCCGGTCGAGCCGTCGAACATGTGGTTGTGCTCGGAGGTCATCAGCATGTCCAGGCCACGGTTCATGGCGTACTGGTAGGCATCGGCGGGGCCATAGGCGCTGCTTTGCGGTGGCTGCTCGCCGTGGCAGGTGGCCAGGTCGCCGCCGCCATCGCTGTGGTTGGTCTGGCTGTGCAGGTCGCCGTAGTAGATCGTGTACGGCAGCGAGCCGGCACTGACCGACTGCGCCTGTAGCGTGGCGTGGCGCGGCAGGGCGTGGAACGAAGGCATCGCGGCCGGCGCTACCGCACCGACCTGGATGTCGTAGCGCTGTTCGTCGACCTGTTCCGGCGCACGGTTGGCGGCCAGCGCGAGCGCTTGGTCGGCCAGGCCCGTACCGAGGCGGCGGGCATTGGCTTCATCCAGCGCGATCGCACGCAGGCGCACGGTGTAGTAGCCGGGGGCCAATGCCCGATGCCGGCTGTCGTAGCCATCCCAGTTCACGCCCGCCTGCGCGGTGCGCTGCTGCAGCACGGTGTGGCCCTGCCAGGCGCGACGCACCCGACCCTGCCGGTCGAGTATGGCCACTTCCCATGCCACCGGCGTGCCGGGCGTGGCGGCCGGGTACTCGAAGTGCAGGGTGATCGGCCGCGACGCCTCGGCACGGAACGGCACCTGCAGCGCCGCGTCGAATTCCTGGTGGTCGGGAAGCGTCATCCCCGCCCATGCGGGCATGCCGCAGGCAAGGCCCGCCAGCATCAGCCCGCGGACCGTCAATGTCTTCACTTGCATGTTGAACCCCTACAGGTTTGTAAGGATTCCCCCCGCGGCTTTTATAGCCATCGGCCGATGGCATGGGTATGACCAAAATTCGTAGTGGCCGCGGCGCGAGTCCTGCGCGCCGGGTGCTACAGCCAGCGCCCGTAGCGGCGCATGTAGAGGTGCTTCACCAGTTGCGTCAGCCCGGCATAGCAAAGCAGCGTCAGCGCCAGCCAACCGAAATACGCGAATGGCAACGCGGTCATGCCCAGCTTCCCGCCCAAGGGACTGAACGGAATGAACAGGCCGATCGCGGCGATCGCCGCGGTCAGCGCCAGCACGGGTGCGGCAGCGGCGCTCTGCAGAAACGGAATCCGGCGCGTGCGGATCATGTGCACGATCAGCGTCTGCGAAAGCAGGCCCTCGACGAACCAGCCGGACTGGAACAGCGACTGGTGCGCCGGACCGTTGGCGCCGAACACGTGCCACAGAACCCAGAACGTGGTGAGGTCGAAGATCGAGCTGACCGGTCCGATCCACGCCATGAAACGCCCGATGTCGCTGGCATCCCACTGGCGCGGGCGGCGCAGGTATTCCTCGTCCATGCGGTCGAACGGGATCGCCAGCTGCGAGATGTCGTAGAGCAGGTTCTGTACCAGCAGCTGCAGCGGAAGCATGGGCAGGAACGGCAGGAAGGCGCTGGCCACCAGCACGCTGAACACGTTGCCGAAGTTCGAGCTGGCGGTCATCTTGATGTACTTCATCACGTTGCCGAAGGTGATCCGCCCTTCGATCACGCCTTCCTCGAGCACCATCAGGTTCTTCTCGAGCAGGATGATGTCGGCCGATTCCTTGGCGATGTCGGTGGCGCTGTCGACCGAGATGCCCACGTCTGCCTCGCGCAACGCCGGGGCGTCGTTGATGCCGTCGCCCAGGAAGCCGACGGTGTGGCCGCGGCGCTGCAGCGATTTGACCACCCGCGCCTTCTGCAGCGGCGACATCTTTGCGAACACGGTGGTGCGCACGACCATCGCATCGAGCGCGTCGTCGTCGAGCGCCTCGACGTCGCGGCCTTGCGCCGAGTGGGTCACTTCCAGCCCGACCTCGCGACAGATCTTGCGCGTCACCGCTTCGTTGTCGCCGGTGATCACCTTGACCGCCACGCCGTGCTCGCGCAGCGCGGCGATCGCGGTCGAGGCCGAATCCTTGGGCGGATCGAGGAAGGCCAGGCAGCCGATCGCGGTAAGGCCGGCCTCGTCGACCAGGCCATAGGCGCGCCCGGTCGGGTTCTCGCGCTTGATCGCAACGACCAGCACGCGCAGGCCGTCCTCGTTGAGGCGCCGCGTCATTGCGCGGATCTCCGCGCGGCGCGCGTCGTCGAGCGTGGTGTCGATCCCGTCAAGGCGCGCGGCCGTGCAGATGGCGAGCATCTCCTCGACCGCGCCCTTGCACACCAGCAGGTGCTGACCGTCGCTGCCGGCGAGCACCACCGACATGCGCCGGCGCTGGAAATCGAACGGGATCTCGTCGACCAGGCGGAAGCGCGAGGACATCGGCTCGAGATCGCGGTGGGCCAGCACCGCCTTGTCCATCAGGTTCCTCAGGCCGGTCTGGAAGCGGCTGTTGAGGTAGCCGAACTCCAGCGCCTCGTCGGACGCTTCGCCGTCCAGATCCAGGTGGCGCTCGAGCACGATCCTGTCGAGCGTGAGCGTGCCGGTCTTGTCGGTGCACAGCACGTCCATCGCGCCGAAGTTCTGGATCGCGTTCAGGCGCTTGACCACCACCTTGCGCTTGGACATCGCCAGCGCACCCTTGCCCAGGTTGGCGGTGACGATCAGCGGCAGCATCTCCGGCGTCAGGCCCACCGCGACCGATAGCGCGAACAGGAACGCCTGCAACCAGTCGTGCTTGTCCAGCCCGTTGATCAGGAACACCACCGGCACCATCACCGCCATGAAGCGGATCAGCAGCCAGCTGACCGAGCGCACGCCACGGTCGAAGCTGGTCTGCACGCGCTGGCCCGACAGGGTGTGCGCGAGCGAGCCCAGGTAGCTGCGCGCGCCGGTCGCCACCACCACGGCGGTCGCGGTGCCGCTGACCACGTTGGTGCCCATGTAGCAGACGCTGTTGAGCTCCAGCGGATGGCTGACGTCGGCGCCCACCATGTCGCGCGCGTTCGGCGCCGACTTCTCCACCGGCAGCGATTCGCCGGTCAGGATCGCCTGGCTGATGAACAGGTCCTTGGCCGAGATCAGCCGCAGGTCCGCCGGCACCATGTCGCCAGCGCCCAGGTGCACGATGTCGCCGGCGACCAGTTCTCCCACCGGCACCTCGATCCGCTCGCTGTGGCCATCGGCCGCGCGGCGGGTGACGGTGGCCGTGTTGCGCACCATCGCCTTGAGCTGCTCGGCGGCACGCGAGGAGCGGTACTCCTGGGTGAAACTCAGCAGCACGCTGATGCCGACCATCACCGCGATGATCACCGGTCCGGTGAGGTCGCCGCGGTCGGTCGCCAGTTGCACGGCCGCCAGCAACACCAGCACCGCGATGAAGGGGTTCTTGCAGGCGCGCGCCAGCTGGCGCGACCAGTGCGGCGGCTTCTCGTGGGATACCTCGTTGACCCCGTCGCGGTGCAGCCGCTCGGTGATCTGGTCTTCGTCGAGGCCGGCGGTGCTGGTATCGAGCGCGGCCAGCAACTCGTCGTTGCGGCTGAGCGCGTGGTCGGCGGCGACGACGCGCGCCGAGGCCGCGCTTCTGCCGGTCGCCCGTGCCGCGGCGGTCTGGAGGGTCTGCCTGATCATCTGTCCGCTTCCGTTTGTCGCTTCAACGCCCGGCGCGGCCCGTGACAGCCGCCCCTGCTATGCCACGCCCGGCCGTCCGCACGGCCGAACGGAACGCGGCACTGGCGGAGGCCAGCCCTTGCGAAGCGTACGCAGGATCATCCGTTCACCACGTGCGGCAGTGGCGGGGGCGGGAGCGTGTGTGGCACGGGACGACGGAGCTCGATCACCTCGGCGCTGGCCAGTGGCGCCGGAACAGTGACCGTGAAAGCCGTTGGCGCCGGACGCCGGCGCGCCGCAAGACGACGCCACAGGCGCAGCAACGGCAGAGCGTGAAGGAGGTTCATGACCCATCTCCTCGTAACGGTGTCCGCGACACCGCCGGGAGTGGGCCGGGCGTTCCTAGTCGAGGAAGGCGCCGGCCGACCGCAGGCGGTCGCCGCAGACGATCAGCTTGTTATGCGACGCCGGCACCCGATGCTCGCGGATGTCGACGTTGCGACTAGGGTAGACGTCCATATGCCTTGGAAGGTCTCGGGAAATGCCGCGGCGCGGCGCGCCGGAGGGCGCGCGCATTCTGGTGGCCGGGCGTGCGCCTGTCAAGCGTGCGGCGGGCCTACACCGCGCGCTGCAGGGCGATACCGGCGCCCTGCATGGGCGGCATCAGCCAGTGGTCGGCCAGCAGGAAGGCGAAAAGCGCCATCAGGTACACGATCGAGTACTTGAAGACGCGCATGGCAAAGAACTCGTCCGGCGGGTTGAGCAGACGGATCGCGTAGTAGAGGAAGCCGCCGCCGAGCACCAATGCGCCACCCAGGTAGACTGCGCCGCTGAAGCCGGTCAGCGCCGGCAGCAGCGTCACCAGCAGCAGCAGCACGGTGTAGAACAGCACGTGCCAGCGCGTGTAGGCCACACCATGGGTCACCGGCAGCATCGGGATCTGCGCGCGGGCGTAATCATCGCGGCGGAAGATTGCCAGCGCCCAGAAGTGCGGCGGCGTCCACACGAAGATGATCAGGCACAGTTGCAGCGCGAAGGCGTGCAGCTGGCCGGTCACGGCGGTCCAGCCCAATACCGGCGGGATCGCGCCGGCAAGGCCGCCGATCACGATGTTCTGCGGGGTGGCGCGCTTCAGGTAAGCGGTGTAGACCAGCGCGTAGCCGATCAGGCCGCCGAGGGTCAGCCACGCGGTCAGCGGGTTGACCAGCAGCGCCAGCACCAGCATCGAGGCGATGCCCAGCAGCACCGCGAACACCAGCACCTGCCGCGGCGTGAGCTGCCCGGTGGCGAGCGGGCGACGCTGGGTACGCGCCATCAGCTTGTCGATCCGCTCGTCGATCAGGTGGTTGAAGGCCGCGGCCGAGCCGGACGCCATCCAGATGCCCAGCGTGCCGAACACCAGCGCGCGCCATGGCGGAATGCCGGGCACGGCCAGGAACATGCCGATCACGGCGCAGAACACCAGCAGCGCGACGACGCGCGGCTTGGTGAGCTGGAGATACTGGGAAAGGTGCAGGGTCACGGCAGATCTTCGCAGTGCATGGGCCGACGGCGCGCGCAGGCAGTCGCGGCGCGGGCTGGATGCAACATCAACGTGGATGGGGCGATCCGGGCGCCATGCCCGGATCAGCGACGACGGCAAGGGATGGAGCCTGCTGCGTCCGCGCCAGCGTCGCCAGCAGGCTGAACAGCAGTAGCGCCGCCACTCCGTTGTGCAGGGTCGCCACCGGCAAGGGTAGCCCGAAATGCACGTTGCTGATGCCCAGCAGCACCTGCGCGACCAGCACCACACCGATCGCCGCGCCCGCAACGCGCAGGCCGCGCCTGGCCACGCGGTGGCCCAGCCACAGCAGGTAGACGAACACGACCAGGGCACCGAAGCGGTGCGCGATCTGGATCGCGCTGCGCGCGGCCATGTCCAGCACTCCGCCTTCGAAGTTCACGCCGATGCCTCGCCACAGCACGAAGCCTTGCCTGAAGTCGGTCGGCGGCATCCACTGGCCCAGGCACTTGGGGAACGCATCCGGCCCGGTGCCGCAAGCCAGTGCGGCGTAGTTGGACGAGGTCCAGCCGCCCAGCGCGATCTGGCATGCGAGCAGCACGATGCCCAGCACGATCCAGCGGCGCAACGGCGCGTACCGCTGGTCGGGGGCGCCGACGCCGGCCAGGCGCAGCGCCGCGTAGGCCAGCAGCGCGAAGGTGGTGATGCCGCCGAGCAGGTGGCCCATCACCACGATCGGCTTGAGCAGCAGCGTCACCGTCCACATGCCGAGCATCGCCTGGAAGATGATCACCGCCAGCGCCAGCACGGCAATTCGCCACGCACCGGGACCGCGCAGGCGGATCGCGGTGCCCAACGGCAAGGCGATCGCCACCACCGCCAGCAGCGAGGACCAGGCATGCTCGCCCCGCATGTACAAGGTGACGCCACCGCCCGCGAACACCGCGCCCAGGATCACCGCCGTGCGTGCCCAGCGAGGCCGCCAGGCCGCCAGCAGTGCCAGCGCGAGCACCAGCACGCCCAGCGTGCCGGCGAGGAAGCGGTGCACCTGTTCGCGCCACGCCTTGCTCGCCTCGTAGGGGCGATCCGGGAAGGCTGCGTCGGCGCGCGCCACCGCCTGCTCGTGGTGCGGCCAGGTCACCTGGCCGTAGCAGGTCGGCCAATCCGGGCAGGACAGGCCGGCGTTGGACAGGCGCACGAAGGCGCCGAACATGACCACGCCGAACGCGAACACCGCCGCGCACAAGGCCAGCCAGCGCATGATGCGACGTGCCGTGCCGGCTGCTTCCGTGGACCTTTCCGCAAGCCGCATGCCGCTGCCACCCTCATCGTTCATTTGATCACCTTGTGCATGTCGCGCAGCAGGCCGGTACCGTCGAAGCCCGCCGGGTAGTAGGCCAGCGCCGTGCCGTTGGATTCGACCAGCAGCGCGCTCACGCTGTCCGGCGCGGACGGGCGGAACACATCCAGCTTGCCCTCCGCGTCGCGGCCGAGCACCCAGAATGACTTCATCGCCGACACCTGGGCCGGGTCGGCCGGTGGCGTGCCGATGTACAACAGCCGCAGGCGCTTCTGGTTGCGGTTGAGCGTGACCCAGGCCTTGGCCATGCCGGTCAGCGACTCGAAGCAGCGAGCCGCGCAACCGGGCCCCGCCAGCGCGACCAGCGTCATGCGCGGCGCGGCCGGGTCGCGCCAGGCATAGTCACTGCCGCCATCGGCGAGCGACACGTGCACGTGCTCGTCGACGAAGTTGCGCTGCGGCTCGACCGGCCGTCCATAGCCCTTGCCGCCAGGCTGCCAGCCGCTGAAGGTCAGTATGCCGGCGACGATGATCGGCGCGGCGAACACGGCCATGATCGCCAGCAGCTTCATGCGGCTGGCCTTGAGGTTGGAGGGCGCGGGTGCGTTCATCGTCTGTCCGTGCGTCGTGGGCGCCGCTTGCGGTGCAGGACCAGGAAGATCACCAGCACGGCGACCGCGAAGCTGAACCACTGGAAAGCGTAGGCCCGGTGCCGGGCCGGCGGCATCGAGGAAAAATCGAAGGCGTGTTCGCGCTGGTAGATCGCCGCCGGGTCGGCGTCGAGTGCGAGCACCCGCGGATAAAGCGGGCGGCCCAGGTCCTTCGCCACCTGCCCGAGATCCAGGTAGATGGTGTTTTTGGGCCAGTGCGCCTGGCTGGCCAGCGCGTCGCCGCCCAGCTCCAGGCCGACGCCCGGCGGCGGCAGGTACAACCCGTGCAGGTCGACCCCGCCCGGCGGCAACGCCGGCAGCTGCGGCACCTGCTCGTTGCCGGTGCCGGGCAGGAAGCCCAGGTCCACCAGCAGCAGGCGCGGCTGACCGGGTAGCACCAGCGGCACGTAGACCTCTACCCCGCCGCGCGCGTCGTGCCGGGGGTTGTCCAGCAGGTAGGCGCGATCGGCGAGCCAGCGCCCGTGCACTGCCACGCGTGGGAAGGCATCGGCCGGAGGCGTGGCCGCCACCTGCCCGAACGGTACCGGTGGCGCATGGGCCGCAGCGGCATAGCGACGCACCAGGCTGTCCTTGTAGGCGGCGCGGTCGAGCTGCCATACGCCCAGCCGCACGAACAGCGCCGCGGCGGCCACGGTCAGCAGCACGCTCCACCAGGCCGGCCTGCGCCATCGTGTCACGCGGAGGCCCCGCTGGCGGCGGCTATACTGCCGATTCGAAAGTCGTCCGGACCGCTCACGTGGAAACCATCTATCCCATCGCCGTGGTGATCATGTTCCTGGTCGTGGTGTTCAACCTCGGCCAGGCGCTGTATTTCATGATGACCGACAAGGGCGCCAGCAAGCGCACCGCCTGGGCGCTGACCCGTCGCATCGGCCTGTCGCTCGTGCTGATCGCCATGATCATGCTGGGCATCTGGATGGGCTGGCTGCAGCCCCACGGCGTCGGCCGGTAATTGTAGCGGCCCCGGAGAGGCGCGGCCCGCGAGCGCGACATTTAGTGCACCTTCGCGGCGATCCTTAGGTTCCAAACAAAAAGCCCGCCATCCGGCGGGCTTTTTGCCGTGCGACAGGGCTGCCGCACCGGAACTCAGAGGATGTAGACGAACATGAACAGGCCCAGCCACACCACGTCCACGAAATGCCAGTACCACGCCACCGCCTCGAAGCCGAAGTGGTGCTCGGGCGAGAAGTGGCCCTTGAGTACGCGCAGCCAGATGATCGCCAGCATGATCGTGCCCAGCGTCACGTGCAGGCCGTGGAAGCCGGTCAGCATGAAGAAGGTCGAACCGTACACGCCGCTGTGCAGGGTGAGGTTGAGCTCCTTGTAGGCCTCCATGTACTCGTGCGCCTGGGCGTACACGAAGGTCGCACCCAGCAGCACGGTCAGGCCGAGGAACACCAGGATCTTGCCGCGATGGCCGGACTTCAGCGCGTGGTGCGCGATGGTCACGGTGACGCTGGAGGTAAGCAGGATCAGCGTGTTGAGCAGCGGCAGGCCCCACGGCACGACGGTCTGGAAGCTGCCGCCGATGTTGCCCGGGCCATTGCCGCCGCCGGCACCCCAGGCCGCGGTGTAGTCATTCCACAGGAACTGGTGGGTGAGCACGCCGTGGCCATCGCCGCCCAGCCAGGGCACCGAGAACATGCGCGTGTAGAACAGCGCTCCGAAGAACGCGGCGAAGAACATCACCTCGGAGAAGATGAACCACATCATGCCCATGCGGAACGAGCGGTCGACCTGGGCGTCGTAGCGGCCGGCAAGCGATTCATGGATCACCGAGCGGAACCAGCCGAAGAACATCAGCAGGATGCCGATGAAGCCGATGGTGATGACGGTCTTGCCGAAGCCCGCCTCGCCCGGCGCCGCATTCAACCAGTGCGCGGCACCGAACACGGTGAGGAACATGACCACCGCGGCCACGATCGGCCACTGGCTCTTGGCCGGTACGAAATAAGCGCCTTGCTGCTGACCCATGAGTGATCCCCGTGGATATCTCTTGATTTGCTTCCATCCCCGCCATGAAGCACGGGGAACTGCTTGCCGGCCCGCGCGCGGGCCGGGGAAATCTTGTACTAGCCGACCTTGAGCATGCTCAGGATCGAAAGCACGAAGAACGCGACCGCCAGCGTCCCCGTGATCCAGAGCGTGCGTCGCACGCGCTGGCGGCGGGCCGGATCGTGTTCCATCGCCTGGGTCACCATCGAATCAATCCTCGACGTGGCCGTGCGCCAGCTCGTCGTCGTGGATCACCGGCGGCAGTGCGAAGGTGTGGTGCGGGGCCGGCGAAGGCACCGTCCACTCCAGGCCGCGAGCCCCTTCCCATACGCGATCCGGCGCCTTCTTCTTGGAGAAGAACACCGCGTGGATGATCACGCCCAGGAAGATCAGCTGCGAGGCACCGAACAGGAAGCCACCGATCGAGCTGATCATGTTGAAGTTGGCGAACGCCACGTTGTAGTCGGGGATGCGGCGCGGCATGCCGGCCAGGCCCAGGAAGTGCTGCGGGAAGAACAACACGTTGACCCACACCACCGAGTTCCAGAAGTGCATCTTGCCCCAGAACTCCGAGTACATGTGGCCGCACCACTTGGGCAGCCAGTAATACGTGCCGGACATGATCGCGAACGCAGCGCCGGTCACCAGCACGTAGTGGAAATGCGCCACCACGAAGTAGGTGTCGTGATACTGGAAGTCCGCCGGCACCAGCGCCAGCATCAGGCCGGAGAAGCCGCCGATGGTGAACAGGATGACGAACGCGATGGCGAACAGCATCGGCGTCTCGAACGTCAGCGAACCGCCCCACATCGTCGACACCCAGTTGAACACCTTCACGCCGGTCGGCACCGCGATCAGCATGGTGGCGTACATGAAGAAGATCTCGGCGCCCAGTGGCAGGCCCACCGCGAACATGTGGTGCGCCCACACGATGAACGACAGGAAGGCGATCGAGGCAATCGCGAACACCATCGCCTTGTAGCCGAAGATCGGCTTGCGCGAGAAGGTCGGGATCACTTCCGAGATGATCCCGAACGCCGGCAGGATCATGATGTACACCTCGGGGTGGCCGAAGAACCAGAACACGTGCTGGTACAGCACCGGGTCGCCGCCGCCGGCCGCGTTGAAGAAGCTGGTGCCGAAGTACTTGTCGGTCAGCAGCATGGTCACCGCACCGGCCAGCACCGGCATCACGGCGATCAGCAGGAACGCGGTGATCAGCCAGCTCCACACGAACACCGGCATCTTCAACAGGTCCATGCCCGGCGCGCGCATGTTGAGGATGGTCGCGATGATGTTGATCGCGCCCATGATCGAGCTGATACCCATCAGGTGGATCGCGAACACCACGTAGGCCAGCGAATCGCTCTGCAGCGACAGCGGCGGGTACATGGTCCAGCCGCCGGCCGGGCCACCGCCGTGCATGAACAGCGTCGACAGCATCAGCGCAAAGGCGAACGGCAGAATCCAGAACGAGAGGTTGTTCATGCGCGGCAGCGCCATGTCCGGCGCGCCGATCATCAGCGGGATCATCCAGTTACCCAGGCCCACGAAGGCCGGCATGATCGCGCCGAAGATCATCACCAGCGCATGCATGGTGGTCATCTCGTTGAAGAAATACGGCTGCACCAGCTGCATGCCGGGCTTGAACAGCTCGGCGCGGATCACCATCGCGAAGCTGCCGCCGACGAAGAACGCCGTCAGCGAGAAGATCAGGTACAGCGTGCCGATGTCCTTGTGGTTCGTGGACATGAACCAGCGCGTGAAGAAGTTGGACGGCGCGCCGTGGTGCTCGTCGTGGTGATCGTGGGTGGCTGCGTGGGCCATGGCCTTGCACCTCTACCTAATGCGAATGCTTGAAAACGGATGGGTGGAGCGGAGGGTTCAGCCCCGCTTGCCCGAAGTCGTTGCTACCGGGGCCGCCTGCGCGGTGGCCGGGGCGGCAGCGGTCGATGCCGGCGCCGGCGAGGCCGGCGTCGCAGGCGTGGCCGGCGGCGCCTTGCCGGCGGCCTCCTGCTGCGCCAGCCACTGCGCGAACTCGGCCTTGGAGACGGCCTTCACCACGATCGGCATGAAGCCATGGTCCTGCCCGCACAGCTCGGCACACTGGCCGCGGTAGGTGCCCGGCACCTTGATGTTGGTCCAGGCCGCATTGACGATGCCGGGGATCGCGTCGATCTTCCAGCCCAGCGCCGGCACCCACCAGGAGTGGATCACGTCGCCGGCGGTGATGACGAAGCGGATCTTGGTGTCGACCGGCACCACCAGCGGCTTGTCGACGTTCAGCAGGTAGGTGTTCTCGTCACCGACCTTGACCGCATGCGGGTCCAGGCCCGAGCGCAGCTGGCGGGTATCGTTGCTCTGCTCGTCGAGCTTGGACATGAAGCCGACCTTGTCGATCGCCTTGCCCTGGTAGTCGACGTAGTCGTAGCGCCACTTCCACTGGTAGCCGGTGACCTTGACGGTCATCTGCGAACCGGTGGTGTCGGCGAAGGACACCAGGCCACCGGTCGCCATCCAGGCCAGCACGATCAGAATGATCACCGGAATGGTCGTCCACACCACTTCGAGCATGGTGTTGTGCGACCACTTCTCTGCCACCGCGCCGCGCGATTTGCGGAAGCGGAACATGGCGATGAACATCGCGCCGAACACCAGCACGCCGATCACGACGCACACGCCCAGCGCGACGTTGTTGAGGAAGTACGGCTCGGGCGACCACTCGCTCACGCCGCGCGTCATGTTGAGCTGGCCGGGCTGGGGGTTGGCCCAGACCGCGCTGCTGAACAGCGCACAGGCCGCTGCCGCCCATGCCTTGATCCTGATGCCGCCAGATGTCATGTCCTGCACCTTTGTTGTAGCTACCTGCGCGGCTGGCCTTGCACATCCGCCAGCAACACCTTGAGTTTCCCCGCCACCTCGATGCGTTCCTCTTCGGCGAGGAACGCCCCGATCTCCAGCTCGCGTCCATGCGACCCCAGCAGCAGACGGTCGTGCCCGTGGCCGGGCGCCAGCCGCACGCGCACCCAGTAGGACTGGAAGCGCGCGCATCGGCGCCCGGGCAGCGCACGCACCTCCAGCGACTCGTCGTCGAGGCTGATGCGTTCGCTGCGGTCGCCCGCGCGCCAGGCCTGCCGCAGGGCAAGGGCCATCGCGCAGGACTCGATCAGGGCAAACAGCGGAGCGAAGACGTTCCCCTGCCACGCGCCCAGCCCGGCCGTCGTCAGCGCCAGGGCCGCCAGCACCATGATCAAACGACGCAGTCCGCGTCGGCTGAGTGCGCGATTGGGCCGTAGCCACATCGTCACGCACGGCAGGCCGGCGGCAGCTGGTCGAAGCACGATCATGGGGATCCGGCGTGCCTGGAACAGCGGAATGATAGGCCGCCGCATCGCCGCGAGGCAAGAATGTCGCACCCCGATGACGCGGATCACGGCCGCCGCGGGCGGTGTACGGACGCCGGAGAACTGCGGTGCAACGCCTGCCTGTGACGCCAGCAGGCCGCTTGCCTCCCATTCCAACGGCCCGCGCCTGCCATCATGGCAAGCGCGCGGCAGGGCCAATCCACGCGGAGCGACAGACGCCCGCATGCGCCCAGGCACGGATGCATGCGCCTGGGCGCGGGGCGTACAATCGCGGGCTCCCCGCCGCACCGGCGGTTCCGACGAACATCCCGTGATCGAACCCATCCTCAGCCCCGAAATCCCCGCCGGTGCCGAGCCGGCCCGCGCGCGCATCACCGCCGCCTGGCTGCGCGACGAGACCGAGGCAGTCAACGACCTGCTGACCCAGGCCACGCTCCCCGCCGTCGAGCGCGAGCAGGTGATCGACCTGGCCGCCGACCTGGTCACCCGCGTACGTGCGCGCGCCAAGGACCAGAGCGCGGTCGAATCCTTCATGCGCCAGTACGACCTCTCCTCCGAGGAGGGCGTGCTGCTGATGTGCGTGGCCGAGGCGCTGCTGCGCATCCCGGACAAGGTCACCGCCGACAAACTGATTCGCGACAAGCTGGGCGACGCCAACTGGAAGAAGCACCTGGGCCAGAGCGAGTCACTGTTCGTCAACGCCTCGACCTGGGGCCTGATGCTGACCGGCCACCTGGTGAACCTTGCCGACGAAACGCGCCGCGATTTCACCGGCGCGTTCAAGCGCCTGGTCGCGCGCGCCGGCGAACCTGCCATCCGCCTGGCGGTGCGCCAGGCCATGCGCATCATGGGCCACCAGTTCGTGATGGGCCGCACCATCGATGAGGCGCTGGACCGTTGCGCGAAGAAGGAATATGCGGCCTACCGCTATTCCTACGACATGCTGGGCGAGTCCGCGCTGACCGCCGAAACCGCCGAGCGCTACCAGGAGGACTACCGCCGCGCGATCGCCCGCATCGGCGCGCGCGGCCCGTTCGCCAACCACACCGACGCGCCGTCGATCTCGGTCAAACTGTCCGCGCTGCATCCACGCTACGAAGTGGCACGCCGTGCGGAAGCCCGCCGTGACCTCACCGCCAAGCTGCTGGAGCTCTCGCAGCTGGCGAAAAGCCAGGGCATCGCGCTGTCGGTCGACGCCGAGGAGGCCGACCGCCTCGAGCTGTCGCTGGACATCATCGGCGACGTCTTCGCGCACCCCTCGCTGGAAGGCTGGAACGGCCTGGGCATCGTGGTGCAGGCGTATTCGAAGCGCACGCCGTTCGTGATCGACTGGCTGATCGAGACGGCCCGCGCCACCGGCCGGCGCTGGTACGTGCGTCTGGTCAAGGGCGCCTACTGGGATGCCGAGATCAAGCGCGCGCAGGAAAACGGCCTGGCCGGCTACCCGGTCTACACGCGCAAGCCGAACACCGACGTCTCCTACCTGGCCTGCGCGCGCAAGCTGTTCGACGCCGGCGTGGAGCTGATCTATCCGCAGTTCGCCACGCACAACGCGCACACCATCGCCGCTGTGCACCACCTGGCGAAGGGTCGTCCCTACGAGTACCAGCGCCTGCACGGCATGGGCACCGACCTCTATGCCGAGGTGATCGGACCGCAGAACTTGAACGTGCCCTGCCGCGTCTATGCGCCGGTCGGCACGCACGAGGATCTGCTGCCCTACCTGGTGCGCCGCCTGCTCGAGAATGGCGCCAACACCAGCTTCGTCAACCGCGTGGTGGACGAGAGCCTGCCGGTGCGCGAACTGGTCGCCGACCCGTGCGAGACGGTGCGGTCGTTTGCATCCATCCCTCACCCGCGCATCCCGCTGCCGGTGAACCTCTACGGTGACAATGCTGCGCTTGCGCAGCATTCAAATTTCGTATCCAGGAAGAATTCCATGGGCGTGAACTTTTCCAACGACAACGAGCTCCGCTCCCTCGCCGAAGCGGTCAACAGCCATGCCGGCCCGTGGCAGGCCGCCCCCCTGGTGCCCGGTGCGCAGGCCAATGGCCTGACCGTCGAGGTCACCAACCCGGCCGACCGCCGCCAGGTGATCGGCAGCTACGTCGCCGGCGATGCCGCCATGGCCGACAAGGCACTGGCCAACGCGGTCGCCGCGCAGCCGGGCTGGGACCGCCTGCCGGCAGCCAGCCGCGCGGCGATCCTGGAGCACGCCGCCGACCAGCTCGAGGCGCGCCGCGGCGAGTTCATCGCGCTGTGCGTGCGCGAGGCCGGCAAGAGCCTGCCCGACGCCATCGCCGAGATCCGCGAGGCGGCCGACTTCCTGCGCTACTACGCGACCATGGCGCGACGCTTGTTCGGCCAGCCCGAACAACTGCCGGGCCCGACCGGCGAGAGCAACCAGCTGTTCCTGAACGGCCGCGGCGTGTTCGTCTGCATCAGCCCGTGGAACTTCCCGCTGGCGATCTTCGTCGGCCAGGTCTCTGCCGCGCTCGCCGCTGGCAATGCGGTGATCGCCAAGCCCGCCGAGCAGACCTCGCTGATCGGCTACATGGCGGTCAAACTGCTGCACGAGGCCGGCATCCCGGCCGACGTGCTGCAGTACCTGCCGGGCGATGGCGCCGTGGTCGGCGCCGCGCTCACCAAGGACCCGCGCGTGGCCGGCGTCGCCTTCACCGGCTCGACCGAAACCGCCTGGGCGATCAACCGCGCGCTGGCCGCGCGCAACGCGCCGATCGCCGCCCTGATCGCCGAGACCGGCGGCCAGAACGCGATGATCGCCGACTCCTCCGCGCTGCCCGAACAGATCGTCAAGGACGTCATCTCCGCCGCCTTCCAGTCCGCCGGCCAGCGCTGCTCGGCCGCTCGCGTGCTGTTCGTGCAGGAGGACATCGCCGACAAGGTGGTCGGCATGCTCGCCGGCGCGATGGCCGAGCTCAAGGTCGGCGATCCGGGCCTGCTCTCCACCGACGTCGGCCCGGTGATCGACGCGGACGCGCTGAAGATCCTCGTCGAGCACGCTGCGCGCATGGACAAGGAGGCCAGGAAGATCGCCGAGGTGCCACTCGACCCGGCCGCCACCGGCAATGGCACCTTCTTCGCCCCGCGCGCCTACGAGATCCCGTCGCTGCAGACGCTCACCCGCGAGATCTTCGGCCCGGTGCTGCACGTCATCCGCTGGAAGGCAAGCGAGCTGGGCAACGTGATCGACCAGATCAACGCCACCGGCTACGGCCTGACGCTCGGCATCCACAGCCGCATCGACGACACCGTGCAGTTCATCCAGAGCCGCGCACGCGTGGGCAACTGCTACGTCAACCGCAACCAGATCGGTGCGGTGGTCGGCGTGCAGCCGTTCGGCGGCGAGGCGCTTTCCGGCACCGGTCCCAAGGCCGGCGGCCCGCACTACCTGCTGCGCTTCGCCGGCGAGCGCACGCTGACCATCAACACCACTGCCGCCGGCGGCAACGCCTCGCTGCTGACGATCGGCGAGTAAGCGCCATCAGCCCTCTCCCGTCCGGGAGAGGGCTGACGCGAGGGGCCAGGGCAGCCTCGTCCTGCCCCGGGAACGACGCCCCTCAGCCTCCGCGAACCACCGCGCCCCAAGGAGGGCCGCGGAAGCCGTTGCACGACTCGTGCGACCATGGCGTCCCGCCCCAGGCAAGCACGCGCCATGGCCGAGAATGTGGAGCTGATCGCCACCCTGCACCGCCTGCGTGCCGCGCAGGCGCGCGACCCGGTGCCGCCCTGGCGCGTCCGCGCCGACCGGCTGCAGCGCCTGGCGCGCATGCTGCGCGAACATCGCGGCGCCTTCGCCGAGGCCATCGACGCGGATTTCGGCCAGCGTCCGGTCGAGGAAACCGAACTGCTGGAGCTGTTCCCTTCGCTCTCGGCCATCCGTCATGCGTTGCGCCACGGCCGGCGCTGGATGCGCCCCCGCCGCGCACCCACCGCGCTGGCTTTCCTGCCGGGCCACAACCGGCTGCTGCCGCAGCCGCGGGGCGTGGTGGGGATCGTGGTGCCGTGGAACTACCCGATGTTCCTCGCCGTCGGCCCCCTGGTGGACGCGCTGGCGGCCGGCAACCGCGCGATGGTCAAGATGAGCGAGTTCACGCCGCGCTTCTCGGCATTGTTCGCGGAACGGGTCGCGGCCTATTTCGGCGAGGACGAGGTGGTGGTCGTCACCGGCGACGCGGCGGTGGCCCAGGCGTTCAGTGCGCTGGCATTCGACCACCTGCTGTTCACCGGCTCGACCGCCGTGGGCCATCAGGTAATGCGCACCGCCTCGGCGCACCTGACGCCGGTGACGCTGGAGCTCGGCGGCAAGTCGCCCGTCATCGTGGGGCCGGGCGCGGACCTGGCGCAGGCGGCCGAACGCATCCTCGCCGGCAAGCTGGTCAACGCCGGCCAGACCTGCATCGCACCGGACTACGTGCTGCTGCCGCGCGCGCGGGTGGGTGAATTCGTCGCCCACGCACGCGCAACGATGGCACGGTTGTACCCGGACCTCGCCCGCAACCGGCAGTACGCCAGCATCGTCTCCGAGCGGCACTTCGCGCGCATGGCGGCGCTCCTGGAGGAAGCCCGCCACGCCGGCGCGCGCATCGAGCCGCTGGCGGACGCGCCGGCCGATCCGGCCCGGCGCCTGTTCCCGCCGCAACTGCTGCTGGACGTGCCCGACGACGCCCGGATCATGCACGAGGAGATCTTCGGCCCGCTGCTGCCGCTGATCGCCTGCGATTCGGTCGCGCACGCGGTCGACTACGTCAACGCGCGCCCGCACCCGCTGGCCTTGTATCTCTTCGAGCGGGACCGCCGGACGATCGACACGGTGCTCGCGCGCACCCAGGCTGGTGGCGTCACGATCAACGACACGCTCTACCACATCGCACAGCACGGCCTGCCATTCGGCGGCGTCGGTGCCTCGGGCATGGGCGGCTACCACGGCAAGGCGGGCTTCGAGACGTTCTCCCACCTCAAGCCGGTGTTCGCCCAGTCGCGCTGGAACGGCGCCGCATGGCTGCGCCCGCCCTACGGCGTGCGCTTCCGCCGCCTGTTGGAGCTCCTGCTGCGGCACGGCTGACCGCCTGCTCGCCCGAGGGCGTCGGCCGCTGTCCACGCCGCGGCAACGGGCCGCGGGCGAAACTGCGGGCAGGCAATCGCAGGAGCCCCTCCTGGCCGATCCGAATCTCCCGAACGACGCAGGCACCCCGGCGGGTGTGGACGCAGGCCCGCAGAGCGGCCAGGGTGGCGCTGGCGGCGAGCCCAAGGGCAGCCGGCTGGACGCCACGACAAAGGAGCATGGCGCGCCACAGCCCGCCGCTGCCGGCCGGCAGTCCCGCCCCGAACACTCCTCCGATACGGTGCGATCCGGCTACCGTGCCCGGCCGGCCGGCCAGAGCGGCGTGGGTCGACAGGACGACCTCGCCTCGACCATCCGCGAGCCGCAAGGCGACGGCAATTACCTGGCGACCGACCGCGGCGACAAGCCGTTGCGCAACGGCTGAACGCGCGCGTTCCCTCCACGGACGAAAAAAAGCCTCCCCGCTCGCGCGGGGAGGCTTTCATGGGTGACGCTTAGAACTTGTACTGCGCCGACAGGCTGAGCAGGTTGCCGTAATCGTCGAAATTGCCGGCGAGCACGTCGCCAGTCGGGCTCGCCGAATTGACGTGCGCACGGTTGACGAAAATGTGCGCGTACGAGGCGTTGATCTCGAAGTTCTCGCTGGCCTTGTAGCCCAGGCCCAGCGCCGCGAACTTGCGGGTGGAGTCCGGCACGCGGGCGTCGCGGGTGGCGTTGTAGGTCGGCGTGGTGTCGACCGAGATGCCGGCGCGCAGGGTCAGCTTGTCGTTGACGTAGTAGTCGCCGCCGATCGCCGCGTACCAGGTGTTGCGCCAGTTGAAGGGCTCGACGCTGTCGGGCTGCGCCGGGTTGCCGTACTGCACGCGCAGTTCCTTGAACACGTCCCACTTGGTCCAGTTCAGGTCGATGCCGAGGCCGAACTTCTCGGCCTGGTGCCAATAGCTGAGGCCGGCCGTCGCAGGCGTGGTGAAGTTGGCCGTGCCGGTGGTGTGGGTGAACGGCACGCCGCCCAGCCCGGCGAGCAGCGGCGCGATCTGCGGGCTGGACAGCAACGCGGACACGTTGCCCGGAACGGTGAAGTTGCCCGTGCCCTGCAGCTTGTGCGAGATCTTGGAGCGGTAGTCGAACGCCAGCTTGTCGTTCGGCGTGAGCTTCCAGTAGGCGCCCACCTGCCAGCCATAGCCCCAGTCGTCGCCCTTGATGCGGGCCAGGCCATCGGACCCGGGCGGCACCACCGCGCCGACCTGCGCCAGGTAGGTCGGCACCGCTGCCGGCGGGATCGCACCGGCCGCGGCACCTTGCTGGATGAGACCCAGCGCGACGCCGTTGAAGTTGATCGCCGAGGTCAGTTCCGCCGAGGTCTTCTGCGCGATGACGCTGGCGCCCAGGCTGAACTGGTCGTTGACATCGAACGAGCCGGACAGGGTGGCATCGAGCGACTCGAAGCGCGACTTGATGGCGTTGTAGCGGCCCATCCAGTTGGAGTCGTACTCGGTCTGGAAGCCGAACGGCACCGACAGGCCGAAGCCAAGGTGCACGCGGTCGGACACCTTGCTGGCGATGAACAGCGCCGGGACCGGCAGCGTGGTGCCGGCGTCGCCGCCGTTGCCGCCGCTGATCGGACGGCCCAGCGCGTCATGCGCGGTGCCGCTGAACTTGGCGCTGAAGTTGATCGCGGTGATATCGGCCTGCAGGTAGGTGCCGTCCAGGTCGGTCATCGCCGCCGGGTTGTTCGCCACCACCGAGGCGTCGCCGCCGGCGGTCGCCGAGCCGGCATAGGCGCGGCCCATGCCCTTGGCACTGTTTTCCTTCAGCTGGAAGGCGCTGGCATGGGCGCCCTGCGGCAGCGCCAGTGCACCGGCGACGGCAAGGCTCAGCGCGGCCAGCGCAAAGGGCCGGGCAGTGCCCGGAAGGGAACGAAAAGACATAGGCATCGCTAAGCTCCTGCTTATCTTAAGACGCGGCTCGGGGTGGCAACGGGAGCGCCACGGCGAATTCATACGCGCGTTTGACGCCCCCGCGCGACACTCTGCCCAGCCATCCAGGGGCTTGCAAGTGCGACCGCAGCATTTGCCTGCCTTGCTGCTAGGCTTCGCGCCCGCCCCACGTCCCCGCCGTCGGAGTCGTCCATGCACTGCTTTGTCTACGCCAGCCAACGCAAACCCGACACTTACGTGTGGCTTGCCACGCGCGACGAATTCGGCGTCGTTCCGGAGTCGCTGTCGATGCTGCTCGGCGACCTGCGCTTCGTGCTCGAAGTGCAGCTCGATGAGCAACGCCGGCTGCCGCACGAGGACAGCCTCCTCGTGCTCGATCACCTGCGCACGCAGGGCTGGCACCTGCAGCTGCCCCCACAGGAGACGCTGGCAGTGGCCAACCAGCTCCAGCGCAGCATGCCGGACGATCGCGACGAATGAATCCGTGGCGCCGGGGTTAACGCGCCGTTACCGTCTGCGGCGCCCACGCTTCCTATACTCCCGCCATGAACGAACCCCGATCGCGTCGCCGCCCGCCGCCCCTGCTCAAGGGTGCGGCCTGGTTCCTGCCTGGATGGATCGCCGTGGCGATCGCCGCACTGGGGGCCCACCCGCTCGCGTTGATCCCGCTGCTGGCGGCCAATGCGTTGGTCATGGCCGCGGTCTGCCACGCGATCGGCTTCGATCCGGAGCCGCGCTTCGGCCGCACCGTGCTGCGCCGGGGCGCGGCGCACGTGGTGATGTTCACCGGCTACGTGGCGCTGGTGTTCCTGCTGATCGCCTGGCCTATGCTCCAGCTGCATCAGCAGCCGAGCCTGGGCGGCGCATTGCTGCTGGCAGCTGCGCTGGTGGTGGCGCTGGTGGCGCTGTGGCGCGTGTGGCCGGCGTTCGGGCTGGTGTTCCTGTGGGACGATGCCTATCCGTCGCAAAGCGACGGCTCGTGGATCTTTACCGCCACCGCGCGCAGCCTCGCCTTCGGCCGGCACCTGGCGCGCGAGGAGCGTTTCTTCACCCACTTCCTGCCGGCCGCGTTCGCGTTGCTGGTCATGGCCTATGGCGCCATCGCGTTGACCGGCCTGTACGGCGTGCTGCCGATGGAGCTGCGCACCGCGGCGCTGGTCGTCTACGGCCTGGCGGTGTTGCCGCTGGGCTGCCTGGTGATCGCCAACCGCACCTTGCGCGCGCTGCTGTGCGAGCGCACGCGGCCGCGTCGCCGTGCCGAGGACGCGCCGCTCCCGGCAGGCTTCCCCAACGCTGCCCCACGCCCGGTCACGTTGAGCGAGGAAGAGCGTACGGCAGGCACGCCTGCACAGGGCACCGCGCTGCTGGCCGCCGCGCGCGAAGGTGACATTGAACGCGCGCTGGCGCTGCTGGAGGCCGGCGCCGATCCGGACGCCGCTCCCGCACCGGGCGAGCGCGACCAGCGTCCGGTGCTCACCCTCGCCGCGTTGCTGCCAGACACTCGCCTGTTGCGAGCGCTGATCGCCAAAGGTGCGGACGTCAACCGCGCCAGCGGCGGCCTGACCGCACTGCTCGCCGCCACCCGCGACAGCTGGCACGGCCGCGCCGAGGCGGTGATGACGCTGCTTGCCAACGGCGCCAGCCCGCTGGCCACCGATGGCGAAGGCAACACCGCCCTGCATGGGGCGGCGTTGAGCGGCGAGCCGATCGTCGCGGCGATGCTGCTCGATGCCGCCGCACCCGTGAACGCCTTGAACAAGGCCGGCGTCAGCCCGCTCGCCGCTGCCTGTCGCGCCGCCAACTGGCCGCTCGCCAAATTCCTGTTGGAACACGGCGCCAAACCGGCTCCCGCCGAGGGCGAACCGGCGACGGTCGCCGCCGCCGGTATCGCCGACGACGATCCGGCCGGCGTCAAGCTGCTGCTCAAGCATCGCGCACCGGTCAACGCCACCGATGCGCACCAGCGCACCGCGCTGGTGGCTGCCGCCGCCGAGGGCCACCTGCAGATCGCAACTGCCTTGCTCGCCGCCGGTGCCGACCCGAACCTGGCCGACCGCCATGGCGCCACCGCCCTGATGGAAGCGGCGCGCAGTGGCGCCAGCGCCATCGTGCAGGCACTGGCCCACGCCCATGCCGACGCCAACGCTCGCGACAGCCACGATCGCGATGCGCTCACCCTCGCCTGCCAGTCCTCGCGCGCGCAGGCCGAAACCGTACGTGCGTTGCTCGCGCTCGGCGCCGAGCCCAAGCGCCCCTGCAGCGATGGTCGCAGCGCACTGGACCACGCCGCGGCCGCGGGCCGCTGGGACCTGGTCGCCCTGCTCGACCCCGAGTGTCCATTGCCCGCGACCCTGGGCGGTGATGCACAGGACGACACCGACACCCCGACGCGTCTGCTCGACGCCCTTCGCCACGGCCAGTGGGCGGTGGCAGCCGCTTTCGCCGAACGCGCACGGCAGTGGCCGCAGGATCAACTCGCGCAGCTGTACCTGGAGCTCTCCGAACCCGGCCTGGGCGCAGCCCGGCACTGGCTGCTCGAACACGGCCTCGCCGCCGAAGCCCGCCTGCCCGCGCCCGCCGCTGCAACCGAAGGCACGCCGCCCACGCAGGGCCGGCGCCTGTTCGATGCCCTGCTGACCCGGCTGCCCGCCGCTATTGAAGCCGTCGACGACCTGCTCAAGGCTGGCGCCACGCCCGCCGGCACCGGGCTGCTCGCGCAGGCGCTGGATGCACTCGGCGACGGTGCCCAGGGCACAGCCCTGCCGCTGAAGCTGCTCGACGCGGGCGCCGACGCCTTCGGCGCGGATGCGCGCGAGCGCACGCCGCTGCATCTGGCCGCGCTTCACCGAGGGGGCGCATTGCTCGACGCGCTGCTGGCGCGCGGTTGCGATCCCAATGCGCGCGACGGCGCCGGCCGCACGCCGCTGTTCGCCGCGATCGAGCACGGCGAAGCCGGGTTGGCACTGGTTCGTGCGCTCATCGCCCATGGCGCCGACGCCGAGGCCACCGACGTCAACGGCGAGACACCGCTCGGGTTGGCGCTCGACCACGACGCGATCCAGCACTGGCTGGACTGGGGCGACTGGTCGCGCCCGCGCCGCGCGCTGACCGCCGCGGACTTGCCGGCGGCCACCCGCGCCGGCGCGCTGACAGCGGTCGAGCGCCTGCTTGAACTCGGCTTTGACGTGGATACGCGCGATGCCCAGGGCGCCACCGCGCTGCTGCATGCCTGTGGCGCGGGCCACCGCGAAATTGCCGCGCGGCTGCTCGATGCCGGCGCCGATGCCTCGCTCGCCGCCGATACCGGCGTCACCCCGCTTGCCGCTGCGGTGGGCGCGCGCCGTGACGCCCTGGTCGGTGTGCTGCTCGAGCACGGCGTGGCGGTCGACCAGAAGCTGCCTGGCGACACGACCGCGCTGATGGTCGCCGCCGCACTCGGCTATCCGGAAATCGCCGAGCACCTGCTCGCCGGGGGCGCCGACATCCATGCCGCGGACGCCCGCGGTCGCAGCGCTCTGCACGCCGCCGCTCAGTTCGGCTTCGAGCACAACGATAGCCTGCGCGCGCGGCGCCTGTTCGACGTGCTGCTCAAGCACGACGCCGACGTCAACCGTGCCGACCATGAGGGCAAGACCCCGTTGCTATTGTTGCTCGGCGCGCAATTCAAGCCGGGCGCCGGCTGCGATGCGACTCACCTGGCCGCGTTGCTGCCGGTGTTGCTCGATGCCGGCGCGCGGCTGGAACACGCCGATCAGCGCGGCGTTACCGCCCTGCACGCCTGCGCCATGCACGCGCTGCTGCCGGCCGCGCGCGTACTGCTGGCGCGCGGCGCCGACCGCCAGGCCGCCGACGCTTTCGGCCGCACCCCGGCGGACGTCGCCCGCCACCTGGGCCTGGTCGACATCGCCCATGAGCTGGCGGTGCGCAGCAACACCATGCCCAGCGTTCGGCAGATGCTGCGCCAGCCGGCACAACCGGCCGAATAACCCGGCGCTTGCGCGAATCGAACCCTCTCCCCTGCGGGGTGGGGAATGGGCTCGCGAAAAACTATCCGGCACTCAGCTGGAGGACGGCGACCCCGAGCCTTCGCGCTCGGCATCCGCCTCGAACAACTGTTCCAGGTCCGCCAGCGCCTCGCGTGTGGTCTGCACGATGCGCGCATCGTCGTCGTAGACCAGGTATTGCCGCTTCAGCAGCTCGGCGTCCTGCTGGCGGAAACGCTCCACCCGTGCCGCCGCCACGTCGGGCGCCACGCCCAGCGCCTCCAGCGTCATGCGCGTCATCTCCAGGCTGGAGCAGAGGGTCTCGCGCACCGGTGCGTCGATGCCCAGATCCATCAAGCGCCACACATGCTGGCGGTTGCGCGCGCGGGCGATGACCTTCAGGTGCGGGTATTGCCGCCGCACCAGCCGCGCCACGCGCAGGCTCGATTCCGGATCGTCGCTGGCCAGCACGAACACCTTCGCCTTGTCCGCCTGAGCCGCGCGCAGCAGCTCGGGGCGCGCCGGATCGCCGTAGAAGATGTCGTTCCAGCCGCCGAAGCGCTGCACCAGGTCGATCTGTTCCACCGAGTGGTCCAGCGCGACGAAGCGGATACCTTGCGCGCGCAGCACGCGCGCCACGATCTGCCCCATGCGCCCGTAGCCGGCGATGATCACCTGCGGCGACTCGGTCTCGATGGTGTCGTACTCGCGCACCGCCTTTTTCGGCCGCGCGCCGAGCAGGCGCCCGGCAAGCGCCACCAGCAACGGCGTCAGTGCCATCGACAGGGTGATCGCCAGCACCAGCCGGTTGTGCAGGGTGCCGTCGAGCACGTGCTGCCCGTCGGCAAGGTTGAGCACCACGAAGGCGAACTCGCCGCCGCTGGCCAGCAGCACTGCCAGCCGCAGCGCCTCACCGCGATCGAGTCCGCCGACCAGCCGCCCCAGCGGCCACAGCAGCACGCCCTTGACCAACAGCAATCCGGCAACCAGTGCCAGCACGCGCAGCGGCTCGCCGAGCAGCAGCGAGAGGTCCATCGACATGCCCACGCTGATGAAGAACAGACCCAGCAACAGGCCTTTGAACGGCTCCAGGTGCGACTCCAGTTCGTGCCGGTACTCCGAGTCGGCCAGCAGCACGCCGGCCAGGAACGCACCGAGCGTGGAAGACACGCCCACCCGCTCCATCAGCCACGCCGTGCCCATCACCACCAGCAGCGCGGTCGCGGTCGACACCTCCACTGCATCGGCCCTGGCGACGAAGCGGAACACCGGCCGCAACAGGTAGCGTCCGCCCACCACCACCGCCACGATCGCGCCGACCGTGCGCAACACGCTCGCCAGCTCCACGCCGTGTCCGCCGGAGGCCGCCAGCAACGGCACCGCGGCGATCAGCGGGATCGCCGCCAGGTCCTGGAACAGCAGGATCGCGAACGCCTGGCGCCCATAGGCCCAGCCCGCTTCCTTGCGCTCGGCCAGGATCTGCAGACCGAATGCGGTCGAGGACAATGCCAGGCTGCCGCCGACGATCACCGCCGCCCGGCCGCTCAGTCCGAACCAGGCAAAGCCGATCGCGCCGATGGCCACGCCACAGGCCAGCACCTGCAGCAAGCCGGTGCCGAACACTGCACGGCGCATCACCCACAGCCGCTGCGGAGAGAGTTCGAGGCCGATCACGAACAGCATCAGCACCACGCCGAACTCGGAAATGGTCGCCACGCCCGCGGTATCGCTGACCAGCCCCAGCAACTGCGGCCCGATCACTACGCCGGCAAGCAGGTAGCCCAGCACCGAACCCAGCCGGAAGCGCTTGGTCAACGGCACGGCGATCACCGTCGCCAGCAGGAACACCAGCGCGGTTTCGAGGTAGTGATGACTTTCCACGCGCGCGACGCCTTGTTGTCGAGGGTTCGATTATTCCACGCCCGACCCGGCGCCATCGTCCATCCCGATGCGATGGCTGACGTGGGATCATCCGCGCATGAATCGCATCACGTTCGCACTGGCCGGCCTGTTGCTGCCGGGCCTGGCCATGGCCGCATCGATCCCGCTGCAGGGCTACACCATCGTGCGCGCCTTCCCGCACGATCCGCAGGCCTATACCGAAGGCTTGTTCTACCTCGACGGATACCTCTACGAGGCCACCGGCACGGTGGGCGCGTCCTCGGTGCGCAAGGTGGACCTCGCCAGCGGCAAGGTGCTGCAGCAGGCTGCGACGCCTTGGCCGGACTATGGCGAAGGCATCGTCGCGTGGAAGGGCCGGCTGGTGCAGCTGACCTGGCAGGACCATCAAGGCTTCGTCTACGACCTGGCCACGCTCACTCCCCTGGCCAAGTTCACCTATCCCGGCGAAGGCTGGAGCCTCACGACCGACGGCACGCACCTGCTGATGAGCGACGGCACGCCGACGATCCGCATCCTCGATCCGCGCACCCTGCAGCAGGTCGGCCGGATCGACGTCACCGCCGACGGCAAGCCGCTGGCGAACCTCAACGAACTGGAGTGGGTCAAGGGCCAGCTCTATGCCAACGTCTGGCTGACCGACCGCATCGCGCGGATCGACCCGGCCAGCGGCAAGGTGATCGGCTGGATCGATCTGGCCGGGCTCGGACCCAAGCCCGACAGCCTGCCCGATCCGAACAACGACGTGCTCAACGGCATTGCCTACGACGCTGTCGACGACCGCCTGTTCGTCACCGGCAAATGCTGGCCGAAGGTGTACGAGATCCGCCTCCACCCCAGCCGCCCACGCTGATCGGGCGGCATGGCGAGCGGCCGACGTGCCGCCCGGCTTTCGCTAGGCGCCGCGTTGATCGCCGGCCGGCCACGGGGCATGCCGGCGCACGAAGCGGCGCAGCGTCAGCCCCGGCACGGTGCGGAATTCATTCGGCCGCGTGCGCCCTCATCGGCCGCGATGAACACGAAGCGGTCGCCTTCCAGGCGATAGCTGGCCGGCAGCCGCTTGCCTGCGTCGGGCCCGATCGCATCGATCCAGGTGATCGCGCCGGGGCTTGCCCGTGGCATCCAGCTCGGACGCGCCCTCCAGCAGAAGCTCGCCCTGGAGCGTGTACACGGAAAAAGCGGTTGCCGTGGAAGCGGGTGAGCGCACCCGGGGCGCCGGTGCCGTCCGGCGCATCGACGACACCGCTCTCCTCGAACCCGACCTGTTCCCAGATACCCTGCAACGCGGCAAGTTCGCGCTCCGATGCGTCCTGCCCCCCGCACTCATCGCGCGCGATACGCTGCGGCGGCAAAAACTGGCGTCATTCGCCGCGCAACCACCGTGCAGCGTCGATGGCGTAGTAGGTGAGGATGGCATCGGCGCCGGCGCGCTTGAACGCGGTCAGCGACTCGAGCACCACCGCCTTTTCGTCCAGCCAGCCGTTCTGCGCGGCAGCCTTGAGCATCGCGTACTCGCCGGAGACCTGGTAGACGAAAGTCGGCGCACCGAAGGCGTCCTTTACCCGGCGCAGCACATCGAGATACGGCATGCCCGGCTTGACCATCACCGCGTCGGCGCCCTCGGCCAGGTCGAGCTCCACTTCACGCAGGGCCTCGTCCGAGTTGCCCACGTCCATCTGGTAGGTGTGCTTGTTGCCTTTGCCCAGGTTCGCCGCCGAGCCGACCGCGTCGCGGAACGGGCCGTAGAAGCTGGAGGCGTACTTGGCCGAATAGGCGAGGATGCGCGTGTGGATGTGCCCGGCTTCCTCCAGCGCGTCGCGGATGGTGCCGATGCGGCCATCCATCATGTCCGAGGGCGCCACGAAATCCATGCCCGCTTCCGCCTGCGCCAGCGACATCTTCACCAGCGCCTCGACAGTGGGTTCGTTCATCACGTAGCCGTGCGCGTCGATCAGGCCATCCTGGCCGTGCGTGGTGTAGGGGTCCAGCGCCACGTCGCCGATCAGGCCGAGGTCGGGATACTCCTCCTTCAGCGCGCGGGTGGCGCGGTGCATCAGATTGTCCGGGTTCCACGCCTCGGCCGCGTCTTCGCTCTTCACCGACGGATCGGGCGAGGGGAACAGCGCCAGCGCCGGGATGCCCAGGCGAACGCACTCGCCGGCGAGCTTGAGCAGCTCGTCGATCGACAGCCTCGCGACGCCGGGCATCGAAGGGACCGGCTCGCGCTGGCCTTCGCCTTCGATCACGAACGCGACCATGATGAGGTCGCTCGGCACCAACGTGTGTTCGCGCATCAACGCGCGGGAGAAGGCGTCGCGGCGCATGCGGCGCATGCGGATGGCGGGAAAGCTCATGGAGAATCCTGCGGTGGTGCGAAAGGCGCCATTCTACGCCTGGGCTCCGCGCGCCCTCCGGCCTGCGGCGATCCATCATCCCGCCGGGGGAGACCTACTCTCGGGAAAGGGGTGGGAGAAGGATTCGGTATCGCCGGGACGCCACGCTGCGCCCCAACCCTTCACCCGGCCTGTCGGGCACCCTCCCCTGGAGGGAAACGGATTTGGGCGGAGGTCGAGGCAAGGTCTTCGACTTCGGCGCTGCGCGGGCGCCTACGCGCGAATTCTTTAACCGTTCACCCTGATCGCGGCGCAGCGGAGTCGAAGGGTTACCGCCTAAGCGTCCCGTATCGCGGCGATCGGGTCCAGCGCCGCCGCCTGCCGCGCCGGATAAAAGCTGAAGACCAGGCCGATGGCCAGGCACGCGACCACCGAGGCAAGGATGCCAATGGGCTCCCACGCCACCTGCCAGCCGGCGAACAGCGCGATCGCATACGCCAGCGCGGCGCCGAACAGCAGCCCGATCAGCGCCCCAGCCGTGCAGATCACCACCGCCTCGCGCAGGAAACGCACCACGATGTCCTGCCGGCGCGCACCGATCGCGCGCAGCAGGCCGATCTCGCGGCGCCGCTCGAGCACGTTGGCGAGCATGATGTTCATGATGCCGATGCCGCCGACCAGCAGGCTGACGCCGGCGATCGAGCCCATCACGATGGAGAAGATGCGCTGGGTCTGCTGGTTCTGCCGGTACAGCTGCTGCGGCACGACCAGCTGGTAATCGTCCACACCGGCATGGCGCTGGTCCAGCACCTGGCCGAGCACCTGCGCACCGTCGCCGAGGCGATCAGGATCGGCCACGCGCAGCAGGAAGCGATCGATCTCATCTTCCATCGGCTGGAACCGGAAGCGCGCGCGGGCGCTGGCCAGCGGCACGAAGATGCGGTCGCTGTCGGCGCCTAGTGCCACACCTTCGAAGCGGTCCTTGTCCAGGTCGCGATCGGCCAGCACGCCGACTACGCGCAGCCAGACCTGGTTGACCTTGAGCAACCGGCCCAGCGGCTTGCCGCCAGGGAACAGGTCATGCGCGACCTGCGCGCCGAGCACCGCCACGGCGGCCAGCCGTGCGTCGTCCCCGGCACTCAGCGCACGGCCCTGGGCCACGTGCAGGGATGCCAGTTCGAAGTAGTCCGGGCTGATGCCGCTGACCTGCGCCTGGCTGGTGCCCTGGTCACTGAAGACACCCCAGGCCTTGATGCGCTTCTCCGCCGCAAAGCGTTCGGCAGTGGGCACGACGGAGAGTGCCGCGCGGGCATCGGCTTCGGTCAGGCCCAGGCTGCGGGCGCGTGCCTCCTTGAGCGCATCGCCGTCGGCGCTGTGCGCCTCGACGATCAGGTTGTGCAGGCCCAGGCTCTCGACCAGCCGGAGCGCTTCGCGCCGGCTGCCCGCACCCACGCCCTGCATCGCCACGATCGCGCCCACGCCGAAGATCATGCCGAGCAAGGTGAGCAGGGTACGCAGCTTGCGCCGCGAGAGTTCCTCGATCGCCTCGCGCCACGGACCGGCCTTCATGCGCCCGCTCCCGTGCCGCCGGTGGCGAGCAGGATGCGGTCGCCTTCGTGCAGGCCATCGAGTACCTGCGTGCGAGTGGCGCCGCGGGCACCGAGCTTGAGCTTGCGCACGACTTCATCGCCTCCGCTGAGCACGCGCACGGTCGCCGCATCACCGTCGCCGCCCAGCGCCAAGTTGGGCACGCTCATGCCATGCGGCGTCTTAAGCAGCAGGATGTTGCCGACGAAGCGCTGCCCGGGCGCCCAGCCGTAGCGACGCACCGCCTCGGCGGGCACGCGCGCCTTCATCAGCAGGTACTTCACCGGACTCTCGCGGTCGCGCGGCTGGGCCGCTGCAGCCAGCCAGTGGAGCTTGGCCGAGACCTGTTGGTCCGGCCGGCCCCAGGGATGCAGTTCCACCGCATCGCCCACGGCAATGCCCTGCGCCTCGATCTGCGGCACGGCCAGTTGCACTTCCAGCGCATCGAGATCGGGCAGGCTGGCGAAGCTGTTGCCTGCCCACAGGCTGCTGCCGACGTGCGGCAGCTGTTCCGACCAGTCGCGTTCCAGCACCAGTACGCCGTCGTGCGGCGCACGCAGCTCCAGCGCGTCGAGGTCGGCCTGCTTCTGTTTGGCGACCATGTCGTAGGTGTTGTGCTGGGCATCGAGCACGGCCAACTCGGCCTCGCCGCGGGCGCTGGATTGCTGCTCGCGCCATTCCAGGATCTGTCGGCGCACGCCGAGGTAAGCGGCATCCTGCACGGCATCGAGAATATCGTTGCGCGCGATCGCAGCCAGCGTGGCGTGCGCGTAGCGGTGGGCGATCGCCAGCTGGCCATCGACCTGGATCATGTCCACATCCAGCTGCCCGCGCTTGTCCGCCAGCTCGCCCTGCTTGCCGGCGCGAGCGATCAGGTTGCGCTCCAGGTCGATGCGCGCCTGCGCCAGGTCCTGCTTGCTCTGCGTGGCGGAGAAGCGCGCGACCAGCTCGCCCTTGGTCACGTGGCTGCCGTCGGGCAGCATCCAGCTCAGCTGGCGCGGCGTCCATTGCTGGCCGGGCACCAGCAGCGGCGTGGCGGTGACCGCGCGCAACTCGCCATCGGCCTGCACGCTGAATTCGAGCGGGCCGGCGTGCGCCTGTTCGAGCACGGTGTAGTCCACTTTCTGCGCGCTGCCGCAGGCGGCGAGCGACAGCAACAACGGCAACAACCCGCCTATCCGACGCCGCATCAGACACCCTCCCTGGCCGGCGGGATCGCCACCTGCACCGACTGGCCCGGCTTGAGCCCCGCCTGCTGGCCATCCTTCAGTTGGATCAGCAAGTCGATCACCGGAATCGCCTCCACCCGCGACTTGCTGTGCACGTTGTTGCCGATCTGGGCCACGGTGCCTTCCAGTCGGCGCCGGCCGCCCCCGGCGACCTGCACCTGCACGGCCTGGCCTACGCGGACCTGCGACAGGTCGCGCTCGGGCAGGACCGCGCGCACGGCGAGGGTGGACAGGTCCGGCATCTGCGCCACCGACTGCCCTCGCCAGATCTGCGAGCCGGTGTCGATCTTGCTGCCGTCCCAGGCGGACTGGTGCAACACGATGCCGTCGCGCGGGGCGGTGATGGTGAGCGCGCCGAGCGACTGCTGGAGTTCGGCCACCTCGCTTGCCAGCTGCGCCACTTCGGCATCGGCCAAGCGCTTCTCGGCCGTCCGCGCGGACGCGGCGATGCGCTCACGCTCGACGGTCAGACGCAATTTCTGTTCCGCCTTGGTGCGCGCCACGACCAGCTTGCGATACTCGACGCCAGCTACGTAGTCCTTGGGAACGGTCGCCTTGCGTCGCGCCTTCTCCGCTTCCGCGCGCGCCTGCGCGGTGGCGAGCTGCGCTTCCCGCGCGCGATCGGCGAGGTCGAGCTTGAGTTGTTCCTGCTTGCGCTGCTTCTCGGCCAGCTCGCTGCGCTTGGCGGTGAGGTTCTTCACCACCTCGCTGCTGTCGAAGACCACCAGCATGTCGCCCTTCTTCACCTGTGCGCCATCGCCGGCCATCTGCGTGACGGTGAGCTGCCACAGGCCATCGACCGCCGGCGGCGAGATCGCCAGGCTGCGCTGGGCGAACAGTTCGCCTTCGATGCGCAGGGGTGCGGTCGAAACGCTGGCTGCCGCCACCGGGGCCGGCTCCTGCGCGGTATCGACGCGCACGCTCATGCCCGGGCGCAATGCGAACGAGGTGCCCTTGTCGAACGCGATGTCCAGTTCGAAATAGCGGCCGTCGCCCCACTGCGTGCGGGCGATGGGTGCACCCGCGATGGCTTGGATGCGGCCGCGTGCCCTGCTGCCAGGCAAGGCGTCGATGCTGAGGTAAACCGTCTGCCCAACCTTCAGGCCCGCACGGTCGGGTTCGAGCACCCAGGCATTCACCGAGTAATCGTCGCCCTGGCCGACGACCTCGCCGACCTCGTTGCCCGGGTAGGCTGACGAGCCCTCCTCGTAGCGGCCGCCCCGGCCGAAGAAATTATCGAAGCCGTGGATGACCGTGCCCGCGCGCGTGGCGCGAACTTCGGCCTGGGTCACCTGGTCCTGGTTGAACGCCAGCGACAGACGCTGCTTTTCGAGCTCGAGATCGCTGTCTTGGCGCCGCCGCGCCACCGCCTCGGCCGCCTGCTGCGCCGCTTCGCGCTTGACAGCCAGTGCGCGCTCGGTGCGTTGCATCTCGCTCTGGTAGCGATCGTAGTTGAGCGCGGAGATCAGGTTTTTCGGAATCGCCGCATCCACCGCCGCGGTATCGCGCTCGGCCTGCGCGTCGGCCAGCGCGAGGTCGGCATCGGACTGCTTGAGCTCCAGCTCGGCGATCTCTTTGGCGTTCTTGGCCGCGGTCTGCTCCAGTTGCGCCTTGAGCTTGCGCAGTTCGGCCTCGGCCGGGCCGGCGTCGATGCGCAGCAGCACGTCGCCCTTGCCCACATGCGCGGCGTCGGGCACGTAGTAGCGCAGCACCACTGGCGAGCTCATCGAGGGCGGCGTGTAGATGCCCTGCGCATCGGCCATCCGTATCTCGCCGCTGAACACGGTAGCGCGTGCACCGCTGCAGGCCAGCAATGCGAACAGTGCCACCCAGTCACGCCGCCGAATCAAACTCGATCCTCCCGTCGCGGATGCCGACCTGGCGCTGCGCGTGCGCTGCGATGTCGGCGTCGTGGGTCACCAACACCACGGTCTGGCCTTGCGCATGCACCTCGTCGAGCAGCCCTAGCACGTCGGCTGCGCTCTTCGAATCGAGGTTGCCGGTGGGTTCGTCGGCCAGCAGCAGGGCGGGCTTCATCAGCAGCGCGCGGGCGATCGCCACGCGCTGCATCTGGCCGCCGGAGAGCTGGCCGGGGCGGTGTGTCAGGTGCCGATCCAGGCCCATGCGCCCGAGCAACCCTCGGGCGCGCTCCTCCAGGCCTTCGCCCGGTCCGCGCAGGAAGCGCGCCGGCAACAGCGCGTTCTCCAGCACCGACAGCCGCGGCAACAGGTGGAAGGACTGGAACACGAAGCCGATGCGCCGGTTGCGGAACTCGCTGGCGCGCTCGTCGTCGAAGGCGGATACGTCCATGTCCTCGAGTAGGTAGCGGCCGCTGTCGGGCCGGTCCAGGCAGCCGAGCATGTTGAGCAGGGTCGACTTGCCCGACCCGGACGGCCCGACGATGGCCATGAACTGGCCGCGCGGCACCGTGAAGCTGACTCCATCCAGCGCGGCGATGGTTTGCCCGCCGACCCGATAGTGCCGGGTCACTGCCTCCATGCAGACCATGCATGATTCCCCTTCAGGTCACACTTCCGGAGTGTCGCAACGGCGGTGGGTGCCCGCAAGTAGCCAGCATGGCCCGTTTCCGATACCTTCCCCCGATTGCCGCCGCGCCCGCGACGTTGCATCCACTGCACACGACCGCATGAGCTTCGACACCCGATCCCCTACCCTGCTCGCCGACCTCGGCGGCACCAACGTCCGTTTCGCACTGGCCGACGTCGACCATCCCCAGCCGCTGCTCACCGAGAGCGTGCGACGCTACCGCGTGCGCGACTTCGCCACGTTGGCGGACGCGATCCGCCGGTACTTCGCCGACACCGGTCTGACCGCGCCGTGCGCGGTCATCGCTGCCGCCGGGCGCATCGCCGACGGCGAGACGGTGAAGATCACCAACAATCCGTGGGGAGTCGCGGCGCACGCGCTGCAGGCCGACCTCGGGATGGCCTCGGTCAAGCTGGTCAACGATTTCGCCGCACAGAGCATGGCCGTGCCGCTGCTGCAGCCGGAGCACCTGCAGGCAGTCGGCGAACCACCCCTGCCGCGGCTGGACCGCTGCGGCCACCAGACCTTCGTGGTGATGGGACCGGGCACGGGCCTGGGCGTCGGTGGGCTGTTGCGGCGCGAGGGGCACTGCAGCGTGCTGGAAAGCGAGGGTGGCCATGCCGGGTTCGCCGCGCACAGCCGCGAGGACATCGAGATCCTGCACCGGCTCAACGAGCGCTTCGGCCGCGTCTCCAACGAGCGGCTGATCTGCGGCGCCGGCCTGGTGAACCTCTATTCGGCGCTGGCCGACATCGCTGGCGAGCGAGCGCAGGACTACACCCCCGAGGACATCACGGCGCACGCCGGCGCCGGCACCGATCCCTTGTGCGTGCGCACGGTCGAGACGCTGGCCGGCATTTTCGGCTCCGTCGCCGGCGATCTGGTGCTGACCCTGGGCGGCTGGGACGGTGTCTACCTTACCGGCGGCCTGCTGCCGATCCTGCTGCCCTGGCTGCAGCGGGGCGTCTTCCGCCAGCGCTTCGAGGCCAAGGGGCGCTTCAGCGACACCATGCGCCAGGTGCCCACCGTCGCCGTGCTGCATCCGGAACCGGGCCTGCTCGGCGCCGCCGCGCTGGCGGTGATGGAAGCCGGCCGCCCGCTGCTGCCGCAGGCCTGAAATCCGCCCCTCACGCCCGCGTGGGCCGCACGTTTGCGTGATGTCCGTTCGGCGACACTGGCAGCCCCCTTGGGAGAGCCGCCATGAGCCGCAACAAAACCGCCTTCCTGTTCGACCTCGACGGCACGCTGGTCGACAGCGTCTACCAGCACGTGCTGGCGTGGAAGGAGGCCCTCGACCGCGAGGGCATCGAGCTCTCGGTATGGCGCATCCACCGCAAGATCGGCATGAGCGGTGGCCTCTTCACGCGGATACTGCTGCGCGAGACCGGCATCGAGATCACCGAGGACCGCGTGGCGCGGCTGCGCCGCTGGCACGCGCAGGCGTATGGCCGTCGCGCCGAGGCCGGCGGCGTGCAACCGCTGCCCCGTGCGCGTGAATTGCTGGCCTGGCTCACCGACGCCGGCCTGCCATGGGCCATCGCCACCAGCGGACGCATGGAGACGGCGGCGCACAATCTCGAGGCACTGGGGGTGGATCCGGCGAAAGTGCCGGTGATCACCCGCGACGACGTGCGCCACGCCAAGCCCGACCCGGACCTCTTCCTGGCCGCAGCCGACCGGCTGGGCGTGGACATCCAGCACGCGCTGGTGCTGGGCGACAGCATCTGGGACATGCTCGCTGCGCAGCGCTGCCGCGCGCTCGGCGTGGGCCTGCTCTCGGGCGGCTACGGCCAGGAGGAGCTGGAGCACGCCGGTGCCTTCCGCGTCTACGAGGATCCCGCCGACCTGCTGTACCACATCGACGAAGTCGCGGCGCGCGACTGAGCCGAAGCCCACGGCGCGGCGGCGGTGCCCGCGCCGGAAGGCTCGCTTTCGGCGGGCCACTTCGCGTCGGGCGACTGCGTCGAGGCAAGACTGACAAGCCATTTCAAGAGCCTCGACGGCACGGTGATCAGCGCCGTCGTCTGGTTGCCGTCCAACCGAGTGGAGCGATTCCTACGTCGTTGGGCTGCCAGGAGCTCTGGTGGTAGACCAACAGCCGCGAGCCATCCGGGGAAAACGCCGGCGGATTGCCGGCGGACACGTTGGGCCCGGCGCCACCTGCAGCTGCGCGAGCGCCCGCTATCGACGCGCTGCAGGAACAGGTCGCTGCGCCCGTCTGCGCCCGTCTGCGTTCATCGTGTACGCCGCGCTTCGCCCATCGGGCGAACACCCGGCTGGGGAGGCTGCCCACGGACATCGGTAATCCAGCACCGCATGGAGTGAAAGGTCGATCAGCGCGGCCTGGCTATGCCGTCGCGCACATCGAAGGTGGCGTTGCGGCGCAGTCCAGGCCGCCCGCGTGGCACGCGCATGTCTCTGCGCAGCGGGCAGACGCACCCCGGTTTCCCGTCGTGATGGCCTGAACAGGCTTGGTTCAACCGGGCGCCAGCAACGCGTCCAGGTCGTCCTGGTCGAAGCTGAGCTTCTCGCGCGCACCGCCGCCTTCGAGTACCGCCTCGGCGAGTTCCGCCTTGCGCGCCTTCAGTTCCTCGATGCGCTCCTCGACCGTGTCGGCGGTGATCAGGCGGAACACGAAGACCGGCTTGTCCTGGCCGATGCGGTGCGCGCGGTCGGAGGCCTGGGCCTCGGCGGCGGGGTTCCACCACGGGTCGTAGTGGATCACGGTGTCGGCGGCGGTGAGGTTCAGTCCCACGCCACCGGCCTTGAGCGAGAGCAGGAACAGCGGCACGTCGCCGTCCTGGAAGCGCTGCACCGGCTCGGCCCGGTCGCGCGTCTCGCCGGTGAGCATCACGTAGCGGATGCGCTTGCGGTCCAGTTCTGTAGCGATCAGCTTGAGCATCTCGGTGAACTGCGAGAACAGCAGCACCCTGCGCCCTTCGGCGAGCAGCGCCGGCAGCATGTCCATCAGCAACTCGAACTTGGCCGACTCGCGTACGCCGCGCGCGGCCTCCAGCTTGACCAGGCGCGGATCGCAGCAGACCTGGCGCAGCTTGAGCAGCGCATCGAGCACCACGATGCCCGAATGCTGGATGCCGCGCTGGGCGATCACCTCGCGCAACTCGTTGGCAAGGGTCAGGCGCAGGCTTTCATACAGCTCACGCTGGCGGCCATCGAGCACCACGCGGCGGGTGATTTCGGTCTTCGGCGGCAGCTCGGAGGCGACCTGCGCCTTGGCCCGGCGCAGGATGAAAGGCGCCAGGCGGCGGTTGAGGCGGTCCTGGCAGTCCTCGTCGCGCTGCTTCTCGATCGGCACGCGGTAGTGGCGGCGGAATGCGCCCTCGTCGCCGAGCAGCCCGGGCACGGCCAGGTCGATCTGCGACCACAGTTCGCCCAGGTGGTTTTCCAGCGGCGTGCCGGTCAGGCAGATGCAGCGCGGCGCGCGCAGGCTCAAGACCGCGCGCCGGGCCTGCGTGCGCGGGTTCTTCACCTGCTGCGCCTCGTCCAGCACGATCAGCGCGAATGGCTGCTTGCGCAGTGCGGATACGTCGCGCGGCAACAGCGCATAGCTGGTCAGCACGATGTCCTGTGCGCCCAGCTGCGAGAAGTCGCCGCTGCGTTGCGGGCCGTGCAGGGCAAGCACCTTCAGGCCCGGGGCAAAGCGCGCGATCTCCGACTGCCAGTTCGGGATCAGGCTGGTCGGCACCACCACCAGCGCCGGCTGCGCCAGCGCGCCGTGTTGCTTGAGCGCCAGCAGGTGGGTGATCAGCTGCAGCGTCTTGCCCAGACCCATGTCGTCGGCGAGTACGCCGCCGACGCCGGCTTCGGCGAGCGCGTTGAGCCAGCGCAGGCCTTCGCGCTGGTAGGGCCGCAGTTCGACGGTGAGTCCCTCGGGGACCACATCGCTGGCGCGCTCGGCGGCATCGCGCAGGCGCGCGGTAAAGCCGCGCAGGCCCTCGGGGGCGCGCAGCTCGCCTCCGCTGGGCAGCGCTTCGACGATTTCCTCCAGGCGGCCGGCCTGCACGCGCGGCAGGTGCAGCTTCTTCTTCGGGCGCTCGAGGTACTCCGCCAGCGGCGCAAGCAGGCCGCGCAGTTCCTTCAGGCGCACCGGCACACGCCGGCGCTCGTCGACCGGGGCGTACCAGACGGCATCTTCGGGCTCGTTCGGCGCAGGGCTCAGGTTCAACTGGTGCTCGGCCAGCGCCTGCGCCACCGCAGGCAGCAGGTTGTGGCGCTTGCCTTCGACCTCGATGCCGATCTCCAGGTCGAAGGCGTGGTCGTCGGTGTCCTCGGTGGCGTTGCCGTACCAGCGCACCGGACCCTCGAGCACCTCGAACGGGAAGCTGGGCGCGTAGTCGAGCTGGAAGCCTTCCGCCTCGAGCTTGCCGCGCAGGGCCAGCCAGCGCGCGGGCGTGTTCACCTCCAGCGCGCCGGCATAGCCCTTGCCGGGGAACAGCCAGGCGTCCTCGGGCAGCGTGTCGGCCAGGTCCCAGGGCAGGCCTTCGGTGTCCACGCCGGGGGTGAGGCCCGCCCGCTCGAGCTGCTCCATCGCCGAAAGCTCTTCGGCGCGGCGGCGGGCGATCTCGACCAGGTGGCCGTTGCGCACGCGCCTGACCAGTGGTTCGCCGCCGCGGCCGGGCAGGCGTTCGCCGGCGTAGTCGAAGGCCAGCCGTGCGTACGCCAGCGGCGGCGTGCCCGCAGCCAGGCGCGCATGGCGGGTCAGCGCATGCAGGGTCAGCACCGGCTTGGGCGCGAGTTCCGCGCGGCGCAGCTCGTCGAACACCTGCGGCGCGGGGAGGCGCTGGCCCAGCGGACTGTTCTTCAGCGCCCTGAGCAGCGGGCGGCCGGCTTCGTGCTTGAGTGGCGGCAAGTCCAGCCAATGGCTTTCGCGCGGCTCGGCCTCCAGCAGCCCCAGCACCGCATGCTCGCCGTCCAGATACCACAGGTTGTCCAGCCGGAGCAGGCGCTGGTTGTGACCCAGCCGGGGCAGCAACCGCTGGCTGCCGTCGTGCTCGAGTTGCCAGTGCCAGCCGAGCGGGTGGGCCTTGCCGCGCGAAAGGCGCAAGCCGGCCAGGCCGCCGAGGAAACACGGCGCGGTGTCGAGCATCTGCGCCAGCAGCGCATCGCCGATATGGCCGGCCAGGCGCACGTAGCTGCGTCCCTTGCGCACGCTCTGTGGCAGACCCAGCACGGCCGCGGCCAGATGCTGCTCATGCGGCTCCAGCGAGGCATGGGCGAGATGGCGGCTGTCCAGTGGCACTGGCCGCGCGTGGCGACCATGCTCGACGACGCTCAACGCCACGGGCGCGACGTCCAGATGGGCCCAGGACGCACCCTCCTCGGGCACGACCTCGAGGAAGAACCCCAGCACCTGGGTTTCCGCCGGGGACGGCGCCGGCGGCTTGAACAGGCGGCGCCAGGCCGGCGGCAAGCCGCCCCCGGCCATGTCCTCCGGGAGGGAGGCACGGTCGGCAGGCTGCTTTTCGTCCGGTTGCTGCATGCGCGTGCGGTCCGCCTTGCCAGCCAAAACCACGAGCTTAGCAAGGGGATGGGTGGCGTGCGCGTCGAGGGCGCAAGTTCGTGCGGGCGGCCGGCACAGCACCCGGGATGCGCGGACCGCGCTGGGTTTCACGCTAACCGATGGAGCCCCTTGCCAGACCTGGCACCTCACCCCTCATCTCCCTGCAGGAGAGAGGGCGCGGTCAGGCGTTGCCGAACAGGCCTTGCGGGTACTCGGGCTTCTGTTCGCGGCTCATCAGCATGCGCACGCCCTCGACCGGGGTCACTTCGCCATGCAACACGGCGCGCACACCGTTGGCGATGGGCAGCTCCAGGCCATGCTGTTCAGCCAGGCGGGAAACCTCGTCGGCGGTTATCACACTCTCGACCACCTGGCCGATCTGGCGAACCGCTTCGTTCAGTGCGATGCCCTGTCCCAGCGCCAGGCCCAGCCGGCGGTTGCGCGAGAGATCGCCGGTGCAGGTGAGCACCAGGTCGCCGAGGCCGGACAGGCCCATCAGCGTTTCCGGCCGCGCGCCGAGCGCCAGGCCCAGCCGCAGCATCTCGTTCATGCCGCGGGTGATCAGGCCGGCGCGCGCGTTTAGGCCCAGCTGCATGCCATCGGCCACGCCGGTGGCCACGGCCAGCACGTTCTTCATCGCGCCGCCGAGCTCGGCGCCGAGCACGTCGTTGCCCGAGTAGGCGCGGAAGTTGGGCGCATGCAGCAGCGCGGCGAGTGCCTTGGCAAAGGCCTCGTCGTCCGAGTGAACGGTCACCGCGCTTGGCAGGCCGGCGGCGACCTCGCGGGCGAACGAGGGGCCCGTGACCACCGCGGCCGGCCGGCCCGGCAGCTTCTGCGCCACCAGTTCGTGCAGGAAGCGGCCGGTGCCCGGCTCGAAACCCTTGGTCGCCCAGGCGATGGCGGCATCGGGCCCGAGCAGCGGCTTCAGGTCGTCCAGCATGCTGGCGAAGGCGTGACTGGGCACCACCACCAGCACGACGTCGGCATCGCGCACCGCGACCGCCAGTTCCGGCTCGTAGGAGAGCTCGGGCGGCAACTCCAGGTCCGGCAGGTAGCGCTGGTTGCGGTGGCTGGCGGCCATCGCCGCCAGCGCTTCGCGGTCGCGACCCCACAGCCGGGTGGTGACGCCATTGCGCGCGGCCAGGGCTGCCAGCGCGGTGCCCCAGGAGCCGGCGCCGAGCACCGCGAGGATCGGTTGGTCCCGCATGGAGTGGAGGTCAGCTGTTGAGCGTCGGTGCCTCGCCGCCGCCCGCCATGCGGCGCTGCTGCTCCGCGAACAGGGCGTCGAAATTGATCGGCTGCAGCAGGAACGGCGGGAAGCCGCCCTCCAGCACCAGCGAGGAGATCACCTGGCGGGCATACGGGAACAACAGGTTCGGGCAATAGCTGCCGATGATCCCGGCCTGGTCCTGCTCGCTGAAGCCGGCGATGCCGAACACGCCGGCCTGGTGCACCTCGGCCAGGTAGGCGGTGCGTTCGCCGATGGTGCAGGTCAGGGTCAGGCTCAGCACGACCTCGTACAGGTCGTTGCCCAGGTCGGTGGCGCGCTGGCCCAGATTCAGCTGCACCTGCGGCTGCGCCTGGTCGTTCTCGCCAATCTCCTGGAAGATCTGCGGCGCGTTGGGCGCCTCGAAGGACACGTCCTTGACGTAGATCTTCTGCAGCACCAGCTGCGGCATGGCCTGGCCGGCGGCCTGGTCGTTGGCGGGCGTGACTTCTGCCATGGTGGAATCCCTCGAATGCGTGAGTGCGGCGGAGCAAAGAGGACGATTGTTCCATACATCCGGCCGCCCTGCCATCGGGAACGGCCCGCCGGACTTGCGCAGAGGCCTGTTTTTCCGGGAGAATACGCGGCTCGATTCAGGCCTACCCGGTTTTCCGGGCCTTCCGCGACGCGATGCGGAACGCAAGCCGGCCCCGTTCGAAAGCAGCACCCTCCAGCTTCGCGTGGCGCCAAGGCGCCGCTGGGCCGATGCCGCCCTGGCCAACGGGCGGTCAAAACAACGATTACGGAGGCCCTCATGGCCCGTGTATGTCAAGTCACCGGAAAGGCCGTGCAGACCGGCAACAACGTCTCGCACGCCAACAACAAGACCCGTCGCCGCTGGTTGCCGAACCTGCACGAGCGCCGCTTCTGGGTCGCCAGCGAGAACCGCTGGGTGAAGCTGCGCGTCTCCAACGCCGCGCTGCGCACCATCGACAAGAATGGCATCGAGGCCGTGATCGCCCAGCTGCGTGCCCGCGGCGAGAAGGTCTGAGGATTGAACCATGGCTAACAAGACCCAAGATAAGATCCGCCTGATCTCCTCGGCCGGCACCGGCCACTTCTACACCACGCAGAAGAACAAGAAGAACACGCCGGAAAAGTTCGAGTTCAAGAAATACGATCCGGTCGTGCGCAAGCACGTGATCTACAAGGAAGGCAAGATCAAGTGATCGAAGAAAACCCGCCCTCGTGGCGGGTTTTCTTTTTGGGGCGAAGGCGCCTACCGATACCGACACGGTCGCCCGCGTTCCGGCTCGGATTCGATGGAAGGGCGGGCCGCGGCGTTGCCGCGGGCGATACCACGCTTTGGCGCAAATCGGGCCTCGATCGGTCCGCCACTACCCCTACTTGCTGCTCGGCCCGGCACGCAGATTGCCCCGGGCAAGCCTGGGGCTTCCTCGACCAGGCGAGCGCGCCTGCAAACCCGGGCTGCAGGTGTGCACGGGCACTCGGGCCAAGCGTTAGGACGAAGGCGGAACTCTCGCGCCGCGTTTGCGCTCCATCCCTAACCTGGCTTCGCTTCGCCAACGGAGACACGCCATGTCCAAGCTCCCCATCCGCCCGACCTTCGGCCTGGCCCTTGCCCTTGTCACCTTCGCCGCCGCGGCTGCCAACGGCCCGGTCACGGTGCGCTACGACCATCCGGAGAACTTCGCCGAAACCAGGGAAGTGAAGGCGTTCGCACCCTCCCGGGCCGATCCTGGCTACCTCGACAGGCTCAAGGGCTACATCGAAAAGAAGGCCGCCAAGTCGCTGGAGCCCGGACAGAAGCTCGACATCGTGGTCACCGACCTCGACCGCGCCGGCTCCTACCTGCCATCGGTGGGCTCGCCCAACCCGGTGCGGGTGGTCAAGGACGTCTATCCGCCACGGATGACGCTGCATTTTCGCCTGCTCGACAGCCAGGGGCGGGTGATCCGCGAGGGCGAGCGCAAGCTCACCGACCTCGGCTTCATGTACGACAACCCGGGCGGCTTCTCCGACACCGATCCGCTGCGCTACGAAAAGCACATGATCGACCGCTGGCTGGCGCGCGGACCAGCAAACCTCTGATTTTCGCCAGTGCAAAGAAAAAGGCCCGCCATCGAGGCGGGCCTTTCGTTTTTCCGATGGACTGGACTCAGGCTGCGACGCGATAGCCCTTCAACCGCCCGGCGAACTCCTGCAGTGAGCGGATGCCGCTCTGCTCGGCCTCGGCGATCCACTGCTGCAGACCCTTCAGCGCCTGCTCGGCGCCGCGCTGCTCCATCAGCGCCGCCAGGCGGTTGCGGTAATCGCACACGGTGCGCAGGGTCGGACGCTTCGCCAGCACGGCCTGCATGCGGGCACTGCCTTCGCTGTCCAGCCAGCGACCGCCATCGGCCAGCGCGCGGCGCAGGCGGCGCGGCATGGCCTTGAGGTTGTCGCCGGCATGGGCAGCTTCCTCGCGCAGCGTGGGCACGATCACGCCACGGTAGTAGTCGGTCATCGCCTGGAAGCGGTGCGTGAGCACGGCCTTGAGGGTCTCCGCGTCGGGCAGGTTCACGTTCGGCCGCACGTCCAACGAGGGCGCCACGCGCAGCACCTTCGCCAGGCCCAAGGCACGCAGACCGCAGATCGCCGCCCAGCCGATGTCGAATTCCCACTTGCGCAGGGCAAACTTGGCCGAACTGGGGAATGCGTGGTGGTTGTTGTGCAGCTCCTCGCCCCCGATCCAGAAGCCCCACGGGATCAGGTTGCGCGCGGTGTCGGCGCTCTCGAAGTTGCGATAGCCGGCCCAATGACCGATGCCATTGACGAAACCGGCTGCCCAGAACGGAATCCAGATCATCTGAACGGCCCACAGCGCCGCGCCGATCACGCCAAACAGCGCCAGGCTGATCAGCAGCATCAGGGTGGGGCCCCAGTACGGATGCGCCCCGTAGAGCTTGTGCTCGACCCAGTCGTCCGGCGTGCCGCGGCCGTACTGTTCCATGTCCTGCTTGGACTCGCAGGCATCGCGGTACAGCGAGACGCCGTCCCAGAAGACCTTCTTGATGCCGTAGATCATCGGGCTATGGGGATCTTCCTCGGTCTCCACCTTGGCGTGGTGTTTGCGGTGTACCGCGACCCACTCCTTGGTCACCATGCCGGTGGTCAGCCAGCCCCAGAAACGGAAGAAGTGAGCCAGCGCGGGATGGAAATCCACGCCCCGGTGGGTCTGGCTCCGATGCAGGTACAACGTCACCGTGAAGATGGTGAGCTGGGTCACCACCAGCATGTAGACCAGCATGGCGAGCCAACTGGCGTGGGTCACGCCGTTGGAAAGGAACGTCAGCACGGCATCGAGCATCAGGAAAGCACCGGGGTAGTTGAGAGGCAGTCTATCGGAGGGGTTTCCGTACCCGCCAGCATGGCGCAATGCGCTTCGCGCGTGCGTGAAGCGACCCGCAGGTTGACCAAGCGCGCCGCCGGTTGTGTAAAGGTTGGGGCGCCGTGACAATCATGCAATGACTTTGCCACAAACCCTGTTAAAGCTTGAGCAAGCCAGCCGCCGCCGCGCCGGCCGACCCGCGGTGCAGGGCCTCAGCCTCGTGCTGGAACGTGGCCAGGTACTGGGCCTGCTGGGCGTCAACGGCGCGGGCAAGTCGACCACGCTGTCGATGATCGCCGGCGCGCTGGCGCCCGACGGCGGCCACATCCTGCTCGACGGCGTGGACCTGGCCGAGCACCCGGCACTCGTGCGTCGCCTGGTGGGTTGGCTGCCCGAACGTGCCCCGCTGTGGCAGGAACTGACGGTGGGCGAACATCTGGACGCGCACGGTCGCCTGCGCGGGTTGAACGGTGCGGCGCTGAAGCAGGCGCGCACGCGCATGGTCGAACGGCTGGAGCTTGGGCCGCTGGAGCGCCGCCTTGCCGGCGTGCTCTCGCAGGGACAGCGCCAGCGACTGGGCCTGGCCTGCGCGCTGCTGCACCAGCCGGCGCTGCTGGTACTGGACGAGCCGGGCAACGCGCTCGATCCGGTGCAGGTCGCCGCGCTGCGCGGGCTGATCCGCGAACAGGCCGCGGCCGGTACGGCGGTGATCCTGTCCACCCACGTGCTGGCCGAAGTCACCGCCGTGTGCGACCGCGTGGCGATCCTGCACGATGGCACGCTGCGCTACGAAGGCACCCTGGCCGGGGACGACCACGCCGCGCTGGAGCGCCAGTTCTTCGCCATTGCCACCGCCAGGGCCGCCGCATGAGCGTGCTGGCGGTGACGCGGCTGGAGCTGCGCCGGCTGTTCGTGCGCCCGCTCGCCTGGGTGCTCGGCGCATCGACGCTGGCCTGGCTGGCTTGGAACTTTACCCTGATGCTCGGTAGTTTCCTGGCCGCACAGATCCGCCTGGCAGCGCTGCCCGACGGCCCGGGATACACCGACCTGGTCGCCGTGCCGCTGCTGGCCAAGCTGGCCGAGCTCGCATTCCTGGTGGTACCGCTGTTGTCGATGTCGGCCCTGGCCGGCGAGCGGCGCGAAGGCCGCCTGGCGCTGTTGCTGGGCATGGGCCTGAAGCCGTCGCACATCGTGCTGGGCAAGTACGCGGCACTGCTGGTATGGCTGCTGGCGTGGCTGGCGCTGGTGCTGGCGATGCCGCTGGCACTGGCGCATGCCACCGCGATCGACTGGGGCAAACTCGCCGCCGCCGCGCTCGGCATGGCCTTGCTGCTGGCCTCGCTCGCCGCGCTGGGACTGGCCTGCTCGGCGGTCGCCTCGCACCCGGCCATCGCCGCAGCGGTCGCGCTGGTGCTCACGCTGGCGCTGATGTGGCTGAACCTCGGCGCGCAGATGGCCGGTGTGGACGACGGCGCGATCAACTGGCTGGCGATGAGCTCGCACCTGCAGCCGCTGCTGCGCGGGCTGGTGGCCAGCCCCGATGTGGTGTGGTTCGTGCTGCTGGCGACCGTGTGCCTGGCACTGGCCATACGCCGCGTCGCGGCCGAGCGGGAGCGCGGCTGATGCGCCATCTATTCGGACGTCTGGACGGCTGGCTGTTTGCGCTGGCCCTGCTCGTCGGCGCCGGTGCCGTCGGCTACCTGTCTGCCCGTCATCCTCTCGTTGCCGACTGGACCGCGGGCGGGCGGGCCAGCCTCTCGCCGGAGAGCCGCGCCGTGCTGGGCAAGCTCGACGGCCCGGTGGAGATCGTCAGCTACGCCAATCCGCAGGGCGACCTGCGCCAGACCATCGCCGGCTTCCTCGAGCGCTACCGGCGGGTGAAGCCCGATCTCACGCTGCGCTTCGTGGATCCCCAGCGGGACCCGGCGAGGATGCGCGAGCTCGGCATCACCGTCGACGGCGCGATCATCGTGCGCTACCGCGGCCGCGAGCAGCGACTGGACGAACTTTCCGAGCGCAGCCTCACCAACGCGCTCGAACGGCTGGCCCGCGGCGGCGAACGCATCGTCGCGTTCGTTACCGGCGATGGCGAACGGCGCGCGGACGGCCCCGCCAACGCCGACCTCGGCACCTTCATGGCGCAGCTGGAGAGCCGCGGCATGCGCGCGGTGCCGCTCAACTTCGCGCAGGTCACCGCGGTGCCGCAGCACACCGACCTGGTGGTACTGGCCAGCCCCACGCTGCCGCTCGAACCGGGCGCGGTGCGTGCACTGGTGGACTACCTGGGCAACGGCGGCAACCTGCTGTGGCTCACCGAGCCGGCCAACAGCGACCTGAACCTCGCGCCGCTCGCCGATGCGCTGGGCTTGCGCGTGCTACCCGGCGTGCTGGTCGACGGCGGCGGTACCGCGCTGGGCCTGAAGGACCCACGGATGATCGCGCTGGGCGCCTACCCCGCGCACGCGATCACCCGCGGCTTCGAGCTCACCACGTTGTTTCCGCAGGTCGCCGCGCTGGCCCAGGTCAACCGCAACGACTGGGCAGTACAGGGCTTCCTGCAGTCCGGTCCGCAAAGCTGGACCGAATTCCAGCCGATCGGAAACAAGGCCAGCTCGACGATCCGCTTCGACGCCGCCGCGGGCGAACTGAAGGGGCCGCTGGACTTCGGCCTGGCGCTGTCCCGCCTCTCGCCCAGCCCGGACAAGAGCCAGCAGCGCGTGGCGGTCATCGGCGACGGCGACTTCCTCTCCAATACCTTCCTCGGCAACGGCGGCAACCGCGCGCTGGGCGAGCGTGTGTTCGACTGGCTGCTCGGCGACGACGCGCTGGTGAGCCTGCCACCGCGCGGCGCACCCGACCGCGTGCTGCAGATTGCGCAGACCGAGCTCAACATCGTCAGCCTGGGCTTTCTGGTCGGCTTGCCGACGTTGCTGCTGCTCATCGGCGCCGCGCTCGTATGGCGCCGGCGCCGGCGCTGATGCGACGCGCGGCCCGGCAGCGCTGGATCACCCTTGGCGCCTTACTGGTGTTGCTCGCGTTGGCCACGGCGCAGTACCGGCATGACCAGCGCCAGGCGCCAGGCACGTTGCTGGCACTCGATCCGGCCTCGATCGTCCATGTGGTGCTCACGCTGCCCGGCCTGCCGCCCGAGAACTACCAGCGGCACGATGGCCACTGGTGGCGGGCCGACGGCCGCCGCGCCGACGAGGGCCGGCTGCAGGAGCTTGTCGACATCGCGCAGGCACCGGTGATCAGCTGGCGGCCAGCCGCGGATTTCGATGCAGCGAAGATCGGCCTGGCGCCGGCGATGGCACGTCTGCAACTGGACGGTCAGGTACTGGACTTCGGCACGACCGCCGTGACCGGCCCGCTGCGTTACGTGCGCGTGGGCGAGCGCATCGCACTGGTACCGCTGCGCTACACGCCGCGCCCGGCCACGCAGGATGCCCAACGCATTCACTGACGGGTGTGGCCGGCTGGACGCCGGCCTGGCCGGTCGCGGATGCCGCGGGCGCTTGTGGCGTGGGCGGCCGGGCCCATATCGGACGGATCGGATGCTCAGGAGAATTACGCGATGAGCCAGCAGGTGATGGGTGTGTTCGGCATGGGCGTGATGGGCCGCAGCCTCGCGCTGAACATCGAAAGCCGCGGCCACGCGGTTTCGGTCTACGACCACGATCCTGCCTTCACTGACCAGGCGATGGCGGCACACCCGGACCGTCGGCTGATACCCTTCCACGACCTGCCCGCCTTCATTGCCTCGCTTGAACGTCCACGGCGCATCCTGCTGATGATCAAGGCCGGCCCGCCGGTCGACGCGATGCTGGAGGCGATGAAGCCGATGCTCGAGCCGGGCGACATCGTGATCGACGGCGGCAACAGCTACTACCGCGACACCATCCGCCGCGAGCAGGCGATGCAGGCGGCCGGCCTGAACTTCATCGGCTGCGGCATTTCCGGGGGCGAGGAAGGCGCGCTGCACGGACCGTCGATCATGCCGGGCGGCCCGCGCGAGGCCTACGCCCAGGTCGAGCCGATCCTCACCGAAATTGCCGCGCGCGCGCCCGACGGCACCCCCTGCGTGGCCTGGATGGGGCCCAACGGCGCCGGCCACTACGTGAAGATGGTGCACAACGGCATCGAGTACGGCGACATGCAGCTGATCGCCGAAAGCTACGCTGTGCTGCGCCGCGTGCTGGGCCTGTCGAATACCGAGCTGGCGCAGGTCTACGCGGACTGGAACCAGGGCGAGCTCGACAGCTACCTGATCGAGATCACCTCGCGCATCTTCTCCCGCAGGGACGAAGGCACCGGCCGCGACCTGGTCGACGTGATCCTCGACCGCGCCGGCCAGAAAGGCACCGGCCAATGGACTTGCCAGGACGCGCTGGAAATGCGCGTGCCGCTGCCGTTGATCACCGAGGCGGTGTTCGCGCGCGGGCTGTCCGCGCAGAAGGACGAGCGCGTGGCCGCCAGCCGCGTGCTTCACGGCCCTGAGGCCACCTTTGCCGGCGACCGCGCCGCGTTCGTCGAAGCGGTGCGCCGCGCGCTCTACCTGGGCAAACTGATTTCCTATGCACAAGGCTTCGCGCAACTGCGTGCCGCCTCGCAGGCGCACGACTGGGACCTGGACTACGCCACCATCGCGAGCATCTTCCGCGCCGGCTGCATCATCCGCGCAGGTTTCCTGGAACGCATCATGGAGGCCTACACGCGCGATCCGGGGCTGACCAACCTGATGCTCGATCCGTACTTCGCCGACGTCGCCAGCCGTTACCAGCAGGCGCTGCGCGACGTGGTCGCCACCGCGGTCGCCTACGGCGTGCCCGCGCCATGCCTGGCTTCGGCCATCGCCTGGTTCGACGGCTACCGCAGCGAGCACCTGCCCGCCAACCTGCTGCAGGCGCAGCGGGACTACTTCGGCGCGCACACGTTCGAGCGGATCGACCGTCCCGGGAGTTTCCACGTCGAGTGGGAAGGCTGAGGCGAGGCCCTTCTTTCGTGCCGGAGCTTCCCGAAGTCGAAACCACCCGCCGCGGCATCGCTCCGCACGTGGAGGGCCGCCGCGTCGATGCGGTGATCCTGCGCCGGCCGGACCTGCGCTGGCCGATCCCACGCGAGGTCGGCGACCTGCTCCCGGGCCAGCGCATCGACGCGGTCGAGCGCCGCGCCAAGTACCTGCTGCTGCACACGCGCGCCGGCAGCGCGCTGATGCATCTGGGCATGAGCGGCATGCTGCGCGTGCTGCCGCCGGATGCGCCGCTGGGCCCGCACGACCACGTCGACATCGCGCTGGCGGCCGAGACGAACCGCCCTGCCCGCGTACTGCGCTTTACCGATCCGCGCCGCTTCGGCTGTCTGCTCTGGCAACCGCCCGGGCAAACCCATGAACTGCTCACAGCGCTCGGTCCGGAGCCGCTCACCGACGCCTTCGACGGCGACCTGCTGTGGCAGCGCTCGCGCGGCCGCAGCGCGGCAGTCAAGCTGTTCCTGATGGACAACGCCGTGGTCGTGGGCGTCGGCAACATCTACGCCAGCGAGGCGCTGTTCGCCGCCGGCATCGACCCGCGCCGCGCTGCCGGCAAGGTCTCGCGCGAGCGCTATGGGCGGCTGGCGGCGGAGGTCAAGCGCATCCTGGGCTGGGCGATCGAGCGTGGCGGCACCACCCTGCGCGACTTCCTCAATCCCGATGGCGCGCCCGGCTACTTCTTCCGCGAGCTCAACGTCTACGGCCGGGCCGGCGAGCCATGCAAGGTATGCGGCACACCGGTCCGCCAGGTCACGCTGGGCCAGCGGTCCACCTTCTGGTGCCCGCGCTGCCAGCGTTGAACCCGCTCAACTCTGCCGGCTCCGCGCCTACCCTGCCTGGGCCGGCCAGTCGAAGGCAACGTGGGTGTTGTTGAAGCGCGGATCGTCCAGGCTGCCGCTCGGATGCGCGACCAGCCCGCCCGCCAGGCCATCGACCTCCAGTGGCTGGCCCTCGACGAAACGGGCGCCCAGCGCCGCCAGCTCGACCAGCCGTTCGCACAGCAGGCCAGCCTGGCCGGCCTGCGCATCCGGCACGCGGCGGAAGCTCAGGTCCGGCCGGCCGAACTTGCGCAGGCCGCGCGTGTAGACGTGCGAACGCCCGTCCCCGTCGTCTTCGTTGCGCAGGATCAGCACGTGGTTGCGCGGCGGCGCACCGCCTGCGACCAGATAGTGGCGGCGCCAGCCTTCGGCATCGAACAGGGTGAGGATCTGCGGATCCAGGATCGCGCTGCCACCCACGTCCAGCAGTCCGGCAAGCACCCCCAGCGTGTCACGCAGGTAGTCCAGGCTGTCGCGGTCGGGCAGCTCGCCGCGGATCACCAGCACGTCGGGCGCGGCGCGGGCGCGGTCGAAAGCATCCGGCGCGTCCTCCTGCAGCAGCTCGCCCAGCGCACCCTTGAGCGGATAACCTTCCCAACCGCGCAGCGCATTGTGGGCAAAGCGCTGCAGCTCCACGCCTTCGGGCAGGCCGCGGCTGGCGTAGCGCGCGGCGGGGATCGCCAGGTCGACGGCGAAGCGGCCGAACACGTAGAAGTAGAGGACGACGGTTTCCTCGCTTGGCTGCCAGTACGGGCGGGGCCAGGCTTCCGGGGTGGCGGTCATGCAGGCTTCCTTCGGTCCAGTTGGAGAGCAAGCGCCTTTTCCTCTCCTGCCTCTCCCGGACACCCGGGAGGGGAGCGAAACAACGTCAGCGCTTGTCGTCGAGCGGCAGCACGCTCTGCTGCAATTCGATGCGGCCGCGGCCTTCGGTGATGTGCTTGAACTCGGCGCGGCTCACCGAGACATAGCGGTCATTGCCGCCGATCTCAACCTGCGGGCCTTCGGTCACCGCGCGGCCCTGTTCGTCCACGCGCACCACCATGGTCGCCTTGCGGCCGGTGTGGCAGATGGTCTTGATCTCTTCCAGGTTGTCCGCCCAGGCCAGCAGGTAGCGGCTGCCCTCGAACAGCTCGCCGCGGAAGTCGGTGCGCAGGCCATAGGCCAGCACCGGGACGTTGAGCCGGTCGACCACGTCGGAGAGTTGCCAGACCTGCGCCTTGGAGAGGAACTGCGCCTCGTCCACGAACACGCAGTGCAGCGCGCTGCGGTCGGCGATGTCCTGCTCCACCAGGGCGAACAGGTCTTCGCCACTGCCGAAGCGGCGCGCGTTCGCCTTCAGGCCGATGCGCGAGGCGACCACGCCCTCGCCGTAGCGGTCGTCCAGCGCGGGCGTCAGGATCAGCGTGCGCATGCCGCGCTCGTGATAGTTGTACGCGCTCTGCAGCAGCGTGGTGGTCTTGCCGGCATTCATCGCCGAATAATAGAAATAGAACTTGGCCATGCCTCGAACCGGGTGAACGCCGGCGCCCGCGCGCCTCACAAGTGCTCAAGTGTGGCACGCGCGGCCGGCTCGGTTCACGCGGCGCGTTCTTCCCGGGCCAGCTCCGGCTCGTGGTCCAGTGGCGTGGTGCCCCCGGTGAAGTGGCTGCGCGCCTGCGCCAGCCGGTACTTGCGCTCGATGCGGCTGCGCCGCCAGTCGCGCAGCACGCAGATGGCGTAGACCAGCTTGAACAGGCCGAGCTTGCGCAGCACCCGCGGCGTGTCGAACAGGTCGCCGGCCAGCATCGAGATCACTCCCTGCTCCAGCTGCCAGGTGTTGCGCGGCTGGCGGAACATCTGCTGCATCACCGGTCCGTTGAAGCGGTAGATGAAAAAGGAGAACCGCGCCATGCCCTTGCGCTGGCGCTTCTCCAGCCGGCGCAGCAGGGTCCGCTCACGCGCGGGTTCGCGCAGCGCCCGGTCGACCACCTCCACTGCCCGTTCGGCGCCGCTCATCGCCAGATACACGCCCGATGAGAAGACGGGGTCGAGGAAGGCGAATGCATCGCCAACCAGCACCCAGCCCGGACCGCCCATGCAGGACGAGTCGTACGAGTAGTTGCCGGTGACCCGCACCTCCTCGCCGATCAGCTCTGCCTGCTCCAAGCGCTTCCACAGCGCCGGGCTCGCCTTCAGCGTGTCCAGCAGGAAGTCCACCGTGCGGCCACGCCGCTGCTTGAGGTAGTCGGGACGGCACACCGCGCCCACGCTCATCACGCCGTCAGGCAGCGGGATCATCCACATCCAGCCGTGCGCGAAGCTGTAGATGCTGATGTTGCCCGCATCCTCGCCGGGGCGGCGCTGTGCGCCACGGAAGTGGCCGAAGATCGCCGCGCTCTGGTGCTGGTCGTTCTTGCGCTTGATTTTTTTCTTCGACGACAGGAACGCGTCGCGGCCGCTGGCGTCCACCACGTAGCGCGCCAGGATGCGATAGCTACCACCCTGCCGGTCGCGCACCTCCAGCCAGGACTCGCGCGGACCGGCCTGCTCGACGCGGATCACCTCCTGGCCCTCGCGCGCGTCGGCACCGGCCTCGCGCGCATGCTCGAAAAGCATCTGGTCGAAGTCCTGCCGCCACACCTGGTAGGCATGCGGCGGGCTGTTGCCGATGGCGCGCGCGAAGGCGTAGGTGTTGTAGCCACGCTCGTTGTCCGCCTCGAAGTCGGCGCCGGGCTTGAACACGCCCATCGCACGCACCTTGTCCAGTACGCCGAGCCGCTCGAACACGGGCAGGTTCATGGGCAGCAGCGATTCGCCGATGTGGAAGCGCGGATGGCAGTCTTTCTCCAGGACGATCACCTTGTAGCCGCGCCTGGCCAGCAGCGCCGCCGCGGTACTGCCGGCCGGACCGCCGCCGATCACGGCGACGTCGCATGGCTGCACGGCCCTCTGCCCCTGTTCCATCGGTTCCTCCCGGTCGCCCCCGCGGCGGTCGCTGGCCGATTATGGACGATGCTGGCCGGCGCGCCAGGGACCCTCTGCTACCATCGACACCCGCCCGTTCCCGCCGTCCGATCGATGCTCAATCCGCAACAACTGGCCGCCGTCGAACACTGCGACAGCCCGCTGCTGGTGCTGGCCGGCGCCGGCTCCGGCAAGACCTCGGTGATCACCCAGAAGATCGCCCACCTGATCCAGCGGCGGAAGCTCGCCGCCTCGAAGATCGCCGCGATCACCTTCACCAACAAGGCCGCCCGCGAGATGCGCGAGCGCGTGGGCAAGCTGGTCAGCAGCGAGGACGCCGCCGCACTCACCGTCTGCACCTTCCACGCGCTGGGGCTGAAGTTCCTGCAGATCGAGCATGCGCGCGCCGGCCTGCGCCGCGGCTTCTCGGTGCTCGATGCCGACGACAGCGAGGGCATCGTCAAGGAGCTGGCGCCCAAGGGCATCAAGCCGGACGTGCTGTTCGGCATCCGCAATCTGCTCAGCCGCGCCAAGAACGCGGGACTCTCGCCGGAGGAAGCACTGGCCGCCGCGCGCGCGCCGCGCGAGCTGGAGGCGGCGACCATCTACCAGATGTACCAGCAGCGCCTGGCGGCCTTCAACGCGGTCGACTTCGACGACCTGATCCGGCTGCCGCTGCGCATCCTGGAATCGGACCAGGAGTGCCGCGATGCCTGGCGCGAGCGCCTGCGCTACCTGCTGGTGGACGAATACCAGGACACCAACGATGCCCAGTACCGCCTGCTCAAGGCGCTGGCTGGCGAGCGCGGCCGCATCACCTGCGTGGGCGACGACGACCAGTCGATCTATGCCTGGCGCGGCGCCAACCCGGAGAACATCGACCAGCTCGGCCGCGACTGGCCGAACCTGCGCGTGATCAAGCTGGAACAGAACTACCGCTGCGGCAGGCGCATCCTGCGCGCGGCCAACCAGCTGATCGCCAACAACCCGCACCTGCACGAAAAGAAGCTCTGGAGCGAGCACCCCGAAGGCGCGCCGATCCGCGTGCTCGAATGCAAGGAGGCCGAGCACGAGGCCGAGAAGGTGGCCGCCATCGCGACCACGCTCGCCGAAAAGCACAAGGCGCGCTGGCACGACATCGCCATCCTCTATCGCGGCAACTTCCAGGCGCGTCCGCTGGAAAAGGCACTGCGCCTGGCGCGGATCCCCTACCACCTTACCGGCGCGCTCTCCTTCCTCGACCGGGCCGAGGTGAAGGACCTGCTCTGCTACCTGCGCCTGCTGACCAACCCCAGCGATGACGCGGCGTTCCTGCGCGTGGTCAACGTGCCCAAGCGCGAGGTCGGCGCCACCACGCTGGAGAAGCTCGGCCAACTCGCGCAGTCGAAGCACTGCTCGCTGCTCGAGGCGACCCGCAGCGATGCGGTGCTGCGCCAGCTCACGCCGCGCCCGGCGGCGGCGCTGGCCGGCTTCGCCGAGCTGCTCGACGAGCTGCGCAGCGCCTCGCTGCACGAGAGCGCGGCCGATCTGGTCGATCGTATCCTCAAGCGTACCGGTTACGCTGCGCACATCGCCGCGAGCACGCCCGATGCCGCCCTGCGCGACCGCCGCATGGCCAACCTGCAGGAGCTGTGCGACTGGTTCCGCGCCATGCAGAAGGGCAACAGTGCCGGCGACCTGGCCGCGCAGCTGGCCCTGCTCAGCCACGCCGACCGCGACGAGCCCGGCAACGCCGTGCGCATGATGACCCTGCACGCAGCCAAGGGCCTGGAGTTCCGCTTCGTCTTCATCGTCGGCTGCGAGGAAGGCACGCTGCCGCACGAGGGCGCCATCGACGAAGGCCGCATCGACGAGGAACGACGCCTGATGTACGTGGGCATCACCCGCGCCAAGGAGCTGCTCACGCTGTCCTGGTCGGCCCGCACCAAGCGCTACGGCGAGATCCACAGCAACCAGCCCAGCCGCTTCCTGCACGAGTTGCCGCAGGCCGACCTGCACTGGCAGGGCAAGGACCCGGAGGCGGACAAGGAGGTGGTGCGCGAGACGGCCGAGTCGCACATGGCGAAGATCAAGGCGATGCTGGCCGGTCACTGAAGCATGCCCAACCCGCTTACGATGTGGACGCCATGACCGAACAGAATCCAGCGATCGAGGCGGCGAGTGCCTTCAACCGGAGGGATTGGCGCCTTGCAAGGAAATTCGCCTTGAGGGCACTGCGCGCGGCGCCGCAGGCAGGCATGCACTACATCGCGGGCGTCGCCAGCGTGGAGTTGCAGGAACTGGGGCTTGCACACGCCCACCTCCGCCAGGCCACATCCATGGCGCCCGACAGGGCCGACTTTGCCGCGCAACTGGCCAAGGTGCTGTCGATCGCACGGTTCGGCAAGGAGGCGCTGGAGGTCGCCGAACGCGCCTTCGCGCTGGCTCCGACCGACCCCACGACCCTGGACACGCTCGGGGTGGTATTCACCCAGGCCAACGCCTACACCCGCGCATCCGAAGCATTCCGGCTGGCGGCCGGACGCATGCCGGGCAATCCGCATTACCGCTTCAACCTGGCGACTGCCCTGATATACGCCGGCTGCCTGCAGGAGGCCGAGCAAGAGCTCGAGGCATGCCTGGCTCTTCAGCCCAGCTGGTGGAAGGCTCACCTGACGTTGGCGCAACTGCGCCGGCAGACACCCGAACAGAACCATCTCGAGCGATTGACGTCGCTGCTGCCGCAGGCCGAGCAGGCGCAGGCCGGCCGCATCTACGTCAACCTGGCGCTCGCCAAGGAGTACGAGGACGTAGGAGATTACCGCCAGGCCTTCGAGCACCTGTCACGCGGCAAGGCGGCGGGCGGTGAAGGGCGTGGCTACTCCCACCGGCGGGATGAGGAGCTGTTCGAGGCCATCCGGCGCGCATTCCCGGCGCCTTCCTGTCCGGGCGGCGGCCATCCCACGCGAGAGCCCATCTTCGTCATCGGCATGCCGCGCTCCGGAACGACACTGGTCGAGCGCATCCTGACCGCGCACCCGGATGTTCATTCCGCGGGCGAGTTGCAGAACTTCGGTGTCGTGCTGAAGCGCCTGTCCGGCAGCCGTACACCGCTCCTGCTCGACCCGCCAACCATCGAGCGCGCCCGCCAGTTGGACCCCATGCAGCTGGGCGAGGCCTATCTTGCAAGCACCCGGCCGGCAACCGGTACCACGGCAAGATTCGTCGACAAGCTGCCGCACAATTTCCTGTATGCCGGCTTCATCGCGCAGGCACTGCCAGACGCCAGGATCATCTGTTTGCGACGTGAGCCGCTGGACACCTGCCTGAGCAATTTCCGCCAGTTGTTTGCGCTGAGTTCGCCCTACTACGACTACTCGTTCGACCTGATGGACACCGGTCGCTATTACGTGCTGTTCGAGCAACTGCTTGCGCACTGGAGGCGGGTAATGCCCGGCCGCATCCTGGAGGTCCAATACGAGTGCCTGGTCGATCGCCAGGAGGAAGCGACCCGAGGTCTGCTGGAACATTGCGGCCTGCCCTGGCATGGGGACTGCCTGCGTTTCGAACGCAACCAGGCGCCGGTTGCCACGGCCAGCGCGGTGCAGGTCAGGGAGCCGATGAACCGCAAGTCCATCCAGCGTTGGAAGAAGTACCAGGAGCAGCTGCGCCCGCTGCAGACATTGCTGGATGCGGCAGGCATCGCGCTGGAGCGCGAGGCGCCTTCGGACGGCTGAAAAAAAACGGCCCCGCAACGCGGGGCCGTTTTTCGTGTTGCGACGGTTCTTATTTCGCGCCGAACTTGTAGTTCGCTTCCAGATACATCGCGCGGCCATAAACGTTGTAGTTGCTGTCGTTGTATGGCTGGCTGGAAGTGCCCGGATAGCTGCGATCCAGCGGCGGCATCTTGTTGAACAGGTTGTTGACCAGGAACGACAGGCCCAGGTTCTTGGTCGGGTTGTACGTCACGCTGGCGTTGTAGAGGATCCACGCGCCCAGCTTGCCGGTGCCCGGGTCGGTGTAGTTGTCCACCACCGATGCCATGTAGTTGGGCGTCTTGCCGTACCGGTTGAAGTACAGCGTACCGCTCCACTGCTCGTTCGGCGCCCAGGTCAGCGAGCCGTTGACCTTGCTCTTGAAGTCCGTGCCGTTCGGGTACGCCGCCGGGTGGCGGAGCACGTCGATCGTCGGATCGTTCGGGTAGGCCTGGGTGGTGTGCTTGAGCACGTCGCTGTACGAGGTCGCGAAGGACAGCCTGCCCCAGCTGCCGATGTCCTGCACGTAGTTGACGCTGGCCGTGACGGCGTTGACCTGCTCGTTGGAGACGTTCACCTTCGGCGTGTAGATCTGCTGGATCTGGCCCAGCAGGCCCGGCGTGGTCGAGGTGCCGCGGGTGATCTGGCCGAAGGCGTTCGCGCAGGTCGCCGAGGCCGCGTCCAGGGTACCGATGTCGCACAGGTACTCGGTCTGCGAGAGCAGGTCAGCGCTCTCGGTGTTGACCTCGTTGCTGATGTCCCAATGCAGGTAGTCGACGCTGAAGGACAGCTTGCTGGTCGGGGCCCACACCGCGCCGTAGCTCCACACCTTCGCGGTGATCGGCTGCAATGCGGTATTGCCCGCCTGCTGGCCGAAGTACTGGGTGCTGTCATAGGGCGTGGGACAGTTGGCGATGTCCCCCGGACCGTGACCCAGGCGGCCGCAGTTGAGGTAATCGGGGACGAAGCTGTAGAAGCCACTGAGGCCCTGGAACTCGTCGGACAGGGTCGGCGCCTTGAACGCGGTGCCGTAGCGGCCACGCAGCAGCAGCGACTCCAACGGCCGGAACTCCAGGCCCAGGTTGTAGGTGCCGTGGTGGACGTTCCCGCCCGCGACCTTGTAGTTGTCCCAGCGGCCGGACACATCGAGCGTCAGCATGCTGAAGAAGGGCATGCGCAACTCGGAAGTGGCGGCGTAGCGGGAGCGATGGCCGGCGCCCTGCACGTCCGTGGTGCCCCAGACCTCACCATCGAGCAGGCGCGGATCGGGCACGTAGGACCAGCCCTGGTTGCCGCCTTCCAGAACGACGGCCAGGCCGGCGTCGCCGCCGGGCAGCGTGAACAGCGAGGCGTTGGTCAACTGGCCGCGCAGCATGTTGTCCCAGGTCTTGGCGTTGGTGTCGGTGTAGCCGGTGAAGCTCTTGAAGTCCGCCTGCGAGATCGGCTGGTAGAACGCGGCGTAGTCCGGGGTGAACTGCGGATACGCGTTGTAGTACGGGTCCATGCCCTGCTGCGGGCCCAGCACGTGCTGGATGAAGTAGTTGTCGATCGGACCGGCGAAACGCTGGAAGTTGTGCTCCAGCAGCTTGTCGTCCGAGTGGGTGAAGCCCAGGTCGTAGTCCCAGTTGGACTCGCCGAAGGTACCCTTGCCGCCCAGCGTCAGCATGTACGACTTCTCGTACTGCTTGTTCATGATCGACTTGAAGCCGCCGGTTTCTTCCGGCGCGAACGCCTTCTGCAGGTCGACGAAGTCATCAAGGCGCGGATCGTAGTACGCGCCGAAGTCCACGCCGGTACCCCACCAGGTGAAGTTCGAACCGATCGAATACTTCTGCTCGTCGTAGTTGTAGAGCAGGTCTCCGTACAACTGCAGGTTGTCGCTCACGTCGAAGGTGGCGTGGGTGTAGACGTTGGCCGTCTTCTTGTCGTTGGAAACGGTTGCGTACCCGGGCGTGTAGAACGAACCGCAGTACGTGCGGCCACCGCTGCGGGTCTGCTGGCCTTCGGTGCCGCCGAACAGGCCGGTCACGTTGCCGCAGTTGTTCGGATCCTCGAAGTAGTAGTGGCCCGAGAACGGGCTGTAGACCAGGAAGTCGCGCGAGGCGACCGGCGCGCTGGTGCCCTGGGTGAAATACTGGCGGGTCAGGCCGCGGTCGGCGGCCCAGATCGGCTGGGTGCTCTCGAACTGCGCACCCACCAGCATGTTGAACTTGCCCGCGCTGAAACCGTCGGAAAAGCTGATCCGACGGTCCGCGCCGCCACCACCGGTGTGCCAGCCATAGCGCGCGTCGACGCTCGGACCGTCCACGTGCTTTTTCAGCACGATGTTGATCACGCCCGCAATCGCATCGGAACCGTACAGCGACGACTGGCCGCCCGGCAGGACGTCGATGTGATCGACCATCTCCATCGGGATGCCGCTGAGGTTGTTGAAGGTGTCGCTGCCGTTGTACAGGCCGGGGAAGTCGCCCATCGGGCGGCCGTCGATCAGATACTTCACGAAGCCGACCGGCAGGCCGAACATGCTCAGGGTCTGTGCGCCCTGGGTGAACGAACCGGAGGTCGAGGCACCCTGCACGCTGCCGGTGGCGAACGAGGACTGCTGCAGCGCCTCGGCAACCGTGGTGAAGCCGCGGACCTTCATGTCCTCGGCGGTGATCGTGGTGATAGGCGTGGCCGTTTCGATATCGGTTTGCGGGATCAGCGAACCGGTGACCGTGATGGTTTCGAGCTTGCGGGCCTTGGTCTGGTCGGCACTGGTATTGGCGGACTGCGCGGTGTCCTGCTGCGCAGGAGCGTTCTGGCCGGACATGCCCTGCGCGAACGCGGCGGACGGCCCGATGCTCAGCGCGACCAGTACGGCCGCGGCAAGTTTGGTCTTAAGCATTATTTTCCCCAAGTTTCTGAATTGACGAAACAAACAGTCCGCTGCCACCCGCTCCCCTGCGGTCAAACGGCAGTACCAGCGCACCTTGGTGGGTGCACAGTTCCTTTTAACGCGAACCAAACGAATAGGTACCGTATCCCGTGACGGAAATCAAACTTTTCTGCGACCTGACTGCGACAGGTCGGCTCAGAGCAATTGCTCCCCCTCCAGTTCGCTCTTGAGGTAGGCGTAGTAGATCGGCGCGGCGACCAGGCCGGACAGGCCGAAGGCCGCCTCCATCACCAGCATGGCGACCAGCAGTTCCCAGGCGCGCGCACGGATCTGCGTACCCACGATGCGTGCGTTGAGGAAGTACTCCAGCTTGTGGATCAGCACCAGGAAGGCCAGCGCCGCCACGCCCACGCCCAGCGATACCGACAGGCCTGCGATGGTCACGGCGGTGTTGGAGATCAGGTTGCCGATCACCGGCAGCAGGCCGACCACGAAGGTCGCCACCACCAGCGTCTTGGCCAGCGGCACATGGATGCCCAGTGTCGGCAGTACGCCGATCAGGAAGATCGCGGTGAATGCGGTGTTGATCAGCGAGACCTTGATCTGCGCGAACACGATGTTGTGGAACGCCCCGGCAAGGCGGCGACAGCGCTGTCCCAGCTCGGCCGCCAACGGACCGACCTGGTGGGCCGGGCCGGCGCTGCGGCTCAACGCCACGATCGCTCCCAGCACCAGGCCGATGAGGATGTGCGCCAGGCCGCGCGCGGTGTCCTTGCCGGCCAGCTGCAGGCTGGCCGCGTGTTTGCGGGTGAGCTCGGTGGCCATCACGCGCAGTTCGTCCACACTGTCCGGCAGCCAGCCCACCCAGGACGCCGGCAGCTGTTCGCGCGCCTTTTCCACCAGCGGCATCAACTGCTGGCGCCAGAGCTCGTGCGGGTTGCCGATCTCGCTTCGGAAGAAGCTGATCGCGCCCAGTGCGAGCAGGATCAGCAGCGTCACCACCACGGCGCCCAGCACGGCTACCACGACCGCGCGGGCGCGGCGGCCGGACAGGCGGCGCTCCAGCAGGGGGCTGATCGTCTGCACCAGTTCGTACACCAGCAGGCCGGCCAGCAACGCGGAGAGCAGGTGCAGCTTCATCACCAGCAGCAGCGCGAGGCCGGCCAGCAGGTAGCTGGCGATCCGGGTGGCGCGCGTCGGCTCGCGCAGCAGGGACGGGTCGGAGGCCATGCACCGGATGCTTTGGGGGAGGGGTGCCCAGTCTCGCAGCAGCCCGACCCGGCTGCCAGCGTGGTGCGCTGGCGTACACTGGCCGGCCGTTCGGTTTCACGAGGTCTTCAGGCGATGATGCGCCGCCACGCCCTGTTCGCACTGCTCCTGCTCGCCGGCTGCACGGCCGCGCCCCCACCCAGGCCGATGGCGCCGGCGGTAGCGGCCGACGACAACCTCAATGCCACGGCCTGGGTGCAGAACGCGGTCGAGCACGACCTGATCTACCTGCAGACGTACCGCGATGCCCAACGGCACCTGGCCGCGGCACTGGCCGATCGCCGCTGGGACGCGCTCACGCCCGCCGACCGCCTCGAGCCGGCCCGCGGCCTGCCACCGGCGGTGGTGCTGGACATCGACGAAACGGTGCTGGACAACTCGCCCTACCAGGCGCGCCTGATCCGCGCACATGCCCCGTTCGACCAGGCCAGCTGGGACGCCTGGTGCCGCGAAGCCAGGGCACGCGCGCTGCCGGGCGTGGTGGCGTTCACTCGCTACGCCATGGCGCATGGGGTCAAGGTGATCTACATCTCCAATCGCGACAAGGCGCTGGACGATGCCACGCTGGCCAACCTGCGCCAGGTCGGCGCGCCGGTATCCGGGCCTGAGGCGTTGCTCGGCCTGGGCACGGCCGTGCCGGGCTGCGAACAGCACGGCTCGGACAAGGGCTGCCGGCGGCAATGGGTCAGCCGGCACTACCGCGTGCTGATGCAGTTCGGCGACCAGCTGGGCGATTTCCTGGACATCCCCCGGAACACGCCAGCCGGCCGCGAGGCGGCGGTGAAGCCTTACATCGACTGGATCGGCCGGCGCTGGTTCGTGCTGCCCAACCCCAGCTATGGCAGCTGGGAACCGGCGCTGTTCGGCAACGATTGGCAGGCTTCGCCGCAGGAACGTCGCCGACGCAAGATCGACGCCCTGCGCGTTGAATAGATTTTTCAATAACTTACAGCGTAAAACAAAACCATTGCCTCAGGAACTCCGGGCGCGTAAGCTCTGTCCCGCCGAAACCTGCTGACCTCCAAACCGCGGGCAAGGCCATTTCCCTTCCGGCTCGGCCGGATTTCCCCCGCGCGGCTCCAGGCCCGCGGGGTTTTTCTTGCCTGCAGGCAGACATCTGCTTGCCGCCAGTTGCACGGGCCACGTACGCTCGTCGGTCCATCCTCGTGCACCCAAGCCTGCGCATCGCTAGAGAGGTCCATGCGCCCGTTCCATCGCCTGCTGCCGCTGCTTGCCCTGGCCTTGCTGGCCGCCTGCCATTCACGTGACCACGCGGCGACCGCCGGCGGCGACTCGCCCGAGGCGGCCGTGCGGGCATCGATTGCGCTGGTGCGCGCGGGCGACTTCGCCGGGTTCTGGCGTCAGGCCCTGCCGCCCCACGACTACGCCATGCTGCGCGAGGACTGGGGCCGGGCACGCGCCGACGAAGCGCCGCTGGACGCGGCCGAGCGCACACGCATCGACGCGGCCTTGCGGCAGCTCGCCGCGCCGGACGCCGAGGCCACGCTCGATGCCCGCCTGCAGCCGTGGCTGGCCGACGCGCAATCCCGCTACGGCGACCAGTTGCCGCTGCTGGTCGGCGTCGGCCGCGCGCTGGCGAGCCAGGCGATCGACGAGAACCCTCGCCTGGGCGAGGAGCAGAAGCAGCACGCCACGGCACTGGTCGATGCGCTGGGCCCGTGGGCACAGCAGGCGCCGTGGTTCGATCCGGCCAAGGCGCGCCAGGCGGTCGGCGTGGTCGTAAGCACCGCGCGCAAGCTCGACCTGCGCGACGCGCAGAGCCTGCGCACGATGGGCTTCGACCAGTCCATGCGCAGCTACGCCATGGCGTTCCACGGCCTCGAGCAGGTGCTGGCGCTGTACGGGTTGCCATTGGACCAGGCGCTCGCCTCGGCGCGCGTGGTGCCACTGGAATACCACCCGCCCTACGCCCGCGTGCGCATCGAATACCAGCTGCTGGGCCGGCCGTTGTCGATGGAATCGACACTGATACAGCAGGACGGCCGCTGGTACGACCGCGACCTGATCGACAGCGTGCGCCAGGCGCACCAGCGACTGGCCGCCCCGGCCGGCGCCGCCACGACACCAGGCCTGGCTGCGACGGACGTGGTCCCGGCGCTGCGCTGAACTCACCCGCTACAATTCGCCGATGCAGAACATGACCGCGGATTCCCCCGCCCGCAGCCGCGCGCCCTGGTGGTTCAGCCTGGCCGGCCAGTTGCTCGAACCCTGGGTGCGCATCCGCCGCGACCCGACCGAGCCGGCCAGCCTGCTCAAGGCCGGCGCGCCGGTGTGCTACGTGATCGAGCGTGACGGCTTCTCCGACGCGCTGATTCTCGAACGCGCCTGCCGCGAGGCCGGCCTGCCGCCGCCGATGCAACCGCTGGCCGGCACCCGCCGGCGCCGTTCGGTGTTCGCGCTGGCGCGCCGCGACGGCTGGCTGTTCGGCCGCAGCCGCCAGCGCTCGCCATACGAGACACTGGGCCAGCTGGTGCGCTCGCTGGAGGGCCAGCCCGGACGCGACATCCAGATCGTGCCGGTGTCGATCTACGTCGGCCGCGCGCCCAGCCGCGACACCGGCTGGTTCCGCGTGCTGTTCTCCGAGAACTGGGTGATGGTCGGCCGCTTCCGCCGCCTGCTAGCGCTGCTGCTCAACGGCCGCGACACGGTGGTGCACTTCTCCGCGCCGGTGTCGCTGCGCGAGGTCGTGGACGAGGCCGGCCAGGCCGAGCCGGAGCGCTTCGCGCGCAAGATCGCCCGCGTGTTGCGCACCCACTTCCGGCGCATCCGTGCGGCCGTGATCGGACCGGACCTTTCGCACAAGCGCACCATCGCCGACGCCGTGCTCAACGCCGAACCGGTGCGTGCGGCGATCGCCGCCACCGCCGCCAAGGAACACATCTCCCACGCCAAGGCCTGGCGCCGCGCGCACAAGCTGGTCATGGAAATCGCCGCGGACTACTCGCATCCGGTGGTGCGTTCGGCCTCGTTCCTGCTGGCCAACTTCTGGAACAAGCTGTACGACGGCATCGCCATGCACCACTTCGACAAGGCGCGCGCAGCGGCGCCCGGTCATGAAGTGATCTACGTGCCCTGCCACCGCAGCCACACCGACTACCTGCTGATGAGCTACCAGCTGCACGTGTCCGGCGTGGTGGTGCCGCACATCGCCGCGGGCGTCAACCTCAACCTGCCGGTGATCGGGCCGATCCTGCGCCGCGGCGGCGCGTTCTTCCTGCGCCGCAGCTTCAAGGGCAACGCGCTGTACTCGGTGGTGTTCAACGAGTACGTGGCCCAGCTGATCGACCGCGGCGTGCCGATGGAGTACTTCATCGAGGGCGGCCGCTCGCGCACTGGCCGACTGCTCGCGCCACGCGCCGGGATGCTGGCGATGACCGTGCGCGCCTTCCTGCGTGCGCCACGGCGCCCGGTGCTGTTCCAGCCGGTGTACATCGGCTACGAGAAGCTGATGGAAGGCAAGAGCTACATCGGCGAACTCTCCGGCAAGCCGAAGGAGAAGGAATCCCTCATCGGCCTGCTCAAGGGGCTGAAGGTGCTGCGCCAGCGCTACGGCCACGTCGCGCTCAACTTCGGCGAGCCGATCGAGCTGACCCCGCTGCTGGATGCGGCAAGCAGCGACTGGCGCGCCGCCACCGGCGATCCCGATGCCAAGCCCGAGTGGCTGGGCCGCACGGTCGACGATCTCGCCGAGCGCATCCAGGTCAACATCAACCGTGCCGCCGACGTCAACCCGATCAACCTGCTGGCGCTGGCGCTGCTGGCCACGCCCAAGCACGCGATGGCCGAGAACGACCTGCTGGCGCAGCTGGAGCTGACCCGCGCGCTGCTGGTCGAGCTGCCCTATTCCGATCGCATCACCGTCACCCCGATGGATCCGCCCTCGATCATCGCCTACGGCGAGCAGATGGGCTGGATCCGCCGCGTGCGCCATTCGCTCGGCGACGTGCTGAAGGCCGACGACGAGAACGCGGTGCTGCTCTCGTACTTCCGCAACAACGTGCTGCACCTGACCGCCACCGCCGCGTGGGTCGCCTGTTGCTTCCTGAACAACCGCCGCATGACGCGCGCTTCCGTGCTGCGGCTGGGCCGGATCATCTATCCGTTCATCCAGGCCGAGCTGTTCCTGCCGTGGGATTCGGACGGCTTCGTGGCGCAGATGCAGGGCACGATCGACTTCTTCGTGCGCCGCGGCCTGCTGGAGGCCTCCGGCGACGGCCGCGTGCTCGAGCGCGGGCCGGGCCAGGACGACGCCGCGTTCCGCATGAAGACCATCGCGCGCAGCCTGATCCAGGCGTTCGAGCGCTACTACATCACCATCGCCGCGCTGGCCAAGAACGGGCCGCACACGATCAGCGCCGGCGAACTGGAAACCGCCTGCGCGCTCACCGCGCAGCGGCTGTCGCTGCTCAACGAGCAGTCGGCGCCGGAGTTTTTCGACAAGGCGCTGTTCCGCGGCTTCATCCAGAAGCTGCGCGAGCAGAAGGTCGTGTGGACCGACGAGGGCGGCAAGCTGGACTACGACCGCGGCCTGGAGGACATGGTGCGCGATGCGCGGGTGATCCTGGCGCGCGAGGTGCGCCATTCGATCCTGAAGATCACCGGCGTGGACGGCGACATGGACGCCGCGCCGCCGAAACCCGCGGCGCACGTGCCCGAAGACAGCGGCAGCGAAGACCTGCACCGGCGCCACGTGGACGCCGAGCATCACCAGAACGACCCCCACGCGTAAGTTTTTGCAGGGTGCGCTCCGGCCCGCCTCGGATGTCCGGCAAGGGCGCGATGGGCTGAAACCCACCCTACGGGCGTCTGGCATGATGGCGGCTCCCGCCGGAGGAAGCCGCCGATGACCTGCCGTCCCGCGCTCGCCCTCGTCGCCGTACTGGTGGCCAGCCCCGCCCTCGCCGCCGAGCCGCCCGCCGGGCATGCGTCGACCGCGCTGCATTGCCCGCGCCTGCTCGATCCGGCGGCCGGAAAGCTGCTGGGCGAAAGCACTGTCGTGGTGCGCGACGGGCGCGTCCAGGCCGTGCATGCCGGCGCACCCGCGCCCGGCGAGGGCCAGCGCGTCGAGCTCGCCGGCCAGACCTGCCTGCCCGGCCTGATCGACACGCACACGCACCTGACCTCCGAAACCAGCCCCACCGGCTACACCGACCAGTTCCGCTGGAACACCGCCGACTACGCGATCCGCTCCACCGTCTACGCAAAGCGCACGCTGCTGGCCGGCTTCACCACCGTGCGCAACCTGGGCGACAACGCCAACGAATCGATCGCCCTGCGCAACGCGATCGACGCGGGTATCGTGCCGGGACCGCGCATCTTCACCGCCGGCATGCCGATCGGTTCCACCGGCGGCCACGCGGACCCGACCGACGGCTACCGCCAGGACCTGGCCGGAAACCCCGGCCCCAAGGACGGGATCATCAACAGCCCCGCCGACGCCTGGAAAGCGGTGCGCCAGCACTACAAGGACGGCGTGGATCTCATCAAGATCATGCCCTCCGGCGGCGTCCTGGACGAAAGCGCCAGTGCCGACAACCCGCAGATGACGCTGGAGGAGATCAAGGCGGTGGTCGCCGCCGCGCACGACTACGGCTTCACCGTGGCGGCTCACGCGCACGGCGCCGAGGCGATCCGGCGCGCGGTGCTCGGCGGGGTGGATTCGATCGAGCACGGCACCTTCATGGACGATGCCGACATGAAGCTGATGAAGGAGCACGGCACCTGGTACGTGCCCACCATCATCGCCGGCAAGTACGTCGAGCAGATGGCGGCCAAGCCCGGCTACTACCCGCCACAGGTCGCGCGCAAGGCGAAGGAGGTCGGTCCGATCATCCAGGCCACCGCCGGACGCGCCTACAGGGCAGGCGTGAAGATCGCCTTCGGCACCGACGCGGCGGTATATCCGCACGGGCAGAACGCGAAAGAGTTCGAGTACATGGTGCAGGCCGGCATGCCGCCTATGTATGCCATCCAGGCGGCCACCACGCATGCGGCCGCGTTGCTGCGCAAGTCGGGCGAGCTGGGCCAGATCCAGCCCGGTCGCCACGCCGACGTGATCGCCGTGCCGGGCAATCTGCTCGAGGACATCACCACGCTGCAGCGGGTGAGCTTCGTGATGAAGGACGGCACCATCTATAAGCAGGACGGGAAGCCGCTTTAGTTTTAGCGCGCTCTGCCCTCCGGGGAGAGGGCTGGGGTGAGGGGCCGGGGCTCACGGGGATGTCCGCGAGCACTGTTGCTTGTTTGTCCTTCTTGCGGGGCGCTTTCGCGACCTGGCTCGCCTGCGGCGGGCTTCCGATCGCCTGTCGGCGCTCGGGTCACTTTTCTTTGCTGGCCCAAAGAAAAGTAACCAAAAGAAACGGCCTGGCTTAGTCCGGTGAGGGATAAGAGCTAGTGCCCCTGCGCCTTGTCGAGTGGGTCTCTCGCCTAGAGGAGCTACAGCCGCTATACCGCGGGCGCTCGGGAGCTGAGGCAAGAGAAGCACGCGTTTTATGCTGGAACGCGCCGAAGCGGCGCCGCTCTGCTCCCTCTTCCGTCCGGGGAGATGGCTGGGGGGCGGACCACTGTCTATGCGCGCCTCGCACCATTCGCCTTTCCCGCAAGCGTCATCTCTCCCCTCCCAGGAGAGGAAGACGAGCGCGTCTGCTCCAGGCCCTTTCGTCACGGGCGCCCCCGCGCGACCGGATGGCATACTCGCCGCTTCCGTCCCCGCAGAGATGTCCGCATGCGTGCAATCCCCGCCCTCGCCCTCGGCGCCCTGGTCCTGCCCTTGTCCGCGCTCGCCGCCGACCCGCACTCCTACGCGCAGCCCAACGAAGTGCGCGTGACCCACCTGGACCTGGACCTGGCGATCGACTTTCCGCACAAGGCGCTCGACGGCACCGCCACGCTGAGCCTGGACTGGAAGGACCCCAACGCTCCCGCGCTGGTGCTGGACACGCGCGACCTGAAGATCGCCAAGGTCGAAGGCCTCGACACCGCCGGCCGTGCCAGCGCGTTGAAGTTCGCGCTGGCGCCGCGCGACAAGGAACTGGGCAGCAAGCTCACCATCCAGGCGCCAAGGCATCCGGCGAAAGTGCGCATCGTCTACGCGACCTCGCCGCAGGCCTCGGGCCTGCAGTGGCTCACGCCGGCGCAGACGGCGGACAAGAAGCTGCCCTTCATGTTCTCCCAGTCCGAATCGATCCACGCCCGCTCGTGGGTGCCGCTGCAGGACTCGCCGGCGATCCGCTTCACCTACACCGCGCACGTGACCGCACCGAAGGACGTGCGCGTGGTGATGAGCGCGATCAACGACGCGAAGCATCCGCTCGACGGTGACTTCCGCTTCGACCAGCCGCACCCGATCCCGTCCTACCTGCTGGCGATCGGCGCCGGCGACATCGCGGTGGAGGAAACCGGCCCGCGTTCGGCCGTCTACGCCGAGCCCTCGGTGGTCGGCAAGGCAGCGCACGAGTTCGAGGACACCGAGAAGCTGATCGAGGCCACCGAGCAGCTCTATGGCCCGTACGCCTGGGGCCGCTACGACATCCTGGTGCTGCCGCCCTCCTTCCCGTACGGCGGCATGGAAAACCCCAACATGACCTTCGCCACGCCGACCGTGCTGGTCGGCGACAAGAGCCTGGTTTCGCTGGTCTCGCACGAGTTGGCGCACTCCTGGTCGGGCAACCTGGTGACTGCCGCGAGCTGGCGCGACATCTGGCTCAACGAAGGCTTCACGACCTACGTGCAGGGCCGCATCACCGAAGCCGTCTACGGCAAGGCGCTGGCCGACGAGGAAGCACTGCTGTCGGCGCGCGCGCTGCAGAAGTCGATCGGCGACATGCCGGCCAACTCGCAGAAGCTCGCACCCGACCCGCGCGGCGTGGGCGCGGATGACTCGCTCTCGGACGTCGCCTACGACAAGGGTTCCTGGTTCCTGCGCACGCTGGAGCAGCGCTTTGGCCGTGGGACCTTCGACGAGTGGCTGAAGGCCTACTTCCATCGCCACGCGTTCACCTCGATCACCACCGAACAGATGCTGGCGGACATGAAGGCCAACCTGTTCGACACTCACCCGGGCAAGATGAGCTGGGACGAGGCCAAGGCCTGGGTCTACCAGCCCGGCATCCCCAGGGAGGCACCGCTGCCCACTTCCCTGCGCTTCCAGACCATCGACAAGGAGCGCGCCGACTTCCTCGCAGGCACGCTGGACGCCAACGAACTCGATGCCAAGGGCTGGAACACGCAGGAGTGGATGTACTTCCTCGACCGGCTGCCCGATGCGCCGCCGCTCTCGAAGATGAAGCAGCTCGACGCCGCCTGGCACCTCACCGGCACGCCCAACGCCGAAATCGGCATGCGCTGGTACAGCCACGCCATCGCCGCCGGCGACAAGAATGTCTGGGAGGACGCACGCGAGCACATGACCCGCATCGGCCGCATGTACCTGACCCTGCCGGTGTACAAGGCCTTCGCCGCCACGCCCGAAGGCCTGGCCTACGCCGAGGCGGCCTATGCCAAGGCCAAGGACGGCTACCACCCGATGACCCAGGGCGCGATCGAGTCGATCCTGCGCAAGGCCAGGCAGGGCAAGAAGTAGACCGGCGGCACCCTTTCCTGCGTGCGGGAAGGGGTGCTCCAGCCTCCGAACGAGCCCCTTCCCGGCCGCTCTGCGCGACAGGGAAGCGGCCGGACCTGCCGCAACTCCCGAAGGAAGCTTCCATGAACCCGCCCGCCAACCTTCCCCTCTGGCAGCGCATGCTGTTCCGCCGCCTGAAGTTCCTCGGCGTGCTCGTCGCGCTGGTGGTGGCCGTGCTTGGCGGCAGCTACCTGTTCGCGCCGCAGTGGCTGTTGCGCGCGCACGTGATGCGCCAGGCGATGGCCGCGCACGTGGAAAAGCACACGGTACGCGCGGGCGACACTACCTGGAGCTACTACGAAGGTGGCCAGGGCCCCACGCTGGTATTGCTGCACGGCTTCGCCGCCGACAAGACCGTGTGGCTGCCGTTGGCCGAACAGCTCACGCAGCACTTCCACGTGGTGATTCCGGACCTTCCGGGCTGGGGCGAGTCCTCGCGCAGCCCCGGCGACTATGGTGTCGCGGCGCAGTCACATCGCCTGCAGGCATTCGTGGCCGCGCTCCGCCTGCAGCGCTTCGTACTGGTCGGCCACTCCATGGGCGGCGCGATCGCCGGCGTCTACGCGGCCGGCCATCCGCAGGGCGTGGCGGCGCTGGCGTTGCTGGATGCGTATGGGTTGAAGGCCGACGAGAGCGATTTCGACCGCACGATCCTCGCCGGCAGTGACCCGTTCGTATACGACGACCGTGCCGGCTTCGAGCGCGCGCTCAAGCTCGCCTTCCTGCAACCGCCACAGGTGCCGGGACGGATCGAGGACGTGTTCGTCGCACGCAATCGTCGGGACCGGTCCTTCATCGAACGCACCCTGGCCGAGCTGCGCCAGCCCGATGATTACCTTTCGCTGCAGCACGTCCTGGGCAACCTGACCGTGCCGGTGCTGGGCCTTTGGTGCCGCCAGGACCGCATGGTCGATCCCTCCGCCCTGGACAGCCTGCGCAACGGCCTGGTCCAGGCACCCGCCATCAGCTCCAGCCTGCTCAACGGCTGCAACCACATGCCGATGATGGAAAAGCCCGAGGCCACCGCGCAGGTGCTGACCGGCTTCGTGCTGGGGCATTAGCCTGCCGCACGCCCGTGCTCCCTCTCCCCTCGGGGCAGAGGGTTGGGGTGAGCGGCCGGGGCTCGCGGTAAAGGCTGCGGAAGGGTGTCGCTTGTTGGTCGTTCTTGCGAGGCGCTTCGATCGGCGACGTGGGACGTGCCGGAGCGGACGTCCACCTGCGGGTGTGCTCTACCCGCTCTGCCTGCCCCGGAGAAGGGCCGCATCCCGTACAGCCGGTCAGCCGGGCAATCGCACTCCCAGCAAGCCGAACCGGCGCAGCCCTTCCGCGCTGGGCAGCAAGGCACGGCCGCGCGACGCACGGCGTAGCCAGCCCGCATCGAGCAAGGCGCCGGTGAGCGCCACGCCGAGTGGGCCGCCCACGTGCAGGCGGCGCTCGGTCCAGTCCAGGCAGCCGCGCCCGCGCAAGCCGGGCAGGCGCGCAGCGGCCTGCGCGTCCAGGCCTGCCTCGGCCAGCGCCTCGGCGCCCGCCGGGTACAACACCAGGCCTTCGCTGATCGTTCCCAGGTGGCCGCGCTCGAGCAGCCCCGCGCACAAAGCCACTCCGAGCTGGCCGGCAAGATGGCGGTAGCAGCTGCGCGCGCGGCGCAAGGCGACGTCTCCGGTGGCTGGCGCGACCGGCTTGCGCGGCAGGGCGAGCGCTTCCAGCCAGCCGGCCACCTCATCGCCGGCCAGGCGGTAGTAGCGGTGGCGCCCCTGCACCTGCACCGCGAGCAAGCCGCCTTCGAGCAACCGTTTCAGGTGCGCACTGGCGGTGGGCGCACCGACACCGGCAGCCTGCGCCAGTTCGCCGGCCGGGCGTGCGGTGCCATCGACCAGCGCGAGCAGCATCGCCGCACGTGCCGGTTCGGCAAGCAACGCGCCGAATTCGGCCAACTGGTGTGGAGTGAGCGAGTCGTGGGGCATGGCCGGAGTCTAGTGCCGGCGTCCGGCATACGCTTTGGCAGCCGACGAAAGGTGCGGGAGACCTGCGCTTTCTTCGCAGGATCGTCTTGCCCAGGCGTTACGTCCCCCGTGGCTTGGCCCGGTGCGTGGGCGCAGCCGACCAGGGATCGTCGGGCCATGGATGGCGCGGGTAGCGACCCTTCAATTCCTTCTTCACTTCCGGGTAGGTGCGTTCCCAGAAGCCCTTCAGGTCCTGCGTGACCTGGATCGGCCGGCCCGCAGGCGACAGTAGGTGCAGCGTGACCGGCACGCGGCCGCCGGCCACGCGCGGGGTATCTGCCAGGCCGAACAGCTCCTGCAGCTTCACCGCCAGCACGGGCGGCCCGCCCGGCGCGTATTCGAGCCTGCGTACCTGGTCACTGGGCACGGTGAGGCTTTCGGGGGCGTATTGGTCGAGCTGACGGCGTTGCTCGTAGTCGAACAGCGTGGCCAGGGCTTGCGAGAGCTCGTCGGCGCCAAGCGCGTCGAGCTTGCGCTTGCCCTCCAGGTAGGGCCCGAGCCAGTCCTCCAGCGAGGCGAGCAGCGTCGCGTCGGACACGTCGGGCAGGCCCAGTTCGGGCATCCAGCCTGCCAGCGCCTGCATGCGCGCGCGCAGGCGACGCGCGGCGTCGCTCCAGGGCAATGCCTCGAGGCCGCGGCTGCGGACAGCGGTCAGCAGCGCGGGCAAGGCATCCCCCGGATGGACCGGTACGCTGCGCCGCTCCAGCACGATCGCGCCGAAGCGCTGTTCCTCATACGCCTCGACGGCGCCACGCGCCGCGTTCCAGCCGAGCGTGCGCTCGCGCCGGAAGTGCTGCGGGAAGTCGTCCTCGAGCCGGCGCGGATCGAACGGTGCAGCCGCCAGGACCAGGCTGTCGCGCGCCTCCAGCCGAAGGTCGAGGACCACCAGCCAGGGTTCGCCGAGCAGTGCGCTGGCCTCGTGCAGCATGGCGCCGCGGCCGTTGGCGAGCGTGTAGCGGCGTGGGTTGGCATCATCACGGCGGGCGATGCGGTCGGGCCAGGCGTGCAGCAGCAGGTCACCGATGGCGTGGCTGTCGGGCACGCCGCTGGCAGCCGTGCGGACATCCAGGCGTCTACGCCACCCCTTGGAAGCCTGCTCGATCGCCGCCATCGCGCCGCCGTCGAAGCCACGCATGCCGGCGTTCCTCGACGAGCCCGGGGCGGAAACCCGCCGGTCGCGCCAGGCGTGCAGGGCATCCACGCGCGCCCGGAAATCGTCGTTGCCCGCCAACTCGCCGCGCAGCGGCGAACGCGCTTCGACGAGGGCAAGCAGGTCGGCGGCGAGCGGACGCAGTTCCATCGGTGCGCGCAAGGCCGCTGCGGCCAGTCTCGGTGCCGCGCCGAGCGCCAGCAGGCGCCGCCCCAGCGGCGTGATGCGGCCGTCCTTGTCGAGCGCGCCGAGCGCGACGAGCAGTTGGCGTGCCTGTGCCAGGGCGCCGGAGGGCGGCGGGTCGAGCCAGCGCAGCGTGTCGTCACTGCCGGCGGTGACGCCCCAGGCGGCCAGCTCCAGCGCCAGCCCGGAGAGTTCGGCCTGGGCGATCTCCGGCGTGCGCGCGGCCTCCAGCCGACGGCTCTGCGGCCACAGTCGGTAGGCGGCACCTTCGGCGACGCGGCCGGCACGGCCGGCGCGCTGGTCGGCCGAGGCCTGCGAGATCGACACCGTCTCCAGCCGCGAGAAGCCCGAGTTGGGATCGAACCGCGGCTCGCGTGCGAGACCCGCATCGATCACCGCGCGGATGCCCGGCAGGGTCACGCTGGATTCGGCGACGTTGGTCGCCAGTACCAGACGGCGCGTGCCTGGTTCCGCCGGTGCCAGGGCCGCCTGCTGCTCGGCCAGCGAGAGCTCGCCGTGCAGGGGGACGATCTCCAGTTCGTCCGCGCTCCCGGCGGGAGAGGGGAGTGCCTTTTCGAGCAGTGCGTGCGCGCGTGCGATCTCGCGGCGGCCGGGCAGGAACACCAGCACGTCGCCCTGGTTTTCTTCCAGCGCCTGGCGGGCGACGCGGGCGAGGTGGTGTTCGGGCGTCTCCTGCGCGCGCGCGGGCGGGTAATCGATGCGCACGGGAAAGCTGCGCCCCGGGCTCGACAGGCGCGGCGCGTCCAGCCAGCGTGCGATGCGTTCGCCGTCGAGCGTGGCGGACATCACCAGCAGGCGCAGGTCCGGCCGCAAGGTGGCCTGCACGTCCAGCGCGAGGACCAGGCCGAGGTCGCCCGCCAGGTGGCGCTCGTGGAATTCGTCGAACAGGATCGCGCCGACGCCGGACAGCTCGGGGTCGTCCTGGATCAGTCGGGTGAGGATGCCCTCGGTGACCACCTCGATGCGCGTGGCGGCGCTTACCCTGGATTCGAAGCGGATGCGGTAGCCGACGGTCTGGCCCACCTCCTCGCCGCGCTGCGCCGCCATGAACTGCGCCGCGGCGCGCGCGGCGATGCGGCGTGGCTCCAGCATCACGATCCGCCGGCCGGCGAGCCAGGGCGCATCGAGCAGCGCCGGTGGCACCTGGGTGGTCTTGCCGGCACCCGGCGGGGCTTCGAGCACCAGCCGCGGGTGCGCGTCGAGCGCGGCGCGCAACTCCGGGAGCAACGCGGAAATCGGGAAATCGGCCTGTTTCATTGGCGCCGATGATAAGCGCTGAGCTCACCCGTCCCAGCGCGGACCTGCCCCATCGCGTGGGGAAGGTCGCGCCCGACTCAAGCGACGAGCCTTCCCGTTCGGGGAAGTGCCCTCACGCGGATGAAGATCGTCCCGCCGGGCGACTCACTTTCCCGCCATGCACTGCGCCACCCACTTGCGCGCCGTGTCCACGCCCTCGGTATCGCCCAGGTGCGTGCGCACGCTGGCGACGATCTGCCAGTTGCGCGCGCACAGCTGTCCGTGTTGCTGGCCGTTGCGCCAGGACTCCAGCGCCAGGCGCTGCGCGGCGGCGTAGTCGGTGCGCTTGAGCGCGGCCTCGGCCTGCTGGTTGAGCTCTTCGGGCGTGGCCGGCGGCGTCGGCAGCGGCACGTCTGTCGGCGAAGCGGCGGGTTCCGGCGCCTCCTTCGCGCGCTCGGCACGCAGCGGCGCGAGCGACTCGAACTTGGCCTGGTACTCGTCGGTGACGCGCTTGGCGTCGTCGCTGGAACCGATCACGCGCGGGGTGATCAGCACGATCAGTTCGGAGCGGTTGCGATGGCGGTCCGTGCTGCCGAACAGGCGGCCGATCAGCGGAATGCGATTGAGGCCCGGAATGCCGGTGTCGGTGCTGCCCTCGTCCTGCCGGATCAGCCCGCCAAGCAGCACCGTCTGGCCGCTCTGCACGCCGACCTGGGTGGCGATCTCGCGCTGCTGGATGGTGTAGTTGCCGTTGGTGTCCTTGGTGCCCGGGACGCTGACCTGCTGCTTGATGTTGAGGTAGACCAGGCCGCCCGGATTGATGCGCGGCTGCACGTCCAGGATCACGCCGGTGCTGATGTACTGCACCTGCCCGACCGTGGTCGGGTTGTTGTCCGTGTTGGTGCCCAGCCCGGTGGTGAAGAAGGTCTGGTTGACCGGGATCTCGTCACCCGCCTGGATGTGGGCCACCTGGTTGTTCAACACCACCAGGGAAGGCGCCGAGAGCGTCTTGACGTTGCCGTTGGTCTCCTGCGCGTGCAGCGCGACCTGCAGGTTGTTGTTGAGAAAGGAGTAGAAGAACGAGTCGCCGCTCGGGTTGTAGGTCATGCCGCCCTTGCCCAGCGCCCACTGCTGCTCGTTGCCCGGCTGGCCCGGGGTGATCCCGCCGCTGCTGTTGGGCGTGCCTCCGACCAGTCCTTCCAGGTACCACTGCACGCCGAACTGGAACGCGCCGGTGAGCTGCACCTCGAGGATGCGCGTCTCGATCTGCACCTGCAACGGCACGTTGTCCAGGCGCTTGATCGCGCTTTGGATCTCGGCCCATTGCGAGGGTCGCGCACGCACCAGCAACTGGTTGTTGGCATCGACCGAGGAAATCTTGATCGAGCCGTCGGGAGAGCTGTACTGCTGGTCGTTTGCGGCACTGGTGGCGTTGGCCAGGCCGCTGCCGTTGCCGAAGCCGCCGCTGGTGCCGGCGCTGTTGTTCAAGCCACCATTGCCATTGCCGAACCCGCTGCCGTTGCTGCCGAGCTGGCCGCCGCTGTTGTCCATCCCGGTGCCGGTGTCGTTGCCGCCCTTGAAGGCGCCCGCGCCGCTGGCAAAGCTGCCGTTGTTGCCGAAGCTGCCAGCGGTGCTGCCCATCGCGGTACCGTTGGCGTTGTCGGCATTGCCAAGCGTGCCCGAGTTGAGGCCCGGACCCACCGCGCCGCCGTTGCCGCCGCTGTTGGCCGACGCGTTGGCATAGATCTGCGCAAGGTAGCGGGCCAGCTCCGAGGCCTTGATGTTGCGCACGTCGTAGACATACAACTGCGGCTCGTTGCCGCCGCCACGGTCGATGCGCGCGATCCAGTCGCCCACTTCCTGCAGGTAATCCGGCTGGGTGCTGATCACCACCAGCGCGTTGGTGCGCTCGATCGGGATGAAGCGGAGCATGCCGGCTAGCGGACTGTCGCCCTGCTTGCCGAAGATCGCATCGAGCTTGGGCATCAGCTCGGTGACGTTGGCGCGCTCCAGGCTGAACACGCCCACCGACATGCCCTTGAGCCAGTCGACGTCGAAGGTGCGGATGGTACGCGCGTAGTTGTCCAGTTCCTGAGGCGAGCCGGCGAGCACCAGCACGTTGCGCGCCGGGTCGGCCAGCAGGATTGCGTCGGGCCGCGCGAATGGCTTGATCAGCTTCTGCATCTGCACCGCGGAGATGTAGTGCAGCGGAAACAGCCGCGCCTGCATGCCGCCCTGCGGCGCCACCGCGCCGAGGCTGGGCGAGATGCTGCCGGCGACTGCGTTCTTGGAGGGCATCACCACGTAGCTGTTGCCCTGGCGCACGAGCGCGTTGCCGGTCCAGGACAGCAGCGTCTCCAGCACCGGCAGCGCCTGGCTGGCCTCGATCGGCTCGGAGGTGGAGAAGGAAATGTTGCCCTGCACGCCCGGCACGATGGTGTAGTTCTTCTTCAGGAAGTCGCCGAGGATCGCCTTGACCACCGCCTGCACCGGCTGGTTCTCGAAGTTGAACGTGACCGCGCCCTCGCCATGCGCCGGCGGCCGCGGGCGGGCCAGCGGCTGCGGGTGGATGAACTGGCCGGTGCCGCTGTTGACCTGCGGCTGCGGGTTGGCCTGCTCGGCCGGGCCGACGTTGTTGTTGAGCGGCAGCGGCGCCGGCGCGGGCTTCTCGGTGCCGGCCACGGCCTCGCGCTGCAGCGCGTAGTCGTCGCGCGGCTGCGGCATGCTGGAGCAGCCGACAAGCCAGACCGTCAGCGCTATCGCGCCGATCCGGGACAGACGGTGCAGGGCGTTGGGGAACATGGTTCAGCGATCTCCTTCGTTTGCCTTCGCGGCCGCCTGTTCGGCGCGGCGTTTTTCGATGGCGGCCTTGAGCTGGCGCAGGCGTTCGGCCTGGCGGTCCTCGTTGTTCATCTCCATGCGGGCCGGACCGCCGCGCAGCGCCGAAATGGCGCCGCCACCGCTCGGGGGTTCGTTGCCCTCCCCACCGTCACCACTGCTTTCGGACGGGGCTGGCTGGTCCTGCGGCTGGGTGTCATCCTGTCCGTTCTCGCCCGGCGGCAGCAGGTGGTGAGGCTCGTCCTCGCCCGGCAGTTCGTTGGGTATCGACGAGGCTCCCGCCGGGGCGGCGCCTGCGCCGGGTTTGCCCGGTATCTGGTCGATCGGCGCACCGACCGGCAATTGCAGCTCGACGCGGCCGCTGGTCGAGTCGAACACCGCCGAGCGCGGTCGCACCTCGACCAGCGTCCAGCTGCCGTCGGGCAGGCTGGCGCCTTCTTTCACGCGCAGTTCCTGCGTCTTGTCGCCCTCGCGCTTGTTGTGCAGCAACGCCATGCGCAACGTCGGGGTAAGGATGATGCCGGTCAGCTGCATGTCGCCCAACTGGCCCCCTCCGCTGGCTGCATGCGCCACGGGCTTGCGGTCGGGATTGAACAGCGGCTGCTGCCAGACCGGCGCAAAATGCTCCAGCGGCACCGGCGGCGGCAGCGTGGCGGCGTGCTGCGCCGGCAGCGGCGCCGGCTTGCGCGGCGTCGCCCAGTGCACGCCGCGGCCGATGCCAGCCAGGAACGACAGGAACAACAGGCCCAGCAACAGCACCGCTGCGGCGAGCGGCGCGGTGAGCCGGCGCTGCGAGGCCGCGTTCATGGCTGGTCCCCTTGGTCGGCGTTTTCCATGCTTGCCGCCGCCGATGGCGCGGCACCGGCCGGCCCGCGAGCCGGGCGCACGTAGCCGGACAGGGTGAACTGCACTTCCAGCACCGGCTGGTTGCCCTGCTGTGCGGCGACCGGGTTGCGGTAGATGCTCAGGTCGTCGACGAACAGGTACGGCGTGCCCTGCTCCAGCGCGTTGAGCACCGCCACCAGCGGCTCCATGTCGCAGCGCAGGCTGATGCTGACCGCCGCCTTGCGGTAGGGACTATTGTCGTCGTCCGGTGGGTTGGGTAGCGGCATCTTCTGGGTCACCGCGCAGCTGCCGCCGGCGGTGTGCGCACCCACCGCGTCGACCACCCGCTGCATCAACCCGGCCGAGGCGGCATTGGGATCGGCCTCGGGCAGGAACGCGGCGCTGGCGGCCTGGCCGGCGCCCAGCTCGGCGATGCGCTTCTCGAGCGCGGGCTTCTCGGCGATCGCTGCGGCATAGCGGCTTTGCGTGTCGCGCAAGTCGGCCATCTGCGCATGCACGGTGCGCAGAGGCGCGACGAACCACCAATGGATCAGTACGAAATAGACCAGCACCAGCGCCAGCAACAGCAGCAGCACGGCGGCGATGCGGCTGTCGCGTGGCTTGAGCGCGAGCTGCCTCATGGCTGCTCCCCCGCGCTGGAACTGGCCGGCGCCGCCTGTGCGCTGCCGCCGGCCTGGCGCAGCTGCGCGACCATGTAGAACCGCTCCTTGCCGGTAGCCGGGTCGGGCTGGATGCTGCCCTGGAAGTTGGGGTCGCGCACGATCTTCGAATCCTTCAGTGCGTCGATGAGCGCCGCTGCCTGCGGCGCCTGGCCCTGGAAGCCGACCTGCCCGCTGGGGTCCACGCTCAGCCGTTCCAGCCAGGCGCTCTGCGGCATCCGGCGGGTGAGGTCGAGCAGCAGGTCGAGCATGGTCACGCGGTTCTGCTTGCGGCGGACCAGGAAGCTGGCCGCGCCGGCGTTGTCCTGCAGCTCCTGGCGCAACGCGGCGACCTGCTGCGCCTCGGCCTGCATGTCCTGCACCTGTACCTGCATCGCGGCGAGCGCCTGCTCGCGGTTGGCCAGCCATTGCGCCAGCGCCAGCACCAGCAGCAGCACGGCGGCGGCGGCCAGCGCCAGGTTGAGCCGCTGGCGCGGGTGCGCGCGGTGCGGCACCCGCGCCGGCGGCAGCAGGTTCACGCCCAGCCGGCCGGCGCCTTCGGCTACGTCCACCGCGTCGACCCGGATGCCGGCGCTTTCCAGCTCGGTCAGCAGCGGGTCGAGTGTGTCGCGCGGCACCGCCACCAGTTCGGCGAAGAAGCGGCCGGCGGGCGCCGGTGCCTGCTGTTCGACCACCGCGTAGTAGACCTGCTCGGCGCGGAAAGGTGTCTGCCGGTCCATCTCGAAGGCACCGACCTGCTGCAGGTTGTCTGCCGCCTGTTGCGGCAGCAGCAGGCGCCGTCGCAGCACGGCCGCGGCCGGCAGCAGCAGCGCCAGGCGCAGGTCCTCGCGGTCGACCTCGCGGATCGCCGCGGACAGGGCAGCCTGTTCGATCGCCGCCTCGGTGCCGCGCGGCCATTGCGCGCACACCTCGGTTTCACCCGAGCGGCGCAGCTCCCAGCGCTGGTCGATGCGCTGCAGCAGGTACCACTGCGCGCCGCCGCCGAACAGCCGGCCCCACGAGGCGGGCAGCATCGCCCCCAGTTCGCCGCCCCACCAGGCGAAGAAGCGCGGTAGCGGCGAGGCGCGCCAGGCGCGGTGGGCGCGGTCCAGCTGCGGCCGCAGCGATTGCGTTGCGTTGGTCATTCGCGGTCACCCTCCCGCCAGTGCAAGACCGCGTACGGCTGCGCACCCGGACGAACGCCCTGCAGGCGCACGGTGGCGCGCAGCACGGCGCGCGTGCCGTCGGCCATCGTGGCCTCCGAACGAATACTATGCGTCACTCCATTGCCGGCGAACAGGCCCGCCACGCCGGGCCGGGTGTTCCTGCGCGCGGCCAGCACCTGGGCGGCGCGCTCCGGCGTCATGCCGGGAATCGACGCCAGCGCCAGCGGCTGGGCGGTGTTCGGATCGGGGCTTTCGCGGCCGGACCAGATGGTGATGACGCCCGCGATCCGGCGGTACAGGTCCGGCGTCATGCCAGCCACCTGCTGCAGTTCCTCGATGCTCAGAAACGGCGCGTGGCGGGGCTTGTAGCCATTGGCCGCATAGACATCCAGGCCCACCTGCCGGCTCACGTTGAAATCGCGCCAGTCGACCACCGCGGCGGCCATCCTCTGCGCCGCGTCCGGGCGCAGTCCGGCTGCGCGGAACAGGCCCTGCAGCACCAGCGGCGAGGCGCTGTTCAAGTCCACCTTGCCGCCTTCGTCGACTGCGCTGACGTGCACCGTGAAGCCGTCGAAGCGGAACGTGTACGGCCGCCCATCGGCCAGCCAGCGCTCCTGCAAGCGCGGGTCCTGCAAACCGTAGATCGCGCGCGACAGGCCGGCCTCGGCGGCGTAGTGCGCCTGCGTCTGGGCGAACTGGTAGCGCGCCTGCAGGCCCTCGGTGCGCGCGGTCATGGCATAGCCACCGAGCATGATCGCCAGCAGCGTGCAGGCCCACAGCACCAGCAGCAGCGCGACGCCACGCTGGGAACGGCGGGACGCGCTCACGGGCCGCTCCAGGCGATGCGCGGGCCGGCGCTTTCCAGCATGGCAAACTGGCGCTGGTTGGCCGAGGCATCGACGCGCAGCGGCACGGTCAGTTGCGGCCAGTAACCGGCGCCGGGAAATTTCAGGTCGATACGCACCAGCTGCGGCAGGTGATCGCCGCCGGGCCAGTCGGCCCGCCAGGCGCCGACGCGGCCCTGGGCATCCAGCCCGCGGTACTGGAAGCTGCCTTCGCGCACGTCCTCCAACAGCACTTGCGGTGGACCGGCCGGCAGCGGCTCGCCGCTGGGCGGCAGCAAGGCGAAGCGCACCTGCAGCCGTTGCCCGCCCTTGCCGTTGTCCACCAGTTCGAGCGTCTGCGCCTGCGGCCCGAGCCTGCCGAGGTAGCCGGGCAAGGGCGCGACGAAGCTCATCGAGCGTGCATCGCCCTTGAAGAAGATCGGCTCGTCGTTGTCCGGATTCTTGGCCAGTTGCTGGGTCATCGCCTGCGCCAGTTCGCTGCGCACGAACTGCTGCGCCGAGCGCACCGCGTCGAGCCGCTCCACCGCCGCCGTACCGGCGCGCACGCTGTGCGAAGCGGTGCGGATACCCGAGTAAACGCCGACCAGCAGCAGCGCCAGCAGGGCGAGCGCGGCGAGCACCTCGAGCAGCGTGAAACCATGGACGTGCCGCGCGTGGCGAGAGCGAGCGGGTTCGACGCAAGGCATCGCCTGCATGCCACGGCCCCGCGCAAGCGCATGGCCTGCTACCCGCCGGGTCTCGATTCCCGCTTCGCCGCCTCCCATCCTCACGACCCTAACCCCTGCGGTTGCGGGCCACCGACCCGCAACGTGCTGAAGCGCGCGTGGTAATCGTGTCCCGCACCCTTCCAAAGCACATCCAGGTCGAGCCGATAGAGCTTCAGTGGCGAGACCGGCACGCCCGGCTGCGGACCGGCCGCCGCCGCCGTGGCCGGCGGCTGGAACGGCTGCACGTCCAGTTGCCAGCTGTAGCGCTGGTCAAAGCGTCCGCTGCTGCGACCGGTACGGATCGGCTCCAGCACGAAGGCGCTGTCGAGCAGGCTGCGTGCCCACATCGCCGCCTGGGTGCGTTCGGCCGAACGCGCAGTGAGGTCGAGCGAGCTCCCGGCCACGCGCATCAGCGAGGCGAAGGTGATCGCCAGCAGCAATACGGCCGCGATCACTTCGAGCAGGGTGAAACCTTGCCCGCGGATGCGCCCGGAAGGTTTCATGAGGTCACCACGCTTACCGCGCCGGTGAGCCAAGCGACGTTGACCTGCCAGCGGCGCTCCCCGCGCTGGAGCACGATATGACCGCCGGTGGAGCTGCCGTCGGGGAAGAAGCGGATGCGGCCGGTATGGTTGTCCTTCTGGTCTTCGCGCGCGCTGGTGATGGACAGGCGCATGCCCTTGGGCAAGGCGATTTCCTTGCCACCGGCGGCCTGGTAACTGGCGGCTTTGGTGTCCAGGTCGAAGGTCTGCTCTTTGCCCCTGACGATCGCCTGGGCGCGGGTGGCGCGTAGCGCCGCAGCCAGTTCCACGCTCGCCGCGCGCACCCGCGCGCTGGCCAGCCCCTGGCTCACCGACACCGCCACCGCGGCCGCGGCGATGCCGATCAGCAGGATCACGGCAAGCATTTCGAGCAGGGTAAAACCACGGGCGCTCCCGGCCGACCGGTATCGGGAGCCAGGCGCAAAAGCAGGCCGGCGCGTGTGCGCCGTGCCGGTTGCCGCCTGCCGAAGGCCGGTCGCCGGTGTCATTGCCAGTTTCCGAGGTCCTTGCTGTAGCCGTCGCCGCCCGGCTTGCCGTCCTGCCCGTAGAACACCAGGTCATAGCTGCCATGCTCGCCCGGCGCCTTGTAGCCGAACGCATGGCCGAACGGATCGACCAGGTCCGAAGGCTTGGCATACGGGCCCTGCCAGTTCGGCGCGTTCGGCGGCTTCTTGACCAGCGCATCGAGGCTGGCCGGCGGCGAGCCGTTGTCGAGCGAGTAGTTCTCGATCTTCTGGCCCAGCGTCATCAACTGCGCCTTGCCCGCGCCGTACTTGCCCTTGTCGACGCTGCTGCCGACCTGGCGCACGACGATCGCGCCGATGATGCCGATCAGCACGATGACCGCGAGCATTTCGAGCAAGGTGAAGCCGCGGGCGCGGCGGGCGCGCATCGGGCGGTTTCGAGGGTATTTGGGATTCATCGCACTCTCCACATCATTGAATGTTTGCCGTGAGGCTCAGCAGCGGCAGCAGGATCGCCGCCATGATGATCGCCACCAGCACCGTCATCACGATCGTCAGCGCCGGCACCAGCGCGGCCAGCAGGCGGTCGATCGCGCGCTTGGATTCGACGTCGAAGGTGTCGGCGACCTTCAGCAGCATGCTGTCCAGCTGTCCGGCCTCCTCGCCCACCTGCACCATTTGCAGGGACAGCCGCGGGAAGCGTTGTGAACGCGCCAGCGCGGCGCTCAAGCCCCCGCCGCCCTTGACCTGCTCGGCGGCCTGGGCAAGCGCATCGTCCAGCGCGGTGTTGCCGGTGACCTGGCGCGCGATGCCCAGCGCGGCTAGCAGCGGCACGCCGTTCTTCAGGAGCGTGCCCAGGGTACGGGCGATGCGTGCAGTCTCCACCTTCAGCAACAGCGGCCCGATCACGCGCACGGTCAGCAGCTTCGCGTGCCAGGCCAGGCGCTGCGCCGGGTCACGCAGGCGCGCGCGCCATACCGCGACGCCTCCTGCCAGCACGATCAGCAGCAACCACCACCACCCTTGCAGCACCTGCCCGATGAACAGCACGACCCGGGTGATCCACGGGATCGGCACCTGCATGTCCTGGAAGATCGGCACGAACTGCGGCACCACGTAGGCCAGCAGCAGCACCAGCGAGCCGAGCACGCCGACCATCAGGAAGGCCGGGTAGATCAGCGCATTGACGATGCTGCCGCGCAGCAGCTGCGCGCGCTCGAGATAATCGGCCAGGCGGCGCAGGGTGTCTTCCAGCGAGCCGCCGGCCTCGCCCGCGCGCACCAGCGAGATGTACAGCCGCGGGAACACGCCGTGCTCCTCGTCCAGCGCCTGCGACAGCGTGGTGCCGCCGCGCACGCGGTCGCGCACGCGCTCGACCAGCCGCTTGGCGCGCTCGGCCTCGGGCAGCTCCATCAGGATGCCCAGTGCGCGGTCCAGCGGCTGGCCGGCGCCGAGCAGCGTGGCCAGCTGGTGGGTGAATTGCGCCAGCTGGTCACCGGTGAAGGGGCCGCGCTTGAACAGCGCCGCGAACGCCGAGCCTTCGCTCAATGCATCGGCGGGGCGAGCCTCCAGTGGTGTATGGCCCTGGTCCTGCAGGCGGCCGATCGCCTCCTCCAGGCTAGGGGCCTCGACCTGGCCCTGCAGCATCTCGCCGGCAGCGCTGATGGCGCGGTAGCGGAACTGCGCCATGTCAAAGGCTCCGCGCGCGCGGCTCCCTCTCCCCGGACGGGAGAGGGTTGGGGCGAGGGGCAAAGGCTAGCGCGAAGGTGTGGGCAAGGCCGCGCGTGCTCGGGCTCTTCAAAACAGGAGCCCCGATCGCTCCGAGAGCGTTCCAACCCTCCCCCCGGAGGGGAGAAGGAGCCAAAAGCTCAGCCCTCCTGCGTGACACGTAGCACCTCCTCGAGGGTGGTGACGCCGGCGACCGCCTTGGCGATGCCGTCCTCGTACATCGTGCGCATGCCTTCGGCGCGCGCGACGCGCTCGATCTCACTGGCATCGGCGCGCTGCATGACCAGCCGGCGCAAAGGTTCGCTCATCACCAGGAATTCGACGATCGCGCGGCGGCCGCGGTAGCCGGTGGGGTTGGCCGTGCTGCTGCCGGGCTTCCACAGGCGGATCGGGCGCTCGTGGGTGTACTTTTCCAGCTCGAACTCGGCAATCACCTCGGGCGAGGCTTCGTAGGGAATCGCCGTTTCGGGGTCGAGCCTGCGCACCAGGCGCTGCGCAAGGATCGCGTTCACGGTCGAGCCGAGCAAATAATCCTCGACGCCCATGTCAAGAAGACGGGTGACACCGCCGGCAGCCGAGTTGGTATGCAGCGTGGAGAGCACCAGATGGCCGGTGAGCGCGGACTGGATCGCGATGCGGCAGGTCTCCAGGTCGCGCATTTCGCCGATCATGATCACGTCCGGATCCTGGCGCATGATCGAGCGCAGCGCGTTGGCGAAGTCGAGCCCGATCTGCGGCTTGACCTGGATCTGGTTGATGCCCTCGAGCTGGTATTCGACCGGGTCCTCGACGGTGATGATCTTCACATCCGGCGTGTTGATGCGCGAGAGCGCCGTGTACAGCGTGGTGGTCTTTCCCGAACCGGTCGGGCCGGTCACCAGCAGGATGCCGTTGGGGCGCTCGAGCACGTCGACGAAGCGCCGCTCGAACTCGCGTGTAAAGCCCAGCGATTCGAAGTCGAACACCACCGATTCACGGTCCAGGATACGCATCACCACCGACTCGCCATAGGCGGTCGGCACGGTCGACACACGCAGGTCCAGCTCCTTGCCCTGCACGCGCAACTGGATGCGCCCGTCCTGCGGCAGCCGGCGCTCGGCGATGTTGAGCTTGGCCATGATCTTGACGCGGCTGATCACGGCCGCGGTGGAGGACGACGGCGGTGCCTCGACCTCGTGCAGCACGCCGTCGATGCGGTAGCGCACCTTCAACCGGTTCTCGAATGGCTCGATGTGCACGTCGGACGCGCGCTGCTCGACCGCGCGCTGAAGGATCAGGTTGACCAGGCGGATCACCGGCGCCTCGGAAGCCAGGTCGCGCAGGTGCTCGACGTCGTCCTCCTCGCTGGCTTCGCCGCCAAGGTTCTCAACGATGGTGCCCATCGCCGAACGGCCGGTACCGTAGTAGCGCTCGATCAGGTCGTCGATTTCCGAACGCAGGCCGATGCGCAGTGCGACCGGCCGGCCAGCCGCCAACTCGACAGCCTGCAGCGGATAGGGATCGGCAGGATCGGCCACCACCAGTGCCAGGTCGTCCTCGCCCTCGCGCACCGGTACCACGTGCTGCTGCTTGAGGAAGCGCAGTGAAAGTTCGGGTTCGGTTGGCGGCATCTCTGGCGCATCGCGCGCGGCCATCAGCGGCACGCCGAGCAGCTCGGACCAGGCTTCGGCCAGGTCGCGCTCGGACACCAGCCCGAGCCGCGCCAGCAGCGCGGTCAGGGTGCCTTCGGGCGCCTCCTCGTGCAGCCGGCGCGCACGATGGAGATCGCTGTCCTTGAGGTTGCCGCGCGATACCAGGAGTGCGCAGACAGCCGCTTCGCGGTCGTCCACGGAGAGCGCCCAGGTAGCCGCCGGCGTTGGAACTGCCGACATGCAGTGTCTCCCGCCAGTCACGTCAACCCGCCAACACCCCCTGCGTCGACGAGAAAACCCATTGGTAGCACATCCCCCGGCCCGGGCGCGAGCGCGGCGGAGGATGCCGTGGAACTTCCGACTAACATCACGCCGGCAAGTTCAGCACGACGTGAAACGGCCGGCGCCTGCATCCGCGCCGGCCGCCGTGGTAACCGGCCCGTACCGGTCACCCGTCCGCCGCTTACCGGCCGGCGCCGTTTACCAGCCGACGCCCAGGCCCACGCCGCCGGAGCTTTCTTTGCCGCTGAGCGCCGCGCCGAAGGTCAGGCTGGCATGCGGGGACAGCTGGCGCGAGTAGCCCACCGCCAGCGCGGCATGGTCGCGGTAGCCACCCAGGCCCACGCCCAGCCGGTTGGGACTGTCGATGCCCTGGGTGCTGAACGCCATCTGCGACATCGCCGAACCCATCGCGCCGACCAGGTCGAGGCGGGTGTTGACCGTGCGGAAGCGATCGTCCATCTCGCGCCGCAGGCTGAACAGGTCCAGCGACACTTTGGCCAGCTTCTGGTCGGCGTACGACTGCGCACGGGCCCGCGTCTGCCGGTCGCCGGGATCGGCGTAGGCGTTGGCGGTGGCCAGCGCCTGGTCGACCTGCCCGGTGTCGGCCGCGTCGGTGGCGGTGACGACCGCCCGTGCTCCGGAAAACGGCATGGCAGCGCGTGGCGCGCAGGAGACCGTCCGTGCGGGCCGGCGGCATGCAGTCGCCGGCCCAGGGGGCGTACGCTCAGCGCAGAAGGGTGTAGCTGCCCTGCACGCTGACGCCGCGGTAGGCGGTCTTCCCGACCACGGCGACATACCAGCTGCCTGCGGCCGGATGGTTCAGCACCACCGATTCGGTGGTGCCGGGATGGTCGGACCGGCAGTGGTAGTCCTCGGGCGTGGCGGGCGCGCCATGCCTGAGGTACAGGGTGACATCGCCGCTGCCGCCACTCGTGTGCACGCTCAGCCTGCCGGCACCCGCGGGCACGTCGATGCGATACACCACCTGGCTGCCCTTGGCGCCGGATTGGCCGGTGCGCGCCACACCGTTGTCCAGCGGCGTCGCCTGGCTGACCGACGGCGCCTTGGCGATCGCCAGGCTCACCGCCGCGTAGCTGTCCAGGATGCCCGCGCCGATGAGGCGATCAGGCTTGACCTTGGGCGTGGCGGCGGTGCGCTTGAGGATGTCCAGCACCTGCGCGGGCGACAGCAGCTTGAGCCCGCGCGCCAGGCGCGCGGCCTGCATCAGCGCGACGGTGCCGCTGACGTGCGGGGTCGCCTGCGAGGTGCCCGCGTAGCCGGCGTAGCTCGACGCGTTGGCCACCGGCCTGGTGGTTCCGCTGTTGAGCGCCTGCCAGATGAAGCCATCCGACACCTGCTTGCCGCTGTTCTTGTCGCCCGCGTAGATGCCTCCGCCGGGCGCGGCCAGGTCGATTCCTCGCCCGTAGTTGGAGTAGTACGCGCGCCGGCTGGTGATGCCGGTGGCGGCCACGGTGACCGCTCCCGGGCAGCTGGCCGGCGAGTAGTTGGCGACGTCGTCGCCATCGTTGCCAGCCGCCACCACGACGGTCGCGCCGCGCCGGTTGGCGAGCGCGATGGCCTGGCCCATGGGGTCGTCCGCGGTGCATTGGCCGTAGCCGCCCAGGCTCAGGTTGATCACCCTGGCCGGGTGGGTGTTGTCCGGCACGCCCGCGACGTGGCCGCCGGCGGCCCAGATGATCGCGTCACTGATGTCGCTGTCGTAGCCGCCGCAATGGCCGAGCACGCGGATCGGCAGCACGCGCGCGCGATAGGCGATGCCGGCCAGGCCGATGCCGTTGTTGGTGCGTTCGGCGCCGACCGTGCTGGCCACGTGGGTGCCGTGCCAGGAGCTGGGCTGTGGCGGGTCGAACTCGTCCGTGCACATGGATTTCCACGGCTCGCTGGTGGTCCAGTCGCCGGCATCCCAGCCGCCCGGCTTGCGTCCGTCCTGTTTGCGGCCGGACAACAGGTGGTCGGTGATGAAGTCGTAGCCGGCGCCGGCCAGTTGGGTGTTCACGTCCACGTGCGTGGTGATGCCGGTATCCAGCACGGCGATCACGATACCCTGGCCGTTGGCGCCGTTGGCCAGGCTCCATGCGGCATTGACCCGCGAGCCGCCGTAGTCGCGGTCGCCGAACGCGGTGGCACTGCCACTGGGCGCCTTCAGGTCCCACTGGTAATCGCGGTACTGCGGATCGCTCGGCTGCAGCGTGGCCGGGCGCAGGTTGGCCGGCGCGGCGATGTCGCTCACCGGATGGCGCAGCACATCGGGAGCCACGTGCAGCACCGCCGGGTTGCTGGCGATCTGCGACATCAGCGCCGCGGCCTCGTTGCGGTCGAGCTTGCGCGAGGTACGCAGCAGGTCGGCGCCGATCGCCAGCCGCCGGCCGTAGGCTGCCTGTACCGGCGCCTGCATCCGGCCCTGCGCGCCGAGCGTGGCGCGCATCAGCCCGGCGCGGTTGAGCGCCACGCCCATGCTCTGCTGCATCAGCGCCGGGTTGGCCTGTTCGGCGCTACCGGGCCGCCAGGTCACGATGAAGCGGTCGTAATGGCCGTTGGCCTTCAGCGAGCTGAGGTTGTAGTGGGTGGCGCCGAGTCCGCCGTTGGTGCTGGCGGCATGCGCCGCCATCGAGCAGGCGAAGGCCAGGGAGGCGCCGAGCAGCGCCCCGATCCGCATACGATTTGCCATGTAGTGATTCCCCGATCTTGAGCGCCCGCCGCTTTGCACGACGGGCAGTACTGCACGGGTGCCTGAGACCCCGCTTCCTTTGACCGTGGCTGCCGTGAACGCTCCCTGCCGGCTGTCGCGTGACTGCATCACCAACGCCCACCGCTTCCCTGCCACTGTCGGCCTGCACGCTAGGTAGTGAACCGTCACTTCGGCGTGACAGCGGGCGCGACGGTGCGCGCCTTGCCAAACGGGCATGCTTTGCAACAATGCGCGCTTTTGCGGGCAAGCCATGCAACTGGTCGACATCGGCGCCAACCTCACCCACGAGTCCTTCCGCCACGACCTCGCCGACGTGCTCGCGCGGGCGGCATCGCACGGCATCACGCGGATGGTCGTGACCGGCGCATCGCGCGAAGGCAGCGAACAGGCGCTGGCGCTGGCGCACGAGCACCCGGGCGTGCTGTGGTCGACCGCCGGCGTGCATCCGCACCACGCGATCGACTACGACGAGACCACCGACGCGCGCCTGCGCGAACTGGCCCGGCTGCCGCAAGTGCGCGCCGTCGGCGAGACGGGGCTGGATTACCACCGCAACTACTCGCCGCGCGACGTGCAGCTGCGCGTGTTCGAGCAGCAGCTGGCCATCGCCGCGGAACTGGGCAAGCCGCTATTCCTGCACCAGCGCGATGCGCACGCCGATTTCCTCACCCTGCTCAAGCGCTACCGCGACCGCGTGCCGGCGGCGGTGGTGCACTGCTTCACCGATACCCGTGAAGCGCTGCACGACTACCTCGCGCTGGACTGCCACATCGGCATCACCGGCTGGATCTGCGACGAGCGCCGCGGTACCCACCTGCGCCAGTTCGTGCGCGAGATTCCCGCCGACCGCCTGATGCTGGAGACCGACGCGCCCTACCTGCTGCCGCGCACCGTGCGCCCGCAGCCGAGCCACCGGCGCAACGAGCCGATGTACCTGAAGCACATCTGCGAAGAGGTCGCGCGCGATCGCGGCGAGCCGGTGGAAGTGACCGCGGCGGACAGCGCCGCGGCGGCGACGGCGTTCTTCGGCCTCTAACGCGCCGTGCTCCCGCTGCCTTGTCCGGAGCAGGAGCCGTTAGTGGCAGGCGCGACCCGTCTCAGGCGATGCGCCCGACACGGGTGAAGAAGGGCCAGCGCACGGTGCGCGCCTGGTCCGGATCGCCCCAGGCTGCCGCCAGCAGCGGCATCGCTGCCTGCACCGGGTCGGCGCCCGTGCGTTTCATGTACCGCTGCGTGGCCGACCAGGAGCGCAGGTAGGCAACGAACTGCGCCAGGTTCCATCGCGCATGCATGGCGAAGCTGGGCGTCGGCACGGGCTCGAATGGAAAGGGCAGCTCGCGGTAGCCGCTGTCCACCAGCGCACGTTCGGACGGCCAGTCGCCACCGAGCGTGTCGGCATAGAGCGTCCGCTCCACTGCGTCCACCACGCGGTCCACGCTGCAGTTGCCGTAGGCCGACACCGCCAGCAACGCGCGCGGCCGGGCGACGCGGCGAACTTCGGCGTGGAAGGCATCCAGGTCGAACCAGTGCAGCGCCTGCGAGACGCAGACCAGGCTCGCGCTCGCCTCGGCAAGGCTGCTGCGTTCGGCTGGCTCCACGCGGTAGTCGATCGCCGGATGCGCGATTGCCTGCGTGATCTGCGTCATGCTGGGATCGGTCGCCACCACCCGATCGAAATGCGCCGCGAGGCCGATGCTCGCCTGGCCATTGCCGCAACCGGCGTCCCAGGCCAACGCGAGGTCCGGCGCCTGGCCCGCGAGCCAGGCGAACCAGTCGGCCGGCGGCAACGGACGCGCATCGCGGTAGAGCGTGGCGTGGTTGGAGAAATGGTCCTTGAAGGAAGGCATGGGCGCGAGCCAGTGGCCATTCGGGGAGCTTCAGCCTACCGGCTCCAGTATGCGTGATGGGCCGAGGCCCACCCTACAGGAGGCGGCGGGTCTCGCCCGGTAGCAGGCCATCCAACGCGTAGTCGCCGATGCGCATACGGATCAGCCGCAGAGTGGGAAAGCCGACGGCCGCGGTCATGCGCCGGACCTGGCGGTTGCGCCCCTCGCGCAGGGTGATCGCGAGCCAGCTGGTCGGGATCGCCTTGCGGAAGCGCACCGGCGGTTCGCGCGGCCACAGCCAGTCCGGCTCGGCCGCGTGTTCGGCGCCGGCCGGCAGCGTCGGTCCGTCGCTGAGCGTGACACCCCGGCGCAACGTTGCCACCGCTTCGTCGGTGACCGCGCCGTCCACCTGCACCAGGTAGGCCTTGGACTGCTTGTGCCGCGGGTCGGTCAGCCGGTGCGCAAGGCGACCATCGTCGGTAAGCAGCAGCAGGCCTTCGCTGTCGTAGTCCAGCCGTCCAGCCGGATAGACGTCCTTCTCGTGCACGTACCTGGCCAGCGTCGGGCGGCTGCCGTCGCCGGAGAACTGGCACAGCACACCGTAGGGCTTGTTGAGCGCGATCAGCATCCTGCCGTCATGGCGCGGAGGCCGTGCGCGCCGGCGCCTCCGGTTTGAGGAAGCGGAGCGTCATGCGGTCGGACTCGCCGATCGCCTGGTATCTGGCCTTGTCCACGTCACCCAGCGCAAAGGTGGGCGGCAGCGTCCACACGCCCTTGGGGTGATCGTGGTCGTCCTTCGGGTTGGCGTTGATCTCGCTACGGCCATCGAGCACGAAGCCGGCGTCGGTGGCGAGCTTCACCACGTAGCCGACCGGCAGGTAGCCGCTGCCCTTGACCTGGTCAAGCGTGGCGCCGGGGTCGGCGCGATGGTCGGTGACGCCCAGCACGCCGCCGGGCTTGAGCACGGCGAAGAAGGCCTTGAACATGGCCGGCGCGCTGCCGTCCATCGCCCAGTTGTGCACATTGCGGAAGGTCAGTACGCGGTCGGCCGAGGCGGGCGGGCCGAACGACGGCGCCTTCGGATCGAAGGTGACGATCGTGGCGCGGTCGAACTGCGCCGGATGCGCCGCAAACAGCTTGCGCAGCGCACTGTCGTCGCCGCGCGCCTCGTCGTCGGCGGCCGGCTGCTTCTCGGCAGCCACGTAGTGCCCGTTGTCGCGCAGCAGCGGCGCCAGTATCTCGGCGTACCAGCCGCCGCCCGGCGTGATCTCGATCACCGTCTGGTCCGGCCGCAACCCGAAGAATTCCAGCGTCTCCTTCGGGTGACGGTAGGTGTCGCGCACGCGCTGCACGGCCGGGCGCCAGTCGCCGCCGATCACCTGGTCCAGTTGCGCGGCGGTGTAGTCGCTGGCGCTGGTCGGCGGCACCAGCGCGTCGGTGGGCTGGTCCTGTGCGGCGGCCGTCGTGGCCAGCAGGACGGCGGTGCAGCAGGCGCAAAGCAGCAGGGTCTTCATCGTGATCTCCATGGCCACGCGTGGGACGGAATGCATCAGCAGGGTCGCGGGCAGACCGACTGCAAACCGTCGATGTGCTCGTGCAGGTCCGGCGCTATACCCTGCCACATCGGGTCGAGGATGAAGTCGATGCCCTCGTGGCGGGCCAGCTTGGCCGCCGGAATGAAATCCGCATCGCCGGCCACCAGGACGATCTGGTCGACCAGCTTCTTGTAGGCCAGCGCGGCGATGTCGATGCCGATCTTCATGTCCACCTGGGTCTGGCGCATGTCCGGCTCGAAATGTTCGTCGCCCAGATCGGCCCACGCCAGGCTGCCTTCGCGCAGTTGCTGATAGGCGTGGAACTTGAGTTTCCACTCGCCGCGCTCGGCCAGCCTGCCGAGCCGGAGCGCCATCTTGCGCTGGCGCCGCAGCTGATCATGCAGGTCGCGGCGGAACGCCGCCGCGCCGGTGCGCGAGAAGTCCACCGCCTCGCCGCTGAGCGGGCGCACCAACACCTTCTCCAGCGGCGGGCAGTCGTAGAAGAAGATGCGGTACAGCGCCTCGCGCGGGCGGTCCAGTGCCTTCAGATGCTCCAGCGCCATGCCGAACACGGTCTTGGCCACGGTGCGCGCATCGCTGGCATCGCGTTCGCCCCACACCCTGCGGTAGCGGGCAAGGAAGAAGGCGCCGTCGACCAGGATGGCGGTGCGTTGCATGGGAGCCTCGGGTGCGTGGATGCCTGGGAAGGCGCGCGCATTCTAGCGGAGGACCGCGGTCCGGGCCTTACTCGTGCGAACGCGGGGGAAGGTGCCGAGCGGCGGGTGGGCAACGTTCGGGCGGAGTACCCGGCGAGCCCTTCGCCGGGTACTCCGCCGCTCCGCCCTCGGTGCACCGCCCCGTCAACGCGGGAAAAATCGACGTCTAGTAGCGGATCACCGAGCGGATCACCCGGCCCTCGTGCATGGCGTGGAATGCCTCGTTGATGCGTTCCAGCGGCAACTCCTGGCTGACCATCTCGTCGATACGGATCTCTCCGGCCAGGTAGCGGTCGACGTAACCGGGCAGCTGCGAGCGGCCCTTCACGCCGCCGAACGCCGACCCGCGCCAGACGCGCCCGGTCACCAGCTGGAACGGCCGCGTGCGGATCTCCTGTCCCGCACCGGCCACGCCGATGATGATCGATTCGCCCCAGCCCTTGTGGCAGCACTCCAGCGCCGCGCGCATCACGTCGACGTTGCCGATGCACTCGAACGAATAGTCCACGCCGCCGGTAAGCTCGACGATCACCTGCTGGATCGGCGTATCGGGGAAGTCCTTCGGATTGACGAAGTCGGTCGCGCCGAGCAGCCGCGCCATCTCGAACTTCGACGGATTGGTGTCGACCACGACGATGCGCCCGGCCCTGGCCATCACCGCGCCCTGCACCACCGACAGGCCGATGCCACCCAGCCCGAACACCGCCACGCTGGCGCCCGGCTCGACTTTCGCCGTGTTGAGCACCGCGCCGATGCCGGTGGTGATGCCGCAGCCGAGCAGGCAGACCTTCTCCAGCGGCGCGGCCTTGTCGATCCTCGCCACGGCAATCTCCGGCAGCACCGTGTATTCGCTGAAGGTGCTGGTGCCCATGTAGTGGCGGATCGTCCGGCCGTCTTTGGAGAACCGCGAGGTGCCGTCGGGCATCAGGCCCTGGCCCTGGGTGGCGCGGATGCGCTGACACAGGTTGGTCTTGCCCGAGCGGCAGTACTCGCAGGTGCCGCACTCGGGCGTGTACAGCGGAATGACATGATCGCCCACGGCCAGCGTGGTCACGCCTTCGCCGACCTCCTCGACGATGCCGCCGCCCTCGTGGCCGAGGATCGCCGGAAACAGCCCTTCCGGATCGGCACCGGAGAGGGTGAAGGCATCGGTGTGGCAGACACCGGTGGCGACGATGCGCACCAGCACCTCGCCGGCCTTCGGGCCGGCCACCTCCACCTCTTCGATCGACAGCGGCTTGCCTGCTTCCCAGGCGACGGCGGCACGGGATTTCATGGGCGACTCCAAAGCGGTGGCGCAAACGTCGATCATGCCGCGCACGGTCGATGGAGGAAACCTTCGACGCCCCCGCTCCGGTCGCGACGGCCGCGGATCAGGCGCTGGCGGCTTCGTCCTCGCGCAACTGCGGCATCTGCGTGCAGTAGGCATCGGCCTCGGCAAGCAGCCAGTCGCGGAACACCTGCAACCCACGGTGCTCCTGCGAGCGCGACGGGTAGACCAGCCAGTAGGCCTCGCGCACGGACATGTAGCGCTCGCCCAACACCACCAGCCGGCCGGCGTCGATCAGCGAGCGCGAGGTGACCATCCGGCCCAGCGCCACGCCGAGCCCTTCCAGCGCCGCGTGGCGCAGCGCGTCGGTGCTGTCGAAGTGGGCCACGTAGCGCTTCGGACGCTCGCCGCCGAAGTGCGCGAACCAATCATTCCAGCGGTTGCCCGGATCACCCAGCAACGGCCACGCGGCAAGATCGTGTGGGTCGGCATCGCCCATCCGCGCGACCAGCTCGGGGGTGGCCACCGGCGCCAGCCATTCGCCGAACAGGCGCTCGCTGCGCAAGCCTTCCCACTGGCCGCGGCCGTAGCGCAGCGCCACGTCGACCGGTTCGCGCTCGAAGTCCACCAGCGTGGAGCTCGATTGCAGGTTGAGCTCCAGCTCCGGGTGCCCCGCGACCAGGTCCGGCAGGCGCGGCATCAGCCAGCTGGACATGATTCCGGAGCTGGCGCTCAGGGTAAGCGAATCGTGCCGCCGCTCGCGGTAGCGCGCGAGGGCGTGGTCGATGCCGTCGAAGTGCTCGCCCACCGCCTCGAGCAGGCTGCACCCTTCGGTGGTGAGCGTGACGCCCCGCGGGCCGCGTTCGAACAGCCGGCGGCCCAGCCGGTCCTCCAGCTGGCGGACCTGATGGCTCAGCGCACTGACGGTGAGATTGGCCTGCACCGCCGCGCGCGAGAGGTTGCCCAGGCGGGCGACGCGCACGAACTGTTGCAGCAGGCCCAGCGGGATCTGGCTCACGGATGCAGCCTCCGGATCGGATCGCCTTGAATGCTAGTCAAGGCTGGCTTGCGAATATATCGCTTTTTGGCGGATCGGCGGCGGCGTAGCTTGAGCACACCCCAAGGCAACACCCCCACCGGAGGTTCCCGTGAAACCGCTCTGGAAGCAGTTGCTGTACCTGCATGGCCATGCCCTGCCCACCGACCTGCGCTGGCGCGAGGATGCGCCGGCCGCGCGCGGCCGCCGCTCGCCCGCGGTTCGGCCGGTGCCACCGATGCTGCGCTGGCGCGACGTGCTGCGCGCGGCCTTGCTCCCCTGAGGTCCGGTCGCCCGCCCCTGCCATGCGGGGGCGGGCCTCTTTGGTCTTCCCTCGCGTGGGAGGCGCCGGTGAGCGACCCGCTTGATTCGGACGCTGCCCGCTTCCATCTAGACGGTTTGCGCGCCCACCCGAGGAATCCCCATGCCACTGCGCCCGCTTGGCCGCTCGCCGCTCGCCGTCGCCCCGTTCGCGCTGGGCGGCAACGTGTTTGGCTGGAACGTCGATGAAAAGCGCTCGTTCGAGCTGCTCGACGCCTTCGTCGACGCGGGTTTCAACCTGATCGACACGGCGGACGTCTATTCGGCCTGGGTGCCGGGCAACCGGGGCGGCGAGTCGGAAGCGATCATCGGCAAGTGGCTCAAGGCCAGCGGCAAGCGCGACCGGGTGGTGATCGCCACCAAGGTGGCCAAGTGGGCCGAACAGCCGGGCCTGTCGCCGGTCAACATCCAGCAGGCCGTGGAAGGCTCGCTCAGGCGCCTGCAGGTCGACTGCATCGACCTCTACCAGGCGCACGAGGACGATGCCTCGGTTCCGCTGTCCGAGACGCTGGGCGCGTTCGGGCGGCTGATCGAGCAGGGCAAGGTGCGCGCGATCGGCGCCTCCAACTACAGCGCCGACCGCTTCGCCGAGGCCCTCCGGGTATCGGCCGCGCACGGCCTGCCGCGCTACGAGTCGCTGCAGCCGGAGTACAACCTGGTCCGGCGCGCCGGCTACGAGCGCGAACTGGAGCCGCTGATCCGGCGCGAACAGGTCGGCGTGATCAGCTACTACGCCCTGGCCAGCGGTTTCCTTACCGGCAAGTACCGCAGCGAAGCGGACCTGGCCAAGAGCCGCGCCCGCGGCGACGGTGTGCGCAAGTACCTCGACCCGCGCGGCCTGGGCATCCTCGATGCGCTGGACCGCGTCGCGGCAAGCCATCAGGCCACGCCCGTGCAGATCGCGCTGGCCTGGCTGATCGCCCGGCCCGGTCTCACCGCACCCATCGCCAGCGCCACGAGTATCGAACAGCTGCAGGAGTTGCTGGGCGCGGTGAAGCTGGCGCTTTCGCCGGACGAGATCGCGTTGCTCGACCAGGCCAGCGCCGAGGATTGACCGCTGCCGGGAAACCGTGCGGGCGGCATCATCCGGCCGGACGATACGCGCTACTTCGATGGGGCGGCCGCATCCTCGTCGACATCGGGTGCCTCGACCGTGTACCCGTCGGCCGCGAGTGCCGCCAGATAGCCGTCCGGCCGCAGCGCCTCGTCGATCGACAGCAGCGCGAAGGTATCGCGGTTGGCGGCGAGCGCACGGCGCGCCTGCGCCAGCCAGGCTTGCCGCACCTTGCCCCGGACGTCTTCCAGTCCCAGCTTGCGGGCGAAACCGGCGCCGGCGACCGCGTCGACGCAGGGGATGTCGTCCGCGCGACCGGCCAGTTCCCGCAGCGCCTGCAGGTCGCCGGTGGCCCAGGCGTTGGCGCGCGTGCCCATGCGGGCCACGTCGGTCTGCACCCGATCGAGCATGCTCTCGAAGCACGCGATGTCGTCCAGCCGCTCGCGCTTGAAGTCCTTCACCAGCGCCCTGGGGTCGTCGACCGTCAGCACGTAATTGGTGGGCGTGCGCGGGATGCCCTTGTCCTTGGCCGCCTTCAGCAGGATCGGCACCACGCCCTTGCGGTCCATGCCGGCGCGCTTGATGGCGGCCTTGTACAGCTCGAAGCCGGCGAACAGCGGCCGCCACCTTTCCACCTTGCCGTCATGCCCGATGTAGCGTGCCTTGAGCGCCTGCCAGCGCGCATAGTCGGCCGGGGGCACGACCTCCGCTAGCCTGGCGTGATCGGGGTTGTTGCGGATGCCGATCAGGCGCGGCAACAGGGCGAGCGTGCCGAAGAAGCCCAGCTTCGCGTGGAGCTTGATGCCCGGCTCGAGCAGCAGCTCCTGCGATTGGCCCAGCCGCTGCAGCACGTCGCGCGATTGCCACCGCATGTCGCGCGGCAGCGGATCGAGCGTACCGAGCACCCACAGCACGTGCCCCTCGGGCGAGATCACCTTCCACAGGCCGGGGCCGGGTTGCTCGCCGCTGACCATGACCGGCGCCAGGGTGGTCACCGAGGCGGGCGGCACGGGCAGGGCCTGCCCGCTGGCGGCGGAGGGTCCTGGGGCGGCGAGCAGCGAACACAGAAGGATCGGCAAGATGCGCATCATTGAGGGTCCATCCCTGGCACGCCGAGCATCTTACAAACCACCCCGGACATGAAAAAAGGGCGCCCATGGCGCCCTTTTCCTCTTCAGACCTTCAGCGTCGCCAGCGCGTCGTTGAAGGTCGTGCTCGGGCGCATCGCCGCGCCCGTGCGGGCGAGGTCCGGGTGGTAGTAGCCACCGATGTCCACGCCCTTGCCCTGCGCACCGTTCAACTCGGCCACGATCGCCGCCTCGTTGTCGGAAAGCGCCCTGGCCAGCGGCGCGAAGGTGGTCTTCAATGCGGCGTCCTCGTCCTGTGCGGCGAGCGCCTGTGCCCAGTACAACGCCAGGTAGAAATGGCTGCCGCGGTTGTCCAGCTCGCCGACCTTGCGCGCAGGTGACTTGTTGTTGTCCAGGATCCGGCCGTTGGCTACGTCCAGCGTCTTGGCCAGCACGCCGGCGCGCTTGTTGCCGTAGGTGTCGGCCAGGTGCTCGAAGGAGGCGGCCAGCGCCAGGAATTCGCCCAGCGAATCCCAGCGCAGGTAGTCCTCCTCCAGGAACTGCTGCACGTGCTTGGGCGCCGAGCCGCCGGCGCCGGTCTCGAACAGGCCGCCGCCGGCCATCAGCGGCACGATCGAGAGCATCTTGGCGCTGGTGCCCAGTTCCATGATCGGGAACAGGTCGGTGAGGTAGTCGCGCAGCACGTTGCCGGTGACCGAGATGGTGTCCTGGCCCTGGCGGATGCGATCCAGCGAGAAGCGCATGGCCTCGACCGGCGGAAGAATGCGGATGTCCAGGCCGGCCGTGTCGTGGTCCTTGAGGTAGCGCTCGACCTTGGCGATCAGCTGCGCGTCATGCGCACGCTGCGGATCGAGCCAGAACACCGCCGGCGTGCCGGACAGGCGCGCGCGGGTGACGGCGAGCTTGACCCAGTCCTGGATCGGCGCGTCGCGGGTCTGGCACATGCGCCAGATGTCGCCCGCCTCGACCGCGTGTTCGAACACGGTGCGGCCATCCTGGTCGGTCACGCGCACGGTGCCGTCGGAGGCGATCTGGAAGGTCTTGTCGTGCGAGCCGTATTCCTCGGCCTTCTGCGCCATCAGGCCGACGTTGGGCACCGACCCCATGGTGGACGGGTCGAACGCGCCGTGCGCCTTGCAGTCCTCGATCACCGCCTGGTAGATGCCGGCGTAGCTGCGGTCGGGGATCAGCGCGAGGGTGTCCTGCAGCTCGCCCTTGGCATCCCACATCTTGCCGGAGTCGCGGATCATCGCCGGCATCGAGGCGTCGACGATCACGTCGCTGGGCACGTGCAGGTTGGTGATCCCCTTGTCCGAGTTGACCATCGCCAGGCCCGGGCGCTTGGCGTACTCGGCCTGGATGTCGGCCTTGATCGCCGCCTGCCGGTCTTCCGGCAGCTGGCCCAGGCGCGCGTAGAGGTCGCCGATGCCGTTGTCGCGGTCGAAGCCGACCTGCTTCAGTTCTGCGGCGTACTTGTCCAGCACGTCCTTGTAGAACTCGCCCACCACCACGCCGAACATGATCGGGTCGGAGACCTTCATCATGGTGGCCTTCAGGTGCAGCGAGAACAGCACGCCCGCTTCCTTGGCCTGGGCGATCGCGGCGTCGACGAAGCGCGCCAGCGCGGCGCGGCTCATCACCGCGGCGTCGACGATCTCTCCGGTCTGTACCGCGACCTTTTCCTTCAGCACGGTGGCCGCGCCGCCCTTGGCCACCAGCTCGATCTTCAGGCTGCCCGCCTTGTCCATCGTGGCCGACTGCTCGGAACCGTAGAAATCGCCGGCGTCCATGTGCGCCACGCGAGTCTTCGAACCGGCGCTCCACTTGCCCATCCGGTGTGGATGCTTGCGCGCGTAGTTCTTCACCGAGGCCGGTGCACGACGATCGGAATTGCCTTCGCGCAACACCGGGTTCACCGCGCTGCCCTTGATCTTGTCGTAGCGGGCCTTGGCGTTCCATTCGCCAGTGTCCTTGGGCTCGTCCGGATAGTCGGGCAGCGCGTAGCCCTGCGCCTGCAGCTCCTTGATCGCGGCCTTCATCTGCGGCACCGAGGCGCTGATGTTGGGCAGCTTGATGATGTTCGCCTCGGGCGTGGTCGCCAGCTGGCCGAGCTCGGCCAGGTCGTCGGTGACCTGCTGGTCGTCCTTCAGGTACTCGGGAAACTGCGAGAGGATGCGCGCGGCCAGCGAGATGTCGCGCGTCTCCACGCCGATGCCGGCGGTCTGCGCGAAGGCTTTCACGATCGGCAGCAGCGATTGGGTGGCGAGGAAGGGCGCTTCGTCGGTCAGCGTGTAGATGATCTTCGGGCTCTCGGACACTTAGGCAACCTCTCGCGGGCAGGGGAGCGGCGCACGTCACGTTCGCCGCGGACAAGAGCGTTATTTTCGCGCGATCGGGCGATGCTGGCTATCGACCGGACATACGCGGGCGCATGCCTGGACGCGCGCCACGCGCCGTGTCCTGCATGCGCCGCGCCGGCAGATGCCCCGACCAGGCGAACCTGCGCTCAGCCGCCGCTGATCGGGAAGGTCTGCGTGCCGCCGGAAGCGGCTGGCGCCGGCTGCCTGGCCGGCGTGGCGGTGGAAGACGGACGCGCGCTGCCGCACTGATAGGCGCCCCACGCCTGCGAGCCGTCGGTCGGCTCGCCCAGGGGCTTGACCGTATCGGCGTTCATCTTGGCCGCCTCGTTGCGCGCCATCACCTCGAGTTCGTCGCGCACCTTGATGTCGTTGCGGTCGACCGGGCCGACGTGGTCCATCACCGAGACGGTGACCTTGCCCAGGTCGCGGCATTGCGACACGTCGCCGCTCCAGGCAGTGCGCACCTGCTTGCCCGCATCGTCGAGCGTGATGCCCCAGGTGCAGGCGCCGAGCAGCAGGATGGGAACGAGCAGCAGCGGGGTCTTGCGCATGGACGGGCTCCGGCGGGGCGATCGGGAAGAGGCCATCGTACCTTGGCCGGTCGCCGCCGGGCTGAATCCTCTCCCCCGGCCGCGCCGGGGGAGAGGCGGCTTTCACTCCACCGGCTTGCCGTCGGCGTCGAGCACCTGCACCTTGCCCAGCTTGAGCGCGCGCACCGGCGCCTCGATCTTCTTCAGGTCACCCACGATCACCCAGGTCAGATGGTCGGGGTGGATCACCTCCTGCGCTGCCGCCTGCACCTGCGGATCCTTCAGCGCCTCGATGCGTGCCTTCTCGGTCTGCACCCAGTCGTCCGGGCGGTCGTACAGGGCGATGTCCTCGATCGCGCCCATCACCGCCGAGGTGGTCTGGTATTCGCCCGGCAGGCTGCGCACGTCGCCTTCCTTGATCTTGGCGATTTCCTGGTGGGTCAGCGGCTGCTTGCCGACCACGCCGCGCGCTTCGGCCAGGATCTGCCCGGCCGACGGCGCGGTCTTGTCGGTCTGCACCGGCGCGTACATCAGGAACGGGCGCTGGCCCAGCGCATCGGGCATGAAGCTGTAGGCGCCATAGGCCCAGTGCTTGTCCTCGCGCAGGTTCATGTTCAGGCGCGAGGTGAAGGTGCCGCCGAAGGCGCCGTTCATGGTCTCGATGTCGAGGTTGTTCGGCGTCTTGGTCGAGGGCGCCAGGCTGCCGGCCAGGATCAGGCTTTGCTGTGCGCCGGGACGGTCGATCAGGAAGACCCGCGAGGCAGCGGGCGCGGCCACCTTCGCCAGGTTCTTCGCCGGCACCTTGCCGGCGCCCGGCTTCCAGTCGCCGAACACCTTGTTCAACTGCGGGATGACCTTGCCCAGCGTGGTGTCGCCGGCGACCAGCACCTTTACGTTGTCCGGGCGGATGAAGTCGCCCATGAAGCGGCGCATGTCGTCCACGTCGAGCGAGGTGATCGATTGCACCGTTCCGGAGCCGGTGAACGGAATCGCGTAGGCATGGCCTTGGCCGTAGAGCAGCGGCGGCAACGTGCGCAGCGCGATGCCGATCGGCTGGCTCTTCTCCTGCGCGATGCGCGCCAGCCACTGGCCGCGCAGGCGCGCCACGTCGTCCCTGCGGAAGGCCGGGTTGCGCACGATGTCGGCGAACAGGGTGAGCGAGGGCGCGAGCTTGTCGTTGAGCGCGTTGAGCGAGGCGTTGCAGAAATCCAGCCCGCAGCCGCTGCCGATGATCGCACCCAGGCGCTGCTCGCGCTTGGCGATCTCGACCGAATCCAGGTCCTTCGTGCCTTCGTCCAGCATCGCCATGGTGAAGCTCGAAGTGCCGAGCTTGCGGCCCTGATCGGCGGCATAGCCGGCGTCGAACAGCAACTGCACCTGCACCGCCGGCACTTCGTGGCGCTCGGCCAGGGTCACCTCGATGCCGTTGGCGAGCTTGCCGTGCTGCAGGGTCGGGAAGGTCAGGCCGGGGAAGCGGGTCACCTCCGGCACGCCCTTGCTGCGGTCCACCGCGCTGGGTGTGGTGCGGTAGTTGCCCCTGGCGGCGAGCTTGGGCTCGGGTTTGCCTGGCAGCGCGGGACGGCCGCCATACGTGGCGAAGTCGGTCTCCTCGACCTTGCCCGGGCTGACCGTGAGCGTGTAGTCACCCCTGGATATCCACTTGTCCGCGGAGGCCTTGACGCTGGCCGGAGTGGCCGCCATCAGCGCGTGGAAGTCCTTCAGGTAAGCGGCCGGATCGTTCTGGTAGAGCTGGCCTTCGGCGAGGATCGAGGCCTGCGTGTTGACCCGTTCCAGGCCACGCACGAAGGCGGCACGGATGCCGGTCTTGACGCGCTCGAGCTCGTCGGCGGTGGGCCCGTCCTTGAGGAACTTCGCCCACTCGTCGGCGACGGCTGCCTCGACCTTGGCCGGGTCGGCGCCCTTTTTCACGTCCACCTGCAGCTCGAACAGGCTGGCCAGCGCGTGCTGCTCGATGTCGACCGAGACGTCGTCGGCGAGCTTGTCCTTGTAGACCAGCCGCTGGTACAGGCGCGAGGTCTTGCCGCCGCCGAGCACCGCCGCAGCCAGCTGCAGCTGGTTGAGTTCCAGGTCGGTGCGCGAGGGCACGTTCCACTCGCGGTAGATGCGCGTCTGCGCCACGTTGTCGGTCATCGTGCCGCGGGTGGACCGGGTGCGCGGGGTGATCCACACCTGCGGGCGCGGTACGGCGGGACCGGCGCCGATGTCGCCGAAGTACTTGAGCATCTTCTCCTTCGCCTGCGCCGGCGTGATGTCGCCGGCGAGCACGACCACCGTGTTGGCGGTGCCGTAGTAGTCCTTGAACCACTGCTTGACGTCGCCCAACGAGGCCGCGTTCAGGTCGGCCATCGAGCCGATGGTGTCGTGATGGTAGGGATGGTTGGCCGGGAAGGCCTCGGCCTGGATCAGCTCGCCGACGCGGCCGTAGGGCTGGTTCTCGTCCTGGCGCTTCTCGTTCTGCACCACGCCGCGCTGCTCGTCCAGCTCCTTCTGGCCGATCGCGCCGAGCAGATGGCCCATGCGGTCCGATTCCATCCACAGCGCCATGTCCAGCGCGGTGGTCGGCACTGTCTCGAAGTAGTTGGTGCGGTCCAGCCAGGTGGTGCCGTTCTGGTCGGTGGCGCCGGCCAGCTCGAACGGCTTGAAGTATTCGTCCTTGTGGTTCTCCGAGCCCTGGAACATCAGGTGCTCGAACAGGTGCGCGAAGCCGGTCTTGCCCTTCGGCTCATAGGAGGAGCCCACGTGGTACCACACGCTCACCGCCACCACCGGCGCCTTGTGATCCTCGTGCACGACCACGGTCAGCCCGTTGGGCAGGGTGAAGCGGTCGTACTTCAGCTCGGGGATCTTCGACGCCTGTGCCGCGGGGGCGTCGGCGGCCTGCGCCACCGGCAGCAGGGCCGGCACGACGAACAGGCTGGCGGCAATCAACGCCAGCGCGGTCTTGGGTGGGAAACGCTTTGCCACGGTGCAACCTCCCGTCTCACGAATGAACGCTGAGGCTATCGGTGCGGGGCAAGCAGGCACAAGCGACAAAGGATACGTGGTTGTCCGGGACGGTGTCCGCCCGCGGACCGCACACTGTCCGCGGACAATCCATGCGGATCGCGGTGCGGCTGACAAACGTCACAGGATCAAGGGGTTCGCCGGCACTGCATGGCTGGCACGAGGCTTGCCACAGTACTCGCACAGGACACCACCCCATCGCCCAAGGAACCCAACCATGAAACTCGAGAACCTGTTGCTGCGCAGCCTGTTTGCCGCCTGCCTGCTGGTGTGCGGCTGGATCATGGCCTCGATGCTGTTTACGCCCGGCCCGGTGCAACTGGCCGGCAGCGGCGCCGACGGCAAGATTGGCGTACTGATGGCCGTGCCCGGCACCTGCATGCTGCCGCCCGACGGCGTGGTCTGCCCGCGGCTGGCCAGCTGAGCACACGACGGACTGGGCCCATCCGCGCCGCGCGCGGATAATGGTTGGATGTTGCATGTCATCCTCTACCGCCCCGAGATCCCGCCGAACACCGGCAACGCCATTCGGCTGTGCGCCAACACGGGTGCCTCGCTGCACCTGATCCGCCCGCTCGGCTTCGAACTGGACGATGCGCGCCTGCGCCGCGCCGGCCTGGACTACCACGAGTACGCCCGCGTTGCGGTGCATGAGGACCTCGACGCCTGCCTGCTCGCGCTGGGCGAGCCACGCGTGTTCGCGTTTTCCACACGCGGCCGCGTCGCCCACGTGGACGCCCGCTACGCCGAAGGCGACGCGCTGCTGTTCGGTTGCGAAACCGCGGGGCTGCCGGAGGAGGTATTCGGGGCGATACCGCCCGAACAGCGTCTGCGCCTGCCGATGCGACCGCAGAGCCGCAGCCTCAACCTCTCCAACACCGTGGCGGTGGCGGTTTACGAGGCGTGGCGCCAACTGGGTTTCACGGGCGCCGCCTAGCGCGCGCCCCCGCGGCGGGCGCGCCTTCCAAGGCGCCGCCGCGACAGCCCTGCCCGCTACAATCGCGGGATGAACGCCCCTCTCCCGAACGCCTGGCTCCCGCAGCCGCTGCGCAAACTCGCCGGCCGTGCGCTGGAAACCGCGCTCAACCACACGCTGTCGCTCGACCCGGACACCCGGCAGAAGCTCGGTGCACTGGAAGGCCGCAGTATCCAGTTGCACCTGCGCGGACCGGAACTGGCGCTCGGCGTGACGGTGCACAACGAGCGCCTGAAGGTCGGGCCGCCCCAGGGGCTGAGCCAGCTGCGCGTGGCCGCCAGTCCCGGCAGCCTGCTTGCCATGGCGTTGCGCCGCGGCGACGAGGGCGTTTCGCCCGGCAAGGTGGAGATTGCCGGCGATGCGGACCTCGCGCGCCGGCTGGAGAAACTGGCCAGCGGCTTCCAGCCGGACTTTGAGGAAGCCTTCGCGCGCAGCTTCGGCGACGTACTCGGCGTGCCGATGGCGCAAGCCATCGCCAGGGGGCTGCGCCATGCGCGGCAGGGCGCCGGGCAGTTCACCGAGGACGGTGCCGACTGGCTGCGCGACGAAGCGCGGCTGACCCCGGCGATGGGCGAGGTGGACGACTTTCTCGATGGAGTGGACGCGCTGCGCGAACGCACCGAACGCCTGGAAGCCCGGCTGGCACGCCTGCGCCAGCGCATGGGGCCACGCGCATGACGCCGTTGAAGGTGGCACCCGGCGTGCTGCGGGTCGCCTCGGTGCTGCTGGCCTGGCGGCTGGACGAACTGGTCGACGCGGCGCACCTGTACCGACCGCTCAAGCTGCTGCGCCCACTGCTGGCGCGTCCACGCCCGGGGGCCCGCGCGCTGCCGAGGGGTGCGCGCCTGCGCCTGGCCCTGACCGAACTCGGGCCGATCTTCGTCAAGGCCGGTCAAGTGCTGTCGACGCGCCGCGACCTGGTACCGGCCGATATCGCCGACGAGCTGGCACAGTTGCAGGACCAGGTGCCGCCCTTCCCCGGCAGCGAGGCGCGCACCATCGTCGAGCGCGAGCTGAAGGCGCCCATCGGACGGCTATACGCCCACTTCGACGAAAGCCCGCTCGCCTCCGCCTCGATCGCACAGGTGCACGCCGCCACTCTGCACGACGGCCGAGCGGTGGTGGTCAAGGTGCTGCGCCCGGGCATCGAACAGAAGATCGCCCGCGACGTTGCACTGATGCGTTCGCTGGGCGAGCTGGCGCAGCGCTGGCATCCCAACGCGGACAAGATCCGTCCGCTCGACGTGGTGGCCGAAGTCGAGAAGATGCTCGAGAACGAGCTGGACCTGCAGCGCGAAGGCGCCAGCGCCAGCCTGCTCAAGCGCAACTTCGAAAGCGGCGTCGACCTCTACGTACCGGCGGTGTACTGGGATTTCACCGCCGCGCGCGTGCTCACGCTCGAGCGCGTGCACGGCGTGAGCGCCGACGACGTTGCCGCCATCGATGCCGCCGGGATCGACCGCAGGGCGCTGGCGGCCAAGGGTGTGCGGGTGTTCTACGAGCAGGTGTTCCGCGACAACTTCTTCCACGCCGATGCGCATCCCGGCAACATCTGGGTGGACCTGGAACGCCGCACCGAGCCGCGCTTCGTGGCGCTGGACTTCGGCATCATGGGTTCGTTGCCCGAGGCCGACCAGTACTGGCTGGCGCAGAATTTCATCGCGTTGTTCGAGCGCGACTACGCGCGCATCGCGCAGTTGCACGTGGCCGCCGGCTGGATGCCGGCCACGGTGCGGCTGGACGAACTGGAGGCGGCGATCCGCACGGTGTGCGAGCCGTACTTCACCCGACCGCTGTCGCAGATCTCGCTGGCCGAGGTGGTGGTCAAGCTGTTCCAGACTGCGCGGCGCTTTGAGCTCACCCTGCAGCCGCAGCTGATCCTGCTGCAGAAGACCCTGCTCAACATCGAGGGCGTGGGGCGCATGCTCGACCCGGATATTGACATCTGGGCGGTGGCGTACCCGGTACTCAAGCGCATACTGCGCGAGCGCTACAGCGTGCGACGCACCTTGCGGGCGGTGCGCCAGCGGCTGCCCGAATGGCTGCACGCGGCACCGCAACTGCCCGAGCTGGTGCGCGACGCGCTGCGCCAGGTGGCCAGCGGTGAGCGTCGGCAGCTGGTCGACTCGGCGGAACTTGCCCTGCGCGCGGAACTCGCGCTGCGCCGGCGGCGCGCGTTGCTGGGCGGCTTATTCGGCGCCGCGCTGCTTGGTTGCGCCACCTTGCTGTGGATCGCCGGTGGGCCGGATGGTTCGGACTGGGTCGCCGCGGGCTGCCTGGTGGCGAGCCTGCTCGCTTTCCTCGCCAGCGCCCGCCGCTGATCCGGCGACGGCCTCGCGAGAGTCCGCTCGCTGGCCCCGCGGGAACCTCCCATGCTCGACATTCTCCACCAGGACGACGCCCTGCTCGCGGTCAACAAACCCGCGGGCCTGCCCGTGCACCGCTCGAAGCTGATCGGTCCGGCTGACGCGTTCCTGATCGACCTGCTGCGCGAGCAGGTCGGCGGCGAGTTGTTCCTCGCGCATCGGCTGGACCGCGCCACCAGCGGGGTGCTGCTGGTCGCCCGCTCGGCCGCCGTGGCCGCCGCGCTGGGCGGGCAGTTCATGGAACGCGAGGTGCACAAGCAGTACCTGGCGGTGGTGCGCGGCTGGCCCGAACCGCCCGAAGGCCTGGTCGATTACCCGCTACCCGGCTCGCGCGGGACCGGCCCGCGACGGGAGGCGCGCACGCGCTACCAACGCCTGGCCACGGTCGAGGTGCCCATCGCACTGGGCCGCTATCCGCAGCAGCGTTACGCGCTGGTGCTGGCCGAGCCGGAAACCGGGCGTTTCCGGCAGATCCGCAAGCACATGGCGCACATCCACCACCCGGTGATCGGCGACTGCCAGCACGGCCGCGGCGACCACAACCGCCTCTACAAGCAGCATTTCGGCTGCCACCGGATGCTGCTGCATGCCTGGCGTTTGCGCATCACCGATCCGGTCAGCGGGGAACGGCTGGCCATCGAGGCGCCGCTGGACCCGGACTATGCCGCGCTGCTGGCCCGTTTCGGCTGGGCGCTCGCGCAACCGCAGGCCACCCGTCCGTAGGCATTGCAAGGAAGCCCGACGGGGCCGCTTCGTTCATCGGCTTGCCCTAAACTTGGCGGACCATGCTGCAGATCAGCCGCACACTTGCCCTTCCCGACGCCGAGCTGACCGAGCGCTTCCTGCGTGCGGACGGCCCGGGCGGTCAGCACGTCAACCGCACCGAAAGCGCGGTAGAACTGCGTTTCGACGTCGCCGCTTCACCCTCGTTGCCCGACGCGGTGCGCTCGCGCCTGCTCTCGCGCCGCGACCGACGGATGACCGACGAGGGCGTGCTGGTGATCCAGGCGCGGCGCTTCCGCGAGCAGGCGCGCAACCGCGACGATGCCCGCGAGCGGCTGGCCGAGATCGTGCGCGGTGCGCTGCTGGCGCCGAAGAAGCGCGTGGCGACGCGCCCCACGCGCGCCTCGAAGGAACGCCGCCTGGCCGGCAAGCAGCAGCGCGGCCGCATCAAGCAGTCCCGCTCGCGCGACTGGAGCGGCGAATGAGCGACGCCATCCTGCCGCCGGTGCCGCCGCAGGCACCGCGGCTCGGCAACCGCTTCTGGCCGTGGCTGATGCGGGGCCTGCTGCGCCTGTCCGGCTGGCGCCTGCTCGGCGAACTGCCCGACGTGCCCAAGCTGATCATCATCGGCGCGCCCCATTCGTCCTACTGGGACGGCGTGTGGGGCCTGATGATGAAGATCGCACTCGGGCTGGACATCAAGATCATGATCAAGCGTGAGGTACTGGACAGCCCGCTCGGTCTGATCCTCAAGCCGATCGGCATGATCGGCATCAACCGCAAGGCCGCGCTCAACGTGGTCGGCCAGATGGTGCGCCGCTTCGCCGACCACCCGCGCATGTGGCTGGGCATCACGCCCGAAGGCACGCGCAAGCACGTGCAACACTGGAAAAGCGGTTTCCTGCGCATCGCGCGCGAGGCCGACGTGCCGATCCTGCCGGTCTTCCTCGACTATCCGACCAAGACCTTCACCCTCGGCACGCCGTTGCATGCGACCGACGATCCTGATGCCGACATGGCGCGCATCCGCGCGCTGTTCAGCGGCTACCGCGGCAAGCATCGCAACACCGAGTAGTTCACCTCCACGCTGGATCCTTATCCGATGATCGCCTTGGGTATCGCGCATTTCGGCGCCTTCCTGCTCGCCTGCCTGACGCTCAACCTCACGCCCGGGCTGGACACCTTCTACATTCTCGCCCGCAGCGGGCGCGAGGGCCGCGCAGTGGGGTTCGCCGCGGCGCTGGGCATCAATGCCGGCTGCGTGGTGCACACGGCAGCCGCCGCGCTGGGCGTTTCGGCGATCCTGATGACCTCGGCGCTGGCATTCACGCTGCTCAAGTACCTGGGCGCGGCCTACCTGGTGTGGATCGGCCTGCGCATGCTGCTGTCGCGCGCGACCGCGCGCAGGCCGACCACAATGCGCGGCCAGGGGATGGGCGCGGCGTTCCGGCAGGGCATGCTGACCAACGTGCTCAACCCCAAGGTGGCATTGTTCTACCTGGCGTTCCTGCCGCAGTTCGTCGTGCCGCAGGCGGGCCACCCGCAGTGGGCGTTGCTCGTGCTGGGCGTGAGCTTCATCGGCACGGGGCTCAGCTGGTCGCTGGTCCTCGCCTTGCTCGGCGGGCACATCTATCGGCTGCTCCTGACGCGGCCCAGCCTGGGCCGCTGGATGGACCGCTTCTGCGGCACGGTGCTGCTCGGCTTCGGTCTGCGGCTGGCGATCCAGCGCCAGGGGTGACCGTTGCCTGTTAGCGCCCCGAATGGCCCGGCTCGTCGTGCTCGCGGTGGGCGAGCAAGCCGGGTTTGACCAGGTCGACGAACGCCCGCGCCTCCGGGCTCAGGAACTTGCCCTTGCGCATCACCACGCCATAGCTGCGCTGGGGAAAGAAGCGCTTCATGTTGCGCACGGCCAGCCGTCCGCGGTCGGCCTCGGTGATGCAAATGCCGGTGACGATCGAGATGCCGAGCCCTGAGGCCACGTACTCCTTGATCACTTCCCACCCGCCGACCTCGATCGCCACCTGGTAGGGCACCTGGCGCTGCTGGAATACCAGGTCGACCAACCGATAGGTGGACAGCCGTTGCGGCGGCAGGATCAGGCCGTAGGGCGAAAGATCCTCCAACGCCACGTCCGTCTTGCGTGCCAGCGGATGGTCCGGCGGCGTGATCAGCATCGGATCGTAGTGGCGCAGCGGCGCCCAGGCGATGTCATTGGGCACTTCCAGCATCGAGCCGACCGCGAAGTCGGCCTCGTCGGCGCGCAGCAACGCCAGGCCGTCGCGGCCGGTGACGTTGGCCAGCTGCAGGTGCACCGCCGGAAACGCCTCGCGATAGCGGCGCACCAGCTCGGGCAGCAGGTACTGGATGGTCGAGGCCCCGGCGGCAATGGTCAGTCGGCCGGCCGTGAGGCCTTTGACACGCGCCTGGAAGTCACGGTCCAGGTTGTCCCAGCCCTCGATCAGCGGGCGGGCCAGTTCGTACAGCGACTCGCCGGCGTCGGTCAGGTTGATGCGTCGGCGCCGCCGCTCCAGCAGCGGCACACCGAGTTCACGCTCCAGGGCCTGCAATTGCAGGGTGACGGTCGGCTGGGAGAGGAACAGCGCCTCGGCCGCGCGGGTGAGCGTACCCAGCTTGACGATGCTCACGAAGGCACGCAGCTGTTTGTGGCGGTTGCCCTTGTAGTAATAGCGCTCGGTCGGCTCCCCGGGTTCCCGGCTCTCGACGACCGCTTTGCGGGCCTTTGTGCGACGCACCTGACTGGATCGGTTCACTGCCGTTGGCCTCCCGTTCGGCCGCTCTACCGCTCTTTTAAAAGCTACTTTGATTTTCTCAATAAGAAAGATTGAAACATTTGCTTTGTCAAAGGCAAGCATGCCGGCCTAGCGTGAATGCATCCCTCCAAGGAGCTGCACGCATGGCCGTCCCGCAGGAACGACTCGATCCCAGCCCGCTGACCGTCCACGGCAACACCGCCGCCTACGGCAGCCTGCTCACCCCCGATGCCCTGGCCTTCCTGGCAGAGCTGCACCGCCGTTTCGACGGCCGCCGGCGCGCACTGCTCGCGGCCCGCGCTGAGCGCCAAGCTGCATGGGACGCGGGCGCCCTGCCCGATTTCCGTGCCGATACGCGCGCCATCCGCGAAAACGCCTGGCAAGTGGCACCCGTTCCAGCCGCGCTGCGCGACCGGCGCGTCGAAATCACCGGTCCGGTCGAGCGCAAGATGATCATCAACGCGCTCAATTCCGGCGCGAAGGTGTTCATGGCTGATTTCGAGGATTCCTCCACGCCGACGCTGGCCAACCAGCTCGATGGCCAGCGCAACCTGATCGACGCGGTCGCCGGCACCATCGCCTACCGCTCGCCCGACGGACGCAACTACAAGCTCGCTGCCAACCCGGCAGTGCTGGTGGTGCGTCCGCGCGGTTGGCACCTGCCAGAGCGCCACTTTGAGGTCGACGGCGAGCCGATGGCCGGCGCGCTGGTGGACTTCGGCCTGTTCGTGTTCCACAACGCCAACGCGCTGCAGGCACGCGATCGCGGTCCCTACTTCTACCTGCCCAAGCTCGAAGCCATGGAAGAGGCCACGTTGTGGAACGATGTGATGGCCCATGCCGAGGCCGAGCTCGGTCTCCCCCGCGGCTGCATGAAGGCCACGGTGCTGATCGAAACGCTGCCGGCCGCCTTTCAGATGGACGAGATCCTGCACGCGCTGCGCGAGCGTGTCGTCGGCCTCAACTGCGGCCGCTGGGACTACATCTTCTCGTACCTGAAGACCCTGCGCTGCCACCGCGACCGCCTGTTGCCCGAGCGCGGCCAGGTGCAGATGACCGTGCCGTTCCTGAAAGCCTACTCGGAACTATTGATCAAGACCTGCCACCGTCGTGGCGCCTTCGCCATGGGAGGCATGGCCGCGCAGATTCCGATCAAGGGCGACGAGGCCGCCAACCAGGCGGCGCTGGATAAGGTACGCGCCGACAAGCTGCGCGAGGTGCAAGCCGGTCACGACGGCACCTGGGTCGCCCATCCCGCGCTGGTGCCGATTGCAATGGAGATCTTCGACCGCCACATGCCCGGCCCCAACCAGCTCGACGTCATGCGCGGGGACGTCACGGTGTCCCGTTGCCAGCTGCTGGCGGCGCCCTGCGGCACGATTACCCGCGCCGGTTTCGACAACAACGTCGAGGTGGCGTTGCGTTACACCGCCGCGTGGCTGGACGGCCTGGGCTGCGTACCGATCCACCATCTGATGGAAGACGCGGCCACGGCGGAGATCGCCCGGGCGCAGCTGTGGCAGTGGCTGCACTACGCGGGCGACACGGTTTCGGACTGCGTGCCGCTGGAGTTCCCCGACGGCGCACCGATCGACATGGCGCTGTTCGACCAGGCGCTCGCCGCGCATACCCATCGCCTGCGCGAAAGCACGCATCCGGGTGCCCATCGGGCCGACGATGCCGCCCGGCTGCTCGCACAACTGACCCACGCCGACCAGCTCGGCTCCTTCCTCACCTTGCCCGCCTACGCCCAACTCGCCTGACGCCCCCTCGTGGGAGCGCCCCTGTGCGACGGCCGCTCGGGCGTGCACAGGTGCGCTCTTGCGGCCCCTCACGGAGCTCGAGACCCATGAAATCCAATCTGCCGACCGCTGAACAGATCACTCTGGACTGGACCAACAACCCGCGCTGGGCGGGCGTACGCCGCAACTACAGCGCCGAGGACGTGGCGCGTCTGCGCGGCACCGTGCCGATCGAGTATTCGCTAGCCCGCCATGGCGCCGAGAAGCTGTGGCATCTGCTGCACAAGGAAGACTTCGTCAACGCGCTGGGCGCGCTGACCGGCAACCAGGCCATGCAACAGGTCAAGGCCGGTCTCAAGGCGATCTATCTGTCCGGCTGGCAGGTCGCCGCCGACGCCAACGTCGCCGGCGAGATGTACCCGGACCAGTCGCTCTATCCGGCCAACTCGGTGCCGCTGGTGGTCAAGCGCATCAACAACGCGCTGCTGCGCGCCGACCAGTTGCACCATGCCGAAGGGAGCGACGAGATCGACTGGCTGGCGCCGATCGTGGCGGACGCCGAAGCCGGCTTCGGCGGCGTGCTCAACGCCTTCGAGCTGATGAAGGCGATGATCGAGGCGGGCGCCGCGGGCGTCCACTTCGAGGACCAGCTCGCCGCCGTGAAGAAATGCGGGCACATGGGCGGCAAGGTACTGGTACCGACCCGCGAGGCGGTCGACAAGCTGACCGCCGCGCGCCTGGCCGCCGATGTCTGCGGCGTACCTACGCTGCTGGTGGCCCGCACCGACGCCGACGCAGCCGACCTGCTCACTTCCGACGTCGATGACAACGACCAGCCGTTCATCACCGGCGAACGCACCGTGGAGGGCTTCTTCCGCGTCCGGCCTGGCCTGGACCAGGCGATCAGCCGCGGCCTGGCCTATGCGCCCTACGCCGACCTGGTCTGGTGCGAGACCAGCAAGCCCAACCTGGACGACGCACGCCGTTTCGCCGAGGCGATCCGCAACGAGTATCCGGACAAGTTGCTCGCCTACAACTGCTCGCCCAGCTTCAACTGGAAGAAGAACCTGGACGACGCCACCATCGCCAAATTCCAGCGCGAACTGGGCGCCATGGGGTACAAGTTCCAGTTCATCACCCTGGCTGGCTTCCACAGCCTCAATTACGGCATGTTCGAACTCGCCCACGGCTACGCGCGCCGGCAGATGAGCGCCTTCGTGGACCTGCAGGAAAGGGAGTTCGCCGCCGCCGAGCGTGGCTTCACCGCGGTCAAGCACCAGCGCGAGGTCGGCACCGGCTATTTCGACCAGGTCACCCAGGCGATCCAGCAGGGGCAGTCCTCGACGGTGGCACTCAAGGGTTCGACCGAGGAAGCGCAGTTCCAGCGCGCCTCGGCAGCCTGAGACGGCGCGCACGGCTCCCGCTCCCCATTTCGATGATGCCGGGGGAGCGGGTCGGAGGAGGCCCGGGTGTGCGGGGACTTCGAAAGCCCGCAAGCAGGCCGCAGGAGCGGTCAGGGGGCAGTGGGCGGCGTCAATGCGATGACCGCCCAACCCGCCTTCGGCTCGAGCAGCCGTTTGGTCGACGCCACCCGCAGGTTCCCTTTCTCGTCGACCACGAAAAGCAGCACCGTCTGGCTGCCGTTGCGCTCGGTGAAATCGCTCCAGCCGAAAGTCTGGGAAAGGCGGGTGGACTTGATTCGCCACCCCGCCGTCAGCAACTCGCCAAAGCGCGCGTGCGTCATCTCTTCGCCGAACAGCGGCGGTGCCAGCAGGTTGCCCGCGATGGCAGCGCGATCGGTCGCCTCGTGCGGCGCCAGATTACGCAGGCGGTACACCTTTTCTCGCCCGAACTCGCGTCGGTAGTGCACGCACGCCAGCGAATTGCGCTCGCGGTGCGTGGACATGGCGAGCAAGCGCGCCAGCGGTCGTGCGGTCGCGCTCTGCAGCACTACCGTGCCGATGATCAGGATGAACACCAGCGGCACCATCGCTTCCGCGCCGGCCACGCCCAGTTCCTGGAGTCGCAGCGCGAACAGCGCCGACACGGAAGCGGCCACGATGCCTCGCGGAGCCACCCAGGCGATCAGTGCGCGCTCGCGCCAGGACAACGAACTGCCCATGCTGGCAAGGGCCACCGTCAGGGGCGCACCAGGAATTGTGCGACCAGGAACACCGCGAGACCCGCCCACAGCATGCCGTCCGGCAACGGCCACCGCAGCCGCGCGGCGAGCAGTATGAACAGGCTCGATACCAGTAGCGTGGTGAGGTTTTCCTTGAAGTCGAGGATGTCGTCGATGTGCACGTTGCGGATGTTGCCGAGCGCGATGCCCATGATCGTCACGGCCAGCAGGCCCGACTCGCGGGTGATCGCATTGGAAAGACTGAAAGCGAGCAGCACGGTCGCCAGCACGCCGAAGTTCTGCAGGTACTCGGGGATCAGCTGTCGCTTGAGCAGCCCCGCCAGTACCCAGGCGGCCAGCGCACCGGTCAGCACACCGCAGTCGATGGTGGCCAGAAACACGCCGGCCGTATGACCCTCCTGGTGCGAAACGATCGCCTCGTAGATGAGCACCGCGAACAGCGCGCCGAGTGGGTCGATCACGATCGCCTCCCAGCGCAGCGTGTTGGCGATGCGCGCGTTCGGGCGCAGTGTGCGCAGCATCGGTGCGATCATCGTCGGCCCCGTCACGCATGTCAGAGCGCCGAAAAGCAGGGCCACGTCCCAACTCAACTCTGCGATCAACCGCGCGGTCAGTGCAGGCAGCAACAGGGCAGCGATCGCACCGTAACTGACCAGCCCGCGTACCGCCCGGCCGATGCCCGGCAACTCGTGGAAACGCAGCGTCATGCTGCCTTCGAACAAGATCAGCGCGACCGCCAGCGAGACCAGCGGAAACAGCAGGTCGCCCAGCATCGCGTCGGGGCGGAACACGCCGGTTAACGGCCCCAGCACGATGGCCGCGAGCAGCAGAAACAGGATCGCCGGCAGCTTCACCCGCCAGGCCAGCCATTGCGAGAGAAAGCCGATGCCCAGCATGCATGCCAGCATCACGCCGGGTTGTAGCGTTATCGCCGTCCTTCGCGTCCGGGGCGGTCGATTCTGCCTGAGCGACCCGGTCGATTCGAAGGCACGGCTGACGACTCCTCTTCCGCGGGGCAACCGGGCGAGAGATCGGGCCTTGCGGGATGGACAAGCGGCCTGGCGACTGAGCTCGTGCGGCGGCCGGGGGAGGCGGCAGGACGAGCGACCGGGGCTTGCGAAGGCCAAGCCACCCTGGCGCTGCCCGCTGGGGAATGGGCAAGGCCGGGGTACGGGAAGGGAAGAGGCCAGCCCCGGTATCGGGCGGGGGGAGGGAGGGGGACCGATACCGGGGCGGCGGGCCGGATGCATTTAAGTACCGGCGAGTGCAGATATTAAACCAGACAAGCCCGAAGTCAATACCCGCCAGTTCAGAAAGCTCAGAAACGGCGGTATTGCAGGGCTTCGGCCAGATGTGCGCGATCGAGCACCGCCGCGCCACCGTCGAGGTCGGCGATCGATCGCGCCACGCGCAGGATGCGGTGATAGGCCCTTGCCGACAGGCCCAGACGCTCGAGCGCAGCCTCGAACCAATGGCGCTCGGCCGTGCCCAGGGCGCAATCGCGCTCAAGCTCGCGCGTATTGATTTCCGCATTGGCCCTACCCGCCCGGGCCAACGCCCGTTCGCGCGCCTGGACCACTCGTGCGCGCACGGTGGCCGAGTCCTCGTCGTATGCGCTGCGTGGTGCACCCAGTTCTGCCAGCGGCACGCGCGGTACCTCGACGCACAGATCGATGCGGTCCAGCAGCGGGCCGGATATCCGCCCACGGTAGCGCTGGATCTGGTCGGGCGTGCAGCGACAACGGTCACGGGCATCGCCGGCATAGCCGCACGGGCAGGGGTTCATCGCCGCAACCAGTTGGAATTGGGCTGGAAAGGTAGACTGCCGTGCCGCGCGCGAGACCAGGATGTGGCCTGATTCGAGCGGCTCACGCAGCACCTCGAGCACGTGTCGGCTGAACTCTGGCAGCTCGTCGAGAAACAAAACGCCGTTGTGCGCGAGCGAGATTTCGCCAGGCCGCGGATGGGAGCCACCACCCACCAGCGCCACCGCCGAAGCGGTGTGATGCGGTGCGCGGAACGGACGCTGACGCCAGCGCGAGGGCTCTACGCGTTGGCCTGCGACGGACAACACGGCGCAGGTTTCAAGCGCTTCGGTTTCGCCCAGCGGCGGCAGGATACCGGGTAGTCGCTCGGCCAGCATCGTCTTGCCCGTGCCAGGCGGACCGATCAACAGCAGGTGATGCCCGCCGGCTGCAGCGATCTCCAGCGCACGGCGAGCCTGCAGCTGGCCACGCACATCGACCAGGTCGGGCACGCCAGGATCCACCGCCTGTCCTTCGTCGGCCTGACCTGGCAACGCAAGCTCCCCTGCGTTGCGCAGCCAGCTGCAGACGTCGGCCAGGGTGTCGGCCACCAACACGTCGGCTTCGGGCACCAGGGCGGCTTCGGCGGCGTTGGCACGCGGCACCACCACGCGCCGGCCGCGTGCGCGTGCGCGCAACAAGGCCGGCAGCACGCCGGAGACGCCGCGCAGGTCACCCGACAGGGCCAGTTCACCGAGGAATTCGCATTCGTCCAGTTTCTCGCGTGGCACCTGCCCACCCGCAGCCAGGATGCCCAGCGCAATGGCCAGGTCGAAGCGGCCGCCGTCTTTGGGCAGTTCGGCCGGCGCGAGGTTCACGGTGACCTTTCGGTTGGGATATTCAAACGCGGCGTTCTGGATCGCGACGCGCACGCGGTCGCGCGCCTCGCGCACGGCCGCCTCGGGCAAGCCAACGATATGCGTACCAGGCAGACCGCCGGAAAGGTGCACTTCGACCATCACCTGTGGCGCGGAGACGCCTTCCTGGGCACGGCTCAGCGTGACGGCGAGGCTCACGGCAGCATCCGCGGCAGCCAAAGCGCGGTCGTCCCTGACCGCAACGGCTGGAGAAACACGGTGCACCGGCTCTGCCCGTAAAGGGCAGACCAGACGGCCGATGGCATGACCGTGCCGCCAAGTCGGCCATACGCGATGGAGTCGCCGGAATGCATGGTGGAACGCGACTCCATCGACGAACAGGCAAAAATAACCGCCCCCGATCGCTTCTCGGGGTGAGGGTGACGGATCGGGGGCGGCTCCCGGGAGCTGGCAGCTAGAGTCCGCGGGCCGCGTCGGCCTCCAGTTCGGCGACGCGCCTTTCCAGTTCGTCGACCTTGGCGCGAGTGCGCGCCAACAGTTGGCTCTGGACTTCGAACTCCTCGCGGGTGACCAGCTCGAGGCGACGCAATCCTTGCATCAGGACATCGTGGAAGTTGGTTCGCAAATCCTGCTGCGCCTGTGCCAACCCTGGCGGTACCAGCGACACAAGTCGCAGGGCAATTCGGTCGATTTCCTGCCGATCCATCATGGACGGCGCCTCGAGCGGGTCGGTAGTAAGTCTAGGTAACGTGAATGCAGGTGCACCATCGGCCGGCTCCGCCAGAGAATGTAGGGATTGTCCTACACGCCCCGCCGGGGCGACAGCTCGCGGGCCGACAGGCACAATGGCGGCCGACCTTGGAAAAGCGAGCGAGGAACATCCATGAAGCTGGTCGTGGCGGTCATCAAGCCGTTCAAGCTGGACGACGTGCGCGAAGCGCTGGCCGAGGTGGGTGTCCAGGGGATCACGGTGACCGAGGTCAAGGGCTTCGGCCGGCAGAAAGGGCACACCGAGCTCTACCGCGGCGCGGAATACGTGGTCGATTTCCTGCCCAAGATCAAGCTGGAGGTGGCGGTGGCGGACGACCAGCTGGAGCGGGTCATTGAGGCGATCCAGCAATCGGCACGTACGGGCAAGATCGGCGATGGCAAGATCTTCGTCAGCCCGCTGGAACAGGTGATCCGCATTCGGACGGGCGAGCTGGACAACGACGCGCTTTGACTCGGCCCGCGCCTGTGGAGACTCAGCCCCGCGCCTGCACGAAACGCCGGTGATGCACCAGCAGGCCGGCGTAATAGCTAACGTAGTAACCGATCATCAGGCCCAGCACCAACAGGGTCAGCGGACTGTTGCCCAATGGCGGCGCAGTTGAGGCAGTCATTGCGCCGGTCATGCCTGCGTGCGGTACCACGGCCATGAAACGCCAGGCCAGCCGGGCAACCAGCAGAGCCGTCACGGTGGCGCCGATCCAAGGATTGGGCAGATACAGGTCGCGACCATCGGGGCCCCGCTCGAAGCGGGTCAACCGCAAACCGGCCAGGCCCAGTGCGATGCCGCCAAGCAGGCCGCCCGCCAGGCCTTCGAGCAGCCGCGGATCACGTATTCCGGCAAGCGAGATCAGGCCCGCCAGCAAGCTCAGAATCGCCACGCGGGCGATCATCGCGCCGCGACGCACCGGCTGGCGGCCGAACTGGCGACGCGCGCGGCGCCAGACCATGAAGGCCACCAACGGCGAGACCAGCGTGGGCATGAGCAGATTCGGCGCCATCACGTGCTCCAGGACCATGGATGGCCGAAGCCTAACCGTGCAGGAAGCCGCGCGCGATGGATGGGCGGCAGGCGGCTGGCATGACAAATGTCAATGAAGGTCTGGGCCAAGTGCCCTCATCCGCCTTTTCGGCACCGGGATGAGCAACTTTGCGAACTATCTGCGTTACTTTGCCCTGCCCTGGTTTGCCACGGCGGCCATCTTCGCCGCGATCGCCTCGGCGTCGCCCAGGTAGTAGCTGCGCAGCGGCTTCATCGTCTCGTCGAACTCGTACACCAGTGGCACGCCATTGGGCACGTTCATTTCGACGATCGCTTCGTCGGAAATATGATCCAGGTACTTGATCAGCGCGCGCAGCGAGTTGCCGTGCGCAGCGACCAGCACACGCTGGCCCGAAGCCACCGCCGGCGCCAGCACGTCGTGCCAGTAAGGCAGTACGCGGGCGACGGTATCCTTCAGGCACTCGGTATCGGGGATCATCGACGGGTCGAGCAGCGCGTAGCGCGGGTCGCTCACGGACGGGTTGTCGGCACGTGCTAGCGGCGGCGGCGGGATATCGTAGCTGCGCCGCCAGATCTTGACCTGGTCCTCGCCGTACTTCGCCGCCGTCTCGGCCTTGTTGAGGCCGGTCAGGCCGCCGTAGTGGCGCTCGTTAAGGCGCCAATCGGTAACCACCGGAATCCACATCAGATCCATCGCGTCGAGCACGCCCCACAGCGTACGCACCGCACGCTTGAGCACCGAGGTATGCGCCACGTCGAAGGTGTAGCCGGCTTCCACCAGCAGCCGCCCGGCTTCCTTTGCCTCGGCCATGCCCTGGTCGGTCAGGTCGACGTCGGCCCAGCCGCTGAAGCGGTTGTCGAGGTTCCACTGGGACTGGCCGTGGCGGATCAGGACGAGCTTGTGCATGGCGGCAACCTGGCGGCGGAAAACGCGAAATGGTGCGGCGCCCTTGCGACGGCGTCAAATCGCTCCATGCCGAAGGTCACGCTAAACCGCGGAGCGCGGTGCTGCATCTGATGTCCTATTCCCACGAAGGAGCACCACCATGCGCCACCTGCTCATCGCCCTCGCACTGGCCCTGCCGCTGGCGGCGGTCGCCTCGGACAACGACGTCGACAAGATCAACGGCGACATCCGCATCGACGCCGGCCAAAGCGCCGGCGAGCTCAGCACCGTCAATGGCGACATCTCGCTCGCCGACGGCGCCAGCGCGCGCAAGGCCGACACGGTCAACGGCGGAATCACGCTGGGCCAGCGCGCCACCATCGGTTCGGTCAATACCGTCAACGGCGGCATCGAGTTGCGTGAGGGCGCCAAGGTCAACGGCGAGATCGAGGCGGTCAACGGGCACATCGAACTGGCCAGGGGCGCCGACGTGAGCGGACAGGTGTCCAACGTCAACGGTCGCATCGAGCTGGATGCCGCGCACGTGGGCGGCGGCGTGGAAACCGTGGACGGCGACATCGACATCGGCGCCAATTCACGTGTCGAGGGCGGCATCCTGGTCGACAAGCCCAATGGTGGCTGGTTCCACCACAACCGTACACCGCACATCGTGATCGGCCCGCACGCCGTCGTGCAGGGCACCCTGGAGTTCCGCCACGAAGTGGTGTTGCAGGTCAGCGACAGTGCGCAGATCGGCCCGGTGAAGGGCGCCACGCCGGTGAAGTTCAGCGGCGCGCAGCCGTAAGACTCTTGCAGGAAATGCACCTGTGCGCGACCGGGATGTCCGCGGTCGGCACGGGTGCGCTCCTACAGCCAGTCGCGCGGCTTGAGGTAGTCCTGCAGGCGCGCCTCGGGCGAACCGGGTTCCGGCGTGTAGGCGTATTCGTAGCGCACCCGCGGCGGCAGGCTCATCAGGATCGACTCGGTGCGCCCGCCCGACTGCAGGCCGAACAGCGTGCCGCGGTCATAAACGAGGTTGAACTCCACGTAGCGGCCGCGTCGGTACAACTGGAACTCGCGCTCGCGTTCGCCCCAGGGCGTGTCGCGGCGACGTTCGGCAATCGGCAGATAGGCATCGAGGAAGCCCTGCGCCACGTCGCGGGTGAAGGCGAAGCAGCGCTCGAACCCGCCTTCGTTGAGGTCGTCGTAGAACAGCCCGCCGACCCCGCGCGTTTCGCCACGATGCTTGAGGTAGAAGTAGTCGTCGCACCAGCGCTTGTAGCGCGGGTAGACATCCTCGCCGTAGGGCGCACACAGGTCGCGCGCGACGGCGTGCCAGTGCCGCACGTCCTCGTCGAACGGGTAGAACGGCGTCAGGTCGAAGCCGCCGCCGAACCACCACACCGGCTCGACCCCTGGTTTGCTGGCCTCGAAATAGCGCACGTTGGCGTGCGTGGTCGGAACGTACGGATTGTTCGGGTGCAGCACCAGCGATACGCCGGTGGCGATGAAGCTGCCGCCGGCCAGCTCCGGCCGGTGCGCAGTGGCGCTGGGCGGCAGGGTGTGGCCATGCACGCGCGAAAAATTCACGCCTGCCTGCTCGAACATGGCTCCCTCGCGCAGCACGCGGGTACGGCCGCCGCCACCGGCTTCGCGGGTCCAGCGGTCCTCAACGAAACGTGCGCTGCCGTCGAGGCGCTCGACCGCAGCGCAGATGCGGTCCTGCAGTTCGCGCAGGAAGGTTTCGGCCTGGCCGGATTGCTCGCTCATCGGGACGGATGGATGCGGACGGGAGTGCCACAGAGCTTAGCAAGCGGATCCACGCCGGGGCTGTGGCGTGTCGACGCGGATCCGGGGTGGCTCAGCCGGCCGTGGCGGAAATCAGCTCGAGATTGCGCCCGATGTCGCCGGAGAGGTACTGCATCCAGCCCATGTAATTGGAATGGATCAGGCGGGTGCCATCGCGCTTGACCTCGTACTTGAGGTTCTTGCTGTCGACGTAGCGGATCTGCACCTGCCTGGCATCGAAGTCGACGCGGATCTTGGCGACCCATTCGTCGCGACTGAGTTGGGCGCTGATGCTGCTGGTCTGCTGGTCGGTGACGGTCCAGCCGCGACCGAGCAATGCGCCTTTTACGGCCTTGCCCACCTGCACGCCGTTGAGTCCGGCCGGCACGGCGATCGGTGCCGGGTCGACCAGGGGCGACTGGCGGAACGCCATGGTCAGCAGCAGGAGCGGGAGCAGCAATACCAGCACAAAGCGTGAATGGAACATCGGACTTCCCCTGTCGTGAGTGGCCGCGGAGTGCGGCGCGGCGAGTCTGCCGTGCCCGCCGTTGCACGCACAAGGGCGCCTCCGCCGATCCGCGCGGCCATGCGCGCCGTGGCCGATCGGCCGCGCCCTGCGCATGCCCAGGTCGATCCACATCAGTTAGGTCGCCTCCATCAACCGCAGGGCAGGTAGCGCAGCGTGCAAGGGAAGGTGTCCTCTGCCGCCACCGGATGGCCGCATCCAGCCGCCGGGCCAGCGCGAGGCAACGTTCCAGTGGCGGCGGCTGGCCGGTAGCGCCATCGGTGGCGGCATCTCGACGCGGTCGCCGCCCTGCAGCAGGCCGCGCGAGGCGCAGGTTCTCCGGTGCATCGGCCGACTCCTGTTCCAGCTTCGCCCGGAGCTTGGCGACCAGCGCTAACCACTGCAACCCGGCGAGTCCGGCCCGCGCCTCGCTGCGCGCCGCCGCTGTATCCGCCGAGCAGCAGCACGCCCTGGGCCGCCCCGGCGCCGACCAGCTGCTGCCCGAACACCAGCACCACTCATCGTCCCGGGAGCATGGTCGGCGCGCGCCGCGCGATGCGCCACACATGCACGATGTAACCCAGCCAGACCAGGCCTGTGCTCAGCAGCGCCCCGAGCAGCTGAACGCCGCCACGTGCAGCACGTCGGCATCGCGCAGGTAACACCAGGGACTGCCGGGGAATGAGGACGACGGCGCGGCAGATCGGCGTGAAGGCAAACCAGCAGCAGCCGCGGCTACCGCATACCGCATACCGCGTATTTCCTTCCACGCAGGCCCTGGGCGACAGGCCTCTTTCGCAAAGAATTCACATCTTCGCCACGGCTCGCTTGCGGCCATGGCGTGGGCCAGGACCTCGCCCGCCGCTACCGGGAAAGCGTCTTGCCTGAAGGAGGTAAACGCCGGTCGCAAGCAAGGCTAGGCAAGCTCGCGGCCCGCCGCTAGGCTGGTTCGATGTTGCAACCCATCACTCCCCTGGCGGTCACCGCCTTCACCGCCACCTCGGCCCTCGGGCGCGGCCTGGAAGCCCATCGCCTTGCCTTGCAGGACGCCCGCACGGGCCTGCGCGCCAACGATTTCAGCCTGGCCCCGCTGGCGTGCTGGGTCGGCCGCGTCGACGGCGTCGAACAGGCCGCGCTACCCGCTTCATTGGCTGTCTGGGAATGCCGCAACAACCGGCTTGCCTGGCTGGGCCTGAACCAGGACGGCTTCCTCGGCGCGGTGCACGCCGCGCGCGAGCGTTATGGCGCCGCCCGCGTGGCACTGCTGGTCGGTACGTCCACCGCCAGCATCGGCACCACCGAGGAGGCTTACCGCCGGCTCGACCCGGACGGCGGCTTCCCTGCGGACATGCTGCGTCCGCCGATCCATGCGCCGCACTCGCTTGCCGGCTTCCTCGCCGAGGCGCTGGGACTGGAAGGACCATGCCTGACCATCTCCACCGCCTGTTCCTCCAGCGCAAAGGTCTTTGCCAGCGCCGAACGGATGATCCGGCTGGGCCTGGTCGATGCCGCGCTGGTCGGCGGCGTGGACACGCTGTGCGAAAGCGTGCTGTTCGGCTTCAACGCACTGGAGCTGGTATCGCGCGCGCCCTGCCGCCCGTTCGATCGCACGCGTAGCGGCATCTCGATCGGCGAGGCTGCCGGTTTCGCGCTGATCGAGCGCGCCGAAGCCGCGCCGCGCGCGCCGCGCCTGCTCGGCTACGGCGAGGCGAGCGACGCCCACCACATGTCCACGCCGCACCCGGATGGCCTCGGCGCCGAACTGGCGCTCCGCGATGCGCTGGCGCGCGCAGGGCTGGAACCACGACAGGTCGACTACGTCAACCTGCACGGAACCGCGAGCCTCAAGAACGACGAAGTGGAGGCGGCACTGATCGGGCGCGTCTTCCCGTCCGGCACGCGCGCAAGCAGCACCAAGGGATACACCGGCCACACCCTCGGCGCTGCCGGCATCCTCGAGGCGGTCATCACCTTGCTGGCGATCCGGCACGGGCTGGTGCCTGGCAACCTCGGTGGCAATGAACCGGATCCGGCCTGCGGGCCGCAGTTCGCCTGGCGCAACGAGGCGCGGTCAATCGGGGTGGCGCTGAGCAACTCGTTCGGCTTTGGCGGCAACAACGCCTGCCTGGCCTTTGGCGGCGCGGGGAGTGGCGCATGAACGCGCTTGCCGTGCACGTCGATGGCGTCGGCCTGTGGTCGCCGCAGCTGGGTAGCTTCGCCGCATTGCGCGCGATATTGGGGGGTACCCCGGTGCCGCCGCCAGCCCGTCCGGCGGCCGCCCTGCTGCCGGCCGGCGAGCGCCGTCGCGCGCCGGAAAGCGTCTTGCTGGCGGTCGAAGTGGCGAGCCAGGCAGTGACGATGAGTGGTTGCAACCCGGCCGGCCTGCCGTGCGTCTTCGCCTCGTCGCACGGCGACCAGGCGATCATGGATTACATGTGCGCGACCCTGGCTGCCACTCCCGCGGAACTCTCGCCCACACGCTTCCACAATTCGGTGCACAACGCGCCGGCCGGCTACTGGACCATTGCCACCGGCTGCCACGCGTCCTCCAGCGCCGTCTGCGCCCAACGCGCCAGTTTCGGCGCCGGCCTGCTCGAGGCGGCCAGCCTGGCCCTGGCGGACGCGCGACCGGTGCTGCTGGTTTGCAGCGACACCGCCGGCAGCGGTCCGTTGGCCGAAGTCACCGGCAGTCCCTCGCCCTTCGGCTGCGCCATGGTGCTCAGCCCGCAGCCTGGCGCGTCCACGCTGGGCCGACTTGCTCTGCACCTTTGCCCCGGTAGCATCGCCGACGCACCGGCCGCATCGGCGGTGCCGGCCGACTGGGTGGCTGCTAGCCCGTCGGCTTCGGCGCTGCCTTTGCTGGCCCTGCTCGCGCAGGGCGCGGGCCGCTGCCGCGTAATGGCAGCCGGATCGCTCGGCATGGATATCCACCTGGAGGAATGTGCGTGAAAGCCACCCCACCGCGCTGGTGCGTACTCATCCCCTGCCTCAACGAGGAGGCGGCGATCCAACAGGTGGTGGAATCGGTGCTGGCGCTGAACGTGCCGGTGATCGTGGTCGATGACGGCTCGGACGACCGCACGCCCGACATCGTCGGCGCCATGCCGGTGACTTTGCTGCGCCACCCGCAACGCCGCGGCAAGGGCGAGGCCCTGCGGTACGGCTTCCGCGAGGCGCTGAAGCAGGGATTCGACGCCGTGGTGACGATGGACGGCGACGGCCAGCATCTGGCCAGTGACGTGCCACGCATCGTCGGCGCCGCCCTGCGCTATCCGGAACACATCGTGATCGGCGCGCGCCTGCTTGAGCGCGAGCAGCAGCCCAGGGGCCGTCGTCGCGCCAACGCGGTGGCCGATTGGGGCATCTCGTGGGCATGCGGTGTGCCGGTTGTCGATACACAGAGCGGCCAGCGCTGGTATCCGCGCGCGGCGCTGGAGCTGGTCGACCTGCCGGCCGAGAACTTTGTCTTCGAGGCCGCCATCCTGATCGCCGCCTGCCGCGAGAAGGGCCTGGGCGTCATCTCGGTACCGATCGCGTCGCGCTACCACGGCGAATTCCGCCTGAGCCACTTCAGCCCCGTGCGCGATGTGGTCCGCATCACCCTCTACACGATCGGCCGCGTGGCCCGCTACGGCGGCGTCCTCGCCAGCTACCGCCGCTCGCACGACGCTCCGCCGCTGATCATCGACGACGCCGGCCTGCTCGCCATGGAGGCCGGCGAGCCGGCGCGCGTGACCCGCTGAGGGCCTGCTGCGCCGGCAGCCATCCATAGGTGCAGCCAGACCCCGTCTGCTGCACCATCGCTCCATCCAGCCAGGGAGAGCGGTATGGCGGACGCGCACACAACGCATGACGCGGTCATTCTTGGCGGAGGCCTGGCCGGCTTGTGCCTGGCCCTGCAGCTTCGCCGCGAATTCCCGGAGTTGGACATCGTGGTGCTCGAACGCCACCGCCATCAGTTGCCCCTGGCCGCGCACAAGGTGGGCGAATCGACCGTGGAGATCGCCGCCCACTACTTCGAAGAAGAGCTGGGGCTGCGCGAGCACCTGCAGCAGGCCCAGTTGCGCAAGTTCGGCCTGCGGATGTTCTTCAGCGAGGGCCAGGACCGGCTCGACCAGTGCACCGAGCTGGGCGTGAGCCGTGTCCTGCCCACGCCCAGCTACCAGATCGACCGCGGCCTGTTCGAGAACTTCCTCGGCGAGGAGGCACGCCGTCGCGGCATCGACTTCCGCGACGGCACGACGGTGCGCGGGTTCGAGCTCGGCCGTGAGGGTGAACTCCATCGCGTCCGCTGCAACGATGACGCGGGCGAACACAGCCTCGCCTGCCGCTGGCTGCTCGACGCCTCCGGCCGCGCCGGCCTGCTGCGGCGTCGTCTTTCGCTGACCCGCGACAACGGGCACCACGTGAATGCCGCCTGGTTCCGGCTCGACTCACGCCTGCTGCTGGACGAATGGTGCGCGGACAACGCCGCCTGGCGCGACCGCTGCGAGCCGCCGGAGCGTTGGCGCTCCACCAACCACCTGTGCGGGGAGGGCTACTGGGCCTGGCTGATCCCGTTGTCGAGCGGGGCGCACTCGGTCGGCATCGTTGCGGACGAGGCGCTGCATCCGCTGGAGGGGTTCCAGGACTTCGCCCGCGCACGCGGCTGGCTGGCGCGCTACCAGCCCGCGCTGTCGCGGGCTGTGGAGCGCTGCGCGGACTCGCTGCTGGACTTCCATTTCCTGCGCGGCTGCTCGTACGGCTGCGCGCAGGTCTTCAGCGCCGATCGCTGGGCGCTGACTGGCGAGGCCGGCCTGTTCCTTGACCCGTTCTATTCGCCCGGGGGCGATTTCATTGCGATCGCCAACACCTACATCTGCATGCTGGTCGCGCACGATCGCGCGGGCCGACCGCTGGCGCCCCACGCGCGGTTCTACCAGCGGCTGTACTTCTCCTTTTACCAGAGCACCCTGGCGCTATACCGCGGGCAGTACGCGCTGTTCGGCAATGCCCTGGTGATGCCCGCCAAGGTCGCCTGGGACTACACCTACTACTGGGGCGTGCTCTGCCAGTTGTTCTTCCAGAAGCGGCTGGGCGACACGGTGCTGTTCGCCGAACTCGCCCCGCAGCTGGCGGCCGCGCAGCAGTTGAATGAACGCATGCAGGTGTTCTTTGGCCGTTGGCACGCCGCCTCGCACCGGCGCAACCAGGCGGGTTTGCTGGACCAGTGCCGTGTGCCCTGGCTGGTGGAAATCAATCGCGGCCTTCGCGACACGCTCGACGATGCCGGCGTACGGGAGAGGCTGAAATCCAACCTGGCGCTGCTGCATGAAGTGGCCGGCGCGATCGCCGCGATGGCCATGCGCGATGGCGTGCCGGTCGAGGGTCTGCCCATCTGCAACGGCCCGCCGCCAGCGCTGTACGAAGTGGCTGCGGCCGCGGGCATGGCTCCTGTCACCTGACCGCTGGCGGCAGCTGGCCTGTGCACGGCAAGGCCAGCATGCGCTGCCCCGGCCAGGCAAGGCCGGACCGGCTGTAGAGCGCCCCGACCTGGGCGCGGCCGATCACTGGCCGCGCCCGCAGCGACCTCAGTCCTTCGGCATCGTGAACTTGAATTCCTTCGGCGGCGTGTCGCCGGCGAGGTGGGTCACGAAGTAATCCCAACGACGGCGCATCGCGTAGGTGCCCTTCTCCACACCGTAACCGTGGTGCACGTTGGGAATCAGCAGGAGGTCGAAGTCCTTGTTGGCCTTGATCAGCGCGTCGGCCACCAGCAGCGTGTTGGACGGCGGCACGTTGTCGTCGATGGTGCCGTGCACCAGCATCAGCTTGCCCTTGAGATTGGCCGCGTGGTTCTCGTTGGCCTGGTCGTCGTAATTGGTGGTGCCGTCCTTGTGGGTGACCAGCGGGCCCTGGTACTTCTCGGCCCAGTCGTCCTCGTAGTTACGGTTGTCGTGGTTGCCGCTCTCGGACCAGCCGACCTTGAAGAAGTCCGGATAGCGGAACATCGCGTCCGCCGTGGCGTTGCCGCCGCCGGAGTGGCCCCAGATGCCAACGCGATGGGTGTCGATCCACGCGTAGCGCTTGCCCAGCTCCTTGATGGCGGCGACCTGGTCGGGCAGCGTGTTGTCGCCCATGTTGCCGTACCACGCATCGTGGAACGCCTTGGAACGCCACGGCGTGCCCATGCCGTCGATCGCCACCACGATGAAGCCCAGTTCCGCCAGCGACTGGTTGTCGCCGCGCGAAGGCAGGAAGTTGCGCCCGCGTACCGAGCCGGTCTGCGGGCCCGGGTAGATGTAGTCGACGACCGGGTACTTTTTGTGCGGATCGAAGTTCGTCGGCTTGAACAGCATGCCGTAAAGGTCAGTCTTGCCGTCGCGTGCCTTCACCGTGATCGGGGTCGGCGGCACCCAGCCGGCCGCACGCAGGCGGCTGACGTCGGCCTTGGCGACACTGACGAGCGTGTGGCCGTCGGCGCTGTCGCGCAGCAGGGTGACCGGTGGCGTGGTCGGCGTCGAATAGGTATCGACGAACGCGTGGCCGTCCGGCGAGAGGGTGATCTCGTGGTTGGCCGCTTCGGGTGTCAGCAGCACCGGCTTGCCGCCGTCCAGGCTGACCTTGAAGAACTGCTGGTAGTACGGATTCACGCCCGGGGTGCGGCCGACGCCGCGGAACCACACGGTGCGCGTCTTCGGATCGACCTTGAGCACCTCGGTGACGTTGCCCTCGCCAGTGGTGATGGCGTGCTTGAGCTTGCCCGTCTGGAGGTCGTACAGGTACAGGTTGCCCCAGTTGTTGCGCTCGGAGAACCAGACCGCCTCGTGGCTGGCGGGCAGGTAGAACCAGTTGACCTGGCCGTTGCCGCTCTCGTAGTAGGTCGGCACGTGTTCCTCGAACACGGTGCGCACCGCGCCGGTCTTCGGATCGGCGATGCGGAACCATTCGTCCTTGTGGTAGCGCGAGGTGGAGACGAAGGCCAGCGTCTTGCCGTCGTCCGCCCACTTGACGTCGTCCCAGCCGCCCTCGGGGCCGCAGCTGACGTCGTCACACAGGGTCGAGCGGTGCTGGTCAGGCGCCATCTTCAGGCGCACGACCTTCTTCGACGGCACGTCGATGACGACGCGCTCGATCATGGTCACGTTCTTGTCGCCGGCGAGCGGTCCCTTCCAGTGCAGCAGCTCGGAGTGGCCGACCTGCGTCTTGAGCAGGTACATGTCGCCGGTCTTGCGCTCGTCCTGCTGGAAGGTGGCGATCTGCTTCGAGTCGGGCGACCACACCAGGATCGCGTTGTCGGTGTGCTTCCAGCCGGCGTTGTCGGTGGCGTAGCCGAAGTTCTCCACGCCATCGGTGGTGAGCTGGGTCTCCTTGCCGGTGGCCACGTCGCGCAGCCACAGGTTCCAGTCGCGGATGAAGGCTTCGCTCTTCTTGTCCGGCGACAGCACGCCCGGCTCCTTGCCGGTCTTCTTCGCCACGCACTCGCCCTGCGCGGGCTTGAGGTCGCACAGGTAGTGCTTGCCGTCGAGCTGGACGTCCAGGCGGCCATCGGCGGCGACCACGTATTCGCGGATGCCGAGTTTGTCCGACTTGATGGGCTTGGCCAGCGCTTTGCCCAGGGCGGCGGCGAGCCGGGGCTGGTCGAACGCGTCGGTGGCCTTGCCGGTGGCCGCGTCCATCACCCGGTAGTGGTCGCCCTTGGCATCGTGGTCGACGTACCAGAAGTGGCCGTCGTCCAGCCAGGTCACGCGCTGGATCGCGTGGTCGACCAGCGGCGCGGTGTTGGGGCCGAGGAAGCGCTCCGCGCGTGCATAGTCGTCCGTGGTCAGCGTGTGGCCCTGCGCCAGCGCGCCGGTGGCCACCAGGCCAAGTGCCAGCGCGCCCGCCAGGCGCGAGCTGCCGATCATCGATGCCATCGTGTTTCCCCTTTGTCAGGACCTGCCAAATAGGCCGATCGTAACGTGCCCAAAGTCATGCCACCCATGCCATTAGTCGGGGGCGTTGACGGCGTGGCGCCGGCGCCGGCACGCTGGGCCTTCCTCGCCCCGGAGCGCGCCATGGCCTTCGTCGTGATCGGCAACTACCTCTCGCCCTTCGTGCGCAAGGTGCTGGCGTGCATGGAGCTGAAGGGGCTCGGGTACGAGATCGACCCGATCGTGCCGTTCGTCGGCAACGAGGCGTTCGAGCGGCTGAGCCCGCTGCGGCGCATTCCGTTGCTCATCCAGGACGGGCGCGTGTTCCTCGATTCCTCGGTGATCTGCCAGTACCTGGAAGACATCCATCCGGCGCCGTCGCTCTACCCGGCCGATCCGGCCGACCGCGCGCATGCCCGCTGGCTGGAGGAGTACGCCGATACCGCGTTGGCGGACGCCCTGATCTGGCGGCTGTTCTACCAGAAGGCGATCCGCCCCTACGTGTTCGGCGAGGAACGCGACGAGGCCGTGATCGGCGAAACGCTCGAGCGGCACGTTCCGCGGACGCTGGACTATCTGGAGACCCAGCTGCCCGCCGAGGGCTATCTGTTCGGCGCGTTGTCGATCGCCGACGTGGCGATCGCCAGCATGTTCCGCACGGCCGCTTTCGTGCGTTTCACCATCGATGCCGCGCGCTGGCCGCGCAGCGCCGCGTTCGTCGAACGCGTACTGGCGCACGAAGTGTTTCGAAGGCTGGCCGCATGGGAAGACGTGATGCTCCGTCTGCCCGTGTCCGAACAGCGTGCGGCCCTGGCCGCGGCGGCGGCGCCGCTCACGGCCGGGACGTTCGGGACGGCGCCGCCGCGGCATGGGCTGCCGCGTATGTGAGGGTGATCCGCACCCGACGGACTGTGCCGGTTTCGCCCGGATCGCCTACCCGCAGCACGCAGTCCACGCCCTCGCGCAGCAGGTCGACGAAGCGGTCGCCGGTACCCAGGTCCAGCTCGATCTGCGGAAAGCGCGCCATGAACTCGGGCAGCGCCGGGATCACCATCAGTCTTGCCAGCGCCGACGACAGATCCACCCGCAGCCGACCGCGCGGCACGACCGACGCCTCGCGGAAGTTGGCTTCCACCTCGTCCACGTCGGCGAGCAGGCGCACGCAGTGCTGGTAGTAGGTCTTGCCCTCGCAGGTCACGCGGACGCGCCGCGTCGTCCGCTGCAGCAGCTGCGCACCCAGCCTCGACTCGAGCGCCTTGATCGTATGGGTGACGGTGGCGCGCGGCAGGCCCAAGTCGTCGGCCGCGGCGGTGAAGCTGCCCAGCTCGACGATGCGGGCATACAGGCGCATGGCGTGCAGGCGATCCATTGTTGATCACGCTTGAAAGGTATTGTTGATTATTGAGCATTTATCGGCAGGCCGCCGGCGCGCACGATGCGCACACCTTCGGCGGCGTAGTTTCGCCACTTCTTGAGGAGTACCCCATGCAAATGCGCACGCTCGGCCGCAACGGCCCCCAGGTTTCCGCCCTCGGCCTCGGCTGTATGGGCATGAGCGATTTCTACGGCGCGCACGACGACGCCGAGTCGATCGCCACCATCCACCACGCGCTGGAACGCGGCGTCACCTTGCTGGACACCGCCGACATGTACGGCCCGCATACCAACGAGCAACTGGTCGGCCGCGCCATCAAGGGCCGGCGCGAGCAAGCCTTCATCGCCACCAAGTTCGGCATCGTGCGCGACCCGGCCAACCCGCAGGCACGCGGCGTCAGCGGCCGGCCAGACTACCTGCGCGCCGCGTGCGAGGGCAGCCTCAAGCGCCTGGGCATCGAAACGATCGACCTTTATTACCAGCACCGCGTCGACCCGAACGTGCCGATCGAGGAAACTGTCGGCGCCATGGCGGAGCTGGTGCAACAGGGCAAGGTGCGCTACCTCGGCCTGTCCGAAGCTTCGGCTCGAACCCTCGCGCGCGCCTGCGCGGTGCATCCGATCGCCGCACTGCAGAGCGAGTTCTCGCTTTGGACCCGGGATCCGGAGGAGAACGGCATGCTCACCGCCTGCCGCAAGCTCGGCGTCAGCCTGGTCGCCTACTCGCCGCTTGGGCGCGGCTTCCTCACCGGGGCGATCCGCTCGCCCGACGACTTCGAGGCTGACGACTTCCGCCGCAACAACCCGCGCTTCCAGGGAGAAAACTTCGCGCGCAACCTGGCGCTGGTCGATGAGGTGAAGAAGATCGCCGCCGACAAAGGCTGCTCGCCCGCGCAATTGGCGCTGGCCTGGGTACTGGCGCAGGGCGAGGACGTGTTGGCGATCCCCGGCACCCGCCACCGATCGCGGCTGGACGAAAACCTGGGCGCGCTGGACCTGCAACTCAGCACGACCGAGCGTGCTGCCATCGACGCGGTGTTCCCGCCCAACGCCGCCGCAGGCGAACGCTACGCGGGACCCTCGATGCAGATGATCAACGCGTAGACACCGAGGCCGCGCGCTGAAGCCCTCTCCCCGGGGGAGAGGGCGCGAAGGCTTACACTTGCCGCATGAGCACCCCCGAACATTCCCCCCTCGGCAAAACCACCGTCTACGCCGGCCGCTACGACCCTGCCCTGCTGTTTCCCATCCCGCGCGAGCAGAAGCGCGTGGAAATCGGCGTCATGGAACCGCTGCCGTTCCATGGCGTGGACATCTGGAATGCCTACGAACTGTCCTGGCTCGACGCTCGCGGCAAGCCGCAGGTGGCGCTGGCCGAGTTCCGTGTGCCGGCGCATTCGCCGAACATCATCGAATCCAAATCCTTCAAGCTTTACCTCAACGGCTTCTCGCAGGAGCGGATCGCCTCCGATGCACTGCAAGAGGCGCTGGCACGTGACCTCGCCGCCGCCGCCGGCGCCCCGGTAACAGTCACGTTGAGCGCACCTTCGGCACAGGGCCACGCCATCACGGACCTTCCGGGCGCACTGCTCGACGAACTGCCGCTGGAAGTGGACGACTACGGCCCGCCCAAGGCCGGCTACCTGAGCGCCAACCACCATGCCGCGCCGGTGGAGGAAATCCTGCTTTCAAACCTGCTGCGCTCGAACTGCCCGGTGACCGGCCAGCCGGACTGGGGCACCGTGCAGATCGCCTACCGTGGCGCACCGGTCGACCATGCCGGCCTGTTGCGCTACCTGATTTCCTTCCGCACCCACAACGAATTCCACGAACAATGCGTGGAGCGCATCTTCGTCGACCTGATGGCACGCTGCGCGCCGGAACGGCTGACCGTGTATGCGCGCTACACCCGCCGCGGCGGCCTGGACATCAACCCGTTCCGCAGCACGGACCCGGCGGCGGTGCCGGGCAACCCGCGCGGCCCACGCCAATAACGGGCCCGCAGACGCCCGGTAATCGGCGCTTCAGATCAACACCGCTAGCCTTTTTCGCCTGGCCGATCCGCGGCCCAAGACGACTGCAAGGGACTTTCGCCATGACGATCCATCCACGCTCCCTCGCCCTGCACGGCATGGCCCTCGCCGGCCTGTTGCTGCTCGCCGCTTGCGGCAAGCACGAAAACGAGGCCGCCACCACGCCGCCGGCCGCCAGCACCACGCCGGCACCGGCCGTGGCGCATACCGCACCGGCACCGGCGGCCTCCACGCCTGCCCCGGCCGCCGCGGGCACCGCCGCCATGCCGGCCAGCGCCGGCACCAGCGCGTCGGCCACGCCCACGCCGGCCAATGTGTTCAAGGTGGACCAGGTGCAGTTGGGCGAAGCGGTGACCGCCGGCTACAAGATCGCCAAGCCGACCACCTCCTTCGACGCCTCGCAGAACACCATCTACGCCAGCGTCGCCACCACCGGCACCACCCCCGGCGCGACCCTGAGCGCGCACTTCAGCTACCTGGAGGGCAAGGGCGAGGACGTCACCACGATCAGCCAGACCATCGCCACCGATGGCCCGGCCACCACCACCTTCAAGCTGCGCAACCCGAACAACTGGCCGGCGGGCAAGTACAAGGTGGAGATCGCCATCGACGGCAAGCCGGCGGCCAGCCAGACGTTCGAGGTAAAAGCGGCCTGAGCTTTCGCGGGGAGCCCCACACCGGAGCCACACGCCGATCTACCCCCACGCGAGAGCGGCCTTCGCTCAGGCCGTCTTCGCGGAGGCAAGAGCCAGCAAGTCGCTGCCGTCAGCGCGCGGCGCGCTTGAGCTGCCGCATCTGGTCGTGGCCGGACCGCACGGAGCGGTAGGTGTCGGCGATCAGTGCATGCGTAGGCGGCGAGACGTCCTCGTCGTCCAGCGCGTCCTCGAACTTGTGCTTGATGTGGCCCTCGCCACGCTCGACCTCGTCGATCACCGCGGTGGCGTCGTTGAGGCTCTTGCGCAGGTTGGTGAACATGCGGTGCGCGGAGGCGAGCACGCTGCCGTCGTCCTCCGGCGTGCCGCCCAGTTCCTCCACCTGGCGCTGCAATCGCGTCGCCACCAGCCGGCGTTCGCTGGCGCGCTCGCGGAAGGTGACGCTGAAGCGGGGGCTCTGCGTCTCGCTGGCGGCCTCGGCGTAGCCTTCGGCGCTGTCGATGGTGGTCTCGATCAGGTCGTTGAGCACGCGGATGTCGTGGTTCTGCATGAGGCGATCCTCGTGATGTGCGGACACCATCGTAGGAATTCGCGGCGATGGGTCCGTGAAGCGCCGTCGTCGCGCAGCGGACACGGCGGCCGACGCATGCTCGCCGCATGCCTGCTCCGCCGGTCTTCAGCATTGGCCATTCCACGCACCCGCTGGAAGCATTCGTCCGCCTGCTCCAGATGCATGCGATCGAATGGGTCGTCGATGTGCGCCGCCTGCCCGGATCGCGCCGCTTTCCGCAGTACGACGGTCCCGCGCTGGCAGCCTCGCTCGAGCCGCTGGGCATCGGCTACATCCACCTGCCCGCGCTCGGCGGCCGGCGCGGGCGCAGCCTGCCGGCGGGTACCTCGCCCAATGGTTTCTGGCAGAACGCGAGCTTCCGCCGCTACGCGGACTACGCGATGGGCGAGGACTTCCACGGCGGGCTCGTGCAGCTGCTGGAACTTTCCTCACGACGCTGCACGCTGATGTGCGCCGAGGTGCTGTGGTGGCGCTGCCACCGGCGGATCATCACCGACTACCTGCTGGCCGACGGCCGCACCGTCTGCCACATCGACGGCAACGGCCGTGCCGAACCGGCCAGCATGACACCCACGGCACGACGCGAAGGCGATCACCTGATCTACCCGCCGCCGCCCGGCGCCGGTTGAACCGCCGCGCCACGGCCGGATCGGGCGTGGCGGGGATGGACTCCAACGGCGCGATGTAGTCGCCCGGCAGGCCGAGCTTCTCGTTGATCTGCCGGTACGGGAGATCCTCGCCCCGCACCTGCACGCGCCATGAGCAAGCCGCGCCCTGGCCATGAAGTTGCGCGCCTGCGGGCAGGATTCGCGGCGCCGGGTCGAACGCAGCGCCAGGAGCGACACGCCACACGTCTTCAGCTATCGCAGCGGCCTGGCCATGCCCTGGTCGAAGGCGAGCGCGGTCTCGGCCGCGATCAACCCGATCCGATGGGCGCCGGCTGAATGGCCCATCGAGATGAAGCGGCCGCAGTCGGCACCTCTGCGCGCGGGGTGGCTGCAGAGCCGTAGCGTGGGGGCTGGCCAATCGTCCCGGCGGCGGTTTCGTCGCGACGTCGCGTTTACCCACCTCAGCGCCCTGCCCGTACTACCGTTTACTCGCGCCGGGCCCGCACGGCCGCGCCTGTTCCGGTCGGTGGAAAGATTCGAAGGTCATCCGCCGGCGCCTGCCGTACAATCCGCCAAGCGGCGCCGGCTTGCCGGTGCCCGCCTGGCAGGGGGAACCATCGATGAATACGGGGACTGCGGAGGCGCCGCCGAGTTCGCTGCGCGTCATCGCCCAGCGTTTGCGCGACGGACGGCTGGCCCGGCTGGTCGCCAGCTACGGCGAATACCACGTGTCGGTGCGCCGCGTCCTGCTGCTGGCGCTGACCATCCTGTGGTGCCTGTACTGGCAATACCTGGCCGGGCCGTCGCACTCCCGGCAGGTGCTGTCCCACGAAGCCTCGCTGCTGCGCCCGTGGGCCGAGCTGTGCTTCACCCTGAGCCTGGCCTGGATGGGCGCCGTGCGGCTGCGCGTGGTGCGCACCACTGAAGTGGTCGACGGCACCGGCGCGGCCGTGAACGTGCTGGGCATCGGCGTGCTGCTGGGCCTGGCCTGGAATCTGTGCATCTCGATGATCACGCTGCTGCCGCTGGCGACGATCATGGTCGGCACGCGCTTCGGCCGCGGCATGTTCTTCGGTTTCATGGCCGGCTCGTTGCTGGTGCTGGGCCTGGCCGCGCCGCCGCACTACTGGGTCGATCGTCCAGCCTTCATTCCCTTCGCGCTGGTGTTGCTGGTCGGCCTGCCGCTGAGTGTCTACCGCCTGCTCGGCACGATCTCGGCCATCTCGCAGTCGGCGCTGCGCTCGCGCGATGCGCAGAGCCGCTTCATCGCCACCATGAGCCACGAGCTGCGCACGCCGCTCAATACCGTGGTGCATGCCGCCTCGCTGATCGACACCGCCGCGCTGGAGGCTTCCGACCGCCAGCTGATGCACGCCCTGCGTGCCAACGCCACCGCGCTGCTGCAGCGGGTCAACGACGTGCTCGACGTGGCGGCGATCGACGCCGGCCGCCTGCACTTCAGCCGCGAGCCGTTCCTGGTCGCCAACGTGCTCGGCCAGGTGCGCGACGTGGTCGGCCCGCTGGCACACCAGCGTGGCGTGCGACTGCGCACAGTGCAGGGTCGCGGCCTGGACGACGCCATGCTGGGCGATCCCGGCCGCATCGCGCAGGTGCTGATCAACCTGGGCACCAACGCGGTGAAGTTCACGCCGGCGGGTGGCGACGTCGGCATCGAGTTGCGCCTGGCCGACAACGGCCTGATCCAGCCGCGCCTGCTGTGCACCGTCAGCGACACCGGCGGCGGCGTGCCGGACGAAATGAAGGCGCGGATCTTCGAACCGTTCTATCAGACCAGCGACGGCCTGGTGCGCCGCCACGATGGCACCGGCCTGGGCCTGCACATCGTGCGCAGCATCTGCCAGCAGCTGGGCGGCCGCGTCGCGGTCGGCGACAACCCCGGCGGCGGCAGCATCTTCACTGCCGCGCTGCCGCTGGAGCGCGCCGCGCCCGAGCAGGCGGTGACCGAACCGCTGGACACGATCAGCGCGCTGGACGCCCATCGCGCCCGCGTGCCGTCGATCACCTGCCTGGTAGTCGACGACAACCGCTCCAGCCGCGACACCCTCGGCCACCTGCTCCGTCGCGCCGGCCACCGGGTGCTTTTCGCCGGCAACGGCGGAGAAGGCCTGCAGGCGATGGAAGGCCCGCCCCGCCCGCAGCTGGTCTTGCTGGACATGCATATGCCCGACCTGTCCGGCCTGGACGTGCTCGCCCGCCATCGCCAGCGCCACCCCAACGACGGCATGACCATCGTGATGCTGAGCGCCGACTCCGATCCGGACGCGATCGAACAGGCCCGCGCCACCGGCGCCACCGCCTACCTCACCAAGCCGGTCTCGATCGAACGACTGCTCGGGCTGCTGCGGCAGGTCGGCACCAGCACGCCGAGCGTCCCGGTCATCGTGCCGCTCTCCGAGGCGCCCGCCCCGGTCGACCCGGCGCCGCGCCAAAGCGAGAGCTCGCTTTCGCTGATCTGCCGTATCGCCACCCCCGAACAGCGGCGCACCTACCTGCAAAGCTGGCAGACCGAGCTGCAGAACGACAACGAGGAACTCCTCGCCGCCCTGCGCGCACATGACCGCACCGCGACCGCGGCGCAGCTGCACCGTCTGCAGAACGCGTTCCTGGTGATGGGGCGTAGCGAAGCGGTCAACTTGTGTGCGCAGTTGCGCGAAGCCGTCCGCGCGGAGCGCGGCATCGAGCCTGCCCTTGGCGCACTACAGGCCGAACTGCAGGCCACTGCGCTCATGCTGTGCGAGCTGTTGGAGAAGGCGGCACCACCCAAAAAGGATGCGGCCGCGGGCCTTCGCCCTGCCTGACTTTGCTGGTCTCTCCAGCAAATCTGGTGAAGCCGGCTTGAGGAAAATCCTCTCAGGAACCCCAGTGAGCGGCTGCATGGAGCAGCTGACCACTAAGCCCGAGTTGCAGATAGCCACCGCAGTGCTGCGCGAGCTGCTGGTCTGAACAAGCCAATGAAGCAATCAGGGCAAATATGAAGCTCCTAACGGCCGCGGGCAAGCCTACACTCGAAAGTAGGATCCGTGCTTCGCCTAGGGCAGCCACTTCACGCCACGGCTAGCGTAGTCAAGGATGACATTCATCACTTGATCGCATTTTTCGTTAAACACGGTCCGGTCGTAGCTCTCGGGCAATCTTGCATCCAGCACGGTAACTACCGCACTACGCACGACCAGTTGGCTCTGGCGATCCTTGAACCAGTCCTGCACCAGCACCCTGGGGCTCTCGTCCAGCAACCGGTGCAGCAGGTGACGGGCCGCCAGCTTCACCTTCTGCGTCTCGTCCTTAGTCAGGTCGTCCTTGCATAGCAGGTCGAACAGTTCAAGCTCGTCTTCGGAGAGACCTTCCTCGACATTGCGGCGGGCCTCGGCCTTCAGTTCGCGGGTAAAGCGAAGCAGCTCTTCGAAGTACTGCTCGTTGGACGAGCCGCCGGCGTTGTAGCGGTCGATGATCGCCTGGAAACGGTGGGCAAAATCCGTCCGCGTCGCGTTGGCCTTCATCATCTGCGCCAGCTTCTGGCTGATGAAGGCACGCAGGTCGGCGATCTCGATGTTCTTGTATTGGGTGGCGGCGTATTCCTCGCGCAACTTGTCGATGTCGATCTTGCTCAGGTCCCAGACCTTGCCCTTCTGCACGATCTGGTAGGCAGGGCTGCCGGGCTCCGCCTGCCAGCTGCCCGACTGCCGGCTCACCACCACGCTTTGATCCAGCAACTCGCCGATGCGGCGGCTCACCGCGTCGATGTCCGCCTCGCCGACCAGGCTGTCGATCACGCCACGCAGGTATTGGAATGCGGCGACCTGCCGCGTCACCGGGCGTCCGAGCACCTCGGGCTTGCACGCCTCGTAGAGCGCGCTGAGGCTGTTCTCGTAGACATTGAATGACCGGCGCCAGTCGTCGCTACCGAGCAGCGTGTCGGCGAAGCGCTTGAACTGGCCCAGCTTGTCGAACACCTCGCCCAAGCCGAGCACCGCGCCAATCTCCACGCCGCGTTCGGTGCAGAACGTCGTGGCCTGCGCCACCGCGTCGTCCAGCAACTCGAACAGGCGCGCCTTGTCCTGCACCGGCGGTGTCTCGTCGTCGTCACCCTGGGCATAGTCACGCAGGGCGCGCTTCATATTGCGGAACACGTTGTAGTAATCGACGATTTCGCCGTTGCGCTTGGGCACGCCTCCGATGGTCCAGCTCGTCACGCGGTTGGCGCGGGCGATGGTCTGCATCAGGGTGTGGTCCTTCATCGGCTTGTCCAGGTACAGCGTGGACGCCGTCGGCGCATCGAAGCCGGTCAGCCACATGGCGCAGACGAACACCAGCTGCAGCGGGTCGGCCGGGTCCTTGAAGTTGTATTCGATGTCGTGGCCGTGCGCATCGAGCCGGTTCATGCGCTCCCGATGCGGCTTGATGTCCAGCTTCTGCTCGGCGAATTTCTTCTCCTCGCCCGCCTCCTCGCTGACGATCACCGCCATCTCGACCGCGCGCATGTACTCCAGGCGTTTCTTCTTGCGCGCCTTGTCCAGCTCGTCGGAGGCCGCCGCCACCTGCCCGATCAGCGCCTTGATCTCGGCCTTCCACAACTGCTGCACCTTGTCGTACATGCGCACGGCGGTGAACTTGTCGACCGAGATGACCATGCCCTTGCCGAGATAACCGCGCGCCGGGAAGTGGGCCAAGATGTCGCGGGCGATCGCGTCCAGGCGGTCGTCGCGCTTGATCACTTCCATCTCGGTGGAGAAGCGCTTCTCCAGCTTTTCCTGCTGCGCCTCGTCGAGGTTCTCCTCCTCAAGGATCTCGTAGAACTCCTCGCTCAGATCCTCGTTCTGGATCAACACTTCCGGCACACGCTTCACATAGAACAGCGGCACCGTGGCGCCATCGTCCATCGACTGCTGGAAGTTGTACTCCGACACGTAGCCGCCGAACCAGGTGGCGGTCTTGCGCTCACGGCCCAGCAGCGGCGTGCCGGTGAAGGCGAGGTAGTTGGCACGCGGCAGGCCGGCACGCATGTTCTCGGCCAGGTTGGCGTACTGCGTGCGGTGCGCCTCGTCCACGATCACCACGATATCGTCGCGATCGGACAGCAGCGGATACGCCGCGCCCCGGGCGAAGCGGAATTTCTGGATCAGCGTGAACACCAGCCGCTTGTTCTGGCCGAGGAATTTGCGCAGCTCGGCGCTGTTGGCCGGCTGGGCGGATTCGGCCTCGCTCACCGTCTCGGTGGCGAGGAAGTTGCGGTAGATCTGGCCGTCCAGGTCCTCGCGGTCGGTCACCACCACGAAGGTGAAGTTGCCCGGCACGCGGCGGAAGATCTTCCGCACGTAGAAGATCATCGAGAAGCTCTTGCCCGAGCCCTGGGTGTGCCAGAACACGCCCAGCTTGCCCTCCAGTTCGCCGCGCCGCTCAAAGCGCTCCAGCGCCCGGTTCACGCCAATGAACTGGTGGTTCTGCGCGATCACTTTCTGCGTCTGGCGATAGAACAGGATGAAGTTCTCGACGTAGTCCAGCAGGCGCTCGGGCACGAACAGGCCGTCGATAAGCCGCTCCAGGCTGGTGCCGTGCTCGCGGATCGCCTCGCGGTCGATCTTTTCCTTCTCGTCGTCCGGCCGCAGCCAGGTGAAGAAGTGCTCCCACTCGGCGGTCATGCTGCCCAGCCGCGTCTCCAGCGCATTGCTCAGCACGCAGAACGCGTTGCAAAGGAACAGCTGCGGAATCTCGGCGCGGTAGGTGACCAGGTTTTCGTTGTAGGCGTTCTTCAACGCCACGTTGGAGTTCTTCAGCTCGATGAACACCAGCGGCAGGCCGTTGACGTACAGCAGCACGTCCGGCCGGCGGTAGCCACGCTCGCCGTGGATCCACAACTGCGCCACGGCGAGGAAGTCGTTGCCCGCCATGTCGGTGAAGTTCATGAGGCGCAGTCGCTCGTGCCGGCGGCGCCCCTGTGCATCGTCGTACTCCACCGCCATGCCGTGGCGCAGCAGGTCGTGGACTTCCTTGTTCGCCATCACTGCGGTCATCGCGCGGCGCGGATCGCACAGGCGCTCCAGCGCCTCGTCGATCACCGCCTCCGGCACCGTCGGATTCAGGCGGCGAGCGACAGCGCCGAGCCGGTCGCGCAGGATGACCTCCCGCTTGTCGCGGCGGCCGCTGCCGTCGTCGAGATCGGCCGGGTCCGTGGTGTAGGCGTTCAGCGTCGTCCAGTGCCCCAGCGCCGGCAGCCGCGCCAGCAATGCCCGCTCGATCTGGTCCTCGGTAATCAGGTTGGGCATGCGGTGGCTTTCCTTACGCCGCGCGTTAGTTAACGGAAATGCGATTACGTTAACTTAAAAAGAGGCTTAGGTAACGCTGGAACTCGTACACCCGGCCGCGCGCCTGACCCGTCACCTCCACCAGCACGCCCAGCCGTTCGAACTCGGCGATCAACTTGTTGGCGGTCGGCGTGCTCACGCCCAGCGCCTTTTCCACGTCGCCGGCCGAGACCACCGGCTGGCGATACAGCAGGTTCAACAGCAACCTGGCGTTGGGTGCGCGCTTGCCCATGCCAAGCAGCGCCGTCTCCACCTCGGTGCGCAGCGCCAGGATCTGCTGGAACACCTGCCGCCCCTTGGTCGCCGTCTCGGCCACGCCGCGCAGGAAGAAGCGCACCCAATGGATCAGGTCGTTGGACACGCGCACCCGGGTCAGCGCGTCGTAGTAGCTGGCGCGGTTGCGCTCGAAGAAGTCCGACAGGTACAGCGAGGGCTTGGCCAGCAGGCCGTGGCTGATCAGGTACAGCGGAATCAGCAGGCGGCCGATGCGGCCGTTGCCGTCGCAGAACGGGTGGATGGTCTCGAACTGGTAGTGGCTGATGGCGATGCGCACCAGGTGCGGCACGGTGATCTGCTCGTTGTGCCAGAAACTCTCCAGATCGCCCATCAGCGCCGGCACCCCGTCCGGGTGCGGCGGCACGAACGCGGCATCGGCCAGACTGGAGCCGCCGATCCAGTTCTGGCTGCTGCGGAACTCGCCCGGCTGCTTGTGCTCGCCACGCACCCCGCGCATCAGCAGCGCGTGCGCCTGCCGCAGCAGGCGATTGGACAGCGGCAGGCGATCCAGCGAGGCGATCGCGTCGTTCACCGCCTCGATGTAGTTGTGCACCTCCCGCCAGTCGTCGCGCTTCTCCGGCTTCACCAACTCTTCGCTGAGCACCGCCTCGCCGATGCCGGTCTGGGTGCCCTCGATGCGGCTGGAGGTCTGCGCCTCCTTCACCACGTGCATGGTGATGAACAGGTCGATGTCCGGCACGATCAGCGAGAACGCGTTCAACTCGCCCAGCGCCCGGTTGGCCGACTCCAGCAAGGTGTTGATGCCGGCGTTCTCCCAGCTCCAGTCGTGGTCCACCGGCACCGGCTCGAAGCTCTTGTACTGGTAGCGGGAGATCCAGCGCCCGGCCTTGAAGGTTTCGAATTTCATGGGGCTGCCCCTTCCCTCGACATCTCAGCGCCGTCATCCCCGCGAAAGCTGGGATCCAGCGTCTTTCCAACATGGCATGCATGCACTGGACGACCGGCATCCGCCGTTGTGAAGCGCCTCCCGCTTTCGCGGGAATGACGGCAATGGAAATACCTCGCGAAAACCGTCATGCCTGCGCCGGCATGCTGGGCGGAAACTGGATGTCGAGCTGGTCCACGCGCAGTTTGCCGGAGATCAGGCGGGGGAGGAGCAGGTCGCGGGTTTTGGCCAGCACGGCATTCACCCGCTCCAGCTTTTCCATAGACGAAAATATGGGTGCCACTCGACGGTCGAACTCGGCAACAAGCGAAGACGGCGGCGTCAGCACTTCGATCCGTTTGAAGGTGCCCTTGGTCAATTCAGGGAAGGTGGCGCCGCCGCAGAGCGACAGGAAATAGTCTTTGCTCAACTTGAGCCAGTGATAAAGATAGCTGAGCGGATAGCGCTCATTCGGTAGGCAAGCGATGAAACCCTGATTGGTGCACGCTGGCGTCGTATTGATGCCAATAGCGCCGATGGTCGCGCGGCTCGTCATCATCACCGAATAGGCTGGAAAAAGAGTTGCTGAGCAACTGGACAGCCCTTCTTCCGTGCACTTCAGGCCCGACTCGCCAAGAAATAGGCCATCGGCAGCCGTGATGTCCGACGGTGTAAACCAATTGATCGTCCCGTCCTTCCAGTAGCGCGCTGTGTCCTTTGAAGGCGTGGCACCCCCTGTGAACCGGAACGCCTTCGCGACCGGGACACTGGACCAACCTACGGGCTTGCCCTTTTCAAATTTGGCCTGCCGATATTCCGGAAAGCGGAAGCGAACGAACCATTCGCGGTAGAGCTGCTCGGCCATCCGCTCCAGCAGGGCGATCCGGCGCCGGTTGTTCTCGATCAGGTCGTCGTAGGCAACGAGGACTGCTGCGATCTCGTCTTGCTCCGCCTTCTCGGGAACGCTGAGAACCAGCTCCTTCGCGACCGTGATGTTGAAGTGCTGCTGGGCGGCGCCCACAAGATTGCCGGCAACCACGTCTCGACCGAACGTCGAATTGAAAATGGCGCAGAGGAAGTGTGGATTGAGCTCCTTGCTGGGTCGAACGATCACAAGATCGCTGCAATTCGAGCGCGGTAGCGACTCGGGGACCACGCACGCGACGCCTGGGTAGCCGGTTCGCACGATGGCGACATCGCCCGGCCGCAAAGCCGACTTCCTGATCTTATGGTGGAAAGCCTCATCGATGAACATCAGCTTGTCGAGGCTGATGCGATACGGCCTGACATTGAGGGAGCGAAGGAACGGTACGCCGGATGGCACATACTGCTGCGCCATCGGACCGACGTAACCCACAGTCACGCGCTCGCACAGGTCCTTCAATTTGACCTTCGGCCACACGCTCACGATTCGCCTGCGATCTGCAAAGCGTTGGACTGGATAACAGTCTCCAGGTCTCGGGCGAAAGCGTTGAGATTTGCCAGCTCATCGTTCATCGCCAGCAACTCGGCGACAAACTCCTCCTCCGTCTTCCCATCCTCCTCGGTCACCACGCCCACGTAGCGCCCGGGATTGAGCGACCAGTCCTGCTCCTTCACCTCGGCCAGCGTGGCCAGCTTGCACAGCCCGGTGACATCCTCGTAGGCGGCGCCGGGGAAGCGCTCCTGCAGCCAGCGCACGTGCTCGAACCAGTATTCGGCGCGGCGCACTTCGCCGTGCAGGGCTTCCAATGCGGCCTTCAGCGCCTTGGTGTCGCGGTCGATACCGCCGCGCTTGCCCTCGGCCTGCGCCGCCTCGGTGAGGCGCTTCTCGTGCTGGCGCACGAGGCGGTCCAGCCGCTTGAGGTCGGCATGCAGCGCCTCGAAGAACGGGTCGCAGTGTTCGCGCAGCGCATGCTGGGCGGTTGCTGACGGCGATCGAGGCATTGGGATCGGCCTTGGCCTGGTAGGCGGCGAAGCGCTTCTGCAGCGGCTTCAAGGCTGCCCATTCCTCCTGCATGGTCGACACAGCCTGCCGGCCCTCGGCGTCGTCCAGCACCGCCAGCAGTTGCTCGGCCAGCGGCGCGATGTGGGCATGGCTTTCGGCCAGCGCGGCGAAGCCGGCGGCGAAGTAGTCGTCCACAGCCTCGATGAATTCGTGGCGGTCGCCCAGGCGCAGCTGGCTGATCAGCGACAGGTTGCGCACCTGCTCGTCGCTGAACTCGCGATGGGCACGGTCGATCTGGGTGAACACGTTGCGCGCGTCGATGAACAGGATGCGCTCATCCGGCTTGGCCTTGTCGAAGAACCACAGCGTGGCCGGCAGGGTGACCGTGTAGAACATGTTGGACGGCAGGGTGAGCATGCCGTAGATCAGGTTGGCCTCGATCAGTGCCCGGCGGATGTCCGCCTCGGAATGGCGGGCGTCGCTGGCCGAGTTGGCCATCACCAGCGCAGCGCGACCGTTGGGTTTGAGCGAGGTGGCGAACAGGTTTATCCACAGGTAGTTGGCGTTGGGCACGGTCTGCTTGCCCTCGTCCGCCTTCTTGACTTTGGTCTTGTTGCGCGGGATGCCGTAGGTGTTGAAGCGGCGGTCGCCCTCCACGCTACCCAGCGACACGTCGTCCACGTTGAACGGCGGATTGGCCATCACGTAGTCGAACGCACCGAAGCTGTGGTGCGGGTCTTCGTAATAGGTGTTGGCCTGCATGATCTCGCCGCGCAGGCCGTTGACCGCCAGGTTCATCTTGGCCAGCTTGACGGTTTCGAGCGTTTTCTCCTGGCCGTAGACGTAGATGTCCGAACCACCCTCGGCCTGGTCGCGCCGGTGCTGCTCGATGAAGTGCGCCGACTGCACGAACATGCCGCCAGAGCCGCAGGCCGGGTCGTAGATGGTGCCGCCGTGCGGCTGCAGGATGCCCACCATCAGCTGCACCACCGAGCGCGGGGTGAAGAACTCGCCGCCGCCCTGTCCCTCGGACATGGCGAACTCGGCGAGGAAATATTCGTAGATCTGGCCGAACAGGTCGCCGTCGGCGTCGGCCGGGATGTCTGCAAAGTTCTTCAGTAACTGGCGCGGGATGCCGCGGTTCTGCTCCGAGCGGGTGAAACGGAAATACTCGTCCTGCGGCAGCACGCCCTGCAGCTCGGGCTTGTAGATCTCGATCGCCAGCATCGCTCCCTTGATCGCCTTGGCGATGTCCTCGCTGTCCGGCAGGTGGAGCAGGTAGTCATAGCGGGCGTGCTCGGGCAGGTAGAAGCCGCAGCGCTCCACCGCGATATCGGCCAGCTTGCGCTCGCTGCGCTTGCCCTTGTGTTTGCTGTACTCGGCGAGGATCGCATCCTCGTGCTTGCGGTAGTTGTTGTCAGCGAACTTGAGGAAGATCAGCCCGAGGACCGGGGTGGAGTACTCGCTGGCCTTGAGGTCGGAGTTGGCGCGCAGGCTGTCGGCCGCGCGCCACAGGTCGGCTTCGAGTTTCTTGAGCTGGTGTTTGGTCATGGGTCGAGCATCGTTCTTTCGGTAGCGCGGGCAGCGAGACCGCCACGCGAAATGGTGTCTTGTATGGTTGCTTGCGTGTCAGCAAGACGCTGGAGCCAGGTATCCATGGTGTGGATCAGGCTGCAGACAGCTGTCGCTTGGGCGCGCGACGCGGCGAACTCGTTACCGTGGGCAAGCTGGTTGCGAAGCCATTCCAATTGGCTGAGGTCCTGCTCAACCTCTTCGGCGGTCAGGTTGCCGAAGCCAAGTGGCTCGCGCAGCTTGCGTATCAGGGTGGCCTTGTCGCAGAACTGCGTGTAGAGGATCGGCGCCATCTGGTTGCCCTCCTCGCGAGCCGATGCCCACTGACGATCAAGCTTCTGCTGTCGCCCTACGGAGAGATGCCGGCGCCAGCTGCCGTCAGCAAATGCGGCTGCGATGACCTCCGCCGTCGACATTTCGAGTTGCGTAATCACGGCGAACAGCGCCGCCCGAACCGGTAGCTGCTGCAGGTCGGACAGGCTCACCAGGCCACTGATGTGCTGGCCGTCGACGATGAATCGAAACGGCGGCTGCCTCGCCTCGCGGGCAAAGTCAAGAATGCTTGCCTCGGCGCCGATCAGCAGCGCTTCGTGGAGCGGCTGGTAGCAGTCGCTGACCAAGCTATGGCCGGGGCCTTCGGCGAGGTCGACCGTGCAGAGCACACCAAGGATTGCCCCCGAGCCGGCATGCCTTACCGGCAGATGGTCGAATTGATTACCCACGTTGCGCGCGAGTACTTCGGCGATCGATTCGTCCAGCCGGCAGGCAGCAAATTCCTCTCGCTTGGTCGCGATCAAGCGCACCGGCAGGCTGGCCTGGTACGCATCCAAGATTCGCTGCGCGCCCTCGTCCGGCATGCCTCCCCCCTTTCCATCAAGGGCGCAAGCATAGCGTCAGCCAGATGCGCCGTCGCTTCGGAGACAACCCGTGAACCGGCCAAAGCAGAGGGAAATGGCGCGCCCGGAGGGATTCGAACCCCCGACCAATGGCTTCGGAAGCCACTACTCTATCCGGCTGAGCTACGGGCGCGTGGTGTTGCGGGGCCGCGTGGATCGGAGCCGATCCTCGGCGGACCGGTAGTATAGCGGAGTTGGGTGGAGAGGTTCATGCCGCCCGCTCGTGCGCCGCGGGGTACCCGGCGGCTGGGTGGGTCCGGGCAGAGCGCGGTATCCGGGCTCTGGCGGACCTTTCCCCAACCCCTCTCCCGAGGGGAGAGGGGCTTTTGTTGCTGGCTCGGGTGGAGCTTGGGGCACGCCTTGGCTCCTCACCCCGACCCTCTCCACGAAGGGAGAGGGAGCTACAAACGTTACAGCGGCTTGATCAGCTCGCCCAGGGTGTCGGGCTTGCTCTTGTCGCGGACCAGGTGCGGGTACTTGAGGCCGTCGTGGTAGTCCACGCGCAGGGTCTTGTACTCGTCGAAGTTCTTCACCAGCAGTTCGATCGGCTGGCTCTTGTCCTTCGCCGCGGCGGTGACCGCGTCCTTGATGGCGTCGCCGGAGAACTCCTTGCCGTTGACCGCCACGATGCTCATGCCGGGCGAGAGGCCGGCCTTGAACGCCGGGCCGTCCCAGAGCACGTCGGCGATCGCGCCATCCTTGCCGAGCGAGACGCCGAGCGAGTAGGTCAGGTCGGTGAAGTGGCGGCGTGATTCGATCGCCTTGACCGCGGCGGAGGGCTTGTCGGTGTAGACCAGTTTCCAGCCGTGCGAGGCGATGCCCCCGATCAGCGGGCCGTGGCCATCCAGGCGCGTGCGCAGGTAGCTCTTCCAGTCATACGGCTGGATGTCGTTGAGCGTCTTGACCACGTCCTCGAAGGTGTAGGTATTGACGCTCCAGTCACCGTTGTTCATGCCGAAGAAGGCACGGGCGAAGTCGTCGATCTTCTTCTTGCCATGCGAGAGCTCGCGCAGCTTGCCGTCGACGTCCAGCCAGATCATCTCGCCGGCCGAGTAGTAGTCCTCGCTGGCCTGGTAGTTGCGGTACGGCAGCGGGCGGCGCTGGGCGATCGGCGGGTCGTTGGTGGTGTCCTGCACGTTGCGCCAGCTGGCCAGGCCGGGGCGGCCCTTGTCGTAGGTGGCGGCGACGAAGGCGAGCATGTCCAGCGTCTGCTCGGTGTTCCACAGACCCGAGCGCGCGGCCATGATCTGGCCCCAGAACTGGGTCTGGCCCTCGTACACCCACAGCAGGGTGTCGCTCATGGGCACGTTGAAGTTGGGCGTGGTCAGATCCGCGCCGCGGCGGTACTTGCCGTCCCAGGAGTGGTTGAACTCGTGCGAGAACAGGTCGCGCGCGTAGACGTTCTTGTCCCACTCGGTGAAGTAGTCGGCCGAGGTGCCGTCCTCGCTGGAGCGATGGTGCTCCAGGCCGTTGCCGCTCATCTTGTCGCTGAGCGAGGTCAGGAAGTCGTAGTGGTTGTAGTGGTGCGCGCCGTAGAGCTTGTACATCTGTTGCACCAGGTTGCGGTGCGCCTTCAGCTGCTCGGGCTTGATCTCCAGGTACTTCGGATCGTCGGCGACGATGTCCATGTGCACCGGCGTCTTGGCGCCCGGATCGAGATCCACGCGCTTGAAGTACTTGCCGGCGTAGATCGGCGAGTCGACCAGCGCGTTGTAGGTCAACGGCTTGTAGTTGACCGTGCTGCCGCTGGTCGAGGCGATTTCCAGCGCCGTACCGGCCTGCCAGCCTGCCGGATAGGTCACGCTGGCCTGCGCCTCGATCTTGCGGATGTTGTAGCCGGCCGGGTACAGCGACACGGTATTCCACTGCAGGTTGAGCATTTCCGGCGTCATCACGACGCGACCCTGCTTGGTGTCCTGCGGCGAGAGGAATTCGAAGTAGGCCTGCACCTCGGTGGCGCCCTGCGGCACGTCGACGTGGAAGGCGTAGACGTTGAGCGGGTCGCGCGTCCACGGCAGCACCTTGCCGTTGGCCTTGATCACCAGGCCGGCGAACTTGTCGATCGGGCCGGTCGGCGAGTGGTTGCCGGGAATCCACTGCGGGTAAAGCAGGGTCAGCGGACCAGGCTGGGCCGGGATGGTTTCGTTGACGCGGAACACGCGATGCGCAAGGTCGGTGGCGTCGACCGAGATCTTCAGCGTGCCGTTGAACGAGGCATCGCCGATCGGCGGCACGTCGGCAAGAACGGGCACGGCGACCAGCGCGAAGCCGGCGGCCAGCAGGGCGGATGCGAGGGGTTGGGTTTTCACGGAAAAGGCTCTCCGGTGGTGGCGCTCGAAGTTCACCAGTTCGTGCCGGGTGCGGCGCAGCGAAGTCGGGGGACATCCGCCGCGCGCCGGTCCTTCGACTCCAGCCCTGCGGGCCTGCGCTCGGGACGAACGGTGAGGGATGGATGGGTTATTTGCGTGGAGCGGTGATTGCGGTCATCAGATCCTTGCCGCCGGCGCGAACCAGGTGCGGATACTTCAGGCCGCCGTGGTAGTCGACCTTGACGGTGCTGTAGACGTCCACGTTCTTGACCAGCAGCTCGATCGGCGCCTTGCCGGTCTTGGCGGCGGCGACGGCGTCCTTCAGCGCATCGGGCGAGAAGTCCTTGCCGTTGACCGCGACGATGGTCAGGCCCGGCACCAGCCCGGCGTCGAACGCGGGTCCGTTCCACTGGACGTCGTAGATGTTGCCGCTCTTGGAGGCGGACAGGCCCAGCGAATAGGCCAGGTTGACGTTGTGGCGCAGCGACTCGGCGGCCTTGGCCTCGGCGTTGGGCGTGTCGGTATAGACGAGCTTCCAGCCACCGCGCTCGATGCCGTGCTCGGGCAGCTGGTCGCCCACATAGTCCAGCCGCGTGCGCAGGAAGGTCTTCCAGTCGTAGGGCTGCACCTGGTTGAGGGTGTTCACCACGTCCTCGAACGTATAGGTCCTGGTGACGTAGCTGCCGTTGTCCATGCCGAAGAAGGCGTGGGCGAAGTCATCCAGCGAGTGCTTGCCGTGCGAGAGCTCGCGGATCTGCGTGTCCACGTCCAGCCACAGCAGCTGGCCTTCCGGATAGAAGTCAGTGCCGCGGCGCCAGTTGCCCCAGCCGTTGCCGCCGAAGTAGGTCAGCGGCGCGGCGTCGGCGGTGTCCTGCAGCGGACGCCAGTCGCGGCCGGTGCGCGCCGACATCGCCGCAGCGATATTGGCCATCGAGTCGCGGTACTGCGCGGCCGTCCACATGCCCGAGCGCGCGGTGAGCACGCCGGACCAGTAGTCGGTCAGGCCCTCGTAGACCCACAGAAGGTCGTCCTCTTCGACCGTGTTGAAGTCCGGCGCCCACAGCTTCGCCGGGCGGCGGAACTTGCCGCACCAGGAGTGCACGTATTCGTGCGGCATCAGGCTGGCCATCAGCGTGTAGGACTTGTCGTCCGTCAGCATGTCGGCTGGCAGGCGGTCGTCGCTGGACTGGTGGTGCTCCAGGCCGAAATGGCCGGTATGGTCGGACAGCGTGAGCAGGAAGTCGTAATGCCCGTAATGGTGCGCGCCGAAGAGCCGGTTGGCCTGCTCGACGAGGTGGCGGTGCTGCTCGAGCTGCTTGTCGGTGAGCTTGACCTGGTCGGCCTCGTCGGCCACCACGTTGAGGTGCACCGGCACGTCGCCCTTGGGAGCGAGGTCCACGCGGTTGAAGTGCTCGCCGGCGATCAGCGGCGAGTCGACGAAGTTGTTGAAGCTGATCGGCTGGAAGACCGTGGTGGCGCCGGCGCGCGACTGCACTTGCATCGCGGTGCCGAACTGCCAGCCCTTGGGCAGCGTCACGGTCGGCTGGATCTGGATCTGCCGCGTGTAGTAGCCGGCCGGGTAGAACGCCACCTGGTTGAATTCCACGTCGACCAGGTTCGGCGTCGACGAGGCGCTGGCGCCAAACAGCCCGCCCTCGCCCGGTGAGAGGAACTGGAACTGGAGCTCCAGCGCGGTGGCGCCCTCGGGCACGGCCAGGTGAAGCGTGTACATGTCGCGCAGGTCGCGGCGCCAGGGCACCCGCTTGCCGTTGGCGGTGATGATCAGACCCGCCAGGTTGTCGATCGGACCGGAGGGCGCGTGCTCGCCGGGGATCCACTGCGGGTAGTACAGGGTCATCGCACCGGGCTTGGCCGGGATGGTCTCGTGCACGCGGAAGATCTTCTTCGGCGCATCGGTGAGGTCCACCTTAAGCGTCAGCATGCCCGGATAGGGCTGGTCGACCGGCGGCGCCTTCTCCGCGAGCGCACCGAACGACAACGCCGCGCCCAGCGCGACCACGAGCAGCTTCGAACGAACATTCTTCACGAGCACTTCCCCTGACGGACGACGGGCGCCTGCGCGCCTCACCTGCCACGCCGGGGCCACGACCGCGACCCGATAACCAACATGACAGTCATCCGATGGTAGGACGAAGGTCACGCCCCTCCCCCTGCCAGAGGTCACGCCGGAACCATGCGCCGGCGTCTGGAAAACGCATGTCAGTCGCGCCCGCCTTCCAGCCGGCTGTGGCGCATGCCGTAGAGGAAATAGATCGCCAGGCCCAGCACCATCCACACCACGAAGCGCCAGATGGTCACCGCCGGCAGGCCGCCGAGGAAATGCAGATGGCCGTTGGCGATCCACGGCCAGCCGATAATCAGCAACAACGAGAACAGCATGCCGGCCGGGGCGACCAGCCACAGCGCCGGGGTGCGGAAGCTGCGCTGCAGGTGGGGCTTGCGCACGCGCAGGATCAGCACCGAAGCGCAGATGACGATGAACGCCGAGAGCGTGCCGATGTTGACCAGTTCGGCCACCTCGCCGATCGGCAGGAAACCGGCGACCAGTGCGGTGAACACGCCCAGGATCATGGTCGGCCGGGCCGGGGTGCCGTACTTCGGATGCACCTGCGAGAACCATTTGGGCAGCAGCCCGTCACGCGAGAGGGCGAACCAGATGCGCGCCGCGCCGAGCATGAAGGCAAACAGCACGCTGGTGATGCCGGCGATCGCCGCCACCGAGATGATGCCGCGTACCCAGTCCAGCCCCAGCGCCTTGAAAGCCGCGTCCACCGGAGCCGGCGAGTTGAGCTGCGCATAGGGCACCATGCCGGTGAGCACCAGCGACACGGCCAGATAAAGCGCCATCGACACCGCCAGCGAGAGCAGCACCGCGCGCGGCAGGTCGCGCTGCGGGTGCCTGGCTTCTTCGGCCGCGGTGGTCAGCGTGTCGTAGCCGAACACGGCGAAGAAAACCACGCTGGAAGCGGCCAGCACGCCGCCCCAGCCGAAGTGGTCCCCATCGGTGCCGTGCACGACCGGCGGGATGAACGGGTGCCAGTTGGCGGTATCGACGAAGAAGGCACCCACGCCGATCACCAGCGCCACGCCGATCACCTTGATCACCACTACCGCAGTGTTGAAGCGCGCGCCCCATTCGGTCCTGACCGTGAGCATCACGGCGATCAGCAGCGAGATCGCCGCCGCGATCACGTTGAACACCTTGCCGTTGCCCGGGTGGGCGGGGTCGTACGCGCCCTGCGCCCAGACCGGCAGCTGCACGTGGAAGAGCTGCTCGATCAACGCCTGCACGTAGCCGGACCAGCCGATCGCCACCACACCCACGATCAGCGCGTATTCGATCAGAAGGTCCCAGCCGATGATCCAGGCGAACAGCTCGCCCAGCACCGCGTAGCCATAGGTATAGGCACTGCCGGTGACCGGGATCAGACCGGAGAATTCGGCATAGGCCAGCGCCGCGCAGGCGCTGCCCAGGCCGGCGACGATGAAGGAGACGATCACCGCGGGGCCGGCGTTGACCGCCGCCTGCTGGCCGGCCAGCACGAACACGCCCACGCCGATGATCGCGCCGATGCCGATCGCCGTGAGTTGCCACAGTCCCAGTACGCGACGGAAATCGCTGGAGCCTCCGGCCTCGGCCTGCAGTTGCTCGACCGACTTGTGGCGCACCAGCCTGGCTAGAAAACCCATCGCGTGTCCCCTTCAGAGCGAGGTCGGATCATAGCGTGGGCTTTGGTGGCGACGGCACTGCCAAGAGGTGGATGCATCTCTGCATGAGCGCGACGGTCCGTACCCTGCACAACGCAAGCGGTGGGTTAACGTGGATCGCGCGTTTGGAACGAAACCGGCGCGAGTTCCGCACCGCGTGCGTTGCCCAGCCATGGCAATGCCAGGGCGGCCAGGCCGAAGGCCAACAGCAGGCCGAAGGCCATCCGCGGATCCAGCTGCGCGATGCCGAACCAGCGGCCCGTCAGCCAGGGCAGCAAGGCAGTGCCCAGCACGCGCACGGCTTCGGCCCATCGTGCGCCGCGGCGTCCTTCCATCAGCGCACCGAGCACGGTGAGGCTGCCGACCAGGTAGGCGGCGTAGCCGAGCAAGGCCGGCAGGCTGGCGCGCGCGCTCAGGCCGAGGAACTGCGTGGTCATGGCCAGCAGCAATGCGAACTGCAGCAGGCTATAGGCGATGAGCGCGTGCGACATGGGTGGGTCGAAGCGCTCGCGGCGCATATCGAAGGCCGGCTTCGGAAAACGCGCCGCCACGTCGGCCGGCCGCCAGCCCGGCGGCTTGAGCCAGACCAGCGCCTTGTCGCGCCAGTGCCGCGCGTGCCACGCGTCCTTCGCCGCCGCCCAGTACACCTCGGCGTTGGCCCACAGCGGGTTCCAGCTGCGCAGCGGCGCGCGGGTGCCGTAAACCGGCCGGTCGGCATCGTCTTCTTCGACGAAGGTGCCGAACAGCCGGTCCCACAGGATCAGGATGCCACCGTAGTTGCGATCCAGGTAGCGCTCGTTCACCGCGTGGTGCACGCGATGGTTGGAGGGCGAGCAGAACACGCGGTCGAACCAGCCCAGCCTCCCGACCTGCTCGGTGTGCACCCAGAACTGGTACAGCAAATCGACCAACGCAACCGGCACGAACACTTCGACCGGGATGCCGGCCAGCGCCATCGGCAGGTAGAACAGCCAGCCCAGCAGCACGCCGCTGCCGGTCTGGCGCAGCGCGGTGGAGAGGTTGTAGTGCTCGCTCTGGTGATGCACCACGTGGGCGGCCCAGAGAATGTTCACCTCGTGCCCGGCGCGGTGCAGCCAGTAGTAGAGGAAGTCGTAGGCGAGCAGCGCGATCACCCAAACGGCGAGGTGGTCGGCGGGCAGTTTCCATAACGCGGCATGCGCGGCCACCCAGGCATAGATGCCGATCGAGAGCAGCTTGGCGAACACGCCCACCACCTGCGAGATCACGCCCAGCCCGATGCTGCTGATCGCATCGCCGGTGCGGTAGGCGGCACGCCCGCGCCAGCGGGCCACCAGCAGCTCCAGGCCGATCAGTACGAAGAACACTGGCGTCGCCCAGCTGATGATCTGTTCCTGCGTATGCATGGCGCGCGCTCCTCCGGCCCCATCGTAGCGCGCGGCAATGCGCGCGTCCGTCGCCGCACAGCCATCGTCCCCGCATGGGATTCCCCCTTGGCAGGACGACCCCTCGGCAAAAAAAACGCCACCCCGGAGGGTGGCGTTCTCGTCCTTCACTACCGAATGAATCAGTAGTCGTAGGACACCGACAGACGCACGTAACGCGGATCTTCGAAGAAGATGCCCTGGCCGTACGTGTTCGACACGGTGTAGCGATCGTTCTCGGAAACCGGATCGATCTGCACCGCCTTCTGCTCGTTCAGCACGTTGAAGACCTGCAGCTGGAAGGCCAGCTTGTGTGCCGCGAACGCCGGAGCGTAGCGCACCGCCAGGTTCAGCTTCTTGGTCCACGGAGTGAAGCCCGTGCTGCCCGGAGGCGTCGGCTGGCCGAAGCACCAGTGGTAGTTGCCACCGTAGGTGCTGGGGTCGCTCTCGTTGGTGCCGTAGTAGCCCAGGCAGGTGGCCGGCGTGCCGGACTGCACCAGCAGGGTGCCGGACAGCAGCCACTCCGGGTTGACCTGGTAGGAGCCACGGACGCGCAGCGAGTGCTTGCGGCTGTTCAGCAGATCACCGTAGGAGTGATCCATCAACTGCCAGGTATCCCAGTCTTCGGTCTTGGAAACGTCGCCCTGGCCGAAGTCCGAACGCACCTGGCCCTCGGTATTGCCGCGGGCGCGGGCGAAGGTGTAGTCGACGCGACCCTGCCACTTGCCGTCGAACGGATGCTCAAGGTACAGGTCGACCGACGTGTACTTGCGCTTCGCGCCACCGTTGGTGTAACCCCAATCGGCCGCGTTCATGGACACATTGGCGTAGCCCATGCCGTCGTTGCGGGCGACCGCGAAGGTGTTCGTCTCGCCCGGGTTGAACAGGCGGCAGTACGGGTTGTAGACCGAGGTCGAGTAATCGTCGACGTTCAGGCCGCTGGCGGTCATCTTGGCCGCCATGGCGTCCGGATCACACTCGTCGTCGATGGCGGTCTGCAGCTGACGATAGGTCAGCTTGGCGCCATACACCCAGTCCGGACCCAGCGTCTTGTCGAAACCGAGGATGTACTCGTCCTGGTACTGCGCCTTCAGGTTGGTCGCCGTGACCTGCTTGGCGTCCTTCGGCTGGCCGTACTCGTTGCCGGAGGACACCGGGCCCGGTGCCGGGCCGCCGTTCACCCCGCCCACCGGGGTCAAACCGGTCGGCACGCCGTTTGCGTCGATGCCGGTGTAGGTGAAGTACTCGGACGTGTAGGTCGAGCGGTTGGCCGCACGTTCCGCCACGTTGTCCGGCAGCGCCAGGTAGTAGCGACCCGCATTGCCGTACACCTTGAAGGTCGAATCACCGTTGACGTCCCAGCTCACGCCCAGGCGGGGTTCCCACTGGTTCTTCTCGTCGACGAAGGCGATGCCCAGGTCGTTGTAGTTGGTGAAGTGGTCGTTGCGGATGCCCAGGTTCAGCTGGACCGTGTCGGTGACGTTCCAGACGTCCTGCAGGTAGTAGGCCTTCTGCGACATCGACATGCTGGTCTGCACATTGTAGATGTAGCGGCGGACGTAGTAGCCGTCACCGCCGGCAGGACCAACGTCGAGCCCCGGCGAGATGTCCTTGGTCGGATCGGACGAGTGGCCATAGATCCAGCCATAGCCCGGGCCGCTCATGGCCTGGCCCTGATGCTGAGCGGCGTAGTTCATGTTGTCGATGCCGACACCCAGCTGATGGTTGCCCAGCTGGTAGGTGAAGTCGGCACGCAGGCCACGGGTGCTGTTACCGGCATCCGTCGCGTAGTGGTAGAACGTGTTGTTGTCGTTGACGATGCCAACGCCATACAGCGGGTTCTGCGACGAAGCGCCGGAGATGTGCGGGTTCTTGCTGTTGTTGGCGTAGACCCACGGATTCTCGAACGTGCCCTTGCCCCAGGTGATGCTGAGGTTGGCGTTGTCGCTGATGTAGCTGGTGTACTTGCCGATCAGGAACTTGGCGTTGTCCTTGGTGACGTCGTTCGGTGCCACGAACGAGCCGACCTGACGCGTGTCGTAGTCGTAGGCGTAGGTCGCGCCGCTGCCGTTGACCGTGTCGCCGCTGGAATTGCTCTGCATGGCGGTCAACTCGAAGACATTGTTGTCGTCGATGTTCCAGTCCAGCTTGCCGTAGAAGTTCTCGGTGTGGTCGCTGTAGTAGATGGCCTTCTGGCTATCGATACTCTGGACGTTGGTGCCCTTGGTCTTGGTGGTTTCCGCCGCCAGGAACACGTACAGCTTGTCCTTGATCAGCGGGCCGCCGACGTAGGCCGAGTAGATCGTTTCCCAGCTCTTGTTGTGGCTGCGGTCGCGGTACAGGGTGCCCTGGAGGTCCGGGTTGTCCACGGCGTAGCCCGCCGGCAGGTTGCCGAAGGTCGGATAGTAGACGTTCTTGCCGCCTTCGTCCCAGAACTTGGGCGACCAGGCGATCTGGCCACCGAAGTGCCACTCGTTGGTGCCGCGCTTGCCGATCTGGTTGATCACGCCGCCGTCGGAGCGGCCGTACTGGGCGCTGTAGCCGCCGGTGTAGGTCTGCTGCTGGTCGATCGCACCGTAGGGCAGCTGGAAACCACCGGTGTTGCGGTACGGCTCGGTCGTGTTGTAGCCGTTGACGTAGTAGGCGTTCTCGGTCACGCCGGCGCCACCGAAGGACACCGCATTGTTGAAATAGCCACTGCCCTGCACGGTGCCCGGTGCGAGCAACGCGATCGATTCGGCACTGCGCCCGACCGGCAGCTTCTGCAGATCGGCAGAGGTGATCACGGTGCTGGAGTTGACGCTGGTGACGTCGATCGCAGGCAGCGCGCTGGCGACGACCTGCACGGCGTTCAGGTTCTGCGCGTCCTTGGCATTGGCCGCGCTGAACGGCACTTCGGTGCCACCGCCGGCCGAGATGCCGACATGGTCCTGCGTGGCCAGCACCTGGCCGTCCTTGCGCAGGCTGACCGTGTACTGGCCGACCGGCAGGCCGTTGATCGCATAACGGCCGCTAGCGTCCACCGCCACTTCACGGTTGGTGCCATTGGCGCCCTGGACCATGACGGTTTCGCCCACGCCAGCCGGCGCGGTACCGAAGATGCTGCCGGTGGTCGACTGCGCGAACGCGACCGTGGCAAAGCCCATGCTCAGGGCAAGAGCCAGGGCCGTCCGGCGAATGGCCGGACGATGGGTAACTTGCAAACGCATGCAATAACTCCCCGAAAAACTTATCGAATTTAGGACTGGGCGACTAGGGTCACCCCGCGGCAACGAGCACAAGCATCCATCCGCATCCGGAATCCGGTCTTTCAGGAGTGCCTGAGAGAAGTCAGCGACCGCATAGGGGGATCGATCACTGACGAGACAGGCTGTGGGGAAGCGGGGCTCGTTTGACTGAACCTTAAGATCAGCCAAGCAAAAATTCAACATTTGGCAAGACCGCGTCAAGCGGCAGCCTCGAGCACTCAGTGCTCCGATGCTTCCAATGCCTGCCGGCCAAGCGAGGGATCGTCGGTAAAAAAGGCATCGATGCCTGCCGCCAGGTGCGCACGAATCTCCGCGATCGATCCGTCGGCGTTGTACGTGGCCGGGTCCCCGCCGTGCCAGAGGCTCGTCGGCAGGAACACGTTTTCCGGCCGGAAGGTCCAGGCATGCACCTGCAGCCCGGCCGCGTGCGCCTCGCGCACCAGCGGCGTGGGTGGGCCGAGGCGGCCCTGGTCATCGAGCGGGAGGATCGTTCGCGCGTTGGGGCCGATGGCGTCGGCGTAGGTGGCCACCTCACGCAGGCCGGCCGGGGTGAGCAGGTCGGCGTAGCGCAACGCGCCGCCGCTGGCGGCGACGTCCCAAGGCTGCGCAGCGGGCTCGTCGATCAACTGCAGCAGGCGCACGTTCGGCAAGTCGCCGAGGCCGGCGCGCAGCGCACGCAGGTTGGTCAGTTCAAAGGACTGGATCACCACCGGCACGCTGCGCGTACAGGCATGCGCGCGCAGTGTGCCAAGCAGGCGCTGTTCCATCGGCAGGCCCTGCCGGCCGAACCAGGTGCCGTGCTTGATCTCCGGGATCAGGCCGATGGCGCGGCCACGTCGCTCATTCTCGACCGCCAGCAGCTCGATGATCTCCTCCAGCGTGGCCACCGGGTAAAGGCCGTCCTGGGCGGTGCCGCGCAGGGCGGGCAGCCGCTCGCGCGCGCGCAGGCTCTTCAGCTCGGCGAGGGTGAAATCCTCGGTGAACCAGCCTTCGAGCGGCACGCCGTCGACGTGCTTCAACGTCCGCCGGGCGGCGAAGCGGGGATGGTCGGCCACGTCGGTGGTCCCACCGATCTCGTTTTCGTGACGAGCGACCAGCACGCCGTCGCGCGTCAGCACCAGGTCCGGCTCGATCAGGTCGGCGCCGTCGGCGATGGCGCGCGCATAGGCGGCCAGGGTGTGCTCGGGCAGGTGCGCGCTGGCGCCGCGATGGGCAATGACCCGGGGGCGCGGGACGAGGGGGCGTTCGCTCATCGGGCGATCTTAGCGATCAGGCGCGGTCCCGACCGAAAGCCCTCGCCGCCGGTCCGGCGGACCCGCGGCGAGGGTTTTTCACCGCTTCGCTTCCAGCGACACACGGCGCAACGCATACAGCGCGCCGTCGATGGGTGCGGTGTAGACCAGGCACAGGCTGTGCTCGCCCTCCTGCGCCGGCAGCCCCGCATCGAGCTTGAACCGGCGCAGGCTGTGCGTGGGGTCGGGCAGCGGCAGGGTGGCCAGAACGGGGCCGTCGCAGCGGTCGGCGTGGACCACCAGTTCGCCGAACGGCGTGGTGTGCGGACGCGACACCACCAGATTCTGCTCGTGCGCCAGCTGGAAGTTGCGCGGCAGCCGCACCGCGTCCACCCGGATCGCTGCGATGCCGTCCATCAGCGTGGGCGGGAAGACCTGGCAGCTGTCGAACACGTTCACCGGGTACACCGGCTGCGTGCTCGTCGCATCCGGCATCGGCTGCAGGAGGAGGCGGAAGTCGCTGCCCGGGCAGTTCGCCAGCGCCGTGCCGGGCAGGGAAAGCAGGCTGCTGCGGTCCAGCACGCGCTCGCGCGGCGCGGCCAGTGCGCTGCCGTCACCGGCGAAGCTGGCGGCGCGCACGGTGGCCGGCAGCGCCACGTTGAACGGCGTGCGATAGCGCGGCGATGCCGGCGTGGGCGCGCTGCCGTCAAGCGTGTAGTGGATGGCGCCGAAGTCGACCTGGTTGGCGAGCGTGACCGTGGCCTTGCCGGTGGCCAGCGCCACGTTGCGATCGGTGCCGATGTCCACCGCGAAGGCGCTGTCTGCCACGTTGACGTGTTGCGCACGGTAGCGCGCCAGTTGGGCCGGCAGGCGCGCGAGGAAGCCCTTCCAGCCGTTGCTGGTGGCGGGCGACCAGGCTGCTTCGCTGAGCGCGTCGAGCCGGGGAAACACCTGGTGCTCCACGTGCGCCATGGTGGGCATGTGCTCGGTCCATGCGTTGGCCTGCACACCCAGCACGTGCTTCGCCTCCGTCGCGTTCAGCACGCCAGGCACGGCCTGCAGCGCGTACACGTCCTTGAGCGACTCCACGCCGAAGCGGCTGGCGTATTCATCGGTGAGGTCGCTCTGTACGTGGTCGAAGTACAGGCCCGGCGAGGGCGACATCACCACGTCGTGGCCAAGCAGTGCCGCCTTGATCGCGCCGTCGGTGCCGCGCCAGGACATCACCGTGGCGTCGGCCGGCAAGTTGTCGCCCTCGAGGATTTCGTCCCAGCCGATCAGCTTGCGGCCGTGCCTTTCGAGATATTGACCGACGCGCCCGATGAACCATCCCTGCAGCGCATCCTCGCTGGTGATGCCCAGCTCGCGCATCTTCGCCTGCACCGCCGGCGAGGCCTTCCACTGGTCCTTGATCGCCTCGTCCCCGCCGACGTGGATGTACGGCGACGGGAACAGCGCCATCACCTCGTCGAGCACGCGGTCGATGAAGGTGAAGGTGCCCTCGTCCACGTTGTACAGCCAGGGATTGATGCCGGAGTCGACGGACACCTGCGGCCGCTTGCCGGTGACACCGAACTGCGGATACGAGGCCACCGCAGCCTGCGCGTGGCCGGGCATGTCCAGCTCCGGCACGATGGCGACGTGGCGCGCGGCGGCGTAGGCGACCACCCGGCGGATCTCGTCCTGGGTGTAGAAACCACCGTAGCGCTTCGGCTCGCCGTCGTGGCCGGCATCCGGCGGCGTGCGCCAGGCGCCGATCCGGGTCAGCTCTGGATAGCGCTTGATCTCGATGCGCCAGCCCTGGTCGTCGGTGAGGTGCCAGTGCAGCACGTCGAGCTTGTGCTGGGCCATCTGGTCGATCAGCCGCTCGACCTCGGCCACGCTCTGGAAATGCCGCGCCGAATCGAGCATCAGCCCGCGCCAGGCGAAGCGCGGCCAGTCACGGATGGTCAGCGCTGGCAATTCCACCGCGCCGTGGCGCGCGTCGGGCGTCAGCAGCTGGTAGAGCGTGATCGCGCCATGGAACAGCCCGGCATCATCGCGTGCCGCCACGTCGATGCCCTGCGGGGTGACGCTGAGCGTATAGCCGCCGGCGTGCACCACCGCGGCTTGCGGGTCACGCCGCAGCCTGATCGCCGGCGCATTGCCGGCCTCGCCGGCGACGGCCAGCTTGAGGCCACGCGTGCGTGCGAGCAGGTCGACGAGGTACTGCCCGGTCTGCCGGGTGGCCGCATCGTGGCTGGCCAGCACCAGCGGCGTGCGCGCGTCGACCGTGAAGCGGCCCGGCTGCAGCTTCAGCTGCGCAGGCAGCGGAATCAGGGAGGGCGGTGCCGGCTCGGTCGCGAACGCCGCACACGGCGGCAACAGGACGAACGCGAACCACAGGCACGCCGCGCGGTGCATGGCGCGTCGGATCAGGGCACCACGGGACAAGGACGGTCGGCGCATCATCGGCATCTCCTTGGAACGGCCCAGCATGCCACCACCACGGCCTGCGCAAAAAAAAAGGGCCCGAAAGGTGCAGACCGGGCCCGAGCGGGGAGAGGCAGGCCATCCATGGCCTGCGTAAATCGCGGTGGATCAGAAGCTCAGGTGCGCGTTCAGGTAGTACTGCCGGCCGTTCTCGTAGAACGAGGTCGGAATGGTCGCGCTCTGGTAGTACTTGATCGTGGGATTGTTGAGGTTCAGCGCGTCGAGGCTGAAGCTCAGCCAGTCGGTGGCCTTGTAGCTGAGCGAGGCCGCCAGCGTGCCGAAGCTGTCCTGGTAGTACGGGTTGGTGCCGGACAGGCCGATCAGGAACGACGAGCGGCGGGTATAGCTGACACGTGCGCCGAACGTGTCGTTCTCGAAATACGCCCCGACGTTGTAGGTGTTCTTCGAGGTGCCCAGCAGGTGGTCGCTGCCGTCGGCCCAGGTGTAGTCCGAGCTGCCGTCGGCGTAGGTGTAGTTGGTGCTGAACCCGAAGTACTTGCCGAGCGGCTGGTCGTAAGCCAGTTCCACACCGCGGACCTTGGCGTCGGCATTGATCGGCATCGAGATCTGGTAGGTCTCCAGCTGATGGGTCAATTCGCTGAACAGCTGCTGGTTCTGCACGCCGTAGGCCACGTAGTCCTTCATGTTCATTGAGTACGCGGTGGCCGACAGCAAGCCGCGCGGCATGAAGTACCACTCCAGGCCGGCGTCCAGGTTGGTGGAGATCACCGGCTTGAGCTTCGGGTTGCCGCCACCGCCGGTCTTGTTGAGGTCCGAACCGTAGGAGGAGGCGCCCAGCGCCGAGTAATCGGGCAGGGTCTGGGTTTGCGAGGCGGCCACGCGCAGGACCAGGTCCTCGGCCAGGTTGAACTTGAGGTTGGCACTGGGCAGCACGCGGCTGTACTTGTTGTCGTAGTGGCGGCGGTCCCACGCACCGAACAGGCTGCTCACGTCGGGGCTGACCGTGTCGGCGAAGTAGGTGTCGATGCCCTGCTTGATGTTGACGTAGCGCAGGCCGGCGTTGCCGCTCCAGTTCTCGCCCTCGAAGTTGGCCTGGAAGTAGGCGGCGAAGTTCTTTTCGTCCACGCTCCACTCGGCGCCGTAGTTGTGGCGGCCGGTGGGACCGTCGTTGTTGGACAGCCAGGTGGAGTTGGCGACGATCGCGCTCTTCAGCGCATCCGGGGTGAAGTACCAGAGGTTGCGTGGGAAGGTGCCGCCGATGCCGGCAGCGAAGCCGCTCGGATAATTGGCGGTGGCGCCGTTCTGCAGCGCCGACCAGATGTCGCCCGGCGAGGCGCCCTCGGGCGACTGCGCTTGACGGTCATGTTTGGCATAGCGCACTCCGTAGTCGAAGGACTGCAGCACGCCGGCATTGAAGAACTGGGTGAAATCGGCGGTGAACCAGTTCTCCTTGTCGACCGCGCGGACTTCCTGGTTGCCCCAGGTGCCGAAGCCGGTAACGCCGGCCGGGCTGATGTCGCCGCCCACGCTCCAGTCGACCGGCGAGCTGTTGCCGTGGGTGGTCCAGCTGGCGCCACCGCCATTGGCGGCAGTCACCTCGGCGATGAACTGCCGCGGCGTCTCGCCCACGCCCTTGGTAGTGCCGGCCTGGAACTTGGCCGATACGTTGTCGGAGACGTTCCAGTCGGCGTCCAGGGTGTAGTACTGCGTCTTGGACGAGGCCTCGCGGTAGATCATGTCGTACACGATGTAGTTCGTGCCCGGCACGCCGGCGTAGGTGGCGTTGGTCAGCACGCCGTTCTGCACGGTGTAGCCGGGCTCGGGCGCCTGGCTGGTGGCGAAGTTGCCGCCCCACAGCATGAAGTTGCGGTTGTAGTTGTTCGCTTTCATCTTCGAATAGAAGCCGCTCGCGCCCAGCGTGAGGTCGTCGCTGGGACGGAACTGCAGCTCGACCAGGCCACCCTTGCGGTCACGCACCTGCTCGAACAGGGTCGAACCCAGCAAGCCCGGCACACGCACGCCGGCCAGGTCGGGGTTGCTCTGCGCCAGCGGGGAGGTCGGGTCGATCACCGCGAAGCCGCCGGGGATCTCCTGCGCCTCGCGCCGCAGGTGGCGCTTCTGCTTGAACGCCTGCACCAGCACGCCGAACGTGCCGCCGGTGTTCTTGTAGTTGAACAGGCCGGAGAACTGCGGATCCGTCTTGCCGGGCGCATCGGCATAGACGGCGCCGGCGCTGAGGTTGGTGGTGTACTGCTTTTCGAAGTCGAGCGGCTTGCGCGTGATGATGTCGACGTTGCCGGTGGTGCCGCCATCCTGGAAGCGCGCCTCGGAGGACTTGTGCACCTCTACCCGGCTGACCAGTTCGGACGGCAGCAGGGTGTAGCTCACGCTGCGGCCGACGTTGTTGCCCTGGCTGAGCACGAACCAGTCGGCCGAGCCGACGCCGTGGCCGTTGATCAGGGTCTGGGTCAGGCTCGGGCTGGTGCCGCGCAGGCTGACGCGGTCGGCCTCGTCAAAGCCGCCTTCGTCCGCGCTGGAGGAGCTGATGTTCACGCCCGGCAGGCGCTGCAGGGTGTCGGCCACGTTGTGCGCCGGCAGCTTGCCGACGTCCTCGGCGGTGACCACTTCCATGGTCGAGTTGGAGTCGCGCTTGATGTCGAGCGCCTTCTCCACCGAGCCGCGGATGCCGGTGACAGTGATCGTGGACAGCTGCTTGATCCTGTCCTTTTCGGCCTGGGCCTTGGAGGCCTGCGTAGCGGCGTCGGAGCCGGTGGTGGCCTGGGTCGCATCCTGCGCATGCAGCGCACCGGCGAGACACAGGCTGGCGAGAATGCTCGCGGCTAACAGCGTTTTGCGGTGTGACATGGTCGTCCTCCCCTCAAGAAGTCCAGCGCCGTGTGATGGTTGGGGCGCTGCCTGGTTGTATGGGCTCGCGCCCGCTCGATTGCAGTTGCTACCAGTCGATCTCAGCCGGCCACGACGTGCCCGGCGATGGCCAGGCCGGCCGCGCCGATCACGCCGTGCTGGCCGTGTTCCATCAGTCGTACGGGAACCTGCTGCAGGAACGGGCGCATCACGCCCTTGTTGAAGAAGCGCTCGCGGAACGAGCTGGCAAGCAACGCCTGGCGGATCTGCGGCAGGATGCCGCCGGCGAGGAACACACCGCCGCGCGCGCCATAGAGCAGCACCAGGTCGGCGGCGAAGCTGCCGAGCAGGCCGCAGAAGACCTCCAGTGCCTCGACCGCCGAGGGGTCGCTGCGCATGAGCGCCGCATGGGTGATCGCATTGGGCTCTCGCAGTACCGCCGGGACATCGCGCAGGGTGCAGATGGCACGGTACAGGTTGCGCAGCCCGGGGCCGGACAGTGCGTACTCGAAGGAGACGTGCGAGCGCTCGCGCGCGAACAGGCGCAGGATCTCGATCTCGCGCTCGTTGCCCGGCGCCAGAGCGATCTGCCCCGCCTCGGTGGCGAGCACCGTCGCGTGCGGCTGACCCGGCAGCAGCACCGCCGAGCCCAGCCCAGTGCCCGGTCCCATCACCAGCACCGGGCCCTGCTGCGGCGGCGCACTGGTCTGGATCACCGGCAGCGTGTCGGCGTCGGTCAGGAACTGGGTCGCCCAGGCGACCGCCTCGAAATCGTTGATCACCGCCAGCTGGTCGAGCGCCAGGCTCTGCCGGATGTCACGGATCGATACCGGCCAGGCCAGATTGTCGTTGACGATGGCGTCGTCCAGCACGTAACCGGCGCTGGCCACCACGCATTGGTCGATCGCCGCCGGCACATCGAGGCAGGTGACGAAGTGCTGCAGCACGGCGGCGAGGCTGGGCCATTCGGCGCAGGCGTAGCGCTGGTAGCGCAGCACGGTCACCGGGCTGGCGCCATCGGGCCGGCGACTGAGCAGGCCGACGCGCGCATGCGTGCCGCCGACGTCGGCGGCCAGCAGCAGGGCTTCCTGCGGCAGGCGCTGCGGCGCACTCCTTGGGTTGGCGACCTCGGCCACGCGACTCCTCCCTTTTCCCCGTCCGCGCGGCATCTTGGAACGCCGGCGGGGCCGGAGTCTGGACAGGCATGACAACGTTGTCAACGCGTTTCGCCGACATTTCCGGAAAGTGACTTCACGCACTGCAACACGAGCCACCCTGATGACCCGCCACGACAAAATGGAATCCACGCGGAATACCGCTCCGGCGCTGGCTCGCGCCTTGCGCCCAAATGTCTTGCGCGGCATGGCGCAATGCATCAGGAGAAGGCGCACATAGGCCATTGGATGGGGAGTTTTCGAGGTCCATGCACGAGCCAGGCGAGGACATAAATTGACAACGTTGGCGTCCAAGGCCATAAAGCCCGGCGGGGGAGCGGCCGCGTCGGCGGCGCTCGCATTGCCAATGCGTTTGCCTATTCGGGAGAGCCGTCCATGTCGTCCACCACGCTAGCGGCCGGTCATACCAAGCCTTCGACACTGGGACCGATGCTCGTCATCGGGCTGCTGTTCTTCATCTTCGGATTCGTGACCTGGCTCAACGGGCCGCTCATCACCTTCGTGAAGCTGGCTTTCCAGGTGGAGGACGTCTACGCCTTCCTGGTCCCGTTCGCCTTCTACATTTCCTACCTGGTCTTCTCGCTGCCGGCGTCGGTGGTGTTGCGGCGCACGGGCATGAAAAAGGGCATGGCGCTGGGCCTGTTCGTGATGGCGGTTGGTGCGCTGGCCTTCGGCCAGTTCGCCACCATGCGCGTGTTCGCCGGCGCGCTGGTCGGCCTGTTCGTGATCGGCGCGGGACTGTCCATCCTGCAGACCGCCTCCAACCCCTACATCAGCATCCTCGGGCCGATCGAGAGCGCCGCCCAGCGCATCGCCATCATGGGCATCTGCAACAAGTTCGCCGGCATCCTGGCGCCGATCGTGATCGGTTCGCTGGTGCTCTCGGGCATCGGCGACATCGATGCCCGGGTGCACGCGGCGGCCACTCCGCAGGCGCGCGAGGCGTTGCTGAATGCATTCGCCGCCAAGGTCCACGCGCCCTACCTGGGCATGGGCGTGCTGCTGGCCGTGCTGGCGGTGTGGATCCTGCGCTCGTCGCTGCCGGAGATCCGGCCGGCCAGCGCCAACAGCGAGGCGCCGACCGGCCAGGCGGGCAGCAGCATCCTGGGCTTTCCGCACCTGTGGCTGGGCGTGCTCTGCCTGTTCCTCTACGTCGGCGTGGAGGTGATGGCCGGCGACGCGATCGGCACCTACGGCGCCGGCTTCCACCTCCCGCTGGACCAGACCAAGTTCTTCACCGCCTTCACCCTGGGCGGCATGCTGCTGGGCTACCTGGCCGGGCTGGTGCTGATCCCGCGCTTCGTCTCCCAGCAGCGCTACCTGGCGGTGTCGGCGGTACTGGGCGTGCTGTTCAGCGCGTGCGCGTACGCCACTCACGGCTACCTTTCGGTGGGCTTCGTGGCGGCGCTGGGGTTCGCCAACGCGATGATGTGGCCGGCGATCTTCCCGCTGGCGATCAACGGGCTGGGCCGCCACACCGAGGCAGGCTCGGCGCTGCTGATCATGGGCATCGCCGGCGGCGCGGTGGTGCCTCAGCTGTACGCGCACCTGAAGGCCTACTTCGACTTCCAGGCGGTGTTCGCGGCGCTGATGGTGCCGTGCTACCTGTACATCCTGTTCTACGGCCTGCGCGGCTACCGCGTGGGCCTGCGTGACGGCGATGGCGCGCACGCACGGTGAGGGCACCGCCACGCCGGCATGGCAGTGGGCTAGGATGGCGCGCCGATCCGAAGGAGAGCCCGTCCTTGCTGCACGCCACCATCAAGGATGTCGCCAAGCGCGCCGGCGTGTCGCTGAAGACGGTCTCGCGGGTCATCAACCGCGAAGCCTCGGTGCGCGAGGACACGCGCGAGAAGGTCGAGCGGGCGATCGAGGCGCTGGGCTACCGCCCCAACCTCTCGGCACGCAGCTTGCGGGCGGCACATTCCTATGCGATCGGGCTGGTCTACGACAATCCGAACGCGCACTACGTCATCAGCATGCAGAACGGCGTTCTGTCGGCTTGCCGCGAGCGCGGCTTCGGCCTGCAGATCCATCCCTGCGATTCGACCTCGCCGAAGCTGGCCGAGGAGCTGTGCGCGCTGGTGCGCCGCTCGCGCCTGGCCGGGCTGGTGCTGGCGCCGCCGATGTCCGAGCAGCCGCAGCTGATCGCCACGCTGAAGGCTCACGACATCTGCTTCGTGCGCATCCTGGCGGCACGCACGGACCCGGCGGACGGCTCACCCTGCGTGTGGGTGGACGACCGCGATGCCGCCTACGCGATCACCGAGCACCTGATCCAGCTAGGCCACACGCGGATCGGTTTCCTGTGGGGCGAGCCGCACCACCGCTCCAGTCCCGAGCGCTACCAGGGTTATGCGGACGCGCTGAAGGACTACGGGTTGCCGCTCAACAAGAAGCTGATCCTGCCCGGCCGCTACGCCTTCGACGACGGCTTCCGCGGCGCGCGCAAGCTGCTCGCGCTGAAGGAGCCGCCGACCGCGATCTTCGGCAGCAACGACGAGATCGCCGCCGGCGTGCTGGCCGCGGCGCGTTCGGCCGGACTGGACGTTCCGTGGGACCTGTCCATCGCCGGCTTCGAGGACAACCCCTTCTCCAAGCAGGCCTGGCCGGCGCTGACCACGGCGCGGCAGTCGACCGCCGAGATCGGCCGGCATGCGGCGTTGCGGTTGATGGCGGAGCTGCAGCAGGACGGCTCGGCGCCCGACACGGCCAACGAAGGCTTCGTGCCGGAGCTGGTGGTACGCGGATCGACGGCGCCGCCGCGCAAGGGCTGAAGCCTTTGCTGCGGGCAGGCATCCTGCCCTTCGACTTCGGCCCTTCGCTCAGGGCCAACGGCGCTCTCTCGACCGTTCGCCCTGGGCGTAGCGAAGCGAAGACGATGGGTCGCCACGATGCCGCACGCTCAAGCCCCTCTCCCTGCGGGAGAACGGTTGGGGTAAGGGCTCCGGATCGCCGCACATCCCGCTCCGCCCGAGCCCTCACCCGCCCCATCCTTTATCAAGGCGCGGGCACTCTCTCCCGGGGGCAGAAGGGTTCAGGCGCGCGGCAACCCCTTATATGGAACATTCCATGAAATCACCCCGAGACACCCTGATGTACCAGGAGGCGCACGCTGCCGCCGACGTGATCGCGCATCAGCTGGCCGCCAACGCCGGCGTGCTGGCCGAGCTGGGCGAGCGCCTGCGCGCGCAGTCGCCGCGCTGCATCGTCACCTGCGCGCGCGGCAGCTCCGACCACGCTGCGGCGTATGCCAAGTACGTCTTCGAGACACGCCTGGGTGTGGTCACCGCTTCGGCGTCACCTTCGGTGGCCTCGATCTATGACGCTCCGCTGCAGCTGCAGGGCGCGCTGTTCGTGGCCATCTCGCAGTCGGGCAAGAGCCCCGACCTGCTGCTCAGCGTGCAGGCCGCCAAGGCCGCTGGTGCCCAGGTGGTGGCGCTGGTCAACGACACCGACTCCCCGCTGGCGCAGGCCGCCGATACCGTGGTGCCACTGCATGCCGGCCCCGAGCGCAGCGTGGCGGCAACCAAGAGCTACCTGGCCACGCTCGCGGCGGTGCTGCAGCTGGCCGCCTGCTGGAGCGGCGACGAGGCGCTGCACACCGCGCTCGAACGCCTGCCCGCCGACCTTCGCCAGGGCTGGGAGGCCGACTGGTCCGCGCTCGGCGAGGGCCTGCTCGCCGTACACAACCTGTTCGTGGTCGGCCGCGGCTACGGCTTCGGCGCGGCGCTGGAGGCGGCGCTGAAGTTCAAGGAAACCTGCGGCCTGCACGCCGAGGCGTTCAGTTCGGCCGAGGTCCGGCACGGGCCGATGGCACTGGTCGGCGCGGGCTTCCCGGTACTGGTGTTCGCGCAGGAGGACGGTTCGCTGGAAGGCACCCTCGGCGTCGCCGCCGAGTTCCGCACGCGCGGCGCACGCGTGTGGGTGGCCGCACCCGGCGCGACCGGCCCCGACGCGCTGCCGCTGCCGGCAGGCGTGCCGGCGATCACCACGCCACTGCTCGCCGTGCAGAGCTTCTACCGCGCCACTGCCGCGCTTTCACTGGCGCGCGGCTACGATCCGGACGTGCCGCCGCATCTGCGCAAGGTTACGGAGACCCTGTGATGCCCGAACCCCTGCTCGCGCTCGCCAACGCCCGCGTGATGACCGACGAGGGTCTGCGCGACGACATCGCGGTGCTCGTGCGCAACGGCCACGTGCTGGCATTGGTCGACGCGGACGACCCGCGCCTGAGCGGGGCGCAGCGCCACGACCTCGGTGGCGCGCTGCTGCTGCCGGGCTTCATCGACGTGCAGGTCAACGGCGGCGGCGGGCTGCTGTTCAACGATGCACCGACCGTGGAGACGCTCGAAGGCATCGCCGCCGCGCACCGGCGCTTCGGCACCACCGGCCTGCTGCCGACGCTGATTACCGACACCGCGCCGAAGATGCGCGCCGCGCTCGACGCCGTCGACGCAGCGATCGCGCGCGGCGTGCCTGGCATCCTCGGGATCCATCTGGAAGGCCCGTTTCTGGCGCCCGCGCGCAAAGGCATCCACGACGCCTCGCTGTTTCGCACGCCCGACACCGATGACCTGCTCGCGCTCACCGCGCAGCGCCGCGGCGTGGTCATGCTTACCCTCGCACCCGAGCGGGTCGATGCGGGCGTGATCGCGCGCCTGGCCGCCGCCGGCGTGCGCGTGGTCGCCGGCCATACCGCCGCCGACTACGCCACCACGCGCGCGGCGCTGGATGCCGGCGTCTGCGGCTTTACCCACCTCTACAACGCGATGACTCCGCTGACCAGCCGCGAGCCCGGCGTGGTCGGCGCCGCGCTGGACGACGCGGCGAGCTGGTGCGGGCTGATCGTCGACGGCCACCACGTGCATCCGGCGTCACTGCGCGTGGCCATCAACGCCAAGCCGCCAGGCAAGTGCGTGCTGGTCACCGATGCGATGCCGCCCGTCGGCAGCACGCGGCCCGACTACGTGCTCAACGGCCAGACCATCACCGCGCGCAACGGCATTTGCATGAACGATGCCGGCGTGCTCGCCGGCAGCGCGCTGGACATGGCCGGGGCCGTGCGCAACGCGGTCAACCTGCTGGGCCTGCCGCTGGCCGAGGCCTCGCGCATGGCCAGCAGCTATCCGGCCGAATGGCTCGGCCTGGAACAGACGCATGGCCGCATCGCGCCCGGCCAGCGCGCCGACTTCGCGGTGCTGGACGACACGCTGGCGGTACGCGGGAGCTGGATCGCGGGCACCTATTACCCTGCATGACGAAAGGGCTCCGGCGGGAGCGGGTCGGACTGGTGCTGTGGCCCACCACGCGGCATACCGCAGTAGCGGGCGGTCCATCTGCGCCGCGTGGGCCAGCGCCTTGCCGTTGCGGAAGCGGGGCGCCGGCCAAGCCTACGGCATCCGGACAGGACGGCGCAGCGCCCGCCCATCGTCATGGCGATCTGCTACGTTGCCCGCCTTTCCTGATCGCCGCTGGACCTTCCGATGTCGCTCCGCCCGCTGTTGCCCCTGCTCGCCACCGCCCTGCTCGCCGGCTGCGCCGGCACCGCCACGAAGCCGGCCGTGGCACCGGACGGCACCCGCGCGGACGTGGCGATCCTGGAAACCACCGACGTCCACGCCAACGTGCTGGGCTGGGACTACTTCAAGGCCAAGCCGGACCCGACCGTTGGCTATGAGCGCACCGCCACGCTGATCCGCCGCGCGCGCGCGGAATTTCCCAACACGTTCCTGTTCGACAGCGGCGACACCATCCAGGGCACCGTGCTGGCCGACTATCAGGCGCTGGTCAAGCCGGTCGGCTGCACGCAGGAGCTGGCCATCTACAAGGCGATGGACGCGGTCGGCTACGACGGCGGCACCGCTGGCAACCACGAGTTCAACTACGGCCTGCCCTTCCTCTCGCAGGTCACCGGCACGCCGATGACGGTCGACGGCAAGGCCACGCCACGCTGTGCCGGCCCGCGTTTCCCCCTGGTGCTGGCCAACGTCTTCGACGCGCACGACGGCCAGCCCATCTTCACGCCGTGGACGGTAGTCAGGAAGACCATCGAGGCCTACACCGCCGACGGCAGCCGCATCGAGGTGCCGCTCAAGGTGGCCATCATCGGCTTCACCCCGCCGCCGATCCTCAAGTGGGACCAGCGCAACCTCAAGGGCAAAGTCACCGTGAGCGGCGTGGTGGAAGCGGCGCGGCGCTACCTGCCGCAGATCCAGGCGCAACATCCCGATCTGGTGGTGGCGATCCTGCACGGCGGCCTCGACACCGCGCCATACACCGGCGACATGGAGAACGGCGGCTGGTACCTGGCAGGCTTACCGGGCATCGACGTGCTGCTGCTGGGCCACTCGCATACCGAGTTCCCGGGCCCGCACTACCAGGGCATGAAGGACGTCGATGCCAAACGCGGCTTCGTGCGCGGCAAGCCGGCGGTGATGGGCGGCTTCTTCGGCAAGGACCTGGGCGTGATCAAGCTCGCGCTGCAGCGCACCGGTGGCCGCTGGGCGATCGACGACGCCGACACCCACAGCGAGGTGCGCCCGATCTGCCCGCAGAAGCATGCGTGCGTGCCCGCCGACCCGGCAATCGCACCGCTGGTGGCGCAGGCGCACGCTGCCACGGTTGCGTACGTGGACACGCCGATCGGCACGAGCACGCTGCGCCTGTCCAGCTACTTCGCCGACGAGGGCGACATGGCCGCGCTGTCGGTGGTCAACGCCGCGCAGCGCGACTACGTGCAGCGCGAGCTGCCCAAGCTGCGTCCGGAACTGGCCGGCGTGCCTGTACTCTCCGCGGCGGCCGCCTTCCGCACCGGCTTCGGCGGGCCGGACGACTACACCGACGTGCCACCCGGCCCGCTGACCCTGCGCAGCGCGGCAGACCTTTACTTCTACCCGAACACGTTGGCGGCAGTGAAGACCGACGGCGCCGGCGTGAAAGCCTGGCTGGAGAAATCCGCCGCGCGCTTCAACCGGATCGACCCGGCGAAGACCGGCGAGCAGAAGCTGATCAACAGCCGCATGCCGGGCTTCAACTTCGATCAGATCCAGGGCGACCTCGCCTACGTGATCGACGTCGGCAAACCCGTCGGCCAGCGCATCGAATCGCTGACCTGGCAGGGCAAGCTGGTATCGCCGCAGCAGCCGTTCATCGTCGCCACCAACAACTACCGCGCCAGCGGCGGTGGCAACTTTCCGGGCCTGGACGGCAGCAACATCGTGCTCGATACCACCGACGCCGTGCGCGAGATCGTCGCCGCCTGGCTCAGGCGCACCGGCACGCTCGATCGCGCCGACCTGCCGGCCGGTTCGTGGCACTTCGCGCCGATGAAGACGCGCGGTCCCGTCACCTTCACCGCGGCCGGGGGCAAGCAGGCGATCGCTGCCATGGACGGCGTCACCGGCATCCGCCAGCTGCGCGCTGATGGCGACGGCACCGCCACCTATGCGATCGATCTGGGGGCGTCCCGGTAAGCCGCCGGCTTGTCGCGGGGGCGTCCGCCATCCGCCCTTCGGCCGCAACGCTACGTGCCCGAGTCTTTCCCCGCGAACGCGGTGAAGGGGCCGACAGGCGGATGCGGGGCTCCCAGGTGGCGTGCCCAGCAGCTGCGTTGACGCCGCCCGCTCGTGCCACGTAACGTCCACACCCATGTCGCCGTTTTCCACCCGCGCCCGCGTACTCCCCGCCCCGGCTCAGCCGGGCATGGCCGCGCGCGGCGGCGCCCTCGCGCCATCCGTCACCGCCACGAGCATTACCACCACGACCACTGCCTGGTCCGGGTGGATGTCCGTGCGCGCATAAGTTCCATCACGCAACGGCCCCGCCCTCGACGAGGCGGGCCGGCATGCAGCACTGACCGAAACCGTCGCGCGAGCCAGGGGCCTCTACCCAAGGAGGCTCACGTGGACATCCCCGCTTCATCCGTCGAACCCTCGCGGCCACGGCCGCGTACCGCCGCCTTGCCCACGCGCACGCTGGCGCTGGGCGTGATCGGCCCCGGACGTGTCGGTGGCGCGCTGCTCGAACAGCTGCGCGCGGCGCGCACGCGCCTGGCCACGCAGCTTGGCCTCGCACTCGAGCTGCGCGGCGTGGCCACCCGCCATCGCATGTGGCTGGACTGCGACGATCCACAGCTCGACCGCCGCGCCGGCGCACAGACCTGGCGCCCGGCCAGCCTGGACGCCTTCGCGGCCCACGTGCGCGGGCTCGACGGCCCGGCGGTGCTGGTCGATTGCAGCGCCAGCGAGGCCGTGGCGGACCGCTACGCCGACTGGCTCTGCACCGGCCTGCACGTGGTCACCCCCAACAAGCTCGCCGGCAGCGGCCCGCTTCCGCGCTGGCAGGCGATCCGCGCCGCGGTGGCGGCTGGCTCTTCGCGCTGGCGCCACGAAGCCACGGTCTGCGCCGGCCTGCCGGTGATCCAGACGCTGCGCGACCTGCTCGACACCGGCGACACCCTGCATGCGATCGACGGCATGCTCTCGGGCACGCTGGCCTGGCTGTGCAGCCGGCATGATGGCGCGCAGCCGTTCTCCATGCTGCTGCGCGAGGCACACGCGCAGGGCTATACCGAGCCCGATCCGCGCGAGGACCTCTCCGGCACCGACGTGGCGCGCAAGCTGGTGATCCTGGCGCGCGAAGCCGGCTGGTCGCTGTCGCTGGAGGATGTGGAGGTGGAAAGCCTGGTGCCGCCGGCGCTCGCCGCGCTTTCCACCGATGCCTTTCTCGATCGCCTCGGCCAAGGTGGCCTGGCCGGGTTGGATATCCCGCTGGCCGAGCGTCTCGCCCGCGCACGCGCGGCCGGCTGCCGGCTGCGCCACGTCGCCAGCCTCGACACCCACGGCCGGGCGAGGGTGCGGCTCGAAGCGCTTCCCGCGCATCATCCGTTCGCGCACTCCCGGCTCACCGACAACATCGTGCAGCTGCGCAGCGCCCGCTACTGCGACAATCCGCTGATCGTGCAGGGTCCCGGCGCCGGCCCGCAGGTCACCGCCGCCGGCGTGTTCGCCGACGTGCTGCGCATCGCCGAGGCCCAGGAAGCACGCGCATGAACCTCACCAAGGAATCGCCCATGTCGTCCGCCCGCACCGCCAGCGCCTTCGCCCCCGCCTGCGTGGGCAACGTAGGCGTGGGTTTCGACATCCTGGGCCACACCCTGGCCGGCGCCGGCGACCGCGCGCAGGTGACGTGCATCGACGAGCCGGTCGTGCGCATCACCGCCATCGAGGGCGTGGTATCGGGGCTGCCGCGGGAGGCCGGACGCAACACGGCCGGCGCCGCGCTGGTCGCGTTGCGCCACGCGCTGCAGCTGCAGCACGGCTTCGAACTGACCCTGCACAAGGGCATCGCGCTGGGTTCGGGCATGGCCGGCTCGGCAGCCTCCTGCGTGGCTGCGCTGGTCGCCGCCAATGCGCTGCTGGACGCGCCGCTGCCACGTGAGGCGCTGTACGGCTTCGCCATGGACGGCGAAGCGGTGGCCAGTGGCGGTCGCCACGGCGACAACGTCGGTCCGCAGCTGATCGGCGGGCTGGTGCTGGCCACCGCGTCGCGGCTGGTGCGCATCCCGGTACCGGCACACTGGCACTGCGCTCTGGTGCATCCGCACTGCGTGCTGGAGACGCGCCGGGCGCGCGCGGCGTTGGCCGGGGCCTATGCCCTGCACGATTTCGTTGCGCAGAGCGCCAATTTGGCCCAGGTGATCGCCGGTTGCTGGCGCGGCGACGCCACGCTGGTGCGCGAAGGCCTGAAGGACGTGCTGGTCGAGCCACGGCGCGCGCCGCTGGTGCCGAACTTCGCCCGCGTGCAGCAGGCCGCGTTCGACCACGGCGCGCTCGGCGCGAGCATCTCCGGCGCGGGCCCCAGCGTGTTCGGCTGGTTCGAGGACGCCCGCGCCGCGCACGCTGCCGCCGAGGCGATGCGCGCGGCGTTCGCCGAGGCCGGGTTGGGTAGCGACGTGCTGGTCGGCCCCATCGACGGTCCCGCAGCCGAGGTACTCGCATGAGCGCGCTGCGCTACGCCAGCACGCGCGGCCGTGCACCCGCAGTTGGCCTGAGCAGGGCGATCGCCGCCGGCCTCGCGCCCGACGGCGGGCTCTACGTCCCGGAACACCTGCCCACGCTCGACCCGCGCGCGTTCGATCCGCGCGGCGACCTGGCCGCCATCGCGACCACGTTGCTAGCACCGTTCTTCGCCGGCGACGCGCTGGCTGGCGCATTGCCGGCGATCTGCGCCGAGGCGTTCACCTTCGAGGCGCCGCTGCGCCCGCTCGCACGTCCGGATGCCCTGCTGCTCGAGCTGTTCCACGGCCCGACCGCCGCCTTCAAGGACTTCGGCGCGCGCTTCCTCGCCGCCTGCCTGCGCCGCCTGCGCGGCGAGGTGGCCCCGCCGCTGACCATCCTGGTCGCCACCTCCGGCGATACCGGCGCCGCGGTGGGCGCCGCGTTTCATGGGCAACCGGACCTGCGCGTGGTGATCCTCTATCCCGACGGCCGCGTGTCGCCGCGCCAGGCCCACCAGCTGGGCAGCTTCGGCGGCAACGTGCAGGCGCTGCGCGTGGCAGGCAGCTTCGACGACTGCCAGCGCATGGTGAAGGCTGCGCTCAACGACGCCGAGCTGCAGCGCGAGGTACCGCTCAGCTCGGCCAACAGCATCAGCCTGGGCCGCCTGCTGCCGCAGATGGGCTACTACGCGCATGCCTCCCTGGGCTGGTGGCGCACGCACGGCATGCCGCTGGACTTCATCATCCCCACCGGCAACCTCGGCAACGCGCTGGCCTGCATCTGGGCGCGCGCCATGGGCCTGCCGATCGGCGAGGTGCGCCTGGCCTGCAACGCCAACGCCGCGCTGCCGGATTTCTTCGCCGGCGGCGACTACCGTCCGCGCGATGCCGTGGCCACGCTCGCCAACGCGATGGACGTGGGTGCGCCGAGCAACTTCGAGCGCTTGCGCTGGACCTACCGCGACGACGATGCCGCGTTGCGCGCTGCGCTGCGGGCGCAATGCGTGAGCGACGAGGAGATACGTACGACCCTGCTGCGCCATGCGCGTGGGCAGATCGGAGTGGTTTGCCCCCACACCGCCACCGCGCTGGCAGTGCTCGATCGCGAACCGGTACGCGGGGACAAGGCCTGGTGCGTCGTCTCGACAGCCCATCCGGCCAAGTTCGAGAGCGTGCTGGAACCGTTGCTGGGGTGCCCGCTGCCCGTGCCACCGCCGCTGGCCGCGATGCTCGAACGTTCTCCGCAGGCCGAGCCCATCGCCGCCGACGAAGCTGCTTTTGGCCACTGGCTGCGCGACTGGACCGCGTGACGCCACGCGCCACGTCCGGACGTATGGACGTCCAGACATCCGTTTTTGCAGCATAGAACGAACCGTCATAAGAAAGCGCTTGACACGCCCGCACGGCCGCACCTAAGGTCGACGACATGCCGCATCGCAACAGCCAGCGTCGCATTGCCCCGACGGATCGCCTCCCGGTGATCGCGGGCCTCGCGTCGCTTCGCGGCCAGCTCCTTCTTGCCCTCGTACTCGTCCTCCTCATTACCAACGGAGGTGCGGGCTGAGGCGTGTCCAGGTAACGAAGAATCCGACCTGACAAACCTGAAACCCCGCACCCGGCAACGGTTGCGGGGTTTCTTTTTGCCTCGGCTCCACCCAACGGAGCCCATGCGATGAAACCAGACACAGCAGGAACGAAGCCGACGCAGGCCGACGAGCCACGCGTTCGGATCTTCGACACCACCTTGCGCGACGGCGAGCAGGCGCCCGGCTTCGCGCTGGATCGCAAGGCGAAATTGCGCATCGCACAATCGCTCGAGACACTCGGCGTGGACGTAATGGAGGCGGGCTTTCCGCAGGCATCGGAGGAGGACTTCGCGGCCGTACGGGAAATCGCGCGCCAGGTGCGCCAGAGCACCATCTGCGCGTTGGCGCGCTGCCAGCGCGGCGACATCGAGCGTGCGGCGCAGGCGCTGGAAGGCGCGCAGCGCGGGCGCATCCACCTGTTCCTCTCGACCAGCCCGCTGCATCGCGAGCACAAGCTCAACATGAGCCGTGCGCAGGTGCTGGACGCGGCGGTGGCCGCGGTGACGCGGGCGCGCGGGCTGTGCGACGAGGTCGAGTTTTCCGCGGAGGACGCGTTGCGTACGGAGCCGCAGTTCCTGGCCGAGGTGTTCGCCGCGGTGGCGGTGGCCGGTGCAGGTACGCTCAACGCGCCGGACACGGTGGGCTATGCCACGCCCTCGGAAGTGGCATCCCTGTTCACCTATCTGCGCAAATGCATACCGGACGAGTCGGTAGTGTTCTCCGCGCACTGCCACGACGACCTCGGGCTGGCCGTGGCCAACACGCTGGCCGCGGTAGGCGCGGGTGCACGGCAGGTGGAATGCACCATCAACGGCATCGGCGAACGCGCCGGCAATGCCGCGCTGGAGGAAATCGTGATGGCGCTGCGCGTGCGCGCGCCGTACTTCGGCCTGGCCACGCGCATCGACACGCGGCGGCTGCACGCCACCTCGCGGCTGCTCGGCGAACTCACCCGCCAGCCGGTGCCGCGCAACAAGGCGATCGTCGGCGCCAACGCTTTCGCGCACGAGTCGGGCATCCACCAGCACGGCGTGCTGAGGCATCGCGGCACCTACGAGATCATGCGGCCGCAGGACGTCGGCGCCGACGATGCGCCGCTGGTGCTCGGCCGCCACTCCGGCCGGCATGCGCTGCGCCAGCGCCTGGCCGCGCTCGGCCACACGCCGGACGACGCTGCGCTGGACGGCCTGTTCGAGCGCTTCAAGGCGCTGACGGCGAGGCGCAGCGAGATCCACGACGAGGACCTGGCCGCGCTTGCGCTGGGGCTCGATCCGGACGCGCCGGGTCCGTGGTCGATCGCCCACCTGCACAGCGCCAGCCTGCTCGGCAGCGCCTCGGCGTCGGTGCGGCTCAAGCACGAGGATGGCCGCACGGCGGCCGAGGCGGCGATCGGCGAAGGCCCGGTCGACGCGCTGCTGCGCGCGATCGAGCGCGCCAGTGCCTGTGCGCTGGAGCTGACCGGATTCCAGCTGCGCGCGATCCGCAGCGGCAGCGGCGCGCAGGGCGAGGCCCGCCTTACCGCCGAGCACGACGGCCGCACCTGGCACGGCCGCGCCGCCAGCACCGACATCGTCGAGGCCACCGCGCGGGCGGTGCTGTCGATCGTCAACCGCATCGCGCGCGAGGCCGAGGCCCGCCGCGCGTCCCCACCTGCCGTGCAAGGAGCCACCGCATGAGCGCTCCCTTCCTCTGGCACAACGGCCGGCTCAAGCCCTGGACCGACGCCACCGTGCACGTCGGCGCGCATGCGCTGCACTACGGCTCGTCGGTATTCGAAGGGCTGCGCGTGTACGCCACGCCACAGGGGTCGGCCTACTTCCGCCTGGCCGACCACACGCGGCGGCTGTTCGAGTCGGCACGCGTCTACGACATCGAGGTCGGCTACGGGCCCGACGAGATCGACGCTGCCTGCCTGGAGCTGATCCGCGCCAACGGCATGGGCTCGGCTTACGTGCGGCCGATCGTGTTCCGCGGCGCCGGTTCGCTGGGCGTGCTGCCGCAGGCGGACGGTCCGGTCGACGTGGCGATACTCGCCCTGCCCTGGGGGGCGTATCTGGGCGACGCGGCCGAGCGTGGCGCCGACGTGTGCGTGTCGTCATGGCGGCGGCCGGCGCCGGGCACGCTTCCCGGTTGGGCCAAGGCCGGCGGCAACTACCTCTCCAGCCAGCTGATCGCGCTGGAGGCGCGCCGCGGCGGCTACGACGAAGGCATCGCGCTGGGCCACGAAGGCCTGCTCGGCGAAGGCGCCGGCGAGAACCTGTTCCTGGTGCGCAAGGGTCGACTGCTCACGCCGCCGACCAGCGCCGGCATCCTGGCCGGCATCACGCGCGACACGGTGATCACCCTGGCCGGCGAGCTGGGCCTGCCGGTGGAGGAACGCGACCTGCCACGCGAGGCGCTCTACAGCGCCGAGGAGGTGTTCCTGTGCGGCACCGCCGCCGAGATCACGCCGGTGCGCTCGGTCGACCGCAAGCGCGTCGGCGACGGCATACCCGGCCCGGTCACACGCGCGCTGCGCGAGGCCTTTTTCGACCTGTTCGGCGGACGGACCGCCGATCGCCACCACTGGCTGACCCACGTGCACGATCCGGTGCGCCCGAGCGTGGCCGCCACGACCCGCGAGGAGATCCACGCATGAACCCGCGCACGTTGTTCGACAAGCTGTGGGACGCCCACGTGGTGGTGCCGGAAACGCCCGACACGCCGGCCGTGCTCTACGTCGACCTGCACCTGGTGCACGAGGTCACCTCGCCGCAGGCGTTCGACGAGCTGCGCGGCCGCGGCCTGGCCGTGCGCCGTCCCGACCGCACGCTGGCCACGCTCGACCACTCCACGCCCACGCTGCCACCCGGCCCGGACGGCCAGCGTCCCTACGCCAGCGCCGAGGCGCGCGCGCAGGTGGCGCAACTGGAGGCGAACTGCCGCGCGTTCGACATCGAGCTGCACGGCTGGGACAGCGCCGAGCGCGGCATCGTGCACGTGATCGGTCCGGAACTCGGCGCCACGCAGCCGGGCATGACCATCGTCTGCGGCGACAGCCACACCTCCACCCATGGCGCCTTCGGCGCGCTGGCCTTCGGTATCGGCACCACCGAGGTGGGCCACGTGCTGGCCACGCAGTGCCTGCTGCAGCGCAAGCCCAAGACGCTGGCGATCCACGTCGACGGCGCGCTGCCGCCGGGCGTGGGTGCCAAGGACCTGGTGCTGCACGTGATCGGCCGCATCGGTGTCGATGGCGGTACCGGCCACGTCATCGAGTACCGCGGCGCGGCGATCGAGGCGCTCTCGATGGAAGAGCGCATGACCGTCTGCAACATGTCGATCGAGGCCGGTGCGCGCGCAGGGCTGATCGCGCCGGATGAGATCACCTTCACCTGGTTGAAGGGCCGTCCGCGCGTGCCGCAGGGCGAGGCGTGGGAATGTGCCGTGGCGTGCTGGCGCGCGCTCGCCAGCGATGCAGGCGCAACGTATGACCGCGAGATCCGCATCGACGCGCGCGAGGTACGCCCCACCGTCACCTACGGTACGCACCCGGGCATGGCGATCGCGCTCGATGCACCGGTGCCCGCGCCGCGCAATGCGCCCGAGGCACGCGCGCTGGCCTACATGCGCGCCGAGGCCGGCCGGCCGATGCGCGGCATGCCGGTGGACGTGGTGTTCGTCGGCAGCTGCACCAACTCGCGCCTGCCCGACCTGCGCGAGGCGGCGGCCGTGCTGCGCGGGCGGCGCGTGGCCAGCAGCGTACGCATGCTGGTGGTGCCGGGCTCCGAGGCGGTGCGGCGTGCGGCCGAGGCGGAGGGGCTGCACGACGTATTCCACGCCGCGGGCGCGGAGTGGCGCGTGCCGGGCTGTTCGATGTGCATCGCCATGAACGGCGACCTGGCGCAGCCGGGGCAGCTCGTGGTGTCGACGTCGAACCGCAACTTCGAGGGGCGGCAGGGCAAGGGGGCGCGCACCGTGCTGGCCAGTCCGGCTACGGCGGCCGCGTCGGCGGTGGCCGGTTTTGTTGCCGACGCACGTGAAGTGCTGGCGGAGGTGGCGGCATGAGCGCGGGATCCTTGCGCCCCCTCCCCGCCGGGGAGAGAGCTGGGACGAGGGGCCGCTCTTGCGACACACCGACTACGGAGCGGGCGCAAAAAAAGCGCGCGCAAGCACGCGCCTCTAACCCTCGCCCAACAGCCTTCCCCGCGCGCCCCGGCTCCTCACCCCGACCCTCTCCCCCATCCTTGATAGGCAGGGGAGAGGGGGCTGTCGTTTCCCGCGAGGCTTCCCGATGAAACCGATCACCCGCCTGCACTCCCGTACCGCCGTGCTGCCGGACGAGAACATCGACACCGACCGCATCATCCCGGCGCGCTTCCTCACCACCACCACCCGCAACGGCCTCGGCAAGCTCTGCTTCCACGACTGGCGCTACCTGCCCGACGGCGCCGACAACCCCGCCTTCCCGCTCAACCGCACCGAAGCGCATGGGTGCTCGATCCTGGTTGCCGGGCGCAACTTCGGCTGCGGTTCCTCGCGCGAGCACGCGCCTTGGGCACTGCTCGACTTTGGGCTCCGCGCCGTGCTGTGCAGCGAGATCGCCGACATCTTCCGCAGCAATGCGCTGAAGAACGGCCTGCTCGCGCTGGTCATCGATGCGCCGGCACATCGCTGGCTGCTCGACCACCCCGGCATCGAACTGGCGATCGACGTGGCCGGGGAGTTCGTCGAACTCCCGGACGGCGGCCGCATCGGCTTCGCGCTGGAACCGTTCGCCCGCCACTGCCTGCTCCACGGCGTCGACCAGCTCGGCTTTCTGCTCGGCCAGTCGCAAGCCATCGCCCATTACGAACAGACCCACCCGGAGGCCGCATGAAAGCGCACATCGTTACCCTGCCCGGCGACGGCGTCGGCCCCGAAGTCACCGCCGCCACGGTGGCCGTGCTGGAAGCCGTGGCCGAGCATTACGACCACGGCTTCCGTTTCAGCCACCACCCGATCGGTGGCTGCGCCATCGACGCCACCGGCGAGCCGCTGCCCGCCGCCACGCTGGATGCCTGCCGGCAGGCCGACGCGGTGCTGCTCGGCGCGGTGGGGGGACCGCGGTGGTCCGACCCTGAAGCGAAGGTGCGCCCGGAGCAGGGCCTGCTGGCCCTGCGCGCCGCCTTGGGCGTGTACGCCAACCTGCGCCCGCTTACGGTGCACCCGGCGCTCGCCGCCTTGTCGCCGCTGAAGAACGAGCGGCTGCACGAGGTGGACGTCGTGTTCGTGCGCGAGCTCACCGGCGGCGCCTACTTCGGCGCCAAGACGCGCAGCGACGAGACCGCCACCGACGAGTGCCGCTACACCGTGGCCGAGGTCGAGCGCGTGGCGCGGCGCGCGTTCGAGCTGGCGCGCGCGCGCCGCCACCACCTCACCTCGGTGGACAAGGCCAACGTGCTGGAGACCTCGCGGCTTTGGCGCAGCACCGTCACGCGCCTGTCCGCCGAGTACCCGGACGTGCGGCTGGAACACCAGCTGGTCGACTCGATGGCGATGCTGCTGCTGACCCAGCCGCAGCGCTACGACGTAGTGGTCACCGAGAACCTGTTCGGCGACATCCTCACTGACGAGGCCGCGGCGCTGGCCGGTTCGCTGGGCTTGCTGCCTTCGGCCTCGCTGGGCGAGGGCGGGCGCGGTTTGTACGAGCCGATCCATGGCTCGGCACCGGACATCGCCGGCCAGGGCGTGGCCAACCCGCTCGGCGCGATCCTCTCCGCGGCGTTGCTGCTGCGCCACTCGTTGGGACTGGACGCCGAGGCGCGGGCGGTCGAGTCCGCGGTGGCGCAGGTGCTCGAGCACGGCCCGCGCAGCCGCGACCTCGGCGGCCAGGCCGGCACCGCCGCGGTGCTCGACGCGGTGCTGGTCGCGTTGGCCGACGACGCGGCCAACCACCACGCCTTCTTCGCCGGCGTGCGCGCATGCGGATGATGCGCGCCGCCGCTGCACGGCCAGGGACGGCCGCTCCCTGCTCCCCTGCGTGCCGGAGACCGGAACCCGCCCTCCCCGCCGTTCCGCCCGCCACGCAGGGGGCAACTTCCATCCCATCCCGGAGCGCCCATGCGCAGTGACCTGATCAAGCGCGGCCCCGACCGCGCGCCCGCCCGCGCCATGTTGCGCGCCACCGGCCTGGACGACGAGGCGATCGCCAAGCCGCTGGTCGCGGTGGTGCACACCTGGTCGAACGTCTCGCCCTGCAACCTCAACCTGCGCGAACTGGCGGAGGCGGCGGCCGGGGGCATCCGCGCGGCCGGCGGCACGCCGGTGGAGTTCAACACCATCGCGGTGACCGACGGCATCGCGATGGGCACGCCGGGCATGCGCGCCTCGCTGGTCAGCCGCGAACTGATCGCCGACTCGATCGAGCTGGCGGTGGACGGCCACTGCCTGGACGCGATGGTGGTGTTGTGCGGCTGCGACAAGACCATCCCGGCCGCGGCGATGGCGCTGGCGCGGCTGGACATCCCCGGCGTCGCACTCTACGGCGGCACCATCGACCACGGCCGGCACGAGGGCCACGCGATCACGGTGCAGCAGGTGTTCGAAGCGGTCGGCGCGCACGGCGCCGGCCGCATCGACGACGCGCAACTGGCGGCGGTCGAGCGCCACGCCTGCCCTGGCGCCGGCGCCTGCGGCGGGCAGTTCACCGCCAACACGATGGCGATGGTGCTCTCCACACTCGGCCTGTCGCCACTGGGCTTCAACGACATTCCCGCCACGCACCCGGCCAAGCGCGCGGCGGCCTATCGCTGCGGCGAGTTGGTGATGGAATGCCTGCGCGCGGGCCGCACGCCACGCGCACTGCTCACCCACACTTCGCTCACCAACGCCGCACGCATGGTCGCCGCTACAGCCGGCTCAACCAACGCGGTGCTGCACCTGCTGGCGATCGCGCGCGAGGCCGGCGTGGCGTGGACGCTGGAGGACTTCCAGCCAGCCGCCGAGCACACGCCGGTGATCGCCGACCTGCTCCCCGGCGGGCGCTACACCGCGGTGGAGCTGTTCGGCGCCGGCGGCAGCGCGCGCGTGGCGCAGGAGCTGATTGCCGCCGGCATGCTGGAGGACGCACCCACCGTCACCGGCCGCTGGCTGTTCGCCGAAGTGGCCGCCGCGCCGCGCGCCGAAGCGCAGGACGTGGTGCATCCGGTGACCGCACCGCTCAAGCCCCGCGGCGGCTATTCGATCCTCTACGGCAACCTCGCGCCGGAAGGCTGCGTGCTGAAGCTACCCGGCAAGGGTGAGCGCTTCGAGGGCCGCGCGCGCGTGTTCGAGAGCGAGGAAGCCGCCTTCGCCGCCGTCCAGGGCGACGCGATCCAGCCCGGCGACGTGGTGGTGATCCGCAACGAGGGCCCGGCCGGCGGACCGGGCATGCGCGAGATGCTCGGCGTCACCGCGGCACTGATCGGCCGGGGCCTGGGCGACAGCGTGGCGCTGATCACCGACGGCCGCTTCTCCGGTGCCACCCGCGGCTTCATGGTCGGCCACGTGGCGCCGGAGGCGGCGCGTGGCGGACCGATCGCGCGATTGCGCGAGGGCGACACCATCGTCATCGACGCGCACCGGCGCGAGCTCTTCACCGGCGCCGATCTCGCCAGCCGGCCGTGGCAGCCGGCGCCGCCCAAGGTCACCCGCGGTGCGCTGGCCAAGTACGCGCAGCTGGTCGGCTCGGCCTCCGACGGCGCCACCACCCACGCCGCATTGCCCTGGATCGCCCGGCCGAACGCGGCACGCAGCGCAGAAGAAGCCCGCCGCGCGCCGGCCTCCGTCACCGCCTGACCCCTCACTTCCACCCCTCCGACGCGAGGGGCAAACCTGGAGAACATCGCATGACGACACCAGCACCCAACCCGCTCGCCCACACCCGCGCCGCCGTGCTCGGCTACGGCAGCCAGGGCCGCGCGCACGCGCTCAACCTGCGCGATTCGGGCCACGAAGTGGTGCTCGGCCTGCGCAAGGGCGGCCCGTCCTGGCAACGTGCGCAGGCCGAGGGCTTCGCCGTGGCCGAACCGGCCGAAGCGGTAAAAGGTGCGGCGCTGGTCGCCGTGCTCACTCCCGACATGGCGCAGCCGGCGCTCTACCGCGAGGCGATCGCGCCCCATATCGCGCCGGGCGCGGCGCTGCTGTTCGCGCACGGCTTCAACGTGCACTACGGACAGATCGAGCCGCGCAAGGACATCGACGTGGTGCTGGTGGCGCCCAAGGGCCCCGGCGCGCTGGTGCGCAGCGAATACGCGCGCGGCCGCGGCGTGCCCTGCCTGTGGGCGGTGCACCAGGATGCCAGCGGCGCGGCCGCGGCCAAGGCGCGCGCCTATGCCGATGGGATCGGCGGCGGCCGCGCGCTGCTGATCCAGACCGACTTCCGCGAGGAGACCGAGACCGACCTGTTCGGCGAGCAGGCCGTGCTCTGCGGCGGCGCCAGCGAGCTGGTCACCAAGGGCTTCGAGACGCTGGTGGAAGCCGGCTACCAGCCGGAGATCGCCTACTACGAGGTGATGCACGAGCTGAAGCTGATCGTCGACCTGTTCTACGAGGGCGGGCTGACGAAGATGCTCGAGTTCGTCTCCGAGACCGCGCAGTACGGCGACTACGTCAGCGGTCCGCGCGTGGTCGACACCGGCACCAAGGAGCGCATGCGCGCGGTGCTCGACGACATCCGCGACGGCACCTTCGCGCGGCAGTGGATCGCCGAGCACCAGGCCGGATTGCCCAACTACCGGCGTCTGAAGCAGGCCGACCTCGATCACCCGATCGAGAAGGTCGGCGCGGCGTTGCGTGCGCGCATGCCGTGGCTGCAGCCGGCCAAGGAGGAGCCGGCGCCGCTCAAGGTGGTGGGTTAGCGCGCGTCGCCGCGTGAGCCCGTGCCCTTCCCCGCACTGCGGGGAGCGGGCTTCCCACCCTCGCTTCCCCAAGGAGTTGCCCTCGTGAACGCCCAGCCGAACCCACCTGCGATCCACCCGCGCGCCGGCCAGCCGCTGACCGGCGCGGAGGTGATCGTGCAGGTGCTTGCCGACGAGGGTGTGCAGATGCTGTTCGGCTACGCCGGCGGCGCGATCCTGCCGGTGTTCGACGCTCTGTACCGGCACAACGCGACGCATGCCGGCGAGGATGGCCGTGAGCCGATGCCGCTGGTGGTGCCGGCCAACGAGCAGGGCGCGGGTTTCATGGCGGCCGGCTACGCGCGTGCCTCGGGCAAGGTCGGCGTGGCGATCGTCACCTCGGGGCCGGGCGCGACCAACATGGTCACGCCGGTGCAGGACTGCATGGCCGATTCGATTCCGCTGGTGGTGGTCTGCGGCCAGGTCGGTACGGCCGCACTGGGCAGCGACGCCTTCCAGGAGGCGCCGGTGCATCACCTGATGGGCGCCTGTGCCAAGCACGTGTTCCTGGTCACCGATCCGGCGCGGCTGGAGGCGACCCTGCGCAGCGCCTTCATGCTGGCGCGCAGCGGGCGGCCGGGGCCGGTGGTGGTCGACTGCCCGAAGGACGTGCAGAACGCCGCGCTGCGCTTCCACGGCGAGGGCGAGCTGGCGCTGCCCGGCTACCGCGCGCGGCTGCGCCGGAGCGACCAGGCCGCGCTGTCCGACGCCGAATGTGTCGCGTTCTTCGAAGCGCTGCGACGCGCGCGCCGCCCGCTGCTGTATGCCGGCGGCGGCGTGGTCGCGGCGGGCGCCGCGCCGGCGCTGCGTGCTTTCGCCGATGCGTTCGGCCTGCCGGTGACGACCAGCCTGATGGGCATCGGCGCAGTCGACACCCGCGCGCCGCTGGCGCTGCACATGCTGGGCATGCATGGCACCGCGTACGCCAACTATGCGGTGGAGGACTGCGACTTCCTGTGCGCGCTGGGTGCGCGCTTCGACGACCGCGTGTGTGGCGCACCCGACCGCTTCGCGCCACGCGCGCGTTTCCTGGCGCAGGTCGACATCGACCCGGGCGAGGTGGGCAAGGTCAAGCCGGTCCACTGGCAGCACGTCGGACCGCTCGCCCGTGCACTGGATCGGTTGACCGCGTGGGGGCGAGCGCACGGCGTGCGTCCCGATCTGGCCGAATGGCACGCGCACCTGGCGCGATCCAAGCGCGACCACGCGATGAACTACGACCGCGCCAGCCCGCTGATCCAGCCGCAGGCGGTGCTCGAAGCGATCGACCGCCACGCGCAGGGCCGCGCCATCGTCAGCACCGGCGTGGGCCAGCACCAGATGTGGGCGGCGCAATGGCTCGCCTTCCGCGAGCCGCGGCAGTGGCTGACCTCCGGCGCCATGGGCACGATGGGCTTCGGGCTGCCCGCCGCAGTCGGCGCACAGCTGGCGCGGCCGGACTCGCTGGTGATCGACATCGACGGCGACACCAGCATCCGCATGAATGCCGGCGAGCTGGAAACCATCGCGCGCCTGGAGCTGCCGGTGAAGGTGCTGGTGCTGGACAACGGCGGGGACGGCATGGTGCGGCAGTGGCAGCGGCTCTACTACGGCGGACGCTTTGCCGCCTCCGCGCGACCGGGCCGCCGGCGCGACTTCGTGCGTGCGGCGCAGGCCGACGGCTTCGCCTGGGCGCGCCGGCTGGACGATCGCAACGCGCTGGAGCAAACGATCGCCGCCTTCCTCGCCTTCGACGGACCCGCCTTCCTGGAAGTGGCGATCGACCCGGACGCCTGCGTCTACCCCATGGTCGGCCCCGGTGCGAGCTACGCGCAGATGGTCACCGGCCCGCATATCGCCTCGCGCGAGGCCGCCGCGCCGCTGGCCGCGGCCGGCGCGATGTTCTGAAGGGACGCGCCGATGCCGCACACGCTTTCCATCCTGCTGCAGAACGAGGCCGGCACGCTGCTGCGCGTGGCCGGGCTGTTCGCCACCCGCAGTTGCAACATCGACGCACTGACCGTGCGCGCCACCGATGATCCGTCGATCGCACGGATGGTGCTGGAGGTGCGCGGCGACGTTCCCGCGCTGGACCGGCTGGTGCAGAAGGCGCGCCGGCTGGTCGACGTGCTGGAAGTGGAGCAGTCGCCGCCGTGACGCAGCACGACCTGCCCGGCACCGTCGGACTGCTGGTGCACGCGCGGGTGTACGAGGCGGCGCGCGTCAACCCGCCGGACGTCGCGGCGCAGCTGTCCGAGCAGCTCGGCCGGCCGCTGCTGCTCGAGCGCGAGGACCCGCAGCCCTGGGCTTGGGGAGATGTTCCTCCGTGCATGCGGAAGAGCGTCAGCCGGGGCCTGCGCAAGAGGGGCGCGACGTCGTGATGCCTTGTGCGACCCGACGCGCGCCGAGCGCCGCTCAGAACAGGTCGATGCTGCCGGTGCTCATGAGCTCGCAGGCAAGCTCGCCGCGCCCGAGCATTTCCTCGTAGCCATGCGTGCGGTTGCGGCCATGCTCCTTGGCGTAATACAGCGCCTTGTCCGCGCGATCGATGACCGACTCCGGGTAATCGCCCGGCGCCGCGCGCGCGTAGCCGACGCTGACGGTGACGTATCCGACCTGCGGGAACAGGTAGCTGGCCACCCGCTCGCGGAAGCGCTCCAGTGCACCGCGCGCCTCCGCCTCGTCGTGCCCGGTGAGCAGGATCACGAATTCCTCGCCACCGAAACGGAACAGCACGTCACCCTGGCGGAAGCAGGCGCGCATCTGCTGGGCCAGCAGCAGGATCACCTCGTCGCCGTAGATGTGCCCGTAGGTGTCGTTGATGCGCTTGAAGTGGTCGATGTCGAAGATCGCCAGCCACACCGACGGCGTGCCCAGGCCCGCCGCGCGGCGCTCCTGCGCCCGGCGCGCGACGGCCAGCGGCAGGAACATCCGTTGCAGGTGGCGCTCGAAGGTGCGCCGGTTGTACAGGCCGGTGAGCTTGTCGCGTTCGCTCTCGTTGAGCAGCGTGATGTAGTTGGCGTAGATCCGCGCGAAGCCCTCGGCCAGCGCGCGTGCGCCGTCCAGCGCGGCGCCGCTCTCCAGCTGCAGCGCACCCAGTGCGCGGCCTTCGTGCAGGATCGGCACGTACAACCGGTGGCAGCCGTCCTCGCCGACCTCGACGTGGCTGCGCTGGCCGTCCATGCAGTGCCAGACCGGCTGCAGCGCAGGGTCGTGCTCGTCCGGGTCGCATGCGCCGACGACGAACCCGCCGCTGGCGTCGGCCACGCAGCGCACCAGGCTGTCCATCCGGCGGCCGTCGATCGTGCGCTTGCACAGGAGCACCTCGCGGGCCGGCGCCAGCTCGGCCAGTGACAGCGCCAGGCTGTGGTCGAGCGCGTCGATATCGCGGTGGTGGGTGAACGCGGCGACCGAGTCCAGCAGCCGCGCGTGCGCCGACGGCACGACCGATCGAGGCCCCGGGGCAGCCACCGGCTGCGCCCGCGCCAGCAAGGCGGGCGCCTCTTGCGTAACGATGTCGCAAGCGACGGACATGCTGGCCTCCCAGGCGTTGAAGCGTTCCCGACCCCACGCCCGCCGCGGCGCGGCGGGTTCTCTGGCCCGCTTTATCGGCATGGCCGCCCATGGCTTGAGCCGCGCTGCGGCCCCTGGATTCAAACTGCCCCGCGTGTTTGGCCTCACCGCGCGATCTCGCCCGCTTGACGGCGCATGCGCGACGCTCGGCATCCACGAACCAGCAGGAGATCGCTCATGCCGAACAACCCACAGCATCCGGAGCCGCCCATCGCCCAGCCTGGCAAGCAGCGTCCGGACCAGGAAATCCGCAATCCCGGGCATGCCAGCCCGGCGCGGGACGCCGATGCCGATCCGTTGGGCAGCCCGCTGGAAGAGAACGACCCGCTGGCACCGCCGCCGCTCTGAGTCCTGCCCGTCCCGCGCAAAGAAAGTTGGATGGGCTCGTGAGTAGCATGCCCTGGAACCGCTCTTCCGGGGCATCCGCCGAGCGGCCGAAAGCGCCGTGCCGCTCAATCGAGCAGATCACGCCGGGCTAAACTTCCCGGCATGGCCCCTCCTCCTTCTCGCAAACGCCAGCAGCACATGCCACCGACCACGGCGCGGCCGCGGCCTCCCGCACAGCGGCCGATCCGCCCGGCCGACAGCTCGACCCGCGCCACCCGCGTGCTCGAACTGCTGCTGCGCCGGCTGCCGCCGCGCTGGCGCGAAAAGGCCGCCGACTACCTCGTGCTCACCCGCATGGACCGCCCGATCGGCGCGCTGCTGCTGCTGTGGCCGACCTGGTGGGCACTATGGCTGGCGGCCGGCGATTTTCCTCCGTGGGGCACGCTGGCGATCTTCACCCTGGGCGTGTTCGCGATGCGCTCGGCCGGCTGCGCGATCAACGACTTCGCCGACCGCAAGCTCGATCCGCAGGTGGCACGCACTGCCGGGCGGCCGATCGCCAGCGGACGGGTCAGCCCGCGCGAGGCATTGATCGTGTTCGGCGTGCTGCTGGCCTTTTCGTTCGTGCTGGTGCTGTTCACCAACACGCTGACCATCAAGCTGTCCTTCGCCGGCGGGGCGCTGGCGGCGATCTACCCGTTCACCAAGCGCTGGACCTACCTGCCGCAGGTAGTGCTGGGCGCGGCGTTCGGCTGGGCGATCCCGATGGCGTTCGCAGCGGTGTCCAACACGGTGCCGCCGCTGGGCTGGCTGCTGTTCCTGGGCAACATCCTGTGGTCGGTGATCTATGACACCGAGTACGCGATGGTCGACCGCGACGACGACCTGAAGGTCGGCGCCAAGTCCACCGCGATCCTGTTCGGCGATGCGGACGTGCCGATCTTGGGAATGCTGATCGGCACTTTCCTGCTGGCCATGCTGTTTGTCGGCCAGCGCGCGCAACTGCCGTGGCCATACTGGCTCGGTCTGCTGGCTGCCGCCGGCCTGTTCGGCTGGCAGCTGTGGCTGATCCGCCGCCGCGCGCGCGATGCCTGCCTGGCAGCCTTCCGGCACAACAATTGGGTCGGCCTGGCGCTGTGGATAGGGATCGTGCTCGGCCTCGCCGTGAAATGAAGGGATCGAGGTCCCGCGCCCCCAACGGATCCGCCCGACCTGTCTGCAGGCGAGGCCAGAATCAACGAGCGCACCCGGCTACCGCCCACGCGGCGATGGCGCCCGCGCCAATGCCCACACGTCCACCCGCGCCACGCCCGCCCGCCTGAGCACCCGCGCGCATTCGGCCAGCGTCGCGCCGGTAGTCATCACGTCATCCAGCACGGCCACGTGCGCCGGCAGCGCCACCGGATCACGCAATGCAAACGCCCCACGCACGTTGCGCCGGCGCATGGCCGCATCCAGCTCGGTCTGCGCCGCGGTGGCACGCGCCCGCAGGAGCACGTCGTGCCGCACCGGAATGCCGAGCGCGCGACCGACCGGCCGGGCCAGCTCCAGCGCCTGGTTGTAGCCGCGCTGGCGCAGACGCGCGCGATGCAGCGGCACCGGCAGGATCAGTGCCGGCCGCGCGAGCGGCGGTGGCAGTCGCTGCCACAGCTCGGCCAGCGTGCGCCCGGCAGCGAGTTCGCGGCCGAACTTGTAGCGTGCCTCCAGCCGGTCCAGCGGCCAGCCGTAGCGGAAGGGCGCCCAGGCCGCCTGCCACGGCGGCGGCTTGCGCTGGCAGGCGCCGCACGACGCCACCGAACCTGGCAGCGGCAGCGCACAACGCGCGCAGCAGTGGTGGTTTCGCGGCAACTCCGCGGCGCAGGCGCGGCACAGGTCCAGCCCATCGGCGCCGGCGGCCCCGCACAGCAGGCAGCGCCACGGCAACAGCCAGGCCTGCAGGCGTTGCAGGGGATGGGACAGCGCATCCATGCGCATCGGCTCGGATCAGCCCCGCGGCTTGTACAGCGCCGCGTCGAGGATCGACCACAGGTGGATGATCCAGCCCAACCATACGATCCACAGCGCCGCGGCGAGCACGAACATGATGGCGGCCTTGAGCAACCGCCCTTGCACCAGCTGGCCCAGGCCGGGGATGAAGAAGCTGCACACCGCGGCGATGACGTTGCCGGTGCTGCCCTGACCTGCGCTCATCGGCTTGCTCCGTGGGAGTGGGGTTCACGCATGGTAACGGACCCGCTTGGGCTAGGTGCGTCAACCAAAAAGTGTCTTTTCGAGTTGACACCGACCGGACCCGTTCCCACACTGCCGCGTCCCCACGCGGAGCCGCGCCACCCATGATTCCTGCCAACATCCGCCACGACTGGAAGCGCGCGGAAGTCGCCGCGCTGTTCGCGCTGCCGTTCAACGACCTGCTGCATCGCGCGCACGCGGTCCATCGCGAGCGGCACGACCCGAACGCGGTGCAGGTGTCGACGCTGCTCTCGATCAAGACCGGCGGCTGCCCGGAGGATTGCGCCTACTGCCCGCAGGCGCAGCGCTACCAGACCGGCGTGAAGGCCCAGAAGCTGATGAGCGTGGAGGCCGTACTCGAGCGCGCGCGGGCTGCGCGTGACGCCGGCGCCAGTCGCTTCTGCATGGGCGCGGCCTGGCGCAGCCCGAAGGACCGCGATGTCGCCAAGGTCGCGCAAATCGTCACCGCAGTGAAGGCGCTGGGCCTGGAAACCTGCGCCACGCTCGGCATGCTGAGCGGCGAACAGGCCGACACCCTCAAGCACGCCGGCCTGGACTACTACAACCACAACCTCGACAGCGCGCCGGAGTTCTATGGCCAGATCATCCACACGCGCGAGTATCAGGATCGCCTGGACACGCTCGGCCACGTGCGCGATGCCGGCCTGAAAACCTGCTGCGGCGGCATTGTCGGCATGGGCGAATCGCGCGAGCAGCGCGCCGGTCTGCTGCAGGCGCTGGCCAACCTGCCCGAGCACCCGCAGTCGGTGCCGATCAACCAGCTGGTGCAGGTCGAAGGCACGCCGCTGCACGGCACCGCGGTGCTGGACCCGTTCGAGTTCGTGCGCACCATCGCGGTGGCGCGGATCCTCATGCCGGAGTCGATGGTGCGGCTGTCGGCCGGCCGCCAGCAGATGGACGAGGCGGTGCAGGCGTTGTGTTTCCACGCCGGCGCCAACTCGATCTTCTACGGCGAGAAGCTGCTGACCACCGGCAACCCCGACGTGGCTGCCGACCGCGCGCTGTTCGCACGGCTGGACCTGCATCCGATGGAACGGGTGGAACGGTCGGGCACCGTCCACGCCGACATCTGCGAGCCGGCCTGATCCGCGCGGGCAGCACGCCGTCCTCCGCCATGATCGAACCCGCGCCAAACGTCGCCTTCCCGTCCGGCTCGGCCGTTGGCGGAGCACCCGGGCGCGCCGACCTGCTGCAGCGCCTGGCCATCCAGACGTCCGAACGTGCCCGCTCCGGCCTGCTGCGCCGCGCCCGCACGATCGACCATGCCCAAGGCCCATGGCTGGAAACCGGTGAGCGTCGCCTGCTCGGCTTCTGTTCCAACGACTACCTCGGCCTCGCCCAGCACCCGCAGCTGATCGCTGCCTTCAAGCGCGCGGCCGACGACGAAGGCGTCGGCAGCACCGCCGCGCACCTGCTCTGCGGCCACCGCCGCGAGCATGCCGAACTGGAGGAAGCGCTGGCCGACTGGACCGGCCGCGAACGCGCGCTGCTGTTCTCCACCGGCTACATGGCCAACCTCGGCGTGCTGCAGGCGCTGCTCGGCCGTGGCGACCTGTGCGTGCAGGACAAGCTCAACCATGCCTGCCTGCTCGACGGCGCCACGCTGGCCGGCGCAGTGCTGCGCCGCTATCCGCATGGCGATGCCGCCGCCGCGGCCCGGCAGCTGGCAAGCGAACCCGGCGCCGCCGCGCTGCTCGCCTCCGACGGCGTGTTCAGCATGGACGGCGACCGCGCCCCGCTGCGCGAACTGGCCGCGCTGTGCCGGCGCGAGGGCGCCACGCTGATGGTCGACGACGCGCACGGTCTGGGCGTGCTCGGACCCGCGGGTGCCGGCAGCGTCGCCGAGGCCGGCCTGGGTTCGCGCGAAGTACCGGTACTGATGGCTACCCTGGGCAAGGCGCTGGGCAGCCACGGCGCTTTCGTCACCGGCTCGGCCGCGCTGATCGAAGGGCTCGCCCAGTTCGCCCGCACCTATGTCTACACCACCGCGATGCCGCCGGCGCTGGCTGCCGCTGCGCTCGCGGCGGTGCAGCTGGCGAGAACGGAAGACTGGCGGCGCGGAAAGCTCGCCGCGCTGGTCGCCCGCTTCCGTGCCGGCGCCGCGCAGCTGGGCCTGCCGCTGGCCGCTTCGGATACGCCGATCCAGCCCGTGCTGCTGGGCGACGCCGCTGCCGCGCTTGCCGCCGCGCAGGCATTGGAAACCCGGGGCCTGCTGGTGGTGGCGATCCGGCCACCGACGGTGCCGGCCGGCCAGGCGCGCCTGCGCATCACGCTGAGCGCCGCACACGACGAGGAACACGTCGACTGCCTGCTCGACGCACTGGCGGCGCTGCCGCGTGCCGTCACGCCGGTATAATCGACGGCTTGCCGCTCCCCGCTCCCATGATCGTCAACGTCGCCGCCTACCGCTTCGTCCCGCTCGCGGACCTGCCCGCACTGCGACAATCCTTGCGCGCGCGTGCCGAAGCGCTGGCGCTCAGGGGCACGATCCTGCTGGCGCCCGAAGGCATCAATCTGTTCCTCGCCGGGGCGCGCGATGCCGTCGAGGGTTTCCTCCGCTGGCTGCGCGAGGATCCGCGCTTTGCCGATCTGGCGGTCAAGGAGTCGCTCTCCGACGAGGTGCCCTTCGGGCGCCTGCGCGTGCGGCTCAAGCGCGAGATCATCACCCTGCGCGCACCCGTCGCGCCGCATCGGGGCCGCGCGCCGGCGGTCGAAGCCGCCACGCTGAAGCGCTGGCTCGACCAGGGCCATGACGATGCCGGGCGCGAGGTCGTGCTGCTGGATACGCGCAACGATTACGAGACCGACGCAGGCCGCTTCGCCGGCGCCATCGATTACCGGGTGCCTAGCTTCACGGCGCTGCCCGAGGCGGTGCTCGCCGATCGCGAGCGCTACCTCGGCAAGACCGTGGTGTCCTACTGTACCGGCGGCATCCGCTGCGAGAAGGCAGCGCTGCACCTGGCCGAGCGGGGCCTGGGCGAGGTACTGCAGCTCGAGGGCGGCATCCTGAAATACCTGGAGGAGACCGACGGCAGCCACTGGGAAGGCGACTGCTTCGTGTTCGACGGGCGTGGGGCCGTAGGCAGGGACCTCAAGCCCTCCCCGCTCGCTCTCCCGCATCCCCTATCGAAGATGGCGGAGAGTGTTGGAGTGCGGGGACGCTCTTGCGGGGAGCCCTCTTCGAGCGCTGCTGCAACAGCCACCTTTCCCGCGAGCCCTGCCCCTTCACCCCAACCCTCTCCCCCGTTACCTGTCGAAGAAGGCGGAGAGGGAACCAAAGCATGACGCTGCGCATCGAGCAACGGGGCCACGGCCCGCAGCCGCTGGTGCTGATCCACGGCTGGGCGATGCACGGCGGCATCTTCGCACCGCTGGTGGAAGCGCTGGCCGATCGCTGCTCGTTATACGTGGTCGACCTTCCCGGCCATGGCCATTCGCGCGCCTGCGGCCTGGCGCTGGAGCCTCGCGCGATCGCCGACGCCATCGCCAAAGCCACACCGCCGGCCCCGTGGCTGGGCTGGTCGCTGGGCGGCCTGGTCGCGCTCACCGCCGCGCTGGACGACCCCGCCCACGTGCAAGGCCTGGCCATACTCTGCGCCACGCCGAAGTTCGTGCGCAGCGCCGATTGGCCGCACGGCAGCGACGCCACCCTGGTGCACCAGCTCGCGCTGGACCTTGAAGCCGGCTATCACGCCACGATCGAGCGCTTCCTCGCGCTGGAGGCGATGGGCAGCGACGATCCCAAGGCCGAACTGCGCCGCCTGCGCACGCACGTGTTCGAACGCGGCGAACCGGAACTGCGCGTACTGCAGGAAGGTATCGGCCTGCTCGAACGCACCGACCTACGCGCACGGTTGCCGCGACTGGCCGTACCGAGCGTGTGGATTGCCGGGCGTCGCGACCGGCTGGTGCCGCCGGCCGCCATGGCGTGGTCGGCCGAACAGTGCGGCGGCCGCTTCGTAGAGATCGCGCACGCCGGCCACGCGCCCTTCATCGGCCACGCCCAGGCCGTGGCCGAGGCACTGCAGCCCCTGTTCGCGGAAATCCCGGCATGAACGCGTTCCACCTCGACCGCGCCCGCGTGCGCCGGAACTTCAGCCGCGCCGCCGCCACCTACGAGCAGCACGACGAGCTGCAGCGTGAAGTTCAGGCCGACCTGCTCGGCCGCCTGGACTTCTATCTGCAGGCGCCCGAGCGGGTGCTCGACGTCGGCGCCGGCACCGGCCGCGGCACGGCGCTGTTGAAGAAGCGTTATCCCAAGGCGCAGGTGATCGCCGTCGACCTGGCGTTGCCGATGCTGCGCGTCGCGCGCACGCACCAGCGCCTGCTGCGCCCGTTCCAGCGCCTCTGCGCCGAAGCCACGGCGTTGCCGCTGCCCGACCACAGCGTGGACGTACTGCATTCGAACCTGTGCTTCCAGTGGATCGACGACCTGCCGGCGCTGTTCGGCGAGTGCGTGCGCGTGCTCAAGCCCGGCGGCTTGCTGGCCTTCTCCAGCTTCGGCCCGGACACGCTCAAGGAGCTGCGCGCCGCCTGGGCCGCGGTGGACCAGCAGTCGCACGTCAGCCGCTTCCTGGACATGCACGACGTGGGCGACGCGATGATCAACGCCGGCCTGCGCGATCCGGTACTGGACGTCAACCGCTACACGCTCACCTACAGCGAGCCGCGCGCGCTGCTGAAGGAACTCAAGGGCCTGGGCGCCACCCATGCCGACCGCGCGCGCGAACGCCACCTCACCGGCAAGTCGCACTACCGCCGGATGCTGGCCGCCTACGAGGCAATGCGCGTGGACGGCCGCGTGCCGGCCACCTGGGAAGTGGTCACCGCGCATGCGTGGGGACCACCGCCGGGCCAGGCGCGCCGCACCCCGCAAGGCGAGATCGCCACCTTCTCGCTGGACAGCCTGCGCGGCTCGCGCCGGCGCTGAGGATCCACGCGGCAGCTTGCCGTGCGCGACCGATGGTCCCGGGTTGGCGGCCGGCTGCACTCCTTACATCTGCGAAGCCGTCGTCGGCGCGGCGGCCCTGGTGCCGGCAACACCAGCCTCCCGGCGGTCGCGCCAGCGCAGGAACGGCCGCTCCACCGCGTAATGCAACGCGGCTCCCACGGCCAGCACGCCGAGGGCATACAGCGCGAAGGCGGCGAAACCGTGACACCGCCACGGCCCCACCCACCATGTCGCGACCGCATGCAGGGCCAGCTTGTGGCTCAGGTACAGGCTGTAGGAAATACGCGCCAGCCAGCCCGCTCCCGGCACCGCCCAGCGTGCCGGCATCGCGCTGGCGGCGCCTACGCACAGCGCCAACGCCAGCGACAGGAGCGGGTAGCCGACCACCGTGGGCCAGAAGCCCAGCCTCTCGCGGAACAGCCACCACGCCAGGACGAACAGGCCCAGGCCCGCCGCCAGCGCGATGCCCGCATGCCGCTGCAGGTGTACCCAGGCCCGTGGCCGGCCGACGCGCAGCGCGGCCAGCGCCACGCCGGCGAGGAGTCCGTCCAGCCGTGCCCAGGTCGGATAGTAGATGCCCTCGACGAAGCGCAGGCCGAATGCCGGTCCCGGCCGGTCGCGCACGGGCGCCATGGCGTGCCACCACACATAGCCGCGCAGCGCCATGCCGAAAGCGACCAGGCCCAGCCCTATCGCCACCGCCTTGCCCAACGACGGCCGCCGCAGCAGCCACCACGCCAGCCACGGAAACAGCAGGTAGAAATGCTCCTCCACGCACAGCGACCAGGCATGCGAGAACGCCTGGTCGTGTTCGTAATCGATCAGCAGGTTGAGGGTGAAGCTCAGGAACTGCCACGCCGGTGCCAGGCCCGGCGCCTCGCGCAGCACCGGCCAGGCGACGTACACCGCGAGCACCACGAGGAAGGCCGGCAGGATGCGGAAAGCGCGGCGCCGGTAGAACGCCCGCCAGGCCAGCGGCTCGCCGCGGGCCAGCGGCGCGAGCAGCTGGTAGCCGATGAGGTAGCCGGACAGCACGAAGAACAGGTCCACGCCCATCCAGCCGTCGTTGCCCAGCCAGGCGAAGCGCTCGCCCAGGCCACCGACCACGTAGGAGTGGAACAACATCACCCACACGATCGCCCACGCGCGCAGCAGGTCCAGGCCGGGAAGGCGGTTCATCGCATGATCCTTCTGCTCGGGAAGCCGGCAGTGTGGGCGGTTGCGTCGATGCGGTTCGGGCAAACCGCTGGCGAAACGCCGGCGGCTTCGGGGCTAAGGCGCCCCGTTCGCCAGCAAGGCCGCGCGCAACACGTCGACGTAGGTGCGGCTGGCACGCAGCACGGTACCGTCGCGCAGGCGCAGCAGATGATCGCGGTTGAACAGCGCCTGCATTTCGGCCACGCGATCCAGCCGCACGATGGCGGAGCGGTGGATGCGGATGAACTGCGCGGGATCGAGCCGGCCCACCAGCCGCTGCAGCGACTCGCGCAAGAGATGCAGCTGGCCGCCCGCATGCAGAGCGGCGTGGTCCGGCTTGCGCGCCTGGAAGCGGTCGAAGGCGTCCTCGCCCAGTACCTCGAACCACGAGCCGCCATCGGGTACGAACAACGCTTCCAGGCCTTGCTGGTCGTGCGCGATGATCGCCGCCTTGAAGCGCGCGATGAGCTGTCCGATCTGCGATTGGTCCGATCCGGCGCAATGGCCCTGTCCAGCCAAGGCCGGGCTTGCCAGGCCGGCGGACAGGATGGCGGAAAGTACGTACTTGTTCATGCGTCGCTCCGTGGCGTGGAAGCGCCATTGGGATCACGCCGCACGCGCTGCCGCCACTGCCGTGCGCCAGGCCGTGCCCGGTTGTCGGCGAACCGATGCGCCGCCGCCGCTGGCGCAATCTTCACCCGCCCGAGCCTATGTTGGGCAGCCTCATCCACTTCCGAAGGAGCCGCGATGGGGCTTCAGGGCAAGGTCGCGCTGGTCACCGGCGCTGCACAGGGCATCGGCCGCGCGATCGCGCTGCGGCTTGCGCGGGAAGGCGCCGCGGTGGCGATCGAGGATCGCGTCGCGAATGACCGCGCCCGCGAGACCTTCGCACAAGTGCAGGCCACCGGCGCACGTGCATGCCTGATCGAGGGCGACATCGGCAAGCTCGAGGCCGACCGGCAGGTCCTCGCCCAGGCGGTGGCGCAGCTGGGCCGGGTCGACATCCTGGTCAACAACGCAGGCGTGGAACGCCGTGCCGGTTTCCTCGACGTCACCGAGGCCGACTACGACCTGGTGCTGAACGTCAACCTCAAGGGCGTGTTCTTCCTCACCCAGGCATTCGCCCGCCACGTGCGCGAGCGCGGCGATGGCGGACGCATCGTCAACATCAGCTCGGTCCACGAGGAGTTGCCGTTCCCGCACTTCGCCAGCTACTGCGCCAGCAAGGGCGGCGTGAAGATGCTGATGCGCGACCTGTCGGTGGAACTGGCGCCGCTGGGCATCGCCATCAACAACATCGCGCCGGGCGCGATCGAGACGCCGATCAACGCGCACCTGATGAACGATCCGGCACTGATGGCGGCACTCATGAAGAACATTCCGCTCAAGCGGCTGGGCACGCCCGAGGAGGTCGCCGGCGCGGTAGCTTTCCTGTGCAGCGACGACGCCGGCTACATGACCGGCAGCACGCTTTTCATCGACGGTGGCCTGTTGTGGAACTACGCCGAGCAATGAGCGACGACACCAAGCGGCACAACGAGGAAAGGACGGCGAGCGTCCCCAAGGCGGACACGCTCACGCCCGCCGATCGCTATCAGGAGCTGTTCATCGCGGTGCAGATGGAGCGCGTCTTCGACGACAGCAAGACCTTCGTCGACTGCGTGCCGCGCGGCGATCCGGAGGGCATCCTCGACACCTACCGTGAGCGCTGCGACGACGAGGGTTTCCGGCTGTCCGATTTCGTGCATGCGCACTTCGACCCGCCGCAGAAGCACACCAGCCACTACACCTCGCCACCCGGGCAGTCGCTGAAGGACCACATCGACAGCCTGTGGGGGGTGCTTACCCGCCATCCGCACCAGCATCCGCCCAATGCCTCGATCCTGCCCTTGCCCAACGACTACGTGGTACCGGGCGGGCGCTTCGCCGAGCTGTACTACTGGGATTCGTACTTCACCATGCTCGGGCTGGCCGAGAGCGGGCGACACGACCTGCTGGCCTCGATGGCCAACAACTTCGCCTACCTGATCGACACCTACGGCCACGTGCCCAACGGGAACCGCACCTATTACCTGAGCCGCTCGCAGCCGCCGGTGTTCGCGCTGATGGTGGAACTGTTCGAGGACAAGGGCGTGTGCAAGGCGATCGAGTACCTGCCGCGCCTGCGCAAGGAATACAACTACTGGATGGCCGGCGCGGAAGACCTGCGTCCCGGCGACACGCGCCGCCACTGCGTGTGCCTGGACGACGGCAGCATCCTCAACCGCTACTGGGACGACCGCGACTCGCCGCGCGAGGAGTCCTACCGAGAGGACGTGCTCACCGCGCGCAAGTCCTCCCGACCGTTGCACCACGTCTACCGCGAGCTGCGCGCCGGTGCCGCGTCGGGCTGGGATTTCAGTTCGCGCTGGTGCGATGGCACGGAGTTGTCGACGATCCGCACCACCTCGATCCTGCCGGTGGACCTCAACTGTTTCCTGTACAAGCTGGAGCGGCAGATCTGCCTGCTCAACCATGCCGCGGGCCAGCGCAAGCAGGCGGAGAAGTTCCAGCAGCGAGCGGAGATCCGCAAGCAGGCGATCGAGCGCATGCTGTGGAGCGAGCACGATGGCGCCTATCTCGATTACGACTGGGAGCGCGACCGGCCGCGCGAGGCGCTCAACAGCGCCACCGCCGTGCCGCTGTTCATCGGCCTGGCCAGCCGCGACCAGGCCAGGCGTACGGCGCAGGCGCTGCGTGACCGGCTGCTGTGCGAAGGCGGCCTGGGTACCAGCGAGCAGCTCAGCGGCCAGCAGTGGGACCAGCCCAATGGCTGGGCGCCGCTGCAGTGGATGGCGATCCGCGGCATGCGCAACTACGACATCGACGCCGACGACATCGCCTGCCGCTGGCTGCGCACGGTCGGGTCGCTCTACAAGAGGCAGAGCAAGCTGGTCGAGAAATACGTGATCACCCACGACGGCGAAAACGCCGAGGGTGGCGGCGGCGGCGAGTATCCGCTGCAGGACGGGTTCGGCTGGACCAACGGGGTAACCCGCCGGCTGCTGCACGAGGACCCGGGCAACGAGGCGAACGAGGCGAAGGCGGCCAGCCGCTGACGGCGGCTTACCCGGTGAGGCCCAGCTTGCGCATGAGCGCCTGCGCATCGAACGGTGCATGCACCTTCGCATCGTTGTCGAAATAGCAGTACACGTCGCGGCCGGCGCGCTTCGGCGGCGGCTTGCCGCTCGCGAGCACCGCGTCGTCCGGTTCGCCCCCGTGCGACCAGGCCAGGATGCGCGCGGCCCAGCGCTCCAGCGCCGCGTCGCTGTAGCCGCTGGTGTAGAGCTTCTCGTCACCATGCAGCCGCAGGTACATGAAGTCCGCAGTGACGTCTTCCAGGTACGGCCAGCGGCCGGCCGTGTCGGCCACCACCAGCGCCACCTTGTGCCTGCGCAGCAGCGCGATGAACGGCTCGCAGACGAAGCTCTCGTGGCGGATCTCCAGCGCGTGCCGCAGGCGCCGCTTGCGGTCGGGCGTGACGCTGGCCCCGTGCTTCAGCCGGTGGTCGTGCTTGCGCGCGAGCGCCGCGGCCTGGAGCGTGTCGCGCGGCAACGCGCCGAGGAAGTGGTCGAACAGCACCTCGTCGAAGCGCTGGCTGGGCGGGCATTGCCACAGGACCGGCCCCAGCTTTGCGCCGAGCTCGAACACGCCCGAGGCGAGGAAGTTGGCCATTGGTCCTTCGAAGTCGCGCAGCCGCTTGATGTGCGTAATGAAGCGCGGCCCCTTGACCGCGAAGACGAAGCCACGCGGCGTGGCGGCGTTCCAGCACGCGTAGCTCGAAGGCCGTTGCAGGCTGTAGAAGGAGCCGTTGAGCTCGACGCTGCCGACCTGGCGCGAGGCGTACTCCAGTTCGGCCCGCTGCGGCAGGTCCTTCGGATAGAACACCCCGCGCCAGGGCGCGTAGCGCCAGCCGGAAATGCCGATGCGCAGTGTCGCCACATCCGTCTCGTCCGCCGATACCGCTGCCATGCAAGCGTCCGCCGGGTGACGTACGGGTGAACCCGGCTCAGACCTGGCGGTGGCGGAAGCAGCCGACCAGGTGGTCGTTGACCATGCCGGTGGCCTGCATCAGCGCATAGCAGATGGTGCTGCCGACGAAGCGGAAGCCGTCCTTCTTCAGCGTCTTGCTCATGCGGTCGGAGAGGGCGGTGGTCGCCGGCACCTCGGCCGGCGTCTTCCAGCGGTTGCGCACCGGCCTGCCCTCGACGAACGACCACAGGTAGGCGTCCAGGCTGCCGTGGGCTTCGATCGCATTGAGCGCGGCGCGGGCGTTGTCGCGGGCTGCGCCGACCTTCAGGCGGTTGCGGATGATGCCCGGATCGGTGAGCAGCTTTTCCAGCTCGCGGTCGCCCATGCGCGCCACGCGCGCGATGTCGAAGCCGTGGAATACCTCGCGGTAGCGTTCGCGCTTGGCCAGCACCGTGCGCCAGGACAGGCCGGCCTGCGCGCCTTCCAGACAGAGGAACTCGAACAGCATGCGGTCGTCGTGCAGCGGCGCGCCCCATTCGGTGTCGTGATAGGCGCAAAGCAGGTCGTCGGTGGCCCAGGTGCAGCGCTGCATGTGGCAATCCCGTGACGGCAGGGGCGCCACTTTAGCGCAGCGGGCACGGCGTACACTGGCGCCCTTTCACCGCACTGTTTCCTCCATGTCGAACGCCTCCCCGCAGCGCGGCGCGCTGGCCGCCCTGGCCGGCACCATCCTGATCTGGGCCTACAGCTGGGTGGTGATGAAGCAGGCGCTCGACTGGGCCGGGCCGTTCGATTTCGCCGCGTTGCGTTATCTGTTCGGCGCGCTGGTGCTGTTCGCCGCGCTGCTGGCCGGCCGGCAGTCGTTGAAGCCGCCGCCATGGCTGCCCACGGTGCTGATCGGGCTGTGCCAGACCGCAGCCTTCCAGGGACTGGAGCAGTGGGCGCTGGTCGGCGGCGGCGCCGGGCACGTGGCGCTGCTCGCCTACAGCATGCCGTTCTGGGCCGTGCTGCTGGCCTGGCCGCTGCTGTCCGAGCGGCCGGCCGGCAGGCACTGGCTGGGCCTGGCGCTCGCCGGCACGGGACTGGTGTGCATCCTCGAACCCTGGCGCGGCCTGGGCAGTCCGCTGAGCACGATGCTGGCACTGGCCGGCGGTGTGGCCTGGGCCGGCGGCACCGTGCTGAGCAAGCGGTTGTTCCAGCAGCATGCGGTGTCGCCGCTCGCCCTGACCAGCTGGCAGATGCTGATCGGCGCGCTGGCGCTGGGCGCGGTCGCGCTGCTGGTGCCGCAACGTCCGGTCGAATGGAACTGGCGTTTCGCCGGCGCACTGGTCTACAGCGCCGTGATGGCCTCCAGCGTAGCGTGGGGACTGTGGCTGTTGGTGCTGAAGCGATTGCCCACCACGGTGGCGAGCCTGTCCAGCCTGGGCGTGCCGGTGGTCAGCGTGCTGCTTGCCTGGCTGATCCTGGGCGAGCAGCCGAGCGCGGCCGAAGGCGTAGGCATCGTACTGGTGCTGCTGGGCCTGGCGGCGGTGACCGGCGTGCTGAAACGGCCTGGAAAGGTGCGCCGCGCAACCTGAGGCCATCGCGTTCCGCCACCGCGGGCTTTGCATATGCACTTGTGGTCCGACCTCGTCACCTGGTTCAGCCGGCACGCGGTGATGCCGCTGCTGGCCTGGCTGCACATCGCGGGGCTGGCGGGCGACCCGCGCGAGATTGCCGAAGCGGTGATGATCGCGCTGCTGCAGGTGGCGATCATCGCCTGCGTGTTCCGTCCGCTGGAGACCCTCGCGCCGGCCGAACGCTGGAGCGACCGCAAGCTGACCCGGGTCGATCGCCAGTACACGCTGCTGATGCTGCTGGGCATCTTCCCGCTGTTTTCCTACCTGGTGCTGACGCCGATCAGCAATTACTTCGGCGGCACCGCCGACGGCGGCAGCAGCGATTCGCTGCTGGGCATCACGCACTGGTGGCCGGGCCTGGACCATCACCCGCTGGCGCTGTTCCTCATCTACTACGTGATCTACGACCTGGTGTACTACCTCATGCACCGGGTGCAGCACGCCATGCCCTGGTGGTGGGCGCTGCACAGCATGCACCACAGCCAGCGCCAGATGAGCTGCTGGACCAACGACCGCGGCAGCCTGGTCGACGGCTTCCTGCAATCGATGGTGCTGGCCGGGGTGGGCGTGCTGATCGGCGTCGCGCCGACCGACTTCGCCTGGCTGATGCTGCTGGGCGAGCTGGTGCAGAACTTCTCGCACACCAATGTGCGCTTCGGCTTCGGACCGCTGTTGCAGAAGTGCTTCGTCGATCCGAAGTTCCACCGCCTGCACCACATGGTGGTCGACGAGGCGCGGCCGGGCCTGCACAACTGCAACTTCGGCCAGGTGTTCTCGATCTGGGACGTGCTGCTGGGCACTGCACTGTACGGCGAGCCGGCGCGCCCGACCGGCGTGGGCGACCCGCAGGTCGACGCGGACAACGGCCACGGCCTGGTCGGCCTGCACTGGGCCGCGTTCAAGCGCTTCTGGGCCACCGTGCGCACGCTGGAGGGCTGGCGTCCGGGCGAGGTGTCGTTCGATACCGCCGGGCGGCCGGTCCGGGTGGTGCACGCGGCTCCTGCCCCAACCGTGTGTCCGCCGGCGGTTCCGGCGGCGACGCTGGAAGGCGCGACCGCCGACTAGGTGTGATCTCTCAGTAGGTTGTTCACCCGGGGCAATCCCGGAATTCTGGAGGTGCGACCCAACCAGCCCACCAGGAGCCCCGGATGAACCTGCATAAACATGCCCGTCTTACGCCCCGAGGTCGAGCCCTGCTCGTGGAGCGGGTGCTTGAGCACGGTCTGCGTGTGGAGGAGGCGGCCCATGCCGCGGGAGTCAGCGTGCGCACGGCGTACAAATGGCTGCAGCGCTTTCGCGCGGAAGGCGCAGCCGGATTACTCGATCGCTCCTCCCGCCCACACCGCTGTCCGCATGCTACGGCCGAAGCGCTCGCCAAGCAGGTGATGGCGCACCGCCGTGAGCGTTGGACCTACCGGCAGATCGCCCAGCATCTGGCGGTGGCCGCCAGTACGATCGGCCGCCTGGTCAAGCGCGCCGGGCTGCATCGGCTGGCGGAACTGGAGCCGGCGCGCCCGGCGAATCGGTACGAATACCCGGCACCGGGCGACCTGCTGCACCTGGACATCAAGAAGCTGGGGCGTTTCTGGCGCCCGGGTCACCGCGTTACCGGCGAGCGCCAGCGTGCATCGGATGGAGCTGGCCGGGAATTCGTGCACGTGGCGATCGATGACGCCTCGCGCGTGGCTTTTGGCACCATCGAACCCAACGAGCGTGGCCCCAGTGCGTGCCGCGCCCTGCTCAAGGCGCTGCGTTATTACCGCACGCTGGGCGTGCGCTTCACTCGTGTCATGACCGACAACGGGGCCTGCTACAAATCCCGCGCCTTCCGGCGCTTGCTGCGCCGGCTCGGACTGCGTCACCTGCGCACCCGGCCCTATACACCCCGCACCAACGGCAAGGCCGAGCGCTTCATCCAGACCGCCTTGCGCGAATGGGCCTACGCGCGCCGCTATGAACACTCGGCCCAGCGCGCCGCCCATTGGCTGACCTGGTTGCACCAATACAACTGGCACCGGCCACATGCCAGCCTGGACTACCGACCGCCCATCACCCGCATCGGCGCCATGAACAACCTGGTGGGTTTACACAACTAGGTCGCCGGGCGGGCGGCCGGGCCCCCGCTCACCAGGGCAACGCGTCCAGATCGACGTTGCCACCGGTGAGCACCACGCCGACGTGGCGGCCAGCGAAGCGCTCCCCGGCCTTGAGGATCGCGGCGAACGCGGTCGCGCTGGAGACCTCCACCACCAGCTTGAGCTCCTGCCACAGCAGCCGCATGGCGGCGATGGTTTCGGCATCGGTCACGGTGATGACGTCGATGCGGTGCCTGCGCAGCGCATCGAGGTTGGGCGTGCCGACGAGCGCGCGCAGGCCGTCGCAGACCGTATCGGGAACCACGTCGGTGACCCGCTCGCCGCGGGCGAGCGAACGCGCGGCGTCATCCGCACCCGCCGGTTCGGCGGCGTGCAGGCTGAGCTCCGGCCGCAGCGCATGCGCGGCGATCGCCACGCCGGAGGCCAGTCCACCGCCGCCGACCGGCGTGACCAGCGCATCGATGCCGGGCGCCTGCGCCAGCAGTTCCAGCGCGATCGTGCCCTGGCCGGCCATCACCTGGGTGTCGGCATAGGGATGCACCAGCACGGCGCCGGTATCCTGCACCAGCTGCGCGGTGGTCGCCTCGCGCGCGGCCTGGGTCGGCGCGCAGCGATGCAGCACCGCACCGGCGCGTTCGATCGCTTCGAGCTTGGCGCGCACCGCGCCCTCGGGCACCACCACGTGGGCGCGGATGCCGCGGGTGGCTGCCGCCAGCGCCAACGCGTTGCCGTGGTTGCCAGAGGAATGGGTGACCACGCCGCGCGCGGCGGCCGCCTCGTCCAGCGCCCAGACCGCGTTGCAGGCGCCGCGGAACTTGAAGGCGCCGCCGCGCTGCAGGTTCTCGCACTTGAAGTGCAGCTGCGCGCCGGCCAGCGCGTCGAGCGCGTCGCTGCGCATCACGGGCGTGACGCGCGCATGCGGCGCGATCCGCGCGGCGGCATCCTGGATCTGGGCGAAGGTGGGCAGATGGGTCATGGCGTATCGAGCTCCACGCCGCAGCGGAACGTGCGTGCGGCGCCAGGTTCAAGTCGGATGGCTTCGGCGCATTCGGGCCGGTTGAAGGCGTCGGGCAGGCTTTCCATAGGTTCGAGCGCGAGCGAACGGCGTGCGTCGCGCTCCAGCGTATCGCCGGTATAGGCCAGCAGCACGCCGCGCTCCTGCCACACCGCGATGCCGACGCCGCTTGCGCTGTCGCGCAGCCGCGTACGCGTGCGGCCGTCGGCGTCGAGCCGCAGGCCGGTGTAGCTGTGGTTGAGCTCGAGCGAACCGATCGCGCGCGGCTGGCGGAAGTCGAGTCCAGGTGCCTGTGCCAGCGGCAGGTAGGCGTCCGGGCCCGGCAGCGGAATGAAGTCCGCGTCGGTGCGGATCACGCAGGCGGCGGGGATTTCCAGCTCCCACGACGCCAGCGGTCCGCTGCCGACGCGGAAGTACGGATGCCAGCCGACGAAGGCTGGCGCCGCATGGGTGCCGATGTTGCGCAGGGTCGTTTCCAGCGTGAGGCCGTCGGTCGCCAGCGTGTAGCGCACCGCCAGGTCGAGTGCGAACGGATAGCCCGGCTGCGGCGCAATGGTGGCGACCAGCAGCACGCTCGCGGCGTGCTCATCCGCGCCCAGTGCGGCGATGGCGAACTCGGTGTCGCGCACGAAGCCGTGGCGGCTTGCACGCGCCGCGTCGCTGGTGCCCGGCATGAGATCGTGTTCGGCGCCGTCGAAGCAGTAGCGTGCATCGGCCATGCGATTGGCGAACGGCGCCAGCAGGGCGAAGCGCGAGCCCGGGCGGGCGGCCAGTTCGGCGGCACTCCGGTACCCGTCGGCCAGTTGCACGCACCGTTCGCCGAAGCGCGCTTCGAAACCAAGCACGCAGGCGGCGTGCCGGGCGATACGCACGCGGCGACCACGCGCGATGTCGTTCAATACCACCACCGGCTGCGTGTCCAGCCATGCGATGGCGACGTCGAATGCACCCATGTCCGATCCGGCCGCGAAAGCGTCGCATGTTAGCCTGAGCCTTCCCCCAGCGGCTTCTCCCCCATGACTGCGCGCGACGAACAAAGCCCCTCGCCCATCCGCCTTGCCGACTACCGGCCGCCCGCCTGGACGGTCAGCCAGATCGAGCTGGAGTTCGACTTGGGGATAGACAGCACCGAGGTGCGTTCGCGCCTGCACCTGCGGCGCGACCCCGCGCAACACGTGCCATTGCGGCTGGACGGCGAAGGCCTGGAGCTCATCGCCATCACGCTGGACGGCCAACCGCTGGACGCGCATGCCTATCGCTACCAGGACGAGGTGCTGGAAGTCGAAGGCGCAAGCGACGACAGCGTGCTGGAGACCCGTGTGCGCGTGCGCCCGGCGGCCAACACCGCACTGGAGGGGCTGTACCTCTCCGGCTCTCGCGAACAGGGCTTCCTGCTGACCCAGTGCGAGGCGGAGGGCTTCCGCCACGTCACCTTTTTCCCCGACCGCCCGGATGTGCTGGCACGCTACAGCGTCACCCTGCGCGCCGACCGCGCGCGCTTCCCGGTGCTGCTGGCCGGCGGCAATCCCGCAGGTGCTGGCGAATTGCCGGACGGCCGCCACTGGGCGCGCTTCGTCGACCCCTACCCGAAACCCAGCTATCTCTTCGCGCTGGTCGCCGGGCGACTGGAAAAGATCGAACGCGGTTACCGCACCGCCGACGGCCGCGACGTGAAGCTGGTGATCTGGGCCGAGCCGGACGTGATCGATTGCTGCGGTTATGCCATGGACGCGCTCGAGCGGGCCATGCGATGGGACGAACGCGCCTACGGACGCAACTTCGACCTGGACGTGTTCCATGTCGTGGCCACGCACGACTTCAACATGGGCGCGATGGAGAACAAGGGGCTCAACATCTTCAACGCGAAATACCTGTTGGCCGATCCGGACACCACCACCGACGATGAATACCGCGGGGTGGAAGCGGTGATCGGGCACGAGTACTTCCACAACTGGAGCGGCAACCGGGTGACCTGCCGCGACTGGTTCCAGTTGTCGCTCAAGGAAGGCCTTACCGTATTCCGCGAGCAGCAGTTCTCCGCTGACATGAACTCTGCGCCGCTCAAACGCATCGACGACGTCGCCCTGCTGCGCCGCGCGCAGTTTCCCGAGGATGCAGGTCCGCTGGCCCATCCCGTGCGTCCATCGCAATACAGCGAGATCAACAATTTCTATACCGCCACGGTGTACGAGAAAGGCGCGGAACTGGTACGCATGCTGGCCGGCCGGCTCGGGTCCGAGGGCTTCCGCCGCGGCATGGACCTGTACTTCGATCGCAACGACGGCCGTGCGGCCACGCTTGAGGACTTTCTCGCGGCGTTGGGTTCGGCCAACGGCATCGATCTTTCCCCCTACCTGGCCTGGTACGCCCAGGCGGGTACGCCGCAGTTGTCCGCCGCGGGCCGTTACGATGCAGCCACGCGGTCCTACACGCTGACCCTGCGCCAGCACACGCCGGCCACCCCCGGTCAGCCGGACAAGCGGGCGCTGCCGATCCCGGTCAAGCTCGCGCTGTTCGGTCCGGACGGACGCATGCTGCCGCTGCACGATGGCGCTGCCGAGCAGGTGGTGGTGCTCGAGCAGGACGAGCAGTCGTTCGTTTTCCCCGGCATCGAACACGCGCCGGTGCCCTCGCTGCTGCGCGGCTTCTCCGCACCGGTGATCCTCGACTACGCCTACGCGCCTGCCGAACTGGCCCTGCTGCTGACCCACGACACGGACGGCTTCAACCGCTGGGAAGCCGCCCAGCAACTGGCCTGGCGCGCGTATGCGGAACTGCGCGACGGCAGTGGCCACGAAGCGCTTTCGGTATGGGGCGACACGCTCGCCGGGCTGTTCGACCAGGATGGGCTCGATCCCGCGCTGCTCGCCGACCTGCTGACTCCGCCGGGCGAGGTAGAGTTGGCCGAGCGCGAGACCGACGTCGATCCGGCGCGCATCCACGCGCTGCGCCAGGCCCTGCAGCGCGAACTCGCCGCGCGCATCGGCGCGCACGTGCTGGCCGGGCGCTACCGCACGCTGGAGGCGCAGGCCAGCGATGCACTGGATGCCGCCAGCCAGGCGCAACGCCGCCTCAGGCGCCGCGTGCTGGAACTGCTGGTGTTGCTCGATGCCGCCAAGGCGCAGGCCCTTGCGGCCGCTCAGTTCGACCGCGCCGCGACCATGACCGACCGCCTCGCCGCGCTCGCCGTGCTGGTGCGCAGCGGGGCACCGCAAGCGGCAGAGGCGCTCGAGCGCTACCGCACGCGCCATGCCGGCAACGCGCTGGCGCTGGACAAGTGGTTCGCGGTGCAGGCCCAGATCCCGGGCGAACCGGCCTTGGCGCGCGTGCGTACGTTGCAGGCCAATCCTAAGTTCACCTTGAAGAATCCCAACCGCGTGCAGGCGCTGCTGGGCACCTGGGCGCGCGGCAACCCGAGCGGTTTCCACCGCGTCGATGGCGAGGGTTATCGGTTCCTGGCAGCGCGTCTGGCCGAACTGGACGCGCTCAACCCGCAGGTGGCGGCGCGCCTGGCGACGGCTTTCAACGGTTGGCAGCGGTTGGAGCCGGCGCGGCGCGAGCAGGCGCGGGCGGCGGTGGCGGAACTTGCCGGTCGGCGTCTGTCGCGCAACCTGGCCGAGATCGTCGGTAATATGCTCAAGGGCTAGGCAGCCCTGAAGCGGGCGGAATGACGCCGCCGGCCGGAGCGCTCTGGGCCGCTCCGGCCGGCAGCGGGGCGGTCAAGCGGCCAACTGGTTCAAAGCACTGCACAGACGATGCATGTGCGATTCCAGACGCGGGCGCAGCTGCTGGCGCTCCTGCTCGCTGCGAGCGGCCAGATGCTCGATGGCCATCTGCACCTTGCCGATCTCGATCATCAGGTCGTGCCGCGGATAGACGGGCTGGAAATCGAAGACGTTGTTCATGGCAGAACAGCTTTGATGGGTTGGATGAGCGGACTCTGCAACCCGCGTGCCAGAGCGTGATCGGCGTCACAATCAAGCCTGGGCGGACTCCGCGGGCTGACGCTGAGCGTCAGCTGCCTTACAAAAAAAAGCCGGAATTAGTCACTTTTTATTCACGGGTGTACTGGGAATATCGCTTCGCAGTCGCGGCACATCGCGGCGCCGCCAGCACCCCCATTCCGGTTTCTGGCGCCCGGCAACACGGTCATCCTGGATTCCCCCTGTTCCTGAGACCGCCGGGCGCCAGATCTAAGCAAGGCCAAGCCCCGCCACTGGCGGGGCTTGGCTTTTCAGGGGCCGGAAAAAGGCGACGGCGCCGTGGGAGACCCCAGCGGCGCCGTCATGCTTCCTCTCCTGGTACGCGGTCGGGCCCCTGTCTGCCCAGCCTCGGCGCGCGGTTCGCGCAGCGTCTGCCCATGGAAAGTGCACGAGAGGTGAAGCAGTATTCGTGCCAAGCTCTTGATTATGTTCGGGCGAGAGCGGTAAAGCGCTAACATATGCACGTTCCATTCTTTCGCGCGATTGCGTCCTTCCGATGATCCATCCCACCCGCTACGACGTGATCGTGGTCGGCGGCGGCCATGCCGGCACCGAGGCGGCGCTGGCCGCAGCCCGCTGCGGTGCGCGCACCCTGCTGCTGACCCACAACCTGGAAACCGTCGGCGCGATGAGCTGCAACCCGGCCATCGGCGGCATCGGCAAGGGCCACCTGGTCAAGGAGATCGACGCGCTCGGCGGCGCGATGGCGCACGCGGCCGACCGCGCCGGCATCCAGTGGCGCACGCTCAACGCCTCCAAGGGGCCGGCCGTGCGCGCTACTCGCTGCCAGGCCGACCGCGTGCTTTACCGCGCGGCCATCCGGCGGATCGTCGACACGCAGGCCAACCTGGAGCTGTTCCAGCAGGCGGTGGACGACCTGGTCATCGAAGGCGGCCGCGTCACCGGGGTGGTCACGCAGATGGGCGTGACGTTCCATGCTGCCGCCGTGGTGCTCACCGCCGGCACCTTCCTGGCCGGCAAGATCCACATCGGCCCGGCCCAGTACGCCGGCGGACGCGCCGGCGATCCCCCGGCCAGCGCGTTGGCCCAGCGCCTGCGCGAACTGCCGGTTGCCGCCGACCGGCTGAAGACCGGCACGCCGCCGCGCATCGACGCGCGCAGCATCGACTTCAGCGGCCTGGAGGAACAGCCGGGCGACGATCCGGCACCGGTGTTCTCCTATTTGGGTTCGCGCGGGGACCATCCGCGCCAGGTCAGCTGCTGGATCACCCACACCTCCGAGCGCACGCACGAACTGATCCGCGGTGCGCTGGATCGCTCGCCGCTCTACAGCGGCCAGATCGAAGGCATCGGGCCACGCTACTGCCCTTCGATCGAGGACAAGGTGGTGCGCTTCGCCGACAAGGCCTCGCACCAGATCTTCATCGAACCGGAAGGGCTGGACAGCGTCGAGATCTACCCCAACGGCATCTCCACCTCGTTGCCGTTCGACGTGCAGCTGGCGCTGGTGCACTCGATCAAGGGTTTCGAGCGCGCACATGTGACCCGTCCGGGCTATGCCATCGAGTACGACTACTTCGACCCGCGCGGCCTGCAGCCGTGGCTGGAGACCAAGGCCATCGGCGGCCTGTACTTCGCCGGCCAGATCAACGGCACCACCGGCTACGAGGAAGCGGCCGCGCAAGGCCTCGTCGCCGGCCTCAACGCCGCGCGCATGGCCCGCGGCGAAGCGCCCTGGTACCCGCGCCGCGACGAGGCCTACATCGGCGTGCTGATCGACGACCTGACCAGCAACGGCACGCTGGAGCCCTACCGCATGTTCACCTCGCGCGCCGAGTACCGGCTGCACCTGCGCGAGGACAACGCCGACCTGCGCCTGACCGCACAAGGCTTTGCGCTCGGCGTGGTGCCGCAGGCGCGCTTTGACGGCCTGTGCGCCAAGCGCGAGGCGGTCGAGCGGGAGACCCAGCGGCTGGCCTCGCTGTGGGCCGCGCCCACCAACGCGCTGGGCGCGGCGATCGAGCGCCAGCTCGGCATCGTCGTCAGCCGCGAAACCAGCGCACTCGACCTGCTGCGCCGTCCCGAGCTCGACTACGGCAAGCTCACCGCGGTCACCGGACTTGGCCCGGCCATCGAACGCGAGGACGCCGCCGCGCAGGTCGAGGTGCAGGCCAAATACGCCGGCTACCTCGAACGCCAGCGCGGCGAGATCGAGCGCCAGCGCCGCCACGAGCACACGGACATCCCACCGGGGTTCGACTACGACCAGGTGCGCGGCCTTTCGTCCGAAGTGCTGCTCAAGCTCAAGCGCACGCAGCCGGCAACCATCGGCCAGGCCGCACGGGTCAGTGGCATCACCCCTGCAGCGATCTCGCTGCTGCTGGTGCACCTTAAGCGCCGCAGCGCCTGATGCTTCGCCTCCTCTCCTCTTCAGAGGGGAGCTGGGGAGGGCCGAGGCTGGCGGAAGGTTTTTTGCCAATGCGAACCACAAGCGCCGATCGCAAGCCCGGAAGGACGGGAGCAGCGCACGGTGGCCCGTGGCATCATCGCCCGCAATGAATGTTCGGGAGTTTGCGGATGGAAATCTGGATCGGCCGCGACGGCCAGCGCCATGGTCCGTACAAGGAAGAGGACGTGCGGCAATGGCTGCGCAGTGGCCAGCTCGCCGCCGGGGACCTGGGCTGGTACGAGGGCCTGGCCGACTGGCAGCCATTGTCGGTGCTGTTCCCCGATGCGCCGGCCGCGACGCCGCCGCCGATCTCGCCCGCGGCAACTGCTGTGCCACCGCCGACCACCACGGCGGCGCTGGAAGACTACGCCGGCTTCTGGAAGCGCCTGGTCGCGTACATCATCGATGCCATCGTGCTGTACATCCCGAACATGCTGATCATGAACGCCTTCGGCAACGAGGCGGCGCAGGCGAAGCTGCAGCAGGCCATGCTGGCGGCAGGCACAGACTTCAATGTCGTGATGGCCGCCTATGGCCAGTACTACGAGACCATGCGCGCCGGCGTCGCGCTGACTGCATTGCTGGTCTGGCTGTACTTCGCCATCTGCGAAAGCTCGGCCTGGCAGGCCACCGTGGGCAAGCTGGCCATGGGCATCCGCGTGACCGACCTTGAGGGTCGGCGCATCGGCTTCTGGCGTGCGCTGGGCCGTTATGCGGCCAAGATCCTGAGCTGGTTCATCCTGGCGATCGGCTTCCTGATGATCGGCTGGACCCGCCGCAAGCAGGGCCTGCACGACATGCTGGCCAACACGCTGGTGCTCAACGGCCGCGCCAGTGCATACCGCCAGGCCGCGCCGCGCGACGATCGCTCCTTCCACGCCTAGGGTTGCGCCGCGGTTGCTATGATCGACGGCTTCCTGCACCACTCGAAGCCGTCGAATCACATGCTCAGCATCGAACACCGCATTGCCCAGGACATCGCCGCCAAGCCCGACCAGGTGCGCGCGGCGGTGGCCCTGCTCGACGAAGGCGCTACCGTGCCCTTCATCGCCCGCTACCGCAAGGAAGCCACCGGCGGCCTGGACGACACCCAGTTGCGCCTGCTCGAAGAGCGACTGCGCTACCTGCGCGAACTGGAAGAGCGCCGCAGCGCGATCCTGGCCAGCGTCGATGAGCAGGGCAAGCTCACCGATGCGCTGAAGAACGAGATCCTCGGCGCCGACACCAAGGCGCGGCTGGAAGACCTCTACCTGCCGTACAAGCCCAAGCGCCGCACCAAGGCGCAGATTGCCCGCGAAGCCGGGCTGGAGCCGCTGGCCAGCGGCCTGCGCGAAGACCCGACACGCGTTCCGGACGCCTTCGCCGCACCGTTCGTCGATGCCGACAAGGGCGTGCCCGACGTGCGTGCCGCGCTCGACGGCGCGCGCGCGATCCTGATGGAGTCCATCGCCGAGGACGCCCACCTGGTCGGCGAGCTGCGCGACTGGCTGTGGGACAAGGGCCAGATCCGCGCCAGGGTGGTCGAGGGCAAGGAGAACGAAGGCGCCAAATTCCGCGACTACTTCGACCATGTCGAGCCGATCGGCAAGATTCCCTCGCACCGCCTGCTGGCGCTGATGCGCGCGCGCAACGAGGGTGTCATCGAACTGGAGCTGCAGCCGGCGCCCGATGCCGAGCAGGGCCACCTCGAAGGCGAAGGCCGCGTCGCTGCACACGCCGGCATCCACGATCGCGGCCGTCCCGCCGATGCCTGGTTGCGCGAGACCGTGCGCCTGACCTGGCGCGTGAAGCTGCACCTGCACCTGACGCTGGACCTGTTCGGCCGCGTGCGCGAGGGGGCCGAGGACGAGGCGATCCGCGTGTTCGGTGAGAACCTCAAGGACCTGATGCTGGCCGCGCCCGCTGGTGCGAGGACGGTCATGGGCCTGGACCCCGGCATCCGCACCGGCGTAAAGGTGGCGGTGGTCGATGCCACCGGCAAGCTGCTCGCCACCGAGACGATCTACCCGCACGAACCGCGGCGGCAATGGAACGAATCGCTGGTCACGCTGGCGAAGTTGTGCAAGCAGCACGGCGTGGACCTGATCGCGATCGGCAACGGCACCGCCTCGCGCGAGACCGACAAGCTGGCCGGTGAGCTGATCAAGAAGCTGCCCGATGCCCGCCTTTCCAAGGTCGTGGTGAGCGAGGCCGGCGCCTCGGTGTATTCCGCATCCGAAACCGCGGCCAAAGAGTTCCCGGACCTCGACGTCAGCCTGCGCGGCGCCGTCTCCATCGCCCGCCGCCTGCAAGATCCGCTGGCCGAGCTGGTGAAGATCGAACCCAAGGCGATCGGCGTGGGCCAGTACCAGCACGACGTCAACCAGGTGAAGCTGGCGCGCGCGCTGGACGCCAGGGTCGAGGACTGCGTCAACGCCGTCGGCGTGGACGTCAACACCGCCTCGGCAGCGTTGCTTTCGCGCGTGGCTGGCCTTTCCGCCAGCGTGGCCGAGAACGTGGTCAAGCACCGCGACGCCAACGGCCCGTTCGCCAACCGCAGGGCGCTGCTGAAGGTGCCGCGCTTGGGCGACAAGGCGTTCGAACAATGCGCCGGCTTCCTGCGCGTACCCAACGGCGACAACCCGCTGGACGCCAGTGCGGTGCATCCGGAAGCCTATCCGGTGGTCGAGCGGATCATTGCCCAGTGCGGCCGCGAGGTGCGCAACATCATCGGTGACACGGGCTTCCTGCGCGGTCTCAAGCCCGAGCAGTACACCGACGAGAAGTTCGGCGTGCCGACCGTGCGCGACATCCTCAAGGAGCTGGAGAAGCCCGGCCGCGACCCGCGCCCGGAGTTCGTCGCGCCGAGCTTCGCCGAGGGCGTGGAAGACCTGAAGGACCTCAAGCCTGGGATGATCCTCGAAGGCCGCGTCACCAACGTCGCCGCCTTCGGCGCGTTCGTCGACATCGGCGTGCATCAGGACGGCTTGGTGCATGTCTCGGCGCTCTCGCACACCTTCGTCAAGGACCCGCGCGATGCGGTCAAGGCTGGCGACATCGTCAAGGTCAAGGTGATGGAAGTGGACATCCCACGCCAGCGCATCGGCCTGTCGATGCGGCTGGACGACGAACCGGGCCAGGCACGCGGCGCGCGCCCGGCCGGCAACGATGCGCGCCCGGGCAACCGCGATGCCCGCCCGTCCCGCCAAAGCAGTCCGTCCAAGCCCGTTCCCGCGCCGGCCAACAACGCGCTGGCCGACGCCCTGCTGCGCGCCAAGCAGCGCTGATCGGCAGCATGACCCACGCGCCTGCGACGCTGGCGTGTGGGTCGCCTGCGCCCAGGGCGCCCGGTCATGGAACCGCCGCAGGGCAGGTGTTCGGTTACCGACGGTTAGGACTGGCTGCCGTGCTCTGGACACGGTCGTCCGCCAGCCAGGGCGAGGTCGACAGGTCGCCGTTCGCCGCCGCGATGCGCCGCAGCATGCGCTTCCGTATGGAGTGCATTACCGTAACGCGCAAATAACGAAAGGCCATTCCGGCCATCAAGGAGCGTCATCGTCATGCCCCGTACCCGCCTTGCCGGCGCCATCCTCGCCGGTCTGTTGTTCAGCACCGCCGCTGTAGCCACCGATTTCAGCAAGGTCGTCGTCTTCGGCGATAGCCTGAGCGACGACGGCAACATCTCGCTGGCCACCGCACCCGGCGTGCAACCGCCGTTGCGCTTCACCACCAACCCCGGCACGGTCGCCATCGAGAACGTGGCCAGTGCGCTGGGTCAACCGATTACGCCTTCGCTGCTCGGCGGCACCGACTACGCCTGGGGCGGCGCCGGCGTGCTGGCCAACTCGCCCGGCACGCCCGGCTCGGTGCCGACGTTGACCGCCCAGGTCGACGGCTACCTGGCGGCCGGCACGGTGGACTCCGATGCGCTGTATTCGATCTGGGGCGGCGCCAACGACATCTTCTATCACGCTACCGCCGCCGGTGCTGGCGCCACCGCGCAGCAGCTGATTGCGCAGACGATCTCCCAGCAGGTCTCGCTGGCGATCGCCAACAACATCATTCCGAATGATCCCACCGCGATCGCCGCATTCACCGCGCAGATCACGCCCACGGTTACCGCGCAGGTGAACGCGGCCGTGCTCGCCGGCGCCGGGGTCAGCGGTTTCGAAAGCGCCGATCAGGCCCAGGCAGGAGTCGCTGCGGCGGCCCAGCAGGAGGTCAAGCTGATCGGGCAGCTGCAGGCGGCAGGCGTGAAAAACATCCTGGTGTTCAACCTGCCCAATATCGGCCTCACTCCTTCGGCGCTGGCGGAAGGCCCGGACGCGGCGGCTTCACTGGCGGGGCTTGGCCTGGTATTCAACGGTCAGCTCAACGCCGGCCTGGCGCAGATGGGCGTGGGCATCGTCCCGGTCAACGTCTACAGCCTTTTCAACGAAATCATCGCCAACCCGCAGGCCTACGGCTTCAGCAACGTCAACACACCCGCTTGCGGCGCGGGCGCTTCCTCGGTGAAGTGCGGACCGGCGGGTTCGGGCCTGCCCTATACCTACCCCGCGGGCGCCGATCAGAGCTACGTGTTCGCCGATGGCATACACCCGACCACCGCGGCGCACGCAGTACTCGGCCAGTACGTCGTGTCCATCCTGCAAGCGCCCGGCCAGGTTTCGCTGCTCGGTGAAGCGCCGCTGGCGGCAACGGCGGCGCAGTACCGGACGATCCGCAACCAGTTGCTTGCCGACGGCCAGGGCAGCGATACCCGCTTCTTCGCCAGCGTGGATTACGGCCGGCAGCGTTTCGACGCGACCAGCGGCTCGTCCAAGAGCGACAGCAACAACGTCAACCTGACACTGGGTGCCGATGCACGTGCCAGCGAGCACGTCTCGGTCGGCGTGGCGCTCTCGCTGGGCGACAACAACGCCGATTTCGCCGGCGGCGCGGGCGGCTACAAGATGCAGGACATCTCCGGGCTCGGTTACGCGCTGTACCACAACGGTGGGGGCTACGCGGGCGGCTTTGCCAGCTTCGGTCAGTCCAACTTCAAGGACATCAACCGCCGCATCCAGCTGGGCGCCGCCACCCGCAACGAGAGCGGCAAGGCGGACGGCACCCATCTTGGCGCTGGCCTCGAGGGCGGCTGGTGGTTCGGCAGCGGCGACCTGAAGACCGGGCCGTTCGCGCGTGCCGAATGGCAGACGGCCAAGGTCGGCGGCTACAACGAGAACGGCAACGACAGCACCGCAATGTGGTTCGGCCGACAGCAGCGCGATGCGCTGGTCGGATCGCTCGGCTGGCGCCTGCAGGGCCAGTGGCAGGCTGGCGGCGCCACGTTGATGCCCTTCGTGGAGGTAGCCTGGAACCACGACGACAAGGCCGACCCGCGCCAGATCCAGGCGGGCCTGGTCAGCATGCCGGGCACCTTCGTGCTGACCGGTTACGTGCCGGACAAGACCTGGGGCAGCGCCGACCTGGGCCTGTCCGCCCAGTTCGGCCCGAGCGTCACCGGCTGGTTCGGCTACCACGGCCGCTTCAGCGACAATAACCAGAAGGACAACGCCTTGAACCTGGGCATCAAGATCGGATTCTGAAGCCGGTTTCGCCCATGAAAAAAAGCCGCCCTCGGGCGGCTTTTTTTCTGTACGTCCGGATGGCCAGACGTCCATCCCGCAAAGGGTTGGGCTTATTTGCCCTTGCCGCCAGTGGCGAGGTTCAGGATATCTTCGGCCTGCTTCTTCAGGCTCGCCGCCTCGTCATCGCCGAGCGCCTCGGTCTTGTCGCCGGAAACGACCTGCTTGAGCACGAGATTGCCATCCTTGTCCCAGCCGGCACGCTCCGTCGAACTGGGCTTGGCGTCCTGGCTGGCCTTCTTCTGCTGCACCACGACCCACGGCTTGCCGTCCTTGTAGGCGTAGTCGGTGCTGGTGAAGCCCTTGTCGCCGTAGTCGGCGCGGCCGCGGATGAACTGCACGGCACCGTTCTGGCGGAACACCTGCCAGGCGCGCGAAACGTCTTTCTCCAGCTTGGTGCCGTTGCTGATCTTCATGCCGCCGATCTGCTTCTGCACCGCCTGGAAGTCGGCCAGCTCCTTCTCGCCCGGGGTCTGCTCGGCCACCAGTTCGATCGACACCTGGTTCGGCGCGCCCTTGGTCAGCACCGGTGCCTGCAGCGCCATCTTGTACTGGCGTTCGCCGTCACTGAGCTCGGCCTTGACCACGTACAGGTCGGCCGGGTTGACGTCGGCAGGGTTGAAGTTGAGCTCGAACGACTGCGGAAACTGCACAGGCGCGATGGTCTTGCTGGCCAGCGGCGTGGCGTCGGCCTGGTCGGTCGAGGAGACGTCGACCAGGTTGACCACCAGCTTGGCTTCCGGCGAAACGGTACCGCCGCCGCGCACGGCAACCGTGCCACTGACCGTGTTCGCCTTCGCCGCCGCGGCGGCGTTGTCGCTGCCCTGCTCGGGCGCGTTGGAGCTGTTGCAGCCTGCCAGCGCCAGCGCAGCTACCGACATCAGCGACCAGACCATCCTGCGCATGGGAAAACCTCTACTGAAAAGAAACTTTGGGGAATGCACGGAATCCGCTGGCGTTGGCGCCGCATTTTCCGCGGGGGAAGTTCCAAGCATAGCGGAAAAAGTCACACCCGCGCAAAAGTCAAGCCAGACTTATGGCCGAGGGTGAACGGCCGCGCCCGCCCGTTCACAACACATAAACAATGGCGACGGACGCCATGGCCAACCAAAGCCCGCGATAAGCGGCGCCGCGCTAGGATGTTGCCTGGCGAGCCGCCGGTCGGCGGCCACCAGCGTCGCTTCCCGCTGTCTGGACAAGCCAATGAACCTCGCCCCACCCTCTCCCACCCCCGACATCGGCAATACCTTTGCCGACCGCATCAAACTGTTGATCCAGCGCGTGGGCAGTGCCACCGAGATCGCCCGCATGTGCGGCTTCTCGGAGGGCGTGGTGCGCAGCTGGCGCGATGGCAATACCGATCCCTCGCGCGCCCGCTGCGTGACGCTGGCACGTACCCTCGGCATCTCGCTGGTGTGGCTGGTCGCCGGTGAGGGCGCGATCATGCCCGACATGGACCAGGGCTTCGACGAGGCGTTCGCTGCTGAAACCACCCATCGCCCGCGCCCGCGGCACAGCGGCGTGGCCGGACAGGTGCTGGAGGCCCAGGCCGCGGTGGACACGCAGCGGCTCAACGCGGCGATGCGCATCCTGCAGTCGGAACTCGAACTTGCCGGCAAGCCACTCGCGCTGGCAGAGAACACCGACCTGCTTGCCAGCCTCTACGAAGCACTGGGTCCGGGCGGTACACGCGTGGATACCGATGCCATGCTGGTGTTCAACCGGCAGCTTTCCGAGCGGATCCGCCGCGCGAGCGCCTGACCGGCGTCACAGGCGCGCGATATCGGCCACCGCGGCGAATTGCGCCTTGAGACTCGCCAGCAGGGCCAGCCGGTTGGCCCGCACGCGGGGGTCCTCGGCATTGACCAGCACGCTGTCGAAGAACGCATCGACCGGTGCCTGCAGCTGGGCCAGACGCGCCAGCACGGCGGTGTAGTCGCCGGCTCCGCGTGGCGCAGCGGTGTCGGCCAATGCGGCATCGAGCGCTTCCGTCAGCTCGTGCTCTGCCGGTGATTCGAAGCAGGCCGGATCGACCGGGCCTCCCGGCGCCACGCCGGTTTCCTCTTCCGCCTTGCGCAGGATGTTCGCCACCCGCTTGTTGGCCGCAGCCAGGCTGGCCGCCTCCGGCCGGCGGCCAAATTCCGCCACGGCGCGCAGGCGGCGGTCGAAATCGGGCAGCGTGTCCGGCTTCACCGCCAGCACTGCCTCGAACTGTTCGGCGGTGAAGCCCAGCTCGGCGTAGTAACCACGCAGGCGGTCCACGACGAAATCGACCAATTCAGCGAGCAATGCAGTGCGTCGCGCGCCGGCGTCGAAGGCGGGCGGCTTGCCGTCCTTGCCGGGCTTGATGCCGGCGACGAGCGCAGCCTCCGGCAACAGTTCCAGCGCTTCGGCGAAGCTGGCGCGCAGGTCCAGCTCCAGACCGGCTTCCACCAGCGTGCGGGCCAGGCCCAGCGCAGCACGGCGCAGCGCGAACGGGTCCTTGTTGCCACTGGGCTTCATGCCCACGGCAAAGATACCCGCGAGCGTGTCCAGCCGCTCGGCCACCGCCAGTACCTGGCCCACCTTGTCGGCCGCAATGGCGTCGCCGGCGAAGCGTGGCTGGTAGTAGCTGTCCAGCGCCCTGGCCACGGCGTCGCCCTCGCCCTGGCGTTGCGCGTAGTAACGACCCATCACGCCCTGCAATTCGGGAAACTCGCCTACCATGCGGGTCAGCAGGTCACATTTGCTCAGGGAGGCGGCGCGGGTCGCCGCCCCGGCATCGACATCGACGCGCGCGGCGATCACCCGCGCCAGTTCGGCCACGCGCACGCTCTTGTCCCACAGGCTGCCCAGGGCCTGCTGGTAGGTGACGTTCTTCAATGGACCCTGGTAGTCACCCAACGGCGTCTTGAGGTCCTCGTCCCAGAAGAACTTGGCGTCGGCGAAACGCGGGCGGATCACCCGCTCGTAGCCCTTGCGGATTTCCGCCGGGTCCTTTGACTCGATGTTGGCGATACCGATGAAATGCTCGGTGAGCACGCCCGCGGCGTCGAATACGGGCACGAACTTCTGGTTGGTCTCCATGGTGGTGACCAGCGCTTCCGGCGGCACCGCCAGGAATTCGCGCTCGAAGGCACAGGCGATCGCCGCTGGCCATTCGGTGAGGTTGGCGATCTCGTCGAGCAAGGCCTCGTCCAGCCGCGGCACGCCACCGGTCTGCGCCGCGGCGCGGGCGACTTCGCCGCGAATGCGCTCGCGCCGCTCGCGCGGGTCGGCGAGCACCTTGGCTGCGCGTAGCGCGTCGAGCCAACCGTCGGCATCGGTCACGTGCACGGGGTTGGGATGCATGAAGCGGTGGCCGCGCGACTTGCGGCCGCTCTTCAGGCCCAGCACTTCGCCGTCGATGATCTCGGCGCCGTGCAGCATGACCAGCCAGTGCGCCGGGCGCACGAAGGCGTAATCGTGGTCGGCCCAGCGCATCGGGCGCGGGATCGGCAGGCCCTTGAGCGCTTCCTCGACAATCTCCGGCAGCAGCGCGGCCAGCGACTGGCCGGGCTTGACCGCGCGGAACACGAACCAGGCTCCCTTGTCGGTCTCCAGCTTCTCCAGTTGCGCCACGTCCACGCCGCAGGACTGGGCGAAACCGATCAACGCCTTCGACGGCTGGCCCTGTGCATCCAGCGCGGTGTTCACCGCCGGACCGCGGCGTTCCACATGCTGCTCCGGTTGCGTACCGGCCAATGCTGGCACGTACACGGCCAAGCGGCGTGGCGAGCAGTAGGCACGCGCCTCGTCCAGCGCCCCTTCGATGCCTCGCTTGGCCAGGCCCTGGACGACGCCGTCGAGGAACGCCTGCGACAGCTCGTCGAGTGCCTTGGGCGGCAGCTCCTCGGTGCCCAGTTCGATCAGCAGCGATTTGGCGGCACTCATGCGGCCTGCTCCTTCGAAACCTTCTTCAAGCCGGGAAAACCGAGCTTCTCGCGCTGCGCCACGTAGGCTTCGGCGACGGCGCGCGAGAGCGTGCGCACGCGCAGGATGTAGCGCTGGCGCTCGGTCACGCTGATTGCGCGGCGGGCGTCGAGCAGGTTGAAGGTGTGGCTGGCCTTCATCACCTGCTCGTAGGCCGGCAGCGGCAGCCCGGCGGCGATCAGCTGGTTGGCCGTGGCCTCGCACACGTCGAACCAACGCAGGAGCTCCGGAACGTTGGCGTGTTCGAAGTTGTAGGTACTCTGCTCGACCTCGTTCTGATGGAACACGTCGCCGTAGGTGACCACTCCACGGGGACCATCAGTCCAGATCAAGTCATAAACGTTATCTACATTTTGCAGGTACATCGCCAGGCGCTCGAGGCCATAGGTTATTTCGCCGGTCACCGGGCGACATTCCAGGCCACCGGCCTGCTGGAAGTAGGTGAACTGGGTCACCTCCATGCCGTTGAGCCACACCTCCCAGCCCAGACCCCAGGCGCCGAGCGTGGGCGACTCCCAGTTGTCCTCGACAAAGCGCAGGTCGTGCACCAGCGGGTCGAGCCCCAGCTCCCTCAGCGAGCCGATGTAGAGCTCCAGGATGTTCTCCGGGTTGGGTTTCATCACCACCTGGTACTGGTAGTAGTGCTGCAGGCGGTTGGGGTTTTCGCCATAGCGACCGTCGGTCGGGCGGCGCGACGGCTGCACATAGGCGGCAGCCCAGGGCTCGGGGCCGAGCGCGCGCAGGAAAGTCGCCGGATGGAAGGTGCCCGCACCGACTTCGGTATCCAGCGGCTGCAGCAGCACGCAGCCTTGCGCGCCCCAGTAGCGGTTGAGGGTCTGGATCACGTCCTGGAATGTGCGCGCTGGCATGGCGATGGGCCCAACAACAAAGCGCGTTAGTATAGCCAAAGCCCGCGCCCGCACTGGCCCCGGCGCCGCTCGAACGTACCATGGGGAGGCCCGTCTTCGATGGCCGCATCACCGCAAATCGCATCCCTGCTCGGCCGCCGCGGCCGGCTTGGGTTGGATGACGTGCTGGCCGCGCTGGTGGTCGATGGCTACGTGGCCGCCGACGATGCGAAGAACGTGCGCATGGGCGCCCGTGCCGGCCGTGCCACCGTCGAGCTGCATCCGCTGGTGCTGATCGCCAACGCCAAACTGCCCAACCAGCGAGAACCCGGGCGTCCGCTGAGCCTGGAAGGCCTGACCGAGTGGTTGGCCGGACAGGCGGCGCTGCCCTACCTCAAGATCGACCCGATGAAGATCAACGTGGCGGCGGTGACCCAGGTGGTCAGCCATGCCTACGCCACTCGCCATCGCATCCTGCCGGTGGCGGCCACGCCAGGCGAGGTGACGTTCGCCACATGCGAGCCGTTCGATGCCGCCTGGGCGAGCGACCTGGCGCAGATGCTGCGCCGGGACGTGCGCCGGGTGGTGGCCAGCCCGCTGGACATCAACCGGTTCCTGGCCGAGTTCTACGGGGTGCAGCGCTCGATCCAGCTTGCGCAGGACGCCAAGGGCAGCGGCTATGACAGTGCCGCGGCGATCCTCAACTTCGAACAACTGGTGGAACTGGGCAAGGCAGGCGAGGTTGGCGCGGACGACCGCCACGTCGTGCACATCGTCGACTGGCTGCTGCAGTATGCGTTCGAACAGCGCGCCTCCGACATCCATCTGGAACCCCGGCGTGAGGCGGGACAGATGCGCTTCCGCATCGATGGCGTGATGCACAAGGTGTTCGAACTGCCACCGCCGGTGATGACCGCGGTGACCGCGCGGATCAAGATCCTGGCGCGGATGGACGTCGCGGAGAAGCGCCGTCCGCAGGATGGACGCATCAAGACCCGCTCCTCGGCCGGCCGCGAGGTGGAACTGCGCATTTCGACCATGCCTACCGCCTTCGGCGAGAAGGTGGTGATGCGCATCTTCGATCCGGACATCGTGGCGAAGGATTTCGGCCAGCTTGGTTTCTCGCCGCAGGAGGGCGAAGCATGGCGATCGATGGTCGAGCGCCCGCACGGCATCGTGCTGGTGACCGGCCCGACCGGATCGGGCAAGACCACCACGCTGTATTCCACGCTCAAGCATCTCGCGCGGCCTGAACTGAACGTCTGTACGGTGGAAGACCCGATCGAGATGGTCAGTTCCGAGCTCAATCAGATGCAGGTACAGGCCTCGATCGAGCTGGACTTCGCCGCCGGCGTGCGCACGCTGCTGCGCCAGGATCCGGACATCATCATGATCGGCGAGATCCGCGATCTGGAAACCGCGCAGATGGCAGTGCAGGCCTCGCTGACCGGCCACCTGGTGCTGTCCACCCTGCACACCAACGACGCACCCAGTGCGGTGACCCGCCTGCTCGACCTGGGCGTGCCGCATTACCTGATCCAGTCCACACTGACCGGCGTCGTGGCGCAACGACTGATACGCACGTTGTGCCCACACTGCAAGCGTGAAGCGCAGCAGGACCCGCATACCTGGACGGCGCTCACCCATGGCTGGTCGCTGCCGGTACCGAAGAAGGTGTACGAGCCGGTCGGCTGTCTCGAGTGCCGCAATACCGGTTTCATGGGCCGCACCGGCGTATACGAAATGCTCAAGCTGAGCCCGCGGTTGCGTGGCCTGATCTCGGCCCAACTCGACCTGGCCCGTTTCGGCGAGGGGGCGCTAGCCGAGGGCATGCAGCCCCTGCGCATCTCGGCTGCGGCGCAAGTGGCCAAAGGCTTGACCACGGTGCAGGAAGTGCTCACCGTATTGCCTCCGATCGAACACGAAAGCCAGCCCTAGACTTGGCCATCCAGACGTCCGCATGAAACCCATCCTGATCGTCCGCACCGGTCGTGCGCCGGACCCCATCCGTGCGCGCCATGGCGACTTCCCTCACTGGTTCCGCCTGTGCGCTGCGTTGTCGCCGGTCCGCCTGCGGGTCGTCGACGTCGCCGCGGACGAGAGCCTGCCTGCACCGAAGGAGGTTGCCGGCGCGCTGATTACCGGTTCGGCGGCAATGGTCACCGAGCGCGCCGCCTGGAGCGAACGCACGGCCGGCTGGATCCGTGACGCAATGGACGCGCAACTGCCGCTGTTCGGCGTCTGCTACGGTCACCAACTGATGGCGCACGCGTTGGGCGGCCGCGTGGACTACCTGTCTGGTGGGCGCGAAATCGGCACCCTGCCGATCGAACTGACGCCGGCCGCTGCCCAGGATCCGCTCACGGCGCGGCTACCCGCCAGCTTCCGCGCCCACACTACGCACGAGCAAAGTGTGTTGGAGACTCCATCGGGCGCGACGGTGCTTGCCCGCTCGGCGCGCGACCCACACCACCTGCTCCGCTACGGGCCCAATGCGGTCAGCGTCCAGTTCCATCCTGAATTCAACGCAGACGTGATGCGCGCCTATATCCGGCGCAAACGCGACGCGATGCAGCGTGAAGGCAGCGATCCCCACCAGATCTGGCGCGAAGTCGCTGCCACGCCGGTCGCGCGCCGCGTCATGCGCGGCTTCGGCTTGCGCCATGGGCTGAGCACGGCCTGACCAAGATCGTTGCTCCAGGGCCCGCACCACACTGCAGACCGGTCAGCGCGGCTTGGACGGCAGCGGAAACGGCGTCACCTTCTGCCCATCGCTGGCCTCGCGAATCACCAGTGCGCCTTTGCGGTCGACTTCTTCGATGCGGACGATCGACTGCATTGGCAGGTGAAGTACACGAGTATCGGCAAATTCCTCGCGTAGGCGCTCCTCTGTGGGGTCGACCAGCAACCCCGAGCCGGCCGGCTCGAATACCAGCTCGCCGACTTCGGTGAAACCCCATAGCGGGCTGGTGTCGACGTGCCGTGCGTACACCTCGTAGCACTTGCCCAGGTGCAGGAAGGTGACTTTGTAGAGTTTCTTGGCGTGCATGGCGGCCAGTTTAGCCGCGCAGGCGGCGCGCGATGGCCTCGCGCGAACATAGCGCGAACAACATACCAAATAGGAATCCGGCGATGTGCGTCCACCACACGACCGCGCCATAGCTGGGTCCGGCGTAGCTGAAGAGTAGCTGCAGCAGCACCCAGATGCCGATCAACAGATAAGCCGGTACACGCACGAATTCGAGAAACAGACCCAGCGGCAATACCAGACCGAGGCGCGCCCGCGGAAACAGCGCCGCATAGGCGCCCAGCACCGCCGACACCGCACCGCTGCAGCCAATGATCGGCAGGCGCACGCCTGCAAGCGTCAGTGCCCCGACCAGGTTTGCCACGATGCCACCGGCGACAAACAGCGAAAGAAAGCGCGCCGAGCCCAACGTGCGCTCCGCCGGCAGCCCGAAGATGACTAGAAACAGCAGGTTGCTCAGCAGGTGGATCCAGGCCACGTGGATGAAGAGCGCGGTGAAAAGGCGCACTAGCGCCGGGTCGCCCAGCTGCCGCCAGAACGCCTCGCGGGTGTCGAAGATATTGGCGGGAATCGTGCCCCACTCGAGCAGAAACGAGATCCGCTGTGGCGGTGGCATCAGCGCAAGCGCGACAAAGCTGGCCACGCACAGGAGCACAAGCAGCAACGTTGCCCATTGCGTGGCTGAGCGACGCCGGGTTTCCACATGGACGAACAAGGCGGCGTCTCCTCGGCGGGGCGTCGTGTCTCTACGCATCATAGATGCATGGCCAGCCAAGGTTGACCACGTTCCGCACGGATTTCACCGGAAACCTTGCGATCTGGCCGGGCGGATGCCCCCATTTCACGCGCAAAGAAAAACCCCCACCGAAACGGTGGGGGTTTTTGCGTATAAAGCCCCTGGCGGTGACCTACTCTTGCATGGACAA
>NZ_FOXL01000008.1 GCF_900115705.1 Frateuria terrea
ACTGGTCGCCTTCCAGCGCCTTCAGCGCCGAACCCTTGATGATCGGGGTGTCGTCGCCCGGGAAGTCGTACTTGGACAGCAGCTCGCGCACTTCCATCTCGACCAGCTCGAGCAGCTCGGCGTCGTCCACCATGTCGGCCTTGTTCAGGAACACGACGATGTAGGGCACGCCCACCTGGCGCGACAGCAGGATGTGCTCGCGCGTCTGCGGCATCGGGCCGTCGGCGGCCGAGCACACCAGGATCGCGCCGTCCATCTGCGCCGCACCGGTGATCATGTTCTTCACGTAGTCGGCGTGGCCCGGGCAGTCGACGTGCGCGTAGTGGCGCGTCGGCGACTCGTATTCCACGTGCGCGGTCGAGATCGTGATGCCGCGCGCCTTCTCTTCCGGCGCCGCGTCGATCGCGTCGTAAGCCTTGAATTCACCACCGAAGCGCTCAGCGCCCACCTTGGTCAGCGCCGCCGTCAGCGTCGTCTTGCCGTGGTCCACGTGGCCGATCGTGCCGACGTTCACGTGCGGCTTGGTGCGTTCGAATTTACCCTTTGCCATGCGCGCTAAACCCCGATGGAGTCAATGAAAAAAAGAAAATCTGCCGTAGGCCCGGAGCGACCGGCGGCAGCCGCGTGAGATGGTGCTCATGACAGGAATCGAACCTGTGACCTCTTCCTTACCAAGGAAGTGCTCTACCGACTGAGCTACATGAGCATGTATTTATGCCGTCCTCCATGACGGCGAAGAACAGCCCGGCATCCTGCCGGATAATTCAGAAGAGCGCCACCTGCGCAAGGAACCCGCCTGGCGGATGCAGCGCAATGGAGCGGGAGACGGGAATCGAACCCGCACCATCAGCTTGGAAGGCTGAGGTTCTACCATTGAACTACTCCCGCCCGGGTCATCCCCAGTTTGAAGTCGGGCCCTGCGCGGAACTCGTCATGGTGGAGGGAGGTGGATTCGAACCACCGAAGGCGTAAGCCAGCAGATTTACAGTCTGCCCCCGTTGGCCGCTTGGGTATCCCTCCAACAAAGAACGGCTATTTTCGCGAGCGCCCCCGGATGTGTCAACAGTTCGCGACGGCCGAACAGGCCTTTTCCGCCGGTTTCTTCCACTGATGATCGCCCGCTGCTGCGGTCGCGCCCGCTTGCAGGGCGCGACGGCGGACGCCATATGACGGGCACATCCTACGAGGGCAATCCATGTCCACATCGCTGACGGTCCCGTGCGTGCATTGCGGCGCGCTCAATCGCGTCCCGGCCGAACGGCTGGCCGAGCATCCGGTGTGCGGCCGCTGCAAGCAGGGGCTGTTCGAGGGCAAGCCCATTGAACTGACGATGGCCAACTTCGACGCGGTTGCCGGCCGCGGCGACTTGCCGGTGTTGGTGGATTTCTGGGCGACCTGGTGCGGCCCTTGCCGCGGTTTCGCGCCGGTGTTCGCCGAGGCGGCCGGCCAGTTCGAGCCACGCCTGCGCCTGGCCAAGGTGGATACCGAAGCGCAGCCGCAACTGGCGCAGCGCTTCGGGATACGCAGCATTCCGACACTGGCTCTGCTCAAGGGCGGCCGCGAGGTTGCCCGGCAGGCGGGTGCACTCAGCCCCGCGCAGCTGCGCCAGTTCGTCGACAGCGCGCTGCGCTAACGCGCTTCGTCATGAACGCGCCGGCTGTCCGTCGGCGCCTGCACCCGGGCGTGCATGCCGTAGTCGCGCAGCACCGTTGCCACGCGTAAATGGTAATCGGAGAACACCTCCTCACGCCCTTCGCGCTGCGCTGCGCGGTGCGCTTCCAGTTGGCGCCAGCGGGCGACCGCCTCCTCGTCGCGCCAGAACGAAAGCGAAAGCATCCTGCGCGGCTCGGATAGGCTGCGGAAGCGCTCGATGGAAATGAAACCGTCGATCCCGCCCAGCAACGGCCGCAACGTCGCGGCCAGATCGAGGTAGCGCCGATCCTGGCCCTCCCTCAACGTCACCTCGAAGATGACGGCGATCATCGGCGCGCTTCCGCGGCGTGGATGAAGGCATCCACGCTCTCGTAAAGCGAGCGTCGCGCACGCTCCAGGTGCATCACGTGCGTGCCGTGGTCGATGCGCAGCCGCCAACGCAGCGGACTGGCCACGAAGCGCGCAAGGAACTCCGCCGCGGCGTCATCGCCGACCACGGTATCGTGGTCGCCGTACACGACGAAGACCGGCACGCGGACCTCGTCCGCCGCATACGGATAGCGCCCCGCCTGCGCTTCATCGATGTCCGCCAGCGGACCGGACGGAATGCGCAGCTGTCCCGGCGGATCGCCCGACACGTGCGGCACCGACTCATCGAAGCGCGCAGCCCAGGTCGCATCCACCGCCGGCTCCAGCAGTGCCATGCCTGGCGGCAGCACATCCGCGTAACGCAACTGCCGATAGCGCGCCTGCGCGGTGATACCCCACCACGCGCCGTGCACCGGCCCACCCTGCGGATGCGCCACCTGGGTCACCGGACCGAACAGCGTGAGTGACGCGAGCGCGTGCGGATGGGCAGCCGCATAGGCCGCCGCCGGAATGGTGCCCCACGAATGGGCAACCAAATGCACGTGCGCCATGCCGCGAATCCCGCACAGGTAGTCGACTGCCAGCGCGATCTGCGCCGCCGCGTCCGTCGCACGGCTTACCGGCATGCCGATGCCGCTCCCCGCCATAGCCGGGGGCCGGCTGGAAGCCCCGAAGCCAACGAAATCCAGGCCACAGGCGAGGTAGCCGCGGCCTGCCATGAAGGCCAGCCAGGAATCCCCCGGCGCGAACTCGAAGCCGGCGGCAAGCATGGTCGGAAAGCTCGCGCCGTGGATGAACAGTACGCTGTGTCTCGTCGACTGCCCGGGCACAAGGCAATGCAGTGCCACGCGCTGCCCGGGCGCTTGCGGCAGGGGAAGATAGGTGGTGTGCACGGCTGCCAGCGACAGCAGGCCGGCGAGCAGGGTGGCGGACATGGCAAGCATCCAGACGATGGGTAGCCGCCATGCTGGGCGGTCCGGATGCGGGATGGTTTCGCCGGCCGACGAAACGTTGGTGTGCAGGATGTGCGGACGCGGTCGCGAGCGTCGGTTTAAGAACTGCAGGACAGCATCGAACAACCGGCGCGTTGCTTGGCCCAGTCCGGACGTTTGCCTGCAAAGCGCTCGCGCCCGGGCTGGTCGTCGTACGGATGCCGCATGACATCCAGCAGCTCGCGCACCCGCGCGTAGTCGCCCTGCTCCGCGCGATCGATCGCTTCCTGCGCCAGGTAGTTGCGCAGCACGTATCGGGGATTGGCCAGCCGCATGCGGTTGCGGCGCTGGTCGGGCGGCAGCGGGTCCTCGCGCAGGCGCGCGGCGTAGCGTTCGAGCCAATCGCGCAGGACCGGTTCGGCGGCCTGGCGTGAGTGCTCGTCGTAGCACACGCCGGCCAGCAGCCCCGGCGACGGCGCATCGGGCTGGAAGTCGACCAACGCGCGCCAGGTGAGGGTCATGTCGGCCTGTGCCTCGCGCATCCACGCATGCAAGCCGTCGCGCAGGACCATATCCTCGTCGCGGGCCTGCGCCAGGCCCAGCTTGGCCGCCACGTTGGCGCGGTCGGCAGCCTCCCATGCGGTGACGTAGCGACCGAGCCCCGCCTGCAGCGGCGAGACATCAGCGAACAGTGGTGACAGTGCGCTGGCCAGGCGGGTGAGGTTCCACCACGCCACGTTGGGCTGCTGGCCGAAGCGGTAGCGGCGGCGCACCGCGTCGGTGGTGTTGGGCGTCCAGTCCGGGTCGTAGTCGTCGATCCAGCCGTAGGGGCCGTAGTCGATCGTCAAGCCGAGGATCGACATGTTGTCGGTGTTCATCACGCCGTGCACGAAGCCCACCCGCATCCACTGCGCGAGCAGCCGAGCGGTGCGTTCGCAGACCTCGGCGAACCAGTCGGCATAGAGCGGTTCGCCCTCCCCGCGCAGCTGCGGAAAATCGCGGCGGATGGTGAAGTCCACCAACTGGCGCAGCAGCGCCACGTCGTTGCGCGCGTAGGGCAACTCGAAGCTGCCGAAGCGGATGAACGAAGGCGCGACGCGGCAGACGATGGCGCCCGGCTCCTCGCGCGGATGGCCGTCGTAGAACATGTCGCGCACCACCGCCTCGCCCGTCTCGATCAGGCATAGCGCGCGCGTGGTCGGGACGCCCAGGTGGTGCATGGCCTCGCTGCACAGGAATTCGCGAATCGAAGAACGCAACACCGCGCGACCGTCCGCACCGCGCGAATACGGCGTAGGGCCGGCTCCCTTAAGCTGCAGTTCCCAGCGCTGGCCTCGCGCGTCCAGTGTTTCGCCAAGGGAGATAGCGCGTCCGTCACCGAGCTGCCCGGCCCACACGCCGAACTGGTGGCCCCCGTAATTGGCCGCCCACGGCTGCATGCCCTCCAGCAGCGCGTTGCCGCCGAAGGTCCGGGCGAAGCGCTCGCTGCGCATGTCTGTTTCGGCGAGACCGAACGTCGCGGCCATCTCGTCCGACCATGCGACCACTTCTGGCGCAGCGACCGGCGTCGGTTCGACGCACGACCAGCAGGCGCCTTCCACCTGGCGCAGCCGCGGCCCGATCTCGCCGTCGCCGGGCAGTTCGCGCAGGAAGGCATTGTCGAACTCGAAACGCATGCCCGCATGATCGCACGCCCGCCTTGCGAAGGATGTCCGCGCATCTCGCCGTTGCGAATACGAACGCTTAGCACGCGGGCCGGCGACAACCTCCATACTGGCGCGTGGACAACGACATCGAAACCGACGAATACGCCGAGAGCATCGACCCTTCCGTGCAATGCACCGCCTGTGACGCCGTCTGTTGCCGGCTGACCGTGGTGCTGATGCCCGAGGACCACGTGCCGGAGTGGCTGCAGGAGCACGACGACCGCGGGCTGGCGACGCTCGCCAAGGGTGAGGACGGTTGGTGCGCCGCACTCGATCCGAATACGTCGCGCTGCACGATCTACGAGCAGCGCCCGGCGATCTGCCGCAAGTACGCGATGGGCAGCCCCGGCTGCCGGGACGAGCGGCGCAAGTGGTATGGCCACCGGCTGCCCACGACGGTGAAGCTGCTTTAGCTCCCTGCCGGCGAGGACACGGCGTCGAAGGCCCTGGCGACCTCCGCCGTGGCGAGCATCCGCCACTCCCCCGGCGCCAGTCCGTCGAGCGTCAACTGCCCGATGGCCACGCGCTCGAGCGTTTCGACATGGTTCCCGGTGGCGGCGAACATCCGCCGCACCTGGTGGTAGCGCCCCTCCGTCACGGTCAGGCGCGCCCGTCGCGGCGCAAGTACCTCCAGCTGCGCCGGCGCAAGCGGCGTGGTTTCCGATTCCAGCATCAGCGTACCGCTGGCGAACAGCGCACCCTCGTCGCCGTGCAGGTCGCGCGCCAGCGCGGCTTCGTACACCTTGGCAACGTTCGCCCTGGGCGAAATGATCCGGTGCAGCAGCGCGCCATCGTCGGTGAGCAGCAGCAGGCCGGATGTGTCGCGGTCGAGCCGGCCGACGGTGGAGAGCGCCGGGTCGCGCTGGCGCCAGCGCGGCGGCAGCAGGTCGTAGACCAGGCGACCGGCGTCCTTGCGCGAACAGGTGTAGCCGGTCGGCTTGTGCAGCAGCAGCACCAGGCCGGTGGGCGGATCGAGCGGCTCGCCGTCGATGCGGACGTCCGCATGATCGGCCTTGTCGTCCGTGTAGAGCACCTCGCCTGCCGCATCGGTGACACGGCCTTCGCCGAACAGCCGCATCACTTCCTTGCGACTGCCGTAGCCGAGGTTGGCGATCAGGCGCACCAGTTTCATGCGCGCACCGCCTCGATCACCTTGAAGCCGTCCTGCATCGCCACCGTGCGCACCTGCGCGAAGCGCGAGGCCAGCGTCGCCTCGTAGGGCAGATGCCGGTTGGCCACCAGCCACAGGCGACCGTGTGGCAGCAGTGCGCCGGCAGCCGCTTCGATGAAGGCACGGCCTAGCTCCGGCAGGTCCGCCCGCCCCTGGTGGAACGGCGGGTTGCTTACGATCGCGTCGTAGTGGTGCACCAAGCCGGCGGTCACGTCGTGCCAGTGCACGTCGGCACCGATCGCACGCCCGCTGGCGGCGACCGCTTCGGCAAGGTTGACCCGGGCCAGTTCGAGCGCGCGCGCTTCGGCCTCGTAAAGATCGATCGACATGACAGCCGGGCAACGCGCCACCACCTGGGTGGCCAGGTAGCCGTAACCCGCACCGAGGTCGGCCACCCGACCATGCAGGTCCGCCGGCAGGTGCGCGGCGAGCAGGGCCGAGGCGGTATCGATGCGGTCCCAAGCGAACAGGCCCGGGCGACTGAGATAGCCACCGGCGATGCGCCGTGGCGCATCGAGCGCGCTCCATTCGTCCCGCAACGCAGTGTCGATCGCGCTGCCGGCAGCTGCCCAGAACACGCGGCACTTGTGCTTGGAGAGGCTGCGCACCGGCCCGAACAACCGCACGAAGTCCGCTTCGGCGGACTTGGCGCCTTCGGCATTGGGCACCGCTGCCAACACGATGCCGCCGGGCCGCACATGAACGGCCGCGCGCGCGAACGACGCGCGGGCCTCGTCGCGCTGGCGCGGCGGCAGCAGCAGCACGGCGGCAAAGGATTCTCCGTCGGCCGCTTCGCCGACCGCCAGGCCCGCCCGCCGCAGCTCGTCGGCGAACGGCCTGAAACCCTGTTCGCAAAGCCAATCGGCACGCGCGAACGCGCGCAGGTGTGCGCTTTCGCGAGCACGAAGGAAAAGCCCACGGCCATCGTCAGGCGATGGCAGCTCGCCGCTGGCAAAAGGCAGGAACAGCGCATCGAGCTGGGCTTCGGGCGCGGCGGCAATGGAAGGTGCCATCGATCGATACGGGAAAGGCCGGGCGGGCCCCGGATTCTACGCGGAGCCACCCACGCCCGTTCACCGGCACCGACCCCGGCTTCGTCAGCGGGCCACCGAGCCGGCCCGCACCAGGTATTGCACGCTGAACATCCGTTCGGGATCCAGCCAGACCCGCAACACCTCCAGGCCGGCCTTAGCCACGAGCGCGGCGAAATCCTCCAGCGAATATTTGCAGCTGATCTCCACGCGGATGGCCTCGTCCGCGCCGAAGGCGATCTGCGATCGCCCCACGCGCACTTTCTGTGCGCGCTGGCTGACCAGGCTGGTCTCTATACGGCCGGCCAGCGCGTTGTAGTGGGCGCGGTGGCGGAAGGCACCAAGATCGAAGTCGCAACCCAGCTCGCGGTTGAGCCGCGCGAGCATGTTGAGAGTGAACTCGGCCGTGACACCGGCCGCGTCGTTGTATGCCGCCTCGATCACTGCGGCATCCTTCTTGAGGTCGGCGCCGATCAGGATGCCGCCGTTGTCGCCCATCTCCGCGCGCATCTTGCGCAGCAGCGCCACCGCCTCGCGCGTGTCGAAGTTGCCGATGGTCGACCCCGGGAAGTACAGCACCGTGCGCCGCGGGGCGCGTGGGGGGATCGGCAGGCGCAGCGCGCGGGTGAAGTCGGCGCACAGCGGCTGCACGGGCAGTTGCGCAAAGCGTTCGCCCAGGCGGCGGACGCTTTCCTGCAGCGGCTCGGGTGAAATCTCTACCGGCACGTAGCTCACCGGCGCGGCCATGTGCTCGAGCAGCAGGCTCGTCTTGGTGGCGCTGCCGCTGCCGTATTCAACCAGGCGCACGTCGACGCCCAGCGTATCGGCGATGCTGGCGGCGTGCGCCTGCATCAAGGCGGTCTCGCAGCGCGTCAGGTAGTACTCGGGTTGCTCGCAGATGCGCTCGAACAGCACCGAACCCTGCGCGTCGTAGAAGAGCCACGAGGGCAGGCGTTTGGGTTGTGCGCGCAGGCCGCGGCGAACGATCTCCAACAAACCGGTGGCGGGTGGGGTACGCCCGTCGTCGTGCAGGTCCAGGGCACGAATATTCATGGGGATGCTCCTTTTTTCTAACGATCCCTGGCCAGGCGCAGCCCGGCGAACTGCCAGCGCGCCTGCGGGGAAAAGAAATTGCGGTAACTGGCCCGGACGTGGTTGCGCGGCGTGGCGCAGGAGCCGCCACGCAGCACCCACTGGCCGCACATGAACTTGCCGTTGTATTCGCCCAGCGAGCCAGGCAAGGGACGGAAGCCGGGATAGGCGATGTAGGGCGAGGCGGTCCATTCCCAGGCGTCGCCGTACATCTGCGCGAGGCCCTGGCCGGTCGCCGCCTGCGCCGGCCGGGGGGTGCCGTCGAGCAGGTTGCCTTCGACCGGCAGCGCAGCGGCCGCCACTTCCCACTCGGCCTCAGTGGGCAACCGCGCGCCGGCCCAGCGCGCGAAGGCATCGGCCTCGTAGTAGCTGACGTGGCAGACTGGCGCAGCCGGGTCGAGGGCACGCACGCCGGCCAGCGAGAACGCGCTGGACAGGTCCGGCTGCCAGTACAGCGGCCGCTCCCATCCCTCGCGCTGCACCGTGGCCCAGGCGTCGGACAGCCACAGCGACGGTTCGTGGTAACCACCATCGTGCACGAACGCGGCGTATTCCTCGTTGGTGACCAGGCGATTGGCCAGCGCATGCGGCGCCAGCCACGTGCGGTGGCGCGGCGTCTCGTTGTCGAACGCGAAGCCGTCGCCCGCGTGGCCGATTTCCAGCACACCCTCGCGCCCAGGCAGGAACTGCAGCGGCATCGACACCGACGCGGTCACTTGCGGCGCCGCGCGCAGATAGGCCGGCAACAGCGGGTTGCTCCAGAGCGCATGCTGGATGTCGGTGAGCAGCAGCTCCTGGTGCTGCTGTTCGTGCTGCAGACCCAGCTCGACCAGCGCGGTGGGCGCACCGCCGTCCTCGCGAAGCAGTCTTTCGCAGACCACCTCGTCGACGTGGCGGCGCCAGGCGAGCACTTCCTCCAGCGACGGGCGCGAGAGCAGGCCACGCTGTGGCCGCGCGTGCATCGGACCGACGCTCTGGTAGTAGGAGTTGAACAGGTAATGCCACGCCGGTTCGCGCGGCCGATAATGTGGATCGTGCCCAAGCACGAACTGCTCGAAGAACCAGGTGGTGTGGGCGAGGTGCCATTTCGCCGGGCTGGCGTCGGGCATCGACTGCACCATCATGTCCTCGGCCGTGAGATCCGCGCACAGCCGGACACTCTGCTGGCGGATGCAACGGTAGCGTTCCGCGAGGGTCTGGCCGGCGAATGTGCTCAGCTGCGCCATGGCACGCTCCTTCGAGTGTCGGACGCGGGGTTCTCATGCACGCCGGCAACGGCGCTGTGCCAGGGACGGATCGAACCGCTGGCATCAGCCAAGCATGGCGCAGCGATCGTTCAATACTCGTGATCTGCCGATGGCAGTTCGCTGACACCGCCGCGCTGGCGCAAGCCCGGCCGGCGCGCGATGCTGGCGGCGCCCGACCACCGTGCGTCTTCCCCAGCGAGGTGATGTCCATGAAACCCCTGCCTTCCCTGCTGCTGCTCGCCACCGTCGGCTGCGCCACCGCGTTTGCCGGCGATGCACCGCCGACGCGGAAGCCGCTGCCGTACGCGCAATGCATCCAGACCGACCGGATCAACGAATGGCACATCGTCGACAAGCGCACCGCTGTGGTGCGCACGGGCCCATATCGCTACGCCGTGCACCTGAAGGCTGATTGCCCGCGGCTGGGGATCGGCGTACCCGGTTTCCTGCTGCATGCCAGCGAATCGGGCAAGGTCGCCGGCGAGGGCCGCATCTGCGGTGGGCTGGGCGAGACCGTCAGTGCACGTGACCAGCCGCCGTGCGCTATCTCTTCGGTGGAGCTGATCGACAAGGCCAGCTTCGAGCGCATGCGCAAGCACGCCGCCCGCCACGGCAGCGGCGCGGAACTGCCGCCCTCCCGCTAGTCGCCTGCCCATGAAAAAGGCCCGGCATGGCCGGGCCTCTTTCCACAGCGGACGACTCGCTCAATCCTGGTCGTCGTCGCCCACGTAGCGGGTCGGCGGCGGGGCGTCTTCGTACACCGTGCGCGTCTCCACCACGCGCCGGGTGACCACGGGCTCTTCGTAGATCACGCGCACCGGCCGGCGGTAAACCGGCTGCTCGTAGACCACCGTGCGTGGCGGCGGATTGAGCGCGTCGTCAACCAGGCCGATCACCGCGCCGGTGACGATCGCGCCGGCCACCCAGCGTCCACCGCTCCAGTAGCCACGATCGTGGCCGTAGTGGCCATGCCAGCCTCGGTCGTAATCGCCGCGACCACGCCAGCCATGGTCGTAATCGCCGCGGCCATGCCAGCCCCGGTCATGCCAGCCATGCGCCGAAGCGCCAACGGGCAGCGCCGCGGCGGCCGCCAGCAACACTGTCGCCAACGTCAGGGCCGGCTTGCCCAGCCAATGCCTAGTCATGATGCACACCTCCATCCGGGCAAACGATTGCCCTGCACCACGATGCTCCGGCTGGCGGGCTTAATCGCCACTTAAGCGAGCGGTGGCCTCGACGCCAAGGCCGACTCCTTTGCATGACCCTCGTGGCGAAGCCCGGTAATGAAGGCGATCAACCGGCCAGCCGCCCACGCGCGCTGAAGTGCGTATCGGAAATGACGTTCGCCAACCAGGGCATGCGCGGAATGCCGCCGACCAAAGTTGCGGCCTTGCCTGGGCGGATCGCGCATCGCCGCGGCCGAGACGATCCTGCCGCCGTCCGGCGCGCGTAGCCGAAGCCAGGGTCGAAGCCGCCGAGGATGGCCAGGCCGTGCTGGTCCCGCCGATCGGCCCGCTCTCGCGTAAGTGGCGGTCCACCAGTGCGTTCGGCGGTGTGCCCTTCCAGAAACGCACGTAGATTGGTCTGGTCGCCCGATCTGCGTCGCCAGCGAGCCGGCGGACGGCGCGAAGCCCACCCTGCCCTACCAATTGCCCGCGCCGATCGGCACCGCTCACCGGGCGGCAACCACACTGGGGTGGCCTAGCCGCAGGGCGACTCGAAGGTACCGCTTCCCGGTCCACGCTCGGGCCAGCGCTGCGGAGTCCGGCGCACCTTGGCGACGTCGTATCCCAGCGCCCGCGCGCGTGCGAGCACGGCCTGGTAATCGGCCGGGGAGACGGTCGGCGTAAGCGCCATGTACCACAGGTAGTCGCGCGCATCGCGTACCACGAGCACCTGGCTGCCACCCGGTGCCAGCCAGCCGACGAGGTACTGCGCCTGCATGAACCAGAACAGGTGCACTTTCCATTCGGCATTGCCGCTGCCGGGAACCACGGTGGCGCGTGATTGGGTCTGCCTGACCGGTGCGTCGAAACGGTGAGGCCGGAAGCGCAACGACGTACAGATGCTTCCGTCATCCTGCAGGCGGTAGGTTTCCACCGCATCGTAGCCGTCACGCTCGAAGCGCGTCGGTATGGATGCGATGACGTACCAGCGGCCCATGAAGCCCGGCAGGTCCAGCTTCTTCGGCGGCGCGAGCGGTGCGACGGCGCTCGCATTGGCTGCCAGCGCGAGCGCCATGCAGGTGCAGGCGACCATGCGGGGGGCTCTCATCGCTTCACGGCCGGACGAAGCGGTAGTGCGCCACCAACCACTCCTGTCCGCCGCCATAGCCGAACAACTCGGCGCAGGCCATCCAGAACATGCGCCAGCGCTGGAACCACAGCATCGCGTGCTCGCCGTAGGCTCCGCGCAATACGGCCAGCACCGCCTCGCGCTGGCGATCCTGGCGCTGCAGCCAGTGGTTGGCGCTCCTCTGGTAGTGCGTGCCGTCCACCAGCCAACGCTGCTGCAGGTGCAGGTCGCGCTGAAAATGCAGCAGGGTATCGGCGCTGGGCATCTGCCCGCCGGTGAAGAAGTGCCGGCCCATCCAGTTGTCCGTTCCCTCGGTCTCGAACGGATACAGCAACGTGCGGTGCGCGAAGATATGCACGAACAGCTTGCCGCCGGGCTTGAGCCAGGTGGCGATGCGCTCCATCAACACCTGGTAGTTGCGCATGTGCTCGAACATCTCCACGGAAACGCAACGGTCGAACTGCCCGGCCTCGAGCGCCAGCGTGTTGGCGTCGCGGGTCAGCACGCGCACGTTGGCCAGGCCGCGCGCCTGGCAGACGGCCTCGATGTGCAGGCGCTGGGCCTGCGAGTTCGAGACGGCGGTGATCTGCGCCGCCGGATAGCGCGCAGCCATCCATCGGGTGAGCGAGCCCCAGCCGCAACCCAGCTCCAGTATGCGCTGGCCGTCCGCGAGTTCCGCACGCTGCCCGTACAGCGCGAGCATGGCTTGCTCCGCCTGCTCCAGCGTTTCGTCGCCGCGGGGGTAGTAGCAGCCCGAATACTTCAGCCGCGGTCCCAGGCAGAGTTCGAAGAACGCCGGCGGCAGCTCATAGTGCTGGCGGTTGGCGGCATCGGCATGGATAGCCACCGGGCTGTGGCGCAGCGCTTCGATGCGGCGCGCGTGGCGCTCGGCCTGCGCCGATACACCACCGGCGCGCTCCTCCTGCAGGCGGGCCGCGCACAGGCGGCGGATGCCCAGGCGCAGCAGCGCGTCGGGAATCCAGCCGCGTTCGGCAAGGCCAAGCAGGCCGGGAGCTGCCTGGTCGGAGGGCAATTCGGCGGGGGCCGGGATGGCGTCGGTCACGGATCCGTCCTCGATTCGGTGGGGTGCCTGGGAAACCACGGAAAGAACATCGACGTGTCGCGCTGGTAGGCGCGGTAGTCCGCACCACGGGTTCGCAGCGCCTGCGCCTCGGTGTACGGGATCCCGCTCACGTAGCGCAGAAACAGATACATCAGCAGTGGCCCGCTCCATGCCAGCCACGCCAGCGGAGAGCCCACCGCGAATGCCACGTATGCAAACCAGTGCAGCCATTCGAAGAAATAGTTGGGATGGCGTGTCCAGCGCCACAGGCCGGTACGGCAGGTGCGTCCACGCTGCGCCGGATCGGCGCGGAAACGTGCCAGCTGCGCGTCGGCCAGGCTCTCCCCGCCGACGCCGAGCAGCCAGGTCGCCGCGCCCACCACCAGCCAGGGCGCATGGGTGTGCCGATTGGCCGCCACCGCGGCAAACGGCAGCGCGAACAGCGTTATCGCGATGGCCTGCAGCTGGAAGAATCCGAACAGCCTCCGCTGGTCGCCACGCCAGTGTTCGCGCAGGGCGCGGTAACGCCCGTCCTCCGGCTCGTGGCGCACGCGCCGCCACAGGTGCCAGCCCAGCCGCGCACCCCACACGCTGCCGAGCAAGCCAGCCAGCATGCGTGGCGCAGCCGCGCCCGGTCCCAGCACGCACAACAGCAGCGCCGCGCCGGCCAGGCCAGCGGCCCACAGCACGTCGACGATGCCGGCGTTGGCGTGCCGGCGCTGCCAGCGCCAGCCGGCAGCCATGATGGCCGAGGCGAGCAGCCAGACCAGTAGCAGCGTGCACCAGGGCATCAGCACGCACTCCGTGAGGACTCGTGCAACCAGCGCCGTGCCAGCGAAGTGAGCAATGGCATGGCAAGCCCCCAGCCAAGGGCCAGCGCCAGCAGCGTGCGCCAGATTGGCGACGCCAGCAGCACTGCATGCCAGCCGCGTGCGGCGGCGAGGTAGGCCAGCGGTCCACCGATGGCGCCGAACAGCACCGCAAGCCGCGGGCGTGCATGCAGATAACCGAACAGCGGCACCACGGTCAGCGCGAACGCCACCCAAAGCGCCATCAGCCATGCCGGCGCCGCCGGCAGTGGCCATGGCGCGGCGTAGCGGAGCAGGCCCGTACCGACCCATAGGCCCTCCAGCACCAGGCCCACCGCCAGCGCCACGGCGATCAGCCGCAGTTCCACACCGCGCCGCGGCGAGAACACCAGCCTCACCAGCGCGAACAGCGCCGTCGCCGCCACGCCCGGCCAGGCCAGGCCCCTACCCGCGCCAGCCACGGCCAGGAACCAGACCAGCTCGTAGGAGGCCAGGGTGAGCCAGAAATTCACGCGAGCGCCTCGCCGGTGCCCTGCCCGCGCCGCCACGACGGCCGCGCCAGCAACAGGTGCGATACGCCGATGGAGCGCTCGCGGAATCCCCCCTCGCAATAGGCGAAGTAGAACTCCCACAGCCGGATGAAGCGCTCGTCGAAGCCTTGCGCGCGCACCTCGTCGAGCCGGGCCATGAAGCGCTGCCGCCAAGCCTGCAGCGTGCGTGCGTAGGAATCGCCGAAGTCTTCCTGTGCGACCAGGCCAAGGTCGCTGGCTCGCGCGTTCGCCGCCAGCATCGCGCTCATCGACGGGATGAAGCTTCCGGGGAAGACATGGCGCTTGATGAAGTCCACCGACCTGAGCGCCTGCGCATACCGGTGGTCCTCGATAGTGATCGCCTGCAGCAGCGCCAGACCGTTGGGTTCGAGCAGGCGACCGAGCTGGGCGAAGTAGGTCGGCAGGTACGCCGCGCCGATCGCCTCGATCATCTCGATCGAAACCAGCTTGTCGTAGCGGCCATCCAGTTCGCGGTAGTCGCGCTGCAGCACGCGCACGCGTCCGGCGAGCCCCGCCATCGCGATGCGCTCTCGCGCCAGCGTGGCCTGCTCGCGGGAGATGGTGGCGGTGTCCACGCGGCAGCCGTAGTGCCGCGCCGCGTGCAGGGCGAAGCCGCCCCAGCCGGTGCCGATCTCGATCACACGGTCGCCTGGCCGCAAATCGAGCTTGCGGCAGATCAGCTCCAGCTTGCGGGTGGAAGCGTCCTCGAGGGTGTCGTTCGGCCCGGCCCAGTACGCCGAGGAGTACATCAGGTCCGGCGACAGGAACAGCCTGAAGAAGTCGTTGCCCAGGTCGTAGTGCGCGGCGATGTTGCGCCGGCTGCCCCGCGGGGTATTGCGGCGGGCTGCGTGCCAGGCGCGCAGTGCGAGGCCTTGCAGCCGCGCCAGGCCACGCTCCATGCCGTCGAGCAGGTGGCGGTTGCGCACCAGCAGGCGCACCAGCGCGACCAGGTCGTCGCAGCGCCACAGGCCGTCCATGTACGCCTCGCCTGCGCCCACGCTGCCGCTGGCCGCGACGGTGCGGTAGAACGCAGGATCGGAGACCTCCACGTGTACCGCCAGGTCGTCCGCCTGATGTGCGGGCACGCCGAGTTCCAGGGTGCCCAGCGCGTCGTGCAACACCAGCCGGCCATGATCGAGAGCTCGCAAACGGTCGACCAGGCGCTGGCGCAGGAACCGGTCGGTGGCGCCCATGTCCCGGACGGCAAGGGTGGCTGGTTCGGCGATCGCGTTCATGGGGTCCTCGCGGGGTGGGCATGGAAAGGGTTTCGCTTGAGCCACAGGCGCAGTGCGTTCCAGTAGATCGCACCCACTACCTGGGCGCTCATCAGCGGATAGCGCCACAGCACGCGCGACAGCGCGGCGCCGGTGATCGGACGGCGGCGCAGGCGCAGGTGCGCGTCGAATTCGCGCCGGCCCTCGTGCAGCACCCCCATCCGCACCCGCAACTCCTCGCCGGGCACGCTGAAGCGCCAGTCGTAGCGGCGCTCCATCGGCATGAAGGGAGAGACGTGGAAGCGCTTGTCGAAGTCCCAGCGCAGCAGCGCGCCGTCGCTGCGTGCGGCGTCGCACGGCAGCACGTATGCGTAGCGCTCGTGCCAGGGCGTATTGGTGATCTCGGCGAGGATGCACTGCAGCGTGTCGCCGTCCTCGGCGTAGCAGTAGTAGAAGCTCACGGGGTTGAACGCGATGCCGCCGTAGCGCAGGTGCGCCAGCAGGCGGATCGGCCCGGGCACACGCCGCCCGGTGGCCTTTTCCACACGCAGGCGCACGGCGTCGGCGAGCGGCAGCCGCGTCGGTTCCAGGAAATCGCTGCGGCGGAATTCGGCCAGGTTGCGCCGGTCGCGGGACCACAGCCAGCGCCCGTCCAGCACGCGGTCGACCTCGTCCAGGTCCAGGTAGAGCTGCGCCATGCGATAGGAGAACGCGTGCGGGTACGGCGCTCGCCGCCGGTGCCACACGGTGCCCTCATACACCGCACTGCGCAGTGGCGGCTGGATGCTCATGCGGCCGCTTCCAGCAGGGCAGCACGTGCCGGCGAATCCCAGCGCACGCCGAGCGCCGCAGCCACCTCGACGGCGCTGCGCATGCCGTCCTCGTGGAAGCCGAAGCCCCAGTACGCGCCGGCGAACCAGGTGCGCTGCATGCCCTGGATCTGCCCCTTGCATTGCTGCGCGGCCACGGAGGCGTGCGTATAGAGCGGATGGTGATAGCGCAGCCGGCGCAGCACGCGCGCGGGATCGATCGCATCGTCGCGGTTGAGGGTGACGACGAGCGGCTCGGGCGCATCCAGGCCCTGCAGCAAATGCATGCAATAGCTCACCGTACAGGCTTGCTGCGGATCGCGCGGCACGTTGGCGTTCCATGCCGCCCAGGCCTTGCGCCGGCGCGGCAGCAGGGTGGCGTCGGTGTGCAGCACCACCTCGTTGGGCTGGTAGCCGATGGCGCCGAGGACCGCACGCTCGCGTTCGCTGGCATCGGCGAGCAGCGTCAGTGCCTGGTCGCTGTGGCAAGCCAGCACCACCTGGTCGAAGCGCTCGCGTCCGGCGGGGCTGTCCACCAGCACCGCCTCCGCTTCGCGATGGAGCGCGTACACCGGGCAGCCGAGCCGTTCGCGCACCGGCCAGCCGCTGCGCAGCGCACGCACGTAGCTGGCCGAACCGCCGCACAGCACGCGCCATTGCGGACGGCCGGAGAGCTGCAGCATCTGGTGGTTGGCCATGAAACGCAGCAGGTAGCGCACCGGAAATTCCAGGATCTGCCGCGGCGGCGAAGACCACAGCGCCGACGCCATAGGCACCAGGTGCTCGTCGCGGAACGCGGGGCCGTACCCTTCGGCGGCCAGGTATTCGCCCAGCGTCGGGCCAGGCGATTCGCCATCAAGCATTGCCCCGGCTTCGCGATAGAAGCGCAGCAGGTCGCGCACCATGCCCAGGAAGCGCGGCGACAGCAGGTTGCGGCGCTGGCAGAACAGGCCGTCCAGCGAGGTGGCGTTGTATTCCATCCCGCTGGCTTCGTTGCGTACCGAGAAGCTCATCGTGGTGGGTTGCGTGGCCACGCCCAGCTCGTCGAACAGCCGCGCCAGCAGCGGATAGTGCGCGCGGTTGTGCACGATGAACCCGGTATCGACGGCGTAGTGCCTGCCGCCCAGCTCGATATCGTGGGTGTGCGTGTGGCCGCCGAGGTAATCGTTGGCCTCGAACAGGGTGACCTCGTAGCGGCGCGAGAGCAGCCACGCGCTGGCCAGGCCCGCGATGCCCGATCCGACCACGGCGATGCGCATGATCAGCACTCCGCCTTGTGCAGCACCCAGGCGGGCACCGGCTTGAGGTCGCGCACCAGCCCGAGCATGGCCATGAACTTCAGGCCGTACCAGGTCAGGTCGATCTCCCACCAGCGGAAGCCTTGCCGCGCGCTGCCGGGAAAGAAGTGGTGGTTGTTGTGCCAGCCCTCGCCGAAGGTGAGCAACGCCAGCCAGGCGTTGTTGCGGCTGTCGTCACGGGTGTCGAAGCGGCGCGAGCCGAAGCGATGGGCCAGCGAATTGATGCTCACCGTGGCGTGGAACAGCACCATGGTGGAGATGAAGAAGCCCCACACCAACATCTGCCCGCCGCTGGTGCGCAGTTGTGGCGCCACCTGCGCCAGCAGCGCGCCGAGGCCGTACAGCGAGATGGCAAGCAGCACGGGAATCGCGATGTCGTAGCGGTCCAGCCAGCGAAGTTCCGGATAGCGCGCCAGGTCCGGCACTCGTTCGAGCTCGGTGCGGAAAGCCTGCGGCGTGAGGAACCAGCCCATGTGGCTCCACAGGAAGCCGCGTCGGGAGGGCGAATGCGGATCGGCCTCCGTGTCGGCGTGGCGATGGTGGTTGCGGTGGTGCGCCGCCCACCATAGCGGTCCGCGCTGCACGCAGGCCGCGCCGATGCAGGCGAACACGAATTGCACGGCACGCGAGGTACGGAAGGTGCGATGCGAGAAATAGCGATGGTAGAAGCCGGTCAGCGCGAACATCCGCAGCGCGTACAGGGCGGCGGCGACCGCCAGCGCAACCGGCGAGACGCCGGTCCACAGGGCGCCCAGGCAGGCCAGGTGCAACAGCGCGAAGGGAACCGCCCGCACGAGGTCGATGCGCTCGCTGCCGGCCTGGCCCCCGATCGCCCGGTCCTCGCCCGCATCGAACCATTGGCGCAGGCTGCGGAGATGGCGTCCGGTGCGGGAGCGGCTTGCGGGTAGGGCGTTGGGCTGCATGACGGGATCCGGTGTCTGGATGCCCTGCATACGTATCGGCGTTGTGAATGGATGCACGCGCGTTGCCTGCAATCGGCGGCGCGAGTGGGTGATGCATCCGTGCGCCGTTCTCGACCGTATCTGTGTCGACGGCGCGCTTGCGCATCGATGGGACGACACGGGAGACAGCATGCACAAACTACGGGAAGTCCAGACCGCCGCGCTCGGCGGATTACTGTTCTTTGCGCTGACGCGGCCGTGCCCGGCGATCGCGGAAGAGGCGGGCACCAGCGGCAAGCTTCTGCTCACCGGCGGCGTGAGCCAGGTCGAGGGCGCGGCCGGCGGCGGCCTGACGCCGTGGGCGGTCATCGGCGGCTACGGCACGCGCGACCAGGTTGGCGCGAACGCCTTCTATACGCGGGTGAACCTGCCCGACTACCACCTGGACGACGCCGGCGTGATGGTCGGCCTGTACGACCGCGTCGAGCTTTCCTACGCGCAGCAGCGTTTCAACACCGAAGACGTCGGCACCGCGCTGGGGTTGGGCCACGGCTTCACCTTCAGGCAGGACGTGGTGGGCGTGAAGGTGCGCCTGTTCGGCGACGCGGTGCTGGAACAGGACAGCTGGCTGCCGCAGGTCTCCGTCGGAGCGCAATACAAGAAGAACAACCAGGACGCGATCGTGAAGTTCGTCGGCGCCAGGCGCTCGCAGGGCACCGACTACTACATCGACGCGACCAAGCTGTTCCTTGCCCAGAGCCTTCTGGTCAACGCCACGGTGCGGTTCACCAAGGCCAACCAGATCGGCATCCTCGGTTTCGGCGGCGACAAGCACAATGGCTACCAGGCCGAGCTGGAAGGTTCAGTGGCCTACCTGCTGAGCCGCCAGTGGGCGATCGGCGCGGAGTACCGCATGAAGCCGGACAACCTCGGCATCGCCAGGGAGGACGATTGGTACGACGCCTTTGTCGCCTGGGCGCCGAGCAAGCATGTCTCGCTGACGGTCGCCTATGCCGACCTCGGCAACATCGTCATCAAGGACCACCAGCGGGGCCTGTACGCCTCCGTCCAGGTCGGCTTCTAACCCAAGGGGATTTCCATGACCAAGCACAGGTTGCTTTTCCTCGCGCTGCTCGCCGGAACCTCTGTCGGCGCGGCGCACGCGCAGAACGCGCCGATGCGTGGCGCAGCGATGCAGGCCGCGCCGGCCGTCGATCCCGCGCCGCGCGATCCGGCGCTCAGGCCGGTGTTCGAAACCTTCGGCGGCAAGGCCGGACTGGTCGCGCTGGTGGACGATTTCATGGCCAACCTGATGGCCGACCCACGCACGCGCCCGTTCTTCGCGCCGGTCGACCGCGAGCACGTCAAGACCGAGCTGGTCGACCAGTTCTGCGTGATCCTCGATGGACCGTGCACCTACACCGGCAGGAACATGGAACAGGTGCACCGCGGCCTGGACATCCACCGCAGCCAGTTCAACGCGCTGGTGGAAGACCTGCAGAAGGCCATGGACAAGCACCGCATCCCGTTCCGCGCGCAGAACAAGCTGCTGGCCAAGCTCGCGCCCATGCACCGCGAGGTGGTGACCAAGTAGGCACCGGGGCCGTCTGGCCACGTGAACCAGGGCGCCGCGGCCTGGCTAGCCGACGGCGCAAAGGGCTGGCGACCGCACGCTTTCCGGCAGCCGCACCTGGCGGCTGGATCGGGTCCGCGGCGCTCTCTTCAGACGTTGAACAGGAAGTGCAGCACATCGCCGTCCTTGACGATGTAGTCCTTGCCTTCCTTGCGCAGGCGACCCGCCGCGGCGGCGCCGGCCTCGCCCTTGTACTGGATGTAGTCGTCATAGGAGACGGTCTCGGCGCGGATGAAGCCGCGCTCGAAATCCGTGTGGATCACGCCGGCCGCCTGTGGCGCGGTGGCACCCTTCTTCACCGTCCAGGCGCGCACTTCCTTCGGGCCAGCGGTGAAGTAGGTCTGCAGGTTGAGCAGCTTGTAGCCGGCGCGGATGACTCGGTTGAGGCCCGGCTCGTCCAGGCCGAGGTCCTTGAGGAACTCGTCGCGGTCGGCGTCCTCCAGCTGGGCCATCTCTTCCTCGATGGCTGCGCACACCGGTACCACTTCGGCACCCTCGCTGGCCGCACGCTCGCGCACGGCATCCAGGTGCGGGTTGTTTTCGAAGCCGTCCTCGCGCACGTTGGCGATGTACATCAGCGGCTTGAGCGTGAGCAGGAACAGGTCGCGCACCAGCGCCTTCTCCTCGTCGTCAAGCTCCACGCTGCGCGCGGACTTGCCCTCGTTCAATGCGGCCGCGAGCTTCTGCAGCACCGGCTTCTTGGCCAGCGCCTCCTTGTCGTTGGCCTTGGCGGCGCGCTCGGCACGATTCAATGCCTTCTCGACCGAGTCCAGGTCGGCCAGCGCCAGTTCGGTGTCGATCGTCTCGATGTCGGCGATCGGGTCGACCTTGCCGGCCACGTGAACGATGTCGCCATGCTCGAAGCAACGCACCACGTGCGCGATCGCGTCGACCTCGCGGATATGCGCCAAAAACTTGTTGCCCAGGCCCTCGCCCTTCGACGCACCGGCGACCAGGCCGGCGATGTCGACGAACTCGACCGCGGTCGGAATCACCTTCTGCGGATTGACGATGGCCGAGAGCGCGTTCAGCCGCTCATCGGGCACCGGCACCACGCCCACGTTCGGCTCGATCGTGCAGAACGGGAAATTGGCCGCGGCGATGCCGGCCTTGGTCAGCGCGTTGAACAGGGTGGACTTGCCGACGTTGGGCAGGCCGACGATGCCGCATTTGATGCCCATGGTGACTCCGGATGTCTGTCTTCGTGGCCGACGCTTCCGCGGAAGTCATCTGGCCGGTTGTCGGGTGGCGGCCGCCCGCCTGCGGCGCACGGTTACCGTGCGGCCATCATGGGCCGGCCGTATGCAACTGCTGCATTGCCTTGTCGAACTGCCCGGACACCGCCAGCGGCAGCACGTCGAGCGCGCGGCCGATGCCGCCGAGGATCGCGTCCTCGTCCTGCGCCGACGGCTTTCCGAGCACCCAAGGCGTGACCTTGTCCTTGTGGCCCGGGTGGCCGATGCCGATGCGCAGGCGATGGAACTTGCCGTGGCCCAGGTGCTGGATCGTGTCGCGCAGGCCGTTCTGGCCGCCGTGGCCGCCGTCGAACTTGATCCGTACGGTGCCCGCGGGCAGGTCGAGCTCGTCGTGCGCCACCAGGCACTCGTCCGGCTCGATCTTGTAGTAGCGCAGCGCGGATGCGACCGCAATGCCACTCTTGTTCATGAAAGTGGACGGCTTGAGCAGCCACACGCTGTCGCCGCCGATGCGCACGCGGCAGGCCTCGCCGTGCAGCTTGCCGTCGAAGGCGAAGCGCTCGCCCTGCCCCGATGCGAGGGCGTCAACAAACCAGAACCCGGCGTTGTGCCGGGTCCGGAGGTATTCGGCGCCGGGATTGCCCAGGCCGACGATGAGCCGCAAACCAGCCATGCCGTGCGCCGATCGCCGGACCTTCCGCAGATCGGAAGGTCCGGCTGGGGCTTACTTCTTCTCGGCGGGCTTGGCTTCGGCCTCGGGCGCCGCCGCTTCAGCGGCCGGCTCGACCTCTTCCTTGACCGTGTTGGCGGTGACCACGGCGATGTCGTGGTCCGCACCCAGGTTGAGCGCCGGCAGGCTCACGCCCTTGGGCAGCTTGACCTGCGACAGGTGGACGATGTCGCCTGGCTTGAGGTCGGCCAGGTCCAGCTCGATGAACTCGGGCAGGTTGCCCGGCAGGCAGGACACTTCCACTTCCGTCAGGTTGTGCGAGATCACCACGCCGGAGGTCTTGCCGGCCGGGGACTTCTCCTGGTTGAGGAAGTGCAGCGGCACGTTCACGCGGATCGCTTCGTTCTCGTTCACGCGCAGGAAGTCCATGTGCAGCATCTGCTGCTTGAACGGGTGCTTCTGCCAGTCGCGCACCAGCACCTTCTGCACCTTGCCGTCGACGTTCAGGTCGAGGATCGAGGAGAAGAACCACTCGTTCTTGGCGGCGAGCAGGATGGTGTTGTGCTCGATCTGGATGCTCTGCGGCGGCTGGTTCGCGCCGTAGACGACGGCAGGCACCATCGCCGCGTGACGCAGGCGGCGGCTCGCACCTTTCCCCTCGTCCGCGCGGTTCTGTGCCTTGATTTCATGAATCTGGGCCATTTCGTTTACTACCTTGGTTGTGTTTTGCCCGCCTCGCGGCGGACGGATGACTCCCCCGCGACCAGGGAAGTCCGTTACTTCCACGCGGCATCCTGCCGCGAAAAGCGAAGATCAAAACCGCCCATCCTGGGCGGACTCCTAACTCAGTCCACGTAAAGCGAACTCACCGACTCGCCGAAGGCGATGCGGCGAATGGTTTCGGCCAGCAGCTCGGCGACCGAGAGCTGGCGGATCTTGCTGCAGCCCTGCGCCTCGGGGCGCAGCGGCAGCGTGTTGGTGACCACCAGCTGGTCGAGCTGGGAGTTCTCGATGTTGCCGATCGCCGCGCCGGAGAGCACCGGGTGGACACAGTAGGCGACCACCTTGCGCGCACCGCGCTCTTTCAGGGCGGCGGCGGCGGCGCACAACGTGCCGGCGGTGTCGACGATGTCGTCGACCAGCACGCAGGTCTTGCCGTCGACCTCGCCGATGATGTTCATCACGGTGGCGACGTTGGCCTTCGGGCGACGCTTGTCGATGATCGCCAGGTCCGCGTCGTCCAGCCGCTTGGCGATGGCGCGCGCGCGCACCACGCCGCCGACGTCGGGGCTGACCACGATCAGGTCGTCCATCGAGTGGTTGCGCCAGATGTCCGCCAGCAGGATCGGCGAGGCATAGACGTTGTCCACCGGGATGTCGAAGAAGCCCTGGATCTGGTCGGCGTGCAGGTCGACCGTCAGCACGCGGTCCACGCCGGCGGTGCCGATCAGCGTGGCGACCATCTTGGCAGTGATCGGCACTCGGGCCGAGCGCGGACGGCGATCCTGCCGGGCGTAGCCGAAGTACGGCATCACCGCGGTGACGCTGGCCGCCGAGGCGCGCTTGAGCGCATCGACCAGCGCAAGCATCTCGATCAGGTTCTCCGCGCTGGGCGCGCCGGTCGGCTGCAGCACGAACACTTCCTGGCGGCGGACGTTCTCCTCGATCTCGATCTGCACTTCGCCGTCGCTGAACTTGCCGACCAGCGCCTTGCCCAGCGGCACGCCGAGTCGCTGCGCGACGTCCTCGGCCAGGGCGCGATGGGCATTGCCGGTGAAGAGCATCGGGGTGGACGTGTCCACGGTGATTCCTCGAAGAAAGCCATTCATGAATGGCTGGGGCGGCAGGATTCGAACCTGCGCATGCGGGAATCAAAATCCCGTGCCTTAACCAGCTTGGCGACGCCCCAGTGTCTCGTTTGCAGGCCGTCGTCCTGACCACCTGTCGTTCTGCTTCATGCCCGCAACGGTTGCTCGGGCATCGCGCTCCGGCCGCGATGGCGCGCCAGGGCCCGATGCAACGGCGAGACCTCGACCCCCGCGGCCAGCTGGGCCACGAACGCCGCGGGACACTCCCGCACCACCTTGCGCGCCTGCGCGAGCGAAGCGGTTTCCAGGAACACGCACCCGCCGCTGCCGGAAAGCCGGGCGCGGCCGAAGCGCGAGAGCCAGTCCAGCGCAGCGGCCACCCTGGGGTGTCGCGCACGCACGACCGGCTCGAACGCGTTCTCGACCGTTTCGCCGGAAGCAAAGGACGAAATTGTCGCCGGCGGCGCATTTCGTGTCAATTCAGGCGCTTGAAACAAGGCCGCGGTGGGCACGTGCTCGCCGGGGTCGAGCACCACGTACCAGCGCCGCGGCAGCACGGCGGGCACCAGCCGCTCGCCCACGCCCTCGGCCCAGGCCGAGCGGCCACGCACGAAGACCGGCACGTCGGCGCCCAGCCGATGCGCCAGCCCGGCCAGCGCATCCTCGGTGAGACCGCAACCCCAGAGGTGGTTGAGCGAGACCAGCGTGGTGGCGGCGTCGGAACTGCCGCCGCCGAGGCCGCCGCCCATCGGGATGCGCTTGTCGACCAGGATCTCGGCGCCCTGCGCCACGCCGGCTTCCGCCTGCAGCAGGCGGGCGGCACGCACCACCAGGTCAGCCTCGGCCGGCACGCCGGGCACCTCGTTGGCACGCACGATCCCGCTGTCGGCGCGCACGCGCACGCGCAGCTCATCGCCCCAGTCGAGCAGGCGGAACACCGTCTGCAGGTCGTGGTAGCCGTCGGCGCGTCGGCCGACGATGCGCAGGAACAGGTTGAGCTTGGCCGGCGCGGGCCAGGCGGTCCACTCCTTTACCGAAGGAGCGGCCAGATCACGCGACATGAAGACGCGCAGGTCGTCCGGGAAGCCGTTTTCGCGGTCACGCTCGCGTGCGCGGGCGAATGCCGGCTCGTCTTTGTCGACCACGGCGAAGCCGTGTCTCTCATAGAACGGCGCGTTCCACGGCACGTCGCCCAGCGTCCCCAGGCCTACCGCACGGTAGCCTGCCGCACGCGCCCAGGCGCAGGCGTGCTCGAGCAACGCCGCGCCGATACCGCGGCGGCCGTGCGACGGCAGCACGTCGATCTCGGCGACCCCGATCATGCCTTCGCCCATCGTGTCGTCCAGCCACACGAAGCCCACCGGCGCGTCCTGTTCCAGCGCAACCCAGACCAGGCCGCGGGCGGTAGCCACTTCCAGCAGCTCCGGCGGAATCGCCATGGCGGCGTAGGCGCTCCAGGCGCGATGGCCGCGGAACAGTTCCACCGCCGTGCGCTCGATCGCGCACAGCGCCGGCACGTGCGCCGCCGTGGCGCGTGCGATGGTCACCGCCATCGCGTCAGCGTCCGCAATCGACGCATGGTCCAGCGCCGAGCTGGAAGCTGTCGATCGACAGCTTGACCTTGTACGGCGGCTGGCTGGCGAAGACCTTCTGCGGCAACGGCGGCTGGTGCTCCAGGTCCCAGGCTCGGTAGTCGACGGTCCAGCCGTCCTGCATCAGTAGCGAGGGCAGCTGGCGTTCGCCGAAGCGCAGCTCGGCCGGCGAGCCGGCGGCACGCAGGCCGAGCACCCACGCGCGCAGATCCTCGAGCGGCACTTCCCAGCCCAACGCCTTGCGCATCAATGTCTCGGCGTCCGGACCGCGCAGCGGGCCGCCCTCAATGCCTTCCAGCAACGCCCCATCGGAGCCGCCGCTCAGGCGGAAACTCTTGCCGGTGATCGGCGCGCGCAGCTCGAAGTCGTAGTGCGCGCCATCCTGCGTCCAGCGCAGGCTGCCGCTGCCGCCGTCGTGCCCATCGGATACGGCGAGGTGGCCTTCCAGCGTCCAGCGGTCGACGCCCGCCAGCTGTCGTTCGCGTGCGGCCTGCGCGGCGAGTGCAGCCTCGTCGGCCGGCTTGCGCACCGGCACCGGCGCACAGGCGGCCAGCAGCAGGCCGGCTGCTGCGCCCAGGAACAGGACGCGCTTCATGGCTTGAGCCGCCTCAGGGTGTCGCGCAGGCTGGCGTTGCGCGGATCGAGCTTGCGTACCTGGTCGAACACGTGCTGGGCGTCCTGGCGCTTGCCGAGCTTCCACAGCACTTCGCCCAGATGCACGCCGACATCGGCGTCCTTCGCCGCGCCCCAGGACTGGCGCAAGCTGCGGGCCGCCTCGTCCAGGTGGCCCAGACGGTATTGCAGCCAGCCCCAGGAATCGGCGATCGCCGGGTCGTGCGGCTTGGCCGCGCGCGCCACCTCGATCAGCTTCTTCGCCTCCGGCAGGTCGCGACCGGCGTCGGCCAGCGTGTAGCCCAGCGCATTGCTGGCATCGATGTCGTCCGGCTTGAGCCTCAGCAGGTGGCGGAAGTCGGCCACCGCCTGGTCGATCGCACCCGCCTCGGCATACGCCAGGCCGCGCCCATAGAGCAAGCCCGGGTCGTCAGGCAGCACCTGCAGGGCGTGGCCATAGGCCTTGGCCGCCTGCGCGTAGTGCTGCTCGCGCATGTACAGCTCGGCATCGGCCTGCCAGGCGCGGCGCAGTTCCTCGGGCTGGTCGAGGTAGGCGGTTTCCAGCTGGTCGAGCAGCGCGTGGGCGTCGTCGACCTTGCCCTGCGTGTGCAGGATCACCGCACTGCGCAGGTCGGCGTCGAAGGCGTGCGGATCGTCGTCGCCGACCTGGTCGTACCAGGCCAGCGCCTCGTCGTTGCGATCCTGCATCTCGGCGAGCTGGCCGAGCAGGAAGGCGCTGCCCTCGCGCACGTCGGCCGGCGCCTGCTTGAGCTGGCGGTACAACCTGGCGATCGCCCGCTTGTCGTGCGCCTGCGCGGCCAGGCCGGCACGCAGGGCATAGGTCTCGGCGCTCTGCGGGCCCTCGTCGAGCAGCTTGGCGGCGGCCTTGTAGTCGCCGCCCTGGCTGAGCAGGCTGGCATAGGTCAGGCGCAGCTGCACGTCCCGCGGCGAGCGGGCCAGCGCCTGCTTGAGCAGGTCGGCGGCACCCTTCTTGTCGCCGCCCTTGAACTTCATCTGCGCCGCCCAGGCGTAGGTCTCGGTGTTGTGGAAGCGCGCCACCGCGGCGTCGGCGATGCGGCTGGCGTAACCGGCCCGGCCGAGCTTCTCGCCCAGTTCGCTCATTGCAAGCCAGGCCTGCGGATCGGCCGGCAGCCGCTCGGGCGTGGCCAGGGTTTCGAGCAGTTGGCCAGCCTGTGCCGGGTCGCGTGCGCTGATCAGCGCGCGGCCGAAACGCCGCCACACATGCGCATCGCCACTGGCTACCAGGCGCTCCAGCTGCGAGCGAGCGCCGGCGGTGTCGCCGGTGGACAGCGCCAGTTCGGCGCAGGCCTGGGCCAGGTCCGCCGCGCCCGCGCCGAGCGCCTGCCAGCGATCGATCGCGCGTTGCGCGGCGGCCTCGTCACGCACCGCCAGGGCCAGCTCCGTGGCGCGCTGCGCGACCTTTGGGTCTTCCGACAACGCCATCGCGCGGTCGTAGTGGGCGGAAGCATCCTTGAGTTCGTTGCGCGTCAGCGCCATTTCGCCCGCGAGCAGCTGCGCCAGCAGGTCGTGTTCGGCGTCCGGGGTGACCACGGTCAGGCGGTCCAGCGGCTGCTTCGGAGCCGGCGATGCCGCCTTGCCGCCGGGCACGCTGGCGCAGGCGGCCAGCGCCAGGGCGCAGCCGGCCATGCCTGCAAAATGCCGCAGTTGCTTGAACTTGACCTTCACGCTCAGCACACTAGTCCCCATCCCATCGTCCGTCCGGCCCGTACCTGATCGCGCCCGGTACCGAAAGCTTAGCCTACGCCGCCGCGGATACCCCGTCGTCAATTCGCAACCCACGCCATGCCGCTGATCGCCCTCGGGCTCAATCACCTCACCGCGCCGGTCAGCCTGCGCGAACAGGTGGCGTTCGATGCGGACGCCGCCGGCGAAGCGCTGCGCGAGCTGAAGGCGGAACCCGGCGTGGAAGAGGCGCTGATCCTTTCCACCTGCAACCGCACCGAGCTTTACGTAGGCGTTGCCGAGGGAGCGGAACAGGCGCCGCAGGCGTGGCTCAACCGCCACCATCGCTTGACCCCGGGCAAGCTGGACGAGTTCCTCTACCGGCATGACGAAGACGCCGCGGTGCGCCACATGTTCCGCGTCGCCACCGGACTGGATTCGATGGTGCTGGGCGAGCCGCAGATCCTCGGCCAGGTCAAGGACGCCTACCAGCTCGCGCGCGATGCGCAGGCGCTGGGTGCGCCGCTCGATCGGCTGCTGCAGCACACCTTCGCCGTCGCCAAGCGCGTGCGCACCGACACCCGCATCGGCGCCCACACGGTCTCGGTGGCGTTCACCGCGGTGCGCCTGGCCGAACAGGTGTTCACTGACCTGAAGCAGGCCTGCGTGTTGCTGATCGGCGCAGGCGACACCATCGAGCTGGCCGCGCGCCACCTGGTCGACAAGCGGGTCAGCCGCCTGATCGTGGCCAACCGCACGCTGGAGAACGCACAGGACCTGGCCAGCCGCTACGGCGGGTACGCCATCGCGCTGGCCGACCTGCCGCAGCATCTGGCCGAAGCCGACATCGTGATCTCTTCCACCGCAGCGCGGCAGCCGGTGGTGACCCGGGCGATGGTCGAGCCGGCCGTGGCGGCGCGCAAGCGCAGGCCGATGTTCATGGTCGACATCGCCGTGCCGCGCGATATCGACCCGGAGGTGGCCGCGCTGGAAGACGTCTATCTCTACGGCATCGACGACCTGCAGCAGGTGATCGACAACAATCGCCGCTCGCGCGAGGCATCGGCCCGCGAAGCCGAGACGATCATCGACCTGCAGGTGGACCGCTACATGGCCTGGCGCCGTGCGCTCACCCTGCGCAATCCGGCAGTCGACCTGCGCCAGCACGCCGAGCGTTACCGCGACGAGGTGTTGCTCAAGGCGCAGGCCATGCTCGCCCGCGGCAAGTCGCCGGACGAGGCGCTGGCCTTCCTCGCCAACACGCTGACCAACAAGCTGCTGCACCATCCCAGCGCGCGCCTGCGCGAGGCCGCGCTGAACGGCGACCTCGACCTGCTGCACGCGGCCGGTCGGCTGTACGGCGAGTCCGAGCCGAAGGACGAGTAGCGAGGGCGGCTGGCTGCCGCACTCCGCTTCCTGACCGGCACCAGCCGGCCTCTTCCCACTCGTGCCACCCTTGCCGCCATGACCCCATCGATCCGTCGCAAACTTGAATCCCTGGCCGAACGCCACGAGGAGATCGGCCTGCTGCTCGCACAGCCGGACGTGCTCGGCGACGCCAACCGCTTCCGCGAGCTCTCGCGCGAATACGCGCAGATCGAGCCGGTGGCCGCCGCCCTGCGCGAGCACGACGATGCCGAGCGTGAACTGGCCCAGACGCGCGTCATGCTGGCCGACCCGGAACTGCGCGAGATGGCCGCCGACGACGTCGCGCGGCTCGAAACGCGGCTGCTGGAACTCGACGGCGAACTGCAGATCCTGCTGCTGCCCAGGGACCCGCGCGACGAAGCCAATCTGTTCCTCGAGGTGCGCGCGGGCACCGGCGGCGACGAAGCGGCGTTGTTCGCCGGCGACCTTTTCCGCATGTATGCGCGCTACGCCGAGCGGCGGCGCTGGCACGTCGAAGTGCTCAGCGAGAACGCGGGCGAGCATGGCGGCTACAAGGAGATCGTCGCGCGCATCGAGGGCAAGGGCGCCTATTCGCGGCTGAAGTTCGAATCGGGCACCCACCGCGTGCAGCGCGTGCCGGAAACCGAATCGCAGGGACGCATCCACACCTCTGCCGCCACCGTCGCGATCCTGCCGGAGCTGGACGAGATCGAGGACATCCAGATCAACCCGGCGGACCTGAAGACCGACACTTTCCGCGCGTCGGGCGCCGGCGGCCAGCACGTCAACAAGACCGACTCGGCGATCCGCATCACGCACCTGCCCACCGGCATCGTGGTCGAGTGCCAGGACGAGCGCAGCCAGCACAAGAACCGCGCCCGCGCACTGTCGCTGCTGAAGGCGCGCCTGCTCGACGAGGCACAGAGCAAGCAGGTCGCCGCACAGGCGCAGGAACGTCGCCTGCAGGTCGGATCGGGCGACCGCAGCCAGCGCATCCGCACCTATAACTTCCCGCAGGGCCGCATCACCGACCACCGCGTCAACCTGACCCTGTACCGTCTGCCCGAAGTGCTCGCCGGCGACCTGGACGAGCTGGTCGACACGCTCACCCGCGAACACCAGGCGGACGAGCTGAAAAACCTCGCCTCGTAACCGGCCGCCGCGCGAATGCGCAGGCGTGGGGCGCTGGCCTGCGGCCGCGTCGCTCCGCTCGATGCAGCAACGCCTGCGCGACCGCCGGACCAGCCATCGGCAGGGGTTCGCACGGAACGGTCCAGCACCGGGGGCGCCGATGCGCTGCCGCTCTCGAGTAGCGTGCTGACCGCCGGCGTGTGCCGGCGCCAAGCGCTGGTTACCTCCGGTGGACCGGTGCGCATCCTTTTCCATTGGACTGGCGACCATGGCATCCTTGCAGGCAGCCTCAGTGCGGACCAGCGTAGCGGGCTTGGGGAAGCCATAGCGATGACGACAGTTTTTCCGGATGGCTCTGCCGACCGCAAGAGCGCCATGCCGGCAAACGCGCGCGCCGAACTGGAGGCCTTGCTGCAGCGGCTGGGGCATCTGCTGCGCCAGCGTGCCGGCGGCGACGCCGAGGCCCTCGCCGCACGTTCACGCCAGGTGTTCTCGCGGTCCGGCGAGCTGGCGCGTCTGCACGGCATCGCCCTGATGCAGCTCGGCCGTCGCCAGGAAGGACTGGCCGCACTGCATCGCGCCGCGGAACTTGCCCCCGACAGCGTCGAAGTGCAATGCAATCTGGCCAACGTGGCGGTGGAGGACGGGCGGCCCGAGGCGGCCATCAAGCGCCTGCAAGGCGCGCTTGCGCGCGCGCCCGGTCATCCGGTGGTACTGCAGGCGCTGGGCGTGTCGATGATGGCCGCCGCCCGCTTCGAGGAAGCTCGCGGAACCTTTGCCCAGGCCGTCCGCGCGGCTCCGACACATCCAGGCCTGCGCCTCAACCTGGCGGAGGCCGAGCTGGAACGGGGCGATGCGACGGAGGCGCTCGCGCAGGTGCGCGAAGCGCTGAAGCTGGCGCCTCGCCTGGATTCGGCCCATGAGCTGCTGGGCCACGTGCTGCATGCCCAGGGACACGGTGCCGAAGCCGCCCAGGCCTGGCTCGAGGCCGAGCGGCTGGCGCCGGAGGAACCGCGCCATGCTTTCCAGGCTGCGCGCATGCTGGAGGATGCCGGTGCGCTGGCTGAAGCGTCCGCAGCCTACGCCCGGGCGCTGCAACGAGCACCCCGTTCCGGCCCCGCGCTGAGCCGACTGGCCTACACGCGGCGCCAGCTCGCCGACTGGCGCGAGCAGGAGACGCTGACCGCCCGCCTGCGCGAGGCCGTCGAAGGAGGCCAGCAGGGCATCATGCCGTCCACGCTGCTGGTCGAACCGCTCGACCGCGCATTGCAACGCAAAGCGGCCGAAACCTTCGCCCATCCGATCGACGAGCAGCTGGCGCCGCTGCGCCGGCAACTCGCGTTCGCCCGGCAGCGTCCTGCACCAGCCGCGCCGATCCGTGTCGGGCTGGTGTCCAACGGGTTTGCCGATCACCCCATCGGGCGGGCAGTCGTTGGCCTGGTCGAAGCGCTCTCGGCGCTGGACGGGCTGGACCTGCACCTGTTCGCCACTGCCGCGGACGACGGCGGCGCGGTCCGCCAGCGGCTGGCCGGCGCCGCGAAGATGCATGCGATCGATGCGCTGGCTCCGGCGCAGGCCGCCCGGGAAATCCACGCAGCCGGCATCGAGGTGCTGTTCGACCTCAGCGGCTACGGCGCGCGCACCAACGCCGGGCTGCTGGCGTTGCGTCCCGCGCCGCTGCAGGTGAACTGGCTGGCCTGTCCGGGCACCTCCGGCGCACCGTGGATCGACTACATCCTCGCCGATACGGTGGTACTGCCGCCCTCGCACCGCGCCGACTTCAGCGAAAAAGTGTTACGCCTGCCGCGCTGTTTCGTGCCCATCGACACCCACCCGGACATCCCGCCCGCGCCCACTCGCGCCGAGTGCGGCCTGCCCGAAACCGGCGTGGTCTTCGCCTGCTTCAACGCTACCAGCCGGATCGATCCACAGGCTTTCGCGCGCTTCATGCGGGTCCTGCGCGGCGTACCCGGCAGCATGCTTTGGTTGCGCGCCGGTCCGGATGGCGCCGACGAGCGCCTGAGGGCTGCGGCGGCCGCGCTGGAGGTGCCGCCCGAACGGCTGGCCTTCCTCCCGTCGCTACCGCACGAGCAGTATCTGGCGCGCTACGCGCTGGTCGATCTGTGCCTGGACACCCTGCCGCGCAGCGCGCGCACCACGGCGGCCGACGCGCTGTGGGCCGGCTGCCCGGTGCTGACCTGCGCCGGCGACACCTTCGCCGGCCGTACCGCCGCCAGCCTGCTGCACCACGCCCACCTGTCCGACCTGGTCTACGAGAACGCCGACGATGCGGCGGACAGGGCCGTGAAGCTTGGCCGCGACCGGCTCGCACTCGCCGCCATTCGCTCGCACCTGGCCAGTCTTCGCGTGCAGTCACCCGTGTTCGACACGGCCGGCTTCGCGGCGGACTTCCGCCGCGTGGTGCAGACCATCGGCACCCGCCATCGCATCGGCCGGCCACCGATCGACCTGGATTTCTGAAGACCGGCGCAATCCGGGCCGATGCACCTGCCGCGCCTAGCCAGTGATGAAGGACCGGGCCGCTTCGCCGTCGAAAGGCGCACGCTCGACGCCTTCCACCTCCGCCGCCGGCGGCCCTTGCCACAGCCAGCGTTCCAGCGCATCGAGCGCTTGCGCTTCGCCATGCGCGACCACCTCGACACGGCCGTCCGGCAGATTGAGGGCATGGCCGGTCAGGCCCAGTTCGCGTGCCCGCGCGCGGGTGCTGGCGCGGTAGAACACCCCCTGCACCACGCCGCTGACGAGGAAGCGCGCGGCGGCCATGTCACTTGCCGATCGCAGCGCCCAGCGACTGGCCGGTCACCGGCCCGACGAAACGCTTGGCCACGTGCCCGTCGGGTGCGATCAGGTAGGTGGTGGGCAGGCCACGCGGCTCGTCGAAATCCTTCGGCGCATCGTCCATCGTGACCTGTGCGATCGGGTAGCTGACCGGATGCTTGGCCAGGAAGGCCTGGATGTCCGCCTTGTCGCTGTCCTCGTAGGCCAGGCCGACGGCACGCACGTCGGCATGGCTGCTGACGAAGCGCGAGATGTCCGGCATCTCCTTGATGCACGGCACGCACCAGGTCGCCCAGAAATTGACGATCACCCAGTGCCCGCGCTGCGCGGCCAGGTCGAACGGCTTGCCGTCGAGGGTGGTCACCTTCAGCGACGGCTGCGCGGGCATCGCCGCCTGCGCGGTGGCCGCGGCAACAAGCAGGCACGCGGCTAGGGCGAGGGATGAAATCTTCATGCCGTAAGGTTCTCCGGACCGGAAGGGGGCTCGGCGGGAAAGGTCTGGTCCAGCCGCGTGCCGAGGGTTGCGTCGAGCATCCGCGCCACTTCGCCGAGCAGTTCGATCAGCGCCGGCGGCAGGTCGATGCCCAGCGCCCGCGCTTCCTGCATGGGGTTCAGCGGCAGGCGGTAACTGGTGTGACGATACACCCGCAGCAGGTCGGTACTGTCGAGGCTGCGGCTGAGCAGCCAGCCGCCGGCCTCGCCCCGCTGGATCAGGTCCGCGCGCTGCAGGTCGTCAAAGTAACTTGTGATGCTGGCGCTGCGCAGGTAGGGCTCCTGCAGGCGGATCGTCGCCGGGTCCACGCTGGACCCCTGCCGCTGCGACTCGACGAAGTGCCGCAGCACCACCATCAGGCCGAGGAACTCGGCGCCTTCCGGCAGCGTCTCGGCGGGCGCGTGGTATTCGTAGGCCGACAGCGAAGCAGCCACCGAGGCACCGAGGATAGCGATCACCCACGACAGGTAGATCCACAGCAGGAAAATCGGGATCGTCGCCAGCACGCCATAAATCTGCTGGTAGCTCTGCGCGTTGCTGATGAACAGCGTGAAGCCCCAGCGCGCCACCTCGAACATCACCGCGCCGAGCAGCGCGCCAATCGCCGCGTCGCTGCGGCGCACCCTGCAGTTGGGAACCGCCGCGTACATCAGCCACAGCGTGACGAAGGTGACCACGAACGGCAGCACGCCCAGCAGCCGCTGTCCGAGCCCGAGCTGCGCATAGGCGCCGGCCAGCAGCGGCATGGCGATGACGTAGGAGGTGACCGCGATGCCGCCGACCGCCAGGATCGGTCCCAGGGTCAACGCGGCCCAGTACAGCAGCAGGCGCGAGCCCCAGCTGCGCGGCTGGTGCACGCGGAAGATGCGGTTCAGGCGGTCCTCGATGCTGACCATCATCGACAGTGCGCTGAACAGCATCACCAGGATGCTGATGCCGGTCAGCTGGCTGGCGTTCGCGGCGAAATCCTGCAGGGTCTTCTGCACTTTCGCGACTGTCTCGGGCAGGAAGTTCTGGAACACGAAGTCCAGCAGCACATCGCGCGCGCCCTCGAACACCGGGAACACCGACAGCATCGCCAGCACCGCCACCATCAGCGGCACCAGCGACACCAGCGTGGTGTAGGACAACGCGCCGGCGGTCTCGAAACACTTGTCGTCGATGAAGCGCTGCCAGATGAAGCGGCTGAAACTGAGCGCGCGGTCACGGTCGAAACGCCAGGCCATGGGCGGCACCATCAAGCGGAAGGCGGCCGCTACACTACCCGATCGCCGGTGAACGCCCAACCGAACCTAAGGCCTATGACCCCGGAACCTGTCAGACACGCGATCCTGGTCCTCTACTACAGCCGCAGCGGGCACACCGCCCAGCTCGCGCGGCTGATCGCCCGCGGCGTGGAAGAGGCCGGTTTGGAGGCGCGCCTGCGCCAGGTGCCGCCGGTGGCGCCGGTGACCGAGACGGCGCAACCGCCGGTACCGGACGAGGGCGCGCCGTACGTCAGCCGCGCCGATCTCGCCGAGTGCGCGGGGCTGGCGATGGGCAGTCCCACGCGCTTCGGCAACATGGCCGCGCCGCTCAAGCATTTCCTCGACAGCACCGGCGCCGAATGGGCGAGCGGCACGCTGGCCGGCAAGCCCGCGGCGGTGTTCACCTCCACCAGCACGATGCACGGCGGGCAGGAGTCCACGCTGCTGACCATGGCGCTGCCGCTGCTTCACCACGGCATGCTGCTGCTGGGCATTCCGTTCACCGAGCCGGCGCTGACCGCCACCGGCAGCGGCGGCACGCCGTACGGCGCCAGCCACGTCGCCGGCGCCAAGGGCGACAACGCGATCAGCGAACACGAGCGCGAACTGGCGCGGGCACTGGGCCGGCGCCTGGCGGACGCCGCACGCAAGCTGGCGGCACCGGCATGAGCGCGCCGGTCGGGCTGCCTTACCGCGTCGGCCGTGTCGCGTGGTTCGCGCTGATCGCGTTGCAGCTGCTTTGGCATGGCTGGCTGGTACGCCCGGAACACCTGCCGGCCTGGCTGGTGCTGGCGGCAACCGTGGTTCCGCTGCTGATTCCGTTAACCGCCCTGCCGGACCTGCGCCGCGCGCTACTGTGGGTAGGCATCCTCAGCCTGTTCTACTTCTGCCACGGCGTGGCGGAGGCCTGGAGCGCCCCCACCGAGAAGTGGCTGGCGCTGGCGGAGATCGGGCTGACGTTGCTGCTGATCGTCGCGCTGGGGGCGGGGGTCAAGCGCAGGAAGCCTGGGACCTGAATCCCTCCTTGGAGATAGCCGGGCCGATCGGTACACCTCGCGCCGCTCGGCCTTTCCCGCTTCCGGCAACTCTCCTTTAGGAAATGGGATTAGGGTTGGCGGTTTGAGGGACACCCCGACCCGGGCGCTTCGCGCCAGCGCGAACGGGACTTAAGGAAAGCACCGGGGCAGGAACCGTTCGCCGCGAGCGTAGGCGCGGCGAACGGGTCGAAAGGCCTCTACGTCCCGCCGCGCCTGCCCTGCCTATACTCGCGCGTAACGTCCCGACGGAGCGCGCCATGGATTTCCTGCAGACCGCGCCGCAGCTGGTTCATCCCTACCGCAACGACCGCACCCTGCTGGCCTTGCTGGACCGGGTGATCCCGCCCGACCACCGTCCCGCGCTGGACGCGGATCTCGATGCACTGGGCGACTACGCGCAAATGGCCTGGGAACGCGCCCGTCGCAGCACGCCACGCACGCCGGTCCTCACACGCTGGGATGCCTGGGGCCGCCGCGTCGACCGCATCGAGCTCACCGAGGTTTGGCGCGACGGGCCGCAACTGACCACCCGCCACGCCATCCTTGCCGCCGGCCACGAGGCGCATGAACACGCCCGGCTGGAGCAGTTTGCGCGGGTCTACCTCTACCATCTGGCCAGCGAGTTCTACACCTGTCCGCTGGCGATGACCGATGGCGCGATCGCCGCACTGAAAGCCTCCGGCAACCAGGCGCTCACCGAACGCGCCCTGCCCCGCTTCCTCAGCCGCGACCCGGCCACCTTCTGGCTGAGCGGCCAATGGATGACGGAGACTGCCGGCGGTTCGGACGTCGGCCGCACCGGCACCGTCGCGCGTCGCGACGAGGCCGGCCAGTGGCGGCTGTACGGGCGCAAGTGGTTCAGCTCGGCGGTGGTCGGCGAGGCCGCGCTCGCGTTGGCGCGTCCCGAAGGCGCAGGCGACGGTACGCAGGCGCTGGGGCTGTTCTATGTGGAAACCATGGACGGGCCTTCGCGCAAGCCCCAGCTCGCCATCGACCGCCTGAAGGACAAGCTCGGCACGCGCGAACTGCCCACCGCGGAAATCCATCTCGACGGCCTGCCCGCCTGGCCGCTGGGCGAGCTCGCCCACGGCGTGCGGCAGGTGGCGCCGATGCTCAACGTCACGCGTACCTGGAACGCGGTGTGTGCGGTGGCGAGCATGGCCCGCGCGCTGGCGCTGGCCTGCGACTACGCGGCGCGCCGCGAGGCCTTCGGCCGGCCGCTGATCGAACAGCCGCTGCATGCGCAGACGCTGGCCGACATGCGCGCAGAATTCGAGGGGGCCTTCGCCCTGGCTTTCGAGGTGGCGCAATTGCTTGGCCGCGTCGAACAAGGCCGGGCCGCACCGCACGAAAGCGCGCTGCTGCGCCTGCTTACGCCGCTGGCCAAGCTGTGGACCGGCAAGGCCGCGGTGGCGCTGTGCTCCGAAGCGCTGGAATGCTTCGGCGGTGCCGGCTACATCGAGGACACCGGCCTGCCGCAGCTGTTGCGCGACGCGCAGGTCTATGCGATCTGGGAAGGCACCACCAACGTGCTGGCGCTGGACAGCCTGCGTGCGCTGGCCGAGGGCCTGCCTTCGTTGCGCACCGCGATGGACCTGTGGATGGCCGATTGCCACGAACACGCCGCGCTCGCTCCCGTCGGCGAAGCCTTCGAGGCCACGACACGGCAGGTGGCGGCGCTGGCCGACGATCGCGCATCGCTGGAAGCGGCCGCCCGCGGCATCGCCATCACCCTTGCCCGCACTGCCGCCGCTGCGCTGCTGGTGCGACAGGCGACCTTCGCCCACGACCGCGGCGACATGCGCGCCGGCGCCGCGCTACGCCGGTTCGTCGCGCACGGATTGCTGCGCCTGGTGGCGCCTGACACCGCCGACACCCGGCTGCTGGTTTGAGTCGATCCGTCGCCGCCGTGCGTCCGGCGACGCGGCGCACCCAAGGAAAAGCCCGGCGCAAGGCCGGGCTTTCCTATCGTCTGGCAGCTCTCGTTGCCCGCTGTGCGCTTACTGCCCGGTGAGCAGGTTGCCCGACAGGGTGATGTTGCTGGTGGTCGAGGCCACCGACAGGTCACGCGTGGCCGAACCCTTGGTCGAGGTCGGGCTGACGTAGCGGGTGCTGTTGAAGGTGATCGAGTTGTTCACCACGGCGAAGTCGTGCGTGGTGCTGTTGAGGCCGACACCCGCCAGCCCGTTCTGGTTGAACGTATTGCCCACCAGGTTGCCGAACGTCGCACTCACCGACAGCGCGCCGTAGCCGTGGTTGTTCTTGAGCGTGCTGCCGACCACGTCCAGGTTGGCCACGTAGGCGTGCATTTCCAGCCCGTTGCCGACGTTGCTGGACAGGTTGCTGTTCTCGATGCGCACGTAGGTGGCGCCCAGCTTGCCCGGTTCGATGTCGATGCCCGCCTGCGGCGCGGTGCCGTTCTGCCCGGTGAAGGTGCTGTTGACCACGTACACGCGCTGCGCCGGCGTGATCGACAGGCCCTGGCGCCGGTTGTTGGTGGACACCACTTGGTTCAGCGTCACGTCGCTCGCCTTCACCGTGGTGGTGCCGGACGTGGCAGTGCCGATGAATATGCCATCGCCCCAGCAATTGGAAATGCTGATGTCGTGCACGAACACTTTGGAGGAACCCTGGATGGCCACGCCGTAGCCCCACTGGCCGGTGGTCCCTACGTGCGCCACGCGCTCGCCGATGATCTGGCCGCCGGTGATCTCGACGTTGTTGAGGTTCCACAGCTTGAACATGATGTAACGGTCGCTGCTGTTGGCGATCGCCTTGACCTGGGCCAGGGGATCGAGCTGCAGGCGCATCTTCGAGCGCAGCCTGACCGAGGTCAGCGCGTTGATCATGTAAGTACCCGGCGGCACCACCACCGTGCCGCCGGTGCTCGGTAGCGCGTTGACCGCGGCCTGGAAGGCGGCCGTGTCGTCGTGCACGCCATTGCCGAGCGCGCCCTTGTCGCGGACGTTGACGGAGGCCGTGCCGATGGTCAGCGCGGGAGTGGGGTTCCACCAGTTGGTGGCTGCCGCCGGCAGCGCGATGGCCGACAGGAGCAGCGTGGCAGCGGCCAGCGCCAGCGGCTTCTGGATCAGGGAAAAGCGGGTACGGAGAAGATGACTCATGGGGGTCGGAACCTGCAGGCTCGAGATGGGCGCGTCCGTTCGGGATGCGGCTTCGTTGACGCGAAGCTCACGGAAAAGATGCATGCCCTTCACGTCGGCCAGCAAGCTCGGCCGTAGCGTCAGCCACCGGTTTCTTGATGGCCATCGCAAACTTTTTCCGAATGTGAACGCCCGTACAGCTGCGGGAGATCCCCCCGCCCGTATGCCGTGCGTAGCCGCGGCACATCGCCGGCCAGGTACCGCTAAACTTGCGGCCTTTCCCCATCGATCCCGGCCATGCAGCACCTTTCGATCGTCACCACCGGCGGCACCATCGACAAGATCTACTTCGACGACAAGTCGGACTACAAGATTGGCGCGCCGCAGATCGGCGAGATCCTGAGCCAGCTGGGCGTCGCGTTCGCCTTCGACGTGATCCCGATCCTGCGCAAGGACAGCCTGCACATGGGCGCCGAGGACCGCGCGCTGGTGCGCTCGACCATCGAGGCGCAGCCGCACCGGCACGTGCTGGTGACCCACGGCACCGACACCATGGTCGAGACCGCTCGCGAACTGGCCTCCATCCCGGGCAAGGTGATCGTGCTGACCGGCGCGCTGAACCCCGCGCGCTTCCAGGGCTCCGATGCGGTGTTCAACATCGGCTGCGCGGTCGCCGCGGTGCAGACGTTGCCCGATGGCGTCTACATCGCCATGAACGGGCGCGTGTGGGATCCGGCCAAGGTGCGCAAGAACCGCGACGCGAACCGCTTCGAGCAGGCCTGAGCGGTTGGTTGCAGGTGCAACGAGAGACCGCCGCGAGGCGGCCTCGCCGTACGCGTCGCTGTGTGGCCGCCGTCACCATCGAACACGAAGCGCCGAGCGGGTAGTTCTCGGCGACGAGGAGGCAGCCCCCTCGATGCCGGGCCACGGCAGGAAGCCGCCGGCTTTCCATGCGGCCGGGCGAACCGCCCATGTGCCTGCGCCAACAGAAGCCATATGAAGTTTCCAAAACATGATCGCGTTCGCGCACGCGTTCATTGACGTATATGGGATGTGGCTGACGTAACTTCCTGCGCGCTAATCCCGGCACTGCCTGACGCATTTTCTCTGCTTAAATGAAACACGCCCGGCATGATCCATGCCGGGCGTATTGGATTGCCTTCGGAAAAGGACGCCGGGACCTGACTGCAAGGGCCCCGGCGCAGCCTCACCGCACGGTGAGGGTCACGTCATCGAGCACGAACGAGGTCTGCAGCGAAACATCCTCGGTGCCCTCGAAGCGCAGGGTCACCGTCTGCCCGATGTACTTGGACAGGTTGGCCGTGTGCACGGCATAGCCGGAGACCTTGTTGAGGTTGGAGAAGGTCGCCAGCGTGCCCAGCACCGTGCCGGAGCTGTTGAGCACCTGCACGGTCAGCTTGTCGTACGCGGTCGAGCTGGTGGTCTCGGCCGTGTCGATGTGCAGGTAGTACTGCAGCGTGGCCGAGGTCTTGCCGCCGGGAATGCTGACCTGCTGCGACACCGTGTCGGTATGGCTGCTGCCGTAGCCATCCATCCACGCCTTCCACGAGCCCTGATGCGCCGGTTCCGCACTGCTGCTGTCGATCACGCCGCTGCTGGCGCTCCACGGTGCAGCCGAGCCGGTCTCGAAGCCGGTGTTGCCGAGCAGCTGGCTGCTGCCGCCACCGCCGCCGCTGACGGTCACCGCCTGGGTCTTGCTGTTGCTGGCGCCGTCGTTGTCGGTCACGGTCAGGGTGACGTTGTAGGTGCCGGCCGCGGCGTAGGTGTGGCTCGGGTTGGTCGCGGTCGAGCTGGTGCCATCGCCGAAGTTCCACGAGCGCGAGGCGATGGTGCCGTCGCTGTCGGTGGAACTGTCGGTGAAGTTCACCGTCAGGCCGCTGGCGACGTCGCCGAAGTTCGCCACCGGCGGGTTGTTGGTGCCGCCCCCACCGCCGAGGTCGGTGATCGCGTTGGCCATGATGATGCTGCCGCGGCCACTGGCAAGGTCGTAACCTGCGCCGGCCGCTTCTCCGTTGTTGTTGCCCGAGGTGATGTCGTGGAAGTCGGAGGCGGGCAGCTGGTAGATCAGCGGGCCGGCGAAACCCACGCCGGTGCCCTTGGCGGCAATCACGCGCGACCAGAAGCCCGAGAACAGCGGCGCAGCCAGGCTGGTACCGCCGATCTGCTGGATCGAGCCATTCACGATCACCTTGGACCCGGATTGCGGATCGCCGTCGAAGGCCACGTCGGCCACGCCGCGATGGCTGCCCGACCACAGCGTCTGCCAGCTCGGCTTGGGTTCGAAGGTGCTCTCGCTGCCGCCAGTGGCGCCTTCATTGATGGAAAGCTCGTTCCACACGGTTTCGCCGTTCCAGGTGGTGGTGGAGGCGTCGAGCTTGGTTCCGGCCACGGCGATCACATACTGCGAGGCCGCCGGCCAGCTCGGCGTGGTGCCGCCGGTGCCGCATTCGTCGGCACCGCTGTCGCCGGTGGAGATCGAGAAGGTCTGGCCTTGCGCGACCGCCTGCTGGAAGGCCTGATCCTGCGCCGCAGCCGAGCCGTCGCCCTGGGCGTCGGTTTCGCACTCACCCAGCGACACGTTGATGATCTTGGTCGTGTTGTCCGAGACTGCCTTGTTGATGTCGGCGGTGAGGTTGGCGTTGGACAGCGTGGGGATGTTGTAGAAGATCAGCTTGCCGACCTGGCCGCCGGCCATGCCCACGATGTCCTGGCTGTCCAGGTTCCACTCGCCGACGCCGCTGGTGTCCGAGCTGGTGCCGTTGGTGTTGATGGTCTGCGTGGTGACCGTCGCCAGCCCGTTGTTCGAGGTGAAGGTGTTGAGGTCGGTGATGGTCTGGCTGAGGCTGCCCTGGGTGATGATTCCCACCGTGACGCCCGCGCCGGTTGGCGCGCCGCTGCCGCCATAGATCGACGCGAACTCGGTCGGGTTGTGGCCGGTCACCGCCTGCGGGCTCAGGCCATTGCCATGGAACTGCACGACCGTATGCGCCTGGTGCACGTTCTGCAGACCGATGACGGACAGCACGCTGTCGGCAATCGAAGCCGGCACACGCGGCTCGCTGGTGTTCATGAAGGCGGCGCGGCCGTGCTTGTCGCGCACCTGGGCGAAATGCGTGCCGAAGGCGGCGGCGGCCACGTCGGCGCTGCCGTCGGCCGAGACCAGCAGGCGGTTCGGGGCGATCTGCACGTTGCTGAAGCCGGCCTGCCGCAGGTAGTTGGCGACCGCGTCGGCCTGGCTCTGCGTCGGGGAATGGCTGGCGCGGAACTGCTGCGGGGTCATGTGGCGCTGTGCGACCAGCAGGCTGGGCGAATGCGCCGCCGCAATGAACTGTTGCAACCGGGCCTGGTTGCGCAGTTTCAGCGCCACCTCGATGTGCAGCGGCTGCGAGGCCGGAAGCTGTCCCACGACCGCCTCGTCGCGATGCAGCTGCGGAACGTGGCCGAGCGTGACCATCGCCGGCTGGGTAACGGCCGCGGCCGAACCGGCGACCGCCATGCCCAGCGCGGCCGCCAGCAGCTTGATACGAACATCTGTTGCCATGTCGAACTCCTGTCTTTTTGCGGGCCGAGCGACACCGATGCGGTCGGCCGACCCCATGCGAATTGCCGCACGCGTGCGGCGCCTTGGTTGATTGCAGCGATCCCGCCTTCGAACGGACGCTTTCCCCCCTTTCCCTGGAGCGTCACGCTGCGCTGTTGAAGGAGGCGCCCGCGTTCTGGTGCAGGTGCCGCCGACGGATGCCGGCTGCCTGCCATGGCGGTCGACCCGTCGAAATTAGGGCCTCGTAAAATAATCGGTCAATAGGAAAAATACCCGAACGAAGATATTCATCATGTATTTACATGCGCATTATCTTTCGATTTATTTTCTATTTAGGTCGCATGTAAATTCGTTGCCGCCCGCGTCCGACTTTTCAATATCCATGCTGTTGCAGTCCGCCCATGCCAAAAGAAAAAGGCCCGGCCAATGGCCGAGCCTTTTTCACCGCCAACCACACGTGCCGGCGCAACCGATCCTTGCGCCAGGCGCGGGAGGCGGATTACCAGGTCGCCTTCAGGGACACGCCCGAGAACGAGGTGTAGCCGTTGATCATGATGTAGTACGTGCCTGATGCGCTGCTGAAACTGCACGACTCGCTGTTGCCGGTGCGGTAGGGGCGGCAGTCATAGGTGCTCGTGGTGGGATTGGAACCCTTTCTCACGTACAGGTCGGCGTCGCCCGTGCCACCCGACATCGCGATCGTCAGGGAGCTGCCCGAGGGGACCGTCACGGTGTAGTACTTCTTGGTGCCGGTCGAACCGGAGATGCCGGTCACCGGCACGCCGTTCTGCAGGCCACCGCTGCCGCCACCGCCGGTACCGTAGGAAGCCTTCACCGTCACGCTGGAATACGACGAGTAGCCGTGCACCTTGATGTAGTAGGTGCCCGCCTGCGGCGCCGAGACCGTGCAGCTTTCGTTGTTGCCGGTGAGATAGGGACGGCAGTCGTAGCTGCTCAGGGTCGGGGCGGAGCCGAACTTCGTGTACAGGTCGGCATCGCCGCTGCCGCCGGAGATCGACATCACCAGGTTACTGGCGCCGGCCGGCACCTGGATGCTGAAGTCGTTGTCCGCCCCGGAGGCGCCGGACACACCGCTGACCGGTACGCCATTGCTCAGCGCCGTGGTGCCACCGCCACCGCCACCACCACCGCCGCCGCTGCCCGGGCAGTTCACGCCCACGCCGTTGAAGGCGGTGATGACGTCGTTCTTGGTGTAGCCGAGGTCGGTGGCGGCCGACTCCACGCCGCAGGCGCCGTTGTTGAAGTCGGTCGTCGCGGTCCAGTACGACTTGTTGGCCAGCTGGAATACCTGGAAGGCTTTCTTCACGTCCCAGCCGCTGGTCTTGGCGAGCAGGCAGAACGCCTTGTTGTACACGCCCGAGGAGTAGTGCACGTCCAGGCCGTTGTAGTACTGCGACGCGTTGTCGATCGAGCCGCCGTCCTGCGGCGGGTTGCACATGTAGCGCAAGGCGTCGCCGATGCCGGCGCTGGCCTTGACGATGTCCGCGCCGACCAGGAAGTCCGCCGCACCGCGATCGTAGAACTCGGCCGCTTCACCCGCGATGTCCGAGTAGGCCTCGTTCATGCCGCCGGACTGGCCGCTGTACTCCAGTGCCGAGTTCTGTTCGGTATAGCCGTGGCTGATCTCGTGGCTGGTCACGTCCAGCGAGACCAGCGGGTAGAACGTGCTGGCGCCGTCGCCGAAGTTCATCGACGAGCCGTTCCAGAACGCGTTCTCGTAGTTGCTGCTGTAGTGCACGTTCATGCGCAGCTGCATGTTCAGCGGTGGCGCGCCGGTGTAGGCCACGTACATGTCGTGCACGACGCCGCCGAAGTGGTGCGCGTCATTGACCGGCGAGTAGGCGCCGTTGATCGGGTCGGTGTTGCTGGTCGGGCAGGTGAAGCTCACCAGCGTGCCGCCGCTGGTCCCGTGGTTGAGGTTGTAGGTCACCACGTTGGTGTTCTGCAGGTAGCAGGTGCTGCCCGACTGGGTGACCTGCAGCGCGGCGTAGTCGGTGCCGTAGTAGTACTCGCCGGTCTTCTGGTTGCCGCCGGGGCCATTGGCGGTGGCGTCGGTCAGGCCCTCCCAGCTCTTGATCACTTCGCCGGTCTGGGCGTCGACGATCGCGGTCGGGCGGCTCGGGTGCTGACCACCGACGAAGTAGGAAGTGCGATAGACCAGCCGCGGCGAGCCGTTCTCCTGCGGATAGACAAACAGGTCGGCCTTCTTGTTGCTGATCGCGGCACCAGCCTGCAGCGTGGTGTGCGCGTGGGCCTGCAACCTGGCGATCGCCTGGGCGGCACTCAGCTTCGGCGTGACCGACAGCGGCGCGGCCAGGTTGGCCGGCAGCTTCATCACCTCGCCGCTGGCGCGCAGCGTGTTGCCATGCACATCCTGCACCACCGCAACGCTGCGACCGTAGACCGGCACGCCGCGGTACATCTGCTGCTGACGCACGACCTGCTTGCCGTTGGGCAGCTGCGCGGTACTGCGTGCGGACAGCGACATGTTCGCACCCAGGTTCAGGCGCGATGCGAGGCTGCCGGCCGGCACCGCGCCGAGATTCTGCACGTTCACGTGCTCGCTGTTCGCTGCCATGGCGGCCGAGGCGCAGGCCATGCCGATGGCGGCAACCAGGAGCTTGAGACGGATATCGCTAGGCATTTCAGGTACTCCATAAGAGAGAAATTCGGGGCGAACGACCCTGATGCGGCCGCTTGGACCCCATGCGTGAATTCGCCGTGTCGGGCACGGCACCATGGTTTTGCCAACGGTCCTTGCTGCATCCCGTTCGCGCCATCTCCCTCCCCTTTCATCCCTGAGGGGAGCAGCACGCAGGCTTGTTCATGCGAGAGCGACGCGGGACTCCCTGGCGTCGCTGCAGGACCATCCGTCAACCTCCCCGCCAACGGATTCGTCGACATTAAGTAGGAAGTTGCGAAGGGGCAAGGGTGAATTTTTCCTATGAATCCGAACTGTGATCGTCGGTGTTATAGCCGCGCGAAAACCGCGTCAGCATGCCGCGTACGGCGTATTGGCCTTCGCTCGCAGAGGGCACAAAAAAGCCCGGTCGAACCGGGCTTTTTTGCGATGGGTCGATGTGTTCCGACTAGAGCATGCCCGTCTCGAGCTTGGCGGCGTCGGACATCATCGAATGGTTCCACGGCGGATCGAACACGAGGTCGACGTCCGCCTCGGCAACCGTGGGAATCAGCTCGAGCTTGGTGCGCACATCGTCTACCAGGATGTCGCCCATGCCACAGCCGGGAGCAGTCAGCGTCAGCTTGACGTAGACCTTGCGCGCGCCGGCTTGGGATGCCTCGATCGATACGTCGTAAACGAGTCCGAGTTCCACCACGTTGATCGGAATTTCCGGATCGAACACGGTGCGCAGTTGCTGCCAGACGAGTTTTTCGACGTCCTCGTCGCTGGCGTCGGCGGCGAGCTCGATCGGCGGCGGCGGTTCCTTGCCCAGCGCGTCGGCGTCGTCGCCGGCGATGCGGAACAGGTTGCCCTCGACGTAGACGGTGAAGCTGCCGCCCAGGGCCTGCGTGATGTAGCCGATCTGCCCGGCCGGGAGCATCACGCTCTCGCCCTGCGGCACCATCACCGCCGCGCAGTCGCGCTCCAGGGTGAAGGGTTCGCTGCTCAGACTGAAACCACTCATGCCGATCCTGCCGATCATCCGACGAAGCCGCGGGGGACGCTGCGGCGAAGCACTCTATTATGCCGCGCCGGCGACACCGCCCGCTGATCAAGATCAGGCCCGCGCGGCCGATCTCAAGGAAGCAAGCCGTCGCCTGCGGCCGGATGGGCGGCTGTGCGCGGTATCATGCCCGTTTGCCCAGGAGCCGCAGGGAAACCATGCCTCTCGACTTTCCGCCGCAGCGTGGGCGCCGTCCGTGCGCCTGATCTCGTTGCTCTTCGCCGCCTTCAGCGCCGCCATGCTCGGCCTCGCCGCAGGCGCGGTGTGGATGCTGCCGACGATGGCGCTGCAGCGCCCGCTCCCTGCGCTGGCGCTGGTCGCCGGTGGGCTGCTCGCGCTGGCCGTGCGCAGTTGGGTACGCCCGGCCGGACGCTTGGCTGCCGCCATGGCGGCAGGGGCGACCGTGCTCGCGGCGATCTACGTGGAGGTGCTCACCGCCGCAGCGCGCATCGCGGGATCGATGGGCATCGGCCTGCTCGACACGCTGCGCGAGGCGGGCCTGCCCATGTTGTGGACGCTGGCGCAACTGGCGCTGCGTCCGGCGGATATCGCCTTCGCCGCAGCCGGCGCACTGCTGGCCGCCTGGGTCGCCAGCCGCCGCCCCAAGCCCCGCGCGTGAGCCTCTTCCCGCGCTGCGAACTCAGGCATCCAGCGTCTTGAGCGCTGCCACCAGTTCGCCCGCCACGGCCTGGCCGTCGCCATACAGCATGCGTGCGTTGTCGGCATAGAACAGTGCGTTCTCGATGCCGGCGAAACCGGTGCCCTTGCCGCGCTTGACCACGATGACGTTCTTCGCCGCCGCCACGTCCAGGATCGGCATGCCGTAGATCGGCGAGGCAGGGTCGGTTTTGGCCAGCGGATTGACCACGTCGTTGGCGCCGATCACCAGCGCCACGTCCGTACTGGGGAATTCGGGATTGATCTCGTCCATGTCGGCGATCAGGTCGTACGGAACGCCGGCCTCCGCCAGCAGCACGTTCATGTGGCCGGGCATGCGGCCGGCCACCGGGTGGATGGCGAACTTCACCTTCACCCCGCGTTCGATCAGCAACCGCGCGAACTCCCACACCTTGTGCTGCGCCTGCGCCACGGCCATGCCGTAGCCCGGCACGATCACCACGCGTTCGGCATAGGCCATCATCACCGCGGCGTCGGATGCCTCGATCGGCTTCTGCGCGCCTGCGATTGCCTGCGCCGCACCCGTCGTGGCGCCGAAGTTGCCGAACAACACGTTGCCCAGCGAACGGTTCATCGCCCTGGCCATCAGCTGCGTGAGCAGCGTGCCGGCCGCGCCCACCACCGTACCGGCGATGATCATCGCCTCGTTGCCGAGCACGAAGCCTTCGAACGCCACCGCCAGACCAGTGAATGCGTTGTACAGGGAGATCACCACGGGCATGTCGGCGCCACCGATCGGCAGCGTCATCATCAGTCCGAACAACAGCGCCAGCGCGAAGAAGCCGGCGATCAGCGGTGGCGTCAGCCTGCCGCCCACCAGCATGGCGCCGAGCACGATGGCCAGCGCCAGCACCAGCAGGTTCACCACGCGCTGGCCGGAAAAGGTGAAGCGCCGGTCCAGCCAGCCCTGCAGCTTGGCGAAGGCCACCAGCGAGCCGGAAAAGCTGACCGCGCCGATCAAGGCGCCCAATACCGCCAGCGACAGCTGCGCAGTTCCCGGCGCCTGGCCGTCGGCGGTGAAGCTCCGGCCATCCAGCAGGGTGACCGCTGCGCCGGCAAAGCCCACCAGTTCGACGGCACCGATCGCCGCCGCGGCGCCACCGCCCATGCCGTTGTAGAGCGCCACCATCTGCGGCATCGCCGTCATCGCCACGCGCCGGCCCGACCACCACGCCGCCGCCGTGCCGATCGACAGCGCGGCCAGGATCAGCCCGCGATGGCCGAGCCCCGGCAGCGCGAAGGTCGCGGCCACCGCGAGCGCCATGCCCACGCCTGCCCACACGATGCCCGCGCGCGCGCTGCGCGGCGAGCTCATGCGCTTCAGGCCCAGGATGAACAGCAACGCGGCGAGGAAATAGCAGGCCCTGATCGCCCCGGGCAGCCAGGCCATCAGCGTGGCTCCCCACGGCCCGGGCGGCTGGACTTGAACATCTCCAGCATGCGCTCGGTCACCACGTAGCCGCCCGCCGCGTTGCCGGCGCCGAGCAGCACCCCGACGAAGCCGATGCCGATCTCCAGCGACGTCTGCGCGTGGCCCAGCGCGATCATCGCGCCGACCAGTACGATGCCGTGAATGAAGTTCGAGCCGGACATCAGCGGCGTGTGCAGGATCACCGGCACCCGCGCGATGATCTCGTAACCGGTGAAGGCCGCGAGCATGAAGACATACAGCGCCAGGAACCCGTCGAGCATGACCCCTTCCCCTGTCCGCGCATCCGGTCGAGCGGTTTGCGCATCATACGGTTGCGCGTCAACCCGTGCGAGCCTGCCGCGTTGAAGCACCCGACCGAACCGGAACCGGGACCGAGCGCCGATGACGCGGACAGCGACGCCATGAACAGCCTCGCCGGCACCCTCGACAGCGACCTGCTGGCGACGGACGCGCGCGCCGTCCCGGCGACACTTGATGCCTTTCTGGCCGACGTTGAACGCCGCGCCTTCCGCCTGGCCGAGCTGCAACTGGGCCATCGCGAGGACGCGCTGGACGCGGTGCAGGACGCGATGCTGCGACTGGTCAAGCATTACCGGGACAAGCCGGCGCAGGAATGGACGCCGCTGTTCTGGGGCATCCTGCGCCGCCGCATCGTCGACCTGCAGCGCCGCCGCAAGGTGCGCTCGATCGTGGTCGGCTGGCTCGGCGGGCGCGACGCGGACGGCGAGGACCTGCCTGCCTGGGAGCCGCCCGATCCATCGCCCGGCCCGCTGCAGCGCCTGCACGATTCGCAATCGTGGGGCGATCTCTCCGCCGCGGTGCAGCGCCTGCCGCAGCGCCAGCGCGAGGCGTTCCTGCTACGCATGCTCGAGGGCCTGGACGTGGCGCAGACCGCCCAGGCCATGGGCTGCTCCGAAGGCAGCGTGAAAACCCATCTGTCGCGCGCCATGCACCACCTGCGCGACCAACTGGAGGACTGGCGATGACGCCCGATCCTGGCAAGCCCGATCTCGACCATCGCAATTCCCATCAGCGAGACCTCAACCTGCACGATCCCGAGACGCTCGTCCGCCGTGCGCGCACGCTTTACCAGGAGGCCAGCCGGCAGCTCGACCCGGCCACCGCCGGGCGCCTTCGCGCAGCCCGCCGCCAGGCGCTCGAGGCCATGCATCCGGCATCTCCGAGGCTTGCCTCCCGCCTGCTGCTGCCGGCTGGCGCATTTGCCGTGCTCGCGCTGGCCACACTGATGATCTGGCAACCGCTGCGCCATGCCGACCAGGCTTCGCCGCACGCGGCTTCGGCGGTGCCGGCCACGGATGCGGACAGCGACCTGCCGCCGGATGCCGACAGCGCCGACCCGCAGCTGTACCAGAACCTGGATTTCTACGGTTGGCTGGCCGCCAACGACCGCACCAAGGCACAACACTGACCATGATCCGCTTCGCACGGCTACCGCTGCTGCTCGCCCTGGCCACCCTGGCGCCGCTGCATGCGCAGGACGCGCCGGCGCGCCCGTCCGCCTCTGCGTCATCGGCACCGCGTCCCTGGGAAAGTCTGGATCCAGCCCAGCAGGACGTCCTGGCGCCCCTGCGCGAGGAGTGGAACGCGATGCCGCCGCGCAAGCAGGCACACATGCTCAGGCGTGCCGAGCACTGGGTCACCCTGCCGCCGGACCGGCGCGAGGAGATCCGCCAGCGCATTGCCCGCTGGCAGAAGATGACGCCCGAGGAACGCCAGCGCGCCCGCGACAACATGCACAAGTTCCACCGCCTGCCGCCGCAACAGCGCGAGCGCCTGCACGAGGCCTACGAGCGTTTCCAGCACATGCCGCCGGACCAGCGCGAACGGCTGTTGCGGCAGTGGCGCTCGCAGACGATCGAGCAGCGGTTGCGCGGACTGGACCGCCCGTCGCCGCCCCCCCCACCGCCTGGGCCACCTGCCCCTCCGCACCACTGACCGGCGTGCCAAGTCGTCCTTTTGTGCGCCACTGCGCCCTTTCCCTCCGGCGAGGAGGACCGGGGTGAAGCGCCACTCTTGCGACAACGGGCATCACGGGTCGCTCCCATCAACTCCCCTGCGGGCTTCGACTATCCCTGGAAGCGAGGCTCGCCGCCGTGGCTCAGGCAGGTGCGCGCCACCAGCTCGTCGCTGAAGTCCGGAGCGATCGCGCCATCGCGCAGCAGCAGCTCCGTGAAGTTGTAAACGTTGCGCGCATACATCTCCGACGCGTGCAGCGGCGCGCCGGCGGGCAGGTTCAGCGGCCCGAGAATCGTCACGCCCGCGTGCTCCACGCGTTCGCCGGGCCGCGTCAGCTCGCAATTGCCGCCGCCCTCGGCGGCGAGGTCCACGATCAGCGCGCCAGGTTTCATGCCGCCGACCATCGCCGCGGTGAGAATTTTCGGTGCGGGTCGGCCAGGAACCGCGGCCGTGGTGACGATCACGTCGACCACCTTCAGGTGATCGGCCAAAGCCTGCTGCTGCGCGGCGCGCTCCTCGACGGAAAGCTCACGCGCGTAGCCGCCGGTGCCGGCCGCGCTGACGCCCAGGTCGAGGAACTTCGCGCCCAGCGACTCGATCTGCTCGCGCGTTTCGGGGCGCACGTCGTAGCCCTCGGTCTGCGCGCCGAGACGGCGCGCCGTGGCGATCGCCTGCAGGCCGGCGACACCGGCGCCGATCACCAGCACGCGCGAAGGGCGGATGGTGCCGGCGGCGGTGGTCAGCATGGGAAAGAATTTCGGACAGGCCTCGGCGGCGATCAGCATGGCGCGATAGCCAGCCACGGCGGCCTGCGAGCTGAGCACGTCCATCGCCTGCGCGCGGGTCGTGCGCGGCAGCAGCTCCAGCGCAAAGGCGGTGAGCTTGCGCCTGCCCAGCGCCGCGATGCGCGTGGCCGCGCCGTGCGGGCGCAGCTGGCCGACAACCGTCGCGCCCTCGCGCATCTGTTCGAACACCGCATCGACCGGCGGCAGCACGCAGGCGAGCAGGTCGGCCTGCGCCAACACCTGTTGCGCATCGGCGAAGGTCGCTTCGGCATAGCTCTGGTCGGGAAAACCGGCCGCCTCGCCCGCACCGTGCTCCAGCAGCACGCGCACGCCCTTGCCGTGCAGCTTCCTGGCCACCTCGGGCGTGATCGCTACCCGCCGCTCCCCGGCAGCCGCCTCGCGCAACGCACCCACGGTAATCGTCATACGGCTCCCCCGGGACCTGGAGCGTTCATCCTAGCCCAACGCCCGCGGCCGCAAGCACGCCCGCTTGACCGGCGCCTCGCCGGCCGCAGTAGACTGGCCCACCGGCAGCGCCACGGCTGGCGCGCACGGGGTCTGTCCAGGGAGATCCCTTGTGTCCACACCGATGCCCCTTCCCGTCGTCGACCCGTTGATGTCCGCGGCTCGCCAAGCACGCGAACAGGCTTATGCGCCGTACTCGAAGTTCCAGGTGGGTGCCGCGGTGCGCACCCGCGACGGCCGCACCTTCACCGGCTGCAACGTGGAGAACGCGGCCTATGGCCTGTGCAACTGCGCCGAGCGCACCGCACTTTTCAGCGCGGTGGCGGCGGGCTGCCGGCCCGGCGATTTCGTGCAGCTGGCGGTGATCGCCGACACGCCCGGCCCGGTCAGTCCCTGCGGCGCCTGCCGCCAGGTGATGGCTGAGCTGTGCGACGGCACCATGCCGGTGCTGCTCGGCAACCTCGCCGGCGCGATGGAGGAAACCACTGTCGGCACCCTGCTGCCCGGGTCGTTCCGCCTGCCCTGACGAACACCTGCAACGGCGAGGTACCGAGGTTCGCCAATGGTTCTCCAGGGGCGGCGCCAGCCCGGGGGTATCATGGACGACCCGCCTGCCGTATCCCGCCCATGCCCCCTGCGCTCGACCTGTTGATGCAACGCCACTCCACCCCTTCGCGCCAGCTCGGCGCGCCCGGTCCGGAGGGCGCCGAGCTGCATGCCTTGCTGGAGGCCGCGGTGCGCGTGCCCGACCACGGCAAGCTGGTGCCGTTCCGCCTGATCGAACTGCGCGGCGACGCCAAGCAGATCTTCGGCGACCGCCTGGCTGCCATCGCTGCGCGCAATCCCGCCCTGTCCGAGGCCAAACGCGAGAAGGAGCGCACCCGCTACGGCTTCGCCCCGCTGGTGCTGGTGGTGGTCGCGCGGGTAACCACCGACAGCAAGGTGCCACCGATCGAGCAGGAGATCGCCGCCGGCTGCGTGGCCTACAACCTGCTGCTGGGCGCGCATGCGCTGGGCTACGGTGCGCAGTGGCTGACCGGCTGGGCTGCCTACGACGCCGAGGTCGCCGCGCTGCTGCGGCTGGCCGGCAACGAGCGGGTGATCGGTTTCGTGCACATCGGTACACCGCAGATCGAGGTGCCCGACCGCGACCGACCAACGGTGCAGGAGGTGTTCTCTCCATGGATGCCGTGACCGCAACGCCCGGCGCCGTCCACCTGGTGGACGGCAGCCTGTACGTCTTCCGCGCCTGGCATTCGATGCCCGACCAGTTCCACGACGCCGACGGCCACCCGGTCAATGCGGTGCACGGCTATACCCGGTTCCTCTGCGAGCTGCTCGAGAAAACCCGCGCCGAACACCTGGCGGTGGCCTTCGACGCCTCGCTGACCAGCTCTTTCCGCAACGCCATCTACCCGGCCTACAAGGCCAATCGCGAGCTGCCGCCGCCGGAGCTCGAGCGCCAGTTCGTGCTGTGCCGCGCGATCACCGAAGCGGTGGGCGTGAGCGTGATGATCGACCACAGCTACGAGGCCGACGACCTGATCGGCAGCGCGTTGTGGAGCCTGCGCGGGCACGGCCTGGACAGCGTCATCGTCTCGGCCGACAAGGACTTCGGCCAGCTGCTGGGCGAGCGCGACGAACAGTGGGACTTCGCCCGCAACGTGCGCTGGGGACCGGCCGGCGTGCACGAGAAGCTGGGCGTGCATCCGCACCAGGTCGCCGACTACCTGGCGCTGTGCGGCGACGCGGTGGACAACATCCCCGGCGTGCCGGGCATCGGCGCCAAGACCGCCGCCGCCCTGCTTGCGCATTTCGGCAGCCTGGACGTGCTGCTGGAGCGGGTCGAGGAAGTGGCGTTCCTGCGCATCCGCGGCGCCGCCGCCTGCGCCGCGCGCCTGCGCCAACATGCCGAGCTGGCACTTTTGTACCGCCGGCTGACCCGCATCGCGCTGGATGCACCGGTGGCGCCTACAGCCGATGCGTTGCGCCGGCAGGCCGGCAGTGGACAGCTGGAGGCGCTGTGCGAGCAGCTGCGCTTCGGTCCGCTGACGCGTTCGCGCCTGCACGCGCTGGCGCTGGGCTGAGCCGCTAGGGCGTGTCCTTTGCCAAGCCGTAGGCGACCAGCCGGTCGTTCAAGGGATCGGTGCGCAGGCCTTGGTTGTGGGCAGCGATGAAGTCCCTGCGGGCAGCATCGAACTGATGATGCCGCTCGTAGGCGATGCCCCGGTTGTAATGGGCCGCCTGCTCGGAGTGCCCATGTTCCCTGCCCGGTCGTGTGAGCGTCCATCGGCATCGGCCCCGTGCGCGTAGTCGCCATCCGCGCACGCGGCGCTGCGCTAACCTACGTCGATGGATCCCAAAGACATCCCCGCCGACGCCCACGCACCCGTGGAAACCCTCTGCCAGGGTCGCTGGCTCAGCCTGCGCAAGCGCGGGCGGTGGGAATACGCCGAACGCAACAATCCCGGCGGCGCGGTAATCATCGTGGCGGTCACGCCGGACGACTGCGTGCTGTTCGTCGAGCAGTACCGGGTCTCGATCCTCAGGCGCACCATCGAGATGCCGGCCGGGCTGGTCGGCGACCTGGCGTCGCAGGCCGACGAGAGCGCGCTGCTGGCCGCCGCGCGCGAGCTGGAGGAGGAAACCGGCTACCGCTGCGGACGGATCGATTTCATCCACGAAGGCCCCTCCTCCTCGGGCATGAGCACCGAGACGATCGCTTTCGTGCGCGCCCACGACCTGGTCCGGGTCGGTGACGGTGGCGGCGACGAGACCGAAAACATCGTGGTGCACGCGGTGCCGCGTCGCGAGGCCGGCACCTGGCTGTTCGCCCGCGCGGCGGAGGGCTACTCGGTCGATCCGAAACTGTTCGCCGGGCTGTGGTTCCTGGAGCACGCGCAGCAGGCCGGGAGCCAGCCCCCCGACGCGGGCTAAAGATTCCGGCAGGCCGGCCGATTCCGGGGGTGTCGCCTCCTATCGACATCCCTAACGCCACGGAATCCGCCATGAAAATCCTGCTCGCCTCCGCCCTGTTCCTGCTCGCGCCGATGGCGGCGCACGCCGCCTGCTCGCCGACCGACTTTGCCGTGCAGGACTTCAAGATCGCCGCCAGCGGCGGCCGCCTGAGCCTGAAGGGCCAGCTGGTGAACCACTGCGCCGAGGCCGCAGCAGCGCAGATCTCCATCGATGCGAAGGATTCCAGCGGCAAGGTGCTGGCGAGCAAGAAGGGCTGGCCGGCCGGCACGGCCAACATCGCCCCGGGCCAGTCGGTCGAGTTCGACCTGGGCCGGCTGTTCCGCTATCAGTCGGACATGCAGAGCTTCACTGCCGGCGTGGCCAGCGTGCGTACCTGGTAAGCATCGGACTGGATGCACCCAGCAAAAAGGCCCCGGTTGGGGCCTTTTTGCTTTTGGCTGCACCCTTTCAAGGGGATGCCTGGGATGGGATGGGTTTGCGCCGATGACGGCACCTTCGCAAGCCGCCCCGGCTCCTCACCCCAGCCCTTTCCCAAGAGGGAAAGGGCGCTCGGGTTTGCTACCAGATGTGCACGCGCTGCTTGGGGTCCAGATAAAGCTTCTGGCCAGGCTTCGGATCGAACGCCTTGTACCAGGCGTCGATGTTGCGCACCGTCTGCGCGCGATAGCGGCCTGGCGCGTGGACGTCGGTGATCACCTGCTGGCGCAGCGCCGCATCGCGGGTCTTGCTGCGCCAGGATTGCCCGAAGGCCAGGAAGAAGCGCTGATCCCCGGTCAGGCCCTGGATCACGGGAGCCGGCTTGCCGCCGAGTGACTTGTGGTAGGCGATCCAGGCGGCGGTTAATCCCGACACGTCGGCGATGTTCTCGCCCAGCGTCTGCTGGCCGTTGATGTGCAGACCGGGCAGCGGCTCGTACGCGTCGTACTGCTCGACCAGCTTCTGCCCGGCGGCCTTGAAGTGGGCCAGGTCCTCCGGCGTCCACCAGTTGGCCAGTCGGCCCTGCGCGTCGAACTCGGCGCCGGTGTTGTCGAAGCTGTGGCTGATCTCGTGGCCGATCACCGCGCCGATCGATCCGTAGTTGGCGGCCGCGTCGGCCTTGGGATCGAAGAACGGCGCTTCCAGGATAGCCGCCGGAAAATTCAGCGCGTTCTGCAGCGGCAGGTTCACCGCGTTGACGGTCTGCGGGGTCATCCACCATTCGCCGCGGTCGACCGGCTGGCCGAGCTTGGCCTTCTGGTGGCGGTATTCCTGCTCGACGGCGCGCAGGTGGTTGCCCAGCGCATCACCCGGCTTGATCACCAGTGCGCTGTAGTCGCGCCAGGTCTCCGGGTAGCCCACGCCGACCTTCAGCGACTCGATCTTGGCCTTGGCCTTCTGCTTGGTGGCGGCGGTCATCCAGTCGAGCTGGTCCACGCGCTCGTCGAACGCGGCCAGGATGTTCTTGACCATGTCCTGCACCTGGCGCTTGGACGCGGGCGGGAAGTATTTCTTGACGTAGATCTGTCCGACTGCGTCGCCCAGGTCGTTGTTGACCGCGCCGATCGCGCGCTTCCAGCGGTCGCGCTGCTTGGGCGTACCGGTGAGGGTATGGCCGTAGAACTCGAAGCTGGCATCGGCGTAGGCCTTGGGCAGCAGGCCGGCGCTCTCGTTGATGGTATGGAAGGTGAGGTAGTCCTTCCAGGTCTGGAGCGGCTCGCTGGCGACCAGCGCGGAAAGCCCCTTGATCGCGTCGGGCTGCCAGGCGTCGACCACCGGCTGGCCGGCCAGGCCCGCCGCCTCGAAATACGCGTTCCAGTCCATGCCCGGCGCCTTCTGCGCGTACGCGCCGAGCGGCCACGGGTTGTTGGCCTTGTGCACGTCCTCGCTCTCGACCAGGCTGGCCTGCGCCTTGGCGATCTTCATCTCCAGTCCGAAGATCGCCTGCGCCTTGGCCGGCGCGTCGGCGATGCCGGCACGCTGCAGGGTGGCGGCAATGTACGCCTTGTACTTGTCGCGGAAACCGGCCATCTCCGCGTCGTCCTTGAGGTAGTAGTCGCGGCTGGGCATCCCCAGGCCACCCTGCAGCAGGTAGGCGATGTTGTGCGAGGGGTCTTCCAGGCCCTGGGTCACGAACAGGCCGAAAAGGTGCTCGGTCTGCCAGTTGGTGGCGTTGATCGGGTCGACGTCGGCACGCAGCTGGCCGCCGAGCACGCGCGAGAGGTCGGTGCGCGTGCGGATCGCGGCGACCTTGTCCAGCTCCGGCTTGAGCGGCGAGAGGCCCGCTTTTTCGATCGCCGCGGTGTTCATGAACGCGGCGTAGTAGTCGGCGATCTTGCGCTGGTTGCTGCCGGCGGCCGGATGGCTGGCGCCAGCGTCGCGGATGATCTGTGCGTTGCGCTTCTCGGCCTTCTGGAACACCTGCAGGAAGATGCCGGTGCTCGCGCGGTCGGCCGGGATCACCGCCGTCTTGCGCCAGTTGCCGTTGGCGTAGTTGTCGAAATCGTCGCCGGGCTTGACCGAGTGGTCCATGCCGGCCAGGTCCACGCCCATCGCATGGCCCACCGGGATGCCCGCCGGCGCCTTGCCCTGCTGGGCCGCCGCCGCGAACGCGCCCGCGCTTACCGCCGAACCGCACAGGAACGCGGTCACCACCATCCATCGCATCGCTTGCATTGCATTGCTCCGCTGTTGAAACAGGCGCCCACGATAGCGGTGAAGCGGCAAGGGTGCGTGCATGACCTCTGGGCTAGGAGGTGCGTTTGGCTCCCTCTCCCCTTCGGTGGCGAGCGGCCCCGGGCCTCGAGCAGAATGGATTTGGAGAGGCATCTTCCGCCACCGGCATGGCCGCGAGCCCCACCCGGCTCGCCCTGCCCTCTCCCTCGAGGGAAAGAGGGGCTCAAGCCGCATCAGGCAGTCTGGTCGGGGTGCTGCAGCCAATGCCGGGACAGGCGCGACAGGCCCAGACACGCCGCCAACGCCCAGACCCAGGGTTTGGCCAGCAGGGCGCCGGCCGTCCCCTGATCGAGCGAGGGCAGCCACTGGGCGCCATATATCAACGTGGCGGCCAGCCCGGACAGCACCATCGCCCCGACAAGCAGCACGAGCAGGTTGCCTTCCAGGCGGGTGTCAGCCGGTCGGGCGGCGGCCCGTTCCACCTGCTGCGCCAGCCTGCGGGCAAAGTCGGGCGGCAGCTGCTCGTCCAGCGGCTGCGCCAGGGCGTGGGCCACCAGGCGATAGCTGCGCAGCTGCGGATCACCCTCCTGCGGCGCCAGGCCGGCGCGCTCCTCGGCAAGCGCACGCTCCTGCGCGGACCATTCGCGCGCATCGTCGTCGGGCAGGGGAAAACGGGGATCGTGGTTCATACGGCAACTCCCAGCCGGCCTTCCAGTACGGTGCGAAGGCGCAGGCGTGCGCGGAACAGGTGACTCTTGATGGTGCCGGAGGCCAGGCCGGTGATCATGGCGATCTCCGGAATGCTGGCCTCCTCCAGATGGTAGAGCGTCAGTACCGTGCGTTGCACCGGCGGCAGCGCGTCGATGGCATCGTGCAGGCGGCGCGCGACCTGGGCATCGCCGAAGGCCTGCTCCAGGTCGAAGTCGTCGCCCAGGTTTTCCAGCGGGGAAGGGACGTCCCCGTCGGCGGCCGGCTCGAGCAGCGGGATGCGCTTGCGCTGCAGGTGGCGCAGCGCGATCGAATAGGCGACCTGCCCGATCCAGGACTTCAGTGCACTTTCGTAGCGGTACTGGTGCAGGCACTGGTGCACGCGCAGGAAGGTCTCCTGGCACAGCTCCCGCGCGTCCTCCGGATGGCGCACCATGCGGTGGATGATGTGCCAGCACAGGCCCTGGTAGTCGCGCACCAGGCGCTCGAAGGCACCGGGCGCGCCGCGCAGCACGGCGTCGACCAGTTCACGGTCCAGGTTGGTTGAGCGCTCATCCATCGCCCATGGGATACGCGCCACGGGCAAACGGTTGCAAGTGTCTTCGGGTGCAACCGTGCGGACGCCCGCCGTCTCTCCTGCACCGAACCCCAACCACAGGAGCAGGACCCATGAATCTCGGCGACCTCATTCCCATCACGCTGTTCATCTGCATCACCTACGCCATCAAGGTCGTCGTCGACGCACGCGTGCGCCGGCAGATGGTCACCGTCGGCGGCTCGGAGGAACTGGTGCGCTCGGTGCTGCAGAGCGAGGAGCTGCGCCGGCGGCATTCTTCGCTGCACTGGGGCGTGGTGCTGGTCGCGCTGGGGATCGGCTTCGCGCTGATCCAGGCGTTCGGCTGGCAGGACCTGACCCCCGGCCTGGTGGCCGTGCTGGCAGTGGCCACGGGCGTCGGCAACCTGGTGTTCTACGGGATCGCGCGGCGGCTTGGGTGATCCCGCCCTGCTCCCTCCCCTTCCCGGGAGAGGGAGCGACGGCGTCAGTGCAGGACGAACAGCTTGTCGAAGCCGGCCACGCGCAGCGTGCCGCGCAGTTCGTCGCGGGCATTGACGATGCGGATCTCGGCGCGGTCGGCGCCGGCGTGTTCGCGCAGCAGCAGCAGCATGCCCAGCGCGGAGCTGTCCATGCAGGTGACCTCGCCCAGGTCGATCACGTAGCTGCGCGCCTTGATCCCGGAGCCCAGGCAGGCGTCATGGAAGTCGCGGTGCACGCTGAAGTCGAAGTGCTCGCCCAGGTGCAGGGTCAGGCAGTCGGTGTCGCTGTCGTGGTGGACGTTGATGCTCATGGTGCAGGGTCCTTAAAAGAGTTCGATCTCGCCGGCATCCATCGAGCTCTGCAGCGCGGGGCCGCGCGAACGCAGGCGGGCCTTCTCACGCTGGATCGCCAGGCGGGCGCGCACGCGCTGCGCGCGGGCTTCCAGCGCCTCGGCGTCGATCTTGCTGCAGGCCAGTTCCTCGATGTCGCGGGTGCAATCGGCGGTGATCTCCTGCAGCTCGACCAGGCGCGTGCGGGTCTGCTGCAGCAACTGGCTCAGGATGTCCTCGAACTGCAGCGAGCGGATGGTGGTGGACACGTCGCTGCCCAGGCCTCGGTTGATCTCGACCACCTGGTCGGCCACCGCGCTGGTGCGCGCGTCGGACTCGGTAACGTGGGCCATCATCGCGTCGATGCCGCCCTTGGCCGACAGCGCGACGTTCAGGTCCTGCGAGGCCATGGTGCCGACCAGGCCGCGCAGCTGCTCCATCGCCGTGCGGGCGCGCTCGACGTGGCTGCCAATCTGCTCGTTGAACTGGTTGGAGTTGCTGGCCAGGTTGCGGATCTCGCCGGCGACCACCGCGAAGCCGCGGCCGGACTCGCCCGCGCGCGCCGCCTCGATCGAGGCGTTGAGCGCCAGCAGGTTGGTTTCCTCGGCGATCGTGTTGACGTTCTTCAGCAACCCGAACACGGCGTCCATTTCCTTGGCCATGCCGTCGATGCGGTAGACGATGCGCAGGCTCTCGCGCGACATCTGCACGATCATGCCGACGAAATGTTCCAGCAGGTCGCCGGTGCGCGCGGCGAAATCCTGCACCGACACGCCGCCGTTCTGCACGTCGATGATCTGTTTGAGCAGCGACTGCTGCAGGCCGGTCTTCTGCGACAGGCCGTCGAAGCCGCCGCCCAGCTCCTGCACGGCGTCGCGCAACAGGTCCAGGCCCTGGTGCAGTTCGCGCGTGGCATGGCCGAGCTCGTCGACCAGCGCGCTGCGGACGTCTTCCAGCGCCTCGCGAACCGGCGTGCTGTCGATCTCGACCGGCCCCTCGGCCGCGACCTTGGCCGCCGTCTGGCGGGCCTCGACGATCCAGGCCGCGGCCAGTGCGATCACCAGCAGCGGAGCGAGCCACACCGGATGCCACAACAGGCTGGCCAGCAGCGCGATGGCGCTGGCCGAAAACCCGATCAGGTGGCGGGTATGGAAGAAGGAGAGGATGGCGTTCATGGAATTGCTTCCGCGATCAAAGGGCGGCGACGCGCGGGGCGCTGTCGAGGGGTTGGCGCGCCAGCCTGAGCAGGCGCGCGGCAATCTGGTCGAGCGGCAGGGCTTCGCGTGCGGCGCCCAGCTTGAAGGCGGCGCCCGGCATGCCCCACACCACCGAGGAATCCTCGTCCTGCACCAGCGTGGCGGCACCGGCCTGGGAAAGTTCCAGCAGCCCGCGAGCGCCGTCGTCACCCATGCCGGTAAGCAGCGCGGCGACGGTGGCCTTGCCGACGCTGGCCGCCATCGAGCGGAACAGCACGTCGACCGAGGGCTTGTGGCGGTTCACCGGCGGGCCGTCGTGCAGGCGGCAGACGTGCTTGGCACCGTCCCACATCACCAGCAGGTGCTGGCTGCCGGGGGCGATGTACGCGTGGCCCTGCTGGATCGGCTGGCCGTCGTGCGCCTCGCACACGCGCATCGCCGAGCAATGGTCCATGCGTGCGGCGAACGGGCCGCTGAAGGCGGCAGGGATGTGTTGGGTGATCACGATCGGCGGCGCATCCGGCGGCATCGCTTCCAGCACCACGCGGATCGCCTCGGTGCCGCCGGTGGAGGCGCCGATGGCGATGATCGGACTGCCACCGCGCGTGCCGGCCGACTGCGACAGCGGCAGCACGGCATCGGCGGACAGCCGCGGCGCCACGTCCAGCTTGCGCACCGCGGTTCGCGCACGCGGCTTGGAGCGTGCCGCCGTCACCACCTTGGCGCAGATCTCCTGCGCGCTGCCGGCGAAAGTGCCGGCCAGGTCGCTGGCGGGCTTGGCGAAGAAGTCCACCGCGCCCAGTTCCAGCGCACGCAGGGTGACCTCGGCGCCCTGCTCAGTCAGCGAGGACACCATCACCACCGGCATCGGGCGCAGCCGCATCAGGTTTTCCAGGAAGGTCAGTCCGTCCATCCGCGGCATCTCGACGTCGAGCGTGAGCACGTCGGGCTCGAGCTGCTTGATCTTGTCGCGCGCGATCAGTGGGTCGGCCGCCGTGCCGACCACCTCGATACGCGGATCGGAGGCAAGCATGGTCGACAGGAGCTTGCGCACCAGTGCGGAATCGTCGACTACCAGTACTCGCACTTTGTCCATGCCGTTATCTCGAGCTTGCCTGTGATGGGTGGAGCGATGGGGCTGGGTCGTGAGGGCGTTGATCCGTCTGCACCGCGGCTGGGCAGCCGGCACGGCGGATGCCGCGCCCCCACGGCCCAGCGCCACCAGGTCAGAACAGCTCCACCTCTCCCTTTATCGGATCGTTTGCCAAACGCTTGAGGTAGAACCGCTCGCCGTCGACCAGCTGGGCGTCGCGGGTGCCGCGCAGCTGGCGCACGCGCACCTTGCCGCTGGCCGGGAAGTACTGGACCTGGCGCGGGTACACGTCGCCCAGGTCCGATGCCGCCACGGCCAGCTTTTCGGTCGTCAGGTAGCGCTGCACGAATTCGATGTTGCGCCGGCCCACGTCGGTCATCTGCGCCAGTACGCGGCCGCCGCCGAACACCTTCACTTCCAGGTCCTCGCGTTGGCCGCCGGCCTTCAGGATGGCGTTGATCAGCTGCTCCATCGCGTCGGAGCCATAACGCGCCGCGCGGCCGACCGCGGCCGACCAGGCGTCGCGCTCGCCGACCGGCTCGGGCAGCATGAAGTGGTTCATGCCGCCCACTTGCCGGCGCCTGTCGCGGATGCATGCGGCAATGCAGGAGCCGAGCACGGTGGAGATCATTTCCTCCTGCGTGCTCACGTAGAACTCGCCCGGCAGCACCTTGGCGGTGACGCACTGGTGGGTCGGGTCCCAGAACCTGCGCAGGTGTTCGAAACCGGGTAGAGCGGGTGCGATGGCCTGGCCTCGCGGCAGGCTCGCGGCGACCTGGGTCATGCAGAGCGTTTCCGGTAGATGGTGCGACCGATCAGTTCGAACTCGTCGGAAAGGCCGTGCATGGATTCGGAGTGGCCCAGGAACAGCGGCGCACCCGTGGGCAGAAGGCCGGCGAAGCGGTGGAACAGCTTCTGCTTGGTCGGCTGGTCGAAATAGATCACTACGTTGCGGCAGAAGATGGCGTCGAATGGTCCCTGCATCGGCCACGCGTGCAGCAGGTTGAGCGGCGCGATGGTGGTCAGCTCGCGCAGCTTCGGGTGCACGCAGGCCAGGCCCGCGTACTCGCCCTCGCCGCGCAGGAACCAGCGCCGGCGCCGCTCGGCGCTGACGCCATCGAGTCGCTCGACCGGGTAGACGCCCTTCTGCGCCGCCGCCAGTGCCGCCGGCGAAAGGTCGGTGGCGAGGATCTTCGCGTCGACGTTGCGGCCGCACCGCTCCAGCGCCTCGGCCAGCACCATCGCAAGCGAATAGGGTTCCTCGCCGCTGGAACAGCCGGCCGACCAGATGCGCAAGCGGTCGCCCTCGCGCCGCTTCTGCTCCAGCCATCGCGGCAGCATCTCGTTGGCCAGTGCCTCGAAGTGGTGTACCTCGCGGAAGAACGCCGTGACGTTGGTGCTGATCGCGCTGGCCAGCTCGCCGAGCTCACGCTCCGGTTCGGTGCGCAGGAGCTCGCAATAGGCACCGAAGTCCTTCAGGCCCAATGCGCGCAGGCGCCGCGCCAGGCGGCCCTGCACCAGCTGGTGCTTCTGCTCGCTCAGCGCGATGCCGCAGTGCCGGTAGACGAACGTGCGCAGGAACTGGAAGTCGCCATCGCCGAGCACCGGGCCAGCCAGGCCGGCCGCCGGGTTGTCGTGGTCGACCACCGCGCTCATGCTCAGAACTCCTTCCACACACCCGCGGCGGCCGGCTCGGCCATCCGCGCCGCGCGCGGGGCCGGGCTGTTGCGCACGGCGGCGAACACCGCCTCGGCTTCGGCGACCACCGCAGCGGCCACCGGCTTGGCGGCCGGCGCAGGCGCCGCGGCGAGGTCGCCATCCAGATGGAAGAACGCCACCTGCCGAGCCAGCTCGTTGGCCTGCTCCTGCATTGCGCGGGCGGCCGCGGCGGCCTCTTCGACCAGCGCGGCGTTCTGCTGGGTCATCTCGTCCATCTGCGACACGGCATGGTTGACCTGGTCGATGCCGGCCGACTGTTCCTGGCTGGCCGCGGCGATCTCGGCCACGATGTCGGTAACCTTCTTGACGCTGTCGACGATCTCGCCCAGTGCCTTGCCGGACTGGTCGACCAGCTCCGTACCGGTGCGCACCTTCTCCGCGCTGTCGTTGATCAGCGCCTTGATCTCCTTGGCCGCGCCGGCCGAGCGCTGCGCCAGGTTGCGCACCTCGGTGGCGACCACCGCGAAGCCGCGGCCCTGCTCACCGGCGCGCGCCGCTTCCACCGCCGCGTTGAGCGAGAGCAGGTTGGTCTGGAAGGCGATCTCGTCGATCAGGCTGACGATGTCGGAGATCTTGCGGCTGGAGGCGTTGATCTCCTTCATCGCCACCACCGCCTGCGAGGCCACCTCGCCGCCGCGCTCGGCCTGCTCGCGGGCGCCGCGGGCCAGCTGGTTGGCGTGGCTGGCGTTCTCGGCGTTCTGCTTGACGGTGGAGGTCATCTCCTCCATCGAGGAGGCGGTTTCCTCCAGGCTGGAGGCCTGTTCCTGCGTGCGCTGGGAGAGGTCGTCGTTGCCGCGGGCGATCTGCTGCGCGGCGGTACTCACCGCACCGGAGCCGTGGCGAACCTCGCCGACGATGGCGGAGAGGCGCTCGTCCATGCTGCGGAACGCATCCAGCAGCTGGCCCAGCTCGTCGTTGCGCTTCACCTTGATCGCATGACCGAGCTTGCCCTGGGAGATCTCACGGGCGACACGACCGGCATAGGTGAGCGTATTGATGATCGAGCGGCTCAGCGACAGCGCCATCCAGATCGCCAGCAGCAGGCCGGCGGCGAGCGCGCCGATGCTGACCGCGCGGATCAGCTTGAAGCGCGACACCTGGGCCTGGTAGGCGGCAAACGCCTCGTCGCGCTGCATGGTGACGAGTTTGTCCAGCACTTCCAGGCGCATCATCATCAGCGGGCGCACTTCCATGTCGAGCACGTCGCCGGCGGCCTCGTCATGCTGGTTCAGCGCATCGGTCATGTCCTTCAGGCCGCTGACGTAGTCGCCCTCGTCGGCCATGTACTTCTTGTATTGCGCGGCCACGGCCTCGCTCTTGGGCGCGGCGTCGAAGCTCTTCTTCTCCGCTCTGAATTTCGCTTCCAGCGCAGCGTAGTCGTCCATCTTCTGCTTCAGCTGCGGCGGCTGCTTGACCAGCTTCGCCGCCTCGCCCAGCACGATGAACTGCATCAGCGAATCGGCGCGCATGCGCGACACCGTCTGCGCGGTGACCAGTTCGTCCTGGTACATCGCGCGCATGCCCTCGTTCTGCAGCTGCATCGAGCCGATGCCGATCACGGCACCGGCCACCAGCATCAGCATCAGCATGCCCAGTACCAGGCGCAGGCGGCCGCGCACGGTCAGGGCGGGAATCTTGAACTTGAGTTTCGGCATCTTCATCGGTAGGTCCTGTCAGGCCACGGCTTTGACTTCGGTAACCGCGGGCAAGGCGGCTTCCAGCATCTGCGCGTCCTGCGGCTGCAACAGCTTGTCCACGTCCAGGAGCAGCACCATGCGCTCATCGACGGAGGTCAATCCCTTCAAGTATTCGGTATCCACGGCGGTACCCATGTCCGGCACCGGGCGGACCCCGTCGGCCTGCACGTCCAGCACGTCGGAAACGGCATCGACGACCACGCCGAACAGGCGCCCGGCCACCGTCACCACCACGGTGACGGTAGTGGCGCTGTACTCCTCGCGCTGCAGCCCGAAGCGCAGGCGCAGGTCCAGCACCGGCACGATGGCGCCGCGCAGGTTGAGCACGCCCAGCACGTAGTGCGGCGCCTGCGGTATGCGGGTGACCGGCGTCCAGCCGCGGATCTCGCGCACGGCCAGGATGTCGATCGCGTATTCCTCGCTGGCGAGGTTCACGGTGAGGTATTGCGTCGCCGCCGTTTCGGCGTCGGAGGCGACGGGGTTCGCTGGGTGGGTCATGTGCGTTCCACGGTGAAGTACCGATCCATGATTCCTATCGGCGGGCGGACGGCGTTCTTGAGTGCAGGGAAGAGGAGCAGACCCTCGGAACTTCCCGTCCGGTCCGGAAGGAAGCCGGGCACGGGAGGCAGTCAAAGCGGGCGGAATTCCCGCTGGGGCGGTCAGGCCGCCTTGCGGCGTCCGTGCAGGCGCACCAGTCCGGCGATGTCGGTGATCAGCGCCACCGAGCCGTCGGCCAGGATGGTCGCGCCGGAGACGCCCTGCACGCGGCGGTAGTTGGTTTCCAGCGACTTGACCACCGCCTGCTGCTGGCCGACCAGCCCGTCGACGAACAGGCCCACGCGGGAGCCGTCGCCCTCGACCACGATGACCAGGCCATCCTCGATCGCACGCTTGGCGCCGTCGCAGCCGAACAGCTCGTGCAGGCGCAGCACCGGCAGGTACTCGCCGCGGAAGCGGAACAGCTCACCGCCGCCGACCACGGTCTTGAGCGCCTCGGGCTTGAGCTGCACCGATTCGACGATCGACACCAGCGGCACGATGTAGCGCTCCTGGCCCACCGCGGCGGTGAGGCCGTCGATGATCGCCAGGGTGAGCGGCAGGGTGATGGTGAACACGCTGCCCTGCCCCGGCTTGCTGCGGATGGTGACCGTGCCGCCGAGGTCCGACACGTTTCGGCGCACCACGTCCATGCCCACGCCTCGGCCGGACAGGTCGGTGGTGACCTCGGCGGTGGAGAAGCCGGGCTGGAAGATCAGCTCGCCGACCGCTTCATCGCTCAGGCCTTCGCCACTCCTGATCAGGCCGCGCTCGATCGCCTTGCCGACGATCGCCCCGCGGTTGAGGCCGGCGCCGTCGTCGGACACTTCCACCACGATGTTGCCGCCGCGGTGATAGGCGTCCAGCTTGAGCGTGCCCATGTCGCTCTTGCCGGCGGCACGACGCTTCTGTGGCGTCTCCAGACCATGGTCGATGGCGTTGCGCACCAGGTGCACCATCGGGTCGCCGATCTTCTCCAGCACGGTCTTGTCGAGCTCGGTCTGCTCGCCGTGAAGCTCCAGCTTCACCTGCTTGCCGAGCTTCTGGCTGAGGTCGCGCACCAGCCGCGGGAAGCGGTTGAACACCGAGGCGATCGGCAGCATGCGGATGCCCATCACGCTTTCCTGCAGCTCGCGCGCGTGGCGGGCGAGCTGGGTCAGGCCGTGCTGCAGCAAGGCCAGCCGCGAAGGATCGAATTCCTCGCGGAAGGTGTCGAGCATGGCCTGGGTGATCACCAGCTCGCCGACCAGGTTGATCATGCCGTCGATCTTGTCGATCGACACGCGCACCGAGCCGGAATCGGCATTGGCCTCGCGCGTGCCGCGGGCGGCGGCCTCGGCGATGTTCGCCGGCGCCGGCGGCGCGGCCGGCGTCACCACGGCGCTGGGCTTGGGTTCGATGGCGAGGTCGCATTCGTCCTCGACCCAGTCGAACACCGCCTTGATGTCCTCGCGCCTGACCGGCGCCTTCAGTTCGATCGACCAGCCCATGTGGCATTCGGACGGATCGAGCTTGGCCAGTGCCGGCAGGCGCGAGAGGTCGGCTTCGACGGCGAGCTCGCCCAGCCCGGCCAGCTCGCGGATCAGCCGCAGCGGATCGTTGCCGCCGGCGAGCATGCCGGCGTGCGGATGGAAACGGATGATCCAGGCCTCGGCCTGGTCGCCGGCGCGACGGCCCTGGACCGCGGCGGCAGGTGCAGCGCGGCCCATCATCGCCGCCAGCTCGCCGCGCACGTCATCGGAGGTGGCGTCGTTGAGCGGCTGGCCGGCCCTGGCGCGGTCGAACATCCCGCGCAGGCAGTCCACCGAGCGCAGCAGCAGCTCGACGATCGGCTTGTCGATGGCGCGCTTGCCGCCGCGCACCTCGTCCAGCAGCGATTCGGCCTCATGGGTGAACGAGGCCATCTCCGGAAAACCGAAGGTCGCCGCGCCGCCCTTGATCGAGTGCGCGGCGCGGAAGATGGTATGCACCAGCTCCCCGTCGCCGCCATCGTCCAGCGCGAGCAGCGAGGATTCCATCGTGTCGAGCCCTTCCAGGCTCTCCTCGATGAATACTTGTTGGAACTGCGCCAGGCCGCCGGTACTGCTCATCGGATCGCTCTCTTTGCGGCTTAGCCGAGCACGCGCTTGACGGTCGCCAGCAGCTGCTCCGGATCGAACGGCTTGACCAGCCAGCCGGTCGCGCCGGCGGCCTTGCCTTCCATCTTCTTGTCCGTGTGCGACTCGGTGGTCAGCATCAGGATCGGCACGCCCTTGTAGCTGGGCCGCGTGCGCAGCTCGCGCACCATGCTGATGCCATCCATCACCGGCATGTTGACGTCCGCCAGCACCAGGTCGAACGCCGCACCGTTGGCCGCGTCCAGCGCCAGCTGGCCGTTCTCGGCCTCGGTCACCTCGTGGCCGGCGCCGCGCAGGGTGTAGGCCACCATGCCGCGCATCGACGCCGAATCGTCCACCGCAAGAATCTTTGCCATTTCATCAACCTCGTTTTCTACGCCGGCACGGCTGCCGGCAGATCCAGTGCCTTGATCAGGCCGAGCGTTTCGGCCGCCTCGCACAATGTCGTGCTCGCGCCCCGCCAGCTCACCGCGCAGCCGCGCGACAGCGCCTCGCGGCGGAACAGCGTCAGCAGCTGCAGCGCGGCGGTATCCACGCGTTCGACCGCGCTGCCGTCGAGCTGCGTCGCCGGCGCGTCCAGCGCGCCCAGCAGCTCGGCCAGCAATGCCGCCTGCGCGGCCATGCGGCAATCCGCCGGCAGTCCGATCTCGACCGCGGCCGGTGCGCTGTGTTCACGTTTGCTGCCCATTGCTTGCCTCCGCTCTTACCGGGCCCCTGCCCAAGCCTTATCGGCGGTTCCGGTGGAGGCTTTAGTGCCGGAAAGTGACCGGCGTCACCATCGCTCAAGTTATCGTCCGCCCGGCCGATTCCTGTACCGACTGCACGGAACCGACCCACTGCCCGGCCGGCAGGCAGGAGACCCGCGTGATCATCCAACCCACCAGCCTCGCCGCGATGACCTGGGCGGGTGCCGCCTCCGGCACCACGGCCGAGAGCTGGCGCGTGGGCACGGTGCTGGACGCCCGCCCGCTGGGCATGGGCGAGCAGGGCCGCATGGTGCTGCAGATCGGCGCGTTCACAGTGGAGGCCGACCCGCTCGGCATCCCGCTGCCCTCGCAGTTCCAGGTACGCGTGCTGGCGATGGGCAACCCGCCGCTGCTGGAAATCCTTGCCGGCGCTGCCGCCGACCCGCGCGTGCAACAGGCCCTGCGCGAACGCCTGCCGCAGCAGAACGGCTACGCGCCGTTGCTCGCCACGCTGGGCGCGCTGGCGCAGCGGCCGATCGTGCGCCAGCTGCCGCCGGAGGTGCGCGCCACGCTGGCCCTGCTCGACCAGGGCGTGCGCACGCCGCAGGACATCACCCGCGCGGACGGCCTGCGCGAGGCGGTCGCCCGCAGCGGGCTGTTCCTCGAATCGCAACTGGTCAACCCGCGCAGCAATCCGATGCCGCTGGGCGACGAGGACTTCAAGGCAGTACTGCTGCGCCTGGCCGCGGTGCTCGACCGGCAACCGCGGCTGCCCATGCACCCGCCCGCCAGCGGTGCCGACACCCCGCCGCCGTTGCGCCAGCGCGGCCTGCAGGCGCAACCGCGCGTGCCGCTGGCCCCACCCTTCGGCGAACCCTCCGCCGATGACGACATCGGCCAACTGCTCGGCCGCCTGCGCGGCGACGTGCACGCCGCGCTGGCCCGGCTGGAAATCGCCCAGCTCGACGCGGCCGGCGCGCAGGCCTGGATGATCGAGATCCCGTTGCAGGGCCCGCTCGGCCGCGACGTGCTGCAGCTGCACCTCGAACACGGCCAGGACGCCGAGACCGGCGCCGGCACGTGGACGCTGGGCTTCGCCCTCGACCTGCCGCCGCTGGGTCCGCTGCAGGGCGAATTGCAGTTGCGCGACCTGCGCCTGAACGTGCGCCTGTGGGCCGAACGCAGCGCCACCAACGAGCGGCTCGAACGCCAGTTCACCCCGCTGCGCCAGCGCCTGGCCGCCAGTGGCCTGCAACTGGACCAGCTGAGCTGCCAGACCGGCCTGCCGCAAGGCCAGGGGCACGCCAGCGCCCTGTTGCTGAAGGCCACCGCATGAGCGCCACCCTGCCGCCGCCGCAGCGACGCGTCACCCTGCGCCTGGCCGGTCCCGAAACCAAGGCCGCGCCGCTGCCGCCCGAGGCGCTCGAATTGCTGCTCGCCCGCGCCCGCGCGCTCGGGCTGCCGCTGCACCACGATCCACAGGTTGCCTCGATCCTGGCCGCGCTGCGCCTGCGCGAGGACGTGCCCGTGCTGCTCTACGCTGCCGCCGCTGCGGTGCTGGCCAGCGTCTACGAGGCCGGCGGCGAACACGCCGCCTGAACCTCCTACACGCGCGCTTCGCTCCCTCTCCCCTGCGGGAAGAGGGCTGGAGTGAGGAGCCGGAGCCCGCGCCAAGTCCCGCCGTTGCGCGCTCGGAGCCCCCGACACCTCGCCACCGCGTCGCAAGCCGGCTCCAGCGCGCAGACATTCCCTGCACGCCGAGCTCGCTATTCGTTGCTTTTGGCCGGCAAGGGTTTGCCCTGCCGGCACGGAGCCATGGGGGGATTGCGGATGCGCGGCAGGGGTTGGGAAGGCGTCGTGGCGGGGCTCTGGCTCGCGTTGGCATGGGCATCGCCAGCCAACGCGGCGACGGCGCAAACCCTGGTCAACCGGGGCAACGAACGCGGTGCGCCGCCGTGCCAGTCCTGCCACGGTGCCGATGGTCGCGGCCAGGCAGCGGCCGGCTTTCCGCGCCTGGCCGGGTTGGACGCCGGCTATCTGCGCAGGCAGTTGGACGACTACGCCAAGGGCACGCGCTCCAACGCGGTGATGCAGCCCATCGCGCAAGCGTTGTCGCCGGACGAGCGCGACGGGGTCGCGATGTATTACGCCCGCCTGCCAGTGCCGGTGAAGGCCAAGGTCACGAAGCCGGCCGACGGTCCGGGGGCCGACGCCAGGGGCGCCACGCTCGCCACGCGCGGGCGCTGGTCCGCGCAAGTACCCGCCTGCGAGCAATGCCACGGGCCCGGCGGCGTGGGCGTGGGTGCGAACTTCCCCCCGCTGGCCGGGCAGCCGGCAGCGTACATCGAGGCGCAGCTGAAGGCCTGGCAGCAAGGCACGCGACGCAACGATCCGCTCGGGCTCATGCAGCACCTGAGCCGCGCCTTGAGTGCCCAGGACATCGCCGCGGTGGCGCAGTGGTTTGCGGCGCAGTCGCCGGTCGGCAGGAGCGTCCGCAAATGACCGCGCGCCTGATCGCCCTGCTCCTTGCTCCGCTGGTACTCGCCGCATGCAGCGGCCGCACGCCGCTCGATGCGCACGCCGCCGACGCGCCGCGCGCAGCCGCACCGGCAGCAAAGGCGCCCGCGACCACCTCCTTCACGCCACCGGCCGAATCGACGATCCCGGCCGGTCCCTACGGCGACATGGTGCGGCTGGGCCGCGAGATCTTCCTGCATACGCGCAAGGCCGCGCCGGCGTACGTCGGCAACGGCCTGAACTGCGTCAACTGCCACCTCGACGCGGGCCGGTTGGCCGACTCCGCGCCGCTGTGGGGCGCGTACGGCATGTATCCGCAGTACCGCAAGAAGAACCATCACGTGAACAGTTACGGCGAACGCCTGCAGGGCTGCTTCATGTACAGCATGAACGGCAAGGCGCCGCCGCTGGACGACCCGGTGATCGTGGCGCTGGAGACCTATTCCTACTGGATGGCGCAGGGTGCGCCGCTGGGCACGAAGCTCGAAGGCGCAGGCTATCCGAGCGTGCCCAGACCGGCGAAGGCACCGGACTATGCGCGCGGCCAGTCGGTGTTCGGGCGCGACTGCGCGCTTTGCCACGGCGCCCAAGGCCAGGGTCAGAAGGTGGCCGGCACATACGTGTTCCCGCCGCTGTGGGGTCCGGACTCGTTCAACTGGGGCGCCGGCATGCACGAGCTGGACAAGGCGGCCGCGTTCATCAAGGCGAACATGCCGTTGAGCCGCGGCGGCATGCTGAGCGACCAGGATGCCTGGGACGTGGCCATGTTCATGGACGCGCACGAGCGCCCGCAGGACCCGCGCTACCACGGCGACCTGGCCGCCACGCGCAAGGCCTACCACGACACGCCGATGTCGCTGTACGGCACGCGCGTCAACGGACGCCTGCTCGGCGCGCGGCCGGCGCAATGACGCCGTCGCATGCGTGACGGCCATCACGTTCCACCGCACCGCATGGCCACGTTGCCCGGTACTTCACGCCATCTACCTACACTGCCGTATTGCGCGCCACGGCCGTCCAGCCAACGGAGACCCGCAGGGATGACCTACAGCAAAGCCACCGCCATGTCCGCCGATGACCTCGCCCCCTCGCCGATCCGCCGCACGCTGGCATGGAGCGGCGTTGCCCTGCTGCTGATCGCCTGCGCCGCGGTGATCGCGTTCACCGTGTCGCAGCCGCATGCCGACGCGCGCCTGACCTACCCGCGCATCCACGGCGCCGGTGGCGTGCTGCCGGTGGGGCCCGATGCGCTGATGCCCTCGACCGTGGCGGAGCATCGGCTCTACATCGACGTCGACAGCGACGGCCCGACACGCGACAACGACATCAACGTGCGCCTGCACACGGCGGCCAAGCTGCTGAACCTGTATGCGCTCGCTGGCGTGCCCAACGACAAGGTCCACATGGTGGTGCTGTTCTACGGACGCGGGGTCGACCTGGCGCTGTCGGACAAGGCTTATCGACAGAAATTCGGCCACTCCAATCCGAACGCGTCCCTGATCAGCCAGTTGCACAAGGCCAACGTGAAGATGGTGGTGTGTGGCCAGGCCCTGGGCCACCAGAACTTCGTCGCATCCAACGTGCGTTCCGGCATGACGCTGGCGCTCTCGGCCCTGACCGCGCGCGAGGAATTGCAGGCGGCCGGGTACGGCGAGGTGCCGAAGGAGGCGGAGTGATCGGCTGCGGCCTTTTCCCGCACGCTCGATCACGCTGGATATAGGCGCGGGCGCCGGAGTCGAAGCGCCACCCTCAGCTACCCGTTCGAATCCCTCTCCCTCCGGGAGAGAGGGTGCCGACAGGCGGGTGAGGGTCCGGGCGGAGCGAATGCGCCAGCAGCACCGGACTCTCTCTCGGCGGGAGAGAGGCTCAAGCCTGGTTTTCCCGGGTATCCCGCGGGGTTTCAGCCGGTCAGCGTCACAAGCGGATCAGGCGGCGCCGCTTTCCGGCAACCGGCACAGCCGGCGCACATCGAGCAAGGCGACGAAACCACCCTTCCACGGCAGCACGCCAGTCACTGGATCGTCTTCGCGCGTGGCGCGCCCGGGTGGCGGCGGGGCGACGGATTCGTTGCCGGGCAGCAGCAGTTCGCCGACCCCGTCCACGCGCAGCCCGACGAGGTGGGCAGCGTGGCTGAGCATGACCACGCGCACGCCGTCGTCCTCGCCGTCGCGCGGCGGCAGGCCGAGACGGCGACGACCATCGAGCACCGGCACGACACGGCCGCGCAGGTGGCGCACACCGAGCAGGTCGGAGGCGGCACCGGGGACCGGCGTGACTTCGCCGACGCGGATCACTTCGCTCACCTGCACCAGCGGCGCGGCATAGGCCTGGCCGTCCAGTTGGAAGGTGAGCCAGTGTCGATGGTTCGGGACGGCCGGGGCGGTCATGCCTTGGGCTCCATGAAAGAAGCGCGCGTCATTTGCCACGCTCCGGAGTGACGACGAGGGTCGGTTCGGTGACGTGCGCCGGCGCCTTCGCGGCAACATGCTGTGCGGACGCAACCTGCGGGCGAGCATTGGCAAGGCCCGCGGCGTGCGTCCCCGCGACGGACGTATCGGACGCATCCGTCGGCGACGCGCTGTCGGCCAACTGGCCGGCGCGGTCCGCATCGCCCGAATAGCGCACCGGCATGGCGTGGTCGCTCAGCACCACCACCAGTACGCGGCGGTTGCGGTTGCGGCCCTCCGCGGTGGCGTTGTCGGCGGCCGGGCGGAACTGCCCCCAGCCGATGATGCCCAGTCGCGCAGGGCTGATGCCATGCTCGGCGAACAGCCGCGCCACGCTGGCCGCGCGCGCTGCAGAAAGTTCCCAATTGGACGGATAGACGGCCGTGTTGATCGGCTTGTCGTCGGTGTAGCCTTCGATTCGCAGCGGGTTGCCGAACGGCGCCAGGATGCCGGCCAGGCTGCCCAGCACGGCACCGGCCGGGCGCGAGAGTTGCGCCACGCCGCTGGGAAACAGGATATCGGTGCGGATCTCGATCTCCAGCCAGTTGGGCGTGCGGCGCACGATCACCTGCTGCTTGTCGATGAGCGGCTGCAGCGCCCGCTCGACCTCGTGCTGGATGCGCGTGAGGTTGGCCTGCCGCCGCGCCTCGGCCGCGGCCTGCACGTCGCGCATCGTCTCGTGCGTTGCGCGCACGGCATCCATGCGCCGCGACGCCGGACGCAGCGGGATCGGCACCGCCACCGGCGCGGCCGCCGCGCCCGGCTGGCTCTGCGGCGCGGCGATCGCCGGATCGACGTTGTGCGGCCTGGCCTTCTGCGGCGGCATCGGCGCGATCACGTGGCTGGAGCCGTTGAACGCCTCGATGATCGACTCGGACATCACGCGGTACTTGCCCTCGTTGACCACCGACACCGCGTACATCACCACGAAGAAGGCGAGCAGCAGCGTCATCAGGTCGGCGTAGGGAATCGCCCAGGCCTCGTGGTTGACGTGGTCCTCGTGGTGCTTGCGCTTCACGACAGGTAGCCCTGCAGCTTCGCCTCGATCTGCCGCGGGTTGTCGCCCTCGGCGATCGAGACCAGCCCCTCGACCAGGATCTCGCGCATCTGCGTCTGCTTGCGCACCAGGCCCTTCAGGCGCGCAGACATCGGCAGCATCAACAGGTTGGCCAGCGCCACGCCGTAGATGGTGGCGACGAAGGCGGCGGCGATGCCGTGCCCGAGCTTGCTCGGGTCGGCCAGGTTCTGCATCACCGCCATCAGGCCCATCACGGCGCCGATGATGCCCATGGTCGGCGAGTAGATGCCGGCGTTCTCGAACACCTTGGCCGCGATCAGTTCATTGTGCTCACGCGCCTCCAGCTCCACTTCCAGCACGCTGCGGATGGCATCCGGCTCGCCGCCGTCGACCAGCATCTGCAGGCCCTTGCGCACGAAGCCGTCGGCCTCCTCGTCGATCTGCGGCTCGAGCCCGAGCAGGCCCTGCCGGCGCGAGATCTCGCTCCAGCCGATGATCCGGCCGATCAGGTCCGACGGATGGAACGAGGGCGGCCGGTAGACCATCGGCAGCATGCCCAGCGCGCGCCGGAGCACGGCGCCGGGCGTCTGCACCATCAGCGCGGCAGCGGTGCCGGCGAACACGATCACGAACGCCGCCGGGTTGACCAGGGCGCCGACCGTGGAACCCTTCAGGATGGTGCCGACGATGATGACCAGGAAGGCCAGGATCGTGCCGATGAGGCTCACCGGATCCACTTCAGCCCGCCGCGCGCAGTGACGGCAGCAACTGCCCGCCGTCGTCGGCCAGGCCGGCCAGGTCGAGCACCAGCGCGAGCTTGCCGTCGCCGGTGACGGTGGCGCCGGCGATACCGGGGATGCCCTCGAACAGCGGGCCCAGCGGTTTGGCCATCACGTCCTCGCGGCCGAGCACCTCGTGCACCAGGCAACCGATGTGCTGGTGGCCAATGTGCAGCACCACCACATGGCGCGGCGCGGCGCCGACGACGCCGGCCCAGCCGGCCAGATCGCCCAGCGGCAGCGCGCGGCCACGGTGGTTGGCGACCAGCCGTCCGTCGAGCATGCGGTCCTGGCCGGCGGCAAGTTCGAACACCTCCTCCACGTTCGACAGCGGCAGCGCAAACAGGCGCGGGCCCACGCGCACCATCAGCACGCGCAGGATGGCGAGCGTCAGCGGCACGGTCAGTTCCAGCTCGCTGCCATGGCCGAGCCTCGAGCGCACCTGCAGCGTGCCGCCCAGTTCGGCCACGCGCGTCTTGACCACGTCCATGCCGACGCCGCGGCCGGAGATGTCGGAGATCTGCGCGGCGGTGGAGAAGCCCGGGCGGAAGATCAGCTCGTAGCAGTCGGTCTCGGTCAGCCGCGCGGCCTGGGCCTCGTCGATCACGCCCTTTTCGACCGCCTTGCGCTTGAGCACCTCGGGGTTCATGCCGCGGCCGTCGTCGCTGACCGCGATGACGATGCGTTCGCCGCGCTGGCTGGCCGACAGGCGCACGGTGCCGCGGCGCGACTTGCCGGCCTTGAGCCGTTCGTCCGGCATTTCCAGGCCGTGGTCCAGTGCGTTGCGCAACAAGTGGATCAGCGGATCGGCCAGCGCCTCGACCAGGCTGCGGTCCAGGTCGGTGCCCTCGCCTTCGGTGACCAGGTCCACTTCCTTGCCCAGCTGCCGGGCGAGGTCGCGCACGATGCGCGGGAAGCGCTGGAACAGCCGGCCGACCGGCTGCATGCGCATGGAGAGCACGGCGCCCTGCATCTCGTCGGCCACCCGGTCGAGTTCGGCCGCCACCTGTGCCAGCGTCTCGTCGCCGCTTTTCAGGGCCAGGCTCTGCAGGCGGTTGCGCACCAGCACCAGCTCGCCGGCGCGGTTGACCAGCGCGTCCAGTCGGCCGGTATCCACGCGCACGCTGGTTTCCGCCGGGGCGGCGGCGCGGGCGGGAGCGGCAGGTGCGGCTGCCGTGACCGGCGCGGCACCGGGCGCACCGCCCTTGCCGTGCAGGTTGTCCAGCAAGGCTTCGAATTCGTCGTCGGCGATGGTATTGGCCGCCGCGGGTAGCGAAGCGCCCGGTGCGGCCGTGCCATGCAGGTTGTCGAGCAACGCCTCGAACTCGTCGTCGTTGATCGTCGACGGCGCGGGCGCGGCCGCAGGCACGGTCCCGGGCGCGGCGGTGCCGTACAGGCTGTCGAGCAGCGCTTCGAATTCGCTGTCGTCGATGCTGCCGTCGGCCCGGGGCGCGGCTGCGGCGACGGCCACCGGCGGCGGCGCCGGTGCTGCGATGCCCGGCATCAGCCGGCGCAGCAGCGCCGGCGGCGGCATCGCCATCGACGCGCCGCCGCGCAGCGCATCCATCATCGCGTTGAGCAGGTCCAGCGCCTCGAGCAACGCGTCCATCCGTCCCGAATCCAGCACCAGCACGCCGTTGCGGGCGACGTTGAGCAGGTCCTCGGCGTGATGGCACAACTGCACCATCGGCTCGATGGCGAGGAAGCCCGCGCCGCCCTTGACCGTGTGGAAGGCGCGGAATACCGCGTTGAGCAGCTCGGCCTCGCGCGGGTTGCCTTCCAGCTCGACCAGCTGTTCCGACAGGCGCTCGACCAGTTCTCCGGCCTCGACCAGGAAATCGTCGCGCAGTTCGGCGTCGAGTGAGGGGTCCATGCTCGCTCCGGACCCGCTCAGAAGCCGAATTCGCTGAGCAGGCGGTCCGCCTCGTCCTGGCCGGAAATCTTCTCCACCACCGGCGGCGGCTCGCGGCCGGACAATGCGCCGGTCAGGCGCACCAGCTCCAGCAGCGAGGACTCCACCGACTCGATGAAGTTGACCACCTTCTTGATGCGCTGGCCCGACAGGTCCTGCCAGGACTGCGCCATCACCATGTCGTTGAGGCCCTCGCGGCAGGCGCCGGCGAAGCTGCCGGCCTGGCGCGCGAGGTCGGCGACCGGGTCGCACGGCGCGGCCGAGGCGAGCACCTGTTCGGCGCTCTGCGCCAGCGCGTCGGCCTCTGGGCTCATGCGCTCGGCGAAATCGATGCTGCGGTGGGCTGCCTGCGAGCTCATCTCCAGCACGTCGTTGAGGTGCTTGCGCACGTCGGCCACGCGGCCGGGCACGCCTTCCTGGGCCAGGTCGTTGCCCAGCCGGCTGACCGCCCCGTGCAGGTCGCGCGCGAGCAGGCCCAGCGCGCGGAACAGGTGCTGCTCGCGCTGGCGCACCAACGCATCGAGCGCCTGCTCGAAGGCGGCGCCGTCGGCACTGTTGAGCAGGTCCTGCAGCTCCGGCGGCAGGGCGCTTTCGTCGAACGTGGAGAGGACGGCGCTCATGCGCCGGCTCCCGCGGCGGCGATGCGCTCGAAGATCTTGGTCAGCTTCTCCTTCAGCGTCACCGCGTTGAACGGCTTGACGATGTAGCCGTTCACGCCCGCCTGCGCCGCAGCGATGATCTGGTCGCGGTTGTTCTCGGCGGTGACCATCAGCACCGGCAGGCCCTTCAGCGACGGTTCGGCGCGGATCGCGCGCAACAGGTCGATGCCCGTCATGTTGGGCATGTTCCAGTCGGTCACGACCATGTCGAACGGCTGGCTCTTCAGCATGGTCAGCGCGTTGTTGCCGTCGTCGGCCTCTTGGATCAGCGGGTTGCTGAAACCCAGCTCCACCAACAGGTTCCTGACGATGCGCCGCATGGTGGAGAAGTCGTCCACCACGAGGATTTTCATGTTCTTGTCCATGTTTCCTCTGGAAAAGGGAATGGGGAATCGTTAATCGTCAATGGTCAGCGTGGAGGGGAGCGATCGGTGTGGGAGCGCCGGCTCTTGCCTTTGCGACTGCCCATTTCCGATTCCCCATTCCCGTCACGCCAATCGCCCAGGCGCGCGCGCAGGCGCACGATCGCCTGGCCATGGATCTGGCACACGCGCGACTCGGTCACGCCGAGCACGGCACCGATTTCCTTCAGGTTCAATTCCTGCTCGTAGTACAGCGACATCACCAGCTGCTCGCGCTCGGGCAGGGTGCCGATGCCGTCGATCAGTGCCTGGCGCAGGCCGTCCTGCTCGATGCTCTCGGCCGGCCCGAGGCTGCCCTGGTCGACCACGTCGAAGGCGGGCGAGCCGTCGCCGTCGTCCGGCGCGGTGAGGCTCAGCAGGCGCGCGCTGGCGGCGTCGGCGAGTACCTGGTGGTACTCCTCCGGGCTGATCCCCAGGCGCTTGATGACCTCGGCGTCCTCGGCGTCGGCACCGGTCTCGATCTCGATCTGGCGCACCACCTCGGCGACTTCGCGCACCTTGCGGTGCACGGAGCGCGGGGTCCAGTCGGTCTTGCGCAGCTCGTCCAGCATGGCGCCGCGAATGCGGATGCCGGCATAGGTCTCGAAGCTGGCGGCGCGGTCGGTGGCGTAGTGCCGCGCGGCCTCCAGCAGTCCGATCATGCCGGACTGGATCAGGTCGCCCACATCCACGCTCGGCGGCAGGCGGCCCATCAGGTGATAGGCAATACGGCGCACCAGCGGTGCGTGCTGGCGCACCAACTCATCTGCACTTTGTTTCTGCAGCTGGAGATATTCCGATGCCACGCTCATGTCACCACCCCGACGCCGTCACGGCCTGGCCGCCGAAGAACGCGATGCGATCCAGGCCCGCGCGCGCGGGTTCTTCCCAGTTATCGACCGCACCGGCCAATTGCTTGAATGCCTGCGACGAACGCGCCGCCGGCCACAGGTCCACGACCGCGTTCTGGCGGCGGATCGCCTGCTTGAGCCGCTCGTCCTGGGGCACGAAGCCTGAGAAATCCAGCACCACGTCCAGGAAGCGGTCGCAGACCTTGGCCAGCTTCTGGTGCAATGCGCGGGCCTCGCCGGCATTGCGCACCAGGTTGGCCACGAAGCGAAACCGGCGCACGCCGAAGTCGCGCGAGAGCACCTTGACCAGCGCATAGGCGTCGGTGAGCGAGGCCGGCTCGTCGCAGACCACCACCACCACCTCGTCGGCCGCCGCGGCGAACATCGCCACGTTGTCCGAGAGCCCGGCGGCGGTGTCGACCAGCAGGTAGTCCGGCGGCCGGGGGAGTTCGTCGAACGCGCGGATCACCGCCGCGTGCTCGCCGTTGCCCAGTTGAGCCAGCCGGCGCGCGCCGGAGCCGCCGGGGATGATCTTCAGCCCGTGCGGCGCATCCAGCAGCAGTTCCTCCAGCGAGGCGGTGCCGTCGAGCAGGTGGCCCAGGTGCCGCGAGGGCGCCAGGCCGAGCAGCACATCGACGTTGGCCAGGCCCATGTCGGCGTCCAGCAACATCACGTCGCGGCCCATCATGGCGAGGCTCATCCCGAGATTGACCGCCACGGTGGTCTTGCCGACACCGCCCTTGCCGCCAGCCACCGCGATGGCACGGCAGCGACGACGCGGCGCGCCGGTGTTGGCCGCCTGGTGCGGCTGGTGCGGTGCAGGCGGTGCCAGGTCGCGCTCGCCCGTGATCGCGTTGAACATCTCTTTCAAACCCCACGCCTGGTTCATTGCAAGGATTCCGCTCATGCCTGCGCCACCATCGCGCCGAAGCGCTCCGCCAGCAGCATTTCGTCCGTCGCCGGCGCATTGCCCTTGAGCACCTGCGCGGCGCGGCACACCAGCAGGCGCGCATCGGCGGCGGCGATGTCCTCGGGCACGCGCTGGCCATCGGTGGTGTAGTCCAGCGCCAGCCGGTGGCGGATCAGCACGGAGAGTGCGCCGCCGAGGCTCGGCGCCTCGTCGAGTTTGGTCAGGATCGCCGCATGCGGCCGCGCCGGCAGGTAGGCGCGCACGGCCTCCTCCAGCGACTGCGCCTGCGCGTTGGCGGCCAGCACCAGGCAGACGCGCAGGTCGCCCGCCTCGCCCAGCGCGTCGAGCTGCTCCTTCAACCTCGGGTCGTTGCCGGCCAGCCCGGCGGTGTCGACCAGCACGGTGTGGCAACCCTTCAGGAGCTCCAGCACCTGGCGCAGGCTCTGCGCGTCATAGGCCGGGTACACGCGCACGCCCAGCAGCCGGCCGTAGTGCTCCAGCTGCGCGGCGGCACCGATGCGGTAGTGATCGGTGCTGACCAGCGCGACCTGCGAGGCGCCGTGGCGCACGACGGCGCGGGCCGCGAGCTTCGCCAGCGTGGTGGTCTTGCCCACCCCGGTCGGGCCGACCAGGGCGGTGACGCCGCCTTCGTCGGAGCGCCCGCGGCCGCTCACGGCCAGGCCGCGGCTCAGCATGCCCAGCGGCAGGTAGCGGGCCTGCTCGGCGGTCATCTGCGCGGGCAGCTCCTCGGCCAGCGCGCGGGCGACGTCCGCCTCGATGCCAAGCCGGGTCAGCTCCCGCAGCACGCGGGCGTGCAGCGGCTGGCGCCGTTCCATGTCGTTCCAGGCCAGGCTGGAGAGCTGCATCTCCAGCATCTCGCGCAGGCTGGAAAGCTCGGCCCGCATGCGCACGGTGTCCTGCGCGGCGCGCTCGATCAGCGGATGTACCGGTGCGGGTTCGGCCGGGGCTTCGGGTGCCTGCGTTTCCACCTCGGCGCGGACAACCGCCTGGGCTGGTCGCGCTTCCGGACGCACTGGCTTGTGTTCTTCCGCCGTGACGGATCGCGTGCTGCGCCTGGCGTCCGCCGCAACAGGCACGGTGGTTTTGGCAGGAGCCTCCACCGGCGTCGGCCGATTGGCGGGCGCCAGCGTTTCGACGCTGGATCCGCGGGGCGGCGGCGGCACCGCGGCATGCACCGGCAGGGCCGGTGGCTCGGCGGACGCGGGCGCGGCGCCGTGCCGTGCGGCCTCGCGCACCAGCGCCTCGTCGTAGTCGACCGCGGCGATGATCTCGATGCCCTCGTCGAGGCGGCGCGTCGACAGGATCACCGCGTCGGGCCCCTGCTCCTCGCGCACCTCGCGCATCGCCTGGCGCATGTCCGGCGCCACGAAACGTTTGATCTTCATTGCTGCTTGCTCCGCAAGCGGGTCGGAGCCATCGCGCCGCTCGCCGGCGCGCGCGCGGCACCGGCCCCGGAACCCTGTGCTGCCTGCTTGTGCGAGTTGCCAACCACGATGCCCGTCTCCCGGCCTTTAACGTCCCAGCGCCTGGACCAGCCGCACCCTGCGGTTGTCCGGCACCTCGTTGTAGGCCAGTACGTGCAGGTTCTGTGCCACGTGGCGGGTGAAGCGCGCGAGCCACGGGCGCAGCTGCGGCGGCACCAGCAGCACGGCCGGTTCGCCGCCCATTTCCTGGCGTCGGGCGGCGTCGGCAACGCTCTGCTGCAGGCGGTCGGCCAGGCCCGGCTCCACCGCCGCGCCGGCCACGCCGCCGCCGGCGAGCGAATTCATCAGGATCTGCTCGAGTTCCGGCGCCAGCGTGATGACCGGCACCTCGGTGCCCAGCCCGGTAATCTCCTGCACGATCTGCCGGCCCAGCGCCACGCGCACGGCGGCGGTGAGGATGCCGGGATCCTGACTTTGCCCCGCGTGCTCCGCCAAGGTTTCGACGATCGTGCGCATGTTGCGGATCGGCACGCGCTCGGCCAGCAGGTTCTGCAGCACCTTGACCACCACACCCAGCGCCAGGCGCTTGGGCACCAGGTCCTCGACCAGCTTCGGCGCCGTCTGCGCCAGACGGTCCAGCAGTTGCTGGACATCCTGGTGACTGATCAGTTCGTGCGCGTGCGTCTGCAGGATGTGCGACAGGTGCGTGGCGACCACAGTGGCCGGGTCGACCACGGTGTAGCCCAGGCTCTGCGCCATCTCGCGCTGGCCTTGTTCGATCCATACCGCTTCGAGCCCGAACGCCGGGTCCTTGGTCTGGATACCCTGCAGCGGCCCATGCACGCGGCCCGGGTTGATCGCCATCAGGCGGTCGCCGTGCACTTCGGCCTCGCCCATCGGCACGCCCATCAGGGTGATGCGGTAGCTGTTGGGTCCCAAGTCCAGGTTGTCGCGGATGTGCACCGCCGGGACGAGAAAGCCGAACTCCTGCGACAACTTGCGCCGCACCGACTTGATCCGGCCCATCAGTTCGCCGCCCTGGTGGGTGTCGACCAGCGGGATCAGCCGGTAGCCCACTTCCAGGCCGAGCGGATCGACGCTGGCGACGTCGTCCCAGCCCAGCTCCATGCGCTCCGGCGGCACCTGCGCCGTCGCGGCGGCCGGTTCTGCAATGGCCTCGGCCAGCTTCTCGCGCGTTTCGCGCTCGCGCTTGATCATCAGGTACGCCGCGCCGCCGCAGCAGCCGCCGAGCAGCAGGAAGGCCAGGTTCGGCATGCCCGGGATCAGGCCCATCACGCCCAGCACCGCGCCCGCCACGGCCAGCGCGCGCGGCTGGCCGAACACCTGGCCGAGCACCTGCTTGCCCATGTCCTGCGACTTGGACACGCGGGTGACGATCACCGCGGTGGCAATCGAGAGCATCAGCGCCGGCACCTGCGCGACCAGGCCGTCGCCGATGGTCAGCAGGGTGTAGGTCTTGGCCGATTCGCCCGCGCCCAGTCCGTGCTGGAACATGCCGACGAAGAAGCCGCCGACGATGTTGATGAAGAGGATCAGGATGCCGGCGGTCGCATCGCCGCGGACGAATTTGGAGGCACCGTCCATCGAGCCGTAGAAGTCCGCTTCCTCGCGTACTTCCTGGCGGCGCTCGCGGGCCTGTTCCTGGGTCAGCAGGCCGGCGTTGAGATCGGCGTCGATCGCCATCTGCTTGCCGGGCATCGCGTCCAGGGTGAAGCGGGCGGTGACTTCCGACACGCGGGTGGCGCCCTTGGTGACCACCACGAAGTTGATGATGGTCAGGATCGCGAACACCACCAGGCCAACCGCGAAGTTGCCGCCGATGACGAACTCGCCGAAGGCCTCGATCACCTTGCCGGCCGCCCCCGGGCCGTCGTGGCCGTGCAGTAGCACCACGCGGGTCGAGGCGATGTTCAGGGCGAGACGTAAAAGCGTCGCCATCAGCACGACCGTCGGAAAAGCGGCGAATTCCAGCGGCCGCATCACGTAGATCACCGCCAACAAAATGACGAGCGACAGCGCGATGTTGAAGCTGAACAGCATGTCCAGCAGGAACGGCGGCATCGGCAGCATGACCATCGCCAGCATCGCCAGCATGACCACCGGTGCGCCGACGCCGCGGCGTCCGAGCTGCTTGAGACTTTCCATTGCGCCTGCGGCGGCCATCTGTGCTTCCCCTTAGAACTTGTATGGCCCCATCAGGTCCGGATCGACCTCGGGCTGCGGCGCCGGCGGCGGCTCGTCGCCGCGTGCCGTCGCCTGCTTCAACTGGTAGACGTAGGCCAGTACCTGCGCCACCGCCACGTACAGCGAGACCGGGATTTCCCGGCCCAGCGAGGTGGTGGCATACAAGGCGCGTGCCAGCGGCGGCGCCTCGACCATCGGGATGCGGTGGCCGCCCGCCACCAGGCGGATCTGCTGGGCCAGCACGTCGACGCCCTTGGCGATCACGCGCGGCGCGCCGTTGCCGTTTTCGTCGTACTTGAGGGCCACGGCGAAATGGGTCGGATTGGTCACGATCACGTCGGCCTTGGGCAGCTCCTGCATCATGCGCCGGCGCGACATCTCGAACTGCACCTGGCGGATGCGGCCCTTGAGCTCGGGGTTGCCCTCGGTTTCCTTGGCCTCGTCCTTCAGTTCCTGGCGCGTCATGCGCAGGCGCTTGGCGTGGTCGAACTTCTGGTAGAGCGCATCGCCGCCGCCGATCAGCGCGAGCAGTGCGCCGAACAGCAGGGCCGAGCGGCCCAACAGCGACATCGCGCGCACCACGCCCAGGGTCACGTCGGCACGGCCCAGCGCCTGCAGCTCGTCCACCGAGTGCTTCAGCAGCAGCGCCAGCGCGCCGCCGATGAAAAGCAGCTTGAGCAGGGCCTTGCCGAGCTCCACCAGGCCGCGCATGGCGAAGATGCGGCCCAGGCCGGCCGCGGGATTGAGCCGGTCGAACTTCGGCTGCAGCGCCTGTCCACTGAAGTGGATGCCGCCCAGCAACACCGGCCCGGCAAAGGTGGCCAGCAGCGTGGCCACCGCCACCGGCGTGAACAGCATCAGCGCTTCGCGCACCGCCATGCCGAGCACGCGGGCCGGCAGTGCGTCGGAGAACAACGCCGCGCGGCTGTAGTCCAGGCCCAGGTGATAGATCGTGCGGGCGTGGCTCATCGCCCGCTCGCTGCCCGAAAGCAGCGCGGCCACGCCCGCCAGCGTCACCAGCGCCCCGGAAAGGTCGCGCGAGCGCGGGACGTCGCCTTTCTCGCGCGCTTCCCGGAGCCGTTTTTCCGATGGCTGTTCCGTGCGTTCCTGATCGTCGTTCTCGGCCATGGGAACGTCAGCCTCCCATCAGCTCGTGCATCAACGACCAGGCGCTGTCCTGCAGCGTCTCGAACGCGCCCGGCAGTGCGCGCAGGCCCAGCCACAGCGCGATCGAGCCCAGGCAGAGGGTGATCGGAAAGCCGACCGCGAACAGGTTCATCGACGGCGCCGCGCGGCTGATCGCGGCAAAGCCGATGTTCACCACCAGCAGTGCCGTGACCGCCGGCAAGGCCACCCGCACCGCGCCGGCGAACAGGTGCGCGCCGAACAGCACCACCGCGTGCAGGCCTCCGGCGTTGATGGCTACCGGCCCGGGCGGCAACGTGTGGAAGCTCTCGGCCAGCAGCTGGATCAACCGCAAGTGGCCGTTGAGCGCGAGGAACAGCAGCGTCACCAGCACCATGTAGAACTGACTGAGCACCGGCGTGCTGCCGCCCCCGCCGGGATTGACCACCTCGGCGAAGCCCAGGCTCATGCCCTGCCCCACCAGTTCGCCACCGAACGCCACCGCCTCGAAGACCAGCTTGAGCACGAAGCCGACCGAGGCGCCGACCAGGATCTGGCTGACCATGGTGGCCACGCCCGTGGCGCTTAGCGGATCGATCGCCCCCGGCGCGAGCGGCGCCAGCACGAGCGTCAACATCATCACCAGGCCCACGCGAATGCGCGCGGGGATCATCGACGAGCCCAGCACCGGCGCGACCAGGCACAAGCCGCCGACCCGGCCCAACGCCCACAGCAGGCCGCCCAGCCAGTTCTCCAGTTGCGCGAGGTCGACCATCGGCACGCCGTTGCCCATCACCTGGCGACCCCGTTACTTGACGGCACCCGGCAGCCCCTCGATCAGCTGCCGGGTGAACTGCACCAGCGTGCGCAGCATCCACGGGCCGGTGATCAGCGCCACCACTGCCATCGCGATCAGCTTGGGGATGAACGAGAGGGTCATCTCATTGATCTGCGTAGCCGCCTGGATCACGCCGATCAGCAGGCCCACGGCCAGTGCGGTGAGCAGCAGCGGCGCGGCGACGAGCATCGCCACGTAGAGCGCGTGCTGGCCGAATTGGATGACGGATTCAGGAGTCACGTGTAGAAGCTCCCGGCCAACGTCCCGATCAACAGCGTCCACCCGTCCACCAGCACGAACAGCATGATCTTGAACGGCAGCGAGATGATCATCGGCGACACCATCATCATGCCCATCGACATCAGCACGCTGGCGACCACCAGGTCGATGATCAGGAACGGGATGAACAGCAGGAAGCCCATCTGGAACGCGGTCTTCAGTTCCGAGGTCAGAAACGCCGGCATCGCCACGCGGAACGGCACGTCGTCCCTGCTGGCGTAGGGCTTCTCCTTGGCCAGTTGGGTGAACAGCTGCAGGTCGGCGTCGCGCGTCTGGTCGAGCATGAAGCGCTTGAACGGCGCGCTGGCGGCGGGGAGCGCCTGCTCGGCGGTCATCTGGCCATCCATGTACGGCTTGACGCCGTCGCTGTAGGCCTTGTTGAACACCGGCCCCATCACGAACAGGGTGAGGAACAGCGCCAGCCCCAGCAGCACCTGGTTGGGCGGCGTCGACTGCGTGCCCAGTGCCTGGCGCAGGAAGCCCAGCACGATGATGATGCGGGTGAACGAGGTCATCATCAGCAGGATCGCCGGCAGCAGCGTCAGGACCGTCATCAGGCCCAGCAGCTGCAGCGAGAGCGTCCAGTTCTTCGCGCCGCCGGGTGCGTCGTGCACGGTCAGCACCGGGATGCCGGCCGGCGCAGCGGGGCTGGCCGGCATGCTCAGCGCGGGGGCCTGCGTCGGCGCGGCTTGCGGTGCGGCGGCGGCGAACAGCGGAAGCAGCATCAGCAGCAGCGCGAGCGCCCAACGGGCGCCGCGGAACGAAAACGGATTCACGACTTGCCTTTCCAGCGCGACAGCAGTTGCGCGAAGTTGGGAGCGGCCGGCATCGCCGCCGGCGGGTTGGCCTCGACCGGAGCCGCGCCTTCATAGACGTGCAGTGTGCGCAGGCCGCCCTGCCCCACGCCGACCAGCAGGCGCTTGCCGTCGGCATCGAGCAGCAGCACGCGCTCGCGCGCACCCACGGCGAAGGTCTCCACGCAGCGGATGCGCCGCCCGCCCGGCAGCGTGCGCGCCTGCAGGCGACGGCTCATCCAGCCGGCCACGAAGATCAGCGCGACTACCGCGGCGAGACTCAAGAGCACCCGCAGCAATTCCCCGCCGACATTGATGTCGGGCGCGGCGGCGGGCGCGGCGAAGATCAGGGCGGCCAGCATCGGATCAACGCAGCTTGCGCACGCGCTCGGCCGGGCTGACCACGTCGGTCAGGCGGATGCCGAACTTCTCGTTGATCACCACCACCTCGCCGTGTGCCACCAGCGTGCCGTTGACGAACACGTCCAGCGGTTCGCCGGCCGCGCGGTCCAGCTCCACCACCGAGCCCTGGTTGAGCTGCAGCAGGTTGCGGATGCTGATGCGGGTACGACCGACCTCCATGGCCAGGGTCACCGGCACGTCGAGGATCATGTCCAGGTTGACGTCGCCCTCGCCGGCAAAGCCGTTCAGGGCGTCCGATTCGATGCGGTCTACGATCGCGGCGTCGTTGGCAGTCATGCGCTTTTCTTCTCTGTGAACTCGCCGGACGCGCGCTTTTCGCGGCGGCCGACATGGGCCTGGAACTGGATGGCCGTGTGGCCGTTGGATAGGCCGTAGCGGCCGCGGAACACCGGCACGTCCTCGGCGAAGACGGTGCACAGCTCGGGCAATGCCACCGGTATCACGTCGCCCGGCTTGAGGCCCAGGAAATCGCCGATGGACAGTTCCGCCTCGAGCAGCAGCGAGCTCAGTTCCACCTCGGCGTCGAGCACCTCCTCGTGCAGGTGCTCGGTGAAGCGGTCGTCGCGGTCGGCCAGGTCGCTCTGCACGCCGGCATCGAGCAGGGTGCGGATCGGCTCGACCATCGCGTAGGGCAAGGTCAGGTGGATTTCGCCGCCGCCACCGTCGAGCTCGACGTGGAAACGCGACACCACGACGGTTTCTGTCGGGCTGACGATGTTCGCGAACTGCGGGTTGATCTCGGAATTGAGGTACTCGAACTCCAGCGGCAGCACTGGGTTCCACGCCTCGGTCATCGCGCCGAACAGCTCGCTCAGCATGATCTGGATCACGCGGTTCTCGGTCGCGGTGAAGTCGCGGCCCTCGATGCGCGCGTGGAAGCGGCCATCGCCGCCGAAGAAATTGTCGATCACGGTGAACACCAGCCGTGGCTCGAACACCACCAGCGCGGTGCCGCGCAGCGGCTTGATCTTGACCAGGTTCAGGTTGCTCGGCACCGCCAGGCTGTGCACGTACTCGGCGAACTTGACCATCTTCACGCCGAGCACCGAGACCTCGCAGCTCTTGCGCAGCACGTTGAACACGCCCAGGCGGAAGAAGCGCGCGAAGCGGTCGTTGACCATCTCCAGCGTCGGCAGGCGGCCGCGGACGATGCGGTCCTGCTGGGTGAAGTCGTAGGACTGCACCGTTTCGGTCGGCGGCGGCTCGTCCTCGCCGGTGGCAACGCTGCCGCCGGTGACACCGTCGAGCAGCGCGTCGATTTCGTCCTGGGAAAGAAGGTCGCTCATGGGCGCGATGGCCTCACTGCATCACGAAGCTGGTGAAGTACAGCGCGTCGATGCCGGGCTTGCCGGTACGCGACGCAACGATGCTGCGCACGGCATCGAGCGCCTCGGCCTGCAGCTTCTGCTTGCCGGCGGGGTCGCTGAGGATGGCGTAGTCCTGGCGGCTGAACAGCATCACCAGCGCGTTGCGCACCACCGGGTCGACGCTCTTGACGGTGTCCAGCGCGGCCTGGTCGTGCGCCATCAGGGTGACGCCGACCTGGAGGTAGCGCATGGATGCGTCGTCGCGGAAATTGACCACGAAGGCGGGGTCCAGAGGCAGGAACAGTTCCGGCTGCGTGTCGACCGGCTTGGCCTCGGCACCGTGCTTGCTGGTCGCCGCAGTGGTTGCCTTGCCGTGGCCGCGCAACGCGGTCAGCGCGTAGGCGCACACGCCAGATACGGCCAGCAGCGCCACCGCCAGTCCGATCACCAGCGGCGAGCGGCTCTTCTTCGGCACCGTTGCGACCACTTCTTCTTCGGTTGTTGCCATGCCTAACCTCGGTCCGTATGTGTCCGTCGGGGCGACAGGCGCCACCGTGCAGGAGCGTTGTTGCAAGCCGCATGCCATGGTGGGGGCGCCTTGTCCCTGCAGGGTTTGCGGCCAAGGCGGCGCTTTCTTGACGCGTGGCGGGGAAAGGGCGCGTCGCGATCACGACGAGCGCCTGAAAGTCGGCAGCGGGCGCTTCGAGTCATGTGCGGCGCGCCTGGACTCGGCGCGAACGGGCTCGAAAGCTCAGGCTCTCGAGTCCTTCTCCCTCCGGCAGAAGGTTGGGTGAGGGTTCGGTCTTGCCGGTGCGTATGCTCCGTCCGGACCCTCACCCGCCTGTCGGCACCCACTCCCGAAGGGAGAGGGCTCGAATAGACGGGTTGAGGCCGGGATTTCGACTTCGGCGCTGCGCGCCTACGCTCAGCGCGAACGGGTTCGAAAGCGCGGGCTCTTGAGCCCCTCTCCCTCCGGGAGAGCGGTTGGGGTGAGGGTCCGGTGGTGCCGATGAGCGCGCTCTGCCCGGACCCTCACCGCCTGTCGGCACCCATTCCCGGAGGGAGAGGGTTCGAATGGGTGGTTCGAGGCTGGCACCTCGACTTCGGCGCTGCGCGCCTACGCTCAGCGCGAACGGGTTCGAAAGCGCGGGCTTTTGAGCCCTTCGCCCCGCGGGACAGGAGTTGGCGTGGGGCCAGGCCGGAAAACCCGTTCGCCGTGAGCGTAGGCCACAGGCCGTATTCGAACGGCCTTGCCTCAGGCGAACGTATCGAGCATCCCGAGCGCCGTTACCGGGACGCTCGCCCTCGTCACGGACTCCGGCTCGATCTCGCCGACCGTACCGGCCGTTTCGCCCCCACGTCCGCCCTCGCCCTGCTGCTGGCGCTGGCCGACATCGGCATGGCCCAGCGCCAGGCCATGGTGCGCGAGCAGCGCGTCCAGCTGAGGCAATGTCTGCTGGACGGCGTGTACGGCGGCCGGGTGCTGCACGGCGAAGCTCACATCGACGCGGTCGTGGTTCATGCTGACCTTGACGTCGAGCGTACCCAGGTCTTCCGGGTGCAGGCGGATGCGTGCCTGCTTGACGTCCTGGTGGCCCAGCCATACCACGTGCTGGCCCAGCTCCTGCGCGAACGCGGGGGTACCGGCAGGGCTGGCGATGTTGAGGGTGGGAGCCGGCGGCGCCGTGTTCGCAGGCGTAGGCATCGCTGGCTGGGCGCCGGACGCAGCGGCCATCTGCAGCGCATCCAGCGGGGTGTCCTTCTGCTCGGATGGCTTGGCCAGCATCGGCGCGAGCGCGTTGGTATCCAGGTTGACCGCCGGCCTGGCGGCCGCGGCCGTGGCCGCTGCACCGGCGAGCAGCATGAGCGCGGCCGGCTGCCTGGCGACCGTTCCAGCGGTACCGGCAACCTTGGCCGGTGCCGCCGCCACGCCGCCGGCCTGAGCCAACGGCTTGGCCGGCGCCGCCTGGCCGATCAGCGTAAGCATCGCCGCAGCCAGCGCGGCGGCGTCGGGGTTGGTTTCGTCCTTTGCCGAAGCGTGCGAAGGCTTGCCCTGGCCGGTCCTGGCGGTCGCCGGATCGTTGGTCGAGGGCGACTCGTGCCCGTCCTCGTGCGCCGGCCTGTCCTGCGCGTCGCCGTGCTGCTGGCGGGCCGCGTCCAGGTGGCGGTCGAAGCGATTGTCGTCAGCGGCGGAAGCCGGGTCGGCGGCAGTCCGCGCGGGTGCGGGGGCCGGCGGGGCGGCGGGGTTCACGGCGGCGGTGGTCGCGCTCATGGCACTTCCTTCAATGGCGTCAAACGACGTGCGTCAGGCACTGGCGTGCAAACTCCACGCCAAGCGTGCTCACGGCTGGCGGTTGGGGCGGCGGTACTGCATGCGCTCGTCGACGTCGTTCTGCTCGCGGCGCTCCTCGGCCTTGCGGTCCTGCTCGCGGTATCGGTCGATCACGTTGTCCAGCGCGGCCTCACGGGCGTGCGCGTCGCGCCAGAGCCCCCGCACCTGGTCGAGCAGGCGGTGCTGGCGTTCGATCTCCAGGGTCTGCTGGGCGATCGCGCGGTCGATGCGTTCGACGAATTGCTGGCGGTTCATCAGCGCGGTGGCCGTCAATCCGCCGGCGCTGGGTGGGTTGGCGTACTCCTGGCGATAGCCGCGCAGCTCCATCAACTGCCGCTCGGCCTTGGCCAGCCGCTGCTGCTGCTCGGCGAGCTTGAGCACGGCATCTTCGCTGCGCTGCTTGGCCTGGTCGGCGGCCGGCTGCAGGCGGTCGGCGCGCTTGCTCATTGGGCCGCCTCGGCGGCGAGGGCATCCAGCGCGCCGATGCCGTCGGCGAGGCTCATCGGTTCGTCCACTTCCTGCTGCAGGAACGCGCGCAGCTTCGGCCACATCACGATGGCCTGGTCGACCTGCGGGTCCGAGCCCTTCTGGTAGGCGCCCACCGCGATCAGGTCGCGCTGCTGGCGGTAGGCCGAGTAGACCTGGCGGAATCGCTGCGCGGCGCGCTGGTGCTCGCGCGCGGTGACCGCCGGCATCACGCGGCTGATCGATGCCTCGATGTCGATCGCCGGGTAGTGCCCGGCTTCGGCCAGGTCGCGCGAGAGCACGATGTGGCCGTCCAGGATCGCGCGCGCGGCATCGGCGATCGGATCGTGACGGTAGTCGTCGCCCTCGGTCAGCACGGTGTAGAAGGCGGTGATCGAGCCGACACCCTCGGCGTCGTTGCCGGCACGCTCGACCAGCGCCGGCAACATCGCGAAGACGGAGGGCGGGTAGCCCTTGGTCGCCGGCGGCTCGCCGATCGCCAGCGCGATCTCGCGCTGCGCCTGGGCGTAGCGGGTGAGCGAATCCATCAGCAGCAGCACGCGCTGGCCGCGGTCGCGGAACCATTCGGCGATGGCAGTGGCGTACTGCGCGCCGCGCAGGCGCTTGAGCGGCGGCGCGTCGGCCGGGGCGGCGACGATCACCGCGCGACGGCGGCCTTCCTCGCCGAGCGTGTGCTCGACGAATTCCTTCACCTCGCGGCCGCGCTCGCCGATCAGGCCCACGACCACGACGTCGGCGTCGGTGTACCTGGTCATCATGCCCAGCAGCGTGGACTTGCCCACGCCGGAGCCGGCGAACAGGCCCAGGCGCTGGCCGCGGCCGACGGTGAGCAGCGCGTTGATCGCGCGCACGCCGGTGTCCAGCGGGGTGTCGATGGGCTTGCGCGCCATCGGATTGATCGGTTCGGCCTTGAGCGCGGCGTGCTCGCCGGAGTCCAGCGGACCCTTGCCGTCCAGCGGTATGCCATCGGCGCCGATCACGCGCCCGAGCAGACCGGCGCCGACCGGCAGCCCACCGGCATGGGCGAGCGGCCGTACACGCGCATTGGGCAACACGCCGTGCATCTCGCCCACCGGCATCAGCAGCAGGCGTTCGTCGGCGAAGCCGACCACCTCGGTGTCGAGCTGGCTGCCGTCGGCGGTGTCGACCAGGCAGCGCGCGCCGAGGGCGGCTTCGCAGCCCTCGGCTTCCAGCGTGAGGCCGACGACGCGGCGGAGTCGACCTTCGACGGCAAACGTGGGGGCGGCCTGCGCGCGCTGGCGCCGCCGGGCAAGCTGCTCGGTCCAGGCCGCGCGGGTCATCGACCGATACCCTCGCGACCGAGCTCCTTCTGCCCCGTGGGGAGAGGGTGACGGGCGGGGCTAGCGGGACATCGCGCCAGAACCGCCTTCGGTTTCCGGGCGTTGCCGCGACTCATGCGTCGGCCTCGGCGCCGAGAACGGCGTCGATCATGGCCGCCAGCCGCGTCTCCACGCGCGCGTCCAGCCGCGAACGTTCGCTCTGCAGCAGGCAGTCGCCGCGCCTGAGCGTGGCATCGGCCACCAGTTGCCAGTACGGTTCGGCCGCGTCCAGCTCGCGCAGCAGTGCGAGGTCGTCCGGGTGCAGGCGCACCTTCAGTTCGCGGGTCGCCGCAGGCAGCGCCGCGGCGGCCTGGCGCACGGCGTGCACGATGTGCTCCGGATGCGTGGCCAGCTCATGGGCCATCACCCGGCGGGCGACCAGCAGCGCCAGCTGCGCCAGTTCCTGCTCCACGGCCGCGTCGAGCGCATCGAGCGGACGCGCTGCCTGCGCGCACATCGACTCCAGCCGCGCTACGCGCTCGCGCCCCTGCGCGCGCGCCTCGGCCAGGCCCTGGGCGTGGCCGGCGGCGTAGCCTTCCTCACGCGCCTGGCGCTCGAGCGTTTCCAGGTCGCTGACGGTGGGATGGTTGACGGATTCGGCCGGTGCCGGGGCCTGGACGTCGCCGACCTGCGGCGGCTCCCAGCGCTGGTAGCCGCCGGCGGCATCGCGGTTGAGCACGGCGCTCATCAGACCAGGTCATCCCCGCCGCCGAGGGTGATCTGGCCGGCGTCGGCCAGCCGGCGCGCGATACCGAGGATTTCCTTCTGCGCGGCGTCCACCTCGGACACGCGCACAGGCCCGGCCACTTCCAGGTCGTCGCGCAGCATCTCGGCCGCGCGCTTGGACATGTTGGCGAACATCTTGTCGCGGATCGCCGGCTCGGCTCCCTTGAGCGCCACGATCAGGCGCGGCGACGGAACTTCGCGCAGCAAGGCCTGCATCGAGCGGTCGTCCAGCTCGACCAGGTCGTCGAAGACGAACATCAGGTCCTCGATCTTGCTGCCCAGGCCCGGGTCGTGGCTGCGGATGGCGGCCATCAGCTCGGCCTCGCGGCTGGTCTCCATCGCATTGAGGATGCTCGCCGCGGCCTTCAGGCCACCGACGCTGGCGGACTTCAACTTGTTGGTGTTGCCGGAGAACTGGCGCTCCATGATTTCGTCCAGCTCGTTCAGGGCATGCGGCTGCACGCCGTCGAGCGTGGCGATGCGCATGATCGCGTCCGAGCGCGTGCGCGCGGGCAGGTAGCCGAGCACTTCGGCGGCCTGGTCGTGCTCCAGGTGCGCCAGCACCAGTGCGATGATCTGCGGGTGCTCCTGGCCGATCATCTCGGCGATCGAGCGGCCCTCCATCCACTTGAGCGATTCCAGGCCCTTGCTGGAGCGCCCCAGCAGGATGCGGTCGATCAGATTGCCGGCCTTGGTTTCGCCCAGCGCGTTGGTGAGGATCTTGCGGATGTAGTCCTCGGTGCCGACGCCGAGCGAGGTCTGCCGGCCCAGGTCGTCGTGCAGGCGGGTGAGCACCTGGTCGACCTGCTCGCGCGAGACGGAGGTGAGCACGGCCATGGCCTGGCCGACCGCCTGCACGTCGCGCGCGGACAGGTGCTTGAGCACCTCCGCGGCATCCTCCTCACCGAGGGTGAGCAGCAGGATCGCGGCGCGCTGGGCGCCCGAGATGGATGTGTCTGCCTTGCCTGACATCAGACGCCGTCCTCGCCCACCCAGTTCCTCACCACCTGCGCCACCTGCTTGGGATTGTCGCTGACCATGCGGCGGGCCAGGCCCACCTTCTGTTCGTAGCCGAGCACCTGCGAGGGTCCCGCCAGCCGGCTGCGCTCATCCTCCGGGTCATCGGCCACGCGCACGGAAACCGTAGGCATCCTGCCGCCGGCGCCGGCCAGCGCCGGCTGCGGCGCGCCGCGCAGCAGTCCCTTGAGCAGCGGGCGCAGCAGGCCGAAGGCGACGATCAGCGCGATCAGCACGCCGATGCCCTGCTTGATCAGGTCCAGCGCGCCAGGACGCTGCCACAACGGCAACTCCTCGGGCGCGTCGGCGGCAGGCGCGGTGTGGAAGGCCTGGTTGATCACGCTGACGCTGTCGCCGCGCGCCGGGTCGAAGCCGACCGCGTTCTTGGCCAGCTGGGTCAGGTGGTCCAGCTCCTGCGGCGTGAATGGCACGCTGGCGTCGCCCTTCGGACCGCTCACGGACTTGTCGTCGACCACCACCGCCACGGTCAGGCGCGCCAGCCGGCCGGCCGGGTCGCTGGTGTGGCTGATGGTGCGGTCCAGCTCGTAGTTGCGGGTAGCGCTGGATGAGTTGTCGCCGGTGTCGGCCTGCGCCGTGGCCGCCGCGGGCGCGGGTGTGGCCGCCGCCTTGCCGCCCGCGTTCGGGTTGGCGGCGGTCGGCTGCGCGGTCATCACCGGCGGCTGGTTGCTCAGCGCACCCGGCACGCCGCCGTCGGCGACGCTGCCGCTGCCGTGGCGCTCGCTGCTGGTCTGCTCGCTGCGCAGCGCGGGGTGGTCGTGGCCGTACGTCTCGCTGGCCTTCTCGGTCTGGCTGAAGTCGAGGTCCACCGACACCTGTGCGTGCACCTTGCCAGGCCCCACCAGCGGGGTGAGCAGCTCCTCGATGCGCTGCGCGTAGGTGTTCTCGATGCGCGTGGCTAGACGCAGGCGGCTGTCGCCCACGGCGGCGGCGCTGTCCGGGTCACTGCCGGTGAGCAGCTGGCCCTGCTGGTCGATCACCGAGACTTGCTTGGGGTCCAGATCCGGCACCGAGGCGGCGACCAGGTGCACGATCGCGGCCACCTGGCTCGCATCGAGCTGCCGGCCGGGATAGAGCGTGACCAGCACCGAGGCGCTGCCCTCGCGGCTGTCGCGGATGAACGCCGAGGGCTTGGCCATCGCCAGGTGCACGCGCGCCGAGCGCACGCCCTGCAGGCTGCCGATGGTGTTGCCCAGGTCGGTTTCCAGCATCTGCTGGTAGCGCGTGCGCTCGGCCAGGTCACTCATGCCGAAGGGCGAATCGGACTGTGGCAGCGTGTTGGCGGCCGTGCCCTGCGGCAGGCCCTGCCCGGCCAGGCGCAGGCGCACCGCGGCCAGGTCGGACGCCGGCACCATGATCGAGCCGCCGTCGTCGCCCAGCTTGTAGGGCGTGTTGGTGGATTGCAGCGCTTGCGTGATCGCGGCGGCATCCTGCTGCCCCAGGCCCGCGTAGAGCAGGCCCCAGTTCGGTCCGCGCGACCACAACACCACTGCCACGCCCAGCGCCACGGCCGCAGCCATGCCGACCAGCAGCAGCAACTGGCGCGAGGCGGGGCTGCGCGCAAGCTGCTTGAGGTCGAAGCGGCTGGCCGGGCTGTCGGCGGTGGTGGCGATGGCGTTGTCAGCCATGGGGAGGGTTCATCCGTAGAGCGAATGGAAAGCCGGTGTTTAGACCGGCATGTTCATGATGTCCTTGTAGGCATCGACCAGCTTGTTGCGTACTTCGGTCATCGCACGCAGCGAAAGGTCGGCCTTCTGGATCGCCACCATCGTTCGGCCGAGGTCCGCGCCCGGATCGCCGCGCTCGAAGCTCGCCGCCATCTGCCCGGCCTGCTGCTGGCTCTGGCCGACGCTGGCGATCGATTCCTTCAGCAGCGAACCGAAATCCGCCTTCGCTGCCGGCGCCGCCTTGAACGCGCTTTCGGCCGGGCGCACCTGCGTGGAAAGCTGGCGCATCTGGGCGAGCAGGTTGTTGACGTCGATGGTGCTCATGTCGGGTTTCCGGCGCGTGGCGGGTTTCGAAGGGGTGTTTGCACGAGCCGTGCCATGGAAGCGGGAGCATCGCGGCGAAGACCGAGCGGCGCCCACGAAGGCGTTCGCGGGCGCGGTGCGGAAGCAGCCGCGCAGCCGCCGATCCCGCCCCGCGGCTTACGCAGCCAGGCTGTTCTGCAAGCCGTACTTGCGCAGCTTCTCCACCAGCGTCGTGCGCTGCATGTGCAGCAGCTTGGCCGCGTGGGCGACCACGCCGCCGGTCACGTCGAGCGCCTGGCGGATCAGCCCCACTTCGATGTCGGCCAGGTGGTCCTTGAGGTCGAGCCCACCCTCGGGCAGCACCGTGACGTCGCTGGCGACGGCCGCAGCGGTGATCTGGGTATCCAGCGCAGCGCCTTCCATCATCGCCAGCAGCGAAGCGGCGCCCTGCACCTCCTCCACGACCTGGCGTCCACGGTATTTCTCCGGCAGGTCGCCGGCACGGATTTCGCCGTGGGGGTAAAGGATCGCCAACCGCTCGACCAGGTTGCACAGCTCACGCACGTTGCCGGGCCAGGCGTACTGGTGCAGCGCGTTGAGCGCGCCGGCAGTGAAACGCACGCTGCCCAGGCCGCGGCGGGCCAGGCGCTGGTTGAACTCGCCGATCAGCACCGGCAGGTCGTCCAGGTGCTCGCGCAGCGCAGGCATCTCCAACGGAAACACGGACAAGCGGTAGAACAGGTCCTCGCGGAACTGGCCGTTGGCGATCGCCTGTTCGAGGTTGCGATGGGTGGCGGCAATGATGCGCACGTCGCAACGCTGGGTCTTGTTGCCGCCGACGCGCTCGAACATGCGTTCCTGCAGCACGCGCAGCAGCTTGACCTGCATCGGCAGGCTCATGTCGCCGATCTCGTCCAGGAACAGCGTGCCGCCCTCGGCCATCTCGAAGCGGCCCTTGCGCGCGCTGATCGCACCGGTGAAGGCGCCCTTCTCGTGGCCGAAGAGCTCGCTCTCGAGCAGTTCTGCCGGAATCGCGCCGCAATTGATCGCCACGAACGGCTTGTCGCGGCGCGGCGAGCACTCATGGATGGTACGCGCGACCATTTCCTTGCCGGTGCCGGACTCGCCCAGCACCAGTACGGAGGAGTCGAACGGGGCGACCTGGCGGATCAGCGCGTTGACATGGCGCATCGGCGACGAATCACCGACGAAGCGCAGCTCGCCGCGGCGGCCGCCGAGCAGGCGCGCATACAGGCTGCGCATGACTTCGGCCAGCTGCTCGTAGCGCAGAGGGAATTCCACCATGCCGATGCGCGCGGCGAACGGCGAGCTGGCGGCGCACAGGCGCGCGGCCCATTGCGAATCGCTCGCCAGCAGTACCGGCACGTGGCTGGCGGCGTCGCCCAGCAGCGCGAACTGGCGCTCGGCCTCGGCGGCGTGCTCGACGGAACCGACGTAGACGGCGCGCCAGGCGTGGGTCGATTCCTCCGTTGCGGTGCAGTCCACGCCCCGCTGCGGGTGGTAACCGAGGAAATGCAGCGCGGACACGATGGACTCGGCCCGCGCCTCGTTCGACTCGATCACCAGGAAATCGACCTTGCTCATTGAATGTGTCTCCGCTTGGCGCTTGAACGACGAACCGCCGACCATCCCGCAGTGTTCGTACTTTCCAGATGCCGGCTTTCCGTCACCGGGCTCGCGGATGAGGGAGCAAGAAGAAGGCCAGCGCAGGCGCCTGCGCGGGCTGTCCGCGGACGGGCGGGTGGCCCTAATGCGTCACCCGTGAAGAAAATGTCGAAGGTGCGTCACGCGCGACCCGAGCATTGGCGACGGTTTGCCGGCGCCATCGGTTCGACGGCGAGTGACCTTGTGCGACACCGTGGCGCCGCCGACCGTCAAATCGACGGCGCGCGAGCCTGCAAAAGTGTGAAGTGCTTCACGCATCACAAGTGCTCTGCTTCACGTGGCTCTGGCACTTGCTCAGCCGTTGACCTGACGCGCACCTGCCACTTTGCGTCGGTGGTGACGAAACACGAAACGTTCGAGTGACGCGGCGACGCCATCGCCCAACGCATGGAAGGCGACGAAGGCGCCGCCGCCGTCGAGTCGACGCTCGACGCGGGCCGGTATTTCCAGCGGCACGCCAGGGCAGGCATCGAAACGCAGGCGCAGCAGCAAAGCCTCGCCGACGGGCACCAGCGCAGCCGGCAGCACCGCTCCGATCGCGTTGAAGCGCAGCGGCTGCCGTGGCGGCAGTGCGTCGGCCGGAAGCGCAACGCGGTTGATCATGTCGATCAGCGCGTTGAGCTTGGCATCCAGGCGCAGCAGTTCCTGCATGACCGGGCTGTCGTCATCGACGTTCTCGGCGCGGCGCTCTTCCAGTGCGGCGACCGAAGCGAGCGCGGCGGCATTGCGTTCGGCCAGGCGTTGGCTGAGCGTGTCGGGCACCGGCCAGGCAAGCGGCTGGCTGTCTGCGTGCCAGCTGTCCTCGCAGGCGAGCCGCTGCTCGAACTCGTTCCAGGCGGTGGCGATCATGACGTTGCTCCGACGAATGGCGGCATCGGCGGTGAGTATGCAGCCAGCGGGCCGTGCCTTTTGCTCCCTCTCCCCTCCTGGGAGAGGGTTGGGGTGAGGGGCCGGGGCTCGCGGGAAGCCTTCACTTAGCCGATTCGGTTCCCGACCCGACGACGCGAACCTGATCCGGCTTGTCCGTGATGTCCGCAAACCTTGGCCCCTCACCCCAGCCCTCTCACCGTAGGGGAGAGGGAGCTAAAGCCGGCTTTTAGGTCAGGAAGCGGTATGCGGCTCAACCGCCGTAGGCGGCAATCGCGCGGGCGCGGTCCTGTCCGGCCTGCCACTGGGCGCCGGCCGTCTCGCGCGCCTGGGTGACCAGGGCGCGCACTTCGCAGTCCAGCGCCAGCAGTTCGCCGAGCTGGCGCACGCTGTCCGCGTCGCCCGCCACCGGCTGCATCGCCAGCGGCTGGCGCTCGGCTTCCAGGGCGACCACCTGCTCCCAGTCGCCCGTGCGGGCGGCGTCTAGCATGACGCGGGTCAGCGCCAGGGCCAGTGCCATTGGCAGTTGTTCATTCATGCGCCGGCGCCGGCCGGGCGCCGCGCTTCGAGCGGCACCTGCACCCAGCTGTTGCGCACTTTCTGCAGCAGCGCGCTGACCTCGTCCAGCGCGGCGACGTCGTTGCGCATGTTGGCGTGCAGCAGGCGCCGGCCCATGTAGTCGTAGAGCTGGTCGAGCTGGCCGACCAGCGGCGTGTCGACCTTCGGATCGAGCGCGTCGCGCAGGCCGCCGATGATCTCGATGCAGCGGCCGATCACTTCGCCCTTGGGCGCGATCTCGCCGCGTTGCATGTGGCCACGCGCGGTGACCAGGCGTTCCAGCGCGCCATCCATCAACAGCGTGATCAGGCCGTGCGGATCGGCCGACTCCACGCCGCCGTGCGAGCGGACCTGCTGGTAGGCGTTGGCGCCCTGTCCGAATGCCATGTTGGGTTACTCCGTCTTACTTGCTCTTGCTCGCCGCGGTCAGCGCGTCGAATTGCTGGGTGAGGTAGCTGCTGGTGCTGTTGAGCTTGGTCATCAGCGTGTCCAGCGCAGTGAACTGGGCCTGGTAGCGCGCGGTCAGGTCCGCCATGCGGCTGTCCAGGTCGGTCTGCTGGCTGGACAGATCCTTCAGCTGCTGGCTCAGGCTGGAGGTGCGGCTGGCGATCGCGCCGTTGCTGCCGACCCACTGGTCCAGCTGGCTGTTGATCTGGGCGGCGAAACCGTCGTCTCCGCCGAACAGGTCCGCCGCTCGTTTGCCGCCATCGGCGAGCGATGTGGCCAGCTTGCCGCTATCCAGCTTCAGGGTGCCGTCGACCTGCAAAGTGATGCCCAGATCGGCCAGGCTGCCGCCATTGGCGGTGCCGCTGACCAGCCGCTGGAGCGTGCTGCTGATGCTGTTGACGGTGGCATCGCCGATCATCGCGCCAGCGGTATTGGTGGTCGCGTCATACTTGGTGAGGTTCTGGTAGATCCCCACGAAGCTGTTGTAGACGCTGACCAGGTTGGTCAGCGCGGAGGTGGCCTTGGAACCGTCGTTGGCCACCGTCAGCGTGCTGGTGCCTGCGGTGACCAGGCTCAGGCTCAGGCCATCGATGGCGCCAGCGACGGTGTTGCCTGCGCTATGCCCGGCCAGGCCGTCGATGGTGTATTCCGAATCCTGCGCCGCGGTGATCACGCTGAGCGCGTTGCCGCTGGAGGCCGCCGCGTTGTAGGAGAGCGCGGCCAGACCGCCGTCGCCGCCGCTGCTGGATACGGTGAATCCGTTGGCCGCACCGGTGCGCGTGCCGCTGAGCACCAGGTGAGCGCCGTCGGTGCCGGTCACGATGGTGGCCGAGACGCCGGGGTTGTCCGTGGACTTGTTGATCGCGTCGCGGATGCCCGCCAGCGTGTTGTTGCTGCTGTCGATGGTGAGCTTCATCGACTGTCCGCCCACCGCCAGGGTGAGCGTACCCGTGCCGACCGTCGTGCTCGACGTGGCAAAGGCACCGGAAGATGCCTTGAGCGCGGCGGCCAGCTGGGTCACCTCGATCTTGTAGCTGCCGCTGACCGGGGTGCCGGCACTGCTGGCGCTCAGCACATCGGTGTCGCTGCTGGTGACCGAGCGCGCGCTGAAGGCGCTTCCATCGGTCAGCGAGGACATCGCCGATTGCAGGCCGGAGAGCGCGCCGCTGATCTGGCCCAGGCCGGAAAGCAGCGTATTGGTCTCGGCCGCCTGGCTGGTGATCTGGTCCTGCTGCGGCGCCTTCTTGGCATTGACCAGCGACGTCACCAGGCTGGCGACGTCGAGGCCGGAACCCACGCCCATGGAAGTCAGCAAGCCCGTCGTAGGTGAAGTGGACGCTGCGGTGATTGCCATGGTCGAAGGTTCCTTGAATAAGAGGAACGGCCGCGTTGCCGCGGCCGTTCCGGGTCAGGCAATTACTGCAGGAGCTTGAGCACGGCCTGCGTGGAGGAGTTGGCCTGGGCCAGCACCGAGACACCAGCCTGCTGCAGGATGTTCGCGCTGGACATGTTGGCCGTCTCGGCCGCGAAGTCCGCATCCTGGATCTGGCTGCGCGAGGAGGACAGGTTCTGCGAGATCGTCTGCAGGTTGGCGATGGTCGAGCTGAAGCGGTTCTGCACCGCACCCAGGTCGCTGCGCATGGAGCTGATGGTGCCCAGGGCGGCATCGATGCGGCTGATGGTGTCGTTGGCCCCGGCCACGGACTTGACGTCGCTGGCGGCCAGGTTGCTGCCGGTGGCGATGGCGGTGGCACCGGCACCCGAGAAGCCCAGGTTGCCCGCGCCGGTGCCGGCCTTGGTGCCGTTAACGGTCAGGTCGCTCTGCGAGTTCAGGTGCACGCTCTTGCTGCTGCTGTCGTAGTACGCCGAGACGCCGTCGATACCCTTGCTGTTGATCGCATCGACCAGGCTCTGCGCATCCTTGTAAGAGCCGGCCAGGTCGGTGCCGTTGATGGTCAGGTCGCCCGTCGCCAGCGACAGCGCGCCGGTCGCCGCCGCCGACACCGCCGTATTGACGCCGGTGGTGGTGGCCGCGCCGTCGGTCGTCGTACCCGGGGTGGCAGCCGCAATGGCAGTGGTGGAGATGCCCAGCGCACCTGCCAGGGTGCCGCCAAAGGTCACCGTGCTTGCACCGGCGTTGCTGAAGTCCAGCTCACCACTATTGACCGTGGTGGTGAAACCGGTGGCGCCGGCGGCGGTTGCCGCGGTGTCGATCGCGGCCTTGAGGGCGGTCGCATCAGCGAAGGTGCCGGTAATGTCCTGGGCAGTGCCGCTGCCCGAGGTGATCGTCAGGTCGCCGGCGGCCAGCTCATAGGAGTTGGCGTTGGTGCTGATGGCAGCCGCCAGACCCGACGAGGCTGTACCCGCGGAGGACGCAGCGACGGTCTGGTTCAAGCCCAGAGCGGTGGCAGTCGCGCCAGCAACCGTCAATGGGTTGGCATTGGCCGAATTGTCGATCGTGAGCTCGCCACCGGCAGCCGATGCCGTGAAGCCTGCTGCATTGATGGCGGCGGCCAGCTCGGTCGCATCCTTGAAGGTGCCCGTGATGCTGACCGCACCACCGCCGGTGCCGTCGTCGATCGTGAGATCACCCGCAGCGAGCGTGATCGCATTCTTGCCGGCAGGCAGGCCGGACGACGAAGCCGTCGCAGGCGTGGCCGCGCCCGTGGTGGCAGCGGCGACCGAGGTCACGCCGGCGCCGAACACCGCAGCGGCCTTGGTGCCACCCAGCGCAATGGCGCTGGCCGTGTTGTTGGCGAACTGGATCTCGTTGCCCGACACCGTGGCGAACGTATCGGCGCCCGTGCCGGTATAGCCGGCGGCGGCAGCCGCGGTGTTCAGGGCGGCCGCGAGGCTGGCCGCATCGGTGTAGCTGCCGGCGGCAACGTTCTGGCCACCGACCGTCAGGTCGCCCGCCGCAACGGTCAGGCCGGCCGGGCTGGCGAACATGCTGCTGATGTCGCTGGTGGCAGACTGCGCGATCTGGCCGACCTGCTTGGCACCGGCGCCCTGGCTCAGGTTGACCGAGATGGTCTCGCCGACGTTGGCACCGATCTGGAACGCGGCGCTGCCAAAGCTGCCGTCGAGCACGTGGCGGCCGTTGAAGGTGGTCTGCTGCGAGATACGGGTGATCTCGGAGAGGCGCTGCTGCACTTCGGCGTCCAGCGCGTCGCGGTCGCTCTGCGAGTTGGTCGCGTTGGCCGACTGCACCGCCAGGGTGCGGATGCGCTGCATGTTGTTGGTCACCTCGTTCAGCGCCGACTCGGTGGTCTGCGCCAGGGAGATGCCGTCGTTGGCGTTGCTGACGGCCTGGTTCAGGCCGTTGATCTGGGTGGTGAAGCGGGTCGAGATGGCGAGGCCGGCGGCATCGTCTTTCGCGCTGTTGATCTTCATGCCCGAGGACAGGCGCTCGATCGCGGTGGCGAGCTTGCTCTGCGACTTCGCCAGATTGTTCTGGGCGTTCAGCGAGCTGATGTTGGTGTTGACGCTCATGACCATGGGAAATATCTCCAGATAGGGTCTTCAAGTGCCGGTGGCCGGCGGTGGTAGCCAGCGGGGATTCCGTGGGAACACCGCCGCCTCAGCCACTTTTTCGACCCGATCTGTGGAAACTTGAGCAACGCTTGTTGACTTTATCTCTCAGTTGAAGAAAAGCCGCATGTCAACGCAGGTAATCGAACAGAGACATGTTCTGCAACTTGCTGAAGGTCAATTGCGCCGCCTGCAACGAGGAACTCTGCAGGCTCAACCTGCTCACCGCGTCGTAGTAGTCCAGATCCTGCACGTCTGACAATGCAGTCTTGTATTGCAACGTCAGGTCATCGTTGAGCGAGGACTGCTGATCCAGCGCATTCATGCGTGCACCGACCCCTGCGCGGGCCTGGCTGACCGAGCCTATGGCCTGATCCAGATTGGAAAGCTGCCCGTTGAGTGCGTTCTGCATTGCCGCGCCGCCGCCATTGGTCTGGCTCAGCGTGCCGATGATGCCGTCGAGCGTGGCGAAGACATCCTGGTTCGACGAAGGCGCGACGGTGAACTTATCGCCCGCGGCGGGAGCGCCACTGAAGGCGACCTGCACGCCCTTGAAGGGGACCGCGCCGCCCTTCTGCGCGTCGTAGGCTCCACTGGCGACCAGCACGCCGCCGCCGTCGCGTATCTCGTAGGCATCGGCTGCGGTGAAGGTGATCTGGTAGGTGCCGCCATCCCATACGCTGGCGTCGGTGACACTATTGGCGCCGGCCACCGCGCTGCCGACATTGGCCGCGGCGGCGCCGACGGCAAAAACGCCGTTGCCATTGGGAACAGCCATGAAGATGGCGCTGCCTGGATCGCCGGTAGCCACCTGCAGTCCGGGGCCGGCGGCGACCATGCGCTGTCCGTCGTCGCCCACGTAACTGACGCCACCGGGTTGCGCCTGGAACGGCGCTGCGCCCGTGCGGTTGCCCGCGAAGATGTAGTCGCCCTGGGAGTCCTTGCTGTTGGCCATGCCCAGCAGTTGGCCGCGCAGCTGCACCATCTCGGCGGCGATGTCGCTACGCGACTCGTCCGTCTGGGTTGCATTCATGCCCTCCAAGAGCAGCGTGCGCACGCGGGCCAACACGTTGGTGACCGACGACAGCGTCTGGTCTTCCAGCCCAAGCCGCGCGTTGGCCGAAGTGATGTTGCGCTGGTACTGCGCGGTGTCGGCACCCAGGTGGGTCAGCTCGACCGCGCGCGCGGCACCGACCGGATCGTCGGATGGCTGGTTGATGCGTTTGCCGGTACCCATCTGGGTCTGGATGTCGGACAGGTCGCCCTGCCGCTCCATCATGGTGTTGACCGACTGCTGCTGCATCCAGCTGGTGGAGACTCGCATGGCGGAAATCCCTTAGCCCCTGAACGCGCCGAGCAGCGCGTTGAACACGGTGTTGGCAGCGGTGATGACCTGCGCCGATGCCTGGTAGGCCTGCTGGTAGCGCACCAGGTTGGCCGCTTCCTCGTCCATGTTCACGCCGCTGACGCCCTGCTGCGCCGACATCGCCTGGTTGTAGACGGCGCTCTGCGTCTTGGCCGCGTCGTCGGCCAGCGACCCGGCGCTGCCGACCTGGCCGACCAGCTGGCCGTAGGCGCGCCCGACGCTGGTGGCGCCGCCGTCGAGCACGCCCAGGTTGGCCACCGCGCCAAGCTTGAGCGCGTTGGCGTTGTCGCCGCGCGCGTTGGTGTTGGCCTTGACGCCGAAGCTGTCGCCGACGGCAGGCGCGCCGTCCAGGGTGAGGCTCCAGCCGTTGTGCACGATCGGCGTGCCGGGGGTGAAGGTCTGCGCCGGGCCGCCATCGATGCTGTAGCTGGTCGGGGAGGCGAACACGATGCTGGAGGCGGTGAACAGGTTGGCGTCCGTGCCGTCGGCGACGGAAAGCGCACCCACGCTTCCGCTGCCGGTGTTGGTTCCCGCCGCGCTGCCGAGCAGCGCGCTGGCCGCGGCGATCTTGTTCGGATCGGTGATCGCCACATTGATGCCGCCGGCCGCGTTGCGGCTGGGCTGGATGCGGAAGCTGTCGCCCGCGCTGGCCGCGCCGCCGCCGACGACGAAGCTCAGGCCGCCGGCCTTGAACGGATCGGCGGCGGTGCCGGTGCCCGTCATCGCGACCGTGGCGCCGCTGCCATCCTTGAGGTTCCAGGCGCTGCCGTCGAAGGACAGCACGTAGTCCTGGCTGCCCAGCGCGCCGATGTCGTCGATGCTGGCCGACAGCGTGGCACTGCCGGCATTGCTCCCGGCTGCCTGGACGGCCGGGCCGGCGACGTTGAAGAACGTGCCGCCGAGCTGGCCGTTGAGATCCACGCCCTGCGCATGCTGGGCGTTGAAGGCATCGGCCATCGCCAGCGCGGCGCGGCCGAGCTGGCTCTGCGCCGGGTCGAGCACGTTGCTGCGGAAATCCAGCAGCGCGCCCAGCGTGCCGCCGCCGATGCGCCCGCTCAGCACCGCGCCGGTGCCCTTGTCGACCACTTCCAGCCGGGTCGCGTCGTAGGTGTTGGATGACGTGCCCAGCTCGAAGGACTGCGTGCCGCTGACCAGCGCCTGGCCATTGCCGACGAACACGCTGAGGGTGCCGTCATTCTGCTTGGCCACGTTGATGCCCACTTCGCCGGAGAGCTTCTTGATCAGCGCATCGCGCTGGTCGAGCAGGTCGGAGGGCTCGCTGCCGCCGGTGGAGGCGCGGATGCGCTCGTTGAGCTTGGCGATGGCAGCGCTGTCGGAGTTGATCGAGGTGACGGTGTCAGTGAGCTGTCGCTGCACCTGGCCATCCAGGCTGCCGAACTGGCCGGACAGCGCGCGAAAAGTGCTCGCCAACGCGCCCGCGCGAGCCAGCAGCACGCCGCGCGCGGAGGCGTCGGCCGGCGCGTTGGCCACGTCCTGCACCGCGCCGAAGAAGGTGTCGAGCGAGCTCTGCAGGTTGCTGCTGCCGGAGAGCTGGTTGTTGAGCTGGTCGGTCAGCGCCTGGTAGGCATCGGCGCGCCCCTTGGAGGAGGACGCCGACCACAGCGCGCTGTTGAGGTACTGGCTGTAGGCGCGTTGCACTGCCTGCGTATTCACGCCGGTGCCCACGTAGTAGCGCCCCTCGGCCTGCGGCGCGCGGGCAGCGAACGTCACCTGCTGGCGGCTGTAGCCGTCGCTGTTGGCATTGGAGACGTTGTGGCCGGTGGTGCTCAGGCCCACCTGCGCGGCAAGCAGGCCGGAGACGCCGGTCGAAAGCAGGTCAGCCATGGGGAATCCTTTGACAACGCAATGCCTGTGACGTCTCTTTCCCGGTCCGGCCGGGCAAGAAGGCGATGGTGTCGAGGGCATGCGTCATGCCCCCTGTGACGGCAACTTGACGCCTCACTTGAATGTCCCCGCATCCAGTGCCGCCAGCGCCTCGCGCATCTGCGGGCTGTTGGCGATCGCGGTGAGCTTGGCGGCGTAGGCCGGGTCGGTGGCGTAGCCGCCTCGGCTCAACGCATGGGCGAAGCCGGCAACGTTCTCGCCCTGCCCGAGCGCGTGGGCGTAGCGTGGGTTGTCCGAAAGCATCCGTGCGTAATCGGCGAAGGCCTGGCCGGGATTGGCGTAGGCGCGGAAGTTGTCGCGCTTGCGCACCGCCACGCCGTCTTCGTATTCGAGCGTCGGCACGCTGACCTTGTCGCCGTCCCAGCCGCCGCCGGCCTTGATGCCGAACAGGTTGAAGCTGCTCGAGCCGTCGTGACGGTGCGGCAGGTGCTTGCCCCAGCCGGTCTCCAGTGCGGCCTGCGCCAGCAGCGCGCGCACCGAGACGCCGAGCTTGTCGGCGGCGGCCTGCGCATGCGGCGCCATCGCCTGCACGAAGCCGACCGGATCGCCGGGGATGAACTTGCTGGCCACGCTCGCCGCGCCCTGCGCCAGCTTGCCCAGCGTGGCGCGCCAGTCCTGCGCGGCGCCCGCATCGGCGGCGAACGGCAGCGAGCCGTCGTTCTGCCCGTCGGTACCTTCGCCCAGGTGAAGCAGCGCGCGGGTGCCCACTTCAGCGCCGGCGGCGAGCGGACCGAACAGGCTGGCGGCAGCACCGCCCGGCAGCGCACCGGTGGCGACGCTGGCGAGCAATGCCTTGTTGTCGGTGGTTGGCGCGGTCTTCGGCTCGGCGTCCTTTCCGCCGAGCTGGCGCACCAGCATGCGGGCGATCCCCAGGCCATTGTTGCCCTGCGAGAGCGACAGCGACAGCTGCTGGTCGAACAGGTCGCGGTAGGCCTTGCCCTGCTCGCTGTCGCCCACGGCGTTGTCGCCGAAGCTGGCGTTGGCCTCGCGCATGGACTTGAGCATCATCTGGGTGAAGATCGCCTCGAACTGCTTGGCGACCCTCGGCAGCGCCGCCTTGCCGTTGTCCTGCGCCTGCGCGCGCAGCTGGGCGAACCCGGACAGGTCGGTCCAGGTGTCGAGCGCTGGCAGGGAGGCGTTGGCGGGCGTCATGTTTCCGTCGCGCGTGACTAGATCACCACGAGCTCTGCATGAAGCGCGCCAGCCTGCTTGAGCGCCTGCAGGATCGAGATCAGGTCGCTGGGGGCGGCGCCGACCTGGTTCACCGCGCGCACGATCGTGTCCAGGCTCACGCCGGGGCCGAACTTGAACATGTGCGCGCCATCCTCGCTGACCTGCACGTCGGAGCTGGGCACCACGGCGGTCTGCCCGCGCGAGAACGGCTGCGGCTGGCTCACCAGCGGCTGTTCGCTGATGGTCACCTGGATCGCGCCGTGCGCCACGGCGGCGGCGGTGACCTTGACGTCCGAGCCGATCACCACGGTACCGGTGCGCGAATTGACCACCACGCGCGCCGGAGCATCGCCCGGCGTGACCTCCAGCTGCTGGACCAGGCCCAGCCAGGCCACCTTCTGCGCCGGGTCCTGCGGGCCGCGCACGCTGACCGTGCCGCCGTCGACCGGCTGCGCGGTGCCCGCGCCGAACGCCGTGTTGATTGCCTGCGCGATGCGCGCGGCGGTGGTGAAGTCGGGCGTGTTGAGATTGAGCATCAGGTCGCCGGCATTGCCGAACGCGCTGGGCACGCTGCGCTCGACCGAGGCGCCGTTGGGAATGCGGCCGCTGGCGGAGATGTTGACCTGCACGCTGGAGCCGCTCTTGCCCTGCGCGCTGACGCCACCGACCACCACGCTGCCCTGGGCGATCGCGTAGACGTTGCCGTCGGCGCCGCGCAAGGGCGACATCAGCAGTTCGCCGCCGCGCAGGCTCTTGGCGTTGCCGATCGAGGCGACGGTGACGTCGATGGTCTGGCCGGGCTTGGCGAACGGCGGAAGTTCGGCGGTGATCGTCACCGCGGCGGCGTTCTTCAGCTGCGGGCGCGCGTTCGGCGGCACCGTGATGCCGAACTGCTGGAGCATGTTCTCCAGGCTTTGCGTGGTGAAGGGCGCCTGGGTGGTCTGGTCGCCGGAGCCGTCCAGGCCCACGACCAGGCCGTAGCCGATCAACTGGTTGGAGCGCACGCCGCCGACGGAGGCGAGGTCGCGGATCTTGTCGGCGTGGGCTGGGACGGCCAGCAGGCAGAGCGCCGCGATCCCCAGGACGAGCCACAAACCCGCTGCCTCTCCCCTCCGGGCAGAGGGTTGGGGTGCACGGCCACTGGTGCGAAAGAGGTTGATCAGGCGACTTTTGAAAGAAGCAAAAACGGACCGGGTCGGACGAACGCCGCCCGCGACGATCGACCCCTCACCCCAGCCCTCTCCCTGCAGGGGAGAGGGAGCACTGCGCGCGGGGTTGCGTTTCATGGCGTTCATCAGAACGGCATCCACTTGGAATTGAAGAAGCGCGACAGCCAGCCGCGTGTGTTCGCATCGGCCAGCGTGCCCCGGCCGGTGTAGCTGATGCGTGCGTCGGCCACGCGGGTCGAGGGCACCGAGTTGTCGGGGCTGATGTCCTGCGGGCGCACGATGCCGGAGATGCGAACCAGCTCCTGGCCCTGGTTGATGGTCAGCCACTTCTCGCCGCGAATGATCAGGTTGCCGTTGGACAGCCGTTCGGCCACGGTAACGGTGATCTGGCCGGTGAGCTGGTTGCTCTGGCTGGAGGAGCCGTTGCCGTCGAAGCTGCGCTCGCCGTCGAGGCCCGCGCTCAGCGGATTGCCGTTGAGCGTGAGCCCCTTGCCGAGGATCGTCGGCGCCGCGAGGTCGGCCTTGTCCTTCTTGCTGGTGCTGGTGCTGGCCTTCTTGCTGGCCTGGGTGCTTTCCACCAGCGCGATGGTGAGGATGTCGCCCACCCGGTGCGCGCGCGCATCGGAGAACAGTTCCATGTTCTGGTTGTCGTGGTAGATCGAGCCGTCGGCGGGCGCTGCGGCGACCGGCGGCTGCATCGGCGGCGTCGGCGCCCACTGACCGTCGTCGCACGCGGGCATGGCCATGCAGCCGGCGAGCAGCGACAGCGCGAGGGCAAGGGTGGAAAGGCGGCACAGGGACATCGCGGCTTACGCTCAGGTCTTGTTGGTGAGGAACTGGAGCATCTGGTCGGCCGCGGAGACGGCCTTGGAGTTCATCTCGTAGGTGCGCTGGGTCTCGATCATGTCGACCATCTGCTCGACCACATTGACGTTCGAGGACTCCAGCGCGCCCTGCTGCAGCGTGCCCAGCCCGTTCAGGCCCGGCTGGCCGATCTGCGGCGAGCCGGAAGAGGCGGTTTCCAGGTACAGGTTGTCGCCGTTGGGCTGCAGGCCGGCCGGATTGATGAAATCGGCCAGCTGCACGGTGCCGATCTGTTGCGGCGCGGCCTGGCCCGGCACCGTGATGCTGACCGTGCCGTCGCTACCGATGACGATCGACTGGGCATTGGCGGGAATGGTGATCGCCGGATCCACCGCGTAGCCATTGGCGGTGACCACCTGGCCGTTCTGGTCCATGTGCAGCGAGCCGTCGCGGGTGTAGGCGATGGTGCCGTCGGGCATGGTCACCTGCAGGAAGCCGCGGCCCTGGATCATCACGTCCAGCGAGTTGCCGGTCTGTTCGGGGTTGCCCTGGGTGAACAGCTTCTCGTTGCCGACCACGCGCACGCCAGTGCCCAGCATCAGGCCGGACGGTGCGTTGGTCTGCTCGGTGGTCTGGCCGCCGGGCTGGCGCAGGTTCTGGTAGATCAGGTCCTGGAACGAGGCGCGCGAGGTCTTGAAGCCGGTGGTGTTGGCGTTGGCCAGGTTGTGCGAAACCACGTCCATGCGCGTCTGCTGCGCATCCAGACCGGTCTTGGCGACCCACAGGGAAGAGAACATGGATGTCTCCTGAGCAATCAGCTGAGTTGCAGCAGGCGGGTCGCCGACTGCGCGTTGTCGTCGGCGTTCTTGATCGCCTTGACCTGGAGTTCGTACTGGCGTGACAGCTCGATCATCTGCACCAGCGTCTGCGACGGGTTGACGTTGCTGGACTCGAGTACGCCGGATTTCAGACCGACCGCCGGATCGGCCTGGGCGGTGCCGCCACCGGCCAGGTGCATCAGGCCATCGCTGCCCAGCGCGAGCTGGTTGGCCGGCGGGTTGACCAGCTTGATGCGGCCGACCGAGGAAAGCGTTTCCGGACCCTGCCCGGTCGGCACCACCGACACGGTGCCGTCGTTGCCGATGCTGACCTGGGTGGCCGGAGGCAGGCTGATCGGCCCGCTGTCGCCCATCACCAGGTTGCCGCGTGCGTCGGTCAGCAGGCCGTCGGGCGTGAGCTGCAGGTTGCCGGCGCGCGTGTAGGCCTCGCTGCCGTCGGCCGCCTGCACTGCGATCCAGCCCTCGCCCTGCACCGCGACGTCGAGCTCGCGGCCAGTCTGGATCCCGGCGCCCGAGCGCAGGTCCACGCCCTCGCCCTGCGCCACGCCGTTGATCCGCGTGGGCATGCCCGGCCCCTGCACCGGCAGCGCCTGGAAGGCCGACATCTGCGCCTTGAAACCGACGGTGTCGGCGTTGGCCAGGTTGTGCGCCACTTCGGTCTGCGCCCGCATCATCTGCGTGGCGCCGGTCATGGCGACGTAGAGCGAACGATCCATGCTGTGCCTCGGCCGTCAGCGTCAGTTGCGGATGTTGATGATGGTTTGCGTCAGCTTGTCGTCGGTGGAGATCACCTGCGCATTCGCCTGGTAGTTGCGCTGCGCCTTGATCATGTTCACCAGCTGCGCCGTGAGGTCGGCGGTGTTGGAGGCCTCCAGCGCGCCGGACTGCACGCTGCCGAAGGTGCCCTGCCCCGCGCCGCCCATGATGGCCGCGCCGGAGTCGAACGAGGCCGCCCAGCTGGTGTTGTCGAGCTGGCGCAGGCCCTGCAGGTTGCCGAAGTTCGCCAGCGCGATCTGGCCCAGCGACACCGATTGCCCGTTGGAGTACTTCGCCTGCACCACACCCTGGTCGGACACGTCGATGCCCGACAGCGTGCCGCTGGGGTAGCCATCGGGGTAGACCGCATCGAGGCTTGAGGTGTTGCCGAACTGGGTGGTCTTGGTCAGGTCCACCGACAGCGCCATCGGGTCGGCGCCGGGGCTGACCGAAAGCCCCCCGAAGTTGAGCTTGCCGCCGGCCGGCGTGGCCAGCGCGCCACTGGTGGTGAAGGTGACGGTCTGCGGCGCACCCGCGGACACGCCATCGACGTAGAGATAGGCGTCCCATGTGTTGGCCGCGGCGCCCTTGACGAAGTACACGGTGCCGTTGTGGGTCGCGCCCAGCGAGTCGTAGGCGGTGAACGGCGCGACCTGGTTGTAGCTGTCCGCGTTGGTCGGGTCGAACGGCGTGGTGGCCGGTGGCGTCGAGTCCGAGGCCAGGTTCATGGTCAGCGCCACGTTGCTGGAAGCCTTGGCGGCGCTCTGCGCGCTGGTGACCCGCAGGTCGCTCAGTTTGCTCGTATCGAAGCCATTGCCGGCCGGCGCGAAGACCTGCAGGCGCTGCAGGCTGGAGTTGATCACGTAGCCGTCGGAGTCCGGATGGAAGGCGCCGGCGCGGGTATAGGAGTAGCCCTTGCCGTCGCGCATGGTGAAGAAGCCAGTGCCGTTGATCGCGAAATCGAAGCTGTTGCCGGTGGTCTCGGGGTTGCCGGCGGCGAACTGCTGCGCCACGTGGGCCAGGCGCACGCCCGAGCCGATGGCGTTGGCGGAGAGGTTGCCGCCAGCCGAACTGAACAGCTCGGCAAACTCGGCACGCGAGCCCTTGAAGCCGGTGGTGCCGGTGTTGGCGATGTTGTTGGCGGTGACCTCGAGGTCCTTGGACGCCGCATTCAGGCCGCTCAGCGCGATATTGAAAGCCATCGGTGTTTCCCCTGTACGGGTTTGGGTTCCGGTTGGTGGATGTCGATCAGTTGACGCGCGCGACCTGGCTCAGCAGCACGCCGCCGAAGCCGTCCACGTCCAGATAGGCGCCATCGGCGCCGGTCATGCCCACGCCGGCGACCGTGCCGCTGACGTAGGTGGCTACCGCGGTGTTTCCCACCTGCGCGGACAGGCCATAGGTGCCCGGGGGCAACGGCTGGCCATCGCTGCCGGTGCCGTCCCAGTGGAAGTCGGCCAGGCCGGCCACCTGCGTGCCCAGGTCGATCGTCCGCACCACGTTGCCGGCGCTGTCGGTGATCTGCACGAAGGTGCGGCCGCCGCCATCGGGCACATTGACCGCGCCATCGAGCGCACCGCCCTGCAGCTTGCCCACCGCCGAAGGCACGGTGACGCTGTGGCCGACCATGCTTGATGCCTGCAGCAGCTGATTGCCCTGCATCGACTGCGCCAGCGAGTCGAAGGAGGTCTGCAGGTTCTGCGTGGCCGACACCTGGTTGATCTGCGCCAACTGGCTGACCATCTGCGAGGAATCCATCGGCTGGGTCGGGTCCTGGTTGCGCATCTGCTGGATCAGCAGGCTGAGGAAATCCGCCTGGCTAAGCGTCTTGTTGTCCTTCTGCGCGGACTGCGCAGCGGCGCCCGCGGCGGTGCTGGAATTGACTGCGATATCGCTCATGGCCGGTCCTTACTTGCCCAGGTCCAGCGTCTTCTGCATCAGCTGGCGTGCGGTGTTCATCACTTCGACGTTGTTCTGGTACGAGCGCGAGGCCGAGATCATGTTGACCAGCTCGTCCACCGGGTTGACGTTGCTCTGGTAGACGTAGCCGTCGGCATCGGCCATGGGATTGCCCGGTTCGTAGCGGCTGGTGATCGCATTGGGGCTCTCGGTGACGCCGAGCACCTTGACGCCTTCGCTGCCCGCCTCGGCGGGCTTGCCGTCCAGGCCATTGCGGATCGCCGCGAACAGCGGTTCCTTGGCGCGGTAGGCGGCCTGGGGCGTGCTCGCCACGCTGTCGGCGTTGGCCAGGTTGCTGGCCACGGTGTTGAGGCGGGTGGACTGCGCCGCCATGCCGGAGCCGGCGACGTTGAAGATGTTGAACAGCGACATCAGCCCTGGCCTCCGGTGATCGCCGTGCGCAGCATGCGGATCTGCGCGGTGATGAAGGCCAGGCTGGCCTGGTAGTGCACGCCGTTGGCGGCGAAGGCGGCCTGCTCCTGCTGGGCATCGACGGTGTTGCCGTCCATGCTCGGCTGGGTCGGCACGCGGTAGGCGAGCGTATCGCGCGCCTGGGCGACCGGGTCGATCTGCCCCGGCGTGGGCGCGGCCAGCGGCAGGCTGCCGTCGCCGCTGCCGCCGGCGGCGGCGAGCGCCTTCTTGAAATCGATGTCGCGCGCGAGGTAGCCCGGGGTGTCGGCGTTGGCCAGGTTGCTGGCCAGCACCTCGGTACGGCGCTGCCACAGTGCGAGCGCGCCGGTGTGCATGCCGAACAGGTTGTCGATGGGTTGGCTCATCGCTTGCCTCCGCGCGGGTCGATTCGTCCGCACGGGGCTGAAGGCAAGTTGTGTGCCATGGCGCCGCCAAGCCTTGCCGTAGCTGGCTTCGCGGGGGCGACCGGGTTTTCGTCCGTAGGGCCGAGACGGTTTTCTGACGGCCCTGGCAGGGCGCGTTTTCAATCCGCGTCAGAGCGCCGCTTCGTCATCCGGCAGCAGCTCGATCACGGCCTGTGCCAGCAGGTCGGGCTGGAATTTGGCGACGAAGCGGTCGGCGTTGACCTCGCGCACCATGGCCTCGTTGAAGAGGCCGGAGAGCGAGCTGTGCAACACCACTTTCAGACGGCGCAGCGAAGGCGTCTCTCGGATCGCGCGGGTCAGCGCGTAGCCGTCCAACTGCGGCATCTCGATGTCGGAGACCACCAGGTTGACGCCCTCCTCCGGCGGCAGCGCGGCCAGTTCGTGCAGGCGGTCGAGCGCCTCGCGGCCGTCCTGCGCCACCACGCATTCGATGTTCATCTGCTTGAACAGACTGACCAGGCGGCGGCGCGCGATCAGCGAATCGTCCGCCACCAGTACCCGACGCGGGCGCAACGGATGGGCGCCGGCGGCGCGCAGCATCTGCGCCGAGAGCTCGTGCGGCGTGGCATCGATGCTGGCCAGCACGTGTTCCACGTCGACCACCGCCACCAGCGCGCCATTGACGCGGGTGACCGCGTTGACCCGCGAGCCGAAGCCCAGCGCGGTGCTCGGCGCAACCAGCGATTCGCCTTCGCAATGCACCATGTGCTGCAGGTCCGAGACCAGGAAGCCCTGCACCGAGCGGCTGAACTCGGTAACCATCAGGTGCGCGGACGGTTCGTCGAGCAGCGCGGGATAGCCCAGCGCCGCGGCCAGGTCGATCACCGGGATGGTCTGCCCGCGGTAATCGCAACTGCCTGCGATCAGTGCATGCGCGCCGGGCATGCGTTCCAGCGGCGGGCGGCGCAGCACTTCGCGCACCTTGAATACGTTGATGCCGAACAACTGCGCATCGCCCAGCCGGAACAGCAGCATTGCCACCCGGTTGTGCCCGGCCAGGCGGGTTTGGCGTTCGACGTTTTCCAGCAGGGCGCCGGGCATGCGTTTCTCCTAGGGGAACGGCGGGCCGCAGCCCGTTCCTGCATATCGGCGGCATGCCCCCCCGCTTGAGTGGTCCGCCCGAGCCGCAGCCCCCGCACCTGGACCCTCCGCCCCGAACGCGCGGAAGGAAGATCCCCTGGCACATGCGTTGCTTGTTCAAGTTTCGACGCATCCAGACGATGTCCTTCCCATTCATCCGCAGGAAACCGCATCTCCATGAGCCTGATCCGTAGCCAGTCCCTGGCCGCGCTGGTCCAAGCGGCCGCCGCTGGCGACAAGGCACGCCTCGAACAGTTGTCGCGCCAGCACCCGGCGATGGCCCGTGCGCTGGCGCCCTTGCTGGCCCGCCTCGACGGCGGCCGGCCCGCGGCGATGGCGCTGCAGACCCTCGAACAGCAGGGCCTGGTGCTGGCCGCCGCGCAGATGCTCGGGCGCGAGCAGTCCGCGCTGGACAAAGCCACCCAAGAAGGGCGCGACGGTGTCGGCCGCTTGACGGATGCCAGCGCCGGAATCTCGACGGCCCTGCAGCAGGTCGCCACCGCCTTGACGCAGGTCGAGCAGGCGCGCCAGACCGGCAGTGCCGGCGTAAGCGAGCTCGATGGCCAGCTGCGCCTGCTGCGCAGCGCGCTGTCGGCGATGAACCGCAACCAGGCGCGCCTGGCCGAGCAGGTCGAGCAGATCGGCAAGCTCACCGGCGTGGTGCAGGAGATCGCCCACCAGACCAACCTGGTCGCGCTGAACGCGGCCATCGAGGCCGCCCGCGCGGGCGAGGCCGGCCGCGGCTTCGCGGTGGTCGCGGACGAGGTCAAGCAGCTGGCCGAGAAGACCACCCAGGCCACCACCGAGATCGAGGGGGTCACCGGCTCCATCGGCGATTTCTCGCAGCAGCTGGACGGCGACGTGCAGCAGGGCATGCAGCGGCTGGAGCGGGCGCAGTCCGGGGTGATCCAGGCTGACGCAGCCATGCGCCGCAGCGCCGAGGCGCTGGCCGGCGCCAGTGAGAAGGTCGCCCAACTGCGCCAGGGCCAGGACGTGCAGAACGCCCGCGCCGCCGCCGCGCAGGCCGCGCTCGGCGCGCTGCAGCGCCGCAGCACCGAGGCGCGCCGGCAGAGCGAGGCGCTCAGCCGCGCCGCACTGCTGGCACACCGGCTGGCGCTGGGCTGGCTCGAACACGAAGCCGGCAACGACCCGGCCAGCCTGAGCCTGACCGTGCGCGAATCGGCGCAGGGTATCCGCCAGGCGATGGAGCTGGCGCTGCTCGAGCCGGGCGCGCTGGACCGGCGCTGGTTCGATACCGAGGCACTGGATCGCACCGTGCGTCGCCTGGCCGCGCAACATCCGAACCATCCGGCCGCCGGCGCGCTCAGCGAAGCCGGCGCGCGCCTGTCCGAGCACGGCAACGCCTTCGTCGGCCTGCTGTGCAACGGCCAGGTCGAGCAGGCCCAGCAGATCGGCCAGCGGCTGGAATCGGACCGCGAGGCGCTGGTCGCCCAGCTGGCCGCGTTGCTGGCGGAAGCCTGATGGCACCGGTGCGCCGCTGTCTGCTGCTCGCGTTGCTGGGGACGGCTCTGCCGGCCCTGGCTGCGCCGCTGTCGGAGGCGGACGTGCGCGCCCAGGCCGAGCAATTCGTCGTCCGGCAGTACGCCGCTCCAGGCAGCCGCGTGGACGTGAAGTCCGAGGCGCTGGATCCGCGCCTGCGCATCGCCGACTGCGCCGCGTCGTTGGCCACCAGCCTCCCGGGCGGCGTGCGCATGACGCCGCGGCTGAGCGTGCTGGTGCGCTGTCCCGCGGCCGATGGCTGGACGCTGCGCGTGCCGGTCGAGCTGCACGTGTTCCGCCAGGTACTGGTGGCCAGCCGGCCGCTGGTCCGCGGCGACGGCATCGTGGCGGCGGACGTGCACGCCGAGCAGCGCGACGTCACCCGCCTGCCCTATGGCTACGTGGAGAGCATGGACCAGGTCGCCGAGCGCAGCCTGTCGCGCCCGGTCGCCGCCGGCAGCGTGCTTACGCCCAGCGCGCTGGGCGGCCGGCAGATGGTGCGTGCCGGCGACCACGTGCAGCTGGTGGCCGAGATGGACGGCATCGCCGTGCGCGCGGAGGGCATCGCCCTGGGCAGTGGCGACGCGGGTGCCCGCATGCGGGTGCGCAACGGCAATTCCGGCCGCGTGGTGGACGCCGTCGTGCGCGCCCCCGGCGTGGTCGTGGCGCTACCCTGAACCGACCGGACCGGCCAGACCGACGAGGCTAAAGTTTTCCCCGATCCCGCCGATTCCCCTCGGGACAGGGCCCAACTTACGCGAGAAGGACCGATGAACACGACCATTTCCAACAACGGCTTGCCCCTCATGCCGCAGGCTCCCGGCAACCAGGCCAATGGCCCGGCGGCGGGTACCGGCAATGCCGCCAGCGACACTCCCGCCGCGGTGCCGGCCAAGGACGACAGCGTCCGCCTGACCGACTCGGCGCGCGCGCTGCAGGACGCCGCCAAGGTAGACGGCCAGGGCACGATCGACAGCAAGAAGGTGGAGAAGATCCGCCAGTCGATCGCCGATGGCAGCTACCAGGTCAACCCGGCCGCCATCGCCGACAGGATGATCGCGCTGGAAGGCCAGATCGCCGGCACGGCGAAGCCGTAACCGAACCGCACATGAGCAAGCTGCTGCACCACGAGCTCGAAGCCGCCCTGGCCGCGGTGGTGGAGGACCTGCACCGGTCCGTCACCGAGCTCACCGCGGCCCTGGCCGCCGAGCGCGAAGCGCTGGTCGGCGCCGACGCGGCCGCGCTGGACCGCGCCGGCGCACGCAAGCAGGCGCTGATGCAGCAGCTCGAGCAGTTGGACGCCGAGCGCGTGCAACTGCTCAAGGTCGAGCCGTCCGCCGCCGCGCAGGTCGAACCGCGCTGGCGCGAAGTGCTCGAACTGTTGCGCAGCTGCCATGAGACGAACCAGCGCAACGGCAGCCTGGTCAACCAGCGTCTGGCGCAGGTGCGCGAGGCGTTGGCGGTGCTGAGCGGCCAGGGCGGCGACGCCCGTGGCCTGTATGGCCCCGGTGGCGAAGTGCGCACGGCCTTGCGCTCGCACCACCTGGCCTCGGCCTGACGCCGGCAAAGAAAGTCTTACGGACGCCGCGCCGCAGGGCCGGTGGAGATCCACCCCAGGCGGGATCAGCCCGCGAGTAGATCAGACCATGAGCGACACCGCCGTTTCGACCCAGTCCCGCCTTGCCGGCAACCGCGAAATGCCCCTGCCGGTCGTGCGGGTGCCCATGCTGGACCAGAAGCGCGAGCTGTTCGCCTACGAGGTCATGTTCCACCGCCAGGCCGGCGACGAGAACGAACTGATGCAGCGCGTGCTCTCGACCCTGGCCGATGGCGCCCTGACCCGGCTGGTGCGCGGCAACCGCACCTTCCTCACTCTTTCGCGCGAACTCCTGCTGGGCCAGACCGACGTCCTGGCGCACCAGCCTCGCTTCGGCGTGGTGCTGCAGCCGGCCATGGCCGACGACGCCGAACTGATGGACCGGTTGCTGAAGATGTCCCAGCGCGGCTGCCTGCTGATGCTCGATGCCGGAGCGATGGACCTGCACGGTTCGGTGGCGCTCGAGTCGCTGCTGCAGGTCGTGCAGTTCGTGCGGCTGGACGCCAGCGCGCTGAGCCCCGAGCAGATGCGCGAGCGCACCGAAAAGCTGCACGAACGCGGCATCTGGGTGATCGCCGGCCACGTGGACGACCACGCCACCTACCAGCGCTGCCTGGAACTGCCGCTGCAGGCGATCCAGGGGCGTTACCTGCTGATCCCCGACCAGGTCGAGGTACCGGTGCTCTCGGCCAACCGCCTGTCGCTGCTGCGCCTGATGCGCGAGCTGCAGGAGAACAACCCGGGCCCGATCGAGCTGGGCGACATCATTCGCAACGACGCGATCCTGTCCTACAAGCTCCTGAGCTGCGTGAACTCGGCCTACTTCGGGCTGCCCAAGCAGCTCAAATCGGTGCAGCAGGCGGCGATCTTCTTCGGCGTCACGCGTATGCGCAACTGGGTCTTCACGATGGCTCTGGGCGGCATGGACGACCGTCCGCCGGAGCTGCTGCGCACGGCGCTGATCCGCGCGCACATGTGCGAGCAACTGGCCTCGCACATGCCGCGCCAGCAGAAGGAAATGGCGTTCACCGTCGGTCTGTTCTCGCTGCTGGACACGCTGATGTGCGCGCCGATGGCGTTCGTGCTCGAACAGTTGCCGCTGGTGCCGGAAATCCGGGAGGCGCTGGTTGGCTACAGCGGCCCGTTCGGCCCTCTGCTGGAACAGATCCACGCCTGGGAGGCCGGCCAGCTCAGCGGCCAGATCCCGCCGCAGCAGATCCAGCGCATGGCCGGCATCTACCTGGAAGCGACCCAGTGGGCCGACCAGGTGTATGCCTTCGCCGAACCCAAGGCGCCTGCCGCGGCGGCGTAAGCCGCACGCTCGTCGTTCCCGCATTCGTTCGCGTTACGCGTAGACGCGCAGCGCCGAGGTCGAAGCGCTTCCCGTGGGCTTGCGACCCTCCCTTCTGCCGGAGGAAAGGGATCGGATTCACAGGGCCGCCCCGGACTGTCAGCGCTCAGCAAAAACGCGCAGCGCCGGCGTCGCAGCGCCTGTCTCAAACCTTCCCGATCGAACCTCTCCCTCCGGGAGAGGTTGCCTCCAGGCGGGTGGGGTTCGGCGGAGCGCGATGCAACCCGGCGACCTGCCTCAGGGCCGCCCCATCCGCCGATGCAGCGAGGCCACTACCGCCACGCCGGCAACCGTCACCGCCAGCCAGTCGAGTACCGGCGGCCATTCACCGCCCAGCCACGAGACACACGAGACTGCGCCGATCGCCGCGACACCCACGCCCAGCGCCAGCAGCACGTCCCCGAGGCGGCGGCGGCGGTCCCACAACAGCAGGAAGGCGCCCAGCGCGGCCAGCAGGATCGCGCCGCCGCGCCGCGCGGTGGTGAACTCAGGCGGATCCGGCACGTCCGGCAGCACGTCGCCGAGCGAACGCGCGCCCACCTGCACCTGGTAGCCCCGCCCATCGTCCGCCTGGCTGGCGCGCACCAGCCGGTCGCCATCGAGCTGGGCGAAGATCGTCACGGGCTGAACCGGCACCGCCTGCCAGCTCACCCGCACGTCGCCCAGCCGGGGCGAGCCCGGGTCGGCGCTGGTGGTCAGGTACTGGTGATAGAGGCTGAAACTCGCGGCGAGGTTGGCAGGCAAGCGCGATGGATCGGGCGTGACCGCTTCGCTGCCCGGCAGGGCATGCACCAGCACGGGCCCGAGCGCGAATCCGCCGACCCGCACCTGTCCGGCGACGAAGCGTTGCCCCTGCAGCGGGAATGTCTTCGGGTTGGCATGCCCGCGCGGATCGGCGAACTTGCGCGTGTCCTGCAGTTCGTCCGACCAGTCCAGTTCGTAGTGAACGTCACTGCCGACGTGCACCTCGCGCCACTGGAACATCTCCACGCGACGGTCGAGTACCGGCGTGGCGACGGTCAGGTTGAAGTCGTCGTCGCGCGGCGCCTCGACCACATCGGGCGTGCCGGACACCAGCACCATGCTGCCGTGCATGCCCGGCTGCGGCCCGCGGGCGCCGGCCTGGACCACGTCGCCGCCGTGCCGCACGGCCGCCAGGTGGTGGATCAGCAGGCCGCGCTCGGTGATCGCCGCCAGGCCGAGGCCGGCGATCAGCAGCACCGCGCCGCCGCCGCGCAACAGCAGGGCCTGCGTGCCGATGCGCAACTGCCGCCTCACCCCACCGCCCCGGCCGGCTCGCCACGAAGGCTCGCGTGCTCGTCGGTAGTGCCGAAGCGGCCGCGCTCGTCGCGGGTCACCCTGGCCACCGCACAGGCATGGTCGTGGGTAAAGAACAGCCGCACGCCTCGGGCGAGCTTGTCCTCGAGGAAGGCCCGCTTCTCGTCGATCAGCGTCTCCGGGGCGCGGTCGTAGCCCATGGTGATCGGCAGGTGCACCCACGAACGGCCGGGAATCAGGTCGGCGCAGAACACCACGCCGCCGACCTCGGCCAGCATCAGGCCGGGCGTGTGCCCGTCGGAGAAATGGAAGCGCACGGACTTGCCGAGCGCCTTCGAATACGGCCCCTCGACCAGCTCCAGCCGGCCGCTGGCTTCCAGCAGGCCCGCCAGCTCGGGGATGAACGAGGCACGGTCGCGCGGGTGCGGCGACTGCGCGCGACGCCAGTGCTCCGCGCCGACCAGGAAAGTGGCGTTGGGGAACAGCAGCCGCGGCGGCTCGCCCTCCTGCCATGGTGCAAGCAGGCCACCGGCATGGTCGAAATGCAGGTGCGAGAGCACCACCGCGTCGATGTCCTCGTGCGACAGGCCGGCCTGCGCCAGCGACTCGAGCAGCACGTGGCGGTCTTCCACCACGCCGTAGCGTTCGCGCAGCTTCGGCTCGAAGAATGCACCTATGCCGGTCTCGAACAGCACGTTGCGGCCATCGAGGTCCTTGACCAGCAGGCAGCGGCAGGACAGCAGGATGCGGTTCTCCGCGTCCGGCTCGATCCAGCGCGCCCACATGGCCCGGGGTGCGTTGCCGAACATGGCGCCACCGTCGAGCTTCTGGGTGTTGCCCTCAAGGGACCACAGCTGCATTTCTCGTCCCCTGTGGAAAAGTCAAAGGATGCCGTCGGGGATTCTACGCAGGGGGGCCGGCCATGTCTGCCGGCGCGCCGGGGCTGCGGGACCGCGGGTTCTTGCGGTCCTGCGCGAGGTCGCCGGCGACAACGCCGCCCGCGACCCGTCCTGGCTACTGCACCTTGCCCAGTCCCGACGGCCGCCGCGGATCGCTGGCTGCCTGCAAGGTGTTGCTGCGATGTTCCCAGGTCACCACGTTCATGAAGCCCCACGGCTCGCGCGGATGCAGCGTGTAGCCCATGCGTTCGAGTTCGCGCGCGGTGGCCGGATCGAACACGCCCTCCTCCACGTCCACCCGGTCGGGCATGAACTGGTGGTGGTAGCGCTTCTGCGCCACGATGCCGCTGGCGTCCTTGCCATCGATGAAGGCGAGGATGCCCTCGAGCACCTGCGTGATGATGGTCGAGCCGCCGGGCGAACCGATCACCGCGGTGCGATCCTGGCCCAGCACCAGGCTGGGCGACATCGAGGAGAGCATGCGCTTGCCGCCCTTGGGCGCATTGGCCTTGCTGCCGAGCAGGCCGTACACGTTGGGCTTGTTGGGCACCAGCGCGAAGTCGTCCATCTCGTCGTTGAGCAGCACGCCGGTACCGGCCGCCACGAAGGTGGAACCGAGCGTGTAGTTCACCGTCGAGGTGACGGCGATCATGTTGCCGTCCTTGTCGATGATGGAGAAATGCGTGGTGTGCGGACCCGGGTCGCGTGCGGCGCTGGAAGGCAGCATCGAGGAGGGCGTGGCCTTGTCCGGCAGGATGCTCTGGCGCAGGCCGTCGGCGTAGTACGGCGACAGCAGCATGTCCAGCGGCATCTTCACGAAGTCAGGATCGCCCAGATAGTCGTTGTGGTCGCGGAAGGCGCGGCGCATCGCCTCGACCACGTAGTGCACGCGGTGGGCACGGTCGAGCTTGTCCAGCTGAACGCCGCGCAGGATGTTGAGGATCTCGGCGATCGCCACGCCGCCGGAAGACGGCGGCGGCGCGGTGAGGATGCGGTAGCCGCGGTAGTCGATGCTGATCGGCGCGCGCTCCTTCACCTGGTAGCCGGCCAGGTCGGCCTCGCTCCAGTTGCCGCCGGCCGCGCGCACGGCGGCGACCAGCCTCTTTGCGACTTCGCCCTTGTAGAAGCCGTCGCGCCCTTGCCTGGCAAGGGTCTCGAGTGTGCGGGCCTGGTCGGGGTCGCGCCAGGTGCGGCCTTCCACGGGCGGCTTGCCGTCGACGAAATACTTGGCCGCCGAGGCCGGCCAGCGCTTGAGGTCATCGGTGCGCTCGGCGATGGCGTTGCGCAGGCGGCTGTCCGGCTGGAAGCCGTCGCCTGCGGTGCGGATCGCCGGCGCCAGCGAGGTCGACAACGGCAGCTTGCCGTAGTGCGCGGCCAGCCACGCCAGGCCGGCGGGCTCGCCCGGGATGCCGGCCGAGAGCGGACCGTTCAACGCGGCATCGCGGTTGGGCGAGCCGTCCGCATTCACGTAATCCTTGGCGTTCACTGCCGCCGGTGCCACTTCGCGCGCGTCGATGAACACCTCGCGCCCGTCCGAGGCCCGCCGCAGCACCGCCATGAAACCTCCACCCAGTCCGGAGCTTTCCGGCTCGACCACCGAGAGCGTGGAGGCCACCGCCACCGCCGCGTCGAACGCGTTGCCGCCCTTGGCCAGCACTTCCAGCCCGGCGTTGGTGGCCAGGAAGTTGGCGCTGGCGATCGCAGCGTGCCCGGGCTTCTGCGCCTGCGCCGCGGCAGGAATGGCATGCGCCGCCTGGGCCGGAGGGTCCGTTGCGAAGGCAGCGCCACTGGTCAGGAACAGGCTCAGCAACAGCGCGCGCCAACGCAGGGACAGAGTCATGCCGTGGTCTCCTTCGCCATCAACTGGCGGTATTTGAGTTCGAGTTGCTCATGGGTTTCGGCCAGCGCGTCGTCGACGAGGATGCATTCGACCGGACACACCAGCATGCACTGCGGTTCGTCATGGTGGCCGACGCACTCGGTGCACAACGCGGGGTCGATCACGTAGTAGTCCTCGCCCATCGAGATCGCCTTGTTCGGGCACGCGGGCTCGCAGACGTCGCAGTTGACGCAGGTGTCGAGGATCTTCAGGGACATGGCGGCCATGGTACCGCGGCGAGGCCGGCGCCGCCGAAGTACGAACGACCCGAACGAAAACGCCCGCGACGCCATCAGGCCTCGCGGGCGTATGTGCGCCGCACTTGCGCGTGGTTTACATCGCCACGAAACGCACGGTCGCGCCGGTCGGCTGCAGCGCGGCCGTGACGCGGTCCTTGTCCGCCTGGTCACCGATGAACAGCACGATCACGTCCTTGAACGAGCCCGGCTTGGCGCCCTGGAAGGCGGCGATCACGAAGCCGGCCGTCTTGGCCGAGTTCGGGCCGGCGAAGGCCAGCAGGTTGCCCGGCAGCACGCCGCGGGCGATGGTGTCCTGCACGTTCTGCAGCTGGCGGTCGTACTTGGCCTTGGCATCGTCGTCGTCGCCGGCCGGCACCAGGTACGCGTACGGGCGCTCGGCGGTCATGCCCTGCATGTTGTTCTGCACGATCTGGCTCAGGTAGGCGTTCCAGGCCTGGGCGTCGTTCGGGTTGGTCGGCTTCGGAGCGGTGGCCTGCTGGGTGGTCTGCTGGTTGTCTTCCTGCTTGTTGCAGGCGGACAGGGCCAGGCTACCGGCGAGCGCGAAGGTTGCGGCGATCAGGAACTTACGCATGGGTGTCTCCCTGTGAGTGGATTTGGGTTTTTCGCCAGCGCTGCCGCATGGCCTGTTGCACCGCCGGGTGCACGAAACCGGAAATGTCGCCGCCGAGGCGGCCTATCTCGCGCACCAGCGAGGAGGAAATGAAGCTGTACTGCTCGGCAGGCGTCAGGAACAGCGTCTCCGCCTGTGGAATCAGGTGGCGGTTCATGCTCGCCAGCTGGAATTCGTATTCGAAGTCCGACACCGCACGCAGGCCACGGATGATCACGCCCGCGCCCACCTCGGTGACGAAGGTCGCCAGCAGGCTGTTGAAGCCGCGCACCTCGACGTTGGGCAAATCGGCCAGCGCCAGCCGCGCCAGCGCGATGCGCTCGTCCAGGCTGAAGCCCGGGCCCTTGCCGGAACTCTCGGCCACTGCCACCACCACCCGCTCGAACAGCGGCGCAGCGCGCGATACCAGGTCGGCATGGCCGTTGGTGATCGGGTCGAAGGTGCCGGGATAGACGGCCAGGCGCTTGTTGACCGGGGCTGTATTCACGTCAGGGCTGCAGCGCGGAGGTGGCGGCTAGCTTAACGGAAGCTCCGCACAGCGGCGATAGAGCGCATGGCGCACCTCGCCGGCCCTGCCCTCGCGGTGCAACGCCCAGTTCGACGGGAGCTCTGGCACGAGGTCGCGCGGCGACTCGACGTAGATCCAGGCTTGCGCGGCCAGCCACCCGTTCGCCTCCAGCTTTTGCGCGAGCCCGCTCCAGAGGTCCGCGGCGAAAGGCGGATCGAGGAAAACGAGCCCGAACGGCGCCGACGCGCCCTCGAGGAAAGCCGCCGCGTCGGCCGCGGACACGGTGGCATCGCCAGCCTTCAGCCGCGCCAGGTTGTCGCGCAGCGCCTGCGCCGCGCGTGCGTCGCGCTCGACGAAGCGCACCGCCCCGGCACCGCGCGAAAGCGCCTCGATGCCCAGCGCCCCGGTGCCGGCGCAAAGATCCAGCGCCGACACCCCGGCGAGCACCGGCGCCAACCAGTTGAACAGTGTCTCGCGCACCCGCTCCGGCGTCGGCCGCAGCCCTGGCAGATCGGGCACCTCCAGTCGAGAATTGCGCAGGCTGCCGCCGATGATGCGGATGCGGCCCTTCATGCCGGCCCCCCTTCGCGACGGCGCATGCTCGCCATCGACATACAGGTCGATCGCCGGCAGGGGCCGCTCCTGCAGGAACGAGGCCTGCGCGAGCGGCCCTCAGCGGGCAGTCTGGTAGCGGGTGATAGCATCCGTGCATTGTCTTGGAAACACCGCCGCAATGCTCAAGTTCTGGAAGAAGAAACCCACCGAAACGACTTCGGAGCAGCCGGCCGACCAGGGCCAGACGCCGCCTGCCGATATGCATGTCGCCGACGCCGCAGCACAGGACACCACCAACCCGGTGCTGGACGAGGCCCGCGCGGAACTGGCTGCCGCCGAGCCAGCGGTGGTCGACGAGGCGCCGCCCCCCGCGGCAGCACCCGAGCCTGCCCAGGCCAAACGCAGCTGGCGCGAGCGCCTCGCCGGCAGCGGCTTCGCCAAGGGCCTGAGCTCGCTGTTCGTGCGCCATCCCAAGCTCGACGATGACCTGCTCGACGAGCTCGAAACCCTGCTGATCACTGCCGACGTCGGCGTGGAAGCCAGCACCACGCTGGTCGAAGGCCTGCGCAAGCGCATGCACAAACGCGAGTTCGCCGATGCCGATGCATTGCTGGCCGCGCTGCGCGAGTCGCTGGTCGCGATGCTGCTGCCGGTGCAGCAGCCGCTGGACATCTCCGGGCACAAGCCGTTCGTGGTGCTCACCGTGGGCATCAACGGCGTGGGCAAGACCACGACGATCGGAAAACTCGCCCGCAGGTGGCGCGACGAAGGCCGCCAGGTGCTGCTCGCCGCCGGCGATACCTTCCGCGCCGCCGCGGTGGCGCAGCTGAAGGCCTGGGGCGAGCGCAACAATGTGCCGGTGATCGCGCAGGGCCAGGACGCCGACTCCGCCAGCGTCATCTTCGACGCGCTGCAGGCCGCGCGCTCGCGCAACGCCGACGTGCTGGTCGCCGACACCGCCGGCCGCCTGCACACCCAGGGCGGCCTGATGGACGAGCTGTCCAAGATCGCCCGCGTGCTGAAGAAGCTCGACCCGGACGCGCCGCACGAGGTGCTGATGGTGATCGACGGCACCACCGGCCAGAACGCGATCAGCCAGCTGCGCCAGTTCCAGCAGATCGTCGGCGTGACCGGCCTAGTCGTCACCAAGCTGGATGGCACCGCCAAGGGCGGCGTGGTGTTCGCGCTGGCGCGCGAGTTCGGCCTGCCGATCCGCTTCGTCGGCCTGGGCGAGAGCGCCACTGACCTGCGCGAGTTCGACGCCCGCGCCTTCGTCGACGGCCTGCTGCCGGCCACGCTGGCCCGAGCCTGATCGCAATGGCAATGACACGGCGGCTGCATTACGCGCTGCTGGCCCTGACCGGCATTCTCGTTGCCGGACTGGTCGCACTGGTGGTGACCGTCTACCTGCTGCTCCAGCCGGAACGCTTCACTGCCATGCTGCAGGAGCAGGCGGCCAAGGCCGGGCTTGAACTCAGCCTGGCCAGCCCGGCCAGCCCCACGCTGTTCCCGCGCCCGGCGCTGGAACTGCAGGGGCTCACCCTCACCGCGCAGGGCGCCAGCATGCCGATCCTGCTGGCCGCCAACGGCCGCCTGGCGCTGCCCTGGAGCACGCTGTTCGGCGGACCCACGGTGATCTCGCGGCTGGAAATCGACGCGCCGCGGGTGGATCTCGACGCCTTGCAGGCGTGGCTCTCCAGTCTGCCCTCCGGCTCCGCCGGCGCCCCCAACATCCCGCGCATCGACACCGGCGTGCGCATCGCTCGCGGCACGCTCGTGCGTGGCAACCAGCTGTTGCTGCGCGACTTCTCGCTGGACGCCGGCAGCCTGCTCACCGGCCAGCCGTTCCCGCTGGTGGTCTCGGCCAAGGATGCCGGCGGCACGGCGATGCAGCTGCGCCTCACCGCTACGCCGCGCATCCAGGGCAATGCGTTGCAGCTCAACGACATCAACCTCGACTTCAGCCGCGGCACCACGCTGTCGATGCAACTGACCGGTGAAGCGCACTGGCACGGCGCAGCCGACGCCGCGGCCACGCTCGCCGGCTCGCTCGACGAGGCCGACGCCGGCCGCTATGACATCTCGCTGGGCCTGACCCCCGCCAACCAGAGCGATCCGCTGCTGCTCGCGCTCAAGCTCGACGGACCCGGCAACCACGTCGATCTGCGCCTGCCGCCGCTGGCCGTGGCGCGCTGGTGGTCGCACATCGGCGACACGGAGGGTCCCAGACTCGATCCACCGCCGGGCAGTGGCCACATCGACGCCGCCACGTTCGACATGGCCGGCGTGCACGTCGAAGGCCTGCACCTGGAACTCGCGCCTGCGCCCGCGGCCAGCACCGCCAAGCCCGCCGCGCCAGCCACCAGCGACACCCAATGAGTTCCACCCTCGCCGCCGACCTGCTGCCCTGGTTCGACCGCCACGGCCGCCATGACCTTCCCTGGCAGGCCGCTACGGCCGATGGTCGCCGTGACGCCTACCGCGTGTGGCTGTCCGAGGTGATGCTGCAGCAGACCCAGGTCGCCACGGTCATCCCCTACTTCCTGCGCTTCACCGAGGCACTGCCGACGCTGCGCGCCCTCGCCGCGGCGGAGGAAGACCGCGTGCTCGCGCTGTGGTCGGGGCTGGGCTACTACCGCCGCGCGCGCTTCCTGCACCGCGCCGCGCGGCTGTGCATGGAGCGCCACGGCGGCGACCTGCCGCGCGATTTCGACGCGCTCGCGGCGCTGCCCGGCATCGGCCGCTCCACCGCCGGCGCGATCCTGGCGCAGGCACACGGCCTGCGCTTTGCGATCCTCGACGGCAACGTCAAGCGCGTGCTCACGCGCTACCACGGCATCGAGGGCCATCCCGGCCTGGGTGCGGTCGAAAAGCATCTGTGGGAACGGGCCGACGCGCATACGCCGCACGAGCGCGTGGCCGATTACACCCAGGCGATCATGGACCTGGGCGCCACCGTCTGCGTGCGCTCGCGCCCGCTCTGCCTTGCCTGTCCGCTCACCGAGGCTTGCGTCGCCCGCCGCGAAGGCCGCACCGCGCAGTTGCCCACGCCGAGGCCGGGCAAGGTCGTGCCCACGCGCGCCACCACCATGCTGGTACTGCGCGACGGCGAAGGCCGCGTGCTGCTGGAACGACGCGGCCCGAGCGGTGTCTGGTCGGGCCTGTGGAGCCTGCCCGAAGCGCCCGGCCACGAAGCTGCCTGGCGCCTGGCGCAGGACCACGCGCAGCTGGACGACGCGCAGGCGCTCGCACCTTTCGTCCACGTCTTCAGCCACTACCGGCTCAACGTCGAGCCGCTGTTGTTCGACGGCGCGACAGCCCGGCCCGCCATCGCCGATAATGCATCCTTGCGCTGGTACGCCCGCGACGAATGGCCGAGCCTCGGCCTGCCCGCCCCAGTGCGCACCTTGCTCGAAACACTGGCACACCAACCGCACCATCCGCCCTGAAACCACCAGCCGTTCGTGCCGGGCGCAGGCCGAAGTCGAAGGACATGCGCCGAAGCGAGCCGGGCACCGCTAAAACCCCGCTTGCCGGCGCAAGCTGCGCTCAGCGCGAACGAGCACGTGAGTAGCACCGAGGAATCCCCCATGCCCCGCACCGTCCACTGCGCCAAGCTCGGCCTCGACGCCGAAGGCCTCGACTTCGCCCCCTGGCCCGGTCCGCTCGGCCAGCGCGTCTACGAACACGTCTCCAGGCAGGCCTGGCAGCAATGGCTCGCCCACCAGACCATGCTGATCAACGAGTACCGCCTCAACCCGCTGGAAGCGAAGACCCGGCAGTTCCTCGCCGGCGAGATGGAGAAGTATTTTTTCGGCGGCGACGTGGCCCAGCCCGCCGGTTACGTCGCTCCCGACGAACCTTGACGCAAGTACGCACATCCGATTTAATGCGCGGCTCCACGTAGCACGCATTCAATCGTGGCCCTCTTCCCGGCCGGGTAGCTCAGTTGGTAGAGCAGGGGATTGAAAATCCCCGTGTCGGCGGTTCGATTCCGTCCCCGGCCACCATGAAACGACGAAGCCCGCGCATGCCGCGGGCTTTTTCGTCCCTGCTGTCCGGCAGGTCGAGGCGATGGGCCCGGGTCCGCACATGCGCTGCCTAAGCAGCGGAGCCGCGCCCCCATCGGATCTCGCCAATGCGGCACGGAGCCACCGACACGGGGATTTTCAATCCCCTGCTCTACTGCCTGACCCCGGCCGAGGAACCACCGCTCACACGTCGGCCGCCGGGTCGGACGGGCCCAGTGTAGGCGCCCTGCGATTGGCCTCGTCCCTGTAGTCGGCATTGGTTTCGCCTGCTTCGAGCATGTCCTGGACAGGGTCGGTGGTTGCGCTGGCGCGCTCCGGGTCGAGTCGCTCCGTGCGGTTGTCCGCTTCTTCGATGGTGTCGAGCCGGTCGGGCTTGTCGTGCTTGCCGGAGGCATTTCGCTTGCCCGGCTTCGCTTGCTGTTCCTTGTTCATGTGCGGCCTCGCAGGTTGCGTGTCCCCGAGGTTCGCGTATCCGGTGTTGGCGGCGCGAGAACGCGCCTGCCGTCCTGCGATCAGGCCGGGTCCACCTCCTCGACCGCCGGCATGGCCGCTTCGGGCACCAGCTGTGCGAAAAGCTCGGCGAGATCCTCGCCACTGAAAGGCTTGCGCAGGAACGCGTCCATTCCTGCTTCCCGCGCGTGCACCTCTTCGCCGCCGCCGGAGCGTGCGGTGATCGCGACGATGGGCAGGTGCCGGCCCGGTTCCTCGCGCTGGCGGATCAGGCGGGCGACCTGAAAGCCGTCGACGCCCGGGAGATCGAGGTCCAGCAGCGTCACGTCGAAGGCTGACTGGTCCAGTTCGGCCAGCGCGCCCAGGCCGTTGGCGACGTAGCAGACGCGATGGTGCTGGCGCTCGAGCTGGCCGCGGATCACGGCAGCGACGATGGCGTCGTCCTCGACCAGCAGCACGTGCAACGCGCGGCCGATCGGCGCGGGCACGCCAGCGGTCGCCGCGGCGGTCTCTCCGGGCGCGTGCAGTGGCAGGCGCACGCGGAAAGTGCTGCCGTGGGCCAGGCGCGATTGAAGTTCGATGTTGCCGCCCATCATGCCGACCAGCTCGCGGCAGATCGCCAGGCCCAGCCCGCTGCCGGCGTTCCGTTGTGGGCCCTCGATCTGTTCGAAGCGCTGGAACAACCGCGCCTGCGCGGCTTCGGGAATGCCCGGCCCGGTGTCGGTGATGCTGAAGACCAGGTCTTCGGCGCAACGCTCGGCGCGCAACTTCACGCTGCCGTATTCGGTGAACTTGAGCGCGTTGTGGGTGAGGTTGAGCAGCACCTGCTTGATGCGCACAGCGTCGCCGATGACCTTCGGCGGCAGGCCGTCGTCCAGCTCCGTCGCGAGGGTGAGGCGCTTGGCCTGGGCGTGGCCCAGCTGCAGTTGCACCACGTCATCGAGCAACTCGCGCGGATCGAACGGTGCCTGTTCCAGGTCCAGCCGCCCAGCTTCGATGCGGGCCAGGTCCAGCGCGTCGTTGAGCAGCTTGAGCAGCATGCCGCCTGAGCGCTGCATGGCCAGGGTGTAGTCGCGCTGCTCGGGCTTGAGCGGCGTGGTCAGCAGCAATTCGGCCATGCCCATCACGCCGGTCATCGGGGTGCGGATTTCGTGGCTCAACGTCGCCAGGAACTGGGTCTTGGCAGCGCTGGCCTCCTCGGCAAGGCAGCGCTGCTGTTCGGCCAGCGCGATGCGATGGCGCTGCGCGATGCGCCGGCGCCATACCCACAACGCCATCCACACGCTCAGGACCAGGGTGATGGCGTAGGTCAGCCAGGCCCACCAGCGCGCCCAGGGCGGCGCCTCGACATGGATGCGCAGCGGCGTGGCCAGGCTTGCCCAGGCGCCGCCGGCACCGACCGCCATCACCCGGAGCGTGTAGTCGCCCGCGCCCAGTCCGGCGAAATCGCGCTGGCCGCGGTTGTCCACGTCGACCCAGTTGCTGTCCAGGCCGTCGAGGCGGAAGCGGTAGCGGTTGGCGTGCGGGTCGACGTAGGAGAACAGCCGCGCTTCCACGCCGAGCTCGCGGTCGCGCCAGTCCACTTCGACCGGCCCGGGACCCAGTGGCAGGTCGGTGAGCTGGCCGCGGCGGCGCACCCGCACGCGGGTCAGCGCCAGCTGCGGCACGGTGGCCTGCTCGCATACGCGGTCGGGGTCGAAGGCGACCACGCCGCCGAGCGTCGGCGCGTAGAGGTTGCCGTCGGGCATCAATGCGAAGCCGCGCGAGAACTCGGTGTTGCTCAGTCCATCCTGCAGGCCGAACGAGCGGAAGCGGCCGGAGTCCGGGTCGAAGCGCCACAGCCCGTCGGTGCCGAAGATCCACACCCGCCCGCGCGCGTCCACGCGCATGTCGACCACCCCGACCGAAGGCCAGCCGTGCGCCATGTCCACGTGCCGCACCAGCGCCAGGCCGTCGCCGTGGTAGCGGTACTGCTCCAGCCCGTCGGGCGTGGCCAGCCACAAGCCGTCGGGCGAGAAGCTGAAGGCCTCCACGGAAACCCCGGTGGGACCGCCGGGCACCGGCTCGAAGAAGGTGTCCGTGGGGTCCAGCTGCATCAGGCCGCCTTCGCTGGCGTAGTAGAACGTGCCGCGGTCGTTGAGCGTCATCTGCGCGCCCCACAGCATCTTGTCGTCGGCCTGGTGCAGCGGCACGGGCGTCACCGCCAGCGTGTCCGGATCGACGCGGAACAGGCCCTCGCGGTAGGTGCGCACGTACAGGCGATGGTCGGGGCCGGGCTCGACCTCGAGCGGGCGGCTGAACATCCTGCCCTCCGGGTCGACCCGGTCGGCCTTGCCACCCTTGGCACGGTAGAGCGCACCCTGCACCGCTACCCACAACCGTCCGCCGTCGTCCTCGGTCATGCCCAGCACGTCGCCGTGCAGGTCCGAGAACTCGTGCTCGACCGCGCCAGTGTAGGGGTCGAGACGGTCGACCCTGCCGCCGCGCTCGCCCACCCACACATGCCTGCCATCGCGGCCACGGGCCATGGTGGTGGCGACCGAATCGCGCAGGCTGGCCGGATCGTCGGGGACATGCGTGTAGCGGCTGAAGCTGTACCAGCCGGCCGCCAGGTAGGCCACGCCACCATCGAGCATGGTCACCCACAGTCCGCCTTCGCGGTCCACGTAGAGTTGCCAGACCCAGGTGCCGGGGAGGTTACCGTAGAGCACCGGCCGGTCCATCACCGGGATCACCGCGCCGCCCGGCCGATCCTGCAGGAACAGGCCGCGCTGGGTGCCGATCCACAGGCGTCCGGCATGGTCGCGCGTGCTGGCCATGACGTTGGTGTCGGGCAACTCGTCGCGGGCGAAGCGATGCGCCCGCCCGTCGGCGCCCACGACCAGCAGCCCGCGCACGGTGGCGATGCGCACCTCGTCGCCGTTGCCATCGATGCGCCAGGCGTCCACCGTCTGGCCCGGGTCGGCCGGCAGTACGTGATGCCAGCTGCCATCCGCGTCGCGACGGAACAGCCCGTGGGCGCTGCCGATCCAGAGCCGCTGGCGGGGATCGACGTAGAGCGCGGCCACCTCACCGAAGTCGGCCGGCGCCGGCCCGAGCAGCGGGTTGACGACGTGCTCGAAGTTGCCGTCCGCGCGCATCCGGTCCAGCCCGAGGCGCGTACCCACCCAGAGGCTGCCATCCGCCGTCTGCGCCAGTGCCCAGACCTTTCCGCTGGAGAGGCTGGCGGGGTTGGCCGGGTCGTGGCCCCAGTGCCGGAACTTGCCGGTGGCCTCATCCAACAGGTTCAGGCCGGCGTCCAGCCCGCCTGCCCACAGGCGGCCCCGCGTGTCGATCAGCAGCGTGGAAATGCCATTGGCATAGAGTGAGCCGGGATTCCCGGAGGCATGGCGGTAGTTCCTGAACTCCACGCCATCAAAGCGGGCGATGCCGTTCTTGGTGCCGAACCACATGGTGCCGTCCGGCGCCTGGACCGCGCTGTAGACCAGGCTGCTGGACAAGCCATTGGCGCTGCCATAGCGGCGGAATTGCGGCGTCGGCAGCACTGCGGTCGAGGCCGCCCCGGCGGGAGCGGAGGCCGGCACGTTGGCGCCCACCGCGGTCGCACCCAGCAGCAAGCCAACGCCCAGCAGCAAAGCGGACACCATGTGTTTCCCCCACTCGGCCTGAAGTCCATCACGGGCGCATTGCAATCCCTTGGGCCTTCACGCTTTCGGCAAACCGCCGGATTCCCCTTAACGAAATGATGCCAAAAGCACGCCCCTGCCGCGACCTTACCTCATGTACTAATATTAGTAACCATGACCCTTACGCCTACCCGCCAGGCCCTGCTCGACTTCCTGCGCCAGCACATCGCGGCGCATGGTTGCCCGCCCTCGCAGCTGCAGATCGCCGCCGCACTGGGCCTCAAGCAGAACCGCTCCGCGCGATTGCACCTGGAGGCGCTGGCGCGCGAGGGCTACGTCGAACTGGTGCCCGGCCAGGCCCGCGGCATCCGCCTGCGCCAGCCCAAGCCGGTGCCGACGCTGCAGGTACCGTTGCTGGGTCGCGTGGCGGCAGGCCGGCCGATCGGCTCGGACGCCGAAGTACGCCGCGAGGTCGCGCTGGACGCTTCGCTGTTCCGACTCAAACCGGACTACCTGCTTGAAGTGGTCGGCGAGTCGATGCTGCTGGACGGCATCCTCCCTGGCGACCTGATCGGCGTACACCGCACCCCCGAGGCGCGCCATGGCCAGACCGTGGTGGCGCGGCTGGAAGGCGAGTTCACCGTCAAACGGTTCGAACGCGGGAACGGCCGCATCCGCCTGCTGCCGCGCAACCCGGCCTACGCGCCGATCGAGGTGGATCCGCGCGCCACCGACTTCGCCATCGAAGGCCTGTTCGCCGGGCTTGTGAGGCCCGGCTGAGGAAAACGGCCAGGCCGCCATAACCAACTCCCCCTCCTCTACGGTGAGAGGGCCGGGGTAAGGGACCAAGGCCGGCCCCGCACCTCGCCCCAAGCGAAGCAAGACGCACCATGAAGATCAACATCGCCATCGACCGTTCCGCAGCGCGCACATGAGCAACGTGGTCGCCCTCGATCATCTGTTCGACGCCCGCCGCCTGTGGCGTGGCCAGCCGCAGGCGCGCCCGCCTTCGCGCCAGCCGACCGGTTTTCCGCTGCTGGACGCGGCGCTGCCCAGCGGCGGCTGGCCCGAGGCCGCGTTGAGCGAAGTACTGCTGCCCCTGGACGGCATCGGTGAACTGACCCTGCTATGGCCCACGCTGGCACGCCTGACGCACGCCAGTGGCCTGGTCGCACTGATCGCTCCGCCCTACCTTCCCTTCCCCGCCGCCTGGGCCAACGCCGGCGTCCGACTGGATCGGCTGCAGGTGGTACGTGCCGAGCCGCGCGACGCGCCCTGGGCGGCCGAGCAATGCCTGCGCTCGGCCGCCTGCGCCGCCGTGCTGTGCTGGCCGCAGCAACCGGACGACCGCACACTGCGGCGGCTGCAACTGGCGGCGGAAGCCGGGCAGTGCCTGGGACTGGCGATGCGCCCCGCATCGGCCGCCGCCCATGCCTCGCCCGCCGCGCTGCGTTTGATGCTGGAAACGAACCCCGCGCGCCTGCGCGTGCTCAAGTGCCGCGGCGGCAATCCGCCGGCGCAGCCGTTGTCCTGGCCGTTGCCGGCCGGCCCATCCCCCGCACCGATCCCGGACAGCCCATCCGAGGCCGTTCCGGATCGCGCCTGAGGCGCGCGCATGTTGTGGGCCTGCATCCTGTTGCCGCAGCTGGCGCTCGACGGCGTGCTCCGCCGCCATGCCACGCCGGACGAGCCGCTGGTGCTGGTCGATGGCCCCTTGCAGCGGCGCATGCTGCGCGCGGTCAACGCCGCGGCCAAGGCGGCAGGCCTGCGCGCCGGCCTGCCACTGCCCACCGCGCAGGCTATCTGCGCGCGCTTTGCCGCAGTCGAGCACGATCCGGCAGACACCGCCCGCTGGCACGACTTCCTCGCTGCCTGGGCCTATCGCTACGGCGCGCAGGTCAGCCGGCAAATGCCCGCCTCGCTGCTGGTCGAGGTAGAAGCCAGTTTCCGCCTGTTCGGCCAGTGGCCGCGGATGGAAGCCATGATGCGCGAGGAACTGGTCGCGCTCGGTTTCCGCCATCGCATCGCACTGGCGCCCAACCCGTGGGCCGCGCGTGCGCTGGCCGGCGTGCACGACGGCCTGGCGATCACCCACGATGCACCGCTGCGCCAGGCGCTCGGCCAATTGCCGGTCGAACGCGCGGGACTTCCGCCCGAGGCCGCCACCAGCCTGCGTCGCATGGGCCTGCGCAAGCTTGCGCAGATCTACGCATTGCCGCGCGCGGCGCTGGCCCGGCGCGTGGGCACCGACACCCTCGACCAGCTCGATCGCCTCGCCGGCACGCTGGCCACGCCGCTGGACTGCTACCAGCCGCCGGATCATTTCCAGGCGCGCATCGAGTTCAACTACGAGGTCGGCGCCACCGGGCAGTTGCTGTTCCCCTTGCGCCGAATGACCGGTGACCTGGCGGCCTATCTTGCCGGCCGCGACGGCGGCGTACAGCGTTTCGTGCTGAAGCTCGAGCACGAGCGCGGCGCCGCCACCGAAGTGCCGGTCGGCCTGCTCGCGCCCGAACGCGATCCGGCCATGCTGTTCGAACTGGCCCGCGGCCGGCTCGATCCCGTGCAACTGGCCGCGCCGGTGCGTGCACTGCAGCTGATCGCGCGCGAGCTGCCCCCGTTCGTGCCGTCCGGCCGCGATCTGTTCGACGTGCGCCCGCAACAGGCGGTGCCATGGGAGCAGCTGCGCGAACGCCTGCGCGCGAGGCTGGGCGACGCCGCCGTGCACGGCCTTTCGATCCACGCCGACCACCGCCCCGAACGCGCCTGGCGCGACCATGGCGACAGCGCCGAGGGCCCGCCATTGCCGCGCCCCGGCTGGTTGCTGCCGCAACCGATCCCGCTGCGCGAGCGCTCGCCACGCATCCTGGCCGGCCCCGAGCGCATCGAAAGCGGCTGGTGGGACGGCGACGTGCGGCGCGACTACTACGTCATCGAAACCGCTGCCGGCCAGCGCGCCTGGGCCTACTGCCCGGTCGGCGAGCGCGAGGGCTTCATGCTGCACGGGTGGTTCGCATGAACGGGCCTTTGCTCCCTCTCACCCGGCCTCAATCAAGGATGGGAGAGAGGGCCGGGACGAGGGGCTGGGGCTCGCCTCAAGACTTGTTCCTACGATGCGTAGAAGGATGGCGACCATGACCTTCCCCGCCTACGCCGAACTCCACTGCCTGTCCGCCTTCAGCTTCCAGCGCGGCGCCTCGCTCGCCATCGAGCTGTTCGAACGCGCCAAACAACAGGGCTACAGCGCGCTGGCGATCACCGACGAATGCACGCTCGCCGGGATCGTGCGCGCGCTGGAAGCCTCGCGCGAAACCGGCATCGAGCTGATCGTCGGCAGCGAGTTCCGGTTCAAAGACGGTCCCAAGTGCGTGCTGCTGGTGGAGAACCAGCAAGGCTACGCACGGTTGTGCCGGCTCATCACCGCCGCGCGCCGCCGCGCGCCCAAGGGCAGCTACGAATCCTTGCGCGAAGACGTGGGCGAGACCGAAGGCCTGCTCGCACTGTGGTTGCCCGGCCCGGAGCCGGACGAACGCGAAGGCGCCTGGCTGAAAGCACGTTTTCCCGGCCGCTGCTGGCTCGCGGTCGAGCTGCACCGCGGCCCCGACGACGACGCGCGCCTGGCCGCCCTGCGCGCCCTGGGCGAACGCCTGGCGCTGCCGCTGGTCGCCAGCGGTGACGCGCACATGCACGTGCGCGCCCGGCGCTCGCTGCAGGACGTGATGACTGCCATCCGCCACCACACCACCGTGGCGCAGGCCGGCCATCGGTTGTTCCCCAACAGCGAGCGCCACCTGCGCACGCGTCGCGCGCTCTCGGCCATCTATCCGCCTGAACTGCTCGCCGAGAGCGTGGCGATCGTGCAGCGCTGCACGTTCAAGCTGGAGGACCTCGACTACACCTATCCGCACGAGCTGGTACCGCAGGGTCACACTCCGGCCAGCTGGCTGCGGCAGCTGGTCGAGGAAGGTGTGCGCTGGCGCTGGCCGGGCGGTGCGAAGGACGAGTGGCGCACGCAGATCGAGAGCGAACTGGCCCTGATCCGGACCAAGGCATACGAATCCTATTTCCTCACGGTGTACGACATCGTGCATTTCGCGCGCTCGAAGCAGATCCTCTGCCAGGGCCGCGGCTCGGCAGCCAACTCGCTGGTCTGCTTCGTGCTGGGCATCACCGAGGCCGATCCGGAAACGAGCAACCTGCTGTTCGAACGATTCATCTCGGCCGACCGCGACGAGCCGCCCGACATTGACGTCGACTTCGAGCACGAGCGCCGCGAAGAAGTGCTGCAGTACGTGTTCGACCGCTACGGCCGCGACCGTGCCGCGCTCACCGCGGTGGCCACCGAATACCGTGGCCGCGGTGCGGTCCGCGACGTCGCGCGGGCGCTGGGCATGTCGCCGGAACTGGCTGGCGAGCTGTCCGCCACGCTGGATCGCTGGAGCGGCGAGGTGCCGCCGTCGGACCGCCTGCGCGAGCGCGGCTTCGATCCGCACGCGCCGCTGATCCGCCAGGTGCTCGTCCTTACCGCGCAGCTGATCGGCTTTCCGCGCCACCTCTCGCAGCACCCGGGCGGCTTCGTCATTTCCGAGCATCCGCTCTCCACCCTGGTGCCGGTGGAGAACACCGCGATGGACGGCCGCACGGTGATCCAGTGGAACAAGGACGACCTGGACACGCTGGGCATGCTCAAGGTCGATTGCCTGGCGCTGGGCATGCTCACGGCGCTGCGCAAGACCTTCGACCTGCTGAAGGGGAACGGCCGCGGCGACTACACCATCGCCGGCATCAACAAGGACCACAAGGACGACCGGCCGACCTACGAGATGATCGGCCGCGCCGACACCATCGGCGTGTTCCAGATCGAGTCGCGCGCGCAGATGGCGATGCTGCCGCGCCTGAAGCCGCGCGAGTTCTACGACCTGGTGATCGAGGTGGCGATCGTGCGCCCCGGCCCGATCCAGGGCGACATGGTGCATCCCTACCTGCGCCGGCGTAATGGCGAGGAGCCGGTCGACTACCCATCGGACAAACTGAAGAACGTGCTGAAGCGGACGCTGGGCGTCCCGCTGTTCCAGGAACAGGTGATGCAGATCGCCATGGAGGCCGCCGATTTCAGCGGCAGTCAGGCCGATGCCCTGCGGCGTTCTATGGCGGCATGGAAACGCCACGGCGGCCTGGAGCCGCATCGCGACAAGCTGCTCGCCGGCATGGCGAGGAACGGCTACACGCGCGACTTCGCCGAGCACCTGTTCGAGCAGATCAAGGGCTTCGGCAGCTACGGCTTCCCCGAATCGCACGCGGCCAGCTTCGCCCTGCTCGCCTACGTGAGCAGCTGGCTCAAATGCCACGAGCCGGCGGCGTTCGCCTGCGCGTTGATCAACTCCGCGCCGATGGGTTTCTACTCGCCCGACCAGTTGCTGCAGGACGCCCGCCGCCACGGCATCCGCACGCTGCCCGTCGACGTGCGCCACAGCGATTGGGACTGCACGCTCGAGCCCGAACGCGACGCGCGCCTGCAACCGGCGATCCGCATGGGCCTGCGGCTGATCCGCGGCTTCTCCGAAGCGACCGCCCGGGACATCATGGCCGCCCGCCAGGAGCGCCCGTTCGCCGACGTGGCCGATCTCAGCATCCGCGCGAGACTCGACCGCCGCGACCAGGCCCTGCTCGCCGACGCCGGCGCCCTGCGTGCGCTGGCCGGTCATCGCCATCGCGCGCGCTGGGCGATCGCCGGCGTGGAACCGCAGTTGCCGCTGTTTCCCGGCCCGACGCCCGAGACCGACGCCATCGCGCTGCCGCTGCCTACGCGCGGCGAGGACCTGCGCGCCGACTACGCGCTCACCGGCACCACGCTGGGCCCGCATCCGCTGCACCTGCTGCGCCCGCGGCTGCGCGCGCGGCACTACCGCGCCTCCAACGAGCTGGCCTCGCTGCCCAGCGGCCGGCCGGTGCGCGTGGCTGGCATCGTCACGCTGCGCCAGCAGCCGCAGACCTCCAGCGGCGTGGTGTTCCTGACCATCGAGGACGAGCACGGGCTGACCAACGTGGTGATCTGGCGGCGCGTCGTGCTGCGCCAGCGCCGCGTGCTGCTGGCCTCGCGGCTGCTCGCGGTCGAGGGCCACCTGGAAAGCCAGCACGGCGTGCAGCACCTGATCGCGCACACGCTGGAGGATCTGACGCCGATGCTCGGCGAGCTGGACGTGCGCTCGCGGGATTTCCATTGACAAGCGGACCGCGCCCCGAGCCGCCCTACGCCCATTCCTCCAGCGCGCCGGCGACCGCCCGCAGGTCCGCCACCAGTTCCCCGAACGCCGCGTGTCGCTTCTGCTCCTCGGGCATGCGCAGCACGGCCGACGGATGCCAGGTCGCCAGCCCCTGCGCACCCTCGCCCAGCGGTCGCCATACCCCGCGCTCTCGGGTGATGCGGAAGGCATTGCCAAACATCGTCTGCGCCGCCATCGCGCCCAGCCCCACGACCAGCTTCGGCTTCACCCGCAGCAGCTCGGCGGCCAGCCACATGCGGCAGGCGGCCTGCTCGGCTGCGTTCGCGCGCTTGTGCAGCTTGGCTGTGCCGCGCGTTTCGTACTTGAAGTGCTTGACGGTGTTGGTGAGATAGAGCGCCGAACGATCCAGTCCCGCCTCACCCAGCGCGCGGTCGAGCAGTTGCCCGGCCGGGCCGACGAAGGGCACGCCTTCGCGATCCTCGTGCAGGCCCGGCTGCTCGCCGATCAGCATCACCTGCGCGGCGGCCGGACCCTGGCCGAATACGGTCTGCGTGCCGTAGCGCCACAGCGGACAGGCCCGGCAGCCGCGCGCCTTGTGCCGCAGCGTAGTGAGCGTGCCGGCCGGCACCTCGTCCACCGGCTTGGCCAACGGGACGCCGAAGGGATTGGGTAAGGGACGCGGGGGCATGGCCAGCGGACGCTAGCGGTCGACGGGTGAATCCGCCGGCAAGGAGCCGTTCCAGGCCCGGATCCGCCGGCAATGAGCCGTTGCCGCGCGCAAGTCGAAGGGACCTGCCGCCTCAGACCAACGCCAACACATCCCCCAGCAACGCCTGCGCGGTCACCTCGGGGCCCGCGCCGGGCCCCTGGATCACCATCGGCTGGGTGTTGTAGCGGGTGGTGGTGAGGGCGAACTGGTTGTCGGTGCCGTAAAGCCGCGCGGCCGGATGCGTCGGCGGCACTTCGACCAGCCCGACGCGGGCGCGGCCGCGCTGATTGAGGCGGGCCAGGAAGCGAAGCACGTTGCCGCGCGCGGCCGCCTGTGCATGGCGCTCGGCCAGCGGCGCGTCGAGCTCGGCCAGGCGATCGAGAAAGGCTGCGGTGTCGACCTCACACAGCGCGGGCGGCACCAGGCTTTCCACTTCCACCTCGTCGCTGCCCAGCGCGAAGCCTGCATGGCGGGCCAGGATCAGCAGCTTGCGCGCTACGTCTTCGCCGGACAGGTCCGAGCGAGGATCCGGTTCGGTATAGCCAAGCGTGCGCGCCTCGGCGAGCAAGGCAGAGAACGGGCGGCTGCCGTCGTACTGGTTGAACAGGTAGGACAGCGAGCCGGAGAACACACCTTCGAGCGTGAGCAGGCAATCGCCACAGCCGCGCAGACGGCGGAGCGTGGAAAGCACCGGCAGGCCGGCGCCGACGGTAGCCGCGTCACCATAGCGTGCACCCTGGGCGAGCGCGGCCTGCAGCGCGCGCCAGCCGGCCAGCTCGCCGCCGGCCAGCGCCTTGTTCGCGGTGACCACGTGGTAGCCCTGCGCCAGCCAGGTCGCATGCCGCGCGGCGAGCGTGCTGCTGGCGGTGGCGTCGATGATCGCCCTGACCGGCGCACCACTGGAGTCCAGTGCGGCGAACAGCGCCGCATCGTCGCGCGCCTCGCCCTGGCTGCGCAGTTGCTCGCGCAGGTTGCGCTGGGCCAGCCGCCCGGGATCGGTCTGCTGGCGGCGCGAATTGGCGGCGCCGACCAGCCTGAGCGGCGCGGCGGCCGGCGTGTCGAGCAGCTTGAGCAACGCACCGCCGACCACGCCGGTGCCCAGCAGCACCACGGCAATGGCGGGCGTCGGTTGCGTACGACAACAGTCCGCCAGCACTGCGTTCATGCACTCACCCGGTGTTTGGACGGCTTGGCGGCCGCGGCGCGCTCGAGCGCACGCGAGAGATCCAGCAGCAGGTCGTCGCCATCCTCGATGCCGACCGACACCCGCAGCAGTGTGTCGGCGATGCCGGCGTTGCGCCGCGCTTCGGGCGCCATCGCGGCGTGGGTCATCGAGGCCGGATGGGCGATCAGGCTTTCCACGCCGCCCAGCGATTCGGCCAGCGAGAAGAACTCCAGGCCATCGACCAGAGCGGCGACGTTGGCCTCGCCGCCTTCCAGTTCGAAGCTGAGCATGGCGCCGAATCCCTGCTGCTGGCGCGCGGCCAGCGCATGGCCCGAATGGCCCGGCAGACCCGGGTAATACACGGTGCGTACCGCCGGGTGCATCGCCAGGTACTCGGCGATGCGCAGGGCGTTTTCCTGGTGCTGGCGCAGGCGCACGGCCAACGTGCGCAAGCCGCGCAGGGTAAGGAAACTGTCGAACGGCGCACCGGTCAGGCCAAGGCAATTGCCCCACCACTTCAACTGCCCGGCGACCGCGGCATCGCGCGCCACCACCGCGCCGCCGACCACGTCGCTGTGGCCGTTGATGTACTTGGTGGTCGAGTGCACCACCACGTCCGCACCGAGCGCGAGCGGCTGCTGCAACGCAGGCGAGAGGAACGTGTTGTCCACCGCCAGCAGCGCACCGCCCGCATGGGCGGCCTGCGCCACGTGGCGGATGTCGGTGATGCGCAGCAGCGGGTTGGAGGGGGTCTCCACCCACACCAGCGCCGGCTTGCGCGCAAGACCGTCGGCCAGTGCCGCGCGGTCGGTGAGGTCGACGAACGCGACCTCGAAGCGGCCCTTCTTCGCCCATGCGTCGAGCAACCGCCAGGTGCCGCCGTAGCAGTCGTGCGCGGCCAGCACGAGGCCGCCGGCCGGCACCAGTTCCAGCGCCAATGCCACGGCCGCCATCCCGCTGGCGGTGACCACCGCGCCGGCGCCAAGCTCCAGTTCGGCCAGCGCATTGCCGAGCAGGTCGCGGGTGGGGTTGCCGCTGCGCGAGTAGTCGTACGGCCGCTTGCCGCCTACGCCATCGAAACCCAGGCCTGCGAAGCTGTAGTTGGTCGACAGGTGCAGCGGCGGCACGACCGCGCCGTGCTGCGTATCCGTTTCGATGCCGGCGCGCACGGCGCGGGTGCAGGGGGCCGATTCGCTCATGGGGATTGCTCCGTAGGGTCAGGCCAGCGCGGCGCGCAGCAGCGGCGCGAGCTGGTGGGTTTCCTTGAGGAAGCCGTCGTGGCCGTAGGGCGACTCGAGGACTTCCAGCGTGGTGGGGCCGTGCAGGCGCCGCTGCAGTTCGCACAGGTCGGCCAGCGGTACCAGCAGGTCGGAGGCGAAGCCGACCAGCGTAGAGGGGGTGGGGATACGCTCGGGCGTGACCTCGTGCAGGTCGATCGATTCGGACAGGGCCAGGAAGCGCCGGGCATCGAAACGCTCGACGAAACGGCGACCCTGGTGCTCCAGGTAATCCTCCACCGGCAGGCGAAAACGGCCGCCGCGGAACTCCGGCGCGCCGGCGAAGCGGCGGCCGAACTCCTCGCGGCCGCGGTAAGTGGTCACGGCGAGCTGCCGCGCCAGCGCCAGCGCCTCGTCGGCCTGCCCATGAGCCAGGCCCAGCCGCACGATGCCGCGCTGCACGCTGCGCTGGGCCGAGGCCAGCGGATGCGGGCGGTGCGCGCCAGCCAGCAGCACCAGCCGGTCCACGGCGCGCGGATGGCGCGCGGCGAAGGCGAGCGCCACCATCGCGCCATACGAAGCGCCGACGAAGGCATGGGCGCGATGGATGCCCAGTGCGTCGAGCAGCGCGGCCAGCGCATCGGCCTGGTCCTCGCTGGAAATCGCCTCGACGCCCAGGTCGTCTGCACCGAGCCAGTCGATCGAGAGCACGCGGCAGCGGTCCAGATCGATGGCGGCGCCGCTGTCGACCAGCGCCTGCCACCAGCCCTCCGTGCCATCGAAGGCCGTCACGTCGCGACTGGCGGAAATTCCGCCCTGCACGATCACCGTTGGTGCATCGGCCGCGCCGCACCACAGATAGCGCACGTCGACGCTACGCGCGCCGTGGCCGTACTTCGGGGAAAGCACCAGTTGCCGCGTACTGCGCCGGGACGTGAGGCCACCCTTGCGCGCGTCCACCCACGGCAGCGGGGCGACGGACGAGGTGGACAGTGGCTGCAGCTGGGCGGTCATGCGGTTCTCCGTGGCATCGCCCGCGGGAACCGGAAAGGTCGCCACCCCTCGCCGACGGTAAGCCGTCGGCGACGAATCGCGCCCATCTCTCGGTGGCGCTCACGCGCCCCGCAGGAATTGGCACCGTGGCGGGAACGCTTCCCGCAGGTTGCCCCGGCATCAAAGGGCCTATCCCTCCGCCGGTCTCGATGAGTGGGGTGGATTCTGGTCGTCCCGCACCTTCGTGTCAATAGACGTCTAGACGTCTGGATGTCCTTTGCGCATTCCTCAACCTCCGCCCCTCCCATCTCCGAGGACAGGGCTGCGGCGAAGGGCGGCCCCTGCGGCTGGCCTGCCACAGAACGAAAGAGGGGCCACGCTGTATCAGTAAGCTTCTCCGCGAGCCCGGGCCCCTCACCCAACCCTCTCCCCCGGAGGGAAAGGGCTCCAGATCGGCCTCCCGCAGGGAGAGGGCTCGGGGTCGCGCGCGGGCGTATGCTGTGGCCCCCTCCCGCGCGCCCCATCCATGACCACGGCACTCCCAGCGCTGTACGACCAGCTTCGCCAGGATGGCTTCGCCTTCGCCACCGCCGACACGATGCGCGATCTGCTCGATGCCGCCACCCTGCCCGACTGGGCAACCTTCACCGCCAGCTGGGACACGCTCGCGCCGGATGCCTACCTCGCCTCGGTCGGCCGCCACCGGCGGCGGCGCCATGCGGTGTTCGCGGCCGATGCGCAGGGCGTCCGCCGCGAACCGGACCAGCCGCACTACCAGAGCAAGACCTACAACACGCTGCAGGGCGACATCGAGCGCTGGTTCGAGCCTATCGTCGCCGACGGCCCGAGCCTGCGCCGCATCCTCGGCTTCTGCCACGGCTTCTTCGGGGGGCTCGCGCCGCAGGTCGATCGTTGGCGCGTGGAGGTGCACCAGTTCCGCATCGAGGCGCGCGCCGACGAGGCCGGCGAACCCACGCCCGAAGGGGTGCATCGCGATGGCGTGGACTACGTGCTGGTGCTGCTGGTCGACCGGACCAACATCGAGAGCGGCACCACCACCATCCATGCCCCCGACGGCCGCCTGCTCGGCAGCTTCACGCTGGTCCATCCACTGGATGCCGCGCTGGTGGACGACGCACGCGTGTTCCACGGCGTCACCGCGGTGACGCCGAAGAATCCGAGCCTGCCCGCCCATCGGGACGTGCTGGTGGTGACGTTCCGCGCAGATGCTACCGGCGGCTGAAGGGAGCTGCACCAAGGCGCGGCGGCAAGCGCCGCGCTTTGCCGCCGATCGATCACTGCTTCATCGCCACGAATGACATGGTCGTGCCGCGCAGCTTGTTGTCGATCGCCACATCCATCGTCTTGCCGTCAGGATGCAGCGTCATGGTGGCGATGCTCACCACCTTGCCGTCGCGCTTGTCGGTTTCCACGTAGCGGTGCTTGCCGCTCTTGCGCACGCTGACGCTGTTCACGCCCGGATCGCCCTTGAATGGCGCATCGGTGCCATCGAGCCTGGCCGTGTACGACTGGCCGGTCGGGCTGTGCATGCTCAGCGTGTCGCCGTCCTGTTTGAAGCTCATCGTGAGCGCGTTGTCCGACATGCTGTTGATGTGTCTGGTGCGCCATGAACCGGACAGCGCGTGCGAACCGGCCGGGCCGGCGGCCACGCGGGTCATGCTGCCCTTGCCGGTGACCGGTGCGCCCTGGCTGGCGCTGCTGTCGCTGAACTCGAAGGTGGCGCTCTTGCCGTCCGGCGCCACCGTCGTGGTGTCGGTGGCGACCACCTTGCCGTTCTTCTTGTCGGTTTCCTTGACGGTGTGCTTGTCCACCACCTCCACCGCGATCGAATCGAAGTAGGGGTGGCCGCTGACTGGCTGATCGGTGCCGTCGGCCCTGACCTTGATCGGCGGTACGCAGGTCTTGCACTGGAACATGCCGTCCTTGAGCACGAGCACGTCGGGCTTGGTCGGAAGATGGACTTTGCTCATGTCGATCTTCCAGGTGCCGTCGATGGGATTTTGCGCAAACGCGGCGGCAGGCACCAACAAACCCGCCAGCACGCCAGCCAGCATTGCGGTTTTCATGGCCGATACTCCAGAGGTTGATTATGGCCGGGGTCGCTTCCCGCCCGCCCCTGTCGACCTCATCCCGAACCCGGCGCGGGCACGCTACGCCGGCGCCTGCTAACGGCGGATCAAGCCGGCGTCACGCACAGGCGAACCACGGGCGTGCCGCGCGTGCTCCTGCCATGATGGCTGCCCTGCCCCAGGACATCGCCCATGAACCAGCGCGAAGCCGTCGGCGAACGCTTCGATTCCTCCCGGATGCAGCACGCCCGCACGCAGTGCTGGGCCGCCCTGCGTGGCATCCGCGAGCGCATGCGCCCGGGCATCAGCGAAGAGGAAGCGAAGGTCCAGGCCATGCAGGTGTTCGAGGAACTGGGCGTGGAACGGCTATGGCATCCGGTGGTGATCCGCATCGGCGCGAACACGCTCAAGACCTACCGGCAGCGCTCCGATCCCTCGGTACGGCTGGGCGAGAACGACATCTACTTCATCGACCTGGGCCTGGTTTTCCGAGGCCACGAAGGCGACGTGGGCGATACCTTCGTGATGGGCGAGGCGCCGGAGCGGCGCGCCTGCGCCGAGGCCGCCCGCAAGCTGTTCGACGAGGTGGCGCAGGCCTGGCGCACGCAAGGCCTGGATGGCCGCGCGCTGTACGCCTTCGCGGTCGAACGCGCCGATGCCATGGGTTGGCGCTTCAACCACGCGATCAAAGGTCACCGCCTGGGCGACTTCCCGCACGCCGTGCACAAGGCCGGCGACCTGGGCGACCTCGAGGGCACGCCGTCGCCGGGCCTGTGGGTGCTGGAAATCCAGATCGCCCACCCCACCGAGCCCTTCGGTGCGTTCTACGAGGACCTACTGGGCGCCCCCAGCCGGTGACCCGAAAGGCCTCACATCGGCGAGGGCCTTTCGGTGATGCAGAGTCGGCGCTCTATTTCAGGATCAGCTCGCGGATCAACTGGCTGCCGAGCAGTTCGCGCATCGATTCACGGTCCATGGCGGCCTTGTCCTGCGCCTGGAGCGAACCCATCACTTTCGCGCGAATGGCATCGGCCTCGTCGGTGCGATCGAGCGCCGCCATGTTCGGATAGGTCACCGCCAGGATCAGGTCGGCGTCCTGCGGCGTCCTTGGCTGGGCCTGGTAGACCGAGTAACCGGTGATCAGTCCGGCTTTGATGCTGGCCTCCATCGCCGCCTTGTAGGGGCCGTCCAGGTATTTCATGTAGTTGTGGAACTGGCCGGGCTTGACCTTGATGAAGCTCACCTGCCTGACCGGCCCCTCCCTGTACGGCTTGGCCTCTTGCGCGAAAGCCGAACCCATTACCGCGGACAGCATCATCAACGACGCGAACAGCATGGCGACACGTTTCATGGCCCACCTCCTTGCGACAGGGCGCGCACGCGTATGCGGCGCGCGCGCGACGCTACGCCCGCTGGCTGTTGCGCACGTGTGAACGCCATGTGGCGGTCGCCCGTGCTCCCGGCGGGCGGCAGGTCCGATCCGGCTACAATGGGCGGTTCAAATCCCGCTCCGACGCCCGCATGTCCTCGCACGCCCAAGAAACCCGCCGCCGCCGCACCTTCGCCATCGTCAGCCATCCTGACGCGGGCAAGACCACGCTGACCGAAAAGCTGCTGTTGTTCGGCGGCGCGATCCAGATGGCAGGCAGCGTCAAGGGCCGCAAGGCCGCGCGGCACGCCACGTCCGACTGGATGGCGCTGGAGAAGGAACGCGGCATCTCGGTCACCTCCTCGGTGATGCAGTTCCCCTACGAGGGCAAGATCGTCAACCTGCTCGACACGCCGGGCCACGCGGACTTCTCCGAGGACACCTACCGCGTGCTCACCGCGGTCGATTCTGCGCTGATGGTGATCGACTGCGCCAAGGGCGTGGAAGAGCGCACGATCAAGCTGATGGAGGTGTGCCGCCTGCGCGACACGCCGATCATGACCTTCATCAACAAGCTCGATCGCGAGGGCCGCTCGCCGATCGAGCTGCTGGACGAGGTCGAGTCGGTGCTCGGCATCGCCTGCACGCCGGTGACCTGGCCGATCGGCATGGGCAAGCGGCTGAAGGGCGTGTATCACCTGCTGCTCGACGAAGTGCACGTGTTCGAGCTGGGCAAGAACTTCACGCGGCAGGACTCGACCATCTTCAAGGGCCTGGACGCGCCCGGACTGGAAGCGGCGGTCGGCGCCGACATGCTGGCCGAGCTGCGCGACGAGCTGGAGCTGGTGCAGGGTGCGTCCAATCCGTTCGACCTGGAGCAGTACCAGGCCGGCAAGCTGACGCCGGTGTTTTTCGGCTCGGCGGTGAACAACTTCGGCGTACAGCTGCTGCTGGATTTCTTCGTCGAGCACGCGCCCGGGCCGCGCCCACGCGCCACGCTGGGCCGCGAGGTGCAGCCGGAGGAGGAGAAGCTGACCGGCTTCGTGTTCAAGATCCAGGCCAACATGGACCCGGCGCACCGCGATCGCGTGGCCTTCATGCGCGTGTGCTCGGGCACCTACTCGGCCGGCATGAAGATGATCCAGACGCGCACCGGCAAGGAGGTGCGCATCGCCAACGCGCTGACGTTCATGGCATCGGATCGCGAGATCGTCGAGAGTGCCTACCCCGGCGATGTAATCGGCCTGCACAACCACGGCACCATCTCGATCGGCGACACCTTCACCGAGGGCGAGCCGGTTTCCTTCACCGGCATTCCCAACTTCGCGCCGGAGCTGTTCCGCCGCGCCCGCCTGCGCGACCCGCTGAAGATGAAAGCCCTGCAGAAGGGCCTGGCGCAGCTGTCCGAGGAAGGCGCCACGCAGTTCTTCCGCCCGCTGATGAGCAACGACCTGGTGCTGGGCGCGGTGGGCGTGCTGCAGTTCGACGTGGTCGCTTACCGATTGAAGGACGAGTACGGCGTGGATGCCTCGTTCGACCCGGTCGGCGTGGTCACCGCGCGCTGGGTGCATTGCGACGATGCGAAGAAGCTGGAGGAATTCCGCGAGAAGAACGCGATGAACCTCGGCATCGACGCGGCCGGCGAACTGGTCTATCTCGCCCCGTCGCGGGTCAACCTGCAGCTGGCGCAGGAGCGCTGGCCGCAGGTGCGATTCTCGGCCACGCGCGAACACGCAGCCTCGGTCGAGGTGTAGCCGGCCAGGCAGGAGGCGCCTCGGGCGGGTGACCTCCTCCACTGGGCACCTGTCCGACGCGCTGCTAGCGTTCCCCTTTCACCACGGGGGAATTGCATGCACGGATATCAACTCGCCTTCACCACGCCCACCCAGGCTCCGCGTTGGCAACGCTGGCTGGTGTTCTCGCCGGTCGCGAGGATCGCGTTCTTCGTCTTGCTGGTGGTCGCGCTCAGCATGGTGTTCTGGGTCATCCCGCATGGGCCGGCCGACAGCCTGCTCATCAAGGGACTGCGCGAATTCGGCTTCCGCGCGGTGGTGCCGTTGCTCGCTTACCTGCTGCTGGTGAAGCTGATCGAGCGCCGGCCGGTGGCCGAACTGTCGCTGCGCCGGCTCGCCCCCGACGGCGCGCTCGGGCTGGTCGCGGGCGCCTTGCTGTTCAGCGCCGTCGTCGGCGTCCTTTGGCTGCTGGGCAGCTATCACGTGGTCGGCACCCACCCGGATGCGCACTGGCTGGTCGCCGCCGTGACGGTCGGCCTCGGCGCGGGCATCGGCGAGGAGATCATGTTCCGTGGCGTGCTCTACCGCATGACCGAGGAAGGGCTGGGCAGCTGGATCGCCTTGCTCGTCTCGGCGCTGTTCTTCGGCGCCGTCCACTTGAACAATCCGGGCGCCACGCTGTGGGCCGGGCTGGCGATTGCCATCGAGGCCGGCATCCTGCTGGCGCTGATCTATCTGGTCACGCGTTCGCTGTGGGTGTGCATGGGACTGCACGCGGCGTGGAACTTCGTGCAGGGCACGGTCTACGGCATCCCGGTGTCGGGCACCAGGGCCGACGGCTGGCTGGTGTCCACCCGCAGCGGCCCGGACTGGCTGAGCGGCGGCGTGTTCGGCGCGGAAGCGTCGGTTGTCGCGCTGGTGCTGTGCTCGCTCACCTCGGCGGCGCTGCTGGTGGTCGCTCTGCGCCGTGGCAACCTGGTGCCGCCGCGCTGGCGGCGTTGACGCGCAGCCGCCCGGCCGAAAGCTAAGCTGGACCGGCCCACCTCCACAGACGGTAACAGCATGGCGGCAACGCAGGCATTCCATCGGTATTCCTGGCTCGCGAACCTGCCCGGCCGCTACAAGATTCTGCTGGCGATCTGCCCTCTGCTGGGCCTGTTCCTGCTGACCAGCGTGGCCACCCTGGCCACCCTTCGACAGCAGGAGCGGACCCGCCACTGGGCACAGCACACCTATGACGTGCTGCTTGCCCTGGACCAGGCGCAGCTGGCAAGCCAGAAGGGGTTGATCGCCGCGCGCGGCTACATACTGTCGCCGGACGCCGCCGAACTGGCTGCCTGGCAGCAGGCGCGCCCGCAACTGGATGGCGGCATCGCCAGGCTGCGCGTCCTGATGGCCGACAATCCCTTGCAACTGTCGCGGCTGGACCGGCTGCAGGCCCAGGTGGCACAGTGGAGCGACGAAGCCGACCGCCTGGTCATCCGGCCGCTGCATGCCTTGCCCGCAGGCGAGCCGGCCGCCACGTTGGCGGAGCGCATGCGCATCCGCAATGCCTACCTTGCGCAGCGCAAGGTAGGCTCGCTGGACATTGGCGCCGCGCTCACGCAGATGGCGGATACCGAGCGGGCCATGCTGGCCGAGCGCAATGCCGCGCTCAGTGGCACCTTGCGCACCCTGCGCGTGATCAACATCCTGGCGGTGGCCGCCGGCCTGCTGTTCGGCTTGTACGTGCTGCGACTGACCTTCCTCACGGTGATCCGCCCGCTGCGCCAGACCACCGACATCATGAACCAGCTGGCGCGCCGCGACCCCAGCGTGGTGATCACCCGGCTGGGACGGCGCGACGAGATCGGCGAGATCGCGCGGGCGCTGGAGGTGTTCAAGCAGATAATGCTGGACCTGGACCGGCAGGACTGGGTGAAGTCGCAGTCCTCTCGCATCGCGCGGCGGCTGCAGGAGGCATCCAGCTACCACGACTTCGGCCGCTGCCTCACCAGCGAACTGGCGCCGCTGATGGGCGTCGGCGTGGCGCTCTACCACCTGCACGACGCGCAGTCCGGGCTGCTGCAACGGATCGGCAGCTACGGCCTGCCGCCTTCGTCGCCCGCACCCGTGCATGGCGAGGGGCTGGTCGGCCAATGCCTGCTGGAGGGCAAGCCGATCGAGCTGGAGGTGCCGGCCGACTATCCGCACGTCCGCTCCGGCAGCGGCGAGGCGGCGCCTTCGACCGTCATGCTGCTGCCGGTGGTGTACCTGGGCACCGTCACCGGCGTTTTGGAGCTGGCCGGATTCACGCCGATCACCGGCCGCAGGCGCGAGTTGCTCGATGCGCTGCTGCCGCAGGTCTCGCTGACCCAGGAAAACCTCACCCGCGCGATCGATACCCGGCAACTGCTCGAGCGTACCCGCGAGCAGGCCGACGAGCTGCGCACTTCGGAACTGCTGATGCGCCAGCAGAAGAACGTGCTGCGCGAGAGCAACGACGCGCTGCACGCCAAGACGCTGGAGCTGGAAGAGCAGTCGCAACGCCTGATCGCCTCCGAGGACGAACTGCGCCGCCAGGCCGAGGAATTGCTGGTCTCCAACGAGGAATTGCGCGACACCACCGCCAGCCTCGACCTGCAGCGCCACGTGCTGGAGGACCTGCAGCGCGACACCGAACTGAAGGCCGGCGAGCTGGCTCGCGCCAGCCAGTACAAGTCCGACTTCCTGGCCAACATGTCGCACGAGTTGCGCACGCCGCTCAACAGCCTGCTGATCCTTTCGCGCAGCCTGGCCGAGAACGAAGGCGGACATCTGGACCCCGAGGAGGTCGAGTCGGCGCGCATCATCCACGACGCCGGCAGTCACCTGCTGCGGCTGATCAACGACATCCTGGACCTTTCCAAGATCGAGGCCGGCAAGATGGAACTGGTGATCGAGCCGCTGCACCTGGCCGACTTCGCCCGCGCGCTGCGGCGCACGTTCAACCACGTGGCGCAGGAGAAGGGGCTCGACTTCGGCCTGACCATCGAGCCGGACGTTCCCACCGTATTGCCCACCGACGGGGCGCGGCTGGAACAGGTGGCCAACAACCTGCTCGGCAACGCCTTCAAGTTCACCGCCAGGGGCAGCGTGCACCTGCGTATCGGCCGGCCGGACGCGGACCTTCCCGTGCCCCCCGAACTGGCTGGCCAGCCACTGGTGGCGCTGAGCGTGCGCGATACCGGCATCGGCATCGCGCCGCAGAAACACCAGCGCGTGTTCAACGCCTTCGAGCAGGTCGACGCCAGCACCAGCCGCCAGTACGGCGGCACCGGCCTGGGCCTGGCAATCTGCCGGCGCATCTGCGAGCTGCTGGGCGGCGCCATCACGCTGGCCAGTGAATCCGGCCAGGGCAGCACCTTCACCGTGCTGCTGCCCGAGCACGCGACGGCAGCCTCTTCGGCAGCATCCGAGCCGCGACCCGTGCGCGCCATCGCGCCACCGGGCCTGATCGACGACGACCGCAGTGATCTGCTTCCGGGCGACGCCAGCGTGCTGGTGATCGAGGACGACCCGGCCTTCGCGCGGATCCTGGCCGACATGCTCCACCGCAAGGGCTGCCGCGTGCTGTTGGCGGCCGACGGCGAGAGCGGCCTGGCACTGGCGCGCGAACACCAGCCCAGCGGCGTGCTGCTCGATGTCGCGCTGCCGGGTATGGATGGCTGGGCGGTGTTCGAACGGTTGCGTTCCGATCCGGCCACGCGCGCGGTACCGGTGCACTTCATTTCCTCGGCCGAGGGCGTCGATCGCGCACGCAAGCTGGGCGCAGTCGGCTTCCTCGTCAAACCGGTCACCCGCGAAGCGATCGCCAACGCGTTCGAGCGGCTGCTCGATGGTCGCCAGGGCCGGCTGCTGGTGGTCGACGACGATGCCGACGCGCGCTACGCCGTGCGTCACTTGCTCGGTGGCTACCAGGTCGCCATCGACGAAGCCGGTTCCGCGGAAGAAGCCCTCGAACGCACGGCGCACCAGCGCTACGACTGCATCGTGCTCGACCTGGGCCTGCCCGGCATGTCTGGCATGCAGTTGCTGGATCGGCTGGCCGGCCGTGCCCAGGGCCTGCCGCCGGTGGTGGTCTACACCGGCCGCGAGCTCAGCGAGGAAGACAGCCGCCACCTGCGCCAGTACACCGACGCCATCGTGGTAAAGGGCGCGCGCTCGCCGGAACGGCTGCGCGAGGAAGTCCGTCAGTTCCTGCAAGCACTCGGCCAGCCAGCCGGCCGGGCACGGGCGGCCGCCGCGATGGCGCCATCGTCCGCCACGGCACCAGCAGGCGCCGCCCTGCCGGCATCGCTGAATGGGCGCCATGTACTGCTTGTCGACGACGACATGCGCAACCTGTTCGCCTTATCGAAGGTATTGCGCGGCTGGGGCCTCGAAGCGAGCATGGCGGCCGATGCTCCCAAGGCGTTGCGCGTGCTGGACGAGCGCGCCGACGTGGCCCTGGTGCTGATGGACATCATGATGCCCGGCATGGATGGCTACGAAACGATCCGCGCCATCCGCAGCCAGCATGGGCGCGCGCAACTGCCGATCATCGCGCTCACTGCGCGGGCGATGCCGGGCGACCGCGAGAGATGCCTGGAGGCCGGCGCCAACGACTACCTATCCAAGCCGATCGACATCGGCAGGCTGGCCGCGCTGGTGCGGAGCTGGCTGGAGGTCTAGCCGTCCATTCCGCAGATCGGTCGAGCCTTTGCAGCTTGCGCAAGGCGCGCCCCCGTTCAGCCCAATGCCGGTCCCGGTCGTTATGATCGGGCACCCCAACGAAACAGGTGTGCCAGCGCTCGACGATGACCACGACCGCGCCGAAGATCCTGGTGGCCGACGACACCCTTGCCAACCGCGTGGCCATGCGCCGCCTGCTCGCTCGCAGCGGTGCGCAGCTGTACGAGGCGGCCAGTGGGAACGAGGCGTTGGCGCTGTGCCTGGAGCACGAGTTCGCGCTGATTCTGCTCGATGTGAACATGCCCGGCATGGACGGCTTCGAGGTCGCCACCCTGCTCAGCGAAGCCGACCAGCTCAAGGACACGCCCATCATCTTCGTCACCGCCGCTTACGTCGACGACGTCAACCGCCTCAAAGGCTATCGCCACGGCGCGGTCGACTACATCGCCAAGCCGGTCAACGATCTGGTGCTGCAGTCGAAGGTGCGCGTGTTCCTCGAGCTCTACGCCGCGCGCGTGAAGCTGGAGCAGACGCTGGAGGAACTCTCCGAACGCAATGACCAGTTGCAGCTGGAGATTGCCGAACGCGAGCGCGTCGAAGCCCAGGTGCGCCACCAGGCCACCCACGACATGCTCACCGGCCTGCCCAACCGCACGCTGTTCCACGACCGCCTGGACACCGCCATGCGACGCGCACTCGAAGGTGGATCCGGTTTTGCGCTGGTGCTGCTGGACATCGACGGCTTCAAGGGTGTCAACGACCGTCACGGTCACCCAGCCGGCGATGCGCTGCTGCAGGCGATCGCGGCGCGGCTGAAGCTAAACCTGCGCGCGGACGACACGGTGGCGCGACTGGGCGGCGACGAGTTCGCGCTCATCATTGGCAAACTGGAAGACGTACCGGTCCTGATGAAGCGCTGCCATGAACTGGGCGCCAGCCTGGCGGAGCCTTATCCGCTCGTGTCGGCGCAGGGCAGCTTCGTGGCGAACGTCAGCGCCAGCGTCGGCATTGCGCTGTGGTCAGCCCGGACCGGTGGGGATGAAGCGTTGATCCAGGCGGCAGATCGTGCGCTGTATCAGGCAAAGAATGGCGGCAAGAATCGCTGCGTGCTGGCGACCTAACGCCCTCGGCTTCCCCGGGCGCGCGCCGCCTCACAGTCCACGCTTTGCCGAACGCATGCTTCCTCTCCCCCGAGGGGGAGAGGGCTACAACCTAGGGCTTCGCTCAGGCGATACGCTTCTGCGGTTCCGATTCGTGCCTGCGGTCCGCGCGTGTGACCTTCGCGCCCAGCTCGGCGGGGTCGAAATCATCCACCGAGATGAATTCGAACACGCCATCGCGCACGCGCCTGAGCAGGGCGGCCTCGGCATCGGTGAGCACCCCTTCACGCACGGCCGCGGCCAGTTGGCCTTCGTAGTCGTGCGCCTTCAGTTGGCCGGCCTTGAGTGCCTTGCCGAACTTGCGCTCGACCGGCTCGGCGGCGATCACGTCCGGCAGCAGCGTGTTCATGCGGCCGATCGTGTTGTTCGGCGTGGGCGTGAGGTAGACCCAGTCGACGAGCCGGTCGCGCGCCTCGCCTGGCGCGGTGAGGATTGCGGCTACGCGACGGCCCAGGCGGTCCGACGGCGGCACTTCGCGGCGGCCGAACGGGAACACCAGCACGCGCAGCAGGAAGCCGACCGGCTTGACGGGGAAATTGCGGATCGCGCCATCGAGCGCCATCTGCGTGCGCCACATGCACTCGTGGAAGGCCCAGGCCAGCAGCGGCCGGTCGGCTTCCGGACGACCGGTATCCTCGTAGCGCTTGAGCATGCTGCTTGCGATGTACAGGTAGGACAGCACGTCGCCGAGGCGCGCCGAGAGTTTCTCCTTGAACTTCAGTTTGCCGCCCAGCACGCCCATGAACACGTCGGCGCACAGTGCCAGCGCGGCCGAATAGCGGTCGAGCTTGCGGTAGTAGCGCCGGGTGTAGGCGTCACCCGCGGACTGGCCGATCGAAGCGCCGGTGATGCCGAACACGAAGCTGCGCACGGCGTTGGAGATGCCGAACCCGATGTGGCCGAATAGCAACCGGTCGAAGGTGCGCAGCTTCTCGCCGTAGTCGGCGATCGAAAGCGCCTGCATTTCCTTGAGCACGTAGGGGTGGCAGCGGATCGCGCCCTGGCCGAAGATCATCAGGCTGCGCGTCATGATGTTCGCGCCTTCCACGGTGATCGCGATCGGCACGCTTTCCCAGCCGCGCGCAGCGTAGTTCTTCGGGCCCAGCTGCACGGCCTTGCCGCCGTGCACGTCCATGGTGTCGCCGGCGACCTGGCGAGCCCATTCGGTGGCGTGGTACTTGGCGATCGCCGAGGTCACTGCGGGCTTCTCACCGCGGTCGACCGCTGCCGCAGTGGCGCGCGAGAGCGCTGCGGTGGCATAGGTCAGGCCACCGATGCGGGCCAGTGCTTCCTCCACGCCCTCGAAACGCGCGATCGCCAGGCCGAACTGCTTGCGCATGCGCGCGTAGGCGCCGGTCGCGGCGGCCGAGGCGCGCATTGCGCCGGTGGCGTTGGAGGGCAGCGAGATGGCGCGGCCCACCGAAAGCACTTCGACCAGCATGCGCCAGCCGTGGCCGGCCATCTTCGGCCCGCCGATCAACGTCGACATCGGCGCGAACACGTCCTTGCCGTGGACCGGACCGTTCTGGAACGGAATGTTGAGCGGAAAGTGGCGCCTGCCGATCCCCAGCCCCGGCGTGGAGCGCGGCAGCAAGGCCAGCGAAATGCCCAGGTCTTCCGTCTCGCCCAGCAGGCGCTCCGGGTCATACATACGGAAGGCCAGGCCGATGACCGTGGCGATCGGCGCTAGCGTGATGTAGCGCTTGTCGAAAGTGAGCTTCACCCCCAGTGTCTCGACGCCATCGACCATCTGTTTGCAGACGATGCCGTAATCGGGAATCGAGGTAGCGTCGGAGCCGGCGTAGGGCCCGGTCAGCGCGAAACAGGGAATCTCCTCGCCGACGGCCAGGCGCGGCAGGTAGTGGTTCTTCTGCTCCTCGGTGCCGTAGTGCAGCAGCAGTTCGGCCGGCCCCAGCGAATTGGGCACCGCCACCGTGGAGGACACGGTCGCCGATGCCGTGGACAGCTTCTGCAGCACCGCCGAGTGCGCCAGCGCGGAGAACTGCAGGCCGCCGTACTGCTTCGGGATGATCATGCCGAAGAACTTGTTCTTCTTGATGAACTCCCAGACTTCCGGCGGCAGGTCGGCCAGCTCGTGGGTGATCTGCCAGTCGTCGATCATTGCGCAGAGCTCTTCCACCGGGCCATCGAGGAAGGCCTGCTCCTCGGTGCTGAGCTCGGGCTTGGGCTGCTTCAGCAGCTGCTTCCAGTCCGGCTTGCCGGAAAACAGCTCGCCTTCGAAACCGACCGTGCCTGCTTCCAGCGCGGTCTGCTCGGTGGCCGAAAGCGCGGGCGTGGCGCGGGCGAACATCTTCAGCAGCGGCGCGCTGATCTGGCGGCGACGGAAGGTGGGCATCAGCAGCGGCACCGCGATCAGCAGCTCGATGACGAGCAGCACGATCATCGTCGCCCAGGCGCCGGTCAGCAGGCCAACCACCAGCGTGGTCGCCACCGTGGCGATCGCCCAGGTGCGCAGGCCGGTACGGTGGTAGGCGCAGGCGCCGCTCGCGACCAGCGCTGCCAGCAAAGTCAGGAACACGGACATTTCAATGCACCTCTTGCGGAATGGTCGGGCGGCGCACGGCACCCCCCGGGAAAACATCTTCGATGAACCTGGCGATCTCGTGCGTAAACGCATCGTTCGCGTCGCCGGCGAGCATGTGCGTGGCAGCAGGTACTTCCACGTGGCGTGCATGCGGCACCAGCTTCAGGAACTCGGCCACAGTCTCGCGCGAGACCACGTCGCTGCGTTCACCCGAGAGCAGCAGCACCGGCACGTCCACGCGCGCCGCGGCGGCGAGCAGGCGTGGCTGGTAACGTTCGCTCTCGCGCACCACGTCCTCCAGCAACGCCGGATCCCAATGCCAGCGCAGGCGGCCATCGGCGCCCTCGCGCAGCAGCGGCTTGAGCTGTTCTTCGCGCTTGCGCTCGCGTCGCTGCGGCAGGTAGGCGGAGATCTGCTCGGCCGCCTCGGTGTAATCGGCGAAACCGTCCGGATAGGCCTGCATGAAGGCCAGGATGCGTTCGACCCCGGCGGTTTCCCAGCGCGGCGTGATGTCGACAAGCACCAGTGCACGGAACGGCGCCGGGCGCGCTTCGCCGGCCAGCACCAGGCCCAGCAGGCCGCCCATCGAGGCGCCGACGAGGATCGGCGGTTCCGGCTGGACCCGCGCGAGCGCCATCAGATCGCCGGCGAACTGGTCCATGTGGTAGTCACCGCCTGCCACTCGGCCGCTCTCGCCATGGCCGCGGCTGTCGAAGGTGATGCAGCGGCAACCGCGGGCTGCCAGTGCGTCGGCGGCGGCGTTCCATGCGCCGCGGGTCTGGCCGAAGCCGTGCGCGAACAGCAGCGCCGGTGCGCCAGTGCCACGCACGTCGACCGCCAGCGGCAGGCCGTCATGGCTCGGGAAGGTGCTGGTGCGGATCGTTACCATACGCATGAGTATGGATTGGCGACAGAAGGCCCGTCAACCGCCATCCGACCAACCGCCGGCCATGCCAAGGGGATTTGGTCACGGGCCGCCGGCGCGTCCCGCGCCTGTCGCCGTCACAAGCGCTACCATGTGCCGATGAATGCCAGCAGCAAGTCCGAACGCACCCGTCTATCTGCCGAGAACTGGGAAGACGCAGCCCTGGTCCTGATCGCCGAGCAGGGCGTCGGGGCATTGGCGGTGGAAGCGCTGGCGCGCCGGCTGGGCGTCACCAAGGGCAGTTTCTACTGGCACTTCCGTACCCGCGAGGCGCTGCTGCAGGCGGCGCTGGAGCGATGGGAGCAGTACGGCGAGCGCGAAGTGATCGCGCAGATCGAGGCCATTTCAGATCCACGCGAGCGGCTGCCCGAGCTGTTCCGCCGCGTGGCGCACGAGGTGCAGCCGCACCGCGTCTACGCTGCCCTGCTCAAGGCGCTGGATCACCCGCTGGTGGTGCCGGTCATGGCGCGTGTTTCGCAGCGTCGCACCGAATTCCTTGCCACCGCGTTCCGCGAGGCCGGGTTGCCCCCGGCCGAAGCGCTCAATCGTGCGCGGCTGACCTACGCCGCCTATGTGGGCTTCCTGCAGCTGAACTTCACGCTTGGCCTTCCGCGCATCAGCCACGAGGACTTCGACGCCTACGTGGAACACATGATCGCGACATTGATTCCGGCCTGATAACCCCTTCAGGGGCGCGGTGCGCGCACGCCCGCGCATGCCTTTTGCTGCGCTCAACCTTGCAATACCAGTGCACGCAAACTAGCGTTCCGGAACCCTTTTTTCCTAAGACCTTGAAGAGGACATCATGGCCAGCAAGCTGGAAGCGCTCGAGCGCTGGGTGAACGAGGTGGCGGCGCGCACGCGGCCGGCGAAGATCCATTGGTGCGACGGTTCCGAGGCGGAGTACCAGCAACTGGTCAAGGAGATGCTGGCCGACGGCACCCTGATCGAGCTCAACCAGCAAACCCATCCGGGCTGCTACCTGCACCGTTCCAACCCCTCCGACGTGGCGCGCGTGGAGCACCTGACCTTCGTCTGCCACAAGAACGAGGAAGACGCCGGCCCGAACAATCACTGGATGGACCCGGCCGAGGCCCACGCCAAGATCGACGCGTTGTTCGACGGCTGCATGGAAGGTCGCACGATGTACGTGATCCCCTACTGCATGGGCCCGATCGGCTCGCCGCTGTCGCGCTGCGGCGTGGAGATCACTGACAGCCCATACGTGGTGGCCAACATGCGCATCATGACGCGCATGGGCAAAGCCGCGCAGGAGCGCATCGAGCGCGAAGGGACGTTCGTCAGGGGCCTGCATTCCACCGGCGAACTCGATCCTGAGCGTCGCTTCATCATGCACTTTCCCGAAGAGCGCACGATCAAGTCCTACGGCTCGGGCTATGGCGGCAACGCGCTGCTGGGCAAGAAGTGCCATGCGCTGCGCATCGCCTGCAACCAGGCCCGCGATGAAGGCTGGCTGGCCGAGCACATGCTGATCGTGGGCATCGAAAATCCCCAGGGCGAGACGCGTTACATCGCCGCCGCCTTCCCCTCTGCCTGCGGCAAGACCAACCTGGCGATGCTGATTCCCCCGGAGGGCTACCGCAGGGATGGCTGGAAGGTCTGGACCGTCGGTGACGACATCTGCTGGATGCGTCCCGGCGAGGACGGCCGCCTGTACGCGATCAACCCGGAGGCCGGGTTCTTCGGCGTGGCGCCGGGCACCAGCACGGCCACCAACTCCAACGCGCTGCAGTCGATCTCGCGCGACACCATCTTTACCAACGTTGCGGTCACCGCCGACAACCAGCCCTGGTGGGAAGGCCTGCCTGGCACGCCAGTCACCGACTGGCAGGGACGTCCGTACGATCCGGCCAACGGTCCGGCGGCGCACCCGAACTCGCGCTTCACCGTAAGCGCGAAACAGTGCCCGACCTGGTCTGAAAAGGCCGAGGACGCGCAGGGGGTGCCGATCGACGCGATTGTCTTCGGCGGCCGCCGTCCGTCGCTGCTGCCGCTGGTGATGGAGGCCCGCGACTGGGCGCATGGCGTGCTGATGGGCGCAGCGATGGGCTCGGAAACGACCGCTGCGGCTACCGGTGCAGTCGGCGTGCTGCGCCGCGATTCGATGGCGATGAAACCCTTCTGCGGCTACCACTACGGCGATTACTTCGCGCACTGGCTGTCGTTCGACCAGCCCGGCATGAACCTGCCGAAGATCTTCCACGTCAACTGGTTCCGCAAGGGCAAGGACGGCAGGTTCCTGTGGCCGGGGTTCGGCGAGAACCTGCGCGTGCTGGAGTGGATGATCAACCGCGTCGAAGGCAAGGCCCGCGGCGTGGAGACCCCGGTCGGCATCGTGCCGGCCGAGGGCGAGCTCAAGCTCGACGGCTTGAATCTTCCACGCGAGGCCGCCACCGAGTTGCTCGATATCGACACGGCCGGCTGGCAAGCCGAGCTCGACGCGATCGGCGCGTACCTGGATACCTTCGGCACGCGCCTGCCCGAACGCCTGCGCCAGGAGCAGCGGCGCGTAGCCAGCGGTCTGTCCGCCGACACCGCGCCCCGCGCCGCCACGGCCTGAGCCGCGCCTGAGCCCTTTGCCTTTCGGAAGAGGGTCGAGACGACGGTTCGGTAGCCGGTCAGCTCGCTCCGCCCGAACCCTCACCCGCCTGTCGGCACTCTCTCCTTCGCGGGAGAGTGCCGGGTGTGCGGTTTTGGGGGGCTTGCTTTGGCTCCGGCGCTGCGCGCCTGCGCTTCGCATGAACGCATGCCCTTGAGCCGCTGCCGTTGAGCGGCGCACGGAAGGTGAACGGCACCGGGCGCCTTAAACGTTCCGCCGCCACCGCGCATCCAAGCTGGCAAGATGGACACCGCCTGCCTCGCTACCGGAAGCCCGATGCCGCCACCGCCCATTGCGTGGTCCGACGCCGATGACGCGCGCGCCGCGGCCAGAGGCGATCGACAGGCTTTCCAGCGGCTGTACCGCCAGCACATCGACCGCGTCTACGGTGCGGTGTACCGCCTGGCCGGCTACGACCACGCACGCGCCGAGGACCTGACGCAGGACGCCTTCGTGCGGGCCTGGCAGAAACTTGCCGACTTCCGCCACGAAAGCGCCTTCGGCACCTGGCTCTACCGCCTTGCTGTGAACGTGGCGCTGATGGACATCCGCTCGCGCGGCGCGCAGCCGGTCGGCTTCATGGACGAGGACGAGCTGCCGGACCACGGCGAAGTCCCGTTCTGCGCCGCCGAACGCGAGGAATTGGAACGCGCCATCGCAAAGCTGCCGCCCCGCGCGCGAGCGGTGCTGGTGTTGCACGACGTGGAGGGCTGGCGCCACGAGGAGATCGCCAGCGAGCTGGACATGGCTGTCGGTACATCCAAGGCGCAACTGCATCGCGCTCGCGCGCTGCTTCGCCGGATGCTCGAACCCGGAGAACCGTCATGAACGAATTCGAATGGCGACGCCAGTTGCGCGAACTGCGCACGCCGGTTGCACCTCGCAGCGACCTGTGGGCGCGCATCGACAGCGCGCTCGAACCGGCGGCGCCGGCGCGCTCAAGCTCTCGCCCGGGCTGGCTGCTTGCCGCCAGCTTTGCCGGCCTGAGCTTGCTCGCAGTGGGCTTGAGCCTGCGCCAAAGCCACTCGCCAGGCCAGCCGCAGGTCACCGTCGCGGCCGCCGCTCACACGACTTGGAAACCCGGCGACCCACGCCTGGCCGGCGCGGCGATCGAGCTCGACGCCGCGCGCCTGGAGCTCAGGCAGGCGCTGGAACAGGCCCCCAACTCGCCGGGACTGCAGCGACTCCTGTCGCGCACCCGCCAGCAACAATCGCGGCTGCGCCAACTCGACCAGCAGGCAGGCTGAACCCCCTTGAGGAACCATCCCATGAAGACCGTACGCTACCTTCCCCTGCTGCTTACCCTGTGCATCGGCCAGGCGCTGGCCGATACGCCCATCAACCTGCGCCACCCTGCCAGCCCCGATGCGCGCATCAGCGTAAGCAACGTCAAGGGCCAGGTCACGATCACCGCATGGGACCGCAACGAGGTCCAGGTCGGCGGCAGCCTTGGCGAGGGTGCCGCACCGCTCGCCATCGGGGGCGACAACGGCCATCTCGAGATCAAGGTCAAGCCCAAGGGCGGCGGCTCGAACGGCTGGTTCAATTGGCATGGGGACAACTCGATGGGTGACACCACTCTCGACCTGCACGTACCCAAAGGCGCCTCGCTGGACGTGGAAGTGGTCAGCGCACCATTGGGCATCGACGGCATGGACGGCGGCGAGATCTCGGTCAACTCCGTCAGCGGCCGCGTGCGCATCAACGCTCGTACACCCCACCTTTCGGTCGAGAGCGTGAGTGGCACGGTGCAGCAGTCCGGCCACGCCGAGCGTGCCGACCTGCAGACCGTCAGCGGCGATATCCTCGCCCCGACGCTGGGCACGACCGCCGACCTGCAGACTGTTTCCGGCCGCATCCAGGCCAGCGGCGGACCGTGGCAGAAATTCAACCTGAGCACCGTATCGGGTGATGTGCAGCTCAACGGAGGGCTGGCCGAACGCGGCAGCATCGACATCGACAGCATGAGCGGCGACGTGCAGATCCAGGTCCCTGCCAGCCTGTCCGCGGCAATCCACGCCAGCAGCTTCAGCGGCGACCTGCGCAGCGATTTCGGACAGGTCAGCGAACACGACCATGGCCCTGGCAGCGAGCTCAACGCGGAGGTCGGCGGGAGCAAGGGACGCATCCACGTCGAAACCTTCAGCGGTGACCTGCGGATTCGCAAGAAAGATTGACTGGCGTCGGTCATTCCAGAGAAAGAGCGCGCGCGGGTGCGGGATACGCAAAGCGCTTCGATATTCGGAGCGCCATCTCGGCATGATCGGACAAATGAAAAAAGACCGGCAAAAGAAAAGGCCGTCGCATGCGACGGCCTTTTGTCGTGTCCAGAAGAAGCCCTACAGGTCCTGGTGGTACTGCACGTAGGGCGTGCGCGACTGGTCCGGCTCCGGCCCTGCAGGCGTCGGTGTCGACGAACCGGACGACCACAGGTTTTGCGCGCCGATGCTCAGTTCGCCCTGCCAGGGCAGGCGCAAGGTGACGCCAAGATCGATGCTGCTCCAGCGCTTGTCGCCGTAGAAACCACCGGGAAGCGCAGGCTGCATGGTGCGGCCGATAAGCATGCCGCTTACCGGCCCGTGGTCCACGCCGAAAGTCAGCGCCTTCTGGTCCAGGGTATTGATGCCCAACACATTGCCAGGGAGCAGGCGGATGCGGCCGACGCTGGCGCCCAGGTCGATGCCGCTCTGCCCGCCGACTTCGACGCGACCGCGCGCGTTGAGCTGGGAACTGCTGTCGAAGTCCGGCAGTCCGTTGACGCCCGGCGTGGCGCCCGGCAGAACGCGCGGCAGGCGCTGGTCAGGCGTGCTGTCGGCGCCGACGCTCAGGCCTACGCTGTAGCGGCCCAGATTGTAGGTGGCACCAATCTCGCTGCCGACCACCCGCGGGCCACGCGAGATCCAGTTGTGCTCGCTCACCCCGGCATGGAGCTGCAGGTGCGGGTCCAGCCCGTACTGCAGGCCGGTGGTCATCACGCTGCCGGCATCGACCGCCTGGAAGGACAACGGGGCATCCGCTCGCTGGCTCGAAGCGGATGACTGCGCATCGGCCTTGAGCATCAGCATTCGGCCGTCGCTACCGCGCCACAGCGGCACGACGACGCCTTGGCCGAGGTTGGCTATCTGATCGGGCGCCTGGTGCAGCAAATGCTGCGCCAGTTCATGCGGATCGCCGCCCAGCGACTGCCCTGCCGCGGCAAGCGGCATCAGCAAGATCAACAGGGGCAACAGGCGGCGCATGGGTCTTTTGTCAGGTATGGACAGTGTCAGCCGGGCGTATGCCAGCCAGTGGATCGAAGTATAGCTACTTTACGTTTACCTAACACCCCGGGGGCGAGCGCCCGTTCGGGAAACGGTGAACCTAGGCACATATCCTCCATGTCGGACCGTCCCGTGAAGATGGGGTTCCGCCTGAATGAAAAACAGGGCAAACCCGACTCCAACAAAGCCCGCGGCGCACGATATAGTCACGCCACGGCCCCCGCCACGGAACCTCCAGCCCTCCCATGAACCCGGCTCCCCCCTCTCGCGAGCCCCCGACGTTCCCGGCCGACCGGGAAGCGCTGCATCGGGCGGTCGAGAGGCTTTTCGGGTCTCCGGACGCGGGCAGTGTGGCGGCCGTTTGCGAAACCCTCCTGTCGGACTGGCACGTGCGCGCCCGCCTGGGCTGGCGCCAGCTGGGCGGCGAGGAGAACCCGGCGTCTGCCGCCCGGCTGGAGCTGGCCGAAGATCCGCAAGGGTTGCGTGTACTGGTGCTGGAGCCGGAAGCGCCGCTATCGGAACCGCTGCGCGAGCGACTGGCCTGGTTCGGCCGCCTTGCCGGCACGCGGATGCGCCAACAGGCCGAGACCGCGCGGTTGTACGAGGCGATCTCCCGCCTGGCGCTGGCCGAGCGCCTGCAGCGCGCGCTGTTCGCCATTGCCGAACAGGCCGGCACCGAGCGCAACATGACCGAAATGATGCGCTCGCTGCACGCCATCGTCGGCAGTCTCATGTATGCCGAGAACTTCTATATCGTGCTGTACGACGAGCCCACCGACAGCGTGCGCTTCCCGTATTACGCCGATGCGGCCGACCGCGACCCGCCCTCGCCAGAGCGGAGCGTGCCGCTGGCCGAGCTGGAGCACAGCCTGACCTGGAACCTGCTCAAGGGCGGGCGCGCCATGATGGGCTCGATCGAGGAGCTCAACCGCACGTTGCCCGACCGGCTGGTGCTGATCGGCCCGGACTGCGAGCACTGGCTGGGAGTGCCGCTGCTGCGCGAGGGCAAGGTGGTTGGCGGCATCGTGATCCAGAGCTACCGCGCCGACACCCAGTACACCACGCAGGATCGCGAGTTGTTGTGCTACGTCGCCCAGCACGTGCAGGCCGCGCTGGAAAAGCGCCAGGCCCAGGCCGAGCTGGAACGCCGCGTGGCCGACCGTACCGCCGCCCTGCGCGAGGCCAACCGCGTGCTCCGCCAGCAGGTGCTGCAGCGCCAGCGCGGCGAGCGGCTGCAGGCGGCACTGTTCCGCATCGCCGAGCTGGCGAGCACCTCCGAAGGCCTGGACACGTTCTACGCCGCTGTGCACCGGGTCATCGGCGGCCTGCTGTACGCGCGCAACTTCTACATCGCGCTGGTCGACGAGGACAGCGGACAGCTGACCTTCCCCTATTCGGTCGACGAGGTCGACAACGTTCCGGCCCCGCGCCTGCACGGCCGGGGCGCCACCGAGTACGTGCTTCGCCACGGCAAGCCGCTGCTGGCCGACTCGGCGGAACTGGAGCGGCTGACCGCGCTGGGCGAGATCCAGCGCCAGGGCACACACTCGCTGTGCTGGCTGGGGGTGCCGCTGGTGTGGGGCGAGAAGGTGATGGGCGTGCTGGCGGTGCAGAGTTACACCCCCGAGCACACCTACAACGAACGCGACCAGGAACTGCTCACCTTCGTCAGCTACCACATCGCCAACGCGCTGCAGCGCAAGCACACCGCCGAGTCGCTCAAGCAGGCCTACGCCGGGCTCGAGCGCCGCGTCACCGAACGCACCCGCGCGCTGGCGCTGGCCAACCGCGACCTGCGCGAACAGATCGCCGAGCGCGAGCGGGTCGAGCGCCGGCTCAAGTACGAGACCCTGCATGATTCGCTGACCGGCCTGCCCAACCGTACCCTGCTGCTGCAACGCATGGAGCAGGCTCTGGAACGCTACCGTGCCGACGCCGACGAAGGGGGCTTCGGCGTGCTGTTCATCGATCTGGACCGCTTCAAGGTGATCAACGACTCGGTCGGCCACCTGGTCGGCGACGACCTGCTGTTCCAGGTAGGCGGGCGCATCCGAGCCTGCCTGAAGACCCGCGACATGGTCGCGCGCCTGGGCGGCGACGAGTTCGCCGTGCTGCTCGAAGGCATCGTCGACCCGGCGACCGCGGTGTCGGTGGCCGAACGCGTGATCAGCGAGCTGCAGGTGCCCTTTCGTCTGGGCGCCAAGGAGATCTTCACCTCCGCCTCGATCGGCATCGCCCTGCCCGGCCCGCACTACCAGAAGCCGGAAGAACTGTTGCGCGACGCCGACGCGGCCATGTACCGCGCCAAGGACGAAGGCCGCCACCGCGCCGCCGTGTTCGACGACCGGCTGCGCCGCGAGGCGCTGTCGCTGCTGGAGCTGGAAAGCGACCTGCGCCGCGGCCTCGCGCGCAACGAGTTCGCGCCCTTCTACCAGCCCATCGTGGCGCTGGAAGACGGTCGCATCGTCGGCTACGAGGCGCTGCTGCGGTGGCACCATCCAGACCGCGGCCTGCTCGCCCCCGGCGAATTCCTGGTGATCGCCGAGGAAGCCGGCTGCGCCGAGAGCATCGACTGGCAGATCTTCGAGCAGGTCTGCGCGCAGGCGCCGCAGATCCTGGGCAAGGACGGCTTCGTCAGCATCAACGTCTCCGGCCGCCACTTCCGCCTGCCCGATCTCGACGCGCGCCTGCTCGCCCTGCTGGCCGAGCACGGCCTGCCGCCGCGGCAGGTGCGCATCGAGGTGACCGAGCGCGCGCTGCTGGACAACCCGGCGCAGGTCAAGCGCATGCTCGAGAACATGCGCAGCCGCGGCGTGCGGGTGGCGCTTGACGACTTCGGCACCGGCTACTCATCGCTGAGCTACCTGCACCAGTACCCCTTCGAGACGCTCAAGATCGACCGCTCGTTCATCACCGAGCTGCCGCGCGAAGGCGAAAGCCAGGGCGTGGCCGTGGTGCGCGCGATCCAGGTGCTGGCCGATTCGCTCAACATGCTGGTGATCGCCGAAGGCATCGAGGAAGAACACCAGCGGCAGGCGCTGATGCGGGTGGGCTGCCGCTACGGCCAAGGTTTCCTGTTCGCCCGCCCGCAGCCGATAGCCGCCTGGTTGCCGGCCGACCCGACGCCGGCCGTCGCCTGATCCTGCGATGAGCGCGTGGGGTGTCGCAGGCCTCGATGCTGGCGGGCCTGAGCCCTCCCTACGGCCTTACTGCGAGGTCGTGGGCGTATCTGCGCTTACCCCGCCGCTCAATACGTGCTCTGCATCGATGCGGTCGAAGGTATAGCGCTGCGCGCAGAACTCGCAGATCACCTCGATCTCTCCATCGCGGGCGGCCAGCGCGGCCTCCACCTCCTCGCGCCCCAGCGAGCGCAGCATCGATTCCACCCGCTCGCGGGAGCAACTGCAGCCGAACGCCAGAGGGCGCGGCTCGAACAGCCGCACGGTTTCCTCGTGGTAGAGCCGATAGAGCAATTGCTCGGCGGCCGAGGAAAGCATCTCCTCGCGGCCCAGCGTGCCGGTCAGGTGGAGTACGCGGTTCCACGCGTCCTCATCCTCGACCGCGCCGTGGCCACCCTCGCCGGGCAGCTTCTGCAGCATCAGTCCCACGGCGTGCTCGCCATCGGCGGCGAGCAGCAGGCGCGCCGGCAGTTGCTCGGACAGGCGGAAATAGTTTTCCAGCGCCCCGGCCAGGTCCGGCTGACCAAGCTCGACCAGGCCCTGGTAGCGCTGGCCTCGCTCGGCGTGGCCGATGGTGATCGCCATCACCGCGTCCGGCAGCGTGGACAGATCCAACGGTTCGGGCAACGGATCGCTCCACCGCGCCAGGCCGCGCAGGCGACCCTGGTCGCTGCATTCGGTGAACAGCAGGCGCAGCGCACCACTGCTCTTGAGCTCGATCGACAGCGCTCCCTCGAGCTTGATGTTGCCGGTCAGCAGCGCGCTCGCGGCCAGGCTTTGGCCGAGCAGTTCGCGCAACGCTTGCGGATAGTCCGCGCGGGCGGCCACCTCGCGCCACGCCGCGCCCAGGCGCACCAACACGCCGCGCACGCCGGCGCGTTCCAGCACGAAGCGGTGCAGCACGTCCTCGACAAGCACGGTTTCCACGAATACTCACCTCGACAAAGGGAATCGCACCAGATGGGGTCGGCGTCGGTGCGGAACAATGGGCCGCTTATACTCCCCACGCTCCCAAACCAAGGTCGACGCCCGACGATGCCACCAACGCGCACCGCCTTTCGCCGCCTGCTGCGCTCGCTCGTCGTCCTGGCGGTGTCGTGGCTGGCGCTCTCCTGGCTGGTCGTGTTGGCGTTGCGATTCGTGCCCCCGTGGACGTCGGCGGTGATGATGGAGCGTCGCGTCGGCTCCTGGCTGCACGGCGAGCACGACTTCCAGCTGCGCCAGCACTGGGTACCGTGGCAACGGGTATCGCCCTACGTTCCGCTGGCGATGGTCGCCGGCGAGGACCAGAAATTTCCCTTCCACCATGGCTTCGACCTGGACTCGATCCAGGATGCGCTGGATGAGGCCGACGAAGGCGGGCGCCTGCGCGGCGCCAGCACGATAAGCCAGCAGACCGCCAAGAACCTGTTCCTGTGGAATGGGCGCAGCTTCGTGCGCAAGGGACTGGAGGCCTACTTCACCGTGCTGATCGAGCTGAGCTGGCCCAAGCGGCGCATCCTCGAGGTCTACATGAACATCGCCGAGCTGGGCGACGGCATCTACGGCGTCGGTGCGGCGAGCGAGGCCTACTTCCACGTGCCGCCGGCGCGGCTCGGGCCGGCGCAGGCCGCACGTCTGGCCGCGGTGCTGCCCAGTCCGCGACGCCTGCATGCCGACCGCCCCAGCGCCTACGTACAGCGCCGCACGCAGTGGATCGAGCGCCAGATGCAGCAACTCGGTGGCCCCAGCTACCTGGACGGCACCCACCCGCGCCCACGGCGAGGACACTGACCCATGAACGAACTCACCGTCGTCGTCCCCGCCCATAACGAGGCGGACGTCCTCGCCGCCTTCCACCAGCGCCTCGGCAGCGTGCTCGACGCGCTACCGCTGGACAGCGCGGTGCTCTACGTCGACGACGGCAGCACCGACGGCACCTGGTCGGCGATCGAGGCGCTGCTTGCCGCCGATCCGCGGGTGCGGGCGCTGAAGCTGTCGCGCAATTTCGGCAAGGAGGCCGCGCTCACCGCGGGGCTGGACCACGTCGTCGACGGCGCCGCGGTGGTGATCGATGCCGACCTGCAGGACCCGCCCGAGCTGATTCCGGAACTGATCGCGCAATGGCGTGCCGGCTCCGACGTCGTCTACGCCACGCGCAGCGCACGCGCCGGCGAGACGCGGCTCAAGCGGCTCACGGCGGCCGGCTTCTATCGCGCCATGGAGCGGCTCTCGGACACGCCCCTGCCGCGAGACACGGGCGACTTCCGCCTGCTCTCGCGCCGCGCGCTGGACGCGCTGGGCCGGCTGCGCGAGCGCCAGCGCTTCATGAAGGGCCTGTTCGCCTGGATCGGCTACCGCCAGACCGCCGTGTACTACCAGCGCGAGCCGCGCCACGGCGGCCACACCAAGTGGAACTACTGGCGGCTGACCCAACTGGCGATCGAGGGCATCACCTCTTTCTCCAGCGCGCCGCTGCGGCTGGCCACCTGGGTCGGGTTGGGGTCCTCGCTGCTCGCCTTCGTCTACGGCCTGTGGGTGCTGACCAAGGCGCTGATCTGGGGCGACCCGGTGCGCGGCTATCCGACGCTCATGCTGGTGATCCTGTTCCTGGGCGGCGTGCAACTGCTGGCGCTCGGCGTGATCGGCGAGTACCTGGGGCGCAGCTATGCGGAGAGCAAGCAGCGCCCGCTGTATTTCGTGGAAGAGGAACGGCTGGGGCGCTGAAACCGGTGCCTTGACGCGGCACCGACGGGCCGGGGCTAGACTCCTCCCACGCGGCCCGCCGCGGCCGGCTGAGGAGCCAAGGCATGCACCAGGTCAGGCATCTGCTGGAAAGCAAGGGCAACGCCGTGTACGCCATCGCGCCCGAGGCGCCGGTACTGGAGGCGATCCGGCAGATGGCCGAACGCCGCGTCGGGGCGCTGGTGGTGATGAGAGGCGAGGCGCTGGCCGGTATCGTGTCCGAGCGCGACTACGCGCGGAAGGTCATCCTTCAGGGCCGCTCCTCCGCGCAGACCGCGGTGGCCGACATCATGAGCGGCGACCCGCTGACGATCTCGCCGGAGACCGACGTGTTCGACTGCATGCGCCTGTGCACCGAGCGCCGCGTGCGCCATCTTCCGGTGGTCGACGGGGCGCGGGTGGTCGGGGTGATCTCGATCGGCGACCTGGTCAAGGCTGTCATCGACGCGCAGGCGCAAGAGATCGACCAGCTGCAACGCTACATCACCAGCTGAAGTGCACCCTGCCGCCTCTCCCCGGAGAGGGACCTGGCGCCCGGCTAGTCTTTCGCCAGATCCGGCGCACGGCCCGCCCGCCGCGCCACCCAGGCCGACATCGTCGCCACGCCGGCGCCGATCAGCCCCATCCCTCCCACGCCCACGCCGAGCCACGCCAGCACGCTCACGCCGCTGGTCACCAGCACATCGCCAAAGCGCCACACCGCGGTCTCGACGAAGTTCTTGCCCTTGTAGCGCGTCTCGCGCGGCACCCGGGTGTACAGCGAATCGACCGCCGGCTTGGTCATGCCGTAGGCGAAACCGCGCGTGGTCACCAGCATCACGCCGAGCAACGGCACGATCATGCCCAGCAGCCGCACGTCGCCGGTGCCGAACACGGCAACCATCAACAGCAGCACGATGTTCACCAGCGCCGGCACCACCAGGCCCCAGCCGGCACCGAAGCGGACCAGCAGCCAGCGCGTGAGGGTCAGCTGCAGCAGCGCGCCGAGTGCATTGGTCGCCAGGTCGAGATCGTTGTAGAACGCGGTGCGCGCCACCCGGTCGGCGAAATGCGCCTTGGCATAGTCGGCCATCAGGGCGTAGGCGAGCGTACCTATGCCATCACCGAGCAGCATCAGCACCGCCATGTAGCGCAGGAACGGTCGCGACCACAGTTCGCGGATGCCGGCCCACAGCGAGCCACCGGTGCCCTGCGCGGCGGATGTGTCGCCCGCCCGCTCGTCACGCGCGGACAACCGCAGCAACAGCAGCAGCGCCAGTCCAAGGGTCGCCGCCGACACCGCCAGCAGCGGCGCCACGCCGAGCACTTGCACGAGATACCGGGTCAGCAAGGGGCCGAAGATCGCACCGCCCATACCGCCCAGCGCGATCAGCGGGAACGCCCGCCGCGCCTGATGGCTGACGAAGATGTCCGCCATGAAGCTCCAGAACAGCGAGACCACGAATAGATTGAAAACGCTGACCCAGACGTAGAACACCACGCCCAGCATCCGCGCGCCGATGCGCTCCTGCGCCACGAACGCGGGTACGAAAGCGAGCAGGCAGACGATGAAGAAGCTGTAGCTCCATGCCAGCAGCCGCCGGCGGGACACGTGCGCCACCAGCCAACCGAACACCGGCGTCAGCAGGAGCATGACGCCGAAGGTCACGGCGTAGAAAAGCGGAAGCGACTGCGATCCGACTGCGCCACCAAGCTGGTCGCGCACCGGCCGGATCATGTAGTAGCCGGCCATCACCAGGAAGAAGGCCAGCGTGGACAGGGTCAGCCCGTTACCTTCGTCGGCTCGGGCGTTGTGGCGCAGGCTCACCGGGATCCAGCCTTGGGGTGGGGCGGCAAAGCCTAGCATGTGCTGCCAGGCCGGCAGCCTCTCGCAGCGTGGCAAGCCTCAGGCAACATGCTGTCCGCTGAACCCCGTCATCCTGGCGTCTGCGCGCTTGCGTTGTGGACCAGCGCCAACTGCACCACAATCGCCGAATCGTGCCGCTCGCTGGCCGAGCTTCTCTCTCCTTTCCACGGCTTTGCGCCGGACTTTTCCAGGCATGCAGCTTCGTACGCTTCCCCTGCTGATCGCCGGCCTGCTCGGCGTGGCAACCGCTCCCGCCCTGGCCCGCACTTCGACGCTGGCCCAGCCGACCCCCACCACCAACACCACCCCCACACAGACGCTGCCGCCCGAACGGGTGAGGGCCACGCTGGAGGCGTACAGGCAGTGGCTGGCCAAGCTGGAGCAGCGCGATTCCGTCGCCGGACTGGCGACGGCCGTGGTGGTCAACGACAAGGTGGTGTTCGAGGGCACCGTCGGCTATGCCGATGCCGCGGACAAGGAGCCGATGAAACCCGACACGGTGTTCCGCCTGGCCTCGCTGTCCAAGGCATTCGCCACGGGCCTGACGGCGATCCTGGTGCAGGACGGCAAACTCGCCTGGGACACGCGGCTGGTCAACGTGCTGCCGTTCTTCAAGCTCAAGAACGTGCCCGACACGCAGCGCGCCACCGTGGCCGACATCCTGGGCCAGCGCCTGGGCCTGCCGCGCAACACTTACGACAACATGCTCGAGGACGACGTGCCGTACGAAGAGCTGGTACGCAAGCTCGACGAGGTCGACATGGCCTGCGGCGTGGGCAAGTGCTACGGATACCAGAACGTCGCCTTCAGCCTGATCGGCGACGTGGTCTACGCGATGACCGGCAACTTCTTCTACAAGCTGGTCGACCGGCGCATCTTCCTGCCGCTGGGCATGACCACGGCCAGCTATGGCCGCGCCGCCCTGGAGTCGAGCCAGAGCTGGGCGCGCCCGCACCGGCGCACGCGGCGCGGCTGGGTACCGTTCGAGCCGAAGGAAAACTATTACCGCGTAGCCCCGGCCGCCGGCGTCAACGCCAGCCTGCGTGACATGGAGAAGTGGCTGATCGCGCAGATGGGCGGTCGGCCGGACGTGCTCTCCCCCGCGGCGCTGGCAGTGCTGCATGCGCCGGGCGTGCCCACGCCGGTGGAGCTGCACTCCTCGGCCTGGCGCAACGGGCGCCTCACCGCCGCGCACTACGCATTGGGCTGGCGCGTGTTCACCTATGGCGGCCAGACGCTGGTCTACCACGCCGGTGCGGTGGAGGGTTACCGCACGATGATCGGCTTCCTTCCCAAGTACCACGCCGGCGTCGTGACCCTCTGGAATGCCGGCGTGCCCACGCCCTCGGGCCTGATGCCGATGGTGTTCGACAGCCTGCTTGGACTGCCGCACGTGGACTGGGCGGGACTGGAGAACAACGTCCCCGACCGCGCGCCAGCCACACCGCGCAAGGTTCGTCCTCGGCGACACCGGCGCCGCTGAGCGACAGCACTCCCGCGTTCGTCATGGGCAAGCACAGCCCGCTTTGCCGAGCAAAAGAAAAGGCGGCGCAAGCGCCGCCTTTTCTAGGTTGTCCAAGCGGGCTTAAAGCTTGAACTCGATCTTGCGCTGCAGCTTCGCCTCCACCGGCGTGCCATCGCGCGTGGCCGGCTTGTACTTCCAGCGCTCGACCGCGTTGATCGCCTCGCGGTCAAACAGATGGCGCGGCTGGGCATCGACGACCCGGGCGCCGCTGACGTTGCCGTCGGTATCGACGGTGTAGCCCACCACCACCCAGCCTTGCGTACGCGTGCGCTGGGCCTGCGTCGGGAACCGCGGCTGCACGTACTTGGTCATCACCGGATCGGTGCTCACCACCTGCTGTACGGCCGGTTTGCTCGGCGCGCTGGCGGCCGGCGTGTTGGCTGCGGCGGCGACCTCTGCCTGCGTCTTCTGCTCGGCCGGCTGTGCCTTCTGCTCGGCGGCCAGCTTCTCGGCTGCGGCCTTGTCCGCGGCGGCCTTCTCGGCGGCCAGCTGCTGCTGGCGCTGCTGGTCGAGCGCCTGCTGCTGCTCCTTGTCCAGCAGCTTGCGCTGCGCGTCGAGCTTGGAACGCAGGATGGTCAGCGTGTAGTTGGCCGGGTCGGCCTTGGCCAGCAGGTCGATCTCGCGCTGGGCCTCGTTGAAGTCGCGCGAGTTGATCGCCTGCTCGGCGCCACTGGCGGCGAACGGGAACGTCTCGCGCAGCGCGTCGGAGGCGACCGGGTTGCCCGGCTGCTTCTCCAGCGCCTTGAGGTAGAACTCGAAGGCGTTGTTGCCGGCCGGCGCCAGCACGCGATGGTCGTTCATCGCCTTGCGCGCCTCGGCCAGCAGCTGGTTCAAGTCCATCGTCTCCACGTTGGCTGGCGGCGGTACTGCAATCTTGTCGGTCGACACCGGCGTAGACGGGTGGCCGCCGGCATCCTGCATGACCAGTTCCTGGTGCGGCTGCAGGATCAGGAACCAGCTGGCGACGGCCAGCAGGACGAAAATGGCGATGATGGCTATCAAGGTGGGCCGGGCGGCCCCGCGCGCGTGCGCGCGCATAGAACTGGAACGGGTATCCATGGGACGTTCACCATTGGCTGGCATCAGATACCCGCGCTATTTCCCCCTGTAGGAGCGGCCGTCCCCCTGGACGTGCGCGGCGCGAGTGCGCACAACTTACCGCCAATGTGCCGTTGCGGCAAATCGGCGCAATGGAGCGGGCGCAAGCTTTTCCGGCCGCTGAAACGAAGCGTCCCGGCCGGGGCCGGGACGAATCGCTCTTCGAAGTATCTCCCTGCGCTGGGCACCGCAGGGAGAGAAAGTCGATACAGCTAGTTGGTCTTGTAGGTCTTACTTCTTCGCCTTGGCGGTCTTGGTGGCCTTGACCACCTTGGCCGGCGCGGCCTTCTTCGGGGCTGCCTTCTTGGCGGCAACCTTCTTCACGGCGACCTTCTTGACGGCAGCCTTCTTGGCGGCGGCCGGCTTCTTGGCGGCAGCCTTCTTCGGGGCGGCCTTCTTGGCGGCGACCTTCTTGGTGGCCGGCTTCTTGGCTACCGGCTTCTTCGCGGTGGCCTTCTTCACAGCGGTCTTCTTGGCGGGCGCCTTCTTGGCGGCCGGTTTCTTCGCAGCAGTTTTCTTGGCAATGGCCATAGTTCGTCTCAGCTCCTCATCAGTTGGCAGTGGTTGCCCAGTAAAAGCGTGCAGGAACGCCTCCACCAGCAAATCGCTGTTGGTGGCGTGCCGAAGATTGTTGACCTGGCGACGGGTGCGCTCGTCGGAAAGCAGACGCAGGACATGCAGCGGAATCGACACGGTGATTTTGCGCACCGCGCCTGCCTTCTCGCCGTGACCGATATAAGGCGTTATGAATTTCGGTGCAGCCATGTGTACCTGTTCCCCTCGATCTGAAGCGAAAGCTATTCCTGAAGATTTCAACTGTCAATTGATTTCGACCATCGAATTTGCATGGCCGAAGGCACCTTCCGGGGACTGCGAAGCGCCGCGCAGCAAGGCCTCGCGGACCTGCACCGGCATTTTCAAATGGACGTATATACATCCATTCTAAAATAACCTACATAATGCCGATTGCGCCGCAAAACGTTGGCCCGCAAGGCTTTGCCGACCAAGTGCCACACGCAACCCGCAATCCCGCCACGCGCGATCGCATGCCGCGCGCGTGGTTGAAAAATGCGTTTCGAAGGCCCGCATCCGAATGAACGGGAGTCGACCAATGGCACGATCGTCGGTGCAAGCCGATAGGCGGGCGGCGACCCGGGCCCGTCCTTTCGGGGGGGCGGTCACGGGGGTCGTCGACGCGCGATGGCGCCCGCAAGCACGTCGTGCGCACGCCAGGGCGGCGCACGACGAAGGGACCGTCAGTGGTCCTCGTTCTCGATCTGCTCGGCGTACGCGTCGGCGTCGAGCAGCTCATCGAGTTCGCCGCGGTCGCTGATGCGCACCGCGAAAATCCATCCTTCGCCGAAGGCGTCCTCGTTGATCGTCTCGGGCTTGTCGTTGAGCAGCTCGTTGACCTCGACGATTTCGCCGGAGACCGGCGAATAGATGTCCGAAGCGGCCTTGACCGACTCGACCACCGCCACGCCGGTACCGGCCTGCACACTCGCGCCGATCTCCGGCAGTTCCACGTAGACCAGGTCACCGAGCTGGCCTTGCGCATGGTCGGAGATGCCCACGCGGACGATGCCGTTGTCTTCGACGCGGGCCCACTCGTGGGATTTGAGGAACTTCAGATCGCCGGGAATCTCGCTCATGGTTCGGGTCCAGTCGTTCGTTCGTGGAATGGAGCGGCGATTCTAGCCGCTCCGGCAGGAAATCTATCGAATGGCGGGCGCGGAATCAGATGCCTTCGCAGGGCTTGCCGTCGCGCACGAACGGGTACTTCACCACGCGCACCGGCACCTCGCGGCCGCGGATGTCGACCCGCACCTGCCCCGGTTCGCCGGCGGGGATGCGCGCGAACGCCACCGCCTTGTCCAGCGTGGGAGCGAAACTGCCGGACAGGATTTCTCCCTCGCCGTTGGCGGTGAGCACCTTCTGGCCGTGGCGCAGCACGCCCTTCTCGTCGAGCACCAGGCCGACCATCACGCGCGGCACGCCGGCGGCCTTCTGCGCCTCGAGCGCCTTGCGGCCGATGAAGTCGCGACCTTCGTCCAGCGCGATGGTCCAGCCCAGGTTCGCTTCCCACGGCGAAACCGTTTCGTCCATGTCCTGGCCATACAGGTTCATGCCCGCCTCCAGACGCAAGGTATCGCGCGCGCCGAGGCCGGCCGGACGGACGCCCGAGCCGGCGAGCGCCTGCCACAGCGCCACCGCGTGCTCGGTCGGCACGATGATCTCGAAGCCGTCCTCACCGGTGTAGCCGGTGCGCGCGATGAACAGCGGCATCCCGTGCGGGCCCTGCGCCGCCGCGGCGGCGAAGCGGCCGAGCTTCTGGATGCGCGGACGGTCGACCTCGTGCAGCAGCCCGATCACCCTGGCGCGCGCGTTCGGGCCTTGCACCGCGACCATGGCGAAGTCCGGACGCTCCTTCACTTCCACGCCATAGGCCCGCGCCTGCCGCTCGATCCACGCCAGGTCCTTGGCGCGCGTGGCCGCGTTGACCACCAGGCGGAAATGCTCCTCGTCGAAGAAGTACACGATCAGGTCGTCGATGACGCCGCCCTGCTCGTTCAACATGCACGAGTACAACGCCTTGCCCTGCACCTTGAGCTTGTCGACGTTGTTGGCCAGCAGGTGGCGCAGAAACTCGCGCGCGCGCTCACCGTGCAGGTCGACCACGGTCATGTGCGAGACGTCGAACATGCCGGCGTCGCGGCGCACCGCATGATGCTCCTCGATCTGCGAGCCGTAGTTGATCGGCATGTCCCAGCCGCCGAAATCCACCATGCGGGCGCCCGCCGCGCGGTGGGTGTCGTTGAGTACGGTCTTCTCGGTCATCGCGCGGGCACCTGGGGGGAAAGCAAGGATTATCGCCGGCGTCCGGATGCAAGCCAAGCCACGGGCGACGCCGCTCCCTGCCTAGGGCAAGCGACGAAAACAGTGGCAGTGTCGGTCCTACAGGATGTGGCGGAAGGTGAGGTTGACGCGCGACGCCTGCACGCGGGCCATGCGCGGCAGCGCGTGCTGGTAGAGCCGCTGGGTGGCGCCACCCATCCGCAGCAGACTGCCATGGGGCAGCTTCAGCTCCAGCGCCACGGCTGGACGATGCGCCTTTGCACGGAACACGAACCGTCGCGAAGCCCCCAGGCTGAGCGAGGCAATCACCGGTGCCGGGCCGAGTTCGGGCTCGTCGTCGCTGTGCCAGCCCATCGCATCCCGACCGTCGCGATAGAGGTTCGCCAGCACGCTGTTGAAGGTGGCGCCACAGGCCTGCTCCAGGCGCGGTCGCAGCGCGGCCAGTGCGGCCGGCCAGGGATGGGGCTCGAAGCGCGTGCGCGAGTAGACGTAGCTGGCGCCCGGGTCGCCGATCCAGCAGCTCAACCGCGGCGACGCGACCTCACGACCGAACAGGCGGATGACGTGGGTCTCCCAGGGAATGGTGTCGCGCAGCTCGGCAAGCAACGCATCCGCCTCGGCTGGCGACAGCCAGTCGGTCCACAGCGCGAGGTCCGCCCCCGCCAGCGCGAGCGGCTGCCAACCCACCGGTTCAGGCGATCGCCGGGTAGATCGGTTCCATGTCCAGCGTCGAGGCGCACACCGCCGCCAGTTCCAGCAAGCGCAGGTCCGATCCGCGCGCACCGACGAACTGCATGCCGATCGGGCGTCCGCCCGGCAATGCACCCATCGGGATGCTCACCGCCGGGCAGCCGGCCAGGCTGGCGAAGCTGGTCAGATCGGCGACCGAATCGGGCGCGGGACCGTCGAGCGGGAACGCGCCCTGCGGCGTGGTCGGCAGCACCAGCACGTCGATCTGCGCGAACAGGCGGCGCATCTTGAGCGTGGCCGCATCGAGCACGCGGTCGGCCATGGCGTAGTCGGCCGCGCTCTTGCGCGCGGCGTACTCGAGCATCTGGCGCAGGCGCGGCGACACCGGCCTCGAGGTGTCGGCCAGGTCGGGGGCGAAGGTGCCGAGCATCTCCGCCTCCATCAGCAGCAGGCCCGCGCGGCGGGTGCGGGCGAAATTCCAGTCGGAGAAATCCACCGTGCGCCGCTCGCCCAGCTCGCGCGGCAGTCGCGCCAGGGCTGCCTCGAAGACCTCGATCACGTCCGCCTCCACGCCCACGGCGGCCAGGTCCGGCAGCAGGCCGGCGCGAAGGTTGCCCGGCTCCCAGTCCGGCGGCGAGAAGGCCACGCGCCGACGGCGCGAGCGCGCGTCGTCGGCGTCGTAGCCGGCCAGCACCTGCAACAGCACGGTCAGGTCGTTGGCGCTGCGCGCCAGCAGGCCCACGGCGTCGAGCCGGCGCGCGGCCGGCAGCATGCCGCGGGTGGAAATCTCGCCATGGGTCGGCTTGAGCGCGTATACGCCGCAATAGCTGGCGGGTATGCGGATGGAGCCCAGGCTGTCCGAGCCCACCGCGGCCGCGGCAAGCCCGGCGGCCACCGCGGCGGCGGCGCCACCGGAGGAACCGCCGGCGCTGTAGTCGTGACGGTAAGGGTTGTGCGTCGGGCCGCTGTGCGGGTTGTCGGTGGCCGCGCCGAGCGCCGCCTCGTCCATGTTGGTCTTGCCCACCAGCACCGCGCCGGAGGCACGCAGGCGCGCGACCACGTGGGAATCCTCCTGCACCGGCTCCTCGCGCCCGGGCAGGCCGGCACGGGTCGGCCAGCCGGCCATGTCGAAATTGTCCTTCAGCGCGATCGGGATGCCATCGAGCCGCCCGAGCACGCCGTCGCGACGCCGGTGCGTGGCGGTGCGCGCCTGTTCCTGCAGCAGCCCGGGGCGCAGGTCGACATAGGCGTTGAGCTCGGGATTGATCCGCTCGATCGCCGCCTGGTAGGTATCGGCCAGCGCCTGGGGTTGCACGCGTCCCACCGCCAGCCAGTGCAGCAGCTGGCACACGCTGGCGCGGCGCAGGTCGATGTCGGCGATCGGTGCGGTTGAATTCATGCCCCATCCTTTGCGTTGGATTCACGATTATCGCCACGGGGCGCGAAGCGATTGCAAGCGGCCGCTAGTGAAGAGTCCGGTTTGCCGCCAGGCACGCGAAAACGGACAATGCCGCTTCTTCCTTATATGTATGCAGCACGGAGCCCGCCATGAGCGAACGCGAAACGATGGAATACGACGTGGTCGTGGTCGGCGCCGGCCCGGCCGGGCTGTCGTTCGCGGTCCGCCTCAAGCAGCTGCAGCCCGAGACGACCGTCTGCGTGATCGAGAAGGCCTCCACCGTCGGCGCACAGATCCTCTCCGGCGCGGTGATCGAGCCCGGTCCGCTCGACGCCCTGCTGCCGGGCTGGCGCGACAACCCGCCGCCGATCTGCGTGCCGGCCGGCGAAGACGAGTTCTGGCTGCTGACCAAGACCGGCGGCCGCAAGCTGCCGGTGCCGCCGGGCATGAACAACCACGGCAACTTCATCGTCTCGCTCGGTGCCATGTGCGCGTGGCTGGCGCCGCAGGCCGAGGCGCTGGGCGTGGACGTGTTCCCCGGCTTCGCCGCCGCCGACAACGTCTACAACGAGGACGGCTCGGTCGCCGGCGTGCGCATCGGCGACATGGGCGTAGCCAAGGATGGTACGCACAAGGCCGGCTACACCCAGGGCATCGACATCAAGGCCAAGGTCACGGTGCTCGCCGAAGGCGCGCGCGGCAGCCTGACCAAACAGCTCATCAAGCGCTTTGCGCTGGACAAGGACTCGGACCCGCAGGGCTACTCGATCGGCATCAAGGAGCTGTGGCAGGTGCCGGCAGGCCGTGTCACCCCCGGCAAGATCGTGCACAGCTTCGGCTGGCCGGCGGACAACGACACCTACGGCGGCAGCTTCCTCTATCACCTGGATGGCGACCGCATCGCGCTGGGTTACGTCAGCGGGCTCGATTACAGCGACCCCGAGTACAAGCCGTGGGAAGCCTTCCAGCAGTGGAAGAACCACCCGCACGTCAAGCCATTGCTCGAGGGCGGCAACATTCTTTCGGCCGGCGCGCGCGCCATCGTCACCGGCGGCTACCAGTCGCTGCCGAAGGTGGAGATGCCCGGCGCGATCCTGATCGGCGACACTGCCGGCTTGCTCAACGTGCCCAAGATCAAGGGCACGCACCAGGCGATCCGCAGTGGGATGCTCGCCGCTGAACATCTGGCCGCCAACGGCCTGAACCCCGCCGGCTTCGACGCCGCGCTGCGCGCCTCGCCGGCAATGGACGAGTTGAAGCAGGTGCGCAACATCAAGCCCGGCTTCAAGAAAGGCCTGTGGTTCGGCATGGCCAATGCCGCCTGGGAAACGGTCACCCGCGGCGCCTCGCCGTGGACGCTGAAGAACAAGCCAGACTGGTCCACCCTGGACAAGATCGGCGAGCACGAGGAGCCCAAACGCGACTACGTCCAACGCGAGCTGCCTCCGCGCGATCGCCTCGCCGGCGTCTACTTCGCCGCCACCGAACACGACGAAGACCAGCCGATCCACCTGCACGTGGCCGACACGACCATCTGCATCGAGCGCTGCAGCGTCGAATACGGCAACCCATGCACGCGCTTCTGCCCGGCCAGCGTCTACGAGATCGTGGAGGAAGCCATGCCGGATGGAAGCCAAGGCAAGCGCCTGCAGATCAACGCCGCCAACTGCGTGCACTGCAAAACCTGCGACATCAAGGACCCGTACGAGATCATCACCTGGGTGACGCCCGAGGGTGGTTCGGGGCCCAATTACCAGAACATGTAAGACACCAGGGGCGCGTTTTCTGATCGGCAACCTGCAATGGCGCCTCAAGCGCCTTGGCTATCAAGTGCAGCGCTTCCGCGGCAGCCTGGCGCTACGCGGCTGGCGGGGCACGGTGGCTCGCGTGCGCCAGGAATTCACCGGGCCGCCCGACGACACCGATGACCTGGTGCTGCTGCCGCTGGACGAACCCTTTGCGCCGTTCACGCTGCCGCGTGCGGACGTCCCGCACGTGTCCATCGTCATTCCCGTCCACGGCAAGCTTGCCTATACCCTTGCCTGCCTGCGTTCGCTGGCAAGGCATGGCGCGAAGGCAAGCTTCGAAACCATCGTGGTCGACGACGCCTCGCCGGACGACAGCGCATCGGTGCTCACCCAGGTCGAGGGCCTTCGCCTGTTGCGGAACGAACGCAATGTCGGCTTCGTCGACAGTTGCAACGCCGGCGCTGCAGCCGCACGAGGCGAGTTCCTGTTGTTCCTCAATAACGACACGCAGGTCACGCCAGGCTGGCTCGACGCGCTGCTCGCATGTTTCACGCAGCGGCCCGACTGTGGCATGGCGGGCCCGCGGCTGGTCTATCCGGACGGGCGATTGCAGGAAGCCGGTGGACTGGTGTTCGCCGATGGCAGTTGCTGGAACACCGGCCGCTTCGAAGCGCGCAACGCTCCCGCCTACCAATACCGCCGGCGTACCGATTACGTGACCGGAGCGGCGATGCTGCTGCGTCGCGAGGTTTTCCAGCGCGTTGGCGGTTTCGATGTCCGCTATCGCCCCGCCTACTACGAGGACACCGATCTTGCTTTTGCCGTGCGCGATCTCGGCTTGGAGGTGTACTACGAACCGGCCAGCACCGTGATCCACTGCGAAGGCATCACTTCGGGCACCGACCTGGCCACCGGCACCAAGCGACACCAAGCGATCAACCAGGCCACGTTCGCCACCAAGTGGGCAACGCAGCTGACCGTCCAGCCGCCGCCCAGTACGCCGCTGGACCGCGCGATCCGCTGGCGTAGCCGCGGTCGCGTGCTGGTGGTCGATGGAACCATGCCCGATCCGGCACGTGATTCCGGCTCGATGCGACTGTGCGGCATCCTTCGCCTGCTGGACGCACAAGGCTGGAGCACCTGTTTCTTCCCGGACGATCGTCGCGCTGGCAGCCTGGACATGCTTGCGTTGGGCGAGCTCGGCTGCGAGACGCTTGCCGGCCCGGAGAGCGAGGATCTGCCGCAATGGCTGGCCCGGTTCGGTCGCCAGTTGCACGCGGTCATCCTCTGCCGCCATACGGTCGCCGGCCAGTACGCAGGGCTGGTACGCCGGCATGCACCGCAGGCCAGGCTGATCTTCGACACGGTGGACCTGCACTTCCTGCGCGAGCAGCGTGCAGCCGAAGTGGCGGGCAATCATGCGCTTTCGAGGCAGGCTGCTGCCTCGCAACGCAGTGAGATGGCCCTCATCGAGCAGAGCGACGTCACCGTGGTGGTCAGCGCGCACGAACAGGTCCTGCTGTCACGGATGGTGCCGGGCGCGCGCGTGGAACTGCTTTCCAACATTCACGAAGTACATGCCAGCACCCGCACGCATGCCGAACGCAGGGACCTGGTGTTCATCGGCGGCTGGCAGCATCCGCCGAACGCCGATGCGATCCGCTGGATCGCCGGGGCGATCCTTCCGCGTCTGCGCCAGGCACTACCCGGCCTGCGCGTGCATCTGCTGGGCGACATGCCGGACAACGCGCGTGCAGAGCTGGCCCGGCCGGGCCTGGAGATCCACGGCCGCGTTGCGCAGCTGGATCCGTGGCTCGACGGCTGCCTCGCGTCGTTGGCCCCGTTGCGCTTCGGCGCTGGCGTCAAAGGCAAGATCAATATGGCCATGAGCCATGGCCTGCCGGTGATCGGCACCACCATCGCCGTCGAAGGCATGCAGCTGACCGACGGTAGTGACGTGCTGGTCGCGGACGACCCCGATGCCTATGCCGATGCCGTGCTGCGCCTGGTCCGCGATGCCGCGCTGTGGCAGCGCCTGTCCGAGCGCGGCGTGGAAAACGTGAGACGGCACTTTTCCGCCGAGGCTGCCGCTGCCACGCTCGAGCGCATGCTCGGTTGACCGCCACCATGTCGCCCTCTGCCTTTGCCCAACGTTGCCTGTTTCTTTCCCTGCGCGCGTGCTTCCGTGCGCTGCCGTTGCCGGCGATCACGCGAGACCGGCTGCGCCAGCGGTTCCTCGACCGCTATGCACACGTGGTGCCGGCAGGCCCGCGGGGCCGGGTGGGCGATCCGGCCCACGCCGAACGCCGCCCCCGCCGGCATGCAGGCGGACGCGCCATCGGGTATGTGGAACGGCGTGCGGAATCCCTGCCGGCCCCGCAACCGGCGACGCTGGTTGCGTTCTACCTGCCGCAGTTCCACCCGATCGCACAGAACGACGCGTGGTGGGGCGAGGGTTTTACCGAGTGGACCAACGTGGCGCGCGCATTGCCACAGTTCGAAGGCCATGCACAGCCGCGCCTGCCGGGTGCGCTGGGTTTCTACGACCTGCGCCTTCCCGAGGTCATGCGCAAGCAGATGCGGCTGGCGCGCGAATACGGCATCGGCGCGTTCTGCAGCTACTTCTACTGGTTCGGTGGGGAGCGCCTACTGGAACAGCCCCTGCAGCAATGGCTGGACGATCCGTCGCTGGACCTGCCCATGTGCCTGTGCTGGGCCAACGAGAACTGGTCGCGGCGCTGGGATGGGCGCGCCGAAGACATCCTGATAGGCCAGCGCCACAGTGCCGAGGATGACCTCGCTTTCATCGCCCACGTCGCGCGCTACCTGCGCGATCCGCGCTACCTGCGAGTGGAAGGCAAGCCGCTGCTGCTGGTCTATCGACCCGGCCTGATGCCGGAGCCGAAGGCCACTGCGGCACGCTGGCGTGCATGGTGCCGCGATGCCGGCATCGGCGAGATCCAGCTTGCGTACGTGCAGAGCTTCGACCGCGTCGATCCGCGCGAGATCGGTTTCGATGCTGCAGTGGAGTTCCCCCCCAACAACACCACGCTTGCGCCGATCACCGCGCAAGAGCGCCTGCTCAACCCCGCGTTCGCGGGCGACGTCTTCGACTGGCGCGAACTGGCTCGCGCAGCCGAGGCGCAGGCGGACCCGCCCTATCCGCGCTACCCCGGCGTCAACCCCGGCTGGGACAATGAACCGCGTCGCAGCGGTAAAGGACGGGTGTTCAAGCATGCGTCCCCTCGAGGCTATCGCGACTGGTTGCGCCGCGCGATCGCCCGCGCGCAGCGCCGCCAGCCAGCGATGGTGTTCATCAATGCATGGAACGAATGGGCCGAGGGCGCGGTGCTCGAACCGGACACCCGGCTCGGCTACGCCTGGCTGCAGGCAACCCGGGACGCGCTGCTCCCCGCGGAGCCCGGCCGACCGCACACTGCCCGCCCATGCGCGATCGTGCATGCCTGGTATCTCGATGTGCTGGACGACATCGCCACGGCGCTCCGGGCCAGCGGCGTGGACTGGCGCATCGTGGTCACGACTACAAGCGAACGCGCCGACGCCGTGCGTCAGCGCATGGCCTCGCTAGCGCTCGACGCCGAGCTGGAAATCTTCGAGAACCGTGGCCGCGACATCCTGCCGTTCCTGCACGTCGCCAACCGTCTGCTCGACGAGGGCACGGACGTCATTCTCAAGCTGCATACCAAGCGCTCCACCCATCGTTCGGATGGCGACCAGTGGCGGCGCGAATTGCTCGAGCGGCTGCTCGCCCCGGCGCGGGCCACCTGCATCCTGGACGCCTTCCGGGAGCGGCCGACGCTGGGCATCGTCTATCCCGAAGGACATCGTCAGGCCGTCCCGGATTTCTGGGGCGCCAACCGAGCAAACACCTATTCGCTGGCCACCCGCATCGGGATCGACCTGGAGGCTGCCGGCCAGGCCGCCTTTGTAGCCGGCAGCATGTTCTGGATCCGCGCGGAAGCGCTGCGTCCCTTGCTGGATGCCCACCTCGCCGTCGATGAATTCGAAACGGAAATGGGCCAGATAGACGGGACCCAGGCCCATGCTGTCGAGCGCCTGTTCATGGTCGTCGCCGGGGCCGCCGGTTTCGAATCCACGAGCGGTGCGGCCGTCTGCGGCTTGGCCGAGCCTCCGGCCGCCCCCTATCCCTACGCAAAACGCGGGCGCTGACCACCCCGCCGCGCCTGCGCCCACCGGCGATGCGGTTACAATGTCGGCTTTTCGCGCCCTCCCGGGCTGCAGCTGTCAAAGGAACCGCGATGAAGATTCTGGTCGGCTACAAGCGCGTCGTGGACTACAACGTCCGCATCCAGGTCAAACCCGACGGCACCGGCGTGGTGACCGAGGGCGTCAAGCTCTCCGCCAATCCCTTCGACGACATTGCATTGGAGGAGGCCCTGCGCCTGCGCGAGAAGGGCGTGGCTGAGGAAGTGGTGATCGTGGGCATCGGCCCGGCCGACCTTACCGCGCACCTGCGCAACGGCCTGGCGATGGGCGCCAACCGCGCCATCCACGTCACCACCGCCGAGGCCGTGCAGCCGCTCACCGCCGCGCGCGTATTCCTCAAGCTGGTCGAGAAGGAGCAGCCTGGCCTGGTGATCCTTGGCAAGCAGGCGATCGACGACGACGCCAACCAGACCGGCCAGATGCTCGCTGCGCTGTGGGACCGCCCGCAGGCCACCTTCGCCAGCAAGGTCGAGATCGCCGATGGCAAGGCCACGGTGACCCGCGAAGTTGACGCCGGCCTGGAAACCATCGAGGCCGACCTGCCGGCGGTGATCACCACCGACCTTCGCCTCAACGAGCCGCGCTTCATCAAGCTGCCGGACATCATGAAAGCCAAATCCAAGCCGATCGACGTGATCGAGCTCGGCTCGCTGGGCGTCGAAGGTGGCGACCACCTCAAGACCACCCACTACGCCGCGCCGCCCAAGCGCAGCAAGGGCGTGATGGTGAAGGACGCGGCCGAGCTGGTGGCCACCCTCAAGCAGAAGGGCCTGCTCTAAGCAGCTGCCGGCAACAGGAGAGAAGACATGAGCAAAATCCTCGTCATCGCCGAGCACCTGGGCGGCAAGCTCAACCCCTCGACCGCGCGCGCCGTGAGCGCCGCCGCGGCGGCCAAGCCCGAAGCCATCGACGTGTTGGTGCTGGCCGACAACGCCGACGCCATTGCCGCCGAGGCGGCCAAGATCGAAGGCGTGAGCCGCGTTCTCACCGTCACCCGCGCCGAGAACGCCCACGCGCTGGCCGCCGTGCTGGCACCACAAGTGGCCAAGGCCGCCGCCGGCTACAGTCACGTGTTCGCCCCGTCCACCACCTTCGGCAAGGACCTGGCCCCGCGCGTGGCCGCCCTGCTCGGCGTGGCCCAGGTCAGCGACGTGATGGCGGTCGAAGGCAGCCACACCTTCAAGCGTCCCATCTATGCCGGCAATGCCATCGTCACGGTGGAAGCCGATCCGGCGCAGACCGTGGTGGCGACCATCCGCACCGCGTCCTGGCCGGCCGCCGCCATCGGTGCGAACGGCACGCCCGTCGAAGCGCTGAACCTCGACGTCGCCCTGCCCTCCTACACCCGATTCGTCGAACTGAAGCAGGGCAAGAGCGACCGCCCGGACCTGCAGGGCGCCAGCAAGGTCGTCTCCGGCGGCCGTGGCGTGGGCTCGAAGGAGAACTTCGAGATCATCTACAAGTTCGCCGACAGGATTGGTGCCGCCGTGGGCGCCTCCCGCGCCGCGGTGGACGCCGGCTATGTGCCGAACGAGATGCAGGTCGGCCAGACCGGCAAGATCATCGCGCCGGAGCTGTACATGGCCATCGGCATCTCCGGCGCCATCCAGCACCTGACCGGCATCAAGGACGCCGGCACCATCGTGGCGATCAACAAGGATGCCGAGGCGCCGATTTTCGAGATTGCCGATCTTGGCTTGGTCGGGGACTTGTTCAAGATCGTTCCGGAGCTGGAAGCGGCGCTTGCTGGGTGATTATCAGCAATGCCGGGGTATGCTGACCCATGCGTATTCTTTGCTGGGGTACCTATGACACCAGCAAGCCGAGGGCTCGGCTCCTGCTGAAAGGCCTCCGGCTGGCTGGGGCAGAGGTGGCCGAATGCCACGTAGAGCTTTGGCACGGGGTCGCCGACAAGTCCCAGATTCGGGGGGCACGACAATGGCTGGGAATAGCGATTCGCTGGTTACTGTCTTATCCCCGCCTGGCGTGGCGTCTCGCTCGCACACCGAAACCTGATGTTGTGCTGGTCGGCTTTCCCGGCATTTTGGACATGATCGTCGCAGCACCTATAGCGCGTCTGCGCCGGGTCCCACTCGCCTGGGACATGTTCATGTCGATCTACGACACCGTGGTGGAGGACAGGCAGTTACTTCCCCGTCGCGGTCTCGCTGCCAAGCTTTTGCATGCATTGGAGCGGTTTGCGCTGAATCGTGCCGACCTCGTCTTTCTGGACACGCAGGCCCATGCACGTCGCATTGAGACATTGTTCGGGCTGACTACCGGAAGTGCCGAGACTGTCTGGGTCGGCGCAGAAACGGAGCACTTTCACGCCGACTCCACACTTGTCAACGCCGTTCGCTCGCAGGTCAACTCGTCCGATCATCCCCCGCTGCAAGTTCTATTCTATGGCCAGTTCATTCCCTTGCACGGTATCGAAACCATCGTGCGTGCCGCCCGCCTCACCCGTAGCGAGCCGATCGAGTGGCAGCTAATTGGCAAGGGGCAGGAGGCAGATCGCATCAAGACCTTACTGACCGAACAACCCTTGCCGAAGGTGCACTGGGAGCCATGGGTCGATTACACACAATTGCGCAGGCGGATCGCTAGCGCCGATGTGTGCCTGGGTATCTTCGGTGGGTCGGAAAAGGCGGCTAGCGTCATCCCCAACAAGGTTTTCCAAATAGTGGCGATGGGCAAGCCGCTGATTACCCGGGATTCCCCCGCCATTCGCGAAATGCTGGGAGATTCACCGCCTTGCGTGAGCCTCGTCCCGGCCTGCGACGCCGAGGCGTTGGCCGACGCCGTTTGTGGTTTGGTCCGACGGGACCTCCCTATCGGCCCGTGTCATGCTCCACTTCAGGACAAGTTGAATGCCGAAGCGGTGGGGCAACAGTGCATGGCGATGCTGAAACGTCACCTTCGACTGGGATCCTGAGCTATGGAATATCTACCTCTGCTCGGCCCGGCTGCTCCCGAGGAAGGCTGGGTGCCGGCACCTCGATATCTCCTTCGTCGGCAGCGCATCCTCCGGCAGCTGCGAAATCTGTCTCCCTGTGAAGTAATCGAAATCGGCTGCGGCGCAGGGATGCTCCTGCAGGAGCTTTCCGCACGCGGGTTCCTATGCCAGGCGCTCGAAAGCTCGCCGCAGGCGCGTCAGCTGGTCGCCCGGCTTAGTGCGAAAACCGGCCAGAAAATCGCCGTGCATGACGAACCAGATGCCTCATGGCGAGGCCGTTTCTCGTTGGTGATGGCGTTTGAAGTGCTGGAACACATCGAGGACGATGCCGCAGCCATGAAGCAATGGGCCTCGTGGTTGGCTCCCCGAGGGACCCTTCTCATTTCCGTCCCGGCCCATCCACGCCTGTGGAGCGCCGCAGACGAATGGGCAGGTCATTACCGGCGCTACCGGAAACAGGATCTCATCGACGTCGTGGTGGCCGCCGGCCTGGAAATCGAGCACGTGGAATGCTACGGCTTTCCATTGGGAAACGTCACTGAACAGATGCAAGCGAGGGGAATCCGGCGCCACCCGCCAAGGGCCAGCCTCGATCAGAGCCACCAGATAAACAGCAACCGCAGCGGCATCGAGCGCGATCATGTCCTCCGCTGGTACCCAGCCATGCGCTCGCTACCGGGACAGCTGGCGCTCCGCTGCGCACTTGCAGCACAAGCCATGAGCAGCGGCCTACCCTTCGGCAATGGCTACCTCATACGAGCTCGCGGAGGATGAGCAAGCGGCTGATGCGATGGCTGGGGATCTTGCTTGCAATCGCCGCAGGCACCTATTTCATCCGCCACGCAGAAAAGGCGCTAATTGACAAGGATCTGTCACGTCTTATGGATGGCAAGGTCTTGCTCGCGGCAGTGATCCTGACTGTGCTTTACACCTTGCTGATCCCCACCACTGCGCTTGCCTGGACTTGGCAGCTCAACGCCATGCACCAACCGGCACGCTACCGCCGTATGCTGCCCGTCATGGCGACCACCCAGTTCGGCAAGTACCTGCCAGGTAACGTGGCGCAGCACATCGGGCGCATCGCCCTCGCGCGATCGGCCGGAGTGTCGTTGTCGGCCGCTCTGTTTTCGGTGGCCTATGAAATGCTTCTGATGCTTGTCGCCAGCGCGCATATCGGCGCATTGACCTTACTGTGGGCACCGCCGAGAGCCTTTTCCCATTGGGGAATCATCGACTACCGCGTACCGCTGCTGATCGTCATCACGCTTGTGGCCATTGTCGGATTATTGTTGGCGCCGCGCGTGGCTTCCTGGCTTGCCCGTTACCGCGCCAGCCGACGCGGCGATCATGATTATGTGCCACCTAGGTTGCATTTGGGCGCGGGCACCGCACTTGCTTGCTATGTCGTCTACGCGGCCAACTTCTGCTTGATAGGCAGCGGCCTGTGGTTTCTCGCACATGCCCTGCTGAGCTATGCCGATACAACACCGAGCGCAATCTTCCTGACCGGAGCCTTCGCAAGCAGCTGGATTTTCGGGTTCATCATACCCGGCGCACCAGCTGGGCTGGGTGTCCGGGAAGCGATTCTCAGCGCGTGGCTGAGCGGATCGTTGCCCCCCGCCCAAATTGTGCTGCTGGTCATCGCGCTGCGCATCGCAACCACGCTGGGCGATCTGTTCAACTTCGTCTGGGGAAGCATAGCTATTGCTAGCAGCCGCGACGGTTAGTCTGCCTGACAATTGCTTGCCTCAAAGGCCTCACCAAGCGGCTCTCGGTGACATACGCTTGGAGACGGACGATAGCCCCTAAGGATGTCACTGGTAAGTCACGGCATGTGGAGTATCCACTCCTTGCACGAGGGAGCCCTGATGAAACTCGTCATCCAGATCCCCTGCTTCAACGAATCCGAAACGCTGGCCATCGCACTTGCTGAACTACCGCGCGAAGTCGACGGGTTCGACGTTGTCGAATGGTTGATCATTGACGATGGCTCTACCGACAACACGGCCGAGGTCGCACGCGCGAACGGCGTGGATCACGTAATCCGGCATCCGATGAATCGCGGCTTGGCCGAGGCTTTCATGACAGGAATCGATGCCTGCCTGAAGGTGGGCGCCGACGTAATCGTCAATACCGATGCTGACAACCAGTACAACGGCGCCGATATACCGGCGCTCACCAAGCCGATCCTCGCCGGCGAAGCCGAGATCGTGATTGGCGCGCGGCCAATCAGCGAAACCGAACATTTCTCGAGGTTAAAAAAGGTGCTCCAGCGCCTTGGCAGCTGGGTGGTGCGCGTGGCCAGCCATACCGACGTGGCCGATGCACCCAGCGGGTTCCGAGCGTTTACGCGCGAGGCGGCGATGCGACTCAATGTGTTCAATGCCTACACCTACACGCTGGAAATGATCATTCAAGCCGGTCAGAGCAACATGCAGGTAATCTCGGTTCCTATACGCACCAATGCGGACCTGCGGCCTTCAAGGTTGGTGAGGAGTATCGGCAATTATGTGCAACGTTCGCTAGGTACCATCGTGCGCGTCTTCGTCATCTACCGGCCACTTGCTCTGTTCCTATGGACTGGCATTCCTTGCATAGCTTTTGGCCTACTATACGGCGTTCGGTTTCTGGTTTTGTATCTCACGGGACGGGGAGAAGGGCATATCCAATCCGTGGTCCTCGCCGCGCTGTGCCTCATCCTTGGCACGCTTCTAATCATGATGGGATTGATTGCCGACCTCATCGCTGCCAATCGAAAGCTATCGGAACGCATTCTTCTTCACGTCCAGCGAATCGAACTCGAAATGGATTCACGTCCCGTCGACGATACCGTCGGCACCCGATGCCGACCGGCGATGCCTAGTGGCAAGCCCCCATCCCAATAGCAGTCCCAGCAGCATGGCCAAGGAAATCCACGCTCCAAAACGGAGCGACCGCGGCCTATAGCTGAAATCCAGCGTTGCTGGGCCATCGACCCGGAATGCTGGCAAGTCGCCGAGATACCGTTCTGGCAGGACTTCGCGACCGTTCAGGCGGACATGCCAGTCTTCTTTCGGAAAGTTCATTGGCACTACGACAAAGCCAGAGTCAGGACCGAAGTATCTTATTTGGAAATCTGGCCCGGTCCGGGCGATTAGCCGGGTCTCATTCGAACTTTCCCGATTGGGCCACCCACTTAGCTCGTGCAGAAAATAGGGCCCGGCCGGTACGTTCGTGTTTTCTAATAAATACATGCCGTTTCTCGATGCTATCGGCGAAAATGCCCCCATATCGTTGCGGGGGGCGGCCAGTTCAAGATCGATACAACCTGGCACCTTCTTGCCATTCAACTGTAACGAGCAATTTTTTGCCGGCGCCGGCGTGAACCACGCACTAAGCCGGTCGCCAGCGCCCGCGTGCTGATAGGTGAAATGGAAACGATAGCTACCCGGCGCGAGAACGAGCGCTTTGGGCAGCGGGAAAGTGGCCATCTGGTTGTCCAGCACCTTTGACGCCTCGATGGTGCTGCGAGCAATTGGCTCAATCTCTCCATTCCGATACAAAGTCAGGACGACCTCGCCTGCCAGACCGGCCCTCGCATAGGTAGCCAAGCGCACGAAAAGCGCCTGGGGACGAAAGGTGGTGGTCAAATCGAAAAACTGTACCCAGTCAACTCCAGGCATGGGCGGTAGCGGCGCGTGCGCAGGAACGATGGTGTTCTGACCAAAGTCCGGGCGAGGGCCGGCCAACACAATTCCAGCGTCACCCAATACATACCGAACTCCCAAGGCAGCCATGACCGGGCTGCTCAAATTGATGCTCTCCCCCTCCACGAGGGTCGCAGTAGCCGTAGTGAACGGATCATCAATGACCTTGCTCAGCAGAGACTTTTTTGACTCGCTCTTGAAGGCATGAGCAAACCATTCGGGGATGCCATAGGCGCCAAGCGTTCCCGAAACCAGAAAGTTGTTATCCGCGATTACACTCTGGAAGGGCCTTAAATTTTGTTTTATCTTTGCCACCAACGGATCCGCCGGATAAAAATAGGCCGCCGGAGTTGGTCCATTGAAGCGTCGGAAAAAGGACGCAAGATCGACCGCCTGATACGCGACCAGGAAGCCCAGCACCAACCGAGCGAGCGCCTGCGCTCCGATCCGCTTTGACACTTCGTCCAAGCAAAACGTCGCGGCAGCGGACAGCGCTATGTCGAGAATGATAATGCTTCGAGACCAAGGGTTGTGCGCTAGTCCGGGTACCCAGCTTAAATAGGCGGACGGAATGATTCCGAACACCAGGATGGCGGCAACCGTTCCCAACAGCAGTGAATAGAGCGCTATTACACCGACCCGGGCACGTCGCCAGAGTATGAGGCCAAATGCCAGTACAGCCAGCCCCAGCCCTAGCAACCCCACATACATCGCAGATTCAACGTGCGGCATCGATTTAGCGAAGTGAGGCAACAGAAATCGTGCAGCATCCGGTAACTGTAATTGGCTCCCGCCAACGCGGTAACTGACATCCAGCCGGGCATACCAAGCGAGAAGCGAGATGAGCGGGGCGGTACATAACATCATCGCCACAATCCACCCGGCGCCAAATCCGCCAATGCGCATCAGCCCCCGCGGCTGGGCATCCGCGATCCAGAGGCACAACAAGTAAAGCACCGCTGCCCCTGCGCCAAGCAAAGTCACAAATGGGAATCCGCCAAGCAGGAGCATCGCGCTGGCAACCACCAATGACAGGAACCGCCCATAATTTGGATCCTGCCACCAACGGTCGATCGCCCAAAGCAACCAACAAATCCAGATAGAAGTGAGAGTATGAGGCCAATACAACCACGCCGTATGGAAGCCGCACAACATGATGGTCACGGCGCCAAACGTCGCCGGCAATAGCGATGTTCGACGACGTAACCAAAGATGCGCTCCCCAAGCCGCCATCGTCAGGTTAAAAAGCGTCGCGAGATAGAAGCCAAGCGCCGCATTCGGCGAAAGGGCAAATAGCGCAAAGGCAGGTGTCAGCTCCGAGTTCACGAGACTCTGGATGCCAGGCTCCCCACCCGCCGGCAAGGGATCCCAAGTAGACAAGCGACCAGCGCGTATTTCTCCTCGCTGATAAATCCAGCGCGGAAGCAGTGCATCAAGCACATCAGAGCGCTCCGCGTTTCTTACGGAGACCGGCTCCCCCGGAACCGTCCAGCCTGCCTGCGCCACGAGCAGATCGAAGGGCCCTGCGGTTTCCTCTGCGAAGGGATTGGCGCCGAGCACAACGACCGCGAACGACAGGTAAGCCAGTAACGGTGCCAGCTTTGCACACATGCGGCCACCGAACCGCAAGATGGAATTCATCGTGTCTCTCCACCGTGCATCGAGCTGATGCCCGCGGTCGAGAGCAGCCTCACGGCCCTTACGACCGTTGAAGATTTATGGCAATCGGCAATAGCCGGCGCCTTTCCGACCATGAGTCGATGCATCACGCCCATCTCTGTTGCCTCTTGCCGACGCAGACTACTAGCACAGCCGCTCCAACAATCAACAGTAGCCGCTCGATATTGTTAACACACCTGATGTCTGTCTCTTTCAGTTGTCGGCAGCTCCAAACACCCTTGGACTACGCCACCCGGTGGTCCTCATCTCCATCGCCGAACCCCCGGCATAGTACAATTGACTGCTACATCCGCTTTGCCCACCAACCGGGAAGCAAATGTCGGGATCTGGCGCACGTTGAGCTGGGGATAGCTAATGAGTCAAGCTCTTACAGAGCACAGCGCAAGTCGAGCGCGAGGGCGCCGCTCCCGAGTGTTACCACATGGATGGATCAAGACAGCACCATGCTCCCTCGCGTGTCGCGACCTCTGCTTGGGCGCCGGGCATCCAGAGAGTGCGTAACGAACGAGCTGATCGCTATCGCGGCGGTCCAACCGATCGCGGTCCTGTACTGGCCGATCCCGCCATAGGGGAGCTCGCCATCAACCTGCGCTCGCTACCGAATTGGATGCGCTGGTCGCGCTAGTTACTACAACAAGATCGCTGGGGACACGACGATGAAGACCCCTCCACCGCCGGCTGACAGAATGACTAAGCAAACAAATTGTAATAGCCCACCAAGCATCGAAAGGAAAGAGATGCTGTTACAGACCGTTGCGCATACACCAGTTATAGCGGTGGTCATTCCATGCTATCGAGTGACCCAGCATATTTTGGGCGTCATCAAGCGCGTTGGTCCGGAATGCCATCAGATTTATATCATAGATGACTGTTGCCCGGATAAATCGGGTGAGTACGTACAAAAGCATTGCTCGGACGCACGAGTTCGGATAATTCGCAACAATTCCAATCTCGGGGTCGGCGGAGCCGTTATGGCGGGCTATCGGGCCGCACTCAAGGAGGGCGCTGACATCCTGGTGAAGATCGACGGTGATGGCCAAATGCCACCTGAGTTAATTTCCCGGTTCATCGCGCCCCTACTGAATGGATCTGCAGACTACGCGAAGGGAAATCGCTTCTATGATCTCTCCAATGTCCACTCAATGCCGCCACTGCGATTGTTTGGAAACGCAGCACTATCCTTCATGTCAAAGTTTTCAAGCGGCTACTGGGATATCTTTGATCCAACTAACGGCTACACTGCGATTCAAGCGAAGGTCGCTGCGCACCTTCCACTCGAACGCATCAGTGCCCGCTACTTTTTTGAAACTGACATGCTTTTCCGCCTCAACACTCTGCGAGCCGTGGTGGTGGACATTCCAATGGCAGCAAGATATGGCGACGAAATAAGTCATCTGAGGCCGTCGCGCGTTTTTACCGAATTTTTCGTCGGACACACGCGCAATTTCGCAAAACGAATCTTCTACAACTACTTTCTACGCGATCTTTCTGCAGCCTCACTGCAGCTCTTGCTAGGCTCCCTTTTGATGATCGGGGGTACGATATTCGGTTTTTGGAAATGGCTATTCAACCCCGCTAGCCCCGCAACAGCGGGTACCGTCATGCTCGCAGCGCTCCCAATCATGCTTGGGCTGCAGCTCCTGCTTGCGTTCCTTATGTGGGACATGCAAGCCGCGCCACGCACAGCAATCCACTCAAGGCTGCCGGACGAGCCGGACACCATATCCCTCTACGCCGACACGGAAGAATCCTAAATGAAGCTAATGATCATTGGCATCACGGGAATGCTAGGCAACACCTTGTTTCGCTATTTTAGCCGGACACCCGATATCCAAACCTTTGGGACTGTTCGCGATGAACGGGGAAAATCGTATTTCGACCCAGCGCGCCGCGACGCCATCCTAAGCGGAGTGGACGCCAACCGCTTCGACACCGTTACATCAGCATTCTCGAAAATAAAGCCTGATTACGTTATCAACGCCGCAGGCTTGATTAAACAACTCCAAACATCTAAGGACCCTCTCAGCGCGTTACCGATGAACGCGTTATTTCCACATCGTCTTGCTCAATTGTGTGTGGTCGCGGGCGCACGCTTGGTCCACATCAGTACCGATTGTGTGTTCACCGGCACTATCGGAAACTACAGTGAGACCGACCCGCCGGACGCCATCGATATATACGGAAGATCCAAGCTGCTCGGCGAAGTCGACTATCCACATGCGATAACCCTTCGCACGTCAATCATTGGCCACGAAATGGGATCAACAAATGGTCTAATTGCGTGGTTTTTATCTCAAAATATTCAAGCACAAGGATTCACGCGGGCTGTGTTTACAGGACTCCCGACTGTTGAATTGGCGCGGATCATCGAGGGTTATTTGATACCGAGACCTGACCTTCATGGTCTTTATCATGTCGCATCCGCCCCCATTAGCAAATACGACCTACTTAGATTGACAGCCACGGTATATGGAAAGGATATCAAGATAATACCAGACGACACCGTGGTCATCGACCGTTCCCTTAACGCAGATCGATTTAACCGAGCCACAGGGTACCAGCCGCCGCCTTGGCCCAAGTTAGTCCACGCCATGAAATTGTTTGGATGATTACGAAGGAATACGATGATGGAATCTGCATTTAACGAAAAGACGCTGCTTGTCACGGGCGGCACCGGATCATTCGGTAACGCAGTCATCTCCCGGTTCATCGATACCGACATCAAAGAGATTCGGGTATTCAGCCGCGATGAGAAGAAGCAAGACGACATGCGCGTTGCTCGGCAGAACGAGAAGATAAAGTTCTACATTGGTGACGTACGTGACTACGGAAGCGTTCGTGACGCACTCAAGGGCGTCGACTACGTGTTCCATGCCGCCGCGCTCAAACAAGTGCCGTCGTGTGAGTTCTACCCGCTCGAAGCAGTAAAAACAAACGTACTTGGCACCGAGAACGTACTCACTGCCTCAATCGAGCTCGGAGTTTCCCGCGTAGTGGTGCTCAGCACAGACAAGGCTGTCTATCCCATCAATGCGATGGGCATGTCGAAAGCTTTGTCTGAAAAGGTAGTTGTTGCGAAGTCGCGCAATTGTGACCCTGCAAAGACCGTCATTTGTGCCACTCGTTACGGTAACGTTATGGCATCGCGCGGTTCGGTAATTCCGCTGTTCGTTTCGCAATTACTGGAAGGAAAGCCGCTCACTATTACTGACCCTAATATGACGCGATTTCTTATGTCACTACAGGATTCGGTGGATTTGGTCCTTCACGCCTTCAAGCATGCGACGCCCGGGGATATTTTCGTCCAAAAATCACCCGCCTCCACGGTTGCGATGCTCGCGGAAGCGCTTAGGCAAATGCTTCACAAAGATAACGAGGTTCGCATCATCGGAACCAGGCACGGCGAAAAGCTTTTTGAAACGCTTGTGTCCCGCGAGGAAATGGCACGAGCCGAGGACTGCGATCGATATTACCGCATTCCAGCCGACGCAAGGGATTTGAATTACAATCAGTATTTCGTAGAGGGCGAGCCCGAAATTTCAACACTCGACGACTATACTTCGCACAATACCGAACGGCTCGACCTGGCGGGAGTAAAGCACGTGCTTGAGAAGCTCGGGCCACTGGAGAAGCTTCGTGCTTAATGTCATGACCATTGTGGGGACTCGCCCGGAGATCATCCGGTTGTCTCGCATTATTGCTAAGCTCGATTCAAGTTGTAGCCATACTTTGGTTCATACGGGCCAGAATTACGACTATGAACTCAACGAGGTGTTTTTCAAGCAACTCCAAGTACGTGCCCCAGATCGATACCTGTCTGCTGCCGGTACTACCGCTGCGGAAACAATCGCTCACGTGATCGCGGAAGCCGACAGGGTGCTGGCGGACGTATCTCCGGACGCGGTACTCATTCTCGGGGACACCAATTCGAGCTTGGCCGCAATAGCTGCAAAGCGCCGCAAAATTCCAATCTTCCATATGGAAGCAGGTAATCGCTGCTTTGACATGCGTGTGCCAGAGGAGATCAATCGGCGAATAGTTGATCATATTGCCGATATCAACCTGACCTACAGCCAGATCGCGAGACAATACTTGCTACGAGAAGGCTTGCCGCCAGATCAGGTGATTTGGACGGGTAGTCCACTGCGCGAGGTTCTAGATTACTATCGACCCGGGATCGAGGCATCGCGGGTACTTAACGAACTGGACCTTGTGCCCAACGAGTATTACCTCGTCAGCACGCATCGTGAAGAAAATGTCGACAGCGATGAGAGGCTGCGCAAAATTTTTGCCATTCTCGACTATCTCTCGACGACGCGAGATAGTACGGTGGTCGTCTCTACTCACCCACGCACCCGCAAGCGGATCGAAGCGATGGGCCTTGTCGCGAACCCTCGGGTAACTTTCTGCAAGCCGTTTGGCTTCCTGGATTACATACATCTGCAGATCCATGCGCGGACCGTGCTTTCTGATAGCGGAACAATCACCGAAGAGTCATCGATCCTCAACTTTCCCGCGCTCAACCTGCGCGAGGTGCACGAGCGTCCAGAGGGCTTCGAGGAGGCAAGCGTAATCCTGTGCGGCCTCGAGCTACCGCAGATCGCGCAAGCCTTGGACGTACTTGCCTCGCAGCCGCGTGGTGAACAGCACCGACTGCTTCGTCTCGTCGGAGACTATCTTCCCACGAACGTTTCGGACAAGATTGTGCGAATCCTTCTCAGCTATACCCCATTCGTGAACAGGCGCGTATGGCATAAAACGGGAGCTACGTACGCTGGGGGACCGGAATGACGTTGTATGTCGTTTCATATCTGCTACCCCGGCGGCTCCGATCAAGCCCAATATAAATGAATGTCGCGATGCTCCGACGGACAGGTCACCTCCTCAGCGTGAATCAACAATCATCATCAGGACTCCGCTCGAGATCATGGCAAGTCCCGTCCACTGCATCGCACTAAGTTTCTCGCCATAGATCATCCAGCTTGAAAGCGCAATAAATAGATAGAAAAACGCTCCAGAGATAGCGAAGGCGACCCCTAACTTCATTCGACTTACCACTACGACCCAAACCAAAAAGCCCACGCCTTGGATCGCGATAGCCCCGATAATGCTGGGTGATAATAGAGCCGCCACTAGCCACCTGCCTCCTTTCAGGTCCGGATCGCGCACTCCGATGACACTGACGCCGTTTTTGACAAGCAGTTGGCTCACCAGGGTCGACAAAGTGACAAATATGATCATCAATATCTCGCGAATCATTGGCCCATGTTCCTCTTGAGCTGAACTAGGATCCCCTCAACCTTATTGACGGTGGAATCTACGGAGAATCGCTCATTGACGAAGGCCCTACCCCGCTGGCCAATTGCTCGTAATCGCTCCGGCGCTTCTAAAAGTTCAACCATCCTCCGCAGGAATACATTCGTCTCGTCAGAGACGCTGTACTCAATCCCGGAGGTTCCAGCGGGATGCTTTCGCACTAGATCGGGCAGTGGAGTGGAGAGCACGGGCAGGCCGGCCGCCTGATATTGTAAGATCTTTATGGGAATAATATCTCGCGTAATATCATTGAGTTCGAACGGGTTGAGCGCTAGCTTCGCTAGCGACAAATAGCGCGGAACTTCCGTATAGGCAACCATACCCGTCAATATTACTCGCGAACTCAACCCAAGTTCGGTCACCAACGCAGCAAGCTCGGCATCCTGCCCACCCCCTCCGATTATCATCAACTTCAGCGAAGGAACCCGGTTTATTAGCTGCGGCGCGCGCCGCACCAAATTGACCAGACCGCTGAAGCTGTAAGTTGTTCCAAGAAAGAGCGCCACTGTGTCTCTATCCGAGAGACCATAGCGCGCCATAAGTTCAACATCTGCAACCCGCGGCGCAAAGTGCACGGTATCCACACCATGGTCGATAACGATCATGCGAGCGGCCATATCGATCTCAGCTATTTGGGTTACGTATTCTCCCATTTGCTCATTGGTCACCAGTACTAGGTCTGCCCGGCGGTAAATGAAGCGCTCCCCGAACAATAAGATTGTCCGCTCAACGAAGCTCGGTCGCAGCCTGTGATAAGCGTCTAACACACGGTATACAACCGGCACACCGAACTTGCGACCAAGCCTGACTGCCTGTGTGCCGTTGATAAATATTGAGTACACGAATATTGCATCGACGTCGCCCCGACGGAGGCGTTCGATAATCATGCGTCGAAAATTTCTCCGCGCTTCGAAATATTTCAGCGCTCGTCGGTTTCCGTGAGGGATCGAGGTCAGCAGGACCGTTCCCTGCCCTGTCCGGCTCACGCGAACGCTGCCCGGCCTCGCCTTCATCGATTCGTCGAAATCAATCACCTCGACTTCGTGGCCCCGCTCGGCAAGGCGTTCAGCGAAGTCTTGATATTCGTAAACCGGTTTGCCGAGGTAACTGACCTCGTGGCACCATAATATCTTCATTGATATGCACCAATTGTCCGCGAGGAGAGGCGGAACAGATGTACCCCGCTGTCAGCCGGAGCATCCAACGGTGTCAGGCACTGGCGATCGGCAGGGGGAACAACCGACGTATACGCGACACGGGTGACGCCAAGCCGAGGTAGGTCGGGACCGCAAATGTCCAGTCTGATTACATATAGATCAGGAGAACGAAGCTGAAAGAGTGGGTGGACTCTACCAGGCTCAGACTCGACTATTACATGGGCATAGCGATTCCATATGCTTTTGTATTCCCCCCTCGGATCAAGCACGTCGACCACGTTGGAATTTGGTATCATTTGCGATCCTGTAATTACGTTCAAACCTTTTGCCTTCAGCCCCTGTGACAAAATGAAATCCCCCACCACGGCCCACCGGTCCTCTCCAGAGTTGCTCTGACGTTCTGCCGCCAACAAGATTGGTTTACCTTCAATTGCAGACAGGCCACTTACCAGAGGATTGACCGTTAACGCAGGTATGACTATCGCCGCCAGGCCCGCAGCGAATAGTTCGAAGCGTCCATGGGAGACGCCCGCGGCTAATACAGCGGCTATTGCCGATGCCGCCAGCACGATCCTGGGGCTGAAGAAAACAGGATCCATGCTTCGCAGGTAGCCGCCAAATGTAAGCACCAACAAGAACGACAAAGCCGGTGCGATTTTCCGCACAGCTATGCGACGCAGCTCGATGGATTCGTCACGGACCCGCGAGAAGAGGATCGTTGTAACCATGATCGATCCAATGCCCAAGCCTATGACAGACCTTGCAGGCGGCGACCACGACCAACCCATTGCCTGCAAGGCGGACTCGATGGTATGCGGCAGCGGAATGCTGATCCAGAAAATTACCACGGTGCAGTAAAGTGACAGCGCGACCAGCAATGCGTTTTTGCGCCGTACATACGCGGCAAACGGCACCGTCAAGAACAATAGGGGCATCAAGATTACAAAACTACTCGCTTCCGACGCGTTACTCGGCCCTAGCGGTACGTGCTGCTCACCCATGCGCAGTGCTTCGAAAAAGCCGTAAAACAACTTCGCAAAACGAAAACCCCCACCTAGGGCGATACGATGGCCCGGATAGCTGGTACCAGCCATAGCCTCAATTGAGGGCATGGCGTCAATCAGGTAATTACCACCAATAAGTCCAATGGCAAGTACGGCTGCAACTAGAGAAAACAGGCGGAATCGCAGCTTCTCTCGGAGCTGCGCTGTACGACCCGGCTCTAACACCAAACCGGCCAAAATCGCCACTCCCAAATATGCCATAGGCACGATGAACGGAGGATACGGATGCAGCATTAGATTAAGAAAAGAATACACAATGAGCGCAGCGCCGATTCCGATCGTCACTCGGCGATGTGCCAACAGAAGATATATCCCACCGATAGTCGCCAACGCGAAAGCAATAAGCAGTTCCGGCATATTGCTTGAGAACCACCACTGGGTGAAGGATGACCCATAGACCCATACGGTACCCAGCACCGAAGCGACCACGCTACCTCGCGTAAGAAGTAAGAAGAGCCAAAAAAAAGACAGTATCAGGCCGAAAGTTTTATAGGCCCACCACCACGAGAAACCGGTCGAAAGATTAAACAGATGGAACCCGATGAACTCGCCCTGCGCGATCGCCCAGGAATGCAAGACCGGCACGGCAGCCAATAGCGGCGCCTCACTTCCGCCGATACTTGGGTTGTGATCCTTCTCCCCACTTTGAACTTGGTTCAGAACCCAGGGTGTCTGTGTATTCCACTCGTCCGATCTAACACGCCTTGGTGTTCCGAAATCCACCAGTTGCGCAACCGGCTTCGCAGGATAAATTTCCTCCCAAACACCAAGCGATGACTGATTTAAATTGAGTGCGACATATAAACCAGCACTGCAGATTACAAATACAACTATTGCCATCGAGTATGGTGACGGAATTAATACATTTGGATCGCTTGCTCTGGCAGCTAATCTATGGAACATGGATGGCAGACGAAGCTTCCGGCTAAGGCGCCGCACGAGCAATGGCAGTGCTAGCTCGGCGACCAATAGCCAGAGCAAGGCTGCGGCGGTCGCATTACCGAGCCAAGCCATTACTCGGTTTCCTAGCGACGCGACGCCCGCTCCGGGCGGGAGCCTGACGCCTATGAAAGGATCAGGAGCTTGAGCTACAAAGCGAAGGCTCCCATCGCTGCTTGGCTCGCGACGGAGATCGTTGGTCACCTCGATAGCCTCGAACAGCTTCAACCCTAGGAGGTCAGTTGATTTTCCCGGCACTCGGAATCTGATCCGACGTATCTCGAACCGACCGGAAATACTGCCTGGATCAATCCGGACTCGTTCTAGATCACACCCTTCTGGCATGTCGATTCGATATCTATGCCAACGCCCATCCGCATTGATCTTGAACGCCACATGCTGATCAGGCTGGTAGTCTTGGTTTGCAGCCGCATAATAGATTTGTCCATCGGCGCCCGCCCATGAACGAATTTCGACTGTAACGGCGGGACTACCCCAGCCGAGTAGCCACATCATTGCGAGAGCAAACAGCGCTGCCGCTGCAGTGCGAAGCCACTGCTTGCTGGATGATGACCGCAGACGTGGGAGGCAATTGACAGCACGCGATGCAAAAACCATGAGAGCCCTTTTCATCCTGGTTACTTGGGGGCGGCCTGGCAGGCAATCAGTCACGACAGACTTTTTCCATTTCCATGTGATATAACGCGTTAACCTGCCGTATGGCTGACGCGTTTTCAAAGATCGCGCCTTGGATCTACACTCGCCCACCAATCGGTCCGCATCGCCAAAACAGATCGATAACTCACAACCCGCCGCGGCACCGTCACTGGGTACCGTCCACGTTCTAGCTGCCGCCCCAACCGCCTGTGGCTACATGGGCATGCGTGGAGGAAACGCGAGTTCGAACGGCGTTCCTACTAACGTGAGATTGCAGCTGTAAAACGGGTCAGCGGCCAGCTCAAACGGCCACCTTGCCAGCATCGATTCGACTTCGCTGGCGAAGCGCGCCTGCTTCTCCGGGGAATCTTCATAACCCCGGGTAGCCGACTCGTGGTGATACAGCTCGGCAAACGGAGTCCATAAATTGCGATATCCGCGTTGCTTCACCCGCAGGCAGAAATCGATATCGTTGAACGCGACCTGCAAGGACTCGTCCAAACCGTTCACCTCCTCGAACACCTCACGCCTGATCAGCAGACAAGCGGCGGTCACCGCGCTCATGTTCTGTGTAAGCGCGGCCCGGCCCATCTGTCCGGGGTAACCACGTGGCTTGCCGCAATAAGCATGTGCAGCCACACCGTGCACGCCGAGCACGACACCGGCATGCTGGATGGTGTCGTTAGGGTAGTAGAGCATCGCACCGACGGCTCCGATCTCAGGGCGCATCGCATGGCCAGCCATCTCTTGTAGCCAGTCGGGTGAGATTACCTCGATGTCGTTGTTGACCAGACCGACCAGCTCGCCCTGGGTTTGCCGCACTGCGTAATTGTTTAGCGCGGAGTAGTTGAATGGCTGGTCGTACGCGATAACTTTCACCTTCGGGTTGACTACGACGTCCCTCAAGTACTGCAACGTGGCAGGATCCTGTGACTGGTTGTCTACGATGATGATTTCGTAATTGTCGTAGGTGGTGAGGGCGAGAATTGAATTGACACAGCGTTCGAGCAGCTTGAGCCCGTCGCGTGTCGGAATGATCAGACTGATCTTTGGCGCTTGTGTAGGCAGGGCGTAGCTCACACGGAAATTTCCCGGTCGCCCAACGATTTCCTGCAGCTTCGCCTTGACCTTTATACGCTCTAGATGCTCACCAATAGCCTTCATGCCGGCCTTGCGGGCATAGCTTTTCTCGTCGACCGCCATGGCAGTTGAACCAGGGATCGCGCGCCAGTGGTAAAGCACTCGGGGAATATGTCCGATGTTTGTTGGCGCGAGTCTTTCTATGCATCGCAAGGCAAGGTCCCAGTCCTGACTGCCTTCGTAACCTTCACGGAAACCCCCAACATCAAGCAGCAATTGACGCTGGTATATGCCCAGGTGGCTGATGCAATTCTGTGACAGCAGCAGATCGTAGTTCCAATCCGGCTTCATGTAGGGATCATAACGTCGCCCGTCCTGGTCAATCTTGTCCTCGTCGCTATAGATAAGCTTCCACGAGCGATGGCTTTGCAGGTACTTGACGACCTCGAACAAGGCCAGTGGATGCAGCTCATCATCATGATCGAGCAACGCGACGTATTCCCCGCTCGCCAGTGCCAGAGCGCTATTGGAGGTAGCCGAAATATGACCGTTCCGAGGGCGTCTTACGAGCCGGATGCGGCCATCTTTCGCGGCATACTCGTTCAATATCCGAGCGACATGCGGCGCTGGGGAGGCATCATCCGCTATACACAGCTCCCAGTTCGGATAAGCCTGCGCCTGCACGCTCTCGATGCAGCGTCGCAACCACTTCTCCTCGGTGTTGTAGACAGGCACAAGGACCGACATCAGTGGCTGAAACTCCCAGGCCGCGCACACCGTACGCGCTTGCTCGACATCCTGCGGCGTGACGCGATCGTAATTCTCCAGCCACGCATCATATGTATTGGCGACTCCGGTTGGCCTCGCATACGACCTATATAGCGCACCCAAAACACCGCGCAAGCCGAGTTCGCGAAGCCTGCCGACCAACATGCGCGGGCCGATTCCCTTCCTGCCTGGTAGGCGGGAGGCAGTCCGGGCTGCCTGCACCAGCGCCAGTGCCGCCGTGACCTTACTCACACGCCTCATGACAAGGCGACGGACAGATAGCTGGCAGGGTGACATGGCCGGATCGAATCGCAAGCCATGCAAGGGGTGGGAGAAACGTACGACGCCGCGGTGCAACGACTGGCCAGGCTTGACGAAAGACATGTTTATGCCTTGCGTGTCCGGCGGTACGTCCGGGCCGTAGTCTGGGTAGAGGATTGCTTGCACGGGACTGCCGTCGTGCTGCTCCATGTCGAGGCTGATCATGTACCAGCCCGGCGCCATGGGAAAATTATCGCTACCGCAAGCGAATATCGGATCGGCCCCGGTTACCTGCCAACGTCGTTCGCTTGGGTCCAACGCCTCAAGCTGCTGGATTGGCATCAGTTGAAACTCGGTCCGTGCCACTCGCCGACGCAGTCGCGAAAAGATATCCTGCCGCTTCAGTAGAGTGCGCAGAAGCGTCTCATGGCGAACCTGCCCCTTTCGCAGCGGCTCGACAATCGCTGTCAGGCGGCCGACAGCGTCGGTCAGATGCTGATCGATATCTCTCAGGCGCTTCTGTAAGGCAGCCTCTACCTGAGCGACCTGTTCATCCAGCGCCCGCGCGTGCTCCCGCTGACTGAGATTCAGCCGTTCCACACTTCGACCCACGGTTCGCAAGGCGACCTGGCCCGCCGCGGCTTGCCTGATCTCGCCAAGTGCTCTGGCCTGCGTAGCTGCGATCTCCCATGTTGCCGGTTCGTTGAGCACAACCTCGATCGTCAGCTCCAACCGCAACACCAATGCCCCGGCCGGCGATAAGCCGCCCACGAGATCGGCAATCTCGATTTCCACATAAGGGTCGCGCTCAAGCGCAACAATTCGTAGCTCGCCAGCCTTCTCGGGCGGACAAACGTCGCAATGGAGGAAACCCAGCCTGGCGTGAAGATCGGCCACCGGCACATCGTGAGCAACTCCGCCCTCGATGGCGAGGGACATCGCACCTACACGAAAAACACCGGGCGCCTCGCCGGGATCCAGCCGGATATAGTCCGGACGTATGCCCGGCGGAAGCAGGAACTCGATCGCCCGTCTGCCCTCGGTGACATCGAGCTTCGCGCTTAGCAATCGCTCTTCGCTGAAGTGCTCATCTTGTTGCCGGTAGAAAAGGCTGCACACTAGATCCGGTGCGGTTACTTCCACTTGCGCCGGAGCCGCGCCATCCGCACGGACAATGGTCTGCCCCAGTTGACTGAAGCACTCGCGCATGCGCTCTGGTTCGGCCTGCGCCGCCTGCATGAAGGCCTGGAACCCGTCAGGCGCATGCGTGCCCACCTGCACTACTGCCAAACCATTGCTATGGGTGAAATCGAACGTAGGGTAGCGTTCGGCTAACTCTTCGATTAGACGGAAAACCCCAAAGCCGCGATCTCGCACCTGCGAGTCATGGAAAAGCACGACAGCACGGTCGCTCAATTTCGGCAACCATGTTTCGAAATCGTGCCGCACGGCCTCATAGGAATGAAGACCATCAATATGTAGCAGATCAATGCTGGCGTCAGCGAAATCAACTATCGCCTCGTCGAAGAAACAACGCTTCAAGTGCGAAAAGCTTCCATACAATGGGTCGTGATAGGCCTTCAGGCTAAGATAAACATCGTCTGCGTATTTTCGTGCATGCGCGTCGCCCTCCCACGAATCAATCGCCGTGCAACGTGTCCCAATATTCAAGCGGAGGACCGCTTGACAGAAGGCCAGGTACGAATTACCGGAATCGGTACCCAGCTCAACCAAGCTCCGAGGGCGCAGCAAGTCGATCAGTAGATACGCAAATGGGATATGACCCGCCCATGCGAATGGGAACGAGAGCCGCGGCCGCAGAAAAGCGACCGGATGATCGTCAAGACGAAAAGGTTTCATGGAATCATTCACGGTCGAGGGTAATGCTGTACATGGGAAGACCAATGATGCCCGCCGGAGCTTGTGTTCCCTGAGATTTAAATATCAAAGCCTCATGAACCCAGCTTTGGATGACATGGTCACTCTGGCTGCCATCCGCCACCCCAGCTGTGACAAAGTAATCTCCTGCTTGCAGGCGCGGCATATCAAAGTGAAAACGGGCGCGGAATGTTTCTCCAGCAGCGACCGAAAAGCCAGTGTCCAGATAACTGAGATAGGTGTTGTCACCAAACAAAAACTGGCCGAGCCGGTCCTTCACATAAAATCCGACAATGACATTTTCTAACGGCTCATTGGCTTCGGCGGTAAGCTCCAATACCACGCTCTCGCCGCCGGTAACCCAACGCATCTGCTTATCATGTTCGTCGAGAATGGCCACATCGACCACGCGAGCCTTCAGCTCACCAAAACTTTCCGCATCGGGATGGAACGTCGAAATTTCAATGTCATTACGAAGCAACGAGCGATCAATTAGCTCCTGCCGGCAATCTTTGCGTCGCAACTTGGCACGTTTCCCTGCTCCAACTGACTCGCGCCGTAATGCCCCTCCCTGACGCTCGGCCATGAAAGCTTCCAAGTACGCGTGAACTACTTCCTTGGCTGTACCGCACGCTTGTTGCCGTCCGTGATCCAACCAGACGGCGCGCTCGCATAGCCCGGTAACTGCTGAACTGTCGTGACTGACAAACAGCAGAGTGCCTCGCGTTTTAAATTCGCGCAGGTAGCGCATGCATTTTTGCGTAAAAAAGGCGTCACCTACCGCAAGCGCCTCATCAATGATAAGGATGTCAGCGTCGACATGCGCCATCACCGAAAAAGCTAACCTCATGGCCATGCCACTAGAATAGCTTTTAACCGGTTGTTCGATAAACTCACCGATATCGGCAAACGCCGCAATTTCATCAAAACGTTTGTCGATTTCGCTACGGGTCAGGCCAAGCACCGATCCGTTCAGGTAAACATTCTCTCTGCCAGTGAACTCTGGATTGAAGCCGGCACCGAGTTCCAGTAATGCGGCCACTCGTCCGCGCACTCGAACGTCACCGGTCGACGGGGCCAAGGTTCCACAAATGATCTGCAACAAGGTCGATTTGCCCGAGCCGTTGCGTCCGACGATCCCTACGGTTTCGCCTCGCTGGATCGTAAAGTTAATGTCGCGCAGGGCTTCAAATTCGCGATACCACCGCTTGTTCCCGCCCAATATCATCTGCATCAATCGATGATGCGGTTTGTCGTATATCGGGTAAATCTTGCCCATGCCACGCACTTCAATGACGATCTCAGAGGACATCAGCAAATCCCCGTTGCGTCATTACGAACCAAGCATGCCCCAGCCAAGCCACCAGCAGACCAGTTACTGTCGCCAATGCAAGCGCCCCCCAGTTCGGCGCTTCGCCCATGAGCACCACAACGCGAGCCTCGTCGATAAAAAAGGTCAGCGGATTGAGATTGAACAGAGTTTGTAGGTTTTTGGGCAAAATACTGACCGGAATAATTGCCGAAGACAGGAAGAGCATGGCCGTCATGAATACCGGCATCACTTGGCTGATATCGCGAAAATAAACACCCACAGACGCCAAAAACCAGCACATGCCCATCGTCAACAGCATTAGTGGAACTAAGATCAAAGGCAACAGAAGCAGGGTCAGATGCAACCGATGCTCCAGTGCCAACATGAGCAGCGCCAGAACAACCACGTTCATGAATGCGTGAAACAACGCCGAAAACATCATCGGCCAGGGCAATACATCGAGCGGAAATACTACCCGTTTGACGAAGTTCGGATTACCGACCACAAGGGTGGTGGCGCGCGACACGCATTCTGCAAAGAATCCGTGCACGATCAAGCCAGTGAACAATATCGCCGCGTACGAGTGATCCCCGCCAGCCTCGTGCGGCCAACGGCTCTTCATTATGGTGCCGAACGCAAAAGCGTATATGCACAGCATCATAAACGGGCTTATGACGGACCACGCCAAGCCGAAACTCGCGCCACGGTAACGCCCTAATACTTCGCGCTTGCTCAACTCCCACACCAAAGATCCATTTCGAAGTAGCGAGGCGAACGGGCTCTCCCAACGGCGACGATCCTGCAATACCGTGGCGTCACTTCGTCCCTGTCGTGGCATCGGACTCATTGCAACGCAAACTCCAACTCTGCACGTAGATCCGCAATATCCTCCACGCCCACCGACAACCTCACGAGTCCGTCGCTGATGCCCAGCCGCTTGCGGTTGGCCGGCGGCACCGAGGCGTGGGTCATGATGGCCGGATGCTCGATCAGGCTTTCCACGCCGCCGAGGGACTCGGCCAACGCGAACAGCTCGCAGCGCTCCAGCATGCGGCGGGCCTTGCGCAGGCCGCCCTTGACCTCGATCGTCACAATGCCGCCGAAGCCGTGCATCTGCCGGCGCGCCAGCGCGTGTTGCGGATGGCTCTTCAGGCCCGGGTAGATCACCCGTTCGACCGCAGGATGCTTCTCCAGCCATTGGGCCAGTTCCAGTGCGCTCCGGCAATGCGCCTGCATGCGCAGGTGCAGGGTCTTCAAGCCGCGCATGGCAAGGAACGCGTCGAACGGGCCGGCGATGGCGCCCACGGAGTTCTGCAGGAAGGCCATCCGCTCGGCCAGCTCTTCGTTGCCAGCGACCACGATGCCGCCGACCATGTCCGAATGACCATTGAGGTACTTGGTGGCCGAGTGCAGCACCAGGTCCGCGCCGAATTCCAGTGGCCGCTGGACCATCGGTGAGCAAAAAGTGTTGTCCACCACCAGGATCAGGCCATGCTTCTTCGCAAAGGCGGCGACCTTGGCCAGGTCCACCAGCTTGAGCATCGGGTTGGTCGGCGTCTCGGCCCAGATCATGCGGGTATTGGGTTTGAGCGCGGCCTTCAGCGCTTTGGCGTCATTGAGGTCGATGAACTCGAAGTCCAGCCCGGCCGAGCGCCGGCGCACCCGCTCGAACAGTCGGTAGCTGCCGCCGTAAAGGTCATCCATCGCAATCACGTGGCTGCCTGAGTCGAGCAGGTCCAGCACCGTGGCCGCCGCCGCCAGGCCGGACGCGAAGGCAAACCCAGCCACGCCGCCCTCCAAATCTGCCACACAGTGCTCGTAGGCCATCCGCGTCGGGTTCTGCGTCCGCGAATACTCATAGCCCTTGTGTTTGCCGGGACTCTCCTGAACGTAGGTCGAGGTGGCGTAGATCGGCGTCATGATCGCGCCGGTGCTCGGGTCGGGATGCTGGCCTGCGTGGATGGCGCGGGTTCCGAGCCCGAGGGAGGCGGCGTTCTTTTTGTTCATGGGGCAAAGGGCCGACAACAATGGGGCAGCTATCTTAACCGCGAAGCCTGCTTTTGCCTTAATTCCGGCTATTTCCGCCGGCACCCGCGATCCCGCAAACCGCCCTGTCGATGGCACAATACGGGGTTTGGAAGACGGACCGGATCATGGATACCTTGCTCGTCACCGGCGGCGCCGGCTTCATCGGCGCCAACTTCGTGCTGCAGGCGGTCGCCGGCGGCCTGCGCGTGGTCAACCTGGACAAACTGACCTACGCCGGCAACCTCGACACCCTTGCCTCGCTCGAAGGCAGCGACCGGCACCTGTTCGTGCAGGGTGATATCGGCGATCGCGCCCTGGTCGCCCGGCTGCTGGCTGATCACCAGCCACGGGCAATCATCAACTTTGCCGCCGAATCCCATGTCGACCGCTCAATCGACGGCCCGGCCGCGTTCGTCGAAACCAACGTGGTCGGCACGCTCGGCCTGCTCGAATGCGCCCGCGACTACTGGCGCGGCCTGGATGGCGGCGCTCGCGGGGCGTTCCGTTTCCTGCACGTATCCACGGACGAGGTGTACGGCTCGCTGGGCGCCGAGGGCAAATTCACCGAAACCACGCCGTACGCGCCCAACTCGCCCTACTCCGCTTCCAAGGCGGCCTCCGATCACCTGGTGCGCGCGTTCCACCACACCTACGGCTTGCCCACGCTCACTACCAACTGCTCGAACAACTACGGGCCCTACCAGTTCCCGGAGAAGCTGATCCCGCTGGTGATCCAGAAGGCCCTGGCCGGAGAGCCCCTGCCGGTCTATGGCGATGGCAGGAACGTGCGTGACTGGCTTTACGTGGGCGACCACTGCAGCGCGATCCGCCGGGTGCTCGACGCCGGGCGCATCGGTGAAACCTACAACGTGGGCGGCAATGCCGAGCGCGAGAACCTCACGGTGGTCAAGACCATCTGCGCGCTACTCGATGCCCGCCGGCCGCTGGCCGACGGCCGCCCGCGCGAGTCGCTGATCACCTTCGTCAAGGACCGCCCCGGCCACGACCGCCGCTACGCGATCGATGCGGGCAAGCTGCAGCACGAGCTCGGCTGGACGCCCACGCAAACCTTCGAAAGCGGTATGGCACACACGGTCGACTGGTACCTGGCGCACCAGCTTTGGGTGCAGCGGGTGCTGGACGGCAGCTACCGCATGGAACGACTGGGCTCGTAGGGAGACGACACATGAGCGCACGCAAGGGCATCATCCTGGCCGGCGGTTCCGGCACGCGGCTGTATCCGATCACCCAGGGCATCAGCAAGCAGCTGCTGCCGGTGTACGACAAGCCGATGATCTATTACCCGCTGGCGATGCTGATGCTGGCCGGCATCCGCGAAGTGCTGGTGATCAATACCCCGCACGAGCAGGCACTGTTCCAGCGGCTGTTGGGCGACGGATCGCAGTGGGGCATGGACATCCGGTACGCGGTACAGCCCTCGCCGGATGGTCTGGCGCAGGCGTTCCTGATCGGTCGCGAGTTCCTCGGCGGCGCGCCCAGTTGCCTGGTGCTGGGCGACAACATCTTCTACGGCGTGGGCCTAACCGAACGCCTGCAGCGCGCCGCCGCGCGCGAACAGGGCGCCACCGTATTCGGCTATTGGGTGCGCGATCCCGAGCGCTATGGCGTGGCTGAATTCGACGCCGACGGCCGCGTGGTCGGGCTGGAGGAAAAGCCGGCCAGCCCGAAATCGAACTACGCCGTCACCGGCCTGTATTTCTACGACGAACGCGCCTGCGACTACGCCGCCTCGCTCAGCCCCTCGCCGCGTGGCGAGCTGGAAATCACCGACTTGAACCGCTGCTACCTGACCGGTGGCAACCTGCATCTGGAGCAGTTGGGCCGTGGCTACGCCTGGCTGGACACCGGCACGCACGAATCGCTGATGGAAGCGGGCAACTTCATCCAGACCATCGAGCACCGCCAGGGTTTGAAGGTGTGCTGCCCGGAGGAGATCGCCTTCCAGAAGGCCTGGATCGACGCCGAACAATTGCTGCGCCTGGCCGAGCCCCTGGCCAAGACCGGTTATGGCCAGTACCTCAAGAACCTGATCAACCAGGGCCTCGTGCGATGAAGATCCTCCAGACCGCCCTGCCCGGCGTGGTGGTGATCGAACCGCAGGTATTCGGCGATGCCCGCGGCTTCTTCTACGAAAGCTACAACGAGGCCAAATACCGCGAGGCGGGCATCGAAAGACGCTTCGTGCAGTCGAACGTCTCGCGCTCGGCCAGGGGCGTGCTGCGCGGCCTGCACTACCAGTGGCCCAATCCGCAGGGCAAGCTGGTCAGCGTGCTGGAGGGTGAGGTCTACGACGTGGCAGTGGACATCCGCCGCGGTTCGCCCACTTTCGGCCGCTGGGCCGGCGCCATGCTCACCGCCGACAACCATCGTCACTTCTGGATTCCCGAAGGCTTCGCCCACGGCTTTTGCGTACTCTCCGAGTTCGCCACTTTCACCTACCAGTGCACCGCGCTCTACGACCGCGAGGGCGACGCCAGCCTCCGCTGGAACGACGCGGACATCGGCATCGACTGGCCGGTCAGCGCGCCGCTGCTGTCTGACAAGGACACCCGCGCGCCGTTCCTGAAGGACGTTCCCGCCGAGCGCCTGCCCGTCTACGCCCCATGAAGATCCTGCTGCTGGGCGCCAACGGCCAGCTCGGCCGCAGCTTCGTCGAGGATGGCGGACTGGCCGCGCGCGGGAAACTCGCGGTGGCCACGCGCAACGGTTCGCTGTGGAATGGCGGGCGCGCCGAGGTGGCCGATCTTGCCCGGCCGGGCCTGGACCGGCTGCTCGGCCAGCTGGCACCCGACGTGATCGTCAACACCGCTGCCTACACCGCGGTCGACCGCGCCGAGCAGGAAGAAGCCCTGGCTGCCCGCGTCAACGGCGAAGCGGTCGGCGAGCTGGGCGCCTGGGCTGCGGCACATGGCGCACTGGTAGTGCACTACTCGACCGATTACGTGTTCGACGGCAGCGCGACCGCTCCCTACCCTGTCGACGCACCCACCGGTCCGCTGGGTGCCTACGGCCGCAGCAAACTCGCCGGCGAGGAAGCGTTGCGCGCCAGCGGGGCCGACCACCTGATCCTGCGCACCGCGTGGGTCTACGCCCCGCACGGCCACAACTTCCTGCGCACCATGCTGCGCCTGGGCGCCGAGCGCGAGGAACTGCGTGTGGTTGCCGACCAGTACGGTGCGCCCACCTCCACCGCGTTGATCGTGCGCGCCAGCCTGGCGCTGCTGGACCGCTGGTGCGATGCCGACGCCACCGAACGCAGGCAGCTGCAAGGCATCCATCACGTGGTGGCCAGCGGCTACACCAGCTGGCACGGCTTCGCCAGCGCGATCTTCGACGAGGCGCATGCCCGGTGCCTTATCGGGCGCATCCCGAAGGTCACGCCGATCACGACCGCCGAGTTTCCGACGCCGGCACGACGCCCGGCCTGGTCGGTGCTGGACAACGCCGGCCTCAGGCACCACGGCATCGACCTGCCCGACTGGTCCGTCGGCTTGCGCGAAACCATGGATCGACTGGCCGGCTGACGCGCCACGGCTGCCACGCCCGCTTCGTCGGCCCGTGAGGCATCCATCACGACCGGGATGCTAGGTTCCGGCGCACCGCCAGCGAATCGGGCGACTCGATCCGGGGTCGTCGTCATGAACCGGGCACCCCAAGCGGAAGCGCTTCGCTACCGCGCCTTCATCAGCTACAGCCACCGCGACAAGGCGTGGGCGGAGTGGCTGCATCGCGGGCTGGAGACCTATCGCGTGCCCTCGCGCCTGGTTGGGCAACGCACCGCTGCGGGGGTGGTGCCTCGCCGGCTGGCGCCGGTCTTCCGTGACCGCGACGAGCTGGCTTCCTCGGGCGACCTGGGTCGCCAGGTCAACCAGGCGCTGGCCCAGTCGGCCAACCTGATCGTCATCTGCTCGCCCGCCGCCGCGGCCTCGCGCTGGGTCGGCGAGGAGGTACTCGCCTTTCGCCGGCTCGGCCGCGACGGGCGCATTTTTTGCCTGGTCGTCGCCGGCGAGCCGAACGCGGCCGGGGACAACCAGGCACAGGAGTGCCTGCCGAAGGCGTTGCGCCTTCCTCTGGACGGCAATGGGCCGCCCGGCGCGAAGGACGCCGAACCGGTCGCCGCCGACGTGCGCCCCGGCAAGGACGGCAAGCACAACGCCAAGCTCAAGCTCGTCGCCGGCCTGCTCGATTTGGAGTTCGACCAGTTGCGCCGGCGCGAACTGCAGCGGCGCAACCGGCGCCTGACCGCGCTGGCCTGCCTGGCCTTGCTGGTGATGCTGGTGACCAGCCTGCTGGCGATCGACGCCGTGATCGCGCGCCATGCCGCCGAGCGGCGCCAGAAGCAGGCCGAAGCGCTGGTCGACTTCATGCTCGGCGACCTCAACGACAAGCTCGCCCAGGTGCAGCGCCTGGACATCATGGAGGCGGTCGACGACAAGGCGATGGATTATTTCCAGTCGCTGCCCCCGACCGACATCACCGACGAGGCGCTGCAGCAGCGCGCCAAGGCGCTGGAGAAGATCGGGAGCGTGCGATCGGACCAGGGCCACCTGGCGGCGGCGATGGCCGCCTTCCAGGCCGCCGCACAGGTCGCCGGCCCGCTCGCCGATGCGGCACCGGACGATCCGGAGCGCCAGACCTCCTATGCCGAGATCCTGGCTTTCATCGGCATGACCGACTGGAACCTGGGCGACCTGGACGCCGCCCAGCGCCATTTCGAAGAGGCTAGGAACGTGCTGCAGCGTGCCCAGTCGCATGCGGCCGGCGACCCCGAACTGATCTTCCTGCTCACCTCCATCGACAACAACATCGGACACGTTTTCGAAGCTCGTGGGAAGCTCGACCAGGCCGAAGCGGAATACCGCCGCATGCTCGTCCGCTGCACGGCGCTGGTAGCGGGCCGGCCGCCCAACGCCCAATGGATCTCGCAGTTGGGTGCGGCGCACAACAACCTGGGCAAGACCGCGTTGGTGCGCGGCGATCTGGCGGCCGCGCTCGCCGAGTACGCGGCCGACGACGCGATCGAGACCGGCCTGAGCGCGCGCGATCCGAAAGACAATGACCAGCGCGAGAACACCGTGCGGGTACGGGCCACGCTTGGGCGCACCTCGATGATGGTCGGCAATACCCCGGCCGGCCTGCTCCAGATGCAGCAGGCGCTGGACATGGCGACCCAACTGGCGAAGGTCGATCCGAGCCAGACCAGTTTCCAGCAAAAGGTGGCGCTGTATTCCTCGCAACTGGCCCGGTTCCGGCGCCTGACCGGCGACCTGCCTGGAGCGAGCGCCCTGGTCCATCAGTCGCTGCGAATCTATTCGGCGCTGACCCGGCAGGATCCTGCCAATGCCGACTGGCAGCAGGGCCTGGCCGAAGCAAGATCGGAACAGGCTGCGCAGGCGCTCGCAGCGGGGCGGGACGACCTGGCACTCGGCCAGGTGGGGGCAGCGCTGAAGCTGCTCGACCCGTTACTCGCCAAACAGCCTGACGACCGGGCCACTCTGCTGGACACCGCGACCGCCCGGCTGCAGCTGGCCGCCCTCACGCGCGATGCGCCGCGTGCCCGACAACTGCGCGAGCGCACGTTGCTGCTCTTGCAGAAGGTAAGCAGCGGTCGGGGCGACCCGCGCCTGCTTGCGTTGCAGACGGATGCGTTGCTCGGGATGGGCCGGAAGGACGAGGCAACGCCCGTGATCGGGCGGCTGTGGGCGTCGGGCTATCGCGATCCGGCGCTGCTGTCGCTGTTGCGGCATGAGCAGATCGACTATCCGCGCAATCCGCAGTTCGAACAACGGCTGGCGTCCGCCAACCAGCGCCGACAGCCATGATTTGGCCGGGGAACAGGGAAACCCAAGGACGAACTGAGTACCTCAACCGAGCTCCACCGTTGGAGGAACCGACATGCCGAACAATCTCCACGTCTCGCTGGACGAGTCGACCGACCCGTGGTCCGTTCAGGTCGATCAGCAAGGCAACGCCAACCACGTCGGCCGCAGTCCCGATCCACAGACCATTACCTGGCAGCTGACCGGAAACGCGGCGTCCGGATCCATCATTTCTTTCCAATGGATAGCCACGCCTCCGCCCGAGGGCATCTTCGGATCGCCCGCGATAAGCGGCAACGGCAACCAGCTGACGCTCAGCGACACCAACAACAGCGCGAGCACGGCCGGTACCTGGACCTATCAGTTGACGGTCGAGGTCGACGGCAACGACTACTCCACGGTCGCCGACTTGCCGACCGGCACGTCCACCACGCCAACGATCAAGAACAACTAGCCGTCTTGCGGAAAGGACGGCCCACCGGGTCGAAAGGCGCCGACCGACGTCACCGATCGATAACGCGGCGAGGCGTAAACGCGGGGCCGCCAGTGCACTGGCGGCCGAACCATTCACATCCCGGAGAATCCCATGCCCTCCAACAAAGAGCACGAAGACCTGGCGCCTGAGCCGCTCGATGACGAGAACGCGTCTGACCAGAAGGAGGCATCGCCGAGCCTGGCGACCCCGCTGCTGCCGGGCACATCCACCCGGCCAACGATCAAGAACAACTGAGCCGTGCCTCGATCGGCGGCCTCGTCGCATGCGGGCAGCCCCAGAGGTGGCGTGCCATCCGATGGCGGCGGCCCCCTGGCCCCGGATCGGGAGCGCATGAGACATGGCCGGCGTGAGCGCGATTTCACCTGGAACGGCGGCGGTGCTGGGGCCGTACCGCCGTGGCATGTCGGGATCCTGAAAATGCCATGACGCCCCTGGTGATCGGCGTAACCAGCCATCGCGACCTGCCGGAGGCGGACACGGACGCCATCCGCCATTGCGTGCGTCGTTTACTGGAGTCGCTCGGGCAGGCGTACCCGTCGCTACCGCTGGTAGTGCTGTCCGCGCTGGCCGAGGGCGGCGATCAGCTGGTGGCGGAGGAAGCGCTGGGACTCGGCCTGCGCCTGATCGCACCGCTGCCTCTGCCACACGAGCTGTACATCGAGGACTTCACCGATTCCGCTGCCCGTGCCCGGTTCGAGGCGCTGTGCCGGCAGGCCGAGGTCATGGTGCTGCCGGTGCGCCACGGACACACGCACCACGACGTGGGCAACCCAGGCACGCCGCGCGACCAGCAGTACGCCCAGGCGGGCGTCTACATCGCCAGCCACTGCCACATCCTGCTGGCGATCTGGGACGGCCAGGCGTCCGACCGGCTGGGCGGCACCGCCCAGATCGTGCGCTATTACCTCAGCGGCACGCTGCCCGGGCCGCCGGGGCAGGAGCGCGACCCGCGCCACATCCTCGGCGCCGGCGACGAGCGCCTGCTTTGCCACATCGCATGCGCCCGCGCCGATGTTCCCGCGGACGAGCGCCCGCCGATCCGCGTGCAGTGGCGCCATGCCGCGGCCGATGGCCCGGAACCGGAGATCCCTGCGGCGTTCCGGTTGATGTTCGAGCGCATGGCCGAGTTCAACGACGAGTGCACCCGGCACGCGGCTGCGATCGACGCCGCGTCTGGAACCGTGGCCAACGCGGGCGCCGCCGCGCCGCCGACGGTAGCGGCCATGGCCATCGAGCGCAGCTTTCGGGAAGCGGACTGGCTGGCCGTGCATTTCCAGCATCGCGTCCTGCTGGCCATGCGCTCGATCTACGTGATGGCGGCGCTGATGGGCATCGCCTTCACCTGCTACGCCCATTTCGCGGCCAAGGACTACCTGATCTATCTGTTCCTGCTGCTGTTCGCGCTGGGCGCCGTGGTGGCGGCGATTGCCAAGCGTCGCGGCTGGCACCGCAAGTACCTGGACTACCGGGCGCTGGCCGAAGGCCTGCGGATCCAGTCCTACTGGCGGCGCGCCGGCATTTCGCTGACCCGCGACCATGCGTTCGCGCATGACGACTTCCTGCAGAAGCAGAACGTGGAACTGGGCTGGATCCGCAACGTGATGCGCGCCTCCGGGCTACCGCCCAGCCACGCGCCCGCCGCCACGGCAACGGCCCTGAGCGAAGTGATCGCGGAATGGGTGGGCCAGGCCGGCCGCTCTGGCCAACTGCACTACTACGAACGCAAGAGCGTCGAATGCGCCGGCCTGCATCGGGTCACCGAGGCCATCGGCGCGATCAGCCTGTGGAGCGGCGTGTCGATCAGCGTCTTGCTGGCTGTATTCGCGCTGCACCTGGGCGAGTCGACCAAGGCCACGCTGGTCGCGGTGATGGGCATCCTCTCGATCATCGCCGCGGTGCGCGAGGCCTACGCCTACCGCAAGGCCGACAAGGTGTTGCTCAAGCAATATCGTTTCATGGAGCGCATCTTCGGCGCGGCCCGCGCGGCTCTGGACCGCACCGGCGACCCGGCCGAGCAGCGCGCGATCCTGCGCGCGCTGGGCCATGCGGCGCTGACCGAACACGCCGAATGGACGCTGATGCAGCGCGAACGGCAGGTCGAGCACGGGCCGATGTAGCCGCTCTTATTCCACCGTAGCGGAATGTGTTCCAACGGGGGTCAACTGTTTTCCCCCGGCAGGCCCTCTTGCGTGCAGGGTTACGGGACCGATGCCGGGGACGCTCCAGTAGCTCGAACCGCGCTTCACTACAGCATCGCCAGCGATAGCCCGCGCGAACTTGAGCTCAAGCACGTGCTCCTTCGTATCCGATCGGAACCATACGTCGATGCGCTCGATTAGGCCCGATAGGTACCGCTTACGCTCTTCCGGCGTGAGCTCCTCCTTCGGCGCCTCCTCCCCCCACGTGGCGATCCACTCGCCCCATTTCTGGCGCTGGTGTTCCAGATCCGTTTCCGTCTTGAGCATTTCGAGCTTTGCCAGGAGCGCGTCACGCTCCTGCAGCATGAGCTTGGACCGATCAGCGTGCTCGGCTGCGGTTAGCCTGCCGAGCCGCCGCTCTACATCGAGTCGGACCAGTGCATCGTTGGCGATCTTGAGTTCTCTCTCCCTGGCTTTGATCGCCTTCTGGGTCTTCTTGAGGTTGGCAGCCACGGTTGCGGTGGCTCCAATGCCTTCTGCAAGCCGCCGCCGGAACTTGGCCTGGCGGGAAACTTTGAGCGCCGCCTCCCAGACGAGCCGATCGGCTTGCTCGATATTCATCGAGCGCTTGAAGCTGCACCCTGTCGTTTTGGAGAACTTGTGCTCGGGAGCAGTGCCTTTCACCCACTGCCGCTCCTTCTGCGGGCAGTAGTAGAAGTGCTCATGCTTGGCGGCTCTCGTCCTAGCTGCCATGGGCGAGCCGCAGTCGCCACAAAACATCATGTCCCGCAACAGATAGAAGTGCGTGGTCCGATTGACCTGACCTTTGCGCTGGAGAATTTCACTCCTACGTTCCTGCACCGCCTGCCAAAGGCTGACCGCCAAGATGGGTGGACATTCGACGCGCACCGTCTCCTTCAGTGCCTTGTCGGAATAGCTGTAGTATCCAATGTAGTGCGTGTTGGACAGCATCTTGAGGATCGACCCCGTCGTCCAGACGCCTCCTCGTCTCGGAGCCACACCGGAACTATCCAAGTACGCCTTGATAGCAATGGTCGATTCACCCCCGGCATACCGCTCGAACACCTGCTTGACCTTCTCTGCCTCAGGCGGCTCCACCACCAGCCTTCGGTCTTCGAGGCGATAGCCGAACACCGGTGGCCCTCCATGCCACCGGTTCTGTTTCGCTCGCGCCAGCTTCCCCGCGCGGGTACGGTCTGCTCGAACGAGGTTCTCAAACTGCGCGAACGCATCAAGGAACTGCCTCAACAGCAGATCGGGAGGGCTGGTGAAGTCGTACGTGCCGTCCTTGGTGTACAGCGTGATGCCTTGCTTCTGGAGCAAGTTTCGGATGAAGGAGGCGACGAAGTCGTTCCGCGACAGCCTGGACTGGTCGTACACGAACAGGTGCTTGACCGCTCCAGCCTGCATCTCCTGCACCAACTGGTACAACACGGGCCTGTCCTTGAGGTCCTCGTGATTGGAGCTACGACCGCCCTCGTTCCATACACGGGCTTCAAAGCCGAGCTCCCCTGCCCGCCGGCGCCCGAGCGCCTCCTGTGATGCCAACGAGGTCCCCTTGTCCTCCTGCGCAGTCGTGGAGACGCGTGTGTAGATGTGCAGCGTCGTGTTCGGGCTACCTGGCTTCATTGAGGATGTGCCTCACTCCCATGGGCGAGAAGGTGAGCTTGCGCTGCTCGCCGAGCCACGACCCAATATCGCGGTAGCTTGCCCCGCCTGTCCGCAACGCACGCATCTCGGCAATGATGGCCTGCTCGTCCGGCTTCGGCACCTTGACCGAATCCACAACCTCGTATCCAAAGGCGCGCCGTCCACCGGTGAACTTACCCTGCGCCTTCTTCATCTGCTTGACCTCCCGGATACGGGTGGCGATGCGCTCCTTCTCGAAGGTAGCGAAGGCCGAGAGGATGGTGAACACGATCGCTCCAATCCCGTTGCCGGTCACGTCACCGCCCAAGTCGATGAAGTGCACATGCACCTTGCGCTCTCGTAGCTCGTGCAGAACGTTGAGTGCGTTCCGAGTGTTCCTAAACGCCCGATCCAGCTTCGGGAACACAATCAGGTCGCCGGGTTGAAGCAAACCGTACAGCCGCCCGCCCTCCGGACGGCACTGGAACTCGACCCCTCCACTCACCCCTGCCTCGACGAACACGTTATCCGGCGGCAAGTCCAACCCTCTCGAGGCTGCGTACGCGCTCATCTGCCGCGTTTGGGCCTCCAAGCTCTCGCCATCCCGCGCCTGGGAAACGGTCGATACACGAGCGTAACCATAGACAGCCATCCCCTTTCCTCCGGTTGCGGCGATCCCCGCCGAGATAGCCCGGAAGTGTCGCGGGACAGGACCCTCTCGTAAAGCTTTGGAATCAAAAGGTTACGGGGAGTAAAGCTCGCTACAGCGATGTTTACTTGCCCGTTACGTTGGGCGATTCTTGCGGTATCCAGCGAATCTCAGGGAAGGACATGGTCACGACGAAGATCAGCCTCAAAGGGTATGCCTCGTACTCAGCCGAAGCGGTGACACCGATAACGCTGCAGAAGCCAGTTGCCGTTCTGTATGGTCATAACGGCTCAGGTAAAACGAGCATCGCGCGACTCATTCGGGCACACGGAAAGGACATGCCCGCTGAAATGAAAGACTGCTCCGTATCAATAGACGGAATCGACCAGCCCGAGCTATTCATTTACGACGCCGATTATGTAGAAGAGAACTTTCATGCCAAAGATGGCATGCGCGGAATTTTCACTCTGGGCGAAAAATCTGGAGAGGAAGTAAGGGAAATAGAAGCGCTGGAGAAACAAGTCGAACGCGATCGAGTTGCAGGCGCCATTCAGAAGGCCCTATTGCAAGCCCTGCTATCCGAAGCAGACGACTTACTCCAGCGGACGAAGGACGCGTGTTGGTCGGTCAAAGAACGCTTTGACCAAACAGCGCTCCGATTCTGTCTGGAAAAATATAAACTCCGAGGAGACAAGGCCAGACTATTTCAACATCTATTAGCCATCGCTTCGCAAGACGGCGATGTTGACCTAGACGCCCTGCTTAGGGAAGCAGATGAGCTGCTTGATAGCTCCGCTGGTAGAAAGGATGATATATCGCTACCCAATCTTGTTGCGCCCACCATTGAAGAAGACGCCTTATGGGCAGAAGAAATTGTGGGCTCGGAGGACAGTCGACTTTCACCCCTTATAAGCGCTCTACGGAATCAGAATTGGGTTGCGAGGGGCGTGACGTATCTCGATCAATCTCAACAAAAATGTCCCTTCTGCCAGCAGGGACTGCCGCATGACTTTGCAGCCGAGGTCGCCAATATCTTTGATAATTCTTACAACGAGCGAGTACGCAGGATCAATTTACTCGCCAGTCAATACAGAGACTCATTAAATACGCTCAGGCAAACGCTAGCAAGTCCTCCTTTCCAGGATGAATACGTGACTAGTGACGCCGAATGCCAGCGCGCAATCAAAGATCTTGAGTTGGCGATGGCGAGGAACCTAGAAGCTATTAATTCCAAGCTTTCCGTTCCAGCGGAACAGGTCAAGCTGGAACAGACAAGCGGCTTGCTTCAAGTGTTGATGAGCCACTTGGGACGCTTGCAATCAGACATCACGACCTATAATGCTCGATTGGAAAAACGAGATCAATCGAAAGAGCTCGTAATTAGCCGATTCTGGAAGAAAATGCGGTTCGACTACGATGCAGTTATCACGTCCTATATCACAGCCAAAGCCGAACTCGACACAAAAGCTGGCGCAATAGAGGTGCAACTTCAAGCCTTGCGAGATAGCTATATGGAGGCTCAAAGTAGACTACGTGAACTTCGGGCATCATCCAACACGATTGAAGCCGCAGTCGATGCAATCAATCTTAAGATCAAGCAACTAGGGGTTCAGGGGTTCCAGATAGAGAAGGACGAAGCAAATAAAGGGTACTATCGGATTTCCAGGGGAGAAAGAGGAAGGGCGAGCTATAAATCGTTGAGCGAGGGAGAAAAAACCCTAATCACGATGATCTATTTCTTAGAATCGCTCAATGGCGCGGAGACCTCCGATGGCACCGTCCGAAAAGGAAACCGGGTCGTCGTGCTCGATGATCCAGTATCCAGCCTTTCCCATAACCACGTGTATGACATTGCGTCCCTAGTTATGCGCGAGGTCATCGGACCTCGGCAATTTGCTCAGATCATTATTCTTACTCATAGCCTATTCTTTTATCACGAACTATTTAAGCTAATCAAGCCAGAAAAGGGGTTGTTGAAGCAATGCGAGTGCTTCAGGGTAGCTAAGCAACAACATTCTTCGATAACCCCAATGGAGTGGGATGAAATAAAAAACGATTACCAGTCCTACTGGGTGGTCGTAAAGGAGTCACAACAAGCCACCAGGTATTCCGTGGCCCTGCCGATCGCCATGCGATACATCCTAGAGCATTATTTTGGGTTTGTCTCAAACCAACAGAGTCTGCGGGACAGCCTGCTAGCGCTCGAGAGTTCCGATACTGCATTCCAACCTTTCTATCGATTTATAAATCGGCAGTCACATGGTGATCCGATCAATATCTCGGATCTCCCCAACCTAGACCCCGCCGTATACATCGCTAAGTTCAAGGAGGTCTTTGTCCGAACCGATCAGTTGAAGCATTATGAACATATGATGGACCTGGACGAGTAGGGCGCCACGGAGTCGATAGGTTGTGCTGCGCCACCGCTTGGTGAAGCGCTCATTTGGTTGGCCCTGCCTCGCCCTGCCTCGCCCTGCCTCGCCCTGCCTCGCCCTGCCTCGCCCTGCCTCGCCCTGCCTCGCCCTGCCTCGCCCTGCCTCGCCCT
>NZ_FOXL01000001.1 GCF_900115705.1 Frateuria terrea
AGGGCACCGTGCGTGAAATTGAGTAGGGCGGGGCACGAGAAACCCTGTCTGAACATGGGGGGACCATCCTCCAAGGCTAAATACTCCTGACTGACCGATAGCGAACAAGTACCGTGAGGGAAAGGCGAAAAGAACCCCGGAGAGGGGAGTGAAATAGACCCTGAAACCGTATACGTACAAGCAGTGGAAGCCCGCAAGGGTGACTGCGTACCTTTTGTATAATGGGTCAGCGACTTACTGTCAGTGGCGAGCTTAACCGTCTAGGGGAGGCGAAGGGAAACCGAGTCTGAATAGGGCGCATAGTCTCTGGCAGTAGACCCGAAACCGAGTGATCTATCCTTGGCCAGGTTGAAGGTGCGGTAACACGCACTGGAGGACCGAACCCACATCTGTTGCAATAGATGGGGATGAGCTGAGGATAGGAGTGAAAGGCTAAACAAACTCGGAGATAGCTGGTTCTCCTCGAAAGCTATTTAGGTAGCGCCTCGGACGAATCTTCCTGGGGGTAGAGCACTGTTATGGCTAGCGGGTCATCGCGACTTAGCAAACCATGGCAAACTCCGAATACCAGGACAGACTATCCGGGAGACACACGGCGGGTGCTAACGTCCGTCGTGAAAAGGGAAACAACCCAGACCCGCAGCTAAGGTCCCCAAGTTAGTGCTAAGTGGAAAACGATGTGGAAAGGCATAGACAGCCAGGAGGTTGGCTTAGAAGCAGCCACCCTTTAAAGAAAGCGTAATAGCTCACTGGTCGAGTCGGTCTGCGCGGAAGATTTAACGGGGCTAAGCACTACACCGAAGCTCGGGGTGCACACTTTGTGTGCGCGGTAGAGGAGCGTTCCGTACGCCTGTGAAGGTGGATCGAGAGGTCTGCTGGAGGTATCGGAAGTGCGAATGCTGACATGA
>NZ_FOXL01000005.1:0-104443 GCF_900115705.1 Frateuria terrea
GGCCAACCAACCCCTGCTCACCGCCTATCTCATGCGGGACGAGCTGAAACGGCTGTGGTTTTACCGTCGGCCGGGCTGGGCCAAGCAAGCATGGGAACACTGGCTCGAACAGGCCATGAGCAGCGGCATCGCCGCGCTGGCGCTGTTCGCGCAACGGCTCAAGGCCTATCTGCACGGCATCCTTTCCCGATGCCGGTACCCGCTCAACACCAGTGTCGTCGAAGGCATCAACAACACGATCAAGGTCATCAAGCGCCGGGCCTACGGCTACCGGGATCAGGACTATTTCTTCCTGAAGATCCGTGCCGCCTTCCCCGGCATTCCGCGATGAACCAAAAAAAAGCGGGCCCTTGGCCCGCTTTTTTCTACCCATGAAACGAGGCGATCAACCGTTGGCGGCTTCGTCTTCGGCCACGGCCTTGATGGACAGGCGGATGCGACCCTGCTTGTCCACTTCGAGCACCTTGACCTTCACGATGTCGCCTTCCTTGAGCTTGTCCGAGACCTTCTCCACGCGCTCGGAGGAGATCTGCGAGACGTGCACCAGGCCGTCCTTGCCCGGCATGATGGTCACGAACGCGCCGAAGTCCATCAGCTTGGCGACCTTGCCCTCGTAGATGCGGCCCGGCTCGACGTCGGAAACGATCTGTTCGATCCGCTTCTTGGCCTCGTCGGCCGCCAGGCGGTTGACCGAGGCGATGATGACGGTGCCGTCGTCGCTGATATCGATCGTGGTGCCGGTCTCTTCGGTGATCGAGCGGATGGTGGCGCCGCCCTTGCCGATGACCTCGCGGATCTTGTCCGGATGGATCTTGATGGTGAGCAGGCGCGGGGCGTACTCGCTCATCTCCGAGCGCGGCGTGCTGATCACCTTGGCCATCTCGCCCAGGATGTGCAGGCGGCCACGCTTGGCCTGCTCCAGCGCCACCTTCATGATCTCTTCGGTGATGCCGTCGATCTTGATGTCCATCTGCAGCGCGGAGATGCCGTCGGCGCTACCGGCAACCTTGAAGTCCATGTCGCCCAGGTGATCCTCGTCGCCCAGGATGTCGGACAGCACCACGAACTGCTCGCCTTCCTTGACCAGGCCCATGGCGATGCCGGCGACCGGCGCCTTCAGCGGCACGCCGGCGTCCATCATGGCCAGCGAGGAACCGCACACCGAGGCCATCGAGGACGAACCGTTCGACTCGGTGATCTCCGAGACCACGCGCAGCACGTACGGGAATTCCTCGATCGAGGGCTTGACCGCCTGCACGCCACGCTTGGCGAGGCGGCCGTGGCCGATCTCGCGACGCTTCGGCGCGCCGAAGCGCCCGGCCTCGCCCACCGAGAACGGCGGGAAGTTGTAGTGGAACAGGAACGGATCCTTCGACTCGCCTTCCGGCGCGTCGATGATCTGTGCGTCGCGGGTGGTGCCCAGCGTGGCCACGACCAGAGCCTGCGTCTCGCCGCGGGTGAACAGGGCCGACCCGTGGGTGCGCGGCAGCACGCCAACGCGGACGGTGATCGGGCGGATGTCGTCGAGCTGGCGGCCGTCGATGCGCACCTTGGTTTTGAGTACGCTGTCGCGCATGGTGCGGTACTCGAGCTCGCCGAATTCCTTGGCGAGTTCGGCGCTCGACCAGCCGTTGGCCTCGGCCTGGCCCTTGAGTGCCTCCAGCACGTCCGCCTTGATCGCGGCGATCGCGTCGCGGCGCTGCAGCTTGTCGCGCACCTGGAAGGCCTCTTCCAGCTTGTTGCCGACCTCGCCCTTGAGCGCGGCGACCAACGATTCGTTGCGCGCCGGCGGCTGCCAGCTCGAGGAAGGCTTGGCCGCCTCGGTGGCGAGCTCGGCGATGGCGTTGATCGCGGCCTGCATGTGCTTGTGGCCGAACATCACCGCACCGAGCATCACTTCCTCGGACAGCAGCTTGGCCTCGGATTCCACCATCAACACCGCACCAGCGGTACCAGCCACGACCAGGTCCAGGTCGGAGGTCTTCAGCTCGGTGTGGGTCGGGTTGAGCAGGTACTGGCCGTTGGCGTAGCCGACGCGGGCGGCGCCGATCGGGCCCTTGAACGGGATGCCGGCCAGGCTGAGCGCGGCAGAGGCGCCGAGCATGGCGGGAATGTCGCCATCGATTTCCGGGTTCAGCGAAACGACCTGTGCGATGACCTGCACTTCGTTCTTGTAGTCCTCGGGAAACAGCGGGCGGACCGGACGATCGATCAGGCGCGAGGTCAGCGTTTCCTTTTCGGTCGGGCGGCCTTCGCGCTTGAAGAAGCCGCCCGGAATGCGGCCGGCCGAGTAGAACTTCTCGACGTAGTCGACGGTGAGCGGGAAGAAATCCTGCCCCTCGCGCGGCTTGGCCGCCGCGACCGCGGTGACCAGCACCACGGTGCCGCCCATGCTGACCATGACCGCACCGGATGCCTGGCGGGCGATTTCGCCCGTCTCCAGTGTGACTTCGTGATTACCGTACTGGAATGACTTGGTTACTTTCGCCACGTTTGGTCTCCTCGTGGGTTAACGGCGGAGGCCGAGACGTTCGATCAGGCTCTGGTAACGAGCCAGGTCGCGGTCCTTGAGGTAAGCGAGCAGGCTCTTGCGGCGGTTGACCAGCTGCAGCAGGCCACGACGCGAGTGGTGGTCCTGCTTGTGTTCCTTGAAATGACCGGTGAGGTGCTCGATGCGAGCCGACAGCAGGGCCACTTGCACCTCCGGCGAGCCGGTGTCGTTCGGCACGCGGCCGTAGTCAGCAATGATCTTGCTGGTCTGTTCTGCGGTAAGGGACATGGGTATCTCTTCCTTCAAAATGCGGATGCGGAACTTGTGCAACCTCACCGCCGGGTGGGGTTGCACAAGCTCCGCTGGTTGGATGTAAAGCTCTGGAACAAGCTCGCTATTGTAGCGAGGGCGGGCGGTTGGCAACAAGAGCGCGGAATCCGGCCCGATCGGTGTTCTTTCCCGAGTTTGCCGGAAGTCCCGATGGGCCGCGACTCAAGAACCAGGCAGATTGAAGCCGCGGACGATGCGCACACGCCCGGCCGGGTCCGGTTCGACCAGCGCGAGCAGGCGGCCGCCAGGGCTGAAGGCAGCGCTACGGCCTTGCTCCAACGGGCCCGGCCAGGGGATCTGCCGGCCCTGGGTGACCGCAAGCGCCTGGGACTCGTCCAGCGGCAGTGCCGGCAGATCGGCCACGCCGGCGGACAGCGGCAGCAGCCACGCGTCCAGCGCGGCCTCGCCCTGCCCCGCCGCCTGCTCCAGCCCGGCAAGGGTGACCATGGCCGGTTCCCGGAAAGGCTCCACCCAAAGGCGACGCAGCGACGCCAGGTGGGCGCCGCAGCCCAGCCGCTCGCCCAGGTCGACCGCCAGGCTGCGGATGTAGGTGCCCGACCCGCACTCGACCAGCAGGCGCAGGCGGTCGCCCTCGTGCGCCAGCAGTTCGAGGCGGTGGACATCCACCTCGCGTGGCGGCACGTCGACCATCTCCCCGCGCCGGGCCTTTACGTAAAGCGGCTCGCCGTCCTGCTTGAGGGCCGAGTACACGGGCGGCACCTGCACGATACGGCCGCGCAACGAGGCAAGCGCCTGTTCGAGGGCGGCATCGTCCAGCGCCGGCACGGGCCGCTGCTCGACCACCTCGCCCTCCAGGTCCGCCGTGGTGGTGGTGGTGCCCAGCCGGCACTCCGCGAGATACGCCTTGCGCGAGCCCAGCAGCATGCCGGCGATCTTGGTCGCTTCGCCGAAGCACAGCGGCAGCAGGCCGGTGGCCAGCGGATCGAGCGCACCGGTGTGACCGCCCTTGGCCGCGCGCAGCAACCGGCGTGCGGCCTGCAGGGCCTGGTTGGAGCTCATGCCCAGCGGCTTGTCGAGCAGCAGGACGCCGTGCAGGTCGCGCAGGCCCTGGCGGATGCCCCGGAGGTTACGACTTGCCTTCGCCATCGGTAGTTGGCTGGATATCGCCAGAATCGCGCAGCAGGCGCTCGATGCGCTCGCTCTTGTCGACCGAATCGTCGTACTTGAAGCGCAGTTCCGGTACCCGTCGCAGGCGCATGCCGCGCGAGAGCGTGCGGCGGAACTCCACGCCCAGTTCGTTGAGCGCCTTGACCGCTTCCTTGGCGCGTTCCGGCTGCAACGCAGTCACCCAGACGGTAGCCCAGTCGAGGTCGCGAGTGACTTCCACGTCGGACACGCTCACCGAGGGCAGCGCGTGGTCGCGCACGGCCGCGTGCACCAGCAGGCCGAGTTCACGGCGGAGCTCGGCGCCTACGCGGTCGGTGCGTTTGAAGTCGCGGGAGGGCATGGATGCTCCAATCAGATTGCGTTGCCGCGCCAGCGGCGGCCTCGTTGTCACCTCTCCCCCTCGGGGGAGAGGATGGGTGAGGGGCGGGGCTCGCCTTAGACCAGAAACAGGCTGAGGCCAGTGCGGCCCCTCACCGCGGCCCTCTCCCCTGAGGGAGAGGGAGCAAAGCGCCGCATTACAGCGTGCGGGCAACCTCGATGCGCTCGAAGCACTCGATCTGGTCGCCCACCTTGACGTCGTTGTACTGCTTCACGGCGATACCGCATTCCATGCCGTTGCGTACCTCGTCGACCAGCTCCTTGAAGCGGCGCAGCGATTCCAGTTCACCCTGGAACACCACCGTGTTGTCGCGCAGCACGCGGATCGGCTTGTTCCGCTTGACCGTGCCCTCGGTGACCATGCAGCCGGCCACCGCGCCGAACTTGGAGCTGCGGAACACCTCGCGCACCTGCGCGATGCCGATGATCTCCTCGCGCACTTCCACGCCCAGCAGGCCGGATGCCGCCTGCTTCACCTGGTCGATGACGTCGTAGATGATCGAGAAGTAGCGCACGTCCAGGCCGGCGGTATCGATCACCTTGCGTGCCGAAGCATCGGCGCGCACGTTGAAGCCGATGATCAGGGCCTTCGACGCGGCCGCGAGCGTGGCATCGGACTCGGTGATACCGCCGACACCGGCTGCGATCACGTTGACCTTCACGTTCTCGTTGCCGATCTGGCTCAGCGAGTCGCGCAGTGCCTGCACCGAACCCTGCACGTCGGCCTTGACCAGGATGTTGAGCGTCTGCTGCTCGTTGCCCTGACCCATTTGCGCCATGATGTCCTCGAGGCGGTTGGCCTTGCTGACCATGCGCGTCTCGCGGCGCTTCTGCTGGCGCTCGGCGGCCACTTCGCGTGCCAGGCGCTCGTCAGCCACTACCACGAAGTCGTCGCCCGCTTCCGGCACGCCAGAGAGGCCCAGCACCTGCACCGGGATGGACGGACCGGCTTCCTGCACGGTCTTGCCGGTCTCGTCGACCAGCGCGCGCATGCGACCGTATTCGACGCCGCATACGACGAAATCGCCACGCTTGAGCGTGCCCTGTTGCACCAGCACGGTCGCCACCGGGCCCCGGCCCTTGTCCAGGCTCGACTCGATCACCACGCCGGAGGCGGCGCCGTCGAACACGGCGGTCAGCTCCATCACTTCGGCCTGCACCGAGATCGCATCGAGCAGGTCGTCGATGCCCATGCCGGTCTTGGCCGAGACGGGCACGAAAGGCGTATCGCCGCCCCACTCTTCCGGGATGACTTCCAGGTTGCCCAGGCCCTGCTTGACGTGATCCGGGTTGGCGTCGGACTTGTCCATCTTGTTGAGCGCCACGATCAGCGGCACCTTGGCGGCGCGTGCGTGCTGCACGGCCTCGGCCGTCTGCGGCATCACGCCGTCGTCGGCGGCGACCACCAGCACCACGATGTCGGTGGACTGCGCGCCGCGGGCGCGCATCGCGGTGAACGCGGCGTGGCCCGGGGTGTCGAGGAAGGTGATCACGCCCTTGGGCGTTTCCACGTGATACGCGCCGATGTGTTGCGTGATGCCGCCGGCCTCGCCCGCGGCCACCTTGGTGCGGCGGATGTAGTCCAGCAGCGAGGTCTTGCCGTGGTCGACGTGGCCCATGATGGTGACCACCGCCGGACGCGGCGACTTCTCGCCTTCCAGTTCGGCGCTCTGCGTGTGCGCGGCCAGCGCGGCCTCGGCATTGTTCTCGCTCGCCTCCACCGGCGTGTGGCCCAGTTCCTCGACCACCAGCGTCGCGGTGTCGCGATCGATGGTCTGGTTGATGGTGGCCATCACGCCCATCTTGAAGAGCGCCTTGACCACCTCCGAACCCTTGACCGCCATCTTCTGCGCCAGATCGGCGACCAGGTTGGCTTCGCCCACGACCACCTCGCGCACCACCGGCGCGGTGGGACGCGAGAAGCCATGCGCACCGGCGGCGGCACTGGTACCGCCGCGGCTGATGTCGCGGCCGCCCTTGCCGGGCTTGCCGCGCTTGCTGGAACGGCGTGCGCGGTCGGCCTCGGACAAGTGCAGCTCGCCACCAGCGAAACGCTTGCCACCGGGGCCCTCGTCGCGGTCGCGGCCGTAGCGCGCCTTGGCGCCACCGCGCGCATCGGCCGGGGCCGGGGCCGGTGCAGGCGCCGGAGCGGGAGCCGGCGCCGCGACGACGACCTTCTTCTCGCGCTTACGGGGCTCATGGATGCGCGGCACGATCATGCCAAACGCACTGTGGTCGGTGCTGGAGGACGGCACCGGCGCGGCGGCGGTCCTGGCTACGGGAGCCCCTGCCTCGGCAGCAGCTTCCTGGATGGGTGCCTCCGCCGCGGCCGGCGCCTCGGCCGCTTGCTCGATGACGGCCGGCTCGCTCTGGCGATGGGCTTCCTCGGCCTGGCGCTGTTCCTCCAGCGCGCGCTGCTGCGCTTCGTGCTGGCGGCGCTGCTCGGCCTCCAGACGCTCGCGCTCCTCGTGCTCGCGTTGCTGCTGCGACTCGGCCAGCTTGCGCACGGCCTCCTCGCGCTCCGGCTCGGCGCTCGCTTCCTCGGCGATGACGCTGCGCTTGACGTAGGTGCGCTTGGCGCGCACTTCCACGTTGACCGTCTTGGCGCTGCTGGCGGCACCGCGGCCGCCGGGCGTGGCGACCTTCAGTTCGCTGACCTTGCGGCGCTTGAGGGTGATCTGGCGCGGCGCGCTGTCCTCCACTTCGGGAGTCGCTTCGCCTTTGCCATGGGTGCGGCGCAGGAAGCCCAGCAGCTTCACCTTCTCGGTGCTGCTGATGACCTGCTCCGGATCGGAGAAATTCATGCCTGCCTCACCGAGCTGCCCCAGCAGCTTGGCGACCGGCATACCCAGCACCTGGGCAAGTTGTTTGATCGTTACATCCGACATCGTGTTCTTTCTCCGCCGTTCCCGCGCTTATCGTCCGTGCGGCCAGGCCTGCACGTCCACCTCCATCCATGGCGGAAGCCCGCAGGGCTTCCTCGGCGCGCCCTTCCGAAGGCGCTGCCGTCCGCGGTTAGCCGCCCTTCTCCAGTCGTTCGATCATCGGTGCGCGGGCCGCCATGATCAACGCAGCGGCACGCTCCTCGTCCATGCCTTCGATGTCGATCAGGTCGTCGACCGCAAGGTCGGCCAGATCGTCCACCGTACCGATTTCGCGTGCAGCCAGCGCATAGGCAGTGGCCTCGTCCATGCCCGGCAGGCCAAGCAGATCCTCGGACGGCTCGGCCATGCCCTCTTCCGCCGCCAGCGCCTCGGTGAGCAGCGCATCGCGGGCACGCGCGCGCAGCTCCTCGACGATGTCCTCGTCGAAGCCCTCGACCGCCAGCAGCTCGGCGCTGGGTACGTAGGCGATTTCCTCGACGCTGGAGAAGCCTTCCTGCACCAGGATGTTGGCGATCTCCTCGTCCACTTCCAGCTTGTCCATGAACAGCTGGCGCGCGGCCTGTTGCTCGGCCTCGCTCTTGGCGGTGACCTGGTCCTGGGTCATCACGTTGAGCTGCCAGCCGGTGAGCTTGCTGGCCAGACGCACGTTCTGGCCGCCGCGGCCGATGGCCTGGGACAGCTTGTCCTCGGCCACCGCAATGTCCATCGAGTGCTTTTCCTCGTCCATGATGATGGACTGCACCTCGGCCGGCGCCATTGCGTTGATGACGTACTGCGCCTGGTTCTCGTGCCACAGAATGATGTCCACGCGCTCGCCGTTGAGCTCGTTGGACACCGCCTGCACGCGCGAGCCGCGCATGCCGATGCAGGCGCCGATCGGATCGGTGCGCGTGTCGTGGGCGAGCACGGCGATCTTGGCGCGATCACCCGGGTCGCGGGCGCAGCCCTTGATCTCGACCAGGCCCTGGCCGACCTCGGGTACCTCGAGCTTGAACAGCTCGATCATGAATTCCGGCGCCGCGCGCGAGACGAACAACTGCGGGCCGCGCACTTCGGAGCGAACTTCGTAGAGGTAACCACGCACGCGGTCGCCGACGCGGGCCGATTCGCGCGGGATGGTCTTGTCGCGCGGAATGAAGGCCTCGGCGTTGGAGCCCAGGTCCAGGTACACGTTGCCGCGCTCGACACGCTTGACGATGCCGGTGATCAGTTCGCCGATGCGATCCTTGTAGGCGTCGACCACCTGCTGGCGCTCGGCCTCGCGCACGCGCTGCACGATCACCTGCTTGGCGGCCTGCGCGGCGATGCGGCCGAACTCGGCGTTCTCGATCTGCTGTTCGATGTAGTCGCCCACCTGCGCGTCATCGCGCTCGTCCACCGCGTCCATCAGGCGCAACTGGTGATAGGGCGATTCCATCTCACCATCGTCGGCGATCACTTCCCAACGGCGAAAAGTCTCGTAGTCGCCGCTCTGGCGGTCGATCGCCACGCGGATGTCCGGATCCTCTTCCGGATAGCGCTTCTTGGCAGCCGAGGCCAGCGCGGCTTCCATCGCCTCGAAGATCACTTCGCGCGGCACGCCCTTTTCATTGGCGACGGCATCGACGACCAGCAACAGTTCTTTGCTCATTGCAACCTCGGTATTTGTGCGTTCGTCCTGAACGCGAGAATCAAGAAGCGGCGGTCCGTGGCCGCAACCTTTGTTTTTGCGCGCATCCCTGGGCGCGAGGATCAAATAGCGGTCATCCATGGCCGCACTCTTCAATTTCTACTGGCCAGCTTTCTTTGGCGCTTTCTTGCCGCCTGGCTTGGGCTGCGGCACGTAGCCGAGCGCTGCCCAATCCGGCACCACGCGCGCGCTTTCCACCGCATCGTGGTCGAATTCGAAGGTCTTGCCTTCCGCCTCGAAGGCCAGTCGTTCGCCGTCCACCGCGATCAGCTTGCCGCGCAGGCGGCGACGCCCCTCGACCGGCGCCTTCAGCAGCACCTTCACTTCCTGCCCCACGACCCGGGCGAACTGCTCCGCGGTGAACAGCGGGCGGTCGATGCCTGGCGAGGAAACCTCCAGCACGTAATGGCCCGGGATCGGGTCTTCCACGTCCAGCAGCGCCGACAGCTCGCGGCTGGCAGCCTCGCAATCGTCCAGCGTGACCTCGCGCCCCTCGGCGTGGTCGAGCACGTCCAGATAAACGCGCAGGGTACTCTGCCCCTGCGATGGGGAAAACTCCACACCGATGCATTCCAGCCCCAGGTCGGCCAGGACGTCGGTGAAGCGTTGTGCGAGTGCCTGCGTATCCATAGTCGTCGTTTGCGTGGTTGCAGAAACAAAAAATGGGCACAACGGCCCATTCCCTTACCCCGACGATGTGCCGACTCGTCCAGGCTCTTCCCGGCGGTACGTCGGCCATTTCGGCGGCCGCCGCACCACGACGCATCCTTGCGCCCAACAAAAAAGCCTCACGAGGAGGCTTTCTTGTTCTAAGAAAGATCTGGTAGCGGGGGCAGGATTCGAACCTGCGACCTTCGGGTTATGAGCCCGACGAGCTGCCAGACTGCTCCACCCCGCATCAGAGTCCGCAAACTATAGCGGCATGGCCGATTTCTTGCAAGCTTTTCCGTATCGAATTTCTCGTCGGGCAGGCTTCAACCCGCCTCTCTTCGCATGATCCGCCGAAGCTCTCTACTCGAGCTTCAGCCCGCGAACGCCGCGCGGCACCAACCCAGCAGCGGGCCCCAGTACAGGCCCAACGCCAGCAGCACCAGCGCATTGAGCGACAGCATGGTGCGCAGGAAACCATCCGCTTGCGGCCGAATCTCAAGGCCTTCGGCCGGCTTGTCGAAATACATGACCTTGACCACGCGCAGGTAGTAGTACAGGCCGATGATGGCGAACACCGCGCCGACCAGCGCCAGCCACATCATCCCGGCATGGATCGCCGCCTGCAGCACCAGCAGCTTGGCGAAGAATCCGAACATCGGCGGCACGCCGGCCAGCGAGAACATCGCCAGCATCATCAGGAACGCCATCCATGGCGAACGCTGGTTGAGGCCCTTGAAATCGTCGATTTCCTCGCACTCGAAACCCGCACGCGCCAGCGCCAGGATCACGCCGAAGGCCGCGGTGCTCATCAGCGCATAGCTGATCGCATAGAACATTGCCGAGGCATAGCCCTCGGGACCGGCGTTGACCAGGCCCAGCAGCAGGTAGCCCATGTGCGAGATGGTCGAATAGGCGAGCAGGCGCTTGAGGTTGGTCTGCACGATGGCGACCAGGTTGCCGATCGCCAGCGACACGACCGCCAGCACCGCCAGCATCATCTGCCACTGATGCGCCATGCCACCCATGCCCGACTCGAGCAGGCGGTAGGCCATGCCGAAGGCCGCCAACTTCGACGTGGAGCCGACGAAAATCGTCACCGAGGTCGGCGCACCCTGGTAGACGTCGGGGATCCACATGTGGAATGGCGCCACGCCCAGCTTGAAGCTGATGCCCACGATCATGAAGATCAGACCGAACACCATCAGGTTGGACATGCCCGCCTGTGCCACCGCGCCATGCAGCTGCACCAGGGCCAGCGTGCCGGTAGCCCCGTAGACCATCGACATGCCGTACAACAGCATGCCCGAGGACAGCGCACCCAGCACGAAGTATTTGATCGCTGCCTCGGACGAGAGCTGCGAGTCGCGGTTCAGTGCGACCAGGCCGTACGAACACAGCGTCATGAGCTCCAGGCCAAGGTAGACCATCACAAGGTTGCCGGCCGAGACCAGCAGCATGGCGCCGATGGTGGCGAAGATCATCAGCGTGTAGAACTCGCCCTGGAACAGCTTGCGGTCCTGCATGTACGGACGCGAGAACACGAAGATCAACGCGGTGCACAGCAGGATGAACACCTTGAGGATCTCGGCCGTCGCGTCGCGCACGAACATGCCGCCGAAGGCGGTCACCGTCACCTGCGGCTGCCCGGCCACCACCAGGTAGATGCCCACCACCAGCACCAGGATCGAGACCCAGTGCAGGATATTGCGCTGCTCGGGCTTCATCCAGGCGTCCAGCAGCAACAGGAGGCACGCCGCCGCCACCAGGTAGAACTCCGGCAGCATGATCATGATGTCGTTGAGATTCGGCATTAGCGTGTGATCCCGCTTAGATCTTGTGAACGGCGAGCTGCTGCACCAGCTGCGACACCGAGGCGTCCATCAGGTGGATCAGCGGCTGCGGCCAGATGCCCAGCGCCAGCACCGCGAGGGCGAAGGCGGCCAGCACGAACGTCTCGCGTCCGTTGATTTCCTTCATCTCGCGCACGTGCGGATTGGTGATGTCCCCCCAAAGCACGCGCTTGACCATCCACAGCGTGTAGGCCGCGCCGATGATCAGGGTGAAGGCGGCGAACAGCGCGATCCACGGGTTGGCGGTGAAGCTCGCCAGCACCACCATGAACTCGCCGACGAAGCCGCTGGTGCCCGGCAGGCCCGAGTTGGCCATGGCGAACAGCACGTAGAAGAAGCCGAACCACGGCATCACGTTGATCACGCCGCCGTAGTCCTTGATCTGGCGCGTGTGCAGGCGGTCGTACATGACGCCGATGCACGAGAACATCGCGCCCGACACGAAACCGTGCGAGATCATCTGCACCATCGCACCCTGCATGCCCAGCTTGGCGGCGTCCAGGTTGTTGGCGTCGCGCACCAGCATGAAGGCGATGAAGATGCCCAGCGTCACGAAACCCATGTGAGCCACGGACGAGTACGCCACCAGCTTCTTCATGTCTTCCTGCACCAGCGCCACGTAGCCGATGTAGACCACCGCGATGAGGCTGAGCACGATGACCAGCCAGGCGAAGTGTTCGGAGGCGTCGGGAACGATTGGCAGGGAGAAGCGCAGGAAACCGTATCCGCCGATCTTCAGCATCACCGCCGCCAGCACCACCGAGCCGCCCGTCGGCGCCTCCACGTGGGCATCGGGCAGCCAGGTGTGCACCGGCACCATTGGTACCTTCACGGCGAACGCCGCGAGGAAGGCGAAGAACAGCCAGGACTGTTCCTTCATCGTCAGCGGCAGCATCGCCAGCGTGTGCAGGTCGAAAGTGCCGGCCTTCAGGTACAGGTAGATCAGCCCGATCAGCATGAAGATCGAACCGAGGAACGTGTAGATGAAGAACTTCAGCGTGGCGTAGACGCGGCGCGGACCACCCCAGATGCCGATCAGGATGAACATCGGGATCAGCATCGCCTCGAAGAACACGTAGAACAGCAGCGCGTCAGTGGCGCAGAACACGCCGATCATCAGGCCTTCGAGTACGAGCATGGCGGCCATGTACTGGTGCGGCTTGTTCTGGATCACCTCCCAGGCACCGACGATCACCAGGATGCCGACGAAGGTGGTGAGCAGGATCAGCGCCACCGAGATGCCGTCCACGGCCAGCCCGTAGTGCACGCCGAGAGAGGCGATCCAGACGTGGCTTTCCGTCAGCTGCATGGCGCCGTCGGCCGCGTTGTAGGCCGGCAGCAGGTATAGGCTGGCCAGGAAGGTCAGCACCGCCACCAGCAGCGAGATCCAGCGCGCCAGGCCCGGGCGGCCGGAGCCGGCCAGCAGCACGGGAATCGCACCGACGATGGGGAGCCAGATCAGCAGGCTGAGCAAATGATTGAACATGGAGCGTGCTTCCTTATTGCCCGATCTGCCCGGACCCGAAGACCCAGAACCCGCCCAGCAGCAGGATCAGGCCGAGAATCATCGCGAAGGCGTAGTGGTAGAGGTAGCCCGACTGCAGGCGGCGCACGCCGGCAGCGATGCGCTGCACCAGTCCGGCCGAACCGTTGACCAGCACGCCGTCGATCACCGCCGCGTCGCCGGCCTTCCAGAACAGCCGGCCCAGCTTCACACCGCCGCGGGCGAAGACCGCGAAGTAGACGTCGTCCACCCAGTACTTGCGGTCCAGGACGGTCCACAGCGGCTTGAGCGCGCTCTTGATCCTGCCAGCCATGGCCGGATTGAACAGGTAGATGTAGGTGGTGATCACGAAGGCGAGCGCCACCAGCGCGAACGGCCAGCTCAGCAAACCGTGCAGGCCCATTGCGGCGGCGCCGTGGAACTCGCGGCCGAGCTCGCCCAGCACGTTGTTGGCCTCCTCGACGTGGATGGCCTGTCCGAACCAGTTGCCAAACAGCATCGGACCGATCGTGAAGAAGCCCACCAGCAGCGAAGGGATCGCCAGCAGGATCAGCGGCAGCGTCACGACCCAGGGTGACTCGTGCGGCGCGTGTTCCAGCTCGCCGGGTTTGTGGCCATGGTGCGGATCATCCGTGTGCGCGTGGTGATCGTCACCATGGGCGTCGTGCGCGCCGTGGTCGTGCACTTCATGGTGGATGGCATGCGTGTCGTGCCCGTGCCCGTGGCCCACGACCACGAAACGCTCCTTGCCATGAAAGGTCAGGTACATCTGGCGGAAGGTGTACAGCGCGGTGACGAAGGCGCCGGCCAGCACGCAGACATAGGCATAGCCCGAGCCCCAGCGGTGCGATTCGCCGACCGCCTCGATGATCGCGTCCTTCGAGTAGAAGCCCGAGGTGAACGGGATCGCCACCAGCGCCAGCGAACCGATCCACATGGTGATCCAGGTGATCGGCATGTACTTGCGCAGGCCGCCCATGTAGCGCATGTCCTGCTCGTGGTGCATGGCGATGATCACGGAGCCGGCGCCCAGGAACAGCAGTGCCTTGAAGAAGGCATGGGTCATCAGGTGGAACACCGCGCCGGCATAGGCCGACACGCCCAGCGCCACCGTCATGTAACCCAGCTGCGAGAGGGTGGAATACGCGACTACGCGCTTGATGTCGTTCTGCACGATGCCGATCAGGCCGGTGAAAAGAGCGCCGGTGGCGCCGATGATCATCACGAAGCTGAGCGCGCCTTCGGAAAGCTCGAAGAACGGCGACATGCGGGCGACCATGAAGATGCCGGCGGTCACCATCGTCGCCGCGTGGATCAGCGCGGAAATCGGCGTCGGGCCTTCCATCGAGTCGGGCAGCCACACGTGCAGCGGCACCTGGGCGGACTTGCCCATCGCACCGATGAACAGCAGCACGCAGATCACCGTGGCCGCGTCCCAATGGGTATTCGCAGTCAGCGCCAGCGACTTGCCGATCAGGCTGGGTGCGCCGGCGAAGGCGGTGGCGTAGTCCAGCGTACCGAGGAAGTACAGCACCGCGGCGATGCCCAGCAGGAAACCGAAGTCGCCTACGCGGTTGACCAGGAACGCCTTGAGGTTGGCGAAGATTGCGGTCGGGCGCTTGTACCAGAAGCCGATCAGCAGGTAGGACACCAGGCCCACGCCTTCCCAGCCGAAGAACAGCTGCATGAAGTTGTTGCTCATCACGAGCATCAACATGGCGAAGGTGAACAGCGAGATGTAGCTGAAGAAGCGCTGGTAGCCCGGATCATCGGCCATGTAGCCGATGGTGTAGACGTGCACCAGCAGCGACACGAAGGTCACCACCACCATCATCATGGCGGTGAGGCGATCGACCATGAAGCCGACGCTCACGTGCAGGCGGCCGATCTCGAACCAGGTGTAGATGTCCTGGTTGTACGACGGCGCGCCACCGGCGGTGATCTGATAGAGCACGTAGAATGACAGCGCGCACGAGATCAGCAGGCCCAGGATGGTCACGCTGTGCGCACCGGCACGGCCGATCTGCTTGCCGAGGAAGCCCGCCAGCAGGCAGCCGGCCAGCGGCGCGAGCGCGATGATCAGGAGAATCGTCGTGGACAGTTGCATCGGCTCAGCCCTTCATCGAGTCGATTTCGGCGACGTTGACCGTGCTGCGGTTGCGGAACAGCAGCACCAGGATCGCCAGGCCGATCGCGGATTCGGCCGCCGCGACGGTGAGGATGAAGAACACGAACACCTGGCCGGACACGTCGCCCAGGAAGCGCGAGAACGCAACGAAGTTCATGTTCACCGCGAGCAGCATCAGCTCGATCGCCATCAACAGCACGATCACGTTCTTGCGGTTGATGAACAGGCCGGCCACGGCGATGCAGAACAGCACCGCGCCGAGCACGATGAAATGCGACAGGGTGATCATTGCAGCGGCTCCTCCGACGAGGTCGGCTCATCCGGGCGCGAAGGCGCCATCTTGACCACGCGGATACGGTCGCGCGGATTGACGCGCACCTGCTCGCTGGCCGACTCGTGCTTCTTGTCGCCGCGGTGGCGCAGGGTCAGCGCAACGGCCACCACGACACCCACGGTAAGGATCAGCGCGGCCACCTCGAACGGAAGCAGGTACTGCGAGTACAGCGCCTCGCCCAGCCACGCGGTGTTCGACAGGCCCGCCACGGTCGCCGGATTGGCGCCCATCACGTGCGCGTGCATCGCACGCACACCGATCAGCGCAAGCATTTCGGCCAGCATGACTAGCGCCACGATGATGCCCACCGGCAGGTAGCGGATGAAGCCTTCGCGCACCTGTTCCATCTTGATGTCCAGCATCATGACGACGAACAGGAAGAGCACCATCACCGCGCCCACGTACACCACGATCAGGGCGATGGCGAGGAACTCGGCTTCGGCCAGCAGCCAGATGCAGGCGGTACTGAAGAACGCCAGCACCAGCGAGAGTACCGCGTGCACCGAGTTCTTCAGGCTGATCACTGCCAGCGCGGCACCCACGGTAACGGCAGCGAAGCCGTAGAAGCAGATCAATTGGAGCAGATTGGTATCGATCATGTCGGTGGCCCTTTAGCGGTACGCCGCGTCCTGCGCGCGGGCCGCGGCGATTTCCGGCTCGAAGCGATCGCCGATGGCGAGCAGCTGCGCCTTGGTCACCACGTTCTGGCCACGCTGTTCGAAGTGGTACTCCATCACCGAAGTCTCGACGATCGAGTCGACCGGGCAGCTCTCTTCGCAGAAACCGCAGAAGATGCACTTGAAAAGGTCGATGTCGTAGCGCGTGGTGCGGCGCTGGCCGTCGCCCTCGCGCGGGGCCGAATCGATGGTGATCGCCAGCGCGGGGCACACCGCCTCGCACAGCTTGCAGGCGATGCAGCGCTCCTCGCCGTTCGGGTAGCGGCGCAGCGCGTGCAGGCCGCGGAAGCGGTTCGAGCGAGGGATGTGCTCCATCGGGAAGCGCACCGTGTACTTGGGCTTGAACATGTAGCCAAGGGTCAGGCCCATGCCCTTGAACAGCTCGATGAGCAGCAGGCTCTTGAAGTATTCGGTAATGCGGTTCATGGGTTTGCCTTATGCCCCCGTGCCGGCCAGAACCAGGCCGAAGTACTTCATGCAGCCGGCCACGAGAACCCACACGATCGTGATGGGAATGAACACCTTCCAGCCCAGCCGCATGATCTGGTCGTAGCGGTAGCGCGGGAACGTGGCGCGGAACCACAGGAACAGGAAGGACATCAGGAAGGCCTTGATCAGCAGCCAGATGATGCTGCCGGTCCAGATCCAGTTGACCCAGTTCGGGGCATCGGCGTGGATCCAGCCCTGGAGTGGGCTCAGCCAGCCACCCAGGAAGAAGATCGAGGCGAGGAAACTCACCAGGATCATGTTGGCGTACTCGGCCAGGAAGAAGATCGCGAAGGCCGAGCCGGAGTACTCCACGTGGAAGCCCGCGACGATCTCCGACTCGCCCTCGGCCACGTCGAACGGCGCACGGTTGGTCTCGGCCACGCCGGAGATGAAGTACACGATGAACACCGGCAGCAGCGGCAGCCAGAACCAGTCGAACAGGCCCTTGCCGCCCGCCTGGGCGTGCACGATGTCGGTAAGGTTCAGCGAGCCGGCCAGCACCAGCACGCAGACCAGCGACAGGCCCATGGCGAGCTCGTAGGAGATCACCTGCGCGGCCGAGCGCATGGCGCCGAGCAGCGCGTAGCGCGAGTTGGACGCCCAGCCGGCCAGAATGATGCCGTACACGCCCAGCGAGGTCATCGCCAGCAGGTACAGCAGGCCCGCATTGACGTTGGCCAGCACCATGCGGTCGTCGAACGGCACCACCGCCCAGGCGGCGAACGCCGGCACCAGCGCCAGCAGCGGTGCGAGGTAATACAGGAAGCGGTTGGCGCTGGAGGGAAGGATCACTTCCTTGATCAGCAGCTTGACCACGTCGGCGAAGGCCTGCAGCAGGCCCCAGGGGCCGACCTTGTTCGGCCCCATGCGCACGTGCATCCAGCCGATGACCTTGCGCTCCCAGTACACGAACATGGCCACCGCCAGGATCAGCGGCACCGCGATGCACAGGATGTAGACGACCGGCAGGACCAGCTCGTTGAGGAGTTGTTCGCCCATGGGTTAGGCCTTGCTCAGGGTGATGGCCGCGCCGTACGGAGGCAGCGTGGCGGTCAGGTCATGCGCGGCTTCGATCCAGACGGCGCCGTCGGGCACGGACGGGTCGATCGCCACCGCCAACAGCGTGTCGGCGACGCGCACCTGGGCACCGGCGGTGAGGCCCTGGTGCATGGCGTCGTTGGCGTTCATGCGCACGGCTGCCGGGCGGTTGATCGGGTGCGCGTTGAGCGCGGTGGCCCGTCGCAGCACCGCGTCGGTGCGATAGATCGGCCAGGTCGCCAGGCGCACGAGCGTACCGACGGCCGACGGCTGGCGCGGCGCCAGCGTGGTGCCGTGAGCGGGCTGCGGGCGCTCGGTGATGCCTTCGCGCAGGCCGGCCAGGTCGTCGAACTCGAAGCCGGCCAGTTGCAGGAGGCCGCCCAGCGCGCGCAGCACTTTCCAGCCCGCACGGGCCTCGCCAGGCGCCTTGGCGCCAGCGATGGCGCTTTGCGCCAGGCCGTCCACATTGACCAGCGTGCCGTCGGTTTCCGGTAGCAGCGCGATCGGCAGGATCACGTTGGCCACCTCTCGCAGCGCCGGGCTGGCGTAGGCGCTGAACGCCACCACCGCCTGCGCTGCACCTAGCGCCGCCAGCGCCTTCGCGCCATCGGCGAAATCGTGCGGCGGCTCCACGCCGTAGAGCACGTAGCCCTTGCGCGGCTGGGCCAACATCGCCTGCGCGTCGAGACCGCCGTTGCCCGGAAGTACGCCGCCCTGCCCCAGGCCCAGCGCGTTCGCGCCGACCGGCAGTTCGTTGTAGCCGGCGCCGGTGGCCTGCGCGATGAAGCGCGCCACGGCACGCAGCCACGAGGCCTGCGGATGCGTGGCGGCCGCCTCGCCCAGGATCACCACCGCCTTGCCGGCCTTCAGCACGGCGATCGCATCGCGGTCGCCCTCATCGTGCTGCGCGCCGTCGATGGCGTCCGCCAGCGCGGCCGGCGCGGAGGCGCCATCGGCCACCGCGGCCTTGGCCAGCGCCAGCAGCGCGTCCACCAGCGCAGCCGGCGATACGATGGCCTCGCCGGCCAGTGCGTAGTTGAAGCCGAAGCGCGCCGGGTTGATCGTGTATACCTTCGCGCCGCGCTTGACCGCCTGGTGCAGGCGATGGTTGAGCAGTGGCATCTCGTAGCGCAGGTCCGAGCCCACCAGCAGCGCGCCCTTGACCTGGCTGACCTCGGCAACGGGAACCTCGAAACGGGCCACGACCGGGCGGTCGGAAAGGTCCAACTGGCGCAGGCGATGGTCGACGTGCGCGCTGCCCAGCCCGCGGGCCAGTCGCACCAGCAGGTTGCCTTCCTCATTGGTGGCGGCAGGGGAGGCCAGGATGCCCAGTTCGCTCCCCGGCACGGACTTCAACGCCTCGGCAGCGACGGAGAGCGCCTCTTCCCAGCTGGCCTGCTGCCACTGCCCGTTGCGCTTGATTTCCGGCGCATGCAGGCGGTCGGCGGCGTACAGGCCCTGGTAGCTGAAGCGGTCGCGGTCGGACAGCCAGCATTCGTTGACCGATTCATTGTCGCGCGGCACCGTGCGCAGTACCTCGCCGCGGCGCGTGTGCAGCCACAGGTTGGAGCCCAGCGCATCGTGGTAGGCGATCGACGGACGCGCGATCAACTCCCAGGCGCGCGCCTTGAACTGGAACGGCTTGTTGGTCAGCGCGCCGACCGGGCAGACGTCGATGATGTTGCCGGATAGCTCCGTCTCGACCGTCTTGCCAATATAGGTGCCGATCTGCAGGTTCTCGCCACGGTTCATGCCGCCGAGCTCGTAGGTGCCGGCGATCTCGCTGGTGAAGCGCACGCAGCGCGTGCACTGGATGCAGCGGGTCATCTCGGTGGCGACCAGCGGGCCGATGTTCTCGTCGGCAATCGTGCGCTTGCGCTCGGTGTAGCGCGACACGCTGCGGCCGTAGCCCAGCGCCACGTCCTGCAGCTCGCACTCGCCACCCTGGTCGCAGATCGGGCAGTCCAGCGGGTGGTTGATCAGAAGGAACTCCATCACGTCCTTCTGGAACTTCAGCGCCTTGTCCGAGCGCGTCATCACCTTCATGCCGTCGGCCACCGGGGTGGCGCAGGCCGGTTGCGGCTTGGGCATCAGCTTGCCGCCCATCTCCACGTCGACCAGGCACATGCGGCAGTTGGCGGCGATCGGAAGCTTGCGGTGGTAGCAGAAACGCGGGATCGCCACGCCGATCGCATCGGCGGCTTCGATGATCATCGCGCCCTTGCGGATCTGCGTAGGCTTGCCGTCGACCTCGATATTGACCAGGTCCGGCGCGGTGGTGGTCGGCTGCGCGCTCATCAGGCGGCGACTCCAAGCTTGTCTTCAGTCATCGATCGACCATTGCGCACGAAGTATTCGAATTCGTCCCAGAAATGGTGCAGGAAGCCCTGCACCGGCCAGGCGGCCGCTTCGCCGAAGGCGCAGATGGTGTGGCCCTCGATCTGGCCCGCGACCGCCTTCAGGCGATGCAGGTCGTCCTCGGCTCCCTTCCCTTCCACGATGCGGCTGAGCACGCGGTACATCCAGCCGGTGCCTTCGCGGCAGGGCGTGCACTGGCCGCAGGATTCGGCCATGTAGAAGCGCGCGATGCGGTGGCAGGCGCGCACCATGCAGGTGGTGTCGTCCATCACGATGACGGCGCCCGAGCCCAGGCCCGACCCGGCCTTCATCAGGCTGTCGTAGTCCATCGTGCACTCGAGCATGGTCGCCGCCGGCAGTACCTTCATCGAGGAGCCGCCCGGGATCACCGCCTTGAGCTGGTTGCCGTTGCGCACGCCGCCGGCCATCGCCAGCAGGTCCTTGAACGGGGTGCCCAGACGGATCTCGAAGTTGCCCGGGTTGTTCACGTGGCCGGAAACCGAAAAGATCTTCGGACCGCCGTTGTTCGGCTTGCCGAGATTGAGGAACCAGTCGGCGCCGTTGCGCAGGATCGCCGGCACCGAGGCATAGGTCTCGGTGTTGTTGATCGTGGTCGGCTTGCCGTACAGGCCGAAGTTGGCCGGGAACGGCGGCTTGAAGCGCGGCTGCCCCTTCTTGCCCTCCAGCGATTCCATCAGCGCGGTCTCTTCGCCGCAGATGTAGGCGCCGGCGCCGAGCGCGGTATAGATGTCCACGTCGATGCCGCTGCCGCCGATGTTCTTGCCCAGCAGGCCGGCCGCGTAGGCTTCCTTAAGCGCGGCCTCGAAGTGCTCGTACGGCTCGTGGTGGAACTCGCCGCGCAGGTAGTTGTAGGCGACGGTCGAGCCGGTGCAGTAGCAGGCGATCGCCAGGCCTTCGATGACCGCGTGCGGGTTGTAGCGCAGAATGTCGCGGTCCTTGGCCGTGCCAGGCTCGGACTCGTCCGAGTTGCAGAGGATGTACTTCTGCATCGTGCCCTTGGGCATGAACGACCACTTCAGGCCCGTCGGGAAACCCGCGCCGCCGCGGCCGCGCAGGCTCGACTTCTTGACCTCGTCGATCAGGCCAGCCGGATCGGGCTTCTCGGCGAGGATCCTGCGCCACGCCTTGTAGCCGTCGACCTTTTCGTAGCTGTCCATCGACCACGGCGTGTCGAAGTGCAGCGTGGTGTAGACGACCTGGTGGTCTTGCGGTGCGGGTCCGACCGGACCGTTGCTGCTAGCCATGCCCTGTCTCACTCCAGACCGTCGAGAATTTCGTCGAGCTTCTCGGGCGTGAGCCGCTCGTGGTAATGACCGTTGACCGTCATCGCCGGCGCGTACACGCAGGCGGCGATGCACTCCTCTTCACGCTTGAGGTAGACGCGCCCGTCCGGGGTGCTCTCGCCGAGCTTCACACCCAGCTTCTTCTCGCAGTGGCGCACCAGGCCTTCGGCACCGTTGAGCCAGCACGAAATGTTGGTGCAGATAGCCACGTTGTTGCGGCCGACCGGCTTGGTCTCGAGCATCGAGTAGAAGCTCGCCACTTCGTAACCCCACACGGCGGGCAGATCGAGGTACTTGGTGACCGCCACGATCAGCTCGTCGTTGAGGAAGCCCCGGTTCTGCTCCTGCGCAGCGAACAGCGCCTGGATCAGCGCTGAGCGCTTGCGGTCGGCCGGGAACTTGGCGACCCATTCGTCGATGTGGTGGCGGGTGTGCTCGCTCAGCACGACGAGCGGATCGACGTGCTTGACCTGCTCGTAATTTCCGGTGGCCTTCATGGGAATCTCCGTGGTGCCGGCTTAGCGGTCGACTTCGCCGAACACGAGATCGTAGGTGCCGATCATCGCCACCACGTCGGCCAGCATGTGGCCCTTGACGGTGGCGTCCATCGACGAGAGGTGGGCGAAGCCCGGCGCGCGAAGGTGCACGCGAAAGGGCTTGTTGGCACCGTCGGAAACCAGGTAGCAGCCGAACTCGCCCTTGGGCGCCTCGACCGCGCAGTAGGTCTCGCCGGCGGGGACGCCGTAGCCCTCGGTGAACAGCTTGAAGTGGTGGATGAGCGCTTCCATGCTCTCCTTCATTTCGGCCCGCGAAGGCGGCGCCACCTTGAAGTTCGTCACCATCACCGGGCCAGGGTTGGCGCGCAGCCAGTCCACGCACTGCTTGATGATGCGGTTGGACTGGCGCATCTCTTCCACGCGCACCAGGTAGCGGTCGTAGCAGTCGCCGTTGACGCCAACCGGGATGTCGAAATCCATCTCGGCGTACTTGGCGTAGGGCTGCTTCTTGCGCAGGTCCCACTCCACGCCCGAGCCGCGGATCATCGCACCGGTCATGCCCCAGGCCTTGGCCATCTCCGGGCTGATCACGCCGATGCCGACGGTGCGCTGCTTCCAGATGCGGTTGTTGGTGAGCAGGTCTTCGTACTCGTCCACGCGGGACGGGAAGATCCTGGTGAAGTCCTCGATGAAGTCCAGCATCGAGCCTTCACGCGCCGAGTTGATGCGCTTCAAGTCCGCGCCCTTGTGCCAGGGCGATTCCTTGTACTGCGGCATGCGGTCCGGCAGGTCGCGGTAGACGCCGCCCGGGCGGTAATAGGTCGCGTGCATGCGCGCGCCCGAGACCGCCTCGTAGACGTCCATCAGTTCCTCGCGCTCGCGGAACGCGTACAGGAACACCGCCATCGCGCCCAGGTCGAGCGCATTGGAGCCGATCCACATCAGGTGGTTCAGGATGCGGGTGATCTCGTCGAACATCGTGCGGATGTACTGCGCGCGCTCCGGCGCCTCGATGCCCAGCAGGGTCTCGATCGCGCGCACGTAGGCGTGCTCGTTGCACATCATCGACACGTAGTCCAGGCGATCCATGTAACCGATCGACTGGTTGAACGGCTTGGACTCAGCCAGCTTCTCGGTGCCGCGGTGGAGCAGACCCACGTGCGGGTCGGCACGTACCACGGTCTCGCCGTCCATCTCCAGCACCAGGCGCAGCACGCCGTGCGCAGCCGGATGCTGCGGGCCGAAGTTCATCGTGTAATTGCGGATTTCCTGCATGACGTCGCGGCCCTTCAGTTCTGGCGCCAGTTGTCGGCGGCTTCGGCCTTGGCCTGGATGAGGTCGGCGTCGTCGCGGATCACGCGCGGCACCAGCACGCGCGGCTCGATGGTCACCGGCTGGTAGACCACGCGCTGCTGCTCGGGGTCGTAGCGCACCTCGACGTTGCCGATCAGCGGGAAGTCCTTGCGGAACGGATGGCCGACGAAACCATAGTCGGTGAGGATGCGGCGCAGGTCCGGATGCCCGTCGAACAAGATGCCGTACAGGTCGAACGCCTCGCGCTCGAACCAGTTGGCAACCGGCCAGATGCCGGTCAGCGAGGGCACCACCGGCAGCGCGTCGTCGTCGCAGAACACGCGCAGGCGCAGGCGCCGGTTGTGGGTCAGCGACAGCAGATGCACGACGGCCGCGAAACGGCGCGGCATGTCGGCATCGCGTGGGCGCTCGGCCCAGTTGAAACGGCCCATCGCCTGCCCTTCCACGCCGCGCGAGAAACCGGTCGCGGTGACCGTTTCGGTGGCCCACTCGTCCTGCCCGTAGCCGAGGTAGTCGACGCCGCAGACGTCGATCAGCTGCTCGAAGCGGAAATCCGGTTCGTCGCGCAACGCCGTTGCGACGCTCAGAAGATCGCCGGCGGAAAGCTCGGCCGTGGTTTCGCCGCCGCGACCGGCGGACAGCGACAGCGTGTCGCCGAACCGCGCCGCGAGACGGGCGGCCAGCGAATGGGTTGGCATATCGGTCATGGTGGGCAGCCCCTCAGCCGCGGGCGATGGTGCTGGTGCGACGGATCTTCTTCTGCAACTGCAGGATGCCGTGGATCAACGCCTCGGCCGTCGGCGGGCAGCCGGGCACGTAGATGTCGACCGGCACGATGCGATCGCAGCCGCGCACCACCGAATACGAGTAGTGGTAGTAGCCGCCGCCATTGGCGCAGCTGCCCATCGAGATCACCCACTTCGGGTCGGGCATCTGGTCGTACACGCGGCGCAGCGCCGGGGCCATCTTGTTGACCAGGGTACCGGCCACGATCATCACGTCGGACTGGCGCGGGCTCGGGCGGAAGATCACGCCGTAGCGGTCCAGGTCCAGGCGCGCCGCGCCGGCATGCATCATCTCGACTGCGCAGCAGGCCAGGCCGAAGGTCATCGGCCACATCGAGCCGGTGCGCGCCCAGTTCATCAGCGCGTCCACCGAGGTGGTGGCGAAACCGCGCTGCATGACCGGGTTGTCCTCGGCCGGACGCAGGATGTCATCGACCAGGTTCAACGGCTCCGGGTTGTGCATTACCCGGTCGATGGAAGACATCACTCCCATTCCAGTGCTCCCTTCTTCCACACGTAGGCGAAACCGACCACCAGCAGCAGCAGGAACAGCGCCATTTCGATCAGCGCCACGAGGCCGATGTGCTGGAACACCACCGCCCATGGGAACAGGAAGGCGATTTCCAGGTCGAAGATGATGAACAGGATCGCCAGCAGGTAGTAGCGGACGTCGAAGCGCATGCGGGCGTCTTCGAACGCCTCGAAGCCGCACTCGTAGGGAGCGAGCTTGATCGCCGCGGGACGACGCGGGCCGGCGAGCATGCCGATGATCAGCAGCACCACGCCCAGGCCGGCGGCAACGCCGATGAACAGCAGGATGGGCCAGTATTGAGCAAGCACGATGCAACGTACCTCCGCGCCATGAGCGCATCAGTGACCGCCATGGGTGGCGGTCCGGCTGGTTCGATTCGGCAGGCCGCGCACGGCAGGGGCTGTCCAGCCACGATCGCACGCGTGGGGTCGCGAGCGCCCGATTCCCACGAAATCCGTTCGTGTAACCGCGGCATTGTATCAGCGCGCGCGGGGACTACGCCAAGTATTGCGGACGCGACAGTTATTGGTTAGTGGCGACCGTTCCCGCAGGCCGCGGGCGAACGCCTGCGGCGGCACGGCCTTACATGGTATGGGTGGGACGCTCGGAAGAGAGCACGCCGGCGAGGATGTTCTCGATGCGCTGGCGTGCCACCTCGGCATCGCTCGATTCGTTGAAGTGCACCCCGATGCCGGCAGTGCGGTTGCCCTGCGCGCCGAGCGGACTGATCCAGGCCACCTTGCCCACCACCGAGAGGCGCTCGGTCTCATCCATCAGCGTGATCAGCAGTACCACCTCGTCGCCCAGCGCGTAGCGTTGCGCGGTCGGCGCGAACAGGCCACCGTGTTTCATGAACGGCATGTACGCGTTGTACAGCGTCGCCGCGTCCTTGATCTTCAGCGAGATGATGCCCTGGCGGGCGGCGGTGGGGGTCATGCATGCGCTCCGGAACTGCAGCCGGCAGCAGATCCGGCACGCGCATCGTAGCGAGCGGGATGGGCGGGCGCAAAGCGGCCCCGGGCCAGGCCACCTACAACTCGCACCACCCCCAGCGATCGAAGATCCACGGTGAAGACACGTCCATGTCCAGTCGCGCGAAGCACGGCGCCGTGGGCACCTCGGCCAGGCGCCAGCGCCCCTGCCCGTCCCGCTGCAGCGGCGCGTCGGTCCATGCCCAGTGGCGTACGCCGTCGGGACTGGCGATGGTCAGCCGCAACTGCGAGCGCCAGGCCATGGGATGCCAGGGCAGCGCACCGGCCTCGCGGTCGGCGGGCGGTCGGGCGACGCGGTCATAGCGCTCAGGGCGGTCGGTCAACCGGCGCATGCGTCCCGCGCTCAGCGCCATCTGGCTGTGGTGCGCCGTCAGCGCGGCGAGCTTGGCCGCATGGCGGTCGGCAGCGGCCGGCAGGGCGACGCCTGGCTGGGTTTCCTCGCGGCCATGCACCAGATAACCGAGCAGCAGCGGCGGCTCGGCGTCCCAGTCGGCGAGCGCCAGGCGTGTCAGCACGTGCGCACTGCCATGGTCCGGATGCCGGTCCGACAGCGCCGGCAGCGCAACCACGTTGGGACGGAAGTCGACCAGTTGCTCGACCAGGCGGGCGCGTGCCATCGAGGCATCCTCGCGCACCAGCGCCGTCAGCCCCATGTCCGGCCAGCCCATCGCGTGCAGGGCGTCGAACGGCACATCGAGCCGACGCAATGCATCGCCGACCTCGCCACGCCGTCGTCGTCCCCAGCGGGCGCGCTCGGCGTCGCCGATGCGCAACCGGCGTTCGATCCAGCGCTGGGGCCACGGGTTGTCGTCGCCGTCGGTGAGCAGCAGCACGTGCACCTGGCCACCGGCGGCTCGTACGAGCTGCAGCAGTTCGCCGGTGCCAATGGTTTCGTCGTCGGGGTGCGGCGCCACCACCAGCAGGCGGGTCCGCGCGTCGGGGCTGTACAGCTCCGGGCTCAACGGCATGTCGTGGCGCCTCCCGCGCCGGGGTATGGGGATCGTCGCGGATGCAGCCGCGGCGATCGTGGCGCGCAGCTTGCAGCAGCCCGCGTTCGCACAACGTGTAGCACCAAGGCCCGACCTGCCCGCATGGCTGTGGTCAGTGCCAGTCGGCGAGCAACTCTAGCAGCAGCAGGTCGCCGCGCAGCGGACCGCGCAGGGCATCGCGCGTGCGATTGGCTGCAGCGAACCAGTCGGCCAGTCTCTCGTCATCGAGCTGGCTGCCGAGCGGCGTGGCACCACCGGCCGCGCGCGCGCGCGCTTCGTCGACGCAAGCCTGCGCGGCGAACCACAGGCATTGCTCCGGCTCGCTGTCCAGCCAGCGGCGGGCCACCTCCATCGGCTCCGCACGGCCGGCGGCCAACGCAGCCAGGTCCTTGCGTACGGCCTGTCGCCGCGCCAGCGCGCCCTGCTCCGCCCACGCCCTGGCGAGCCCCGGATTGCCGCCCGCAGCCTCAAGCGCGGCGGCAGGATCGGCCACGTTATGCGCAACCAGCCAGGCCATGGCCTCCGGGTGCGAAGGCAGCTGGAATTCGATGCGCTGGCAGCGGCTGCGGATGGTCTGCGGAAGCCGCCAGGGCGCGTCGGCGACCAGCAGCAGCAAGGTCTGCGGCGAGGGCTCCTCCAGCGTCTTGAGCAGGGCGTTGGCAGCAGCCGCGTTCATTGCATCGGCCGGATCGATCACCACCACCTGCCAGCCGCCGAACTGGCTGGCCATCGCCAGCCGCGCAGACAGCTCGCGGATCTGGTCGACGACGATTTCCTTGCGTGGCACACCGTCCTTGCGCAGGCCGTAGCTGACGGTCATGAAGTCCGGATGCGTGCCGGCGTCCAGCAACAGGCAGGCACGACATCGGCCGCAGGCTTCGCCGCCACGTGGATGTCCGCAAAACAGGCCACGCACGAAACGCTGCAGGAAATCACGCTTGCCCAGGCCCGCCGGCCCGCACAACAGCAGCGCATGCGGCAACGCCCCGCGCGCCTGGCGTGATTGCAGCCGCTGCCAGTGCGCCTCATGCCAGGGTGGCGTGCTCATGCCGCATTCCCCGCGAACAGCGGCGCGAGTGCCGCGATGGCCGCAAGCAGCACGGCCTCGGGCGGTTGGCCGGCATCGATCAGGCGGAAGCGGGCCGGCTCCGCCACGGCGCGTGCACGATAGCTGGCGCGCACGCGCTCGAAGAAGGCATCGGCTTCGGTTTCGATCCGATCGGCTTCGCCGCGCCCGGCAGCGCGCGCGCGGCCGGTGGCCACCGGCAGGTCCAGCAGCAGGGTCAGGTCCGGCACCAGCCCGGCACAGGCCCATCGTTCGAGCTCGGCGATGCGCTCCAGCGGCTGGCCGCGGCCACCACCCTGGTAGGCGTAGCTGGCGTCGACGTAGCGGTCGCACAGCACCCACTGCCCGGCCGCCAATGCGGGCGCAATCATCTCGCGCACGAGCTGGGCACGCGAGGCGAACATCAGCAGCAGTTCGGTTTCGGCCGCCATGCCGCGCGCCTGCGGGTCGAGCACGATCGCGCGCACCGCCTCGCCTAACGGCGTGCCACCAGGCTCGCGGGTCTGCACCAGATCGATGCCCCGCGTCGCGATGTGCGCGCGCAGGCCAGCGAGCAGGGTGCTCTTGCCGGCACCCTCGCCGCCCTCGAGCGAGATGAAGCGTCCGCGTCGTGCCTCAGTCATGGCAACGCTTCAGCTGGTAGCAGGCGACGTTGCGGTTGTGCTCGGCCAGCGAACTGGCGAACACGTGGCTGCCATCGCCGCGCGCCACGAAGTACAGCGCCGTGCCCGGCTCCGGATGCAGGGCCGCATCGATCGCCGGTCGGCCGGGCAAGGCGATCGGGGTGGGCGGCAAGCCCGCATGGAGGTAGGTGTTGTAGGGCGTATCGGCGACCAGGTCGCTGCGGCGGATGTTGCCCGCGTAGGCTTCGCCCATGCCGTAGATCACCGCCGGATCGGTCTGCAGCAACATGTGGTTCTCGAGCCTGCGCACGAATACGCCGGCGATTTTCGGCCGCTCGTCGGCCCGGCCGGTTTCCTTTTCCACGATCGAGGCCAGGATCAGCGCGTCGTACGGCGAGTCCAGCGGCAGATCCTTGGCGCGCCCGGGCCACAGTTCGGCCAGCGTGCGCACCATGGCCGCGTGGGCACGCTTGAGGATGTCCAGGTCGCTGTCGCCCTTCACGTAGGCGTAAGTCTCCGGCAGGAAGCGGCCTTCGGGCATCTCGCCGGCCGCGCCGATGCGACGCATGATCTCGGCATCGTCCAGTCGAGCGCCCGCCTGGCGCAGTGTAGGCACCTTGGCAAGAGCACTTCGCAGCTGGCGGAAAGTCCAGCCGTCGACGATGGTGAAGTCCCGCTGCAGTACGCGGCCGGCCGCCATCGCATCGAGCAACTGGCCTGGCGTCATGCCCGGATCGAGCGCGTACTCGCCTGCGTGCAGCCGATCGGCCACCCGCATGCGTTCGGCCAGCACGCGCCAGTACAGCGACGGCGCATGGGTGAGCTCACGCGCACGCAGCTGCACCACGATGCCGCGCAGGTTGCTGCCGCGCTCCACGTCCAGCGTCTGCCGCTGTGGACCGACCGCGAGCGGCGTGCGGCTGAACCGCTCGAAGTCATACCAGCCCGCCACAAGGGCAGCCAGCACAGCCAGCAGCAGCACCCACATCAGGATGCGCCCGGTGGCCCTACCCTTTCTCTTCTTGCGCGCCATCGGCGACTCCTTCAGAAACCCAGCTCGCGCCAATGTGCCTGCAGCGCGCGCGTGACCGGACCGGTTGCAAAGGCGCCGCCGTCCAGCTCGCGAACCGGCAGGATGCCGCGCACGCTCGAGGATAGGAAGAGTTCTTCGGCCCGCTGGAGTTCCTCCAGCATGATCGGGCGCGCCTGCGCGTGTGGCCAGACTGCCAGGATTTCCGCCCGGGCCACGCCGGCGACGCCGCAGCGGTCGACCGTAGGGGTGGCGAGCACGCCGCCGAATACGGCAAACAGGTTGGCGGCAGTAGCCGAGACGACCAAGCCGTCGGCGTCGCATAACAGGCCTTCGCCGATCGCCGGGTCGTCCCACTCGGCGCGCGCCAGCACCTGCTCCAGCCGATTGAGGTGCTTGAGGCCGGCCAGCAGCGGCTGCACGCCCAGGCGCGTGGCGCACAGGCGCACGCGGATACCGGCCGTTTGCGCCGCCGCGTCGTGGGGCGGCGGGTCGAAGGCGGCGACGATGCGGGTGGGCTGTGGCTGCCCGGGGGGCTTGTACCCTCGCGCTCCCACACCCCGCGTAAGGGTGATGCGCACCACCGACCCGGCGAGCCCGTGTGACGCGGCACGCGCCTCGGCCAGGAGCATGACGGGATCCGGCATGGGCAGTCCCAAGCGGCGGCACCCCTCCTCCAGGCGCAGCACGTGGCGCGGCCACAGCGGCGCGTCGGCACCAAGGAACCGGATGGTCTCGAACAGGCCATCGCCGTAGCCGAGCCCGCGGTCCAGGGCGGAAACGCGGTCACCCGCCTGGCCGTCGACCAGCACGCGCGCGATCAACCGGACGCTCCCAGCGCGCGTAGAAGGCCGCGGGCCTTGGCACGGGTTTCGTCCAGTTCGCGTTCGGCGACCGAATCGGCCACGATGCCGGCGCCGGCGCGCAGCGTGACCTCCGGGCCGATCTGGGTGAGCGTGCGGATCAGGATGTTGAGGTCGAGCTCACCGCTCAGGTCGAGGTAGCCCAGCGCGCCGGTATAGGCGCCCCGCGGCGCGTCCTCGATCGCCGCGATGATCTCCATGCAGCGCACCTTGGGGCAGCCGGTGATGGTGCCGCCGGGGAAGGTCGCGGCGATCACCTGCCCGGGCGTCACGCCCTCGCGCAGGCGTCCGCGCACGTTGGAGACGATGTGGTGCACGTGCGCGTAGCTCTCCACCACCATCAGCTCGTCGACCACCACCGTGCCGGGCAGGCACACCCGACCGAGATCGTTGCGTTCCAGGTCGATCAGCATGACGTGCTCGGCACGTTCCTTCGGGTGCGCGGCGAGCTCGCGGATGCCCGCAGCATCGTCGTCGCCTGCCACGCGCGGGCGCGTGCCTGCGATTGGCCGCGTCTGCGCCACGCCATCGCGCACTTCGACCAGCCGCTCCGGCGAGGAGCTGATGATCGCCCAGCCGGGCCTTTGCAGCAGGCCCGCGAACGGCGCCGGGTTGGCCGCGCGCAACGCGCCGTACAACGTGGCGGGCGTGGGCGGATCTGCGTAATGCGCACGCCACGCACGCGAGAGATTGGCCTGGAAGATGTCACCCGCCTGCAGGTGCTGGTGGATGCGGGCGACGCCGTCGAGGAAGTGCGCAGGCGGGTCCTCCTCCAGTGCGACAGGGGCGGCCGGCGGAGGCAAGATGGACTGCGCGGCCAGGTCGGCTTCCATCAGGTCGAGCAAGCCGGCGTGCCCCTCTTCGGCTACCAGCCACGTGCGTTCAGCGGCATGGTCGACGATGACTGCCGCCGGACAGCGCAAGGCCAGCGCGACGGGCAATCCCTCATCGGGCCGCAGGCGCAGGCGCGGTTCGATTTCGGCCGCCAGTTCGTACGCCAGCAGCAGGACCCAGCCGCCGTGGAACGGCAACCCGTCGTCCTGGCGGGCGACGCGCTCGGCCTGCCAGGCCGCATCGAGCGCGTCGAGGAAACGGCCGCCATGCACGCGGCCCTGCCCATCGACCAGCCGCCCATCGGCCAGCAGCGCCACGCTCTCGCGGGGGAAGGCAAACAGGATGTCGTAGCGCGCCTGCGCGCTACCGCGCACCACGCTTTCGAGCAGGCACGGGTAACGCTCCACAAAAGCGGCGGCCGGAGCGAGCAGGTCGCGCCGGCCGTCGAGGACCCTCAGGTGGCTGCCCACGCTTCCGCTCAGTGGCGGCGGAAGACGAGCGTGCCGTTGGTTCCACCGAAGCCGAACGAATTGGAGATCGCGACGGTGAGGTCGGCCTTGCGTGCGGTGTGCGGCACGAAGTCCAGGTCGCAGCCTTCGCTCGGCTCATCCAGATTGATGGTCGGCGGCAGCACCTGGTCCCGTAGCGCCAGGATGGTGAAGATCGCCTCGACGCCGCCGGCGGCGCCCAGCAGGTGGCCGGTGGTCGACTTGGTCGAACTCATCGCCAGCTTGTAGGCGTGCTCGCCGAACACCTTCTTGGCCGCCATCACCTCGCCGAGGTCGCCCAACGGCGTGGAGGTGCCGTGCGCGTTGATGTACTGCACCTCGGTGGGCTTGACGCCGGCGTCGTCCAGCGCCGCCTGCATGCAGCGAGCGGCGCCTTCGCCGCCTTCGCTGGGCGCGGTGATGTGATAGGCATCGCCACTCATGCCGAAACCGACCAGCTCGGCGTAGACTTTCGCGCCGCGCGCCCTGGCGTGCTCGTACTCCTCCAGCATCAGCACGCCGGCGCCGTCGGACAGCACGAAGCCGTCGCGGTCCTTGTCCCACGGGCGGCTCGCCTTGGTCGGCTCGTCGTTGCGGGTGGACATGGCCTTGGCCGAGCAGAAGCCCGCCATCGCGGTGCCGGTGGTGGCGAACTCCGCGCCGCCGGCGAGCATCACGTCGGCATCGCCGTACTGGATCATGCGCATGGCCAGGCCGATGTTGTGCGTGGCCGTGGTGCAGGCAGTGACGCAGGCGATGTTCGGACCCTTCAGGCCGAACATGATCGACAGGTGGCCGGACACCATGTTGATGATGGAGCTGGGCACGAAGAACGGCGACACGCGGCGCGGGCCCTTCTCGTGCAACTCGATCGACGTGTCTTCGATGGTGTTCAGGCCGCCGATGCCCGCACCGACCGCCACGCCGATGCGCGGCGCGTTGGCCTCTGTCACTTCCAGCCCGGAATCGCGGAGCGCCTGGGTGCCGGCGGCGATGCCGTAATGGATGAACGGGTCCATCTTCTTGACGTCCTTCGGCGGCATCCACTGTGCCGGATCGAAGCCGCGAACCTGGCCGGCGATGCGCGTGGCGTAGGCGGTGGCGTCGAAATGGGTCACCTGGCCGATGCCACTGATGCCATTGAGAATGTTGTCCCACGCGGTGGCGATGTCGTTGCCGACCGGCGAGATGATGCCCATGCCGGTCACTACAACACGCCGTCTGCTCACGGGTCGTTCGCTCATGGATTTCAATCCTTACGTGTTCTCTCGGCACGCTGCCGCGCAACGGCCCGCGTCCTTCAACCATACGGTATCGGACGTTTCAAATCGCAGAAACGAAAACTGCGCCAAGGTGGCGCAGCTTTCGGTATCGCCACGTGAACGGAAGCCGCGCCGCGAGAGCGCAGGCACCGACCACGAAACCGATCAGTCCTTGGTGTGGGCCTTGATGTAGTCCACGGCCTGCTGAACGGTGGTGATCTTCTCGGCCTCTTCGTCCGGGATCTCGGTCTCGAACTCTTCCTCGAGGGCCATCACCAGTTCCACCGTGTCCAGCGAATCGGCGCCCAGGTCGTCCACGAACGAAGCGTTCGCCGTGACTTCATCTTCCTTCACGCCCAGCTGCTCGATGACGATCTTCTTGACGCGCTCTTCGATGGTGCTCATGTTGCCAAACCTCCCAAGGGGTGTGCTTTTTGTCGGGCCGGCACGGGTCCGGCAAAGGACGGCGAATTGTAGTGGCTAAGCGGCCAGGCCGCCATCGCTACGCCGGCAGTATGAAACGCTCGGGCTTTTGGCCCGGCGCGAAAGGTCAATTGTCGCCTAAAAACGTTTCGTTGGCGACAACCGCGCCATACGTCAGGGCATGTACATGCCGCCGTTGACGTGCAGCGTTTCGCCAGTGATGTACGCAGCGGCCGGCGAGGCAAGGAAGCCCACGGCCTTGGCGATGTCGCTCGCCTCGCCCAGGCGGCCCAGCGCAATCTGCCCGAGCAGCGCCTGCCTCGATTCCTCCGGCAGCGCGCGTGTCATGTCCGTATCGATGAAACCGGGCGCGACCACGTTCACCGTGATGCCGCGCGTACCGATCTCGCGCGCGAGCGATTTGGAGAACGCGATGATGCCCGCCTTGGCAGCAGCGTAATTGGCCTGCCCCGGATTGCCGGTCAGACCGATCACCGAGGCGATCGAGATGATGCGGCCCTTGCGTGCCTTCATCATGCCGCGCATCACCGCTTTGGAGGTACGGTAGACCGAGGTCAGGTTGGTGTCGATGATCGCCTGCCAGTCCTCCTCCTTCATGCGCATCAGCAATTGGTCGCGCGTGATGCCGGCGTTGTTGACCAGGATCGACACGGCGCCGAACTCCTTGCCGATCGCATCGACGAGCGCCTCGACCGCGGCGCCGTCAGTCACATTCAACACGCGGCCGTGGCCGCCGTTCGCAGCCAACCGCTCGCCGATGGCCTTCGCGCCGTTCTCGCTGGTGGCGGTACCGATCACCGTGGCGCCCATGGCCGCCAGCTCGTCGGCGATCGCGGCACCGATGCCGCGGCTGGCGCCGGTGACCAGCGCGATTTCTCCTTGCAGGATCTTGCTCATCGTCGTGCCCTTTTGCAGGAATCAAAGGACGGGCACGTAGCCCATCCGTCAGTGATGGTTCAAGCCAGCGCCGCTTCGAGTTCGCCCGGGGCGCCGATGGCGCGCGCATCCAGACCCTTGTCGATGCGCTTGATCAGACCCGCGAGCACCTTGCCCGGGCCACATTCGAGCACGCGGGTGGCACCGTTGGCGGCCAGCGCCTGCACGCACTCGGTCCAGCGCACCGGGAGGTAAAGCTGGCGCTGCAGTGCGCCGCGGATCTCCTCCACGCTGCCATAGCTGCGCGCCTCGGCGTTCTGCACCACGGGAATGGCCGGCAGCGACCACTCGATCGTGTCCATGCGCTCGCCAAGCCGATCGGCGGCCTCGCGCATCAGCGCGCAGTGCGAGGGCACCGACACGGCCAGCTTGACCGCCTTCTTCACACCAAGCTCGGCCAGCTTCGCCAGCGCGCGATCGACCGCTTCGGCGTTGCCGGCGATCACCAGCTGCCCTGGCGAGTTGTAGTTCGCCGGCGCGACCACCTGGCCCTGCGCGACCTCCTCGCACACCTGGGCGATCTGCGCGTCGTCGCCGCCCAGGATCGCCGCCATCGCACCCACGCCCGGCGGCACCGCCGCCTGCATCAGGCGGCCGCGCTCGGCCACCAGCGCGGCGGCATCGTGCAGGGACAGCGCGCCGGCGCAGACCAGCGCGCTGTACTCGCCCAGACTGTGGCCGGACAGCTGCGCGGGGCGTGCGCCACCAAGCCTGTTCCACACGCGCCAGACCGCCACGCTCGCCGCCAGCAGCGCCGGCTGGGTGTTCTCGGTGCGGTTGAGCTGATCCTCGGGGCCCTGCTGGCTCAGCTGCCACAAGTCGACGCCCGCACCCTGCGAGGCTTCCTCGAAGGTCGCCCGTACTTCCGCATGAGCGGCGGCCAGCTCGGCCAGCATGCCGACCGTTTGCGAGCCCTGGCCTGGAAAGACGAAGGCGAGCGAGGCAGAGGTGTCGGTCATCGGAGTCGGTCCGTCAAAGGCAAAGAGGCGATGATGCCAGCAGCCGCGCGCGTACGCAGCCGTATCGGTCGCCGGAAACGACGATGCCGCCCGGGGGCGGCATCGCGTGAGGGTGTGGCCGGCTCAGTAGCGCAGCAGCGCCGAGGCCCAGGTGAAGCCGCCGCCGAAGGCCTCCAGCAACAGGTTCTGCCCGCGCTGCACCTTGCCCGAGCGCACCGCGTAGTCCAGCGCCAGCGGCACCGAGCCAGAGGAAGTATTGGCGTGCTTGTCGACGGTCACGATGACCTGGTCCATCGACATGTTCAGCCGCTTGGCGGTGGCTTCGATGATGCGCAGATTGGCTTGGTGCGGGATCAGCCAGTCCAGTTGCGAAGCTTCCATGCCGGCGGCGTTGAGCGTCTGCTCGACCAGCGAGTCGAGCGTCTTGACCGCGACCTTGAATACCTCGCGGCCGGCCATCTTGATGCGCACGCCGTGGTTGGGTTCGTCGCGGAAACCGACGGAGACGCCGACCGGATTCCACAGCAGCTCCTTGTAACCACCGTCGGCATGCATGCAGGTGGCGTAGATGCCCGGCTCGTCGCTGGCCTCCAGCACCACCGCACCGGCGCCGTCGCCGAACAGCACGCAGGTCTCGCGCTCTTTCCAGTCGATCATGCGGGTCAGCGTCTCGGCGCCGATCACCAGCGCCTTCTTCGTCTGGCCGCTGCGGATGAACTTGTCCGCCACGCCCAGCGCGTAGACGAAACCCGAACAGGCGGCGTTGACGTCGAACGCGGCGCAGCCGTTGGCGCCCAGCCGGTTCTGCACCAGGCAGGCGGTGGACGGGAAGATCAAATCGGGCGTGGTGGTGCCCAGCACGATCAGGTCGAGCTCGGACGCCTTGACGCCGGCCGCGGCCAGCGCACGCTCGGCGGCGAGGAAGGCCAGGTCGCCGGTGGTCTCGCCCTCGGCGGCCACGTGACGTTGGCGGATGCCGGTGCGGCTGTGGATCCATTCGTCGCTGGTCTCGACGAATTTTTCCAGGTCGAAGTTGCTGAGCACGCGCTCGGGCAGCGCGCTGCCGGTGCCGGTGATGCGGGCGTAGGTCGAAGCCATGGACATTCCATCTGCATGCGGGGCGATGGCCTGGCCTCGGCTTTGTCGCCAGGCTCCCGTCCACGCCGAAACCGCAACGTTACGTTCGCGGGCGCCGAAACGCAAAGCGGCGCGTCGCCGCGCCGCCCTGTGGCGTCCGCTGGAAGCCGCTTACTCGGCGTCGACGGCTGCGGCGGTGTCGATCACCTTCTTGCCGCGGTAGTAGCCGTCCTTGGTGACGTGGTGGCGCAGGTGCACCTCGCCGCTGGTCGGGTCGGTCGCCAGCTGCACGGTCTTGAGCTTGTCGTGCGAACGACGCATGCCGCGGGTGGACGGGGTCTTGCGGCTCTTGGCAACGGCCATGGGTGTATCTCCGGCTTCAATCGGTTTTCTTGAGTTCGCGCAGAACCGCGAACGGGTTGTCGTTCGGCTCCGCCACGGATTCGTCCGGGCCGGGGCCAGTCACTTCGTCTGGCAGGCTGCTGTCCGGATTGACCGGCACCAGCGGCAACGCCAACAGCAATTCGTCCTCGATCACGTCGGCCGGGTTCAGCTTGCCGTCGTCCTCGACCAGCAGCGGTTCGCAACCGGGCGGCAGTGCCGCCTCCTCGCGCTCGCTGCGGATCAGGCCGAGCCGGCTGTCCACCGTCAGCGGCAACACGAACGGTTCCAGCGTACGCTGACAGGTCAGCGTCAGCGGCGCCTCGACGTGCACCTGGAGATAGGCCGCTCCGAACTCGTCGCGACCGAAATCCAGCGCGTACTGCGCCGCCCCTTCGTTGCCGGCCAGCATCCCGCACAGGCGGGACATGGCGGCCACGGGAAGCGTCCCGGCAAACGAACGCCGCGCCGAGACCATGCGCCAAGCGTCCACGGACTCTGGCAGTGTCACGGACATAATCGCGAAATCTTAGGTTGCGTAAGGGTCTGAAGTCAACCGCGTCCACGGACTTTGCCTGCCGCCGGGACTGCGGCAGACTGCCCTTCCGACCGTCACCGGCTTCGCTTGTGCCCGCTTCCCTCGCTTTCGGCCTTGCCGCGATGCTCCTGCTGCTGGTAGCGGCGGGCGCGTTCGTATTGCTGGGTCGGCGCCGCCGGCTGGACCGCCGCACGGACAGCATGCGCAGGCTGCTGGAGCTGGCCGACCAGCTGGAGGCGGACCTGAAGACCTGCCGCAACGGGTTGAAGCAGGCCCATGCGGTGATGTCGTTCAATCCTGACCAGCCGGCCGCCGGCGAGCAAGAGGCCAAGCAGGCGATCGACGCGGGGCTGCGCTCGCTGCTGCAACAGCGCCTGTGGATCCGCGACTGCGCTCCCGATGCCAGCCAGCAGGGCCTGGACGAGGCCGCCGCCGGCATGAGCCAGACCCGCGCACGGCTGCGTCCACTGGTGCGGGCGCTGGAGCGGGCGCACCACGAGCTGGACGATGCCATGCGCGAACACATCCGCCGCGAATCGGACGTATGACGCAACTGGTCCTGGGCTCCACTTCCCGCTATCGCGCGGAACTGCTGCGCCGGCTGGTGGCCGACTTCGAGCAGCGCGCCCCGGGTACCGATGAAACCCTGGCGCCCGGTGAGGCCCCGGCCGGCGGCGCCTTGCGGCTGGCGATCGCCAAGGCCGAGGGCGCGGCACGCGGGCTCGCCGGCGCGTGGGTGATCGGCTCCGACCAGATCGCCGAACTGGATGGGCGCGCGCTCGGCAAGCCCGGCAGCATCGAAGGCGCGCAGGCCCAGTTGGCCGCATGCGCCGGCCGTGAGGTCCGCTTCCACACCGGGCTGTGCCTGATCGATACCCGTGATGGGCAGCGACGCACGCACCTGGATACCACGGGCGTGCGGTTTAGGCCTCTTACGGAGGCCGAGATCGCCCGCTACGTGGTTCGCGAGATGCCGCTGGACTGCGCCGGCAGCTTCAAGTGCGAAGGCCTGGGCATCGCGCTGTTCGAGCGGATCGACAGCAGCGACCCGACCGCGCTGGTCGGCCTGCCGCTGATCGCGCTGGCCCGGCTGTTGCGCGAAGCGGGCCTGGCCATCCCCTGACGGCCGCACCACGAGAGAAGCCGGCTGCCGCGCGGCTGGTTGCAGGTCGGCCTTGCGGTCGCGCGGGGCCGCTCCTACCAAGCGTCGCCGGCTTGCAGCGCGTTGCGCCAGAACAGGCACCCGGTGGGGTCGGCCAGCCGCGTGGGCGGTGCAGTCGGCACCCGTCCGCGGTAATACGCAAAGCTCTTGCGCCCGCCGAACAGGACGCGCCTGGCCACCAGCTGTGGCGCCTCGATGCTGCCGCAGATCGCGCCCAGCCGATCCAGCTTGTCGCGCTCGCGCATGACCTCGCTCACCACCAGCAGCATCGGCTCGCCGGCATGGGCGGCACGCAGGCCGGCTTCGTCCAGGCGCCAGATGGCCAGCTGCGCTGCGCGGCCATGCTTGATGTTGAACGTGCTGTCCAGCGCATACACCGGGCCGCGGCCAGGAAGCTGGAACTCCAGCTCGGCGGCGAGCATGAAATTGTCGGCCACCAGTACCGCGTTCTTGCGTTCCAGCAACGTGCGTGCCTCTGCCGCGCTTTCGCGCCAACCTACGAAGTTGGTCGGGAAGGCCTTGCTTGACGACAGCACGTCGGCGCCCTGCGGGCTCGCCGCCAATGCGAGATACCCGAGCCCGAGCAACGTTCCGAGCAAACCCAGCACGCCTCCTGTCACGGTGGCCACGCGCCAGCCCCGACCCGCACCACGGCACAGCGCAGGCACCGCTGCCAGCAATGGCAGATAGCCGGGCAGCGGCCAGTGCGCGCGGAAGCGCAGGTCGTCGGCGAACAGCCCGAACAGAAAGTACGGTGCAAGGAAGCCGAGCGAGGTCCAGGCGACCAGGTCCCACGGCGCGCGTTCCGCACGACGGCGCCAACTGCACCATAGCGCCCACAGCAGCACCACATAGAGCACCGGCGTGCAGGCGACCGCCTGCTCCAGCGGTTGCACCAGCGCGTCGGCATGGAAGCGCCACGGATTGCGATCGACCAGCTGGAACGCGAGTCCGGCGCCATGCTGCCGCCAGTTCGACACGGCCAGCGGCAGCAGTCCCAGCGCTGCGATGCCCAATGCCAGCCAAAGTCCGCCGCGTCGCCACTGCGCACGACCGCGCGGGGTAGACACCAGCAACAGGAATCCGGCCAGCATCGCCATGGCCGCGCGATAGTGGGTCAGCCAGGCGACCGCCATCGCCACGCCCAGCAACAACCAGTCGCGCAGGCGGTCGTCGTCCATCGCGCGCAGCAGCGCATGGAGCGCCACCGCGATGGCGAGCGTCAGCGGCACGTCCGGCATGGCCATCACGCCGAAGGTGCTGGCCAGCGGTAGTGCCAGGCACAGCAGGCCCGCCTGCCAACCGACACATGCATCGAAGGCGCGCCGCCCGAACGCCACGACGACCCACGGCAACATGCTGCCCAGCAACAGGAACGGCCAGCGCATGCCGACCAGGCCGTGCCCGGCGACGTGCTCACCCAGCCAGATCAGCCACGCCGTCAGCGGCGGCAGGTCGCTGTACCCCCAGGCCGGATGCCGGCTTTCCAGCCAGTAGAACGCCTCGTCGCCGAACGGCGACATCGTCGCGGCAACCATGCACTTGAGAACCAGCAAGGCGGCAAACGCGATGAGGAATGCGCCTCGCCAGCGCGCGAGGCCGGCCGCTACACTCGACCGGCCCTCCCCGCGTTCCGCTCGTGCCGACTGCCAGGAACCCATGTCCGCCACCACTCCCCTGCCTGAAGAAACGCTCCATCCGCGCCTGGAAGCGGCGATGGCCCAGGTCAACCGGGTACTGCTCGGCAAGCCGCGCCAGGTGAAGCTGGCCTTTACGTGCCTGGTCGCCGGCGGCCACCTGCTGCTGGAGGACGTGCCCGGCGTGGGCAAGACCACGCTGGCGCACGCGCTGGCAGCAAGCTTCGCGCTGGAGTTCCAGCGCGTGCAGTTCACCAGCGACCTGCTGCCCTCGGACATTATCGGGGTCAGCGTGTTCGAGCGCGAGACAGGCCAGTTCCGCTTCCATCCCGGCCCGATCTTCACCGGACTGATGCTCGCCGACGAGATCAACCGCGCCACGCCGAAGACGCAGAGCGCATTGCTGGAAGCCATGGCCGAAGGCCAGGTCACCGTGGACGGCCAGACGCACACGCTGGCGCAGCCGTTCTTCGTCGTCGCCACGCAGAACCCGCTCGATCTGCACGGCACCTTTCCGCTGCCCGATTCGCAGCTGGACCGCTTCATGCTGCGCATCTCGCTGGACTATCCCGATGCCGCCGCCGAACGCGCCCTGCTGGCCGGCAGCGACCGGCGTGACCTGCTGGCCCAGCTCACGCCGCAACTGGATGCGCCCAGCCTCGCCGCGCTGCATCGCCAGGCACAGGGGATCACCGCCAGCAGCGCGCTGCTCGACTACCTGCAAGCCCTGCTTGCGGCCAGCCGCCGCCACGCGGACATCAAGGTCGGACTGTCGCCGCGGGCCGGCATTGCCCTGCTCGGGGCCGCGCGCGCATGGGCCCTGCTGAGCGGCCGCGGCCACGTGCTGCCGGAGGACATCCAGGCGCTTTTCGTACCGCTCGCCGCACACCGCCTGGTGCCTTCGCGCGGTGCCAGCGGCGATGCGCTGGCACGCGCGCTGCTGGCCGATACCGCGGTCGACTGACCGTGCGCGACGCGCTGCGCCGCCTGCAGCAGTTGGCCGAGCGCCGGCTGCCCGCACTGACCCGCTTCCGTCGCCCGGAGCCGATGCCGATCGAGCTGCATCGACGGCGTATCTACATCGTGCCGACCGGTTTCGGCATCGGCTTCTCCGTGCTGCTGCTGGTGATGCTGGTCGGTTCGCTGAACTATTCCAACAACGCCGCCCTGTTGCTCACCTGCATACTGGGCGCGGCGGGCGCGTCCAGCATGCTGATCGCCTTCCGCGCGCTGGACGGACTGGCCCTGGCCAGCGTGCGCGCAGGCCAGGCGATCGCCGGCGAGTCCCTGGCGCTGACGCTGGAGTTCGAGTCGGCCCGACCGCGCAGCGCGATCCGCGTCGACCTGGGAACTGCCTGCCAGGCCTTTGCCGTCGATGCCTCGGGCAAGGCCGACGTCACCCTGCCGCTCGCCACCACCACGCGTGGCTGGCAACCCCTGCCGCGCCTTCGCGTGTGGACGACCTGGCCGCTCGGGCTGTTCCGTGCGTGGAGCTGGATGCATCCGGCGCAATCGGTGCTGGTCTGGCCACGCCCCGAAGGCGGTGGCCCGCCGCCGCGCCTGCCGGCCGACGAGGGCCTGCGCCCGCGCCTGCACCGCGGCGAGGACCTGGCCGCCCTGCGTGACTACCGCAGCGGCGACCCACGCAAGCACATCGCCTGGAAAGCCAGCGCGCGGCTGGGTCAACTGCTCAGCAAGGACTTCGAGCAACCCGAATCGCGCCCCGAGTGGCGCCTGGACTGGCGCGAACTGGAAGGCATGGACAACGAGGCACGTATCGCCCGCCTCGCCCGCTGGCTGGGCGAGGCCCATGTCCAGGGCCGCCGTCACAGCCTGTGGCTGCCAGGCCAGCCGATCGAGGTCGGCAGCGGGCCGGGGCATTACGCACGCTGCATGAGCGCATTGGCGTCGTTGCCATGATCGCCATCCTGCAGCGCCATGCCGACGAGCCCAGGCTGGATACGCGCGCGTTCGACCTGCTCTGCCTGACCATGGCCTGCGTGCTCGGCGTACACGCATCGCACCTGCCCTGGTGGCTTGGCGTCGCGCTGGCGCTGGTACTCATGGTGCGCTGGTGGCAACGCCGCAGGCATGGCGCGCGCTCGCCACTGCTGCTCAAGCTGCCGCTGCTGGCCTTGTTGGGAACCGCCGTGGTCGTCACCTACGGCACCATCTTCGGCCAGGCACCGGGTTCCGCGCTGGCCGTCGGCCTGCTGGTGCTGAAGCTGCTGGAGAGCGAGACGTCGCGCGACGCGAAGGTCGGCGTCAGCTTCGCCTGCTTCGGCTTGATGGCGGCGCTGCTGTTCGACCAGGGGCTGCTCGCCACCTTGGTGGTGGCACTGGGCTTGCTGCCGGCCCTGGCCACCCTGCGTGCACTGGAGCCGGCACAGGCGCCGTCGAACCTGCCGCAGGCGCTGGTGCCCGGCCTGGCCCTGCTCGCTGCCGCGGTGCCGCTCGCCCTGCTCGCCTTCGCGCTGGTGCCGCGGCTGAGCTCGCCGCTGTGGGGCGCAGCCAACCGCAACGAAGCGCGCACCGGCCTGAGCGACAGCATGTCGCCCGGCAACTTCACCGAGCTGCTGACCGACGACCGGCCAGCCATGCGGGTGAGCTTCGATGGCGCGCCCCCGCCTCCCCGACAACGCTACTTCCGTGCGTACGTCATGGGGGCGTTCGATGGGTTCACCTGGCACTACGCGGAGGTCGCCAGCCCCGCCCCGGTGGCGGTCGAGGCCTCGCAGGCCATCCACTACCAGATCACTCTGGAACCCAGCCACCGGTACGTGCTGCTTTCGCTGGACGTGCCGCTCGACGTCCCGCCAGGCGCGCACATGCGACGCGATCGGGTGATCATGGCCGACAAGCCGGTGGACGAGCTGACCAGCTACTCGCTGAGCTCGGCCCTCCGCTACCGGTTGCAGCCAAGCCTGGACATGCGTCACCAGCGCTGGCTGCAGCTTCCATCCGGCTTCAACCCGCGCGCGTTGGCGCAAGGGCAGACCTGGCGCCAGCACTACCGCGACGACAGGGAGGCCATCGTCCGCGCGGCTTTGGCGCTCTTCCATGACGGCGGTTTCCGCTACACGCTCGCGCCCGCGCCGCTGGGACGCGACAGCGTGGATGACTTCCTGTTCGGCACCCGCGAGGGCTTCTGCGAGCACTACGCATCGGCCTTCACGGTACTGATGCGTGCGGCCGGGATCCCGGCACGCGTGGTCACCGGCTACCAGGGCGGCTTCTGGAATCGCATGGGCAACTACCTGCTGGTGCGCCAATCCGATGCACACGCCTGGAGCGAGGTGTGGCTCGACGGACTCGGCTGGGTCCGGGTCGACCCCACCGCCGCGGTCCGGCCCGAACGGGTGAGCCTGGGCGCCACCGCAGCAGCCGGCGACCAGCTCGACTGGATGCAAAGCGGTTGGCTGGAAGGGCTGCGAAACCGCTGGGACGTGGTCAACCACTGGTGGACCGAGGGCGTTATTGGATTCGATGCGCTGCGGCAGCGAGGCCTGCTTACGCCCTTCGGCATTAGCGACACCGGCACGGCGATGCTGGGCATGCTGCTGGCGCTCGGCACCGCGCTGTTCGTGGCCATCGGCGTGGGCTGGGCGTTGTGGCGGCGTGAACGGCCAGAACCGCTGCGCCAGGCGCTGCGCCGGCTGGAAGCCAAACTCGCGCGCGCCGGCATCACGCGGCGTCGCAGCGAGGGGCCGCAACATTACCTGCGCCGCGCTGCAAGGGCCCTGCCCTCCCAGCGCGGCGAACTGGAGCGACTGATGGACCGCTACCTCGAACTGCGCTATGCCCACGACGAGCCGGTGCCTGAACTGCTGCGTGAATTCCAGCGGGCGGTACGGGAATTTCGACCGCGCCGCGTGGTCAAATGAACGTCAACGCGGTCGCCCGGCGACCGCTGTCTTCCGGGAGAACCACCATGTCCTTTCCTTACCGTCCCCTGGCCCTGGCCACCGCGTTCGGCCTGCTGGCCGCCTGTGCAACGGTGCCCCAGCCGCTGCAGGGTACCTACTCCAACGTGAGCACGGCGGGCGCCCAGCAGGGTGGCGCCGGCGGCGCGAAGGTGCGCTGGGGCGGCGAAATCATCCAGACCGAGCCCGGTCCGCAACAGACCTGCTTCTACCTGCTGTCCCGTCCACTGGACAAGCAGGCGCGGCCCGAGTCGGGCACCAGCGGCGCCACCGAAGGCCGCTTCGTCGCCTGCCATGACGGCTTCTATGATCCGGAGGTCTTCACCCGCGGACGCGAGCTGACCGTCACAGGCACCCTGCACGGCACCGTGACCAAGAAAGTGGGCGAATACGACTACGCCTACCCGCGCGTGGAAGCGGACGTGGTCTACCTGTGGCCGAAGCGTCCAGTGACCGTGAGCTACCCGCCCGGCTACTACGACCCATTCTGGGGTCCGGGCTGGGGCCCGTACTGGGGCCCGTGGGGGGATCCGTTCTGGAACCGCCCGCGCGTGATCATCGTGCGGCCGGCGCCCGCACCAGCGCCGGGCCACAAGTAAGCCACCGAACGCAAAACGCCGGCCCCGCGCCGGCGTTTTTGCATTCGCCCCTCTTGACGCCTCCGGCGCTCGGACTTTCGGTGGCGTCAGCCCGGCGGCCAGGTGAACCGGCGTCCGGCCAGCAGGTGCACGTGCAGGTGGAAGACCGTCTGCCCGCCATGCTCGTTGCAATTGATCACGGTGCGGTAGCCCTGTTCGGCCAGTCCTTCCTGCTTGGCGTAGCCGGCAGCGGCGATCAGCAACTTCCCCAGCAGCTCGGCATCGTCCGGCTGCGCGTCGTTCAGCGTCGGCAGCGGCTTCTTCGGAACGAACAGGACATGCACCGGCGCCTGCGGGTTCAGATCCCGGAAACCGAGCACGTCGTCGTTCTCATAGACGATGTCGGCGGGAATTTCGCGCCGGATGATCTTGCCGAATATGGTGTCGCCCATGCCTGACTCCTGTAACGGGTTCACAGGCGCAGCAGCATACCCTGCGAACGCGGCGCGCTCGGTTGGAAGCCGAACTGGCCGTACAGCCCGCCGGCTTCGCCACCGGCAGCAGGGCAACGGCCACAGCCTAGGGCGCACGATGGCGCGCATCGTCCATCAGTGCAGCCACGATGGGGCGGCCGAGCCCTCGCCGCTGCCAGTCCGGCCGCACGGCGATGTCAACCACCTGCAGCAACGACGCGCCATCACCGACATGCGGCCCGGCTCGTCGCCGGCGCGCAGGCTGGCGGCGCACCAGCTGGCCGGCAGTCCGGCCGTTGCAGCCGCCTCGTCCATCGCACTGAGGCCGGCCGCACACCGCAGCGCGCAGTACTCCTCCGGCGCGGGTGCCGCATAGGCCCGCTGCGGCTCGACCGCGCTCATTCAAGCGCCTGGCGGCTACCGAAGGCGTGCGCGAGCGTGCCGCGGTCGACGTATTCGAGTTCGCCTCCCAGCGGCACGCCATGGGCCAGGCGTGTCGGCTTCACGCCACCGGCCCGGGCCAGCTGTGCGAGGTAGTGCGCGGTGGCCTCGCCCTCGACCGTCGGGTTGGTGGCGATGATCATTTCCTCGATCTCACCCTCGCCCAGCCGCGCACTCAACTGCGCCAGGCCCAGCTCCTCCGGACCCAGCCCGTCCAGCGGCGAGAGGCGCCCGAGCAGCACGAAGTACTGCCCGCGGTAGCCGGTGGCCTGCTCGATGGCGGCCAGGTCCGTCGGCGACTCGACCACGCACAGCACCTGGCGGTCCCGGCTGGCGTTGGCGCACAGCGCACACACCGGCTCCTCGCTGAAGTTGCGGCAGCGCGTGCAGTTGCCGATCCGCTCCATTGCCTCGCGCAGCACGCCGGCCAGCTTCAGGCCGCGCGTGCGTTCGCGCTCGAGCAGGTGGAAGGCCATCCGCTGCGCACTCTTGCCGCCCACGCCAGGCAGGCAGCGCAGTGCTTCGATGAGGTCGGCGAGGAGAGGCGAGCCGGGCATGGGCGGGACCTGAAAGCTGCCTTGGCGTCGTTCCCGCGAACGCGGGAACCCATGGTCGCTCCGGCAGCGAGGGGCAAATGGACTTCCGCTTCGGCGGAAGGGCGGCGTTCGACAGTCGGGTTACACCTTCTGCGGAACGTCAGAACGGCATCTTGAAGCCGGGCGGCAGATTCATGCCCGCGGTCACGCCACCAAGCTTGTTGCGGCTGGCTTCGGCCACCTTGTTGACCGCATCGTTGACGGCCGCGGCAACCAGATCCTCGGCCATCTCCGGGTCGTCCGCGAACAGCTTGCGGTCGATCTGCACGCGGCGCACCTCGTGCGCGCCGGTCATCAGCACGGTGACCAGGCCGCCACCGGCGCTGCCGGTGACCTCCATCCGCGCGATTTCCTCCTGCGCACGCTTCATGTCTTCCTGCATGCGCTGGGCCTGCTGCATCAGCTGACCGATCTGGCCTCTCATGGCATGTCTCCGTTCAACTTTCGATGGGTTTGATCGACTGCGGCACCACGCGGGCACCGAACTCGCGCTTGAGCGACTGCACCAGCGGGTCCTCCTCGATCGACTGCTCGGCCGCGCTCTGCGCACTCTCGCGGGCCGAGGCCGCGCGGGCGGCCGGCGTTTCGCTGGCGCCCTGGCTGTCGGCGACGAAGCGCAGCTTGACGCGTTCGCCCAGCGTGTCGCTGATGCGGTCGGCCATCTGGCCGACCATCGGCTCGACGGCCAGGTGCATGTGCGCCGGCTGCAACGCCAGCACCAGCGTGTTGCCGTCGCGCTCGCGCAGCGCGGCGTTCTGCGCCAGCTGGCCGAGCGGGCCGCGCAGGCCGGCCTGCTCGATCAGCGCGTCCCAGCGCGGCAGGCCACGGGCATCCTTGGCCACCGATGTAGCGGCGGTAGCGGCTGCGACGAGTGCGGGTGTCGGTTGTGCACGCGGCGCGGGCGGTGCATGCGCCTCTGCGGGCGCGCCGCGCGGGGCGGCTGCCGCCGGTCGGGATGCCACTGCGGGGCGGGGCGCGCGTTCGGCTGGCACGGGCTCGCCCGCTTCGCCGGGACGGAACGCCAGCATCCGCAGCAACGCCATCTCGAAGCCGGTGCGCGCGTCCGGCGCCAGTGCGAGGTCGCGGCGCCCGGTGGTGGCGATCTGGTAGTAGAGCTGCACGTCTTCCGGCTGCATGCGCCCGGCCAACGCAGCAAGGGTCTCTTCCCCTTCGCTGTCGCCTTCGCCGCGATAGCCGGGCACCAGCTGCATCAGCTGGATGCGGTGCAAAGTGGCAGCCAGGTCGTCGAGCACGTTGCCGAAGTCGGGCGAATACGAGGCGATGCGCTCGCACTCGGCCATCAGCCTCGCGCCGTCACCGTCGGCCAGCGCTTCGAGCACCCCCAGTACCTGTCCGCGCGCCACGCTGCCGAGCATGGCGCGCACGTCGTCGGCCTTGAGCGCGCCGCCGCCGTAGGCGATCGCCTGGTCCAGCAGCGACAGGCCGTCGCGCAGCGAGCCGTCGGCGCCGCGCGCCAGCTCGCCGATGGCGGTATCCTCGTAGGCGATCTGCTCGGCGTCGAGGATATGGCGCATCTGGCCGGATATCTGCTCGGGCAGCAGGCGCTTGAGGTTGAACTTCAGGCACCGTGAAAGCACGGTTACCGGCAGCTTCTGCGGGTCGGTGGTCGCCAGCAGGAACTTCACGTGCGGCGGCGGCTCCTCCAGCGTCTTCAGCAGCGCGTTGAAGGCCGGCTTGGAGAGCATGTGCACCTCGTCGACCAGGTACACCTTGAAGCGACCGCGGGCGGGTGCGTACTGCGCGTTCTCGATCACCTCGCGCACATCGTCCACACCCGTGTTGCTGGCCGCGTCGATTTCCAGGAGATCCACGAAGCGGCCCGCATCCACCGCGGTGCACACCGCGCACTCGCCGCACGGGTCGGCCGACTCGCCCCGCTCGCAGTTGAGCGACTTGGCGAAGATGCGCGCGATGGTGGTCTTGCCCACGCCGCGGGTACCGGTGAACAGGTAGGCGTGGTGCATGCGCCCGGTGTCCAGCGCATTGGTCAGCGCGCGCACCACATGTTCCTGCCCGACCAGCTCGACGAACTTGCGCGGGCGCCACTTGCGGGCGAGAACCTGATAGGACATGGGCTATACCTGAGGGCGAAACCCGATTGTGCCAAGTCGACGCCGGCAAGTCAGCCAAAGGCGTCGGAGCCCCGAAATGGCGGCGGCCCCGCCAGCCACACCCCGGCACCCGAATCATCCACTACCGTTGCTTCCTTCCGGACCTGGCGGGGTTTGCGGACTATCGTCGCGGGGGGACCGACGGGGCCACCATGGACATGGGCACTGAGCCCTAGATGAAACTGGCGGAGAGGGCGGGATTCGAACCCGCGATACGGGGATAAGCCGTATACACACTTTCCAGGCGTGCTCCTTCAACCACTCGGACACCTCTCCGCATCTTCCCTGCCGGCCCCGGGGGCCGGCAAAGAAGCGGAAGGATAGCGTCAGGCTTGAATGGAGACAAGCCAACTTGCGCGATCTCCGATCCTGGGACAACCAGCAGGAGGAGCCGTGCCGGCTAGCCGGCGTCCTGCCGCGGCGATGGCGGCGTCGGCAGTGGAATGGCCTCGCCAGCCCGCGCAATGGCGTAGCCGCGCGCGCGCAGCTGCTCGCCGTCGGCGGCGCTGCCGTAGTGGTACAGCACCAGCTGATGGCGCAGGCCCCCGTCGTACTCGCGCTCCAGGTCATCAACGCCGCTGTGCGAGGGATTTCCGACCAGCCCGCAGTCGTGCAGCACGCGTTCGCCGGCCGCGGCATACTGCGCCAGCATTTCCGGCACCGGTCGGGTATCGCCGGTAAAGACGAAGCTGCCATGCAGGGCCAGGCCGAACGAGGTGCCCGGCCGGTGGTGCCGCGTGGCGAACACGTCGAACCACCAGCCATCGAGCCAGAAGCCGCGGCTGCAGGGAACCAGCCGGAACGCCTCCCAGAAGTTCACGCCACCCTCGGCCAGCACGCCGGGGTAGTCGGCCACGCGCGTCTGCAGCCACGGCACCAGGGCGGCATGGGCAAACACGCGGACGCCGCCGCGCCGTGCCGGGTCGAACCACACTCGGGTGAACAACCGCTCCATGCCGCCGACGTGGTCCAGATGCGTGTGGGTGAGGTAGATCGCGCGCGGCAGTTCGCCGTAGAGGGCCTGGTAACGGTCCAACGTGTCCGGGCCGCAATCGATCAGCAGCATCGGCTTGCCAGCGCACTCGAGCACGGCGGCCGACGAGCCCAGTTCCACCGCGTGCGCGGCGCCGACACCGAGGAACCGCAGCGACCAGTTCATGCGCCCATCGTCCGTTCGTAGCCATAGACCAGCGGTCCCCAGATGGCCGCCTGGAAATCGGGGATCCGTTCGGGGGCGCCGAGCTTGACCAGCGAGCGGCGCAGCCGCGCCAGGTTCGCCAGCCGCCACGCCTCCGCGGGTTTGCGCAGCGCGCCGCGGTCGAAGTCGATCAGGTACAGCGCCTGCGGCGTGACCAGCACATTGTGCGCGTTGAGGTCGGCGTGCCAGATCCCCTCGCGATGGAAGCGTGCGACCAGCGCCCCGGTCTCGCGCGCCAGGTCCGCATCCAGCCGGTGGTCGGCCAGGCATTGCGCCAGCGTGCGCGCATCGTCGATCCGGCGGGTGATGAGGTCGGCGGTGTAGGACAGGCCGTGCCGGCGGTAGCGCGCCGCCAGCGGCGCCGGCGCCGGCAGTTCCAGTGAGGCGATGTGCGCCAGCAGGCGGAACTCGGCAAAGCTGCGCGTATGCGCAGCGCCGGTCCACAGGTAGCTGTCGCGGTTGAACCGCGCGATCAGGCCGCCGCGATGGTAATGGCGCAGCACGCAGGCGCCAGCCAGGGTGTCGATCACCGCCACGCCGCCACGCCCGCCGCCCTGCGTCTGCAAGGCACCGCGACCGCGCCAGTATCCCGGATCGAACCAGTCGGCGCCGACCGCAGGCGCCCGCGAGGCATCGAACAACACCGTACCGCCCGCTTCCTCGCGGATCTGCTCCTGCATCATCATGTGCGGTCGAAGGAGACGTTCATGCCGGTCGATTCTAGCCCAAGCCCCCTGCCTGCTCCCGCCTCGCTCTGCCTGCTGCGCACCTCGGCGATCGGCGACGTCACCCACGTGGTGCCGCTGGTGCGCACGCTGCAGCGGGCCTGGCCGCAGACGGCGCTGACCTGGGTGGTGGGCAAGCTCGAGCGCAAGCTGGTCGGCGATATCGAGGGGGTGGAATTCGTCACCTTCGACAAGGGCGCCGGCTGGGCGGGCATGCGCGCCGTGTGGAACGCACTGCGCGGGCACCGCTTCGACGCGCTGCTGCAGATGCAGGTGGCGCTGCGCTCCAACCTGCTGAGCCTGGGCGTCCGCGCGCACCGACGCGTCGGTTACGACCACGCGCGTTCGAAGGACCTGCACGGGCTGGTCATCAATGAGCGCATTCCCGCGCGCAGCGGCGAGCACGTGCTGGACGCGCTTGGCAGCTTCTGCGAACCGCTGGGCCTGAAGCAGACGCAGGTGCGCTGGGACATCCCCGTACCCGAGGAGGCGCATGCCTGGGCACAACAGCAGCTGCCAGGCGACACACCCACCCTGCTGGTCAGCCCGACCTCCAGCCATGCCCTGCGCAACTGGCAGCCGGAGCGCTACGCGGCGGCGATCGACCACGCGCTGTCGCGCGGCTGGCGCGTGGCGTTGGTCGGCGGTCCTTCTCCCGGCGAGCGGGCGATGGCCGACGCGGTGCTGGCTGCCGGCAAGCGCCGGCCGCTCGACCTCACGGGCAAGGACACGCTCAAGCGGATGCTCGCCATGTGCGCTCGCGCACAGCTGCTGCTGACGCCGGATTCCGGGCCGATGCACATGGCCAATGCGATGGGCACCAAGGTCCTGGGACTGCACGCGGCGAGCAATCCGAACCGTTCCGGGCCGTACTCGGACCGCAGCTGGTGCGTCGACAAGTACGACGAAGCCGCGCGGCGGTTTCTCGGCAAGCCGGCGAGCGAGCTGGCGTGGGGGACGAAGATCGAGCGGCCGGGCGTGATGGGCCTCATCGGCGTCGACGACGTGCTCGAACGGTTCGAGGCGTTTGCCTCGTCGCGTGGGCTTGGCTGATCTTGCCCCTGTCCCGCCGGTGAAGGCGGCCTTACGCTGCCGGCGACCGGTAATCCTGATAGGACTTTTCCTCGACCAGCTGCGAACCCAGCTTGAGGTTGATCTCGCGCTTGACCGCCGCGCGCTCGTCGTTGCGAAAATAGACCGAACGCGCCAGCTCGACGAACTCGTCATCGAAGGCCTGCGCCTTCTCCTTCAGCCGGATGCGGTCCTCGATCTCCCACAGCGCTTCGTTGACGGTGAGCAGGCGGGCGCGTTCATCGCCGATGTCGGTCTGGGACGCCGCGTCGTTCGCCCAGGTCGCGTTGAGCAAATCGAGCTCGTTGCGCACGTTGGCGAGCTTGGCCGGATCGGCGATCTGGCGCGCCTTGATCTCCAGAATGGTGATCTTGTCGATCAGCTCGCCGTAGGAAACGGGGACTTGGATGAGGCTCATGGAAACTCCGGCAAATCAGGGATAGTCGACGACCTCGGCGACCAGCCACGGATGCGAGGCGGCGGCGAAGGCGCGTTGTTGCTGCAGGGCGCAGGCGGCGCGGATGTCGCCATCCATCGCCCGGTCCCTGTGCATGAAGGCGATGCGCTCGCGCAGCAGGGCGTGGGCGGTCTCGACCGCGGTGCCGGGGTGAAAGTCCTCGCTGGCGGCCAACGCGGCCATCAGCTGCTGCACTTCCTGCTTGAACTGGGCATGGCTGGGATGATCCTCGCGCGGTGCGTTGCCGACCTTGGCCGCCAGTGCGCGCCAGTCCCCGCGTGCGGCGAGGCGGCGTGCGGCGTTGAGCATTTCGCGGCGGTAGTCGAGCGCCTGCGCGGCGGTGTAGAGCTCCAGCGCCAGCACGTGGCCCAGGTCCTCCATCATCTCCAGCACGTGGCGCGCCTCGTTGGCGCCCATCGAGACATGGTCCTCGGCATTGGCGCTGGTCGGGATCGAATAGACGCTGGCCGGATGCGCGCGCGTGGCGAGGTCGTTGACCAGCGCCGCGGCGGTATACTGCACGATCATGAAACCCGAGTCGGTGCCATCCTCGTTGCCGGTGAGGAAGGCCGGCAGGCCGTCGTTGGTGGCCGGGTCGACCAGCTTGTTGAGTCGGCGTTCGGAGATCGAGGCCAGCACCGGGATCGCCGCTTTGACGTAGCTCATTGCCAGCGCCAGCGGCATGCCGTGGAAGTGGCCGGCCGAGATCACCTGCTCCTCGATGAACTGCGCGCCCTCGGCGTCCGGGAAGATCAGCGGGTTGTCGGTTACCGAGTTGAGCTCGATGTCGATCACGCGGCAGGCCTGCGCCCATGCGTCGCGCACCGCACCGTGCACCTGCGGCATGCAGCGCAGGCAGTAGGCGTCCTGCGGCTGGTGCTTCTTGCCCCCCTTGAAAGGCAGGAAGCGGTCGTAGAACGCCTCGCGGCCGTGGCGCTGGTTGGCCGGCACCCAGTCCCAGCCGATGTCGAAAGACAGCGCCTGGTCTTCGGGCAACGCCCAGGCCTCGGCCGACCAGGGCTTGAAGCGAGGTACCAGGTGGTAGGGAATATCCATCAGCGTGGAACCGGCCAGCAGCTGGCGCACGTGCGTCGCCGCTTCGACCTGGCCCGGATGCGGGCGCAGCGCGTGCACTTCGGAACGCAACGCACCGCTACGGCCGGCGAAGGCATCCAGCGACATCGACGCGGCGAGGTCGGCCACGCCAAGCAGGTATTCCAGCTCGTCCAGCGCAAGCGCCGCCGTGGCCAGCATCTGCGCCGTCCCGTTGTTGAGTGCCAGGCCTTCCTTGAACGACAACCCGATCGGCTCCAGTCCCGCGCGCTCGAGTGCCTCGGCGCCGCTGACGCGCTCGCCTTCGAAGAACGCCTCGCCACCACCCAGCAGCACGATCGCCAGGTGCGAGAGCGGTGCCAGGTCGCCGCTGGCGCCGACCGAGCCCTTCTCCGGCACCACCGGCACCACGCCGCGGTTGAGCATCGCGGTGAGTGCTTCGAGGGTCGACACGCGGATGCCCGAGTGGCCGCGCATGAGCGTGTTGATGCGGATCACCAGCATCGCCCGCACCACCTCCGGCGCGAACGGTTTGCCCACGCAGACCGCGTGCGTGACGATCAGGTTGTGCTGCAGCTCCTCCATGAGGCTCGCGCCGCTTTTCCCGGGATAGCGCGGATCGCTCCCGCCGATCACCAGTTCGTCGCGCAGGCGGTGGCCGCCGAGCAGCTTGTCCGCGTTGCTGCCGAATCCGGTCGTCACGCCGTAGGTGGGCTCGCCGCAGCTGACCTTTTCCGCCAGGAAGTCGGCGGCGTGCCGCACGCGTTCGAGCTGCTTCACGTCCAGTTGCACGTGCGCGCCACCACGCGCCACGGCGACGAGCTTGGCACGGGTGAGGCTGTTGCCGTCGAGCACGATCGGGTTCTGCTTGTTCACGCTTGCCTCTTTGCTTGGTATGCGGCGCCTTTCGCGCCAGAGCGCGCCAGCGCGGATAGGTCCGGGATCAACCCATCACGGCCGCTTGTTCCAGTTCCACCCGCAGCGCCTTGGCCAGTTCGCCGCGCGCGACTTCGAACTGGTCGCCGCGCCGCAGGTCCTTGACCGTCACCACGCCCTTGGCCAGCTCGTCCTCGCCCACCACGACGGCGAAGCGGATGCCGGCGCGATCGGCGTATTTGAATTGCTTTGCCAGCTTGCCACTCTCCAGCACGACTTCGGTGGCGATGCCGGCGCTCCGCAGCTCGTTGGCGATCGCCAGGTAGGTCGGCAACTGCGCCGCGTCCATCTGCGTGACCAGCACGTCGACCGTGCTGCGTGCGTTGCCGAGCAGGCCGGCGTCGCGCAGCTGCCAGAACAGGCGTGTCAGGCCGATCGAGATGCCCACGCCGGGAAGCCTGGACCTGGTGTATTGGCTGGCCAGGTTCTCGTAGCGGCCGCCCGAGCAGATCGAGCCGATCTGCGGATGGTCGTTGAGCGTGGTCTCGTAGACCGTGCCGGTGTAGTAGTCCAGGCCGCGAGCGATCGACAGGTTCAACGCGAAGTGCGTTTCGGGCACGCCGAAGTCGCGGATCAGGCCGAGCACTTCCTTCAGTTCCGCCCTGCCCTGCTCCAGTGCTTCGGGACCGCTGCCCAGCGCATCGAGGCTGGCGAACGCGTCGTCGAGCGATCTGGAACGCACCTGCACGAAATCCAGGATCTTCGCCGCTACCTCCGCCGACAGGCCAAAGGCCTCGCCGGTGAGCGTGTCGCGCACGTAGTCGACGCCGCGCTTGTCCAGCTTGTCCACCTCGCGCAGCACCAGCATCTGCTGCTCGCTTTCGGCTATTCCCAGGCTCTCGAAGTAGCCGCGCATGAGCTTGCGGTTGTTGAGCTGGATGGTGAAGGCGCCGATGTCCAGCTCGCGGAAGGTGCTGTAGATCACCGCCGGCAACTCGGCGTCGTAGCGCGTGGTCAGGCTGTCCTTGCCGATCACGTCGATGTCGCACTGGTAGAACTCGCGGAAGCGCCCGCGCTGCGCACGCTCGCCGCGGTACACGCGCTGCATCTGGTAGCGCCGGAACGGAAAGGACAAGTCGTGCTCGTGCTCGGCGACGTAGCGTGCCAGCGGCACGGTGAGGTCGAAGCGCAGCGCCAGTTCGGGCGTGCCTTCCTTTGCCAGCGAACCGGTGGACTGCACGAAATACACCTGCCGCTCGGTCTCGCCGCCGCTCTTGGTCAAAAGCACGTCGGAGAACTCGATCACCGGCGTTTCCACCGGCAGGAAGCCGAAGCGCTCGAAGTTGCGGCGGATGATGTCGAGCATGCGCTGGAACGCGATCTGGTCCAGCGGCAGCAGCTCGAGCACGCCGGGCATGGTGCGGGCCGGGGTAAGCGCCATGGAATCCTCTGCTTGCGGGGTGACGGACGCGCGGCGAAGCCGCGCAACGGCAGCCGCTTAGGTTAGCAGATGGCCATGCGATGCCTGGCGCGCGCTGCGGGAAAAATTGGCGGGGGGATGTTGCCAAGCTATCGCCGGCTCACTAAGATACGCGGCTCCACGGGGTGTAGCTCAGCCTGGTAGAGCGCTACGTTCGGGACGTAGAAGTCGCATGTTCGAATCATGTCACCCCGACCAGGGTTCGTGGAAAGGCCACCGCTAGCGGTGGCCTTTTTCTTTGCGGGGTCCCTAAGTTCCCGTGCAAGACCCTGGCACACAGGCGGCCACTTGCCGGGTGCGCCCCTCGGTCAAAGGGACAACGCGACGAGCTGGTCCATTTCCTCGGTATCGAAGCCCGCGGCAAGCCGCGCCGGATGGTTGAACGGCCCGCGCACGTTGCCGCCCATGTAGTCGCGCAGCAACTGCACGAACGTCGCGCGCGGCTCCAGCCCGTCGCGCTCGCAGCACCAGCGGAACCAGCGCGTGCCTGCCGCCACGTGGGCGACTTCCTCGCTCAGGATCAGCTCCAGGATGCCGATGGTGCGTTCGTCGCCCACGCCGCGCAGGCGTTGGATCATCCCGGGAGTGACGTCCAGCCCGCGTGCCTCGAGCACGCGCGGCACCAGCGCCATGCGGGCGAGGTCGCTGTGGGCGGTCTTTTCGGCCATTTCCCACAGGCCGTTGTGCGCGTCGAAGTCGCCGTAGGCATGGCCGAGCTCGGCCAGGCGCGCAGCGAGCATGGCGAAGTGGCGAGCCTCGTCATCGGCGCAGCTGGCCCAGTCGCGGTAGTAGTCGGCGGGAAAGCCACGGAAGCGGTAGACCGCGTCCCAGGCCAGGTTGATCGCATTGAACTCGATATGCGCAATGGCATGGACCAGCGCGGCACGGCCCTCCGGAGTGCCCAGACCACGCTGTGGCACATGGCGCGCCTCGACCAGGCGTGGGCGTAGCGGCCGGCCAGGCGCTCCGATCGCCTCCGCCGGCGGGCCCGACGGGTCTGGGCGCAGCTCGCCCGCCTGTAGGGCGAGCCATGTCTCATGCGTCAGGCGGAGCTTTTCTTCCGGATCGCTGGCGCCGATGCAGCGCCGGGCAGCTTGGTGCAGATCGTTCATGCGGCAAGTTTACGTCGCGGCTTGCGTTGCCTGGCCCAGCGCCGCGGCTGCATAGTGACATCCCGCCGTTGCCTTGGAAAACCGGACATGCCCAACCTCCATGCGATCGAGATCAAGGCGTTCGTTCCGGCTCGGGACTACGAGGTATCGCGACGCTTCTACGCCGACATGGGTTTCCGGGAGCGATCGGAATTCGAGGGCGTGGCCTACTTCGCCCTGGACGAGTGCAGCTTCCTGTTGCAGCGCTTCTACGACCAGGCGCATGCCGACAACTTCATGATGCACCTGCTGGTGGACGATGCCGAAGCCTGGCACAGGCGCCTGGTCGAGCAGGACCTCGTCGGCCGCTATCGCGAGCACAACGTGCGCATGACCGCGCCGGCGGACCGGCCGTGGCGCATGCGCGACTTCCATCTGATCGATCCGTCGGGCGTGTTGTGGCACATCGGCCACAACATTGGTTGACAGACGTCACGCGCTGCGGCGCGCCGCCTTGGCGTCGTCGGAGCGCAGCATCTCGATCTGCTGCAGGTAGTCCTGGTCCAGCCCGGTGACGTATTCGCCGGAGAAGCACGAGGTGTCGAACTGCTTGAGCTCCTCGTTGCCGTCCTGCACCGCCCATACCAGGTCGTCCAGGTCCTGGTAGATCAGCCAATCGGCACCGAGCAGCTGCTCGACTTCCTTCTCGCTCTTGCCTGCGGCGACCAGCTCGCTGGCCGAGGGCATGTCGATGCCATACACGTTGGGGTAGCGCACCGGCGGTGCGGCGGAGGCGAAGTACACCTTCTTCGCCCCGGCGTCGCGGGCCATCTGGATGATCTGCTTCGAGGTGGTGCCGCGCACGATGGAGTCGTCGACCAGCAGCACCGTCTTGTTGCGGAATTCCAGGTCGATGGCGTTCAACTTGCGGCGCACCGATTTCACGCGGTCGCCCTGCCCCGGCATGATGAAGGTGCGGCCCACGTAGCGGTTCTTGACGAAGCCCTCGCGGAAGGGCACGCCCAGCACGTTGGCCAGCGAGCTGGCGGCGGTGCGTGCGGTATCGGGAATCGGGATGACCGCGTCGATGCCGTGGTCCGGGCACTCGCGCATGATCTTCTGCGCCAGCTTCTCGCCCATGCGCAGGCGCGCCTTGTAGACCGAGACGTCCTCGATCATCGAATCGGGGCGCGCCAGGTAAACGTATTCGAAGATGCATGGCGCGTGCACCGCGGCCTCGGCGCAGCGGCGCGCGTGCAACTTGCCGTCGACGGTGAGGTAGACCGCCTCGCCCGGCGCCACGTCGCGCACGCGCTTGAAACCGAGCACGTCGAAGGCGACCGATTCGGAAGCCACCGCGTACTCGCGCCCCTCCGGGGTCACCCGCTCGCCCAGCACCAGCGGACGGATGCCATGCGGATCACGGAAGGCCAGCAGGCCGTAGCCCTGGATCAGGGCCAGGCAGGCATAGCCGCCGCGGGCACGCGCGTGCACACCGGCGACCGCCTTGAAGATCTGGTCCGGCGTGAGCGCCATGCGGTCCTGGATCTGCAGCTCGTGCGCCAGCACATTGAGCAGCACTTCGGAATCCGAGTCGGTGTTGATGTGCCTGCGGTCGTCCTGGAACATCTCGCGGCGCAGCGCCTCGGTGTTGACCAGGTTGCCGTTGTGCGCGAAGGCGATGCCGTAGGGCGAGTTGACGTAGAACGGCTGCGCTTCGTCGGCATTGTCCGAGCCGGCCGTCGGATAACGGCAGTGGCCGATGCCGATGTGGCCGCGCAGGCGGCTCATCGCATTCTGGTTGAACACGTCGCGCACCAGGCCGTTGCCCTTGTGCAGGCGCAGGTGCGCGCCGTCGACGGTGACGATGCCGGCCGCGTCCTGGCCGCGGTGCTGCAGCACCGTAAGTCCGTCATAAAGCGCCGATGCCACTTCAGTGGTACCGACGATGCCGATGATTCCGCACATGTGGGATGCCTGCTCGAGGTAAGCGTATTCAGGTAACGGTGGCCGCCCGGACGGCCGAAAGCACAGATTGCGCCGGTGCGGGTGAACCGCCAGGAAGCACCGGCAAGGTGATCGGCGGCAGCTTGGGCAACTGCGCTGGCGGATGCAGGTAGCGGCGCACGCTCCCGGGCACCCGGTCGCCCAGCCAGCCGGCCGCGCCGGTGAATTGCGGCAGCAGCAGCGAGTGCTGCCAACCGGCCTCGCGGGTGAGCGCAGTGAAGCTGGCCAGGAACACCACCAGCGTCACCAGCAGCACCCCGCGGGCGAAACCGAACAGCATGCCCAGCAGCCGGTCCAGTCCGCCCAGTCCCGTGCTCCACAGCAAGCGCCGCGCAATGAAGCGCAACAGTGCGCCGACGATCAGCACGGCCACGAAACACAGCCCGTAGCCGACCAGGATGCGCGCTTGCGGCAATGAGATGATGTGTTCGAAGCGCGCCGCCACCAGCGGGCCGAACGTCCATGCCACCCAGAACGCCGCGATCCACGCGGCCAGTGAAAGCACTTCGGAGACGAGCCCGCGCCACAGGCCGACCAGGATGGACAGGGCCAGCACGCCAAGGATGGTGTAGTCGATCCAGTTCATCCCGCCCCCGTGAATCGTGCCTTACGGCACGCCCACCACGTTGCCGGCCAGGCCAAGCTTGGCCTTGATCTGGTCGCGTACGCGCTCGGCGTCGGCGCGCTGGACCTGCGGACCAGCGCGGACGCGCCACAGGGTCCGGCCGCCGCTCTTCACCGAATCGGTAAAACCATCGAAACCAGCTGCACGCAATTTGTCGCGCAGCGCATTGGCATCGGCCTGGCTGCCCATCGCCGCCACCTGCACCGCGTAGCCGCCGGCGCGCGATGGAGACGCGGCCGGCGCAGCCGCGACATCACCATGTTGGTCACTGGCGCGACTTTCAAGGTGCGCGGGCGCACCGGGAATGCTCTGGGTGATCCTCAGCCGTGCGGCCTCGGCGGCCGTGCGCGTGCCGAACGGTCCGGCAGTGACCAGGGTGAGCGTCTTGGCGCCCTGGCTGATCGGCTCGCCGGCGACCGGGTAGCCCAGCGCGCGCACCTTCTGCATCAGCCGCTGTGCGCCGGCGCTGGAGTAGGCGCTGAGGTTGAGCGTGTAGTCGCCACGCGCCGCGGTGCCGGCGGTATCGGCGCTACCGGCGGGCGCGCTGGTCGCCTGGGGTTGCTCGGCGGGCTTGTCCGCGGTCGGTGCAGGCTTGGCTGGCGTCGCCGGCTGCGGCGCCTGCGCTGGCGGCGCGGCGTTCGGATCCATCTCCACGTCGTGTGGGCGCCGCGAGGCGATGTCGACAGTCGCCAGGCGATCCGACGGCGCCGCGGCAGTCGACTGGCTGCGCGCGGGAATCACCGGTGCGGAGGTGCCACTACTGGCCGGCGCGTCCGGGTTGAGGCTCATCGTGCGCGTCTGCAGGTCGCGATCGGGCGCGGGCGGAATCGCCAGGCTTACCGCCTGGTCGCTGGTGGTGGTGGGCGGCGTGCTGGAGAAGAACATCGGCACGAACAGCACCGCCAACGCAATCAGGACGAAGGCACCCAGCAGGCGTGTTTTCAAGACTGAAGCTCCAAGGCGGCACGGCATGCAACAGCGGGATTATACCTGCCCGCGGCGCAGCCACGGTCCGCTCAGGCAGCCGGTTCAGCCAGCACCGCACTGGCGACGAAGAACGAGCCGAAGGCCAGGATGCATTCGCCCGGCCGCGCGTGTGCCCGCGCGGCGTCCAGCGCGGTCGGCACGTCGGCGTATGCGTCGAACACCGCTTGCGGCAGCGTCTGCCGCAAGACCCCGGAAAGCGCGGCGACCGGCATGCCGCGCGAGGAGGCCCGGTCGAGCCCGGCCAGGTGCCAGTGATCGATCCGCGCGCCGAGCGCAGCGATCACGCCAGCGACATCCTTGTCCGCCAGCGCGCCGTACACTGCGTGCACCCGTACGAAGCGGCGCAGGTCGAGCCACTCGGCCAGCGCCCGCGCGGCCTGCGGGTTGTGGCCGACGTCGACCACCCATGCCGGGTCGCCGCCCAGCGATTGCAGCCGCGCCGGTATCCGTACGGCCATCAGGCCGTCGGCCGCCGCCTGGCCGAGGGCGATTGGCGCCGCCAGTCGGCCGTCGACGTCGAGCGCGTGCAGCGCGGCGATCGCGGCGGCGGCATTGGCGTATTGCACCGGTGCGGCCAGCGCCGGATCGGGCAACTCGAAGGCCGTGCCGTCGCGATGCTGCCAGCGCCAACCCTGCGCGCGCCGTTCCGCCCGAAAGTCGTGCCCGGCGCGCTGCACACGCGCGCCGCCGGCCGCCAACGTATCGAGCAGTCCGGCGGGCGGATCCAGTTCGCCGATGATCGCAGGCCGGTCGCTGCGCGCGATGCCGGCTTTTTCGCGGCCGATGCTGTCGCGGTCGTTGCCGAGCCAGTCCATGTGGTCCATGTCGATGGTGGTGATCACCACGGCGTCGGCATCGACGATGTTCACCGCATCCAGCCGGCCGCCGAGGCCCACTTCCAGTACGGCTACGTCCAGGTCGGAGCGGGCGAAAAGATCGAGTGCGGCGAGCGTGCCATATTCGAAATAGGTCAACGCGATGGCGTCCGCGCCGCCGGTGCGCGCTGCCTCGATGCGCTCGAAGGACGCGACCAGTTGCTCGTCGCTGACGTCGCGGCCATGGATGCGCACGCGTTCGTTGTAATGCAGCAGGTGCGGGGAGGTGTAACAGCCGACGCGGCGTCCGGCCGCGTGCAACATGGCCTCCAGCAGTGCCACGGTGGAGCCCTTGCCGTTGGTGCCGCCGACCGTGATCACTCGTCGCCCCGGTGGTTGCGCGCCCATCCGGCGCCATACCTCGCGCACGCGTTCGAGGCCCAACTCGATGCTGCGCGGGTGAACACGTTCCTGGTAGGCCAGCCATTCGGCGAGCGTGCGGGGCATGAGAGGGTCTCTTGGGCGGGGCGGCGCGCAGCTTACGGCATCGAGGACGCGCGGCGCTTTGCTGCTTTTTGGGCTTTTGGTCTTTTTTTGCGTTCTTGCGTGGGCTCTCCGCGACTTCGCTCGCCTGCCGCGGGCTTCTCATCGCCTGTCGGCGTTCGGGTCACTTTTCCTTGCTGGCCCAAAGAAAAGTAACCAAAAAGAAATGGCCTGGTTCAGCCCGGTGGGGGACAAGAGCTAGGTGTCACTTCGCCTTGCCGGGCGGGTCCCTCGCTCTTAGATGAGCTGCAGCCGCTTTGCTACGGGCGCTCGGGGGCTGGAGCAAGGGAAGGTTGTTCGCCGTGCGGGTTCCGCTGGCTGCGTGAGTTGTCGCGGATGAATCGGCAGAGCGACAGGCAGCGAAGGCGAGTCCCGCCCCCTTACCCCAACCTTTTCCCCGGAGCAGAGGGGTGGCCAAGAGGCATGCGGCGCAACCGCAGCGCGTTGGATACCACCGACACCGACGACAGGCTCATCGCCAGCGCGGCGACCATCGGCGACAGCACCACGCCAAGCAACGGATAAAGCACCCCTGCCGCCAACGGCACCCCCACCGCGTTGTAGAGAAACGCAAAGAACAGGTTCTGGCGGATGTTCCGCACCGTCGCCTGGGACAACCCGCGCGCCCTCGCGATCGCCGAAAGCTCGCCCTTGACCAAGGTGACCTGTGCGCTCTCCATCGCCACGTCGGTGCCACTGCCCATGGCGATGCCGACATCCGCCGCCGCCAAGGCAGGCGCATCGTTGATGCCATCGCCCGCCATCGCCACACGGCGTCCCTCGCGCTTGAGCCGCTCGACCACCGCAGCCTTGTCCGCCGGCGAGACGTCCGCATGCACCTCTTCGATGCGCAACTGCCGCGCCACCGCCTGCGCCGTGGTGGCGTTGTCGCCCGTGAGCATGACGATGCGCAGGCCCTCGCGCCGCAGCGTATCGAGCGCGGCGGGCGTGCCCGGCTTGATGCGGTCGGCCACGGCGATCAGGCCGGCCAGCGTGCCGTCCACGGCCACGAACATCACGGTCGCCCCGTCACCGCGCAGGCGTTCGGCCTGCTGCGCTGCGGTGTCGCCCAGCGGCATGCCGAGCTCCTCGAGCAGGCGGGCGTTGCCCAGCGCCGCCTCGCTGCCGTCGACCTGCCCACGCACGCCGCGCCCCGCATACGAGCGGAAGCCGGTCGCCGGCAGAACCGCCACGCCCTCGTCCGACGCTCCGCTGACGATCGCGCGCGCCAGCGGATGCTCGCTCGCTTGCTCCAGCGCGGCCGCCAGGGCAAGCAACCGTTCGCGTGGCAGATCGCCCAGGGCCACCACCTCGCGCAGCGCGGGACGCCCCTCGGTGAGCGTGCCGGTCTTGTCCAGCACCAGCGTATCGACCCTGTGCAATGCCTCGATCGCGGCCGCGTCGCGGAACAGCACGCCGGCCTGCGCGCCACGGCCGCTGGCGACCATGATCGAGATCGGCGTGGCCAGTCCCAACGCACACGGGCAGGCAATGATCAGCACCGACACCGCGGCGATCAGCGCATGCGCCAGCCGCGGCTGCGGTCCGAGCATGGCCCAGGCGGCGAACGCCAGCACCGCCACCGCGACCACCGCCGGCACGAACCACGCGGCCACGCGGTCGGCTAGCCGCTGCAAGGGCGCACGACTGCGCTGGGCCTGCGCGACCAGTGCGACGATCTGCGCCAGCAGCGTTTCGCCGCCAACTTTTTCCGCGCGCAGCACCAGCGTGCCGTCCTGGTTGACCGTTCCGGCGGTGAGGCGGTCGCCGACCGTCTTGGCGACCGGCATCGGTTCGCCGGTGAGCATCGCTTCGTCGACATGGCTCTGGCCATCGGTAGCCACACCATCGACCGGCACCTTTTCGCCCGGACGCACGCGCAGCAGATCGCCCATGCGCACCGCCGCCAGTGGCACCTCGTGCTCTTGTCCGTGCTCGATGCGATGCGCGGTCTTCGGCGCCAGCCCGAGCAGTGCCTTGAGCGCCTCGCCCGTGCGACGGCGCGCGCGCAGTTCGAGCCAGTCGCCGAGCGTGACCAGCGTGACGATCACCGCCGCCGATTCGAAGTACACGCCCACGCGGCCGTGCGAGCGGAGGCTGGCCGGGAACAGACCTGGCGCGAGCAGCGCGACCACGCTGTAGAGCAAGGCCACGCCGGTGCCCAGCGCGATCAGCGTGTACATGTTCGGCGACCAGGGCGCGAGCGAACGCCAGCCGCGCCGGAAGAACGGCGCGCCACCCCAGAGCACCACCACGCTGGCCAGCAGCGCCTCGATCCAGCCGAGCGCGCCGGCCCAGCGCATCGGCCAGGGACGGCCCGTCAGGTGGGGCCCCATTGCCAGCACCAGTATGGGCAGGGTCAGCGCGACCAACCAGCCGAAGCGGCGCGCCAGGGCCCGCACCTCAGCGTCGCCGTCGGCGGCGGCGCTGGGCGCGAGCGGCTCCAGCGCCATGCCGCACTTGGGGCAATCGCCCGGCCCCACCTGGCGCACTTCCGGGTGCATGGGACAGGTGTAGATGGCTTCGGGGCTTGCCGCCGGCGCGTCACGTTCGCCCAGGAAATCCTCGGGCGCCACGACGAAGCGCTCGCGACAGCGGGCGCTGCAGAAGTACCAGGTGCGTCCCGCATGCTCCGCGCGATGGCGGGCTGCATGCGGATCGACATCCATGCCGCAGACCGGATCCCTGGCGGTGTGGGCGCCCACGCTGGCCAGAGGTGCGGCGTGGCCGTGACAGCAACTGCTGGGGCCCGGGGCCGATGGGGCTTCCAGGTAATCCCGCGGCGAGGCGAGGAACCGCTCGCGGCAGCGAGCACCGCAGAAATGGTAGGTCCGTTGCGCATGCTCGGCGTGGTATGGCGTACGGGCCGGGTCGACCGCCATGCCACAGACCGGATCCCGTTCGCCCGTCGCCGTGGACGCATGGCAGCCGCTCACGGGCGTCCCTCCCCGCTCAGCGCGCGCAGGATCGGACACTGCTCGGGCGCACCATGGCCGGGGCAGGCCTCGACCAGTTCGGCCAGCCCGGCACGGACGCGTTCCAGTTCGGCGATGCGCGCCTCGATATCGGCCAGTCGCCGCTGCGCGCGCTGCCTTACCGCCTTGACGCCACGCTGCCGGTCGGCAGAGAGCGCGAGCAGCTCGCGGATTTCTTCCAGTGTGAAACCGAGGTTCTTTGCGCGCCGGATAAAACGTAGCTGCGCCACCGTACCCTCGCCATAGCTCCGATAGCCGGAGGGACGTCTCGTCGGTTCGGGCAGCAGGCCTTCGCGCTCGTAGTAGCGGATCGTGTCGATGGCCACGCCGGCGCGCTTGGCGACGGCACCGATGGTGAGTGCGGCTTGGATGTTCATGGGGCAAGTCTAGACCCTTGATCCAGGTCCAGTGTCAAGCGCCCGCAAACAACTCTTTTCCGTCGCTACGACCGGGCGGCCAACCGTGTCTGCGGTTCAGCGCTTGAGGATGGTGTGCACCCATTGCACGTAGCGGTCGACGAAGCCTTGCAGGAACTTGCGCGTGCTCTCGACCGTGATCTCACCGTTGGGGTCCACCGGTCCGTCGTCCTTGAACTGCACGAATACCTCTGGCTGTCCCAGCAACGGGACGTCCAGATAAGCGAGCACGTTGCGCAGATGCTGTTGTGCCAGCGCACTGCCGGTCGCGCCGATGGATGCGCCGATGACCGCGCCGGGTTTGCCGGCAAAGGAGTTGGTGCCCCAGGGTCGCGAAGCGATGTCGATGGCGTTCTTCAGTACGCCGGGAACCGAACGGTTGTACTCGGGGGTCACGAACAGCAGTGCATCGGCAGCCTCGATCTGCTGTTTCAGCTGCTGGCATGAGGTCGGGTAGTTACCGTCGAAATCCTGGTCGTACAAGGGCAGGCCGCCGATCTCCACGTGCTCGAACGCAAGCTCGCCCGGGGCAAGTTTCTCGACCGCCCGGGCCAGGCGACGGTTGAAGGAATCCTTGCGCAGGCTGCCGACCAGCATGGCTACTTTGATGCTCATGGCGCGTCTCCGCCGGGCACGCCTGCACGGGCGGCACCGTTTCGTGAAGGGCGCGGCACCGACTGCTCGGATGGGTCCATAGCTACCCCACAGGGTCAGACACGGCCGCGATTCGGCGAGCATGCCGGCAACGCCGCCAAGGGGTCGTGAGCGTTCGCGCACGCGGCATTGCATTGGCACAGACCCTGCTTTACCAACCGCTGGCTCGTCAGCAAAAAAGCGAGCGAAGGACCGGACGGTTCGCGTAGGATCGTCTTGAGCTCAGGCGCACTGGCTGCAAGCAGCCGACGGCCTGTCAGGGGTTGAGCGCGGGCGCGCGGATGCGCAGCCTGTCGCGAAGCGGGGTCGAGGGGATGCGAGAGTTGTCCGCAGCAAACATCTGGAACCGTTGCAGGCTTCCGCTGGTCGGTGGCCTGCTCGGTTTCGTGTGGCTGTGGTTCGGCGTGGTGCATGCCTCCGTGCTGCTGGACGGCGGCTGGCGAGAAGTGCGCCCTGGCGACACACCCGCCGCAGTGCTCGAGCAGTTCCGCCAGGGTCAGTTGGCGGCGTTCGAGCCCTCCCTGCTGCACAGCTTCCCGCGCGAGGGCTCGGGCAGCTGGGTCGTGCTGCGCCCGCAGCCCCCCTGGGTGGACGAGGAGCGGGTGCTGACGATCTACCCGCCCGCGCTGGGCCGCATCACCATCTACAACGCGGACGGCCAGACCAGCACGCTGGCGCTGGACGAAGCCGGCGGACCGACGCTCGGCCACGGCCGGCTGGCGTATCGCTATCCGGCCAGCGTACCGGCCTCGTCGCTGGTGCTGCTGAAGCTGGAGCCGATGGAAGGACTGTCGCCGCCCCTGAGCTTCCACATGGAATCGCTGACCGCGTTCCTCGCGCACGACGCGCACTGGCTGACGCTGTTCAGCGCCTGCTTCGCGGTGATGCTGACGATGGCGCTGATGGCGCTGTGCTTTGCGTTGATGTTGCGCGACAACACTTTTTCCTGGTACGCCGGCTACGTTTTCTGTTACGCGCTGATCCAGAGCCTGCAGACCGGCTTCCTGTTCCACCCGCTGGAGTTCGGCTGGCTGGCGCCCTCGGCGAGCCTGCTCGAATCGGCGGCGATCGCGTTGTCGGTGGCGTTCGCCGCCTTGTTCATGGCCCGCTTCTGCGAACTGCAGCGCTTTGCGCCCCTGCTGCGCGCACCGGTGCTGGCGCTGGCCATCGGCATGCCGCTGCTGGTGCTGATGCGCAGCAGCTCGATCGGCCTGCTGGTGGACGTGGCGCAGGCGCTGGTCGATCCGTTGCTGATCCTGGGCGCGCTGCTGATGCTGCTCACCGCCACCGTGGCGGCTGCGCACGGCTCCCGCCACGCCTGGTTCTTCCTCGCCGGGTGGACCCCGTTGCTGGCGCTCACCGCCCTGTCGACCGCCCAACTCAGCGGTGCCCTGCCGGGCATGAGCTGGATCAGCGACGCCAGCGTAGTCGCCGGAGCCTTCGAGGCGATCGTGCTGTCGGTCGGCCTGGGCGACCGTGCGCTCACCATGCGCCGCGACCGCGATTTGGTGCGCGCGCTGGCCGACAACGATTCGCTCACCGGCGTGCTCAACCGCCGCGCCTGGAGCGAGGGCGCCGAAGCGGTGCTGGAGGAAAGCACCGGCCGGCCGGTGGCGTTGCTGTTCCTGGACCTGGACCGCTTCAAGCTGCTCAACGACCAGCAGGGCCATCGCGCCGGCGATCGTGCGTTGATCGAGGTGGCCGAGGCATTGCGCGCTGAATTGCGTCCGTCCGACCTGCTCGGCCGCTACGGCGGCGAGGAATTCATCGCCATGCTCGACGGCGTGGTACAGGAGCAGGCCATGCAGGTCGCCACGCGCCTGTGCCGGCGCGTGCATCGGCTGGAGATTCCGGTCAACCAGGAGTTCATGCTCAGCGTCAGTATCGGAGTGGCGATGCGCACCTTCAGCGACACCGTGGAGACGCTGATCGAGCGCGCCGACCAGGCGATGTACCAGGCCAAGGTGAACGGCCGCAATCAGGCACGCCTGTACGACGGACCGCGAGGCATCACCGATGATTCGTGGGAGCGCGTGAGCGAAGTCGAAGACGGAGCGGGATGATCCGCCCTCGCTTGCCGGGAGGGGGCCGTGCCACGGCCCCTCCCCGGCGAGGGCTCAACCCGCGAGCTTGCGCGCCGCCGCCACCACGTCCGCCTCGCCCGGCAGCACCAGGAAGGCCGCACCGGCCAGCGGCGTGAAGGTATCGGCGCCGACCACCCGCTCGAGCGGCGTGGAACCCAGACCCGCCTCGACGATGGCGGTGATCACGCCCTCGCCCACGCCGGCGCTCTTGCGGCCCTCGTCCAGCACCAGGATGCGCTTGGCGCTCTTCGCCTGCGCGGCGATGAAGGCGTCGTTGAGCGGTGCCAGCCAGCGCAGGTCGACCACACGCACCTTCCACTTGAGCTCGGCCTCGATGGTGCGTGCGGCGCGCAGCGCCATCGGCACGCCGTTGCCGAAGGTGAACACCACCAGGTCGTTGGCCTCGTCGTCGTAGACCCGACCCTCGCCCAGCGCCATCGCCTCGCCCGGTGCCGGGTAGGCGAACTGCCATTGGCCGTCGCCGGCTTCGTACAGATCCTTGGTCATGTACAGCGCGATCGGTTCCAGGAAGGCGCACACGCGCCCGTCTACCTTCGCCAGCGCGGCCAGCGTGCGCAACATGGTCGCCGCGTCGTCGCCGCGGCTGGGGCAGCCGACGATAAGGCCCGGGATGTCGCGCAACGCAGCGATCGAGTTGTCGTTGTGGAAATGGCCGCCGAAGCCGCGCTGGTAGCCCAGCGAGGCCACGCGCATGACAAGAGGATTGCGGTACTGGTCGTTGGAGAAGAACTGCAGGCTGGCCGCCTCGCCGCGAATCTGGTCGGCGGCGTTGTGGAAGTACGCCAGGTACTGGATCTCCGGGATCGGCAGCATGCCCATGTTGGCGTAGCCCTGGGCCAGGCCAAGGATCACCGTCTCGTCCAGCAGGGTGTTGAACACGCGGGTGTTCTTGAACACCTTGTGCAGGCCCTTGGTGACCGTATAGACGCCCCCCTTCTGCGCCACGTCCTCGCCGAACAGCAGCGACTCGGGGTACTTGGCCATGATGTCGTGCAGCGCCTGCCCGATCTGGATGGCCAGGTGGCGCGGCGGCTGGTTCTCCGGCAGCTTGTCCTCACTGCCGAAGGCCCTCAGGCGCGCGTCGGCGTAATCGGTGCGCGCGGCCTCGGCCTTCACCTTGTCGGGCGTGTACGGAGCCAGCGGCGCCATTACGTCTTCGAGGCGATCGAGCTTGGGCCGGCGATCGGCCTCTTCGGCAGCGTCGAAGCAGCGCTTGCGGGTCGCCTCGTACAGCGCCAGCAGATCGTCCTTCGAGTACAGGCCCGACTCCAGCGCGATTGCCGCCGAACGCAGCAGCGGGTCGGTCGCCTCCACGGCGCAAAGCTCTTCGATGCTGCGCCACTCGATCTCGAAGTCGGTGCCGGCATGGCCCATGACGCGGGTGGTCTTCAGGTGCAGGAAGGTCGGCCGGCGCGTGCTGCGGCAGTGTTCGACCGCGCGCTGCACCTGGGCGTAGCCCTCGGCCAGGTCCAGACCGTCAGCGAAGAAATAGTCGAGGTTGGAGCGCGCGCGGTAGTTGCTGGCGACCCAGTCGGTGGGCGTCTTCACCGAGATGCCGATGCCGTTGTCCTCGCAGACGAACAGCACCGGCGCGGGCAGCTTCTGGTAGGCGGTCCAGCCGGCGGCGTTGAAGGCGGTCTGCGCGGTCGCATGGTTGGAAGAGGCATCGCCGAACGAGCAGATGGCGATCGAATCCTCTGGCACCGGCAGCGTGTGGCCGATGCGCCGGGCGTGGTCGATGGCGACCGCTGTGCCCAGCGCCTTGGGCAGGTGCGAGGCAATGGTCGAAGTCTGCGGCAGCACCCACAGCGGCTTGCTGCCCCACACCTTGTGGCGGCCACCGGAGGCCGGGTCGTCCTTGCTCGCGGCGAAGGACAGTGCCGAATCCATGACCGGGTCCATGCCCGGCAGCTTGCGGAAGCGCTCGGCCATGAAGCCGCCGGAACGGTAGTGCAGGAACGCAGGATCGGTGTGCCGGGTCAGCCGCGCCACCATCGCGTTGCCCTCGTGGCCGGAGGAGCCGATCGTGTAGAACACCTTGTTCTGCACGCGCAGTACGCGCGCCATCAGGTCCAGGTGGCGGCTGATCAACTGCGACTCGAACAGCTCGCGGAAGCCGCGTGCATCCAGCGCACTGCCCGGCAGTACCGGCTGGTCGTCGCGCGGCGCCCTGTGGGCGTCGCCCTGCCAAAGCTTCACGAACTCGGTGAAGTTCTGGTCGACGATCTCGGCGCGGTTGAAGCCCTTGTGGCGGGCGGTGATCGGGAATGGCAGGGACATGGAGGTTCTTCGACGATGGGAATGCGATTGTAGGGTGGGCTTCGATGCCGCGCCCGGCGCGCAGGAATGGGCACGGCCTACCGAAGGCCTGCGGCGATCAGGCTTGCATGGGTGTGTGCCCTGGCTGAGCCCGAATGCGGGCCAGCCACGCCTCGATGTTCGGGTACGGCGAAAGGTCGAAACCGCCGTCGCCGGCGCAATGGGTATAGGCATACAGCGCGATGTCGGCAAGCCCATAGCGCTCGCCCACGAACCACTCGCGCTCCAGCAGGTGCTGCTCCATCACCGCCAACACGCCCTTGCCGCGCTCGATCAATGCCGGCACGTCGGCCTGGCGCGGGTGCTCCGGCGGCAACCAGCCACGGATGAAACGCGCGACCGCGATGCAGGGCTCGTGGCTGTATTGCTCGAAGAACAGCCACTGCAGCGTCTGTGCGCGAAGCCACGCGTCCCCGGGCTCTGCCCCGCTCGGCCAGAAGCGCGTGCCCTCGGCGAGGTAGCAGAGGATGGCATCGGACTCGGCCAGCCGGCGCCCGTCCTCCAGCTCCAGCAGCGGCACCTTGCCATTGGGGTTCTTGCCCAGGAACTCGGGCGTGCGCGTCGCACCGTGCGCGCTGTCGACATCGATCCAGCGGTAATCGCGACCGAGCTGGTCGAGCAGCAACTGCAGCTTGTAGCAATTGCCCGAGGCACGCATGCCGTAGATGGTGATCATGCTGGAGCGTCCCTGAGGTGGGTCAGCAACCCGGCGCGGAGCCGGTCCTTTGGTCGGCCGAAGCACTCGAGCAAGCGGAGCTGCTCGTCGAGCGTCGGGATGGGGACGGAAAGTCGGTCGATCTGCACCAACGTCGTGGCGCCGACGTGGACGCGCCGCCATCCCTCCGGCCTGGCGACCTCGAGGTCGCCCATGACTTCCACGGGAAGCGGGAAGTCGAAGCGCGCGAAGTGGGAGCGGAAGCGATCGGCGTCCTTGAGACCTGCGGTGTCGAGCAGACGTCCCTGCCAATGGCGGACGAGGGATCGGGCGTCGCGGGCGCTGGTCAGCACGTCCACATCGGCCACCTCCACGTCGGCGCCTGCCAGCCAGGCCGCGGCGCTGCCGATCACGGCCCACGGATCGCTGCAGCGACGCCGCAGCTCCGGTACGCAGGCCGCCAGCGTCTGCCCCAGCAATGGGGCCGTGCCGGTGGTCGGGAACAGGTTCATGCGACCGCCCGCCGCGCACGCCATTGGTTGCGCGTCTGGCTCCAGATCTCGGTGGGCGAATCCTCGTACGGTGCAGGCAGCTTGCCGGGGCCGCGGCAGGCGGAACCGAGCCGCCGCGCCAGCGCCTGCGATGGCTTGTTGTCCGGATGGATCGAGTGGATGACCTCGTCCCAGCCTAGGTGGTCGAATGCCCAGTCGATCGCGGCGGTGGCGCCTTCCAGTGCGTAGCCCTTGCCCCAGGCTGCGCGCGCCAGGCCCCAGCCGACCTCGGTGCCGGGCCAACCGTCGGGGAACCACGGGCCGAGCCGTCCGATCCATTGGCCGCTGGCCTTCTCGATCACGGCGAACATCGAGAAGCCCTGGATCATCCAGGCGCCGGCTGAGGCCAGGAAACCGCGCCATGCAAGCGCCCGCGGCTGCTGCCCGCCGATGAAGCGGGCGGCTTCGAGGTCGGCCATGTTCGCCGCATAGGCATCGAAGTCCTCGATGCGCGGCGGACGCAGGATCAGGCGGTCGGTTTCGATGCGGATGTCCGGAACGTGCAAGGCCTGGCTCCTGAAAGCCCCTCCCAGCGGGAGAGGGGTTGGAGGAAGGCTCAGAGCCCGTCGCAGGTTTTCACCTTGCGCTACGGCCGAACCCTCATTCGTCGCTGCGCGCCACCTTTTCCCGGAGGCGAAGGAACATCAGAACGCGTTGATGCCGGTCAGTTCGCGGCCGACCACCAACTGGTGCACCGTCTCGGTACCCTCGTAGGTGATCACCGATTCCAGGTTCAACGCATGGCGGATCGCCGAATGCTCGGTGGTGATGCCGGCGCCACCGAGGATGTCGCGGCACTCGCGGGCGATGTCGATGGCCATGCGGCAGTTGTTCCACTTGGCCAGCGAGACCTGGGTGGGCTGCATGGTGCCGGCGTCCTTCAACCGGCCCAGTTGCAGCGAGAGCAGCTGCGCGGTGGTGATGCGCCGGGCCATGTCGGCCATCTTGAGCTGGACCGCCTGGTTGGAGGCGAGCGGGCGGCCGAACAGGATGCGCTCGGCGGTGTAGTCGAGCACTTCCTTCAGGCAGGCTTGCGCCGCGCCGATCGGGCCCCAGGTGATGCCGTAGCGCGCCTGGGTCAGGCAGCCCAACGGTCCCTTCAGGCCCTTCACGTTGGGCAGGCGGTTGGCCTCGGGCACGCGCACGTTGTCGAAGAACAGCGCGGAGGTGACCGACGCACGCAGGCTCATCTTCTTGTGTACTTCCTGCGCGGTGAAGCCGGCGGTGTCGGTCGGCACGATGAAGCCCTGGATGCCGTCCTCGGTCTGTGCCCAGACGATCGCGATGTGGGCGAGGTTGCCGTTGGTGATCCACATCTTGGCGCCGTTGATGACCCAGTCGCCGCCGTCCTTCCTGGCGTTGGTCTTCATGTTGGCCGGATCGGAGCCGCCGTGCGGCTCGGTCAGGCCGAAGCAGCCGATGACCTCGCCCGCCGCCATCTTCGGCAGGTAGTGCGTCTTCTGTTCTTCGGTGCCGTAGGCGTAGATCGGGTACATGCACAGCGAGCTCTGCACCGAGGCGAAGCTGCGCAGGCCCGAGTCGCCGCGCTCCAGCTCCTGGCAGATCAGGCCGTAGCTCACGCCGTTCATACCGGCGCAGCCGTACTTTTCCGGGATCGTCGCGCCAAGCAGGCCCAGGTTGGCGATCTCGGGGATCAGTTCCTTCGGGAAGCGGCCCTGGTCGAAGCAGTCGCCGATGATCGGCAACACCTTCTCGTCGACGAAGCGGCCGACGGTGTCCTGCACCATGCGCTCCTCGTCGGTGAGCAGCGAACGGACGTCGTACAGGTCGAGCGGGTCGAGGCGGACGGCCATGCTTGGGTTCCGTTGGAGGGACAAGCCCGGCATTCTACCGCCCGCGGCGGCGGGAGGTCATGCCGGGCGCCCGCCCGCCTGACGCGCAGCCCCCAACCCTACCCGGACCACCCCATGTTCAAGGGCGTACTACTCGGCTTTGCCTGCTACGCGGCCTACGCGATCAGCGACGCCTTCGTCAAATCCCTGCGCGGCTCGCTGCCGGCGTTCGAAGCGGTGTTCTTCGGGGCGGTGCTGGGGCTGGTGGCCATTCCGTTCATTCGCAAGCCGGGTGACCGCTGGCACGAGGTGTTCGTCGCCAACCGGCCATCGCTGTGGTGGATCCGGGCAGTGACCGGCGCGATCACCAACGTGTCGGCGGTGGTGGCGTTCACGCATCTGCCGATGGCCGAGACCTTCGCGCTGATCTTCCTGATGCCGATCTTCGTGACCGTGCTGTCGGTGGTGTTCCTCAAGGAACACGTGGGCTGGCGCCGCTGGTCGGCGGTGTTCGCCGGATTCGTCGGTGTGCTGGTGGTGCTGCGGCCGGGCTTCCGCCATCTGGGCCTGGGCCACTTCGCGGCGATCACCTGCGGCATGGCCGGGGCGATTTCGGTAGTGGCGTTGCGCATGGCCGGTGCGCACGAGAAGCGCATCAGCCTGTACGGCGCCGGCGTGATCGGCCCGCTGGTGGCCGGCGGCTTGCTGATGCTGCCCTCCTTCACCTGGCCGACCCTGCACCAGGGCGAGCTGCTGGCCGGCTATGGCCTGCTCGCCGGGCTGGCCGGCGTACTTTTGATGCTGGCCACCCAGCTCGTTCCGGCCAACCGCGTGGCGCCGACCCAGTACAGCCAGATGCTGTGGGCGATCGGCTTCGGCTACTGGCTGTTTGGTGACACGCTGGACTGGCCGATGCTGGCCGGCATCGCACTGATCCTGGGCGCCGGCCTGTTCACCCTGGTACGCGAGGAACAGGTCACCGGCTGGTGGCGGCGTGCCCGGCTGGTGTGATCCGCGCCTTGCCATGGCGTCGCCCGGTTCGCACACTGCGTTGCCTTCGGCCGCCTCCCGCCCATGCCCATGACGATTCCCGCAGCGCTGACGCTCTCTCCCGTGGTCGCCGGCCTGTGGCGACTGGCCTCGTGGTCGCTGGACGTGCCCGCCCGCGTGCGCTGGATCGAGCAGGCACTGGAGCTGGGCATCACCAGCTTCGACCATGCGGACATCTATGGCGACTACCGCGCCGAGGCGCTGTTCGGCGAAGCGCTAGCAGCCGCCCCGGGCCTGCGTTCGCGGCTGCAGCTGGTGACCAAGTGCGGCATCCGCCTGCAATCGCCCGAGCGGCCGTACCGCCTCAATCACTACGACAGCTCGCCCGGGTACGTGCGCGCACAAGTGGAGCAATCGCTGCGCAACCTACGCGCCGAACAACTCGACCTGGTGCTGATCCACCGCCCGGATTACCTGATGGATGCCGCGGCGCTGGCCGATACCTTTCGCGTACTCACCCGCGAGGGCAAGGTGGCGCACTGGGGCGTTTCCAATTTCAACGCCAGCCAGTTCGCCTTGCTGCAGCAGCACCATCCGCTGCTCACCAACCAGTTGGAGCTGTCGCCCCTGGCGCTGGGCGCGCTCGACGACGGTACGCTCGACCAGGCGCAGCAGCTTGGATGGCGCCCGATGATCTGGTCGCCGCTCGGCGGTGGCAGGTTGTTCCACCCCGACGACCCGCAGGCGCTGCGCGTACGCGAAGCCATGCTGCCGATCGCCGCTCGCCTCGGCGTGAGCATCGCCACCCTGGCCTATGCGTGGATCCTGCGCCATCCCTCGCGGCCCTGGCCAATCACCGGGACGCGGCGGGTCGAAGGCCTGCGCGAAGCAGTCGCGGCGCTTGACGTGCGGTTGAGTGCCGAGGACTGGTACGCGATCTGGGTCGCGAGCAAGGGGCATTCGGTACCCTGATGCCCATCATCGCCGTGTCCCGCACGAGCAACTGCCAAGACCCGTCAGGATCTGACCGCCCCCCTCGCATGCGATGCACCCGGGTGACCCGTCCAGGCCGACGACGCTAGCCGCCTATCCAGCCAAGCGATTGGAGCAGCAGCATCACGCCGACCACCACCAGGCCGCCGTGGACGCAAACCATGAATACCGGTCCGCTGATGCGCCTGTTGACCATGCGCCCCAGGGGGATCGCAAGGAGCACCGCGGGAAGCGCGGCGAGATACTGGTGCGTCACGGCGGAGGTCCACAGTCCGGTCGTTCCGTAGCCCACCAGTACCAGTCCGCTCGCCGGCAGAAAGTAACCCTGCAAGGTTGCCCGGAAATGCACGGGCGGCCAGCCGCGCAGCGCGCCGTACATCACCAGGGGCGGTCCGTTCATGCCGTACGCTCCGCCGAGCACGCCCGCGCCGAGCCCGAACGTCCACGCATGCCGGTCGTCATGCAGTACCGCCGGTCCCCGGCGCATCAGGGAGAAGGCAGAGAATCCGGCCACGATTGCGCCGAGCGCCAGCTTGACCAGGTGGCTATCGAGCGCATGAAGAGCCCACAGGCCGATCGGCGTTCCGATCGCGGTAGCCAGGAACAGCCGTCCCGCGCTACGGAAGTGGATATGGCGCCAGTCCTGCGCGACGGCAATGGCCGCGACCGTGATCGAGACCAGCACGGCGATGGGCGCGGCCGTCTCTACCGGCATGACGAAGGCCAGCAGTGGCACGGCGACCAGTGCCTCGCCAAAGCCGAAGGCCGAACGAATGAACGTGGCGAGGAAGAGGATCGCCAGCACGGATGGCAGCACAAGATATCCCGATGCTCGTCGAGCATCCGATTGTAGCGGCGACGGACCGCGCGACCGGCCAGCGTTCCCTCAACGGTTGCTCACGCCGTGGGGCACATGACCCGTCGCGACGTGCTTGCGTGCCGATTCCACGTTGGCCGGCGAGTCGTCGAAGAAGATGTCGGCACCGAAGGCATCGAGAAACGGGCCTTTGTCCCGTCCGCCGAGGAACAGCGCCTCGTCGATGCGCACGCCCCAGCGGCGCAGGGTGAGAATCACGCGCTTGTGCGCGGGCGCGGAACGGGCGGTAACCAGCGCCGTGCGGATGGGTGAATCCTCTGCGGGGAAAGCGGTCTGCAGGCGGTGCAGTGCGGTAAGGAAGCCGCGGAACGGGCCCACCGAGAGCGGCTCGCCCGCCTGTTCGGTCTCGCGGCGGTGGAAGGCCTCCAGGCCCTCCTCGCGGGAGACGCGCTCGCCCTCGTCGCCGAAGATCACCGCGTCACCGTCGAAGGCGATGCGAAGTTGCTCGCTGGCCCGCGGCGGCGCGGTGCTGGGCAGGATGGTGGCCGCCGCCACGCCGGCGGCAAGCGCACGGCCGACGTCCTCGGCATTGGCGGACAGGAACAGATCGGCCTTGAACGGTGCGATGTAGTCCGACGTCGGCGCACCGCTGGTAAAGGCCGCGCGGCTGATTTCCAGGCCGTGGTGCTGGATGGCGTTGAAGATGCGCAGGCCCGTGTCGCCGGAATTGCGCGACAGCAGGATCACTTCCACCGGGGGCTTGTCGCCCGCCAGCCGATTGAGGCCCAGCAGCTTCTGCACCAGCGGGAAGGCCACACCCGGCTGCAGGATCTCGTTCTCGTGCTCGATCTGGAAGCGGCGGTAGGCGTCCAGCCCATCGCGCTCGAACAGCGTGTGGCTGTCGCCCAGGTCGAACAGCGCCCGCGAGGAGATGGCGACGACCAGGCGGTTGTCGTTGCTGGCACCGGGATCGTGGGCGTTGGTGGGGGCTGGGTCCATGGAAGGGAATCTAGCAAATGGGGCGAGGGACGAGGGTGGTGGTTCGAGGCTGGGATGCACCCATGAAAACCCGCCGCGGCGCCCTCGCCCTTCCCCTACTCTGCCGCGAACTGCTCATCGAGGATGCGCTGTTCCAGGTTGTGCTCCGGATCGAACAGCAGCTTCACCCCGCACTCCTGCGCCTGGCAGATCGTCACCTCGCGCACGTCGCGCACTTCGAGGAAGTCGGCGGTGGCGCTGACCGGCCGCTTGCCCGGCTCCAGAACGCGCAGGGTCACCAGCGTGCGGTGCGGCAGGATCGCGCCGCGCCAACGGCGCGGGCGGAACGGGCTGATCGGGGTAAGCGCCAGCACGTTCGCGTCCAGCGGCAGGATCGGTCCATGGGCGGAAAGGTTGTACGCGGTGGAGCCGGCCGGCGTGGCGACCATGATGCCGTCGCACACCAGCGCGGGCAGCTTGACCGTGTCGTTGAGCTTCACTTCCAGGTGCGCGGCCTGGTTGGTCTGGCGCAGCAGCGAGACCTCGTTGAACGCCAGCGCGAACTGCTCGTTGCCGGCGCCATCGGTGGTGCGCATCTGCAGCGGATACAGCACGGCGGCGTGCGCGCGCTCGATGCGCCCGGGCAGGTCGTCGAGCTGGTGCTTGTTCATCAGGAAGCCGACGCGGCCGAGCTTCATGCCGTAGACCGGCAGGTCCAGCGCGCGGTGGGCATGCAGGGTGCGCAGCATGAAGCCGTCGCCGCCCAGCGCCACGATCACCTCGGCCTCCAGCGGCGGCAGGTCGCCGTAGCGCTCGGCCAGCTTGCGGCGGGCCTGCTGGGCGACCGGGGTGTCGCTGGCGACGAAGGCGAAGCGCATGGGCATCCGGCGTGTCGAGGTGAGGCTCCGAGCTTAGCGCAGCCCATGACGATGTAGGAGCGCCCCTAAGTACGCGACCATCCGCCGCCGAACGCAGGTGCAATCGTGCGCAAGAGTGCGCTCCTGCAAGGTTGCCCGGGGGCGTTAAACCCCCGGGCTTCGTGCGTCACCCGACCGGCACCTGCGCCAGTTGCGCCAGGCGGCGGACGGCGACCGAGGCGATCGGATAGTCCGCGTTCTGGGTCAGGATCTCGGCGAGCATGCTGCGGGTGTAGTTGAGCGTGGGATCGTCGCGCTCCAGCCACGCCTGCACTGGCGAGAGGCCGTTGCTGCCACCGCCCAGGGACAGCACCTGCTGCGCCAGCGCGCGATGCTGGTGGTTGAGCTCGTCCAGCAGCGAGCCACGCGCCTGGGCATGCCAGTGGCCTTCCACCGGCAGTGCCTCGATCTGGCCGCGCAACCACTCCAGGTCGAGCACCTCGCCCAGTTCGTAGAACACGCTGGCGACGGTGGTGACCGGCTGGTCGCTCTGGCGTGCCACCTCGACCATGTCCAGCACCGCGCGCAATACCGGCATGCGGGCCAGCCGCACGGCCAGTTCGGCCGGGACGCCCAGGCCCTCCCACTTCTCGCAGCTGAGCTCGAAGTCGGCCTTGCCGGTTTCCGTCAGCACATGGGGCAGCGCCTTGCGCAACGCGCTGACGCCGGCCTGGTAGCGCTCGACATTGGCAGCGATGTCCAGGTTGCCACCGGGGCGATTGAGCAGCCAGCGGGTCATGTGGCGCAGCTGCGACCAGATCTGCATGATCGCGTCGATCTGGGTGTCCTCGGCCACCTTGCTGTCCAGCGCCTCGATCTCCGCCCACAGCTCGCGCGCGTCGAGGATCTCGCGCGCGGCGGTGTAAGCCTTGGCGATCGCCGCCGGACCCTGCCCGGTGTCCTCCTGCATGCGCAGCATGAAGGTAGCGCCCATGCGGTTGATCGTCGAGTTGGTCACCGCGGTGGCGATGATCTCGCGCTTCAGGCGGTGGCGCTGCATGTTGGCCGCGTACTTCTCGTGCAGCGGCTCAGGGAAGTAGCGCACCAGCTCCTTGGACAGATATGGATCTTCCGGCACGTCCGACTCGAGCAGTTGCTGGAACAGCTTGATCTTGTCGTAGGACAGCAGCACGGAAAGCTCCGGCCGGGTCATGCCCTGGTGGCGCGTCTTGCGCTCGGACAGCTCCGCATCGGAGGGCAGGTTCTCGACCTGGCGGTCGAGCAGGCCCTGCGCTTCCAGTTCGCGGATGAAGTGCGCCAACGAACCCAGCCGCTTGACCGACTGGTGCTCCATCAGGGTGATCGCCTGGTTCTGGCGGTAGTTGTCCCACAGCACCAGCTGCGCGACCTCGTCGGTCATCGCGGCCAGCTGCTTGTTGCGGCCTTCCTCGGTCAGCTCGCCGCGGCGCACGGCGTCGTTGAGCAGGATCTTGATGTTGACCTCGTGGTCGGAGGTGTCCACGCCGGCGGAGTTGTCGATGAAGTCGGTGTTCAGCAGCACGCCATGTTGCGCGGCCTCGATGCGGCCCTTCTGGGTGAAGCCCAGGTTGCCGCCCTCGCCCACCACCTTGCAGCGCAGGTCGGCGCCGTCGATGCGCAATGCGTTGTTCGCGCGGTCGCCGACGTCGGCGTTGGTCTCGTGCGAGGACTTCACGTACGTGCCGATGCCGCCGTTCCACAACAGGTCGACCGGGGCCTTCAGGATCGCGCTCATCAGCTCCGCGGGCGTCAGATGGGTGGCTTCACCCTTGATGCCCAGCGCCTCGCGCACCTGCGGCGAGACCGGAATCGATTTGAGGCTGCGGGCGTAGATGCCGCCACCCTCGGAGATAAGCGACTTGTCGTAGTCCTCCCAGCTCGAGCGTGGCAGCTTGAACATGCGCTGGCGCTCGGCGAAGGACCTGGCCGCATCCGGGTTCGGGTCGAGGAAGATGTGGCGGTGGTCGAACGCGGCCAGCAGGCGGATGTGCTCGGACAGCAGCATGCCGTTGCCGAACACGTCGCCGGACATGTCGCCGATACCGACGCAGGTGAAATCCTGCGTCTGCGAGTCGCGGCCCAGCGCACGGAAGTGGCGCTTGACCGATTCCCACGCACCCTTGGCGGTGATGCCCATGCCCTTGTGGTCGTAGCCGTTCGAGCCGCCGGAGGCAAACGCGTCGCCGAGCCAGAAGTTGTGCTCGATCGAGATCGCATTGGCGATGTCGGAGAACGTCGCCGTGCCCTTGTCCGCGGCAACGACCAGATACGGATCGTCCTGGTCATGGCGCACCACTTCGTGCGGCGGCACCACCTTGCCTTCGACCAGGTTGTCGGTGATGTCCAACAGGCCGTTGATGAACATCTTGTAGCAGGCGATGCCCTCAGCCAGCTGCGCGTCCCGGTCGCCGCCAGCCGGCGGGCGCTTGACGAAGAAGCCGCCCTTGGAACCGACCGGCACGATCACCGTGTTCTTGACCATCTGCGCCTTGACCAGGCCGAGCACCTCCGTGCGGAAGTCCTCGCGACGGTCCGACCAGCGCAGGCCGCCGCGCGCCACCGCGCCGAAACGCAGGTGGATGCCTTCCACGCGCGCCGCCGAGACGAAGATCTCGCGGTATGGCACCGGCTTGGGCAGCTCAGGCACCTTGTGAGAGTCGAACTTGTAGCTGATGTACGGACGGTAGGCGCCGTCCCATTGCTGGAAGAAGCTGGTGCGCAGGGTGGCGCGGATCACGCCCAGGAAGCTGCGCAGGATGCGATCGTCGTCCAGGCTGGCGACGTTCTCCAGCAGCGCCGCGACGGCGTCCTCGGTGACCGCGACCTGCTCGGCGCGCGGGCGCGAGAGCATCGCGACCAGGCCATCGACCAGGCCCGGCTGCGCGGACTGCACGTTGCCCGGGATCAGCACGCGCATTTCGGCGCTGAGCAATTCGCCGGCGGTCTTGAGCTTGTCCGCCGACAGGCTTTCACGATCGGGATCGAACTTGGCGTTGAACAGCTCCACCAGCAGGCCGGCGACCGCCGGGTAGCGGTTGAGCGCGTCCTCCATGTAGGCCTGCGAGAACGACACCCCGGTCTGCAGCAGGTATTTGCAGTAGCCGCGCAGCATGGCGACCTGGCGCCAGTTGAGCTTGGCACCGAGCACGAGGCGGTTGAAGCCATCGTTCTCCGCGTTGCCGCGCCAGATCTGCTCGAAGGCATCCTCGAACAGCTCGCCGACCTGTTCCACGGTAAAGGTGAGGTGGCCCACCGGCTGCACCTCGAAGTCCTGGATGAACAGCGGCGTGCCGCCCGTGCGCACGTCGTAGACGTGCTCGGTGAGCACGCGCAGGCCCAGGTTCTCCAGCTGAGGCAGCACTTCGGAAAGCGCGATGTCGCTGCCCGAACGGAACACCTTGAAGCGCAGCTCGTCCGGCCGTTGCGGCGGGTGGTAGAACGACATGCGCACGTCGTCGTCGCCTTCGAGCTGCGAGAGCTCTCGGACGTCCTCGGCCGCCACTTCCGGGCTCACCTCGTCGACGTAGCCGGCCGGCAGCGCCTTGACGTAGCGGTTGGCGAGTACCACGCCCTCGTGATCGCCGCGCGCGGCGACCAGCGCATCGCGCACGTCGTCGTGCCAGTTGCGCACGATCGCGGCCACCGATTGCTCCAGCGCGGCGCTGTCATAGCTGGCGCGGTCGCCGATCTTCGGACGCACCACCACGTGCAGGCGGGCCAGCGCGGTCTCGCCCATCAGCACGGCCGAATCCACGTACTCGCCGTGCAGCGCATCGCGCAGCAGGTTTTCGATGCGCTCGCGCACCGTGGTGTTGAAGCGCTCGCGGGGCACGTAGACCAGGCAGGTGTAGAAGCGGCCATAGCGGTCGCGGCGCACGAACAGGCGCGTGCGCGCACGCTGGCGCAGATCCAGGATGCCGCACGAGATGCCGAACAGCTCGTCCTCGCTGCTCTGGAACAGCTCGTCGCGCGGGAGCGTTTCCAGGATGTGCCGCAACGACTTGCCCGAGTACGAATCGCGCTTCAGGCCCGAACGGCACATCACCGCCTCGACCTTCTGGCGCACCAGCGGCACGTCCTGCGGACGGGCCATGTAGGCGTTGGAGGAGAACAGGCCCAGGAAGCGCTGCTCGGCGACCGGCTTGCCGTCGGCGTCGAAGCGCAGCACGCCGACGTAATCCATGTAGCCCGGGCGATGCACGTGCGAGCGGGCGTTCGTCTTGGTCAGGATGATTGCATCGGTGGAGCCCGACTGCGGCAGTTCGGAGGCGACCAGGCTGCGCAGCGAACGCGGCGCGACCGAGCGCTCGCTGCCGCGCAGGATGCCCAGGCCCGAGTCGTTGACGGCGCGCAACACTTCCTCGCCGTCGGCCTCGGTCACCTCGTATTCGCGGTAGCCCAGGAAGGTGAAGTTGTCGTCGGCCAGCCAGCGCAGGAAATCGGTGGCCTCGCCAACCGAGCGCTCGTCCATGCGCAACTTGCGCTGCGGCAGCTCGGCGGCGATCGCCAGGGCCTTGTCGCGCATGGCCGACCAGTCGTCCACTGCGGCGCGCACGTCTTCCAGCGCCGCTTCCACGCGCGCCTTCAGCACGGCCTGGGCGGCCTCGTCCGCGACGCGATCAACCTCGAAGTGCATCACCGATTCAGGCGCGCCGCCCTCGCCGAGGCGCTGCAGCTGGCCCTTGGCGTCGCGCGCGGCGTTGACGACGGGATGGATCACCGCGTGGATCTGCAGGTCGTCCGAGACCACCATACTGACGGTGTCGACCAGGAACGGCATGTCGTCGGTAACGACCTCGATGACGCTGCGTCCGGCATGGCCGCGCTCGGGGTTGAACACGCGCACCTTGGCGCGGCCCGGCTCGCGCTGCTGGATGAAATCGAGCAGCCCGGCGACGAGCGATGCCCATTCGGCCGGGGTGTGCAGGTCCACGTCGCTGTGCGCCATCCGCGCGAAGAAAGCACCGATAAAAAATTGCGCCTCATCAAGGCGCTGGGTCGGAAAGCCGCTGTTCTTCAGTTCCTCGAAAACAGCCGGGGGCACCGGGCTGTCGCTGGTCGCGCGAATGGCATTCATGGCATCTGCTTGTCAGTGGAAACGAAAGGTGCCCACGCTGGGGAGGCGTAAAGCCCGAAAAGGATACGCCTCGCGTCGGGGCGATTCCACCGACGAAGCCTGAAGCGGCGGGCGCTGGAGGGCGTTCCCGGGCCCGGGCGACACGGGCAGGCGCAGATCCTTGTCGATAACCGATACCGAGCTTCGTCGTTACCCGGGTATTGCCCGAATTAAAGATCCGTGGCGACCGCTTTGTTCACAACATTCCACAACGCGCAAGTCTTGGCTGGCACGGTTCGCAAAATGTAAACTCGACGGTATAGTTGCGCGCTTCCAGCCCGACGGTGCCCCGCCGCCGGCACGCCGAGTCACGACCATTGGCACTGGTCGGACACGGCAACCCTCGTATGCTCGCCGGCTTCCCCGCCCGGTCATCAAGAATCACGCCTCATAAGAATGGAGTTCCCATGAAGTCCACGACAACGCGCACCCTGGGCCTGTGCCTCGGCCTGCTCGCCCTGGCCGCCTGCGGCGGCAAGGGCCAGCCGCAGGGACAGCAGCAGATGCCGCCGCCGCAAGTGGGAGTGATCACGCTCAAGGCGCGGACCGTGCCGCTGACCAAGGACCTGGTCGGCCGCCTGTCCGCGTTTCGCAGCGCCGACGTGCGCGCCCGCGTACCCGGTGTGCTGCTCAAGCGCACCTACGAGGAAGGCACCGACGTCAAGAAGGGCCAGCTCCTGTTCCAGATCGACCCGGCCCCCCTGAAGGCTACGCTGGGCGCGTCCCAGGCGAGCCTGGCGCAGGCACAGGCCAGCTACACCAACGCCAAGGTCAACGCCAGCCGCGCCCGCGAGCTGGCGCCGAAGGGCTACGTCTCCAAGGCCGACCTGGACAACGCGCTGGCGGCCGAGCGCAGCGCCGCGGCGGCCGTGCAGCAGGCGCGCGCGTCGGTGCAGTCGGCGCAGATCAACCTCGGCTACGCCGACGTGCGCTCGCCGATCGACGGCCGCGCCGGCCAGCAGCAGGTGACCGAAGGCGCCCTGGTCGGCCAGGGCGAGGCGACCCTGCTCACCACCGTCGACCAGATCGACCCGCTGTACGTGAACTTCACCATGAGCGTGGCCGAGCTCGAACAGCTTCGCCAGGCGCAGGGCCAGGGCAACGTTTCGCTGGCCGGCAACGACAGCGCCCAGGTGCATGTCGCCTTGCCTGACGGCAGCGCGTACGGCCAGCCGGGCACCGTGGACTTCTCTTCCACCAACGTCGACCCTGCCACCGGTGCGGTGAAGCTGCGCGCGCGCCTGCCCAACCCCGAACACACCCTGCTGCCGGGCATGTACGTCACGCTCGAAGCCTCGCTGGGCCAGCGCCACAACGTGTTCGTGGTGCCGCAGGCGGCGGTACTGCGCGACACCGCCGGCGCCTACGTGTTCACCGTCGGCCCTGACAACAAGGTCGCCCGCAACGGCGTCACCACCAGCGCGATGCAGGGTGGCGACTGGGTGATCACCGACGGCCTGAAGGCCGGCGAGAAGGTGATCGTCTCGGGCGTGCAGAACGTCAAGGAAGGTGCTCCGGCCAATCCGTCCCCCTGGCAGCCTCCGGTGCCCGCGGGCAAGACGCCGGCTGCCGCCGCGAAGGCCCCTGCCGCCGCCGCGACCGCGCGCGGCAAGTAACGGAGCCGCGACATGCCGAGTTTCTTCATCGACCGCCCGATCTTCGCGTGGGTGGTGGCCATCCTGATCTCGCTGGGCGGGGTGCTGGCCATCCTTAACCTGGGCGTGGAGTCCTATCCCAACATCGCACCGCCCTCGGTGACGGTGAACGCCTCCTATCCCGGCGCCAGCGCCGAGACCACCGAGAAGGCAGTCACCCAGGTCATCGAGCAGCAGCTGACCGGCATCGATCACCTGCTGTACTTCTCCTCGTCTTCCAGCGCTAGCGGCCGCGCCAGCATCACGCTGACTTTCGAGAGCGGCACGGACCCGGACATCGCCCAGGTGCAGGTGCAGAACAAGGTTTCGCTGGCCACGCCGCGCCTGCCCTCCGAAGTGACCCAGCAGGGTGTGGTGGTGGCCAAGGCCAACTCAGGCTTCCTGATGGTGGTGGCACTCAAGTCCGACAACCCCAGCATCGACCGCGATCGCCTGAGCGACATCGTCGGCTCGCAGGTGCTCGACCAGATCGCCCGCGTGCCGGGCGTGGGCAGCACCAACCAGTTCGGCTCCGAGTACGCCATGCGCATCTGGCTCAACCCGGACAAGCTGCAGGGCTACAACCTCTCGGCCACGCAGGTGCTCGACGCGATCCGCGCGCAGAACGTGCAGTTTGCCGCCGGCTCGATCGGCGCCGACCCGGCCCTGCCCGGCCAGGGCTTCACTGCCACGGTGTCGACCGAGGGCCGCTTCACGAGCCCGGAGCAGTTCGCCGGCATCATCCTGCGCGCGAATCCCGATGGCACCACGGTCAAGCTTGGCGACGTGGCAAAGATCAGCTTCGGTCCGGGCAACTACGGTTTCGACACCACCGTCGACGGCAAGCCGATCGGTGCCTTCGCGATCCAGCTCCTGCCGGGCGCCAACGCACTGAACGTGGCCACCGCCGTGCGCAGCAAGATGGACGAGCTGGCGCCGAGCTTCCCCCCCGGCGTGAGCTGGTTCAGCCCGTACGACAGCACTGCGTTCGTGCGGATCTCCATCGACGAGGTGGTGCACACCCTGGTCGAGGCGATCGTCCTGGTGTTCCTGGTGATGCTGCTGTTCCTGCAGAACATCCGCGCCACCATCATCCCGACGCTGGTGATCCCGGTCGCTCTGCTGGGCACCTTCCTGGGCATGCTGGTGCTGGGCTTCACCATCAACCAGCTGACCCTGTTCGGCATGGTGCTGGCCATCGGCATCGTGGTCGATGACGCGATCGTGGTGATCGAGAACGTCGAACGCATCATGACCGAGGAGAACCTCCCGCCGAAGGAGGCAACGCGCAAGGCGATGGCGCAGATCACCGGAGCGGTGGTGGCGATCACCGTCGTGTTGACGGCGGTGTTCGTGCCTTCGGCGCTGCAGCCTGGCGCGTCGGGCATCATCTACAAGCAGTTCGCGCTGACCATCGCGGTGTCGATGGCGTTTTCGGCGTTCCTCGCGCTGTCGTTCACGCCGGCGTTGTGCGCCAGCTTCCTGCAGCCCGAGCACCACAAGAAGAAGAACGTCGTCTTCCGCAAGTTCAACCAGTTCTTCGAGTGGACCACCCGCACCTACACCGGCCACGTCGGCAGCGCCGTGCGGCACGCGCCGCGCTGGATGTTCGTGTTCGTGCTGGTCGCGGTGCTGGCCGGCTTCCTCTACACCCGTCTGCCCGGCAGCTTCCTGCCCGAAGAGGACCAGGGCTACGCGATGTCGGTGATCCAGCTGCCGCCGGGCGCCACCAAGCAGCGCACCGAAGAGGTGATGGGCCAGATGTTGAAGATCCTGAAGAAGGATCCGGCCGTGGACACCGTATTGCAGGTGGCCGGTTTCAGCTTCATCGGCTCGGGCGAGAACGCCGGCATGGCCTTCATCAAGCTCAAGGATTGGTCCGAGCGCGATGGCACTGCGGCGGACTTCATCCAGCGGGCGAACATGGCCCTGTTCCAGATCCATGACGCGCGCATCTTCGTGGTGAACATCCCCACCGTTCAGGGCCTGGGCCAGTTCGGCGGCTTCGACATGTACCTGCAGGACCGCGGTGGCGCCGGCCGTCAGGCGCTCACGCAGGCGCGCAACACGCTGCTGGGCAAGGCCAGCCAGGATCCGTTGCTGACCGGCGTGCGCCCGAACGCACTCGAGGACGCACCGCAGCTGCACCTGGACGTGGACCGCGTGCAGGCGCAGTCGATGGGCCTGTCGGTGGGTGACATCTACAACGCGGTCGGCCTGATGCTGGCGCCGGTGTACGTCAACGACTTCACCTACGGCGGCCGTGTCAAGCGCGTGATCATGCAGGCCGATGCGCCCTATCGCATGGGCCCGGACGCGCTGCAGCACTTCTTTACCCCCAGCAGCACGCAGACCACCGCCGCGGGTACGCCGGAGATGATCCCGCTGTCCAACGTGGTGCACGCGGATTGGCAGATGGGCTCGCCCTCGCTGACCCGCTACAACGGTTACGCAGCGGTCGAGATCGTCGGCTCGCCGGCACCGGGGCATGCCTCGGGCGAGGCCATGGCCGAGATGGAGAAGATCGTCACCAGCGACCTGCCGCAGGGCTACGGCTTCGACTGGACCGGCCAGTCCTATCAGGAGATCCTTTCCGGCAACGCCGCCACGCTGCTGATGGTGCTGTCGATCGTGATCGTGTTCCTGGCGCTGGCGGCGCTGTACGAGAGCTGGTCGATCCCGGTCTCGGTGCTGCTGGTGCTGCCGCTGGGCCTGCTCGGCGCGGTGGTGTTCACGCTGCTGCGTGGGCTGCCCAACGACATCTACTTCAAGATCGGCCTGATCACGGTGATCGGCCTGGCGGCGAAGAACGCGATCCTGATCGTGGAATTCGCGGTGGAGCAGCAGGCTCATGGCAAGACGCTGCGCGAAGGCGTGGTCGAGGCGTCCCGCCTGCGCCTGCGTCCGATCCTGATGACCTCGCTGGCGTTCATCCTGGGCGTGTTCCCGCTGTTCATCTCCTCAGGCGCCGGCGCCAACGCGCGCCACGCGATCGGCACCGGCGTCATCGGCGGCATGCTGTTCGCCACGTTCCTGGGCGTGCTGCTGATCCCGGTGTTCTACGTGGTAGTGCGTCGGTTGCTCGGCGACAAGCTCGATGGTGACGGTCCGGCGCAGTCGGGAATCGGCCATGGGCCGCATACGTTCGACTCGGACCCACGTCGCGGGCAGTAGCGCCATCCTGCTCCCTCTCCCCCGTTACTTATCCATGATGGGGGAGAGGCTGGGGTGAGGGATCGGGGGGCTGGCCCCGGACCCAAAGAAAAAGCCCGGGCACAGCCCGGGCTTTCGTTATCCGAAAATGTCTGCTGTACAGCGATGCTTCGAAGGGTTCGTCAGCAAGCTCTGGAAGCGTTCCCGCGAGCCCCGTCCCCCTCGCCCCGGAAGGGAGAAGGAGCGAGAAAGCTCAACGCAGGCCGGTCTCGTTGCGCGCGATCACGATGCGCTGGATCTCGCTGGTGCCTTCGTAGATCTCGGTGATCTTGGCGTCACGGAAGTAGCGCTCCAGCGGCATTTCCTTGGAGTAGCCCATGCCGCCGTGGATCTGCACCGCCTGATGGCTGATCCACATCGCCGCCTCGGACGCAGTCAGCTTGGCGATTGCCGCCTCGGTGCCGAAGCGCCCGCCGTTCTTCTCCGTCTCGCCCTTGGCCCAGGCCGCGCGCAAGGTCAGCAGCGTGGCCGCGTCCAACCTGCACTTCATGTCCGCGATCTTGGCCTGGGTCATCTGGAACGTGCCAATCGGCGCACCGAAGGCCTTGCGGTCCCTCGACCACTGCAGCGTGGCCTCGTAGGCGGCGCGCGCGATGCCCACTGCCTGCGAGGCGATGCCGATGCGGCCGGCGTCGAGCACGCCCATGGCGATGGCGAAACCCTTGCCTTCCTGCCCCAGCATGTTCTCCTTCGGGCAGACGTAGTCGTTGAACTCGATCTCGCAGGTCGCCGACGCGCGGATGCCGAGCTTCGGCTCTGTCTTGCCGGCGTGGAAGCCCGGCCGCTTGGTGTCGATGATGAATGCCGACACGCCCTTGGCGCCGATCCCGGGCGTGGTGATCGCGAACAGCACGATGTAGCGCGCGACAGGGCCGGAAGTGATCCAGCTCTTCTTGCCGTTGATCACCCAATCGCCGTCGGCGTTCTTCGTCGCACGCGTGTGCATGGCCGAGGCGTCGGAGCCCGACTGCGGCTCGGTCAGCGCGTAGGCGCCGATGGCTTCGCCCGAGGCGATGGCACGCACATAGGTCTGCTTCTGCTCCTCCGTGCCGTGCTTGAGGATGCCGTTGCAGAACAGTGAATTGTTGACCGACATGATGGTCGAGGTGGCGGCGTCCGCCGCAGCGATTTCGACCATCGCCAGCACGTAGGCGATCGGGTCCATGCCGGCACCGCCGTATTCGGTCGGAACCTCGATGCCCATCAGGCCGAGCTGCCCCATCTCCTGGATGTTCTGCAGCGGAAATTCGCCCTTGGCATCCAGCTCCGCGGCCACCGGCGCGATGCGCTTTTGCGCGAAATCGCGGGCGATCGACTGGATCGAGAGCTGGTCTTCGGTGAAACGGAAATCCATGGGCGGCTCCAAGACTTGGCGAAGCCCGCTAGTTTAGCCGAACGGCATGCGCCCCCGTAGGGCAAGCTCCAGCTCACCGCCCCCGAGGCCGCACCAGCACTGGCGGCTGAAGCCTCGGCGGATCTCGTGCACCCCCACCCTTGACGCCCGCGACCCTGCCGCCTAGCCTATCCATCTTCGCATCGCGATAAAGGGATGAAAATGGATCTGGCGACCGCCTCGGGCGTCCTGCGCCTGTTGGCCGATCCCACCCGCGTGCGCCTGCTGGCCCTGCTGGAGCGCGAGGAGCTGACCGTGGCCGAGCTGGCCCAGGTGCTGCACCTGGCTCAGCCGCGCGTGTCCACGCACCTGGCCAAGCTCAAGGAAGCCGAGCTGGTGCGCGACCGCCGCGCCGGCGTATCGGCCTACTACCGCGCCAACAACGAGGGCGACTCGCACCGGCATGCGCTGCTGCACTCGCTGCGCGAGAGCATCGACGACGCGTTGCTGCGCGAGGATGCCGCACGCCTGCCGGCGGTGCTGGCCAACCGTGCACGCGAGGAGGGCTGGGCCGATACCGTCGCCGGCGACATGGAACGCCACTACTCGCCGGGCCGCACCTGGGAAACCCTCGCCCGGTCGCTGCTGCAGCTGCTGGAAACCGGCGACGTGCTGGACATCGCCTCGGGGGACGGCATCACGGCCGAGCTGCTGGCGCCGCACGCGCGCTCGATCGTCTGCGTAGATTCCAGCGAGCGCGTGGTGGCCGCTGCCGCCCAGCGTCTGCGCGCGTTCGGCAACGTGGAGGTGCGCCAGGGCGACATGCACGCGCTGGACCTCGGCAAGCGCCGCTTCGACCTGGTGCTGATGCTGCATGCGCTGACCTACGCCGAGCGCCCCGCGCAGGCCGTGGCCGAAGCCGCACGCCTGCTGCGCAGCGGCGGCCGGCTGCTCGCCGTGACGCTGGGCAAGCATGCCCATCGCACCGCAGTCGAACCGTTCGACCACCGAAACCTGGGCTTTACCCGTGAAGACCTGTCCCGCTTCGCCACCGACGCCGGTCTCACCGTGTCCAGCTGCGTCCGCTTAAGCCGCGAACGCAAGGCGCCGCACTTCGAAGTGATCAGCCTGCTGGCGCGCAAACCGTAAGCCGAAAGATTCCGAGAGAAACGACATGAGCACCCTGCCCTGGCTCCATCCCGACCGCGTCACCCTCCTCGAGCAGGCGCTGCGCGAGCGCATCCTGATCCTCGATGGTGCCATGGGCACCATGCTGCAGGGACACGCGCTGGACGAGTCCGGCTTCCGCGGCGAGCGCTTCGCACACGGCCACGACGGCCATCATGAGCACGCCCATCCCGGCGGCTGCGACCTGAAGGGCAACAACGACCTGCTCTCGCTCACCCGTCCGGAGCTGATCCGCGGCGTGCACCAGGCCTACCTGGACGCCGGCGCCGACCTGGTCGAGACCAATACCTTCAACTCCACCCGCATCAGCCAGGCCGATTACCACCTCGAGCACCTCGCATACGAACTCAACCTGGAAGGCGCGCGACTGGCCCGCGCCGCGTGCGACGCGTATGGCGCCAAGACACCGGACAAACCGCGCTTCGCCATCGGCGTGCTGGGGCCGACCAGCCGCACCGCCTCGCTGTCGCCTGACGTCAACGACCCCGGCTTCCGCAACGTCACCTTCGAGGAACTGGCCGCCAACTACCGCGAATCGGCGGCAGGCCTGATCGACGGCGGTGCGGACGTCGTGATGGTCGAGACGATCTTCGACACGCTCAATGCCAAGGCTGCGCTGTTCGCCCTTTCCGAGCTGTTCCGCGAGCGCGGCGCGCGCGTGCCGGTGATGATTTCCGGCACCATCACCGACCGCTCCGGCCGCACGCTCTCGGGTCAGACTGCCGAGGCCTTCTATTACTCCGTCGCCCACGCCCGCCCGCTGGCCGTGGGCCTGAACTGCGCACTGGGCGCCGCCGACCTGCGCCCGCACGTGCAGACCCTGGCCGACATCGCCGACTGCTACGTCAGCACGCATCCGAACGCCGGCCTGCCCAACGCCTTCGCCGAATACGACGAGACGCCCGAGCAGATGGCCAGCGTGATTGCCGGTTTCGCCCGCGATGGGCTGTTGAACCTCGTCGGCGGTTGCTGCGGTACCACGCCGGCGCACATCGCGGCGATCGCCGAGGCTGTTCGCTACTGTGCACCCCGAAGACTGCCGGATACCTCGCGGGAAGCCGCGTGAGCACCTCCGATCCGCTCCCTCTCCCCTCGGGGGCTGGAGTGAGGGGCCACGCTGGCGATAGCCGAACATCAAGGCCGGCTCCTTTTGGCCTCCCCGCAAGCCTCGTCCCCTCACCTCAATCCTCTCCCCGCAGGGGAGAGGAAGCCAAAGCAGAAGCATGACCACCATCCGCCACACCCACCTCTCCGGCCTCGAACCCCTGGTCCTCACCCCTGACCTGCTCTTCGTCAACGTCGGCGAACGCACCAACGTCACCGGCTCGGCGCAGTTCAAGAAGCTGATCAAGGAAGACCGCTACGAGGAAGCCGTCGAAGTCGCCCGCCAGCAGGTCGCCAACGGCGCGCAGATCATCGACGTCAACATGGACGAGGGCCTGATCGATTCGGAGGCCGCGATGGTGCGCTTCCTCAACCTGATCGCCGCGGAGCCCGACATCGCGCGCGTGCCGGTGATGGTCGACTCCTCCAAGTGGAGCGTGATCGAGGCCGGCCTGCGCTGCCTGCAGGGCAAGGGCATCGTCAATTCGATCTCGATGAAGGAAGGCGAGGAAAGCTTCCTCGAACAGGCCCGCAAGGTGCGCCAGTACGGTGCCGCCGCGGTGGTGATGGCGTTCGACGAGGAAGGCCAGGCCGACACCTGCGCACGCAAGGTCGAGATCTGTTCGCGCGCCTACGCCCTGCTTACCGAAAGGCTGGACTTCCCGCCCGAAGACATCATTTTCGACCCCAACATCTTCGCCATCGCCACCGGCATCGAGGAGCACAACAACTACGCGGTCGACTTCATTGAAGCCACCCGCGAGCTGAAGCGACGCTTCCCGGCCTGCCACGTCTCCGGCGGCGTCTCCAATGTGTCGTTCTCCTTCCGCGGCAACAACGTCGTGCGCGAGGCGATCCACTCGGTGTTCCTCTACCACGCCATCAAGGCGGGCATGGACATGGGCATCGTCAATGCCGGGGCCCTGGCCATCTACGATGACCTGGACGCCGAGCTGCGCGAGCGGGTCGAGGACGTCGTGCTCAACCGTCGTCCGGATGCGACCGAGCGCTTGCTGGAAATTGCCGACCGCTACAAATCGAAGAAGGGCGAGGTGGTCGTGGAGAACCTCGCCTGGCGCGCCAGGCCCGTGCGCGAGCGCCTCGCCCACGCTTTGGTCCACGGCATCGATCAGTACGTGGTCGAGGACACGGAGGAAGCCCGCCAGCAGTGCACGCGCCCGCTGGATGTGATCGAAGGCCCGCTGATGGATGGCATGAACGTGGTCGGCGACCTGTTCGGCGCCGGCAAGATGTTCCTGCCGCAGGTGGTCAAGTCCGCCCGCGTGATGAAGAAGGCCGTGGCGCACCTCTTGCCCTACATCGAGGCGGAGAAGGCGCGCACCGGCGACACTGGCAAGAGCAACGGCAAGATCGTGATGGCCACGGTCAAGGGCGACGTGCACGACATCGGCAAGAACATCGTCGGCGTGGTGCTCCGCTGCAACAATTTCGACGTGGTCGACCTTGGCGTGATGGTGCCCGCGCAGAAGATCCTCGATACCGCCATAACCGAGCAGGCCGACATGATCGGCCTTTCCGGCCTGATCACGCCCTCACTGGAGGAAATGGGCCACGTCGCCCGCGAGATGCAGCGCCGGGGCTTCACCGTGCCGCTCCTGATCGGCGGCGCCACCACCTCGCGCGCACACACGGCACTGAAGATCGAGCCGCATTACAAGTCGCCCTGCGTCTGGGTGAAGGACGCCTCGCGTGCAGTCGGCGTGGCGCAGTCGCTGGTCAGCAAGGAACTCATCGACGGCTTCATGGCAAAGATCCGCGCCGAGTACGCCGAGGTACGCGAGCGCCACCGGCACCGCGGCCCGGGCAAACAACTGGTCCCGCTGGAGAAGGCCCGCGCGCAGCGCTTCGGCTGCGACTGGGCGAACTATGCGCCACCGCAGCCGGCCAGACCCGGCATCACCGTGTTCGACGACTACGGCCTGGCAGAGTTGCGCGAGTACATCGACTGGACACCGTTCTTCCAGGCCTGGGAGCTGGCTGGGCATTACCCGGCGATCCTTACCGACGAGGTGGTCGGTCCACAGGCGACCGAGCTGTTCGGCGACGCACAGAAGATGCTCGACCGGATTGTCGCCGAGAGGTGGCTCACTGCCCGCGCCGTGATCGGCTTCTGGCCTGCCGCCAGCGTGCTGGACGACATCGAAATCCAGGCGGACGGTGGCAAGGTGATGCTTCACCATCTGCGCCAACAAGCCGACAAGCCGGTCGAACGCCCCAACCTCTGCCTGTCCGACTTCGTCACGCCCAAGGAATACGGCAAGCCCGACTGGGTCGGCGGCTTCGCCGTCACCGCCGGCCTGGGGATCGAGCCTCACCTGGAGCGCTTCCGCGCCGACAATGACGACTACTCGGCCATCATCCTCAAGGCCCTGGCCGATCGCCTGGCAGAAGCCTTCGCCGAGCGCATGCACGAGCGCGTGCGCCGCGAGTTCTGGGGCTACGCCCCGCACGAGGCGCTGGACAACCAAGCACTGATCGCCGAGAAGTACCAGGGCGTCCGCCCCGCTCCCGGTTATCCCGCCTGCCCCGACCATACCGAGAAAACCACCCTGTTCCGCCTGCTCGATGTCACGGCCAACACCGGCATCGAGCTGACCGAAGGCTTCGCGATGTATCCGGCCGCCGCCGTCTCCGGATGGTACTTCTCCCATCCTGACAGCCAGTATTTCGTGGTCGGCCGCCTCACCCGCGCACAGGTCGAAGACTACGCCTTGCGCAAGGGCTGGACCCGCGAGCAGGCCGAACGCTGGCTCGCCTCCAACCTCGACTACGATCCTGACTGAGCCCGCGTCGCGCTCGTGCGTGGACGGGACGCCCGCGCGGGAGCGTGTGCAGTTCGCACTGGCTACCGTTGGGGCCAGCTAAGGATGCCTGCCTCTCGCGGGACCGGATCTCAGACCTCGTCGCCGGTGACGCTGTTCCTGCGATGGCGCAAGTGCACCACCAGGTTGTAGACCGACACGAAGACGGGGAAGAAGTTGGAAAGGATGCCGACCGAGTCGTTCTTGCCCACGGTAAAATAGGCCAGCAGCAACGCACTGCCACCCACCGACAACCACCAGAACGACAGCGGCATCACCACCCGCTTGTGCTTGCGCGTGTAGTACAGCTGCACGAACCAGCGACTGGTGAACATGAAGGTGCCGGCGAAGCCCACCAGCTTCCATGCCGTGAGGTGGAAGTGCTGCAAGGCATGGAGAATGGGAGCGAAGATATCCATGGGGCGTTGCCTGCGTGAAAGGCGGGCATTCTACCCAACGCCACCGCGCTCCGCCGCGCCCATTGACCGGCCGCGTGAGGATCCGTATAGTTGCGCGCTCTCGGCGGGCGATTAGCTCAGCGGTAGAGCACTGCCTTCACACGGCAGGTGTCGCAAGTTCGATCCTTGCATCGCCCACCACGCATAAAGAAAACCCGGCCTAGTGCCGGGTTTTTTCTTGCGCTTCAGGGGAACAGGCAGCTCGTCTTCTCTGTAAGCTTCTTGGAACTCGTGCTACCGGAACCGTTCACCGCCAACTCGGCACCCGGTACCTTGCCCGTACTGCTGCCACCGCCCGACTCACCCTTGGGCCGAAAGCAGGTCCAGAACGTATGGGTGCTACCGGTGGGCAGGAGCTGTCCCTGGGGGCCGAAGCTAACAATGTCCGCGCTGTCAGCCTGGAGGGAAACACCCTCGCGCGCCATCGTGTGGCGAAGAAGCAGGTTCGTGGCCGGCTTGCTTGCGTCATAAGCCGTGGCTGCCACCGAATGCCCCGCCGAATAGGTGTACACGAGCCAACCGGACTCGTAGGCCTGCGTGCTCGCGCACGTCGTGCCATCGGTACTCGGGCAGATCGAGACGATGCTGCCGCGCGTGCTTGCCTCGCTGCGGGCATAACTGAGATCGGCAAGCAGCGCGTTGCTTGCCGAGCTGACCTGATTTCGCCTGAGGAGATCGCGAAAGCTCGGCACCGCGATCACCACGAGTACCGATGCCACCGCCAGCGTCACCATGAGCTCGAGCAACGTGAAACCCCTTTCGCACCGATGCCTGTTCTTCATAGCGCTCACCAGCAGCTTCCGTTGGTCGTGGAACCGGTCTGCCCTTTTTCACCTGTATTGCTGATAGTCAGCGCCTCGCAATCGTCCTTTGCCTGTGGACCGCCGGCAACCGGAGTAGCAATGGCGGTGTACGTGCTGCTATCGGACGCTGGATCCAGGCTCAGTTCGTAGTAGCCCTTCTCGGACTGCTTGCCAGCCGCGCTGGTGTAGCCCAACTCGTCCAGCGAACCATAACGGTTGTTGATGGCGTAGTAGCGTTCCTGTGCGTCGGCGGTGCGCATCAGCAGGTTTTGGCCGTCTACCCGGCGCGCGCGGATGCCATAGCGCAAGTAGCTGGGAACAGCGAACGCCGCGATGATGGCAATGATCGCCACCACCACCATCAGTTCGATCAACGTAAAACCACGCTGCTTGCTCATGGAGGGTATTCCCGTCATTCGTTGTTGATCTGCCGCCATGAACGACGGCGCCAGACGGCATCGTTGATATCGAGAACGCTGCCGCCGGTGAGCTTCAGCCCGGGCACCAGTACAGTGCCGCCGCCGATCGTGGTGACCAGTGGTAACGAACCGGTCGTACGCGGGTTGTTGACGCGGCCACCCACGGTGGAGGTATCGCCAGCGCCGCTGCCGCCCCAGCCGGACACCAGCGGCCCGGTGAGACCGCCGCCAGAACCGCCGGTCGCGGCATCGATCACCATGAGAGCACCCTGGATACTGGCGCTGCACGGGTCGTTGGTGCCCGGAATGAGCGTCTGGATGACTGCGCGACCGGTGTCGAACAGCGCGCCAGGCGTGACCACCACGCGTTCGCCCTCGGACGAAGTGCTCGGGCCGAGGTTGAAGTACCAGCCACCCTTGTCGCTCGGCACCGCGTAGTTGGTAAGGCCGCGCGCCAAAGTTACGCCATCGGTGGCGGTCTTTTCGCTCAGCGTCTGCTGCACCAGGTCGTCTACCGTCCAGGGGCCGGTGTCGAGATTGTCGCGAATGCCGTAGACGGCCTGCGTCGGCGCGCTGTCGCTGGTGTTGTCGCTGGCCCCCAGATACTTGCCCGTGCCGAACACCACGATGAACCGGTTGGTCACCGGATCGGCGAACAGACGCGGCATCGAGGTGATCGGCTGGTCACCTGGGTTGGCAGGCTGGAACACGAGCCTCACGCTCCAGTCCGCCGGGCTGGACGAGCTGAGGTCGAACCGCCACAGGTTGCCGTCGAGGTCGCCGGCGAACGCCACGTCATCGACCTGGTCGTCGTTGTAATCGCCAAGCACGGGCGACGCCAGGCCATGGCTGGCGACCGCGCCACCGACGGTATCCGGGTCGGGAGTGGTGATTTCCTTGATCAGCTTGCCGGTCTGTGCGTCCAGGATGAACAACGAACTGTACTTGTGGGTGGCCGCCGCCGGGTACGAGCAGTTGGAGGCGGTAAAAGGCGCTTTGCTGCAATCCGGGAAATAACCGCCGGGAACCAGTACGACCCACCGTCCGTTCGGCAGGCGGCCGATGTTCGGCTGGCCATAGGTGTAACCCAGGTCGGACGGCTTGCCGCCCGGATTGCTGATGGTGTCATCGGTCCAGGCGCCCTGGTCGGGCTGGTCGGCGCTGAACTCCCACAAGACCTTGCCAGCGGCCATGGCGTCCGGATCGGTGACGTCCAGAGCGTAGACGCCGCGGCCGCCCAGCCGCAACGCGCCGACCAGCAGCGTGTGCCAGCCCTTCGACGTGGCGACGGGGGTGGTGGTGTCCTTGCTGAAGTACACGTCCCGGGTCGCCAACCCGCCATCCACCGTAGGCATGAATCGAAAGTCGCTCTTGTCGGTGAGCTCGCCGAGGTTCGCATAGACCGAGCGGGGCACGTAGGCGAACAGCTCCTGGCCCGCAGTTGCCGTCGGCTTGACGACCGGCGTGGGGCCACTGGTGTCCTCGTACTCGGAAGCGTCGAAGGCATGCAACATGCCGTCGTTTGCTCCCACGTAGACAGCGGGCTTGCGGTCGAGGTGATCCTTTACGAAGTATTCGTAACTGTGACAGGAGGACGGCGTCGTATCACCGCACGTCGCGCTATCGCCCTCGACTGCGTCCTGTTCGGGCGAATTTTCCGGCCAGGTGTTGCGATAGCCACTGGACGGGTAGGAAAGGTAGAGCGCCTGTGAGCCGACAATGGCACCCAGCAAATGGGCGCGCGGACGGAACGTGGACGACTCCTTGGTGCGATCGCCGCGCAGGTAGTCGATGCGCGTCTGGCCCGTGTCGTTCGTGCTGTCGACGCTCGCTGGCTGGCCGCTCAGCAACGCCTGCCCCGCCGCATCGAGGTCGGTGAAGGTCTTGAACTCCACGCCACCATCGAAACTGTGGTCGTCCGCTTCCTTGGAGGTGAAGATCGAGCGGTTAGCCGGCGGTGATTTTGTAGGATCGTCGAGAATCGCCCCCGCGTCCCAAAGCGCACCCGTCGTAAGCGTGCCATTCGAGTTGACGCCGACGGCCAGCAGCGTGCCGGACCAGTCCGAGGAGCTGTAGCCCGTACTGAACGCCAAGGCACCGGGCACGAGCACCGACGTATTCACCGCGCCAGTGAGTGCCGGCGCGCTGCGCGCACTGATGTTGGTCAGGATCGTACTCAGCTGGTCGACCAGGTTCTGCGGGTTGCCAGCACTGAAGAAGTTGCCGCGACCGGCGATGGCCGCATGCCAGGTATCGTCGATGTTGGCGGGGGCACCCGGATTCGGATCGCTCGGAGTGGGCCAGCCGATAGCACCGGTCGAGTTGGCCGTCCCCTTGCGCAACAAGCACGCGTCAGAGTTGCTGATCGAGCAATCGGTATCTTCTGAAATGTTCAGCTTGCCGCTGACGCCAAGGCCCACCATGTACTGCACCAGGTGCGGCCAGTTGGCCGGGTCGTTCTTGGGATTGAAGTAGACCTCATTGTTGACGTTCGCGTTGTTCACGCCCGATGCGGACTTGTCGCTTGTCAAAACGACGCCGGTCGTCTTGTCCGGAAGATAGGGTGGCACGAATTTGCCGTTGGCAGGATCGTAGAGGTCCGGACGCAGGTCGGTCGCCCAGAAGTTGAACGCGAGATCCGAAAGCGAGGCTTCGCTTCCACCACTTCCGTTATCGGAGTGCACGCCCTGGAAGATTGCGTTGTAGCTGGCGGCAGGGTCGAACGACGTTCCGTCAGGGAGCGTTACCTTGTTCTGCGGGGGCGTGGTCACGCTACTGGTCGATACGCTGTTCGAGTTGAACAGGCCATCGGTAACCAGCATGTGGAAGTTCTGCCTGCAATAAAGTTCGGCACCCGCGGCCTGGGTACCGTCCGCGGCTACCTTCCCGGCCTCCCAATAGGGATCCATCAACGTATGGAGGTCCGTAGAAGCATTGGCATCTGCACTGCCGCCACGCTGGAAGAACTTGCCGGCGCGATTGGTAGCGTTTACCGAAGGCGTACCACCGCTGGCGGGCGTCTGGAAGATCCAGTTGAAGAAGGCGCTGCGATAACAGCTCGGCGGCTTCGCTTTGTCGGTAGGTGTCTGGATGCTACTCGGATCTGCCGAAGCGGCCCCTCCGCAATCGGCCGTATCCAGTAGGGTGCTGATGATGGTGTTTGACGGAATCTGGTAGGTACCGTCATTTAGGTTTTGCCATGCGACGCGGATGGAACTGCCATAGCCACCATCGGCGGTTTGCCCGCCCAGGGCGCCAAAAACGCGTGACAGCGACGTACGCGTCATCAGGTTGCGGGCTCGATAGTAGGCATACCAGTTGGCGAAGTTCTGCCATTGGTTGACCGTCTTGCCGTTGGGCATGGTCTTGTCGGTGTTGGTGACCGCGACCGCTTCCCAATTGCTGGCTTTGTAGAGATTGCTCAATCCCGCCGAGTCGGGTTTGCCGTAGACATCGACCGTTATCTTGGGTGCGGACGACTTGTAGCGGTAGTAGTACGGACCGCCGTCCGGATAGGCCCGTCCGTCTGGTCCGGTCTGGCTCTTGTCCATGGGAGACGAGGAGCCGTAACCGCAGGTCCAGCGCTGGTCTGGGTAAGTTTTGTAGGCTGACCAGACGTAATAAGTGCCGTAGCTGCTGCTGTTGCTACCAGCGCTCTTGTGGGTGGTGCAACTGCCCTTGTTGGCCGGGCAGCCCCCCCCCCCGGTCTGAAGCGGCGACGTATCGTCGAGCGTGTAGTAGTACCAACGTTTGCTGTTTCCGCTACCGCTGCTGTTCGCGGAGTTCGACTTGCAGGTGCCGGAAATCGTACCGCTAGGGCAGGGGTTGTCCCCGGCAAACGCGCTGTACCAGGTTGGGGTGGTGTCCGTGTATGCGTTGATCCCGGTCAAATCGGTGGCGCGCGTGGTGTCGAAGATCAGGTCCGGGTTGTTATCGAGCCGCGCCGTGGTGGCAAGCGTCTTCTTGTTGTACGGGCGGTTTACGCCAATACCATCCTGTGGCACCAGTTTGAGCGTGGCGTCCGCATTGGGAAAAACGGTGCCATCCGCCCTGACCGGGGGCGTGTAGGTCACATTGGGGTTGTAGTAAACGCCATTCATCGCGTGCGAGAGGATGTCGTTGCTGTCGGTGCTCCGCGGGTCGATCACGCCAGCGCATCGCCAGGGACCGTTCCAGCTTCCATCATCGAAAGGACGGTTGTCGCCCATGTAATTGAACGCCATGGAACCCGAATCGTCGAACGTCACCATGATGTTCGGCGCGACCGCCTGCGTATCGTTTGGCGGCGTGGGGCTGAGCTCCACCGCCGCTGAAGCGACCGACGCCGTGGCCGCGGGAACGACGGCGAGAATGCCCGGCAACGCCGTCGGCGCGACCTGGGCATGCACGGTCGGCGTGAATGGCACCGACATGCCGCCCAACAGGGTCAAACCGGTTACCAGGACGATCAGCTTTTTTCGGGCGGACAGGACGCGTTGAGAAGGCATGGCGCAGGGGCTCCAGCTCAATTGCTCTTGGCGGCGAACGTGCTTTCAAGCACGCGCACGGTATTGGGGTCGCCGCCCGTGGCTCGGGCGGTGATGCGATAGACATGGCGGCTGGTACTGCCGACACCGCCGCCGCCCATGCCGGTGGCGCCGGACTCGTGCAATCCGCCGCTCACCCCGGGAGGCAGCTCCACGCCCATGTCTTCGATCACATAGACAGGGTTCTTGGCGAGCTTGGCGGTTCCCGACTGGGTCGTATAGTCAATAGTGCCCCCGGGGCCCTTGTAGGTCTGGGCTCCCGTATTGACCCACGTCGGGCTGGTGCGGAACAGCGTGACGATACCCGTGGGGCCATAGACGTTTGCGTTGGAAGGGTCATAGCGATAGCAGCTTCCGCTGAGCACACCCGATCCGCACAGCAATGGCGGTGCCGTCAACTTCGAAGTGCTGGTCCACAGCTTCCACTCGGCGCCACGCAACGCCGTTTCTGCTGCCATTTCCGCCATCCCTGCATTACGCAGGCCTCCCGCCATGCGCTGTTGCAGCAACGAGCGGCCCGACGCGCTGATCGCCAGAATGGTCAGCAGCACCAGAAAGACCAGCGCCACCATCATCACCACGCCTCGCTGGGCTCGTCGCCGGGAGGGGTTGCGACGTAAACGCGTCATGGCATTCACCTTCGGATCGATTCGGCTGGCATGTCAGGGATTGAAGTTGCGCACCGCGACCACCGCGCTGAATTCGCGCCGGATCATCTGGTCTACGAACCCCTGATCACTGGGAGTAATGTCGTGCAGTGACGGAGCAACAGGAGAATAGTTGCCGTCGATGCCATAGCTGTACGCAAGGTCCGGGGCGGTCAGGGTGTAAAGCGGATCCTGTCCGTCGAGCACGAGATTGACCTCGATGGTGGTGACCGCGCGCCACAGGCAACCTGCCGAAGTGATTGCGTTCGGCTCGCCCGGAGGGCAGCTGACGCCGGTCGCCTTGTCGACATCATTCGCGTTCAGATAACGCACCTTGCCGTCGGCGTCCTGCACGCCGTAGCGGAAATCAAGTCGCTCCACGCCGCGGACCAGCTCGTCTTCCGAGCCACCCGCACCGCCACCGTTTACGCGCCGCATCAACGCACCGGTATGATGGCCATCGCCGTTGTCAACCACCCGCACGTAGTAGGTCACCGTCAGATAATCGGTGTTGAAGTCGAACAACTTTGGCGCGGACAGCGGCTGCTGCGGCGCAGGCGTCGCCAGGTTGTTGGCCGTATCCGGCGTCAGGACGCCGCTGGCGTTGGTCACTGCGAAGATCTGCGCGTTCGAACAATCGGCCAGCATGGCCAGGTCACCCGAAGCGAACTCACTCACCGGAGGCTCGCTGGAACTTGCCGGCGCTAGGGTGATGCTCTGGATTTCGTTCGGGCTGGATGCGGCGACCGCTAGATGCGTTCCGGTCACACCGGCATCGACGATCGCCCAGCCGCGCGACGAATTCACATAGCGCAGGGTCAGGACGTCGGTGCCCACAACACGGTCACCCACGTCTGTACCCATGGCCGGAATTTCGCTCACGGTCGTGTTCGGATCGGCCGGACTGCATGAAGACTTGCCACAATCGTAACCGCGCATGGAAAGGTACGAGGGGAACGAATAAGGCTCGGTGGGCTCGGCCGGGTAAGTGTTGGTTCCGCTGGTAGTGCCGAAGCCAGTGGTGACGTCGGCCATCGCGGATGTCAGTGATTTGGCATAGACCTTCGGAGTGCGCAGGCCGTCCAGGTAGACCTGCGATGCCGCGGCCGCCTTGGCCACGCCGCCCGAGTTGGTGCAGTACTGCCCATTCGCCATGCGCAGGTCGTCCTTCACGCGCGTGACCGCGAATCGCCCTTCCTCCTGCAGGCGCGCCATCTGGTTCTGCACGCGGTTGCTTTTGGAGGTCGAGAGGAAGACGGTCACGATGCCGGCTGCCACGATTAGACCAAGCACCATGGCGACCATGAGCTCGATGAGAGTTACGCCGCCCTGTCGGCGCCGAGCCGCGCCGGCGACCATGAAAACCATCATGGCTGGAACTCCCAGTTGAACGTCTGTGTCTCGACCTCACGGTGGTCCGGGTCACCCGCCCCCTGCTCGTTCCAGGTAATGCTCATCCGGCAGTTGCCACCGTAAGGCGGCCGCATGCCGATCTGGCCCGGCGTGGGCGGAGGTGCCGAAGTGCCGGATGAGGGCGGTACCCACGCTGCCGGCGTGTAACCGGCGCTGGATGCATCGCAAGCGATCGTTGCCTTCACGCCAGGCAGGAACGTCGTGAGTTGCCGGCTCCAGTTGCGCTGGTCGGCCTGGGCCAGCATTTCCGGTGTGCAGCCGGCGCTGCAGTCGCTGTTGGTCGCAGTGCTTGCGCTTACCGGGTAGCTGCTCGAATCGTAATTTCCATTCCACACCCCGATAGGGTTGGCCCCCATGCGGTCGGCCATGTTCCCCGCAAGAAAGCTCGCCTGCGTCCGCAGATAGGCGGTGTGGTTGGAACGGGTCGCCATGATCAGAAGGCCGGCGACGCCGATCATGCCGACGCTGAAAATCAGCACGGCAATCATCACCTCGATCAGCGATACGCCGCGCTGGCTGCGCGGTGCGTAATGATTCATTCCAGCCCCCTTCCGGATCACGCCGACCTCAGCATAGGTGACCGTGCGCCGCCCGCCAGTGGGCGCCGGACGAATGGCAGGTTTTTCCCGACGAGCGGCATCCGGGTGCTGGCCGGATGTGGCTTGCGTCACACCACCTGGGCACGCGCGACCACTTCCACCCGGTTGCGACCGGCGTCCTTGGCACGGTACATCGCGGTGTCCGCGCGTCGCACCAGCTCGGGCAGGTCGTCGGCCTCATGCTCGGCCTCGGCGACGCCGACGCTGGCGGTGATCTGCAGGCCCGGGGCGAGGCTGCCCAGCGGCAACGATTCGACCTTGCGGCGCAGGCGCTCGGCGATCTGCATGGCCACGTCCATCGAAGTATCGGGCAGCACGACCAGGAACTCCTCGCCGCCCAGCCGCCCCAGCATGTCGAACCGGCGCAAGGCATGCTTGCAGGCCTGCGCGACGCGCACCAGCACCTGGTCGCCCACCGCATGGCCGAAGGCGTCGTTGACCGCCTTGAAGTGGTCCACGTCCAGCACCAGCACGCACAACGGCTCGCCATTGGCACCGGCGTGGCCCAGCGCGTTCCGTGCAAGCTGCTCGATGTGGCGGCGGTTGGCGATGCCGGTGAGCGGGTCGGTCATCGCCATCCGGTGCAGCTTGCGCGAACGCCGGAACTGGCGCAGCGCGAGCCATAGCAGCAGCACGATCAACACGCCGCCGAGCACCAGCGCCAGGCGCTGCCAATGGCGAACGCGCTCGAGCGATTCCAGCTGCTGCTCCTTCAATGCGCGATCGGCAGCGAGGCGCCGGTTCTCCTGGTCGCGCTGTGCGGTCTGGAACTGGTAGTTCATCAACGTGGCGTTGTCCGAGTGCGCCTTGCGATCGAGCGCCTCGCCCACCTTGACCAGCCGGCGCAGGTCCGCCACTTCCGGACCTAGCTGGCCGAGCGCCTGGTAGCTGCGCGCGCGTGCATCGAGCAGTTCGGCCAGGTAACGCAGGTTGCCGCTCTCCTGCAGGAGTTTCTCGGCCTGCCCGTACTCGCCGATGGCCACCGCGTACTGTCCCAGGCCCGCGTGCGCCTCGGCAGTCTGCAGCAGCACCATGTCGCGGTTGGAGCGGTCGCCCATGCGGGCGAACCCCGGCTGGGCCTTGGCCAGTTCGTCCAGCGCCTCGCGGTAGTGCCCCTGCAGGTTGTCGACCTGCGCCAGTCCCAGGTGGATGCTGGCCCCCCGCGAGCGGCTGTCGACCGCATGCGCAAGGGCCAGTGCCTTGCCCAACTGGCTTTCGGCAGCGGACTGGTTACCGGCTTCGCTTTCGAGGAAACCCAGCTCCATGTGTGCGGCAAGCTGCTGCGCACGGTCATGGCGTTGCTCGCCCAGGGCCAGCAACTTGTCCAGATAGTCGCGCGCCTGCGCCTGTTCGCCAAGCCGGCGGTAGGCCACGGCGATGTTGAAAAGGTTGTCCTCGCTCTCGATCGGCGCGCCGCTGGTCTCGTAGAACTTCTGTGCCTCCAGGAAATCCACCAGCGCCAGTGCGTGTTCGCCGAGCAGCGACTGCACGCTACCGCGCCAGGTCAGGCCGTCGGCCACCAGACGCTGGTTCTCGTGGCTGCGCGCGAGGTTGATGCCGGCGTTGTAGTCGACCAGCGCGTCGCGTGGCGTGGTCAGTGCCTCCTGGTTGGAGCCGCGGCAGAAATCGAAGTTGATCTCCGCATCCACGTAGCCGAGCCGCCGGGCATCGGCAATGCCCTTCTCGGCATAGGCAATGGCCTGCTCAGGCGAGGCATCCAGGCCCATGATGCAGTACATGTAGCGGTAGCGCAGTTCGCGCCGCGCGTCGCCGGGCGGCAGCAGGCTCTTCATGTGCGCCAGTGCCTCGAGCACGCCAGCCTGGGTGTCCGGCGCGATCTCGCCTCGCTCCAGCTTGCCGGCGTACTGGTCGAACGCCACCGCACGATCGGGTGACGAGGACGCGAAAACCCGCCCCAGGAAGAGCGAGAGCAGCAGCAAAAGGACGAAACGCAGCGCCAGCTTTCCTCGATGTGTCGATGTGGGCAAGGCAAGAAATCCGATGGGCGCCTCTCCCTGGCGAGCTCTGGCTGTGTACCTCCCCATATCGGCAAGAGGCGCGGAGACTGTAGCGGGCGGCGTCCCCTTCATCCATGAGCCACCTGCCGGCTCCGAAGCTTGCCACGCTGCACGTGCTTGCGTGCGCCACGGCCGATCCGTAGAATTTCCGCCTCTTTAGCCGGAATAGCTCAGTTGGTAGAGCGGCGCATTCGTAATGCGTAGGTCGTAGGTTCGAATCCTATTTCCGGCACCAGCACAGCAAGGAAAGACGCCGCTTCCGAGACCCTCTGGGGTAATCTTGGGGCGGCGTTTCTCTTTACCCCACCGTCCGC
>NZ_FOXL01000005.1:104453-492441 GCF_900115705.1 Frateuria terrea
CGTCACGGATGGCTCAACCATGCGGCTTTGGTGGCGACACGCACGCCTATCGGGCGACAGCGCAAAACGCCAACATTGCCTATTTCCGGCACCAGCACAGCAAGGAAAGACGCCGCTTCCGAGACCCTCTGGGGTAATCTTGGGGCGGCGTTTCTCTTTACCCCACCGTCCGCCAGTGGCTACGCGCACCACTTGAAAGCGCCCCGGTCATCGGTCCGCGCCTGACAGGATCGGATGAGACCTGACTCGCGGGGCGAGATCAGTGTGCCACCCAGGGCTCCCCGCGGCTGTAGGGGCGCACCGTCAAAGTACGTCGGCGAGCGGTGCGGCGAGCTGGTCGGCGACGGCAATCGCTGTACGAATGGAGCCGTTCGCGGCGTCCATCGCGGGAGTTGGAAAAACGTCCTGTACCTGCGGTGCGGGCGGCGGATCAGAGCTGGGAATCGGCACCTGCGGCTGCGGCTCGCCCAAGGCCAGCATCAGACAGGCCTTGCGCACCGTGCTCACGGTCCAGGCATCCAGATGCTCCTGCATGACGCCACGCCAGGTTGCGACGCCGGCAATCTGGCCGTTGGCCTTCTGGCGTGGGGCACCGTCGACCAGTTGCATCGCCACGGCGAGCAGGTCGATCGCCACCGTCTCGGGCTTGTCGTGCACCACGCACGAGCACCAGACGGTTTGCCCGGTATCGAGCATGACGGCAGAGCCGGCGGCGATCAGATCGTCGGCAAGACCCGGGAAGTCGATGCCGTTCTGGGTCAGGAGCGCGGCCAGGCCGGCGGCAACATCGAAGGTGGTGTCGAGTTTCGTGTAGCTCATGGGTACTTCCTCACTTCGCGGGCTTCATGTTGTGGTGCGAGTAGTCGCCGACCCAGAAGCAGTCGTTCTCGCAGGTAATGTGCTGCACGAGGATGTCTCCCACGTCGAACACCTCCGCCACGCGCATCACGCCAGCCGTGCGATGTTTAAGCACCAAGTCGCGCGTATAGGGCGCACGCACGCAAAGGCCATCCGCCGTTTCGAGCGGCGCGCTCTCCGAGCAGATGATGCTGGAGCCGTCCAAGCCCACCACGCGCACGCCGGGCTGCAGCTTTGCCTCCGAGTACGAGACTCGGCCCCAGCGTCCGCTGGCGAGCAACAGGTCATCGCCCACGCGCACGTCGCCGGCACGGATCGTCTCGTGCGAGCCATCCGACGCGCGGCGAATCACCGGCTCGTCCACCTGCGGGCAACCGGTCTGCCCGCCGCCGCTGCCGGTACCGCTGGTGGGGTAGGTGATGGTGGCCTGTCCCACGAATACCCGACCGTTGGCGTTGAGGCTGGTGATCTGGCTCGTCGTCGCCTGGAGTGACTTGCTGCCGCCGGTCATGCCGGGGTCGTCGTAGTAGAAGTAGTACGTCACGGTTGCACCTGGCGAGCCCGATACCGTGACGTTGCCGGAGTTATAGGCAATGGAGTCGCCCCCGCCAACAAAGCTCGCGGCGCTGGCGCTGAACGAGGCGGAGGTCGTGGTGGTGGTGTAGGTGACGGACAGACCAGACCAGCCGCCACCGTAGTTGCCCCATGTCACCAGTGGTAGGTTGCGCTGGGTGCTGAGCGTGCCGGAGACTTCGGTGGCGAGGTCAGAAACCGAGTAACCCTGTGCGCTGATGACACGGCAGTCGTAAGGGAGGCTTCCTGCGACGTAGGTTGAGCCGCTGGTGTTGCTTATGTACCCGTCAACCTCAATCCATGCCGCCGCCGTGTCAGCGGGAGCGGTCAAGCTACCGCGCACAACGGATGACGCCCTTCCCACCCGAGCGAACTCCGCGCCGCTAATAATGCTGCCGTCTGCCTTGAGCCAGGCGACTTGAATCGTTGTATACGTGTTCACGCCAGCCGGCGGGATCGAAGCGAAAGCCACGCTTGCGTTCAGTTCCGCGACGATGACCTGCCCCGCGCTCACAGGAAAGATCTCAGAGCGCAGCACAGATACCACGGTGGCGCCATTCGGGACCGATGCGCCAGTAGCTACTCGGAAAAGAATGTCGGTGCTTTCCGGGATAACCGCCCAGGTTGCTGCGTTCTGGTTGATAGCCAGCGTCCAGTTGTCTACAGCGTACGCACCAACGGCGATGCCGAGACCCTTCGCGATGCCCATCGTGTTGCGCGAGAACGTGGGGTTTCCGATAAGGCTCTTGCCTGCGCCCGCCAACGGAATAGAGCCGTTGATGAGTGCCGCCAGCCGGGTCTTGCCCCACGTAGAGCTATCGGGGACCTCATCGAGGCTAGCCGGTTGCACCGTCATCACGCAGCTGGTGGCGTTGTAGTAGCCACTGGAGTGGTTGACGTAGTACAGCTCGAAATGCGCGAACTGCGCGCCCGCGGGGGCCGCGCCTACAGCCTTGCTCACGGTTTGGCCGGTTGGACCGCAGGTGATGGACGCCAAGGTCGTGGCGACTTCGGTATGCGATGCGTCGCGCCACGAGATGCGGCATCCCGCCGATGATCCGGCGTTCGCGCTCAGACCACGTAGGCAGCAGGCGACGGTGATCGTCTGCCCAGGCACCACGCTCACGTAGCCGGTATTGCGCGCGTAAGTCGTGGCACCGCCGGCCTGCCCCTGGCGCACCAGGTGGGTCGGGCACGCGCTGTCCGGGCTGTTGCCGTCCGTGCCGTTCTGATAGAAGCCGGTCGGGTTGTCGAAGGTCCAGCCAGCCGTTCCGTTGAGGAAGTTGCCGTTGATGACGTGCGGGACGTTGACCGCTGCTGTCACATCGGCGCCATCGGCGACCGTCTTGCCCTTGTTCGTGAGGACCGCCGTGTAGGCACTCCAGCCGGCCGAGACCACCGCGCCGCGCGAGCGCAGGCGGTAGTAGTAGGTCGCGCCGGTGGTGAAGTGGTGCACGTAGGACGTGCTGGTCGGGCCGACCTGCGCCAGCACCGTCCAGGGGCCGCCGCTCGCCGTCGCGTACTCGATCGACGTGCAGCCCACCGCGGCTGGGTTGGGGTTGAACCAAGTGATCGAGACGCCGTCAGCGACCGCCGTGACGGCGGGACTGTTGGGTGTCACCGGCACGTCCGGCAGCTCGATGTTCGTGCCGACGATGTAGGTGTAGGCGGTCTCGTCGGCCAGCGTCCGGCCACCCTTGCCGAACACGTTGAAGCTCACGAACTTGAGGTAGACCGTCTGGCCGATCTGCGAGGGATCGACCGGGATGCGCAGGATGTTCTCGTCTAGGCGCACGAATGGTGCGCCAGCGCTGTGCGCTACTTGGTCCGATCCGTAGCCGCCACGCCGCAGGTAGCCAAGCGTGTAGCTCGGGCCGCCGGCCAGCGTGGCGGTTTGGTAGGCGACGAGCTCGTTGTCGATCATCGCCAGGGTGATGAATTGGTCGGCGTCGGCCTGGGTTCCGCCCAGCAGCTCGACCGGGCCGTTGAGCACTACGTTGGGCGCGCCAGTCGTGTCCGGGTCACTGCCGGCGGCCAGGCTGTTGGTCAACTCACCATAGGCCGCCCGCTGGCTGTGCGTGGTCAGGTAGGTGTAGCTGGTGCCATCGTGGCTGAGGTACACATCGCAGCCAGCCCATAGCGGATCGGTGCCCGACAGGGCACACCATATCTCCGGTTGGTTGTTCGAGACTAGGAATCCAGGGCCGCGAAACAGGTAGGGGCCGTCCACCGGGCCGGGGTCAGCGTTGGGATCGACGCTTGTGCCGGCGTTCGGCTGCGTGGCGTAGATGCTGGCGTGGCTGATGCCCTCGGGGAACTCTTCGGCCACGATGGACAGCAGGCCATGCTCATCCTCGGACACTTCGGTGATGCGCACGGGCGTCAGGTACAGGCCCGTATTGGCATCGGTCAGCGTCACGATGTCCATCGGTTCCAAGTAGCAGTAGCGCCACGACAGTTGGAACTCGTAGGTATTGCGGATGTAGTACGTGCGCTGCAGCAGGTTTTGCGCCACCAGCTTGGCGACCGCCGCCTGCGTCACCATGTCGACCGAGTCGGACTGGTCGGCGCGGGCGCCCGTACCCACCACGTCTTGGTCAATCGACGCGACCACCGTGCCGGTGTGGTACGTGTTGGCGCGGTCCTTGAACTCCACGCGCTGCATGTTCATTGCATCGGCCGGCGCAATGCGCTTGACCGTGACCGGATCGCCGGGACCGTTGGTGATGAAATCGTCGCGGCCGAGATCCGCAACCGCCGTCAGGCTGGGCGTGTAGGTGACGCCGTTGCCGGTGATCGTGGCATCGCCGTAGGGGACAACCTTCAGCACACCCTCGGAGAAGAACGGGGCGCTGTTGGCGTACTTGAACAGGTCGTCCAGCGCCTGCTGGGCCGGCGTCTGCGTGCTGTAGACGGGCGAGAAGAACAGGCCGGCTGCGGTGCAATAGTTCTTGAACGCGGTCAGGTCGCCCAGCGCGTTGAACTGCACACCGATCTGGCTATCGGTGCAGATGGCGGTCGCAATGTCCGCCGGGTTGGCGTCCTTGATCGACGCGCTGAACTGGTTGCGGCCGTCTATCTCGAAGTTGTAATTCGGCAACGAGGCCGAGCTGCCCAGGTCCTTGTTCTGGAACGCGGCCAGCACCGTGCCTGAATAGCCTAGAGCATGGTCGCCGGACAGGTGCGACCACGCGGACTGCCCTTGCGCGCCCGTGAATGCCAACCCGCCCACAGCCGAGAGCGTGGTCGTGCTGCTGCCATCGTAGACGGTAACGATATTGCCCACGCCCTCCGCCAGGCCGAGCAGGTAGCTGCACTGGTAGGTGTAGGACGTGCTGGCTTGACCGCCGCCGCCACCACCCTTGCCGCCCTGCTGCTTTTGGGTGTGAGCGATGGCCTTGAAGTCCATGTAATCGATGACGTTGCCGGCCAGCTTGTTGCGGCCGAACACCACCGGGATGGGCGAGCCGTACTGCGCACCCTGCAGGTCGATGCCCATCGCACGGGTAGGCGTCTGCGCTGCGGATTTGTGACCGCCACCGAATAGGCTCACGCTCGGATTCTCCAAAAACCATGGGGGCGATCCGCCCAGCGGCGCACTTCGGCGCGCTCGACTTTGCCCGCCTCGCGGCTGGCGTGGATCATGTAAAGCTCGGGCTCGATGGCCTCGACGATGCCGCCGTGCGAGAAGCAGCGGCCGACGCGGAACAGCACCAGGTCACCGATCTGCGGGGCTTCGACCGGGTCGGCAAAGCGCTTCACCCAGCCGAGGTACTTTTCCTCGCTGCGGTGCAGGTGCCAGTCCGGCGCGTAGGGGCGCGGCTCCACTTCGGCCGGGATCAAGCCCAGCGCCGTCAGCACACGCACCGGCAGCATGGCGCAGTCCACGCCCACGCCGAGAACGTCCGCTTGGTGGCGATAGGGCGTGTCTAGCCATCGCCGCGCCTCCGCGACGATGCGTTCGCCTTGAGGGAGGGTCATTGCAGGTCGAAGCGATTTTTCTGCCCGCCCGGCCCACGCCCGATGCCGCCATGCCCAAGGCCGGCGCCGCCACCGCTCGAAGAGCTGGGAGCATTGCCGCCCATCTCGATCACTTCGGGCGTGGGCACGTAGGGGAATCCACGGAAGCGCGACAGGTTGGCGAATTTGGCCGAGCAGGTGCTTTGCGTCTTGTCGCAGCCGGGGTACGCGGTGAAGGTGTCACCGGCCGCACAGGCGCCAGGCAGCGGATAGAGCAACGACAGCACGCCGCCGCTGAAGCTCTTCACCGATCGCGTCAGGCCGGCATTGGCGCCCGAGGTAATGACGATGTACCCCTGCGCGAAGTAGTCCGCCGCCTGCGTGAGCCCAGCGTCGGTGATCGTCGTGACCGTACCGCTATCGACGCTACCGGACACGGCAAAGCTCGACTTCACCAACCCACACCCGGCATCGAACAACGCATGGTTGCACTGCGGCAGGAAGTAGTTGCGAGGGAACGCGGCGCTCAGGTAGACAAGATCGCTCGACACGTTGAGCGAGACCTTGCCCGAGCCGGCCGACACATCCGCCACCGTGCCCGTGAACAGGTTGACGATCCCGCGCGAGGTGTCGGTCAGGCTGGGCGTCAGGAACTTGTCCACCTTGACGCGCGCGCCATCGAAGCCGCCCGCATTGGCGAACGCGCCCGGCGTCTTGCCCATGATCAGCGTGTCGCCGTCGTAGAACACGTCGACTTCCAGGCTTTCGACCTGCAGGCCGATCGACAGCTTGATCGGGCCGCGACCGAAGCCAGGCACGCCACTGGACGACTGCGCGGCAAGGAAGATGTGCCCGCCGTAGGTTATGTTCTGCGGCGCGTCGGTGTAGTACAGCACCGTCCCCGAGAGCAGCGTCAGGGTGTAGAGGTCGGCCACCATGAGCTGCTTCGAGCTGGTGAGCATCGTCTTAAAGTCGGCGCTGATCGATTTCATCGCACCGTCCGCATGGTCACGGTCTGGACCTCGTACATCTGGTTTAGCATCTGGTTGAACTCGACCTTGTCGTCGACAAAGCGCACCGTGAACGGGCTCGCCGGGTCGTTTGGCACGTTGAGGTAGAACGGCGTCAGGCTTCCCTGCTGGCCGTCGAAGAAACTCTGGAAGGTCTGGAAGTCGGCCTGCGACAGGTAGGCGAACGTCAGGTCGAACTCATAGACCGGTGCCGTCCATCGGCCGGTGCGGAACTCCGCTCCCGATGCCGTCGTCTCGACGTCCGTCGACCATAGCGAGCGCTTCTTGATGTCCCAGGTGACGCCGGGAAAGGTCGGGAAGGTGTTGATGCTCATCGCGCCCCCAGCATGTGACCGCGACGGCCTGCCAGCTTGATGGCGCTAGCAATGGCGGCCGGATTGCGCCGCATGTAGTCCTTGAAGCTGCGCGGGTCGGTTGTGTGGACGTGCACCTGTGGGCCGCCCCCCTGCCCGCCCTGCTTCGCCATCTGGCGCATCGGGTTGGCGATATTGGCCGGCAGCACCATCTCGTCCTTGTGCAGCTCGGTCATCGCGCCATCGAAGGGGACGCGCTCCCAGCCGCCACGCGCCGAGGCCAGCGAGCCAGAGAACGCCTCGATACCGGCGAACGCCACGCCGGCCGCAATCGGCGCCAGGATCGGGCCGACGTAGGGGATGCCCACGATGGCCTGATAAGCCTTCGCCGCGCCGGTAGCTGCTGCGCTGGTGATTTGGCTCTTGCCGGTGGCGGCGTCGGTGGCCTTGGATTGGGCGGCGGCAGCCTGCTCGACTACGGCGCGCTGCTCGGTGCCAGTAGTGGTTGCGGCAGTCTTTGCGCCCTCGTTGGCGATCCAATTCATCAGGGTTGAGATACCCATCTGGGCATAGCTCGCCACAATCGACAGCAGGATGTTGTCCAGCCCCTTCTTGAAACTTTGCGTGCCTTGGATCATTCCTTGGATCGACTGCTGGAAGGCGCTGTCGATGGGCTTGAGCGCCTTTTGCCACGACTGCTGCATGGCCTTCTGCCGGTCCGCATCGCTCTTGGCGGCATCAGCGGTGTATTGCTTTTGCAGGTTGGCGATCTTGCGCTCGACTTCTTCGGCCGCCTTTGACTTGGCATCGAGCAAGGCAAGCTCGCGGGCAAGCGCCTGAATTTCGAGCTGGTACTCGGCGTCGTTGGCGGCGGCGATGGCGGTCAACTCCTGCTGCCGGGAGATGTTGCCCAGCTCGAACGCCGTTTCGATCTGCTGCCGCTTGGTCGCCATGGCGGTCTGCACGGCGTCGATGTCGATTACTTCCTTCTGGCGGGCCGCCTGCTCGCGTTCGCGGACAACCGCTGCGTCATAGCTCTTCTCGTCGGCCAGCAGTTGGTTCAGCGCGGCCTTTTGCTGCGATGAGTTTTCCCCGTACAGCCGGGAGGCGTTGGTTAGAACCGATGCGTCAGCCTGCATCCGCTCGGCCGTGTTGGCGGCAGTGCCGGCCCGAACCATTTCCAGGTCGTTAAGCTCTTCGGCCATCGCCTGCTTGCGTTCACGCGAAGCCTGCATCTCGGCCTGATGCTGGGCACGCGTGGTGGTGTCGATGTCCTGGTATTTCTTGTTGATCTCCGCCAGTAGCTCTGCCAGCTTGGCACCACCTACGGCGGCGCCACTGATGGGATCGAACTCGACGCCTTGAACGCGCTCATCGTTTGGGTTGGCGTCGTGCATCGCTTTGAGCTGCTGTTCAAGCTCAATGCTTTTCTGTAGACGCTCGTTCTTGCGGTCTAGGTTGGCGAACTGCGCATCGAACGCCTTGGCAGCATTGATGCCATCGGTTTGTACCTGCGCGGCTTTCGCTTTGGCCTTCGCTGCATCCTCGGCAGCTTGCTTGGTCTTTTCCAGCGCGGCGCGCTGCTGCTCCAGGTCGGCAATCTGCCCCGACGTGTCCTGAGCGAAAATAGCGTCAATGATGTCCGAGCCAGAATCGACGCCCTGCCCGTCCCGCAGCGTTTGAATCTGCGCATTGATCTTTGCGATCTTCTCGTCAACGGTGGCCTCGCGGAGCGAATCGCCCATGCGCGTGCCGATGCCCTCGATCGCCATGCCGAGGTCTTGCCACGCCTGCTTGATCAGGTTCGTTTCTTTGACCGCCTCGGGGGCTCGGTTCGCCATCGCGTCGGCAAAGGCGTTCAGTGCAGTCGTGGCGGCATCGGTTGCGTCGCCGGTTCTCTCTAGCTGCTCGATTTCCTCCATCTGCGTGAGCGAGAGAAAATGGAACTGCTGATCCAGTGCACGAACCGCCTCCACTGGGTTCGCCTGCAGCTTCATGACCGCATCCACGGCCTGATCCATGCTCTGGCCGGTGACAGTCGCCATGTCTGCAGCGGCTTGCGCGGCTACCTGCATCTGCTCTGCGTTGAACCGGCCCGAGCCAGCGAGCTTGGTTACGGCCTGCTCGGCTTCGCGGGCGCTCACCTCTGCGCTGGCCGTGGCGCTAGACAGGCTGAGCAACTGGTCGCGAGTCATGCCCGCCACGCCATTGGTCAGCGTCAGCGAGTGTGCCAGGTCATCATCGGCCTTGATGCCCTCGTAGGCCTCATACGCGAAGGTGCCCACCGCAGCCGCAGTCGCCGTGATCGCCAGCCCGAGCGGGCTGAATGCGTACTGCAGCAGGTTGAGACGGTTCGCCATCGTCATGGCCGAACCTTCCATGCGCGTCCAGTTTCCGCGCAGCGCCTCGCCTACCAGCACGCCGGCCTCACGGGTCACGCCCGCATTGACGACGATGGCTTCGGTATTGGCCTCAACCGCAACCGTCGCCGCATCCGTTGCCTCGGCAACTTCGGTCTCAGCCGCCGCCTGCCGCGTGGCCGCGGCCATCTGGTCGTTCTGAGCGGCGATCTGCGCCGCCGTCGCGTCAAGTTGGGCGTCCGTAGCCTCCACGCGCAAGCCCATGCGCTCGGCTAGGCTGCGTTCGCTCTCAGCCAGCCCCGAGTTGGCGCGAACCTGCTCCATGGATGCCGCGACCATCGCTTTGATACGAGCGGATGCGGCCTCGGCAGAATCCGCCACGGCGGCCTGGGCCGCCTGTATCTCCGTCGATGAGGCCACAACCGATGCGGTCATGGCTTCGGACGAGGATGCTACCGACTCGGCGGCCGCATCCATGCCGGCCTTGAGCTCGCTAAGGTCAGCGGTCAGCAGGACTTTGATTTCGTTGTCGGCGGCCATGGGTTTCCTGCGGGCAATAAAAAACCCCGCCGGAGCGGGGTTTGTATGGAGATCACTTGGATCAACCGTGGTTTATTGATTCGACCCTATCGTCGCTTCCGTAACCAACGAAATCGGATGGGACGACGGAATCGTCTGCTGCCTCCATCTCAAGATCAATGCGCTTGCATTGATCTATGTGCCCGATGGTTGAGAATTCCTTCTGCCGGCAGTCAAAGCCTGCAGCCTCAACCTCATCGGGCGACATTCCGATGTGTATAAACCCTTCCGCAATCTCTTGTTTGAACTTGCTTTCGGGATGAGCATTGATATACGCATCCCTGTCTGATTGGACTCGCTCGGCTGCGCGCTGGCTGCTGGCGTCCCTAGCATCCTGCTCTGCGCGCATCTGTGCAGCGTAATCGACGACTGGGGCGGTCGAGCATCCACCAAGACCCAGCACGACAGTTACAACAAACATCCGCTTCATTGCGCACTCTCCACTGTTGAGTGCGCCGATCCTACCGCTGCCCGGCGAACGCTGCCACAGCAGCGTCAAACTCGCCGTCGTCCTCTGGCTTGGCCGTGGTGCCAATCCCGAGATACGCCTGCACCATCCATTGCACGGGCGGCCGATCCTTCCAGCCCTCGGAAAGATCGGCCACGTCGCGCCAGGTCAAACGTTCGAGGATGTCGTCGGGGAACCATCCAGTAGCGGAGTGGACGAGTCCGACGACGCCGGCTCGGGTGAGGGGCTCGCGCTCCCCGTCGCCGCCGGTTCCAAAGGGCGGCCGACATACCCCGAGATATGCAGCATGCCGTTGATGATGGGACGCAACATCGGCAAGTCAATCAGGTCGTTGAACTGATCGCGGGTCAGGTCCGGATAGTTACGTTTGACTAGCGCGAACAGCACGTTCGACGCTGCCTCGACGTAGACCCGGAAATCCACGTTGCCTTCCGGCTCGCACAGAACCGCGATGGCGTCCTTGTAGTCGAAGTCGATGCGCAGATTGATCGGAGGCACGGTGAACTCCGTGCCCCCGAGGTTGAGGATTGCACCCGGGATCATGCGTTACTCCGAGACATACGGGGTGATGGTGCGGCCGGCGCTGTCGGCGAACGCAGTGAAGTCCAGCTCCGTGATGCCCCAATCGGCCATCTTGGTCGGCAGCGAGAGCTTCGAGGCGATGCACGACCACAGCTTGAACGCCTCCTGCTGGCCGTTGTACTGGCGCACAACGATGATCGAGAAGGTCGGCTGGACGCCCTGCAACGGGTTGCCGGTGGTGATCGTGGTGCCGTTGGTCGCGTCCGTCTTGGTGTAGCTGATGAGCACGTTCTTGGACGCATCGGCCGCTGCGAAGGTGTATACGCCGGCCGCTACGCTGTACTGGCCCTGCGTCGGGGCGCTGGCCACCTTCTTGAACGGCAGGCCGGTATCGGCATACAGCACGCCCTCGTCGTCGACGAAGTTGGCCGAGCCGTTCACGGTAACGGTGTAGGGCGTGACCGCGGGGATCGCGCCGGCCTCCTGATACACCAGCAGCGTCTGGCCCGTGGCGGAGGTGCCGCCGAAGAACAGGTCGTTGTAGAGGTTGCCGCTGACCTGGGCGAACTTCGCCTTGCCGGTGATCTTCTGCTGCGCGGCGCCCACGGCCACCGGGAACTGCCCCTGGCCGTACAGCTCCTTGACGGTGCGCGAGATGTCCAGCGAGACATCCTGCAGGGTGCCGAACTGAATCGGGGTGGAATTGGCGGCGGTGTTCGTGGCGAACAGCAGGCCGGAGCCGAAGGAACGCTGGGGCATGACGGTTACTCCTCAGTGGCGGCGGGTGCCACGGCTTCGGCGAGGTGCTTGAGCAGCTCGGCCTTGTCGGCGGCGGAAACAGGGGCCATGCCGGCAACGGCGCAGCGGTGGAAGTGGCGCTCGTACCAGCGCTCGACGGCGGCGAGCACGCGCTCGGCGTCGACCGTGGCGGGATTGGCGATGTCGCCCAGGCGCGTTGAGCGGGATGCGGGCAAGGCCTGGCCCTCCGGTTGCCCGGATGCGGTGTCGTCGTTCATGGGGTGGCCTCCTAGAAGCCGGGTAGCACGATGGTGATGGGAAGGACGGCCACGGCGCGGTCGCCAAGCACGCCCTCGAACACCTGAATGGCGCCGTCAATGGCCGCATATTCGACCAAACCGCCGAGTGTCTGGCGGTTGGAGCCGGGGGGCGGGTTGAGCAGCGCGCAGGCCGCGTCGATCAGCGCATTGAGGTCGGTCGACGGCGCCGCGCTGGGATCGTCGTTGTGCACGTAGAGCAGCCAGTCGGCCTTCCAGGTGAAGGTTGACGGCGTGTTGCCGCTGAACTTCGCGTCCTGGCTTCCCTGCAACTGGAACGCGGCCGGAAACTCCTCGGGCTGCACATCCTGCACGTTGCGCAGGCGGCGGCTGACCGTGAACACGCCCGGCAGGCTTTGCAGCTTGGCGAACAGGGCCGCAAACACGGCCTCACGGGTGGCGCGGGTCATAGACCGATCGCCTCTTTTACGGCGGCGCGCAGCTCGGCGATACCTTCGGGCGCCTGCTCGCGCAAGGCACTGCGCATGTAGCTTCGCTCAGGCAGGTTCACGTAGCTCGAATGCTGATTCACCAGCACCTCGCGGGGGTTTGCCATCGGCTTGCCCCAGGCCATCGTCTGCATGCGGTGGAACGCCGACACGACCACGTTGCGCTGCATGCCGTACTCGTGCGCCTTGGGGTAGGGCACGTCCAGGCCGGCCCGCGCGCCGCCGCTGATGGTGTCGGCGGTCTCGCGCTTGTCCGGGTAGACGGAACTCGACAGTTTGCCGCTGCGACGGTGCAGCGGGTCGCCGGACAGCTTGCTCATCTTGATGTAGCCGGCAAGCTCGGTCGCCCACATATCCAGTGACGTCTTCGCTGCCGCCTTGATCTTGCCGGTGGTCTCTTCCAGCTTGGTGACGAGCGCCGTGTCGCCCGTGATCTGCACGCCAATCATGGGACGGTCCACCACACGCGCTGCTTGAGCGCCGTCTTGACCGCCGCGGGCATGTCCGCCTGGCTGTAGCTGATGGTCTGCTGCGTGCCAAGCGTCTCGCTCGACTTGTCGATGCGGTCGCGCTTGGCGAAATGCGCTGCGACCAGCTCAACGCACGCCTGCGCCACGTCAGACGGCACGCTCGCATAGCCAGCCGTATAGCTCACGGTGACGTTCTGAACGCCACGGTGGAAGCAGTAGCCGCGCAAGTAGACGGTTGTCTCGTCGAACAGGTAGCCAGTGCCCGTACCGACAGCAGCAGGGATCGCCTGACCGTCCACCGTCACGGACGCGACCGCCGTCACTAGACCATGCGCCAGAAACAGGCGATTGCCACCTGTCCCATTTCGGGACTCGGTGTAGGCCGCGCTGGCGAACGTCCGGTTGCAATAGCTCTCGATGGCGGCCGAGATAGCCGTAATCAGGGACGACAGCACGCCATCGGTCGCGCTGGACGTGATGCCCAGGAACGCTTTCACGTTCGCCAGCGTGCAAAGGTCGGCCATTACGGCGCTACCGGCTCGGCGGGTTGCTCACCCACGGCCACAAAGCCATGACGCAGCAGGGATTCATAGGCCTCCACCGGAACGGTGAAGATGCCCTTCTTGTCGGCGCTATAGCTTTCGCCCGCGTGCGACAGGGTATCGGCGCAGCCATTGGGGCCGCGCATCTTGATGTCGGACATGGATTACTCCGAAGCAAAGCGGGCGACGGGATGCCGCCCGCTTGTGGGGTTGCCGCGACTTAGCCGGCGCCGACGCCCGTGATGACGCCCATCGCAAACGGGGCGTACACCGCGAGGGTTTCCTCGGCGTAGATGCCGTGCTGGTAGCTGCGGGTGACCAGCGGCCATTCGATCTCGTACCAGTCGCGGCGCAGGTGCATCTCGGCCACGTTCGGCACTTCGTTGGACTGGTACTGGGCCGGCAGGTTGTCCGCCCAGGCGATGATGCAGCCCGCCGGCACGTCCGGGTGCAGCAGGACGGGGATCATCACGCCGCCGTTGAGCGCGAACGGGTTGTAGTAGTGGGCGACGACGTTGCCCGCCACGATCGCACCCGGCTCGCCCATGGCGATGTTCTGGCGCAGCAGCGAACCGCTGGTGCCGCTCAGCACCTTGTTGGTGATGCCCTGCTGCTCCTGCGCCGAGACGTAGATGACGGTCGACGAGAGCTTGTAGTTGTCCCACATGCTCTTGAGCATCACGTCGATCTCGGTCACCGAACCGCGACCGGAGGCGGTCAGGGTGGCGCCGTTGAGCTGCTTGACGTAGGCGTTGTTCGCCGGGTTCAGCGCGTTCACCAGCAGGCCGTCGAAGCCCAGGTTCTGGTTGCGGCTGTTGTCGGCAGTGATCGCGGTCGCGGCCTGGTTGCCCGAGGCCAGCGGAGCCGAGAACGCCGCGGTCGGAACCGTGGTGATGGCCTGCAGCGTCTCGCTACCGGAGGCGCCCACGTACCAGGCGAAGCCCAGCGCCGAACGGCTCGGCACCACGGTGGCGGTGAGCGTCTGGCCCAACGTGACGGCCTGCGTCGCAGCGGTGGACTTATTGCCCGAGCCGCCCGCGAGCGAGAACGTCTGGCCGTCCTGGCCGGTGATGGTCTTGGTCGTGGCAACGCCGGTCGCGCTGACGGACGAGTTCTTCAAGCCCTCGAAAGTCAGCTCCACGCAGATGACGCTGTAGGTCAGCGCCGGCAGGGTCGCGCCAGAGCCGGACGCGCTCAGGGTCGGGGTCGCGCAGGTGCCCAGGGCCACGGAGGCGTTGCCGCCCAGGATCGCCAGTTCCTCCTTGCGCATGGCCTTCTGCAGAAGGCGGATGGACGAGCGCGAACGCTCATCCTCGAAGCCCTCGGACGCGCTCTGCGCCTCGAAGGTCAGCGCCGCTTCCTCACCCAGCGTGCGGTAGCTGGCCGCCTTGTCGGTCACGTCCAGGGTCATCACGCCCGAGCGCTGGCCTTCCGGCACCCAGCCCATGGCGTCGAAGCCCGAGCCGAACAGGTTGTTCACCTGCTTCCAGTTCGTGGCGGTGCCGCCCTTGCCCTTCACGCGCGGGATCTTCTTCGAGAGGATCGTGATGATGGGGTAGAGGTTCTTCGCCGGGGCCTGCAGGTCGTAGTTGACCAGGCCGGCAGCGGTGGTGACGGTGTTGCCAGCCTTCGCCAGCGGGCCGCTCTGGTAGACGCCCTTGAGCATGCCAAGGGTCTCGGTGGTGATGTCATTGCTCATGGGTCGCTCCAAATGAAAAAGCCGCCTCTTGGGCGGCCGGGGGTGAAACGAAAAAGCCGCCTCGTGGGCGGCTTGGGTGCGGGGGTGAATCGTTGGTTTAGCGGCGGTGCGCGAGCTTCATCAGCTTCAACGCGGTTTCGGCGTGGTCGACGCTGCCGTCCTTGCGCAGCACGGGAGAGTCGTCCAGCTTGTTCATTGCCTCATGGCCCGCGTCGGCGTCCTTGTCCACGGCCACTACCTTGGCAACGCCCTTGGGCGGGGCGGCCTTCTGCATCAGGTCGGCGTATGCGGTCGTGACCTTTTCGAGCTTGCCGGCGAGGTCATCGCGATCGGCGGTGACCTTCTTCAGCGCGTCGTGCGCCTTGGCGAGGTCGTCGGCGGCCTTGGCGAGCGCATCGGGCTCGGCATCCTTCGCCAGATCATCCACGGGCGCGGCCAGTTCCAGCACCTCGACCACCTCGGACGCCGGCTTGATCGCCTCGTCCACTTCCTCGGCAGCCATCGCCAGGAAGGCATCAGCCAGCGGCTTGAGCGCGGCGCGAAGCTGGGCCGGCACCTTGCTGCCGTCCTTCTCCCAGGCCGCCTCGTCGTCGGCGCAGTCGGCGATGAACGACAGGTCGTTCAGGGTCTCGGCGAACTCGGCCACCGACCACAGGCCCTTCTCGATCACATCCTTTCCCAGCAGCACGCGGATCACATTGCCGGCATCCTCGGCGCCATCGGCCTTGGCCAGTCGTTCGGCTTGGGCGTTGTAGCCCTTGGCGACGGGTTCGGCCTCGGCCGACTTCGCAAGCGGCTCGGCGCCCGAAGCGGCAAACTTGCGCAGTTCCTCGGCCCCATCCGCCTTGATGACGGAAAACTGCGCGTCGGGGTTGCACGGCAGGTCAACGATGCTGACCTCGACCGGATCGGCGGTGTAGCGCTGCAAGCCGTCGTCGCCCTTCCACTTGCGGGCGTAGGAGCCGCCAATGGAGAACCCGGTGTAGCAGCCTTCCAGCACCTTGTTCCATTCGTTGTCGTCCACGATCTTGGCGCACACGCTGATGGCCTTGGCGTCATCATCCATGTCCAGCTGCTTGACCACGCCGGCCACGGCCGGGCTGTGCATCACGCGCACGTTGCCGACGCTCTTGCCGTCGGTGGCCTTTGCGATGCCGGTCGACCACTTCTCGAACAGCGGCTTGGACGAGTCGTAGTCGAACACCTCGCCGGAGCGGTCCAGCGCCTCGTTGGCGATCACGCCGGTGACGGTGCGCTGGGCCTCGTCCACCTTGGTCATGCGGGCGAAAATGTGCATGGGTCAGTTCTCCGGGAGTTTGCGCTTGTACGCCGCGTCGCAGCGGCAATGCGGGTGCGCGATGGGCGCGGCATCGCCGCTCTGGAAGGGTTGGTCAATCGGTATCCATCCCTGCTTGGCGTTGCGCTGGCAGGGCACGCAGATGCCCTCGTCGTTCGACAGGAGCCAGTGCTTGGCCTTCATGCCCACGGCAGTAGCGCCGACATAGGCGCCCTTGCCCTCGGCGTCGCGCAGTTCAGTGGTGGCGATCAGCTCGGCACGCTCGGGGCTGAAGGCGTAGGCGGTTTCCAGCAGGTCAGCCAAGCCCGTGTGGCTCGCATCGGCCTGCAGCGCATCGGTGAGCGTCTGGCGCACCATTTCGCGGGTCGCCTCAGCCAACTTGCCGCCCTGCCCGTCCTTGGTCAGCATCTCCACGGCATGCTCGGACGCCCATTTGATGGCGTCAGGGTCTTTGCCGCCGAAGATGGTCGCGACAGCCTCGGGCGACTCGGTCAGCACCTCGGGCTCGGTGACGATCAGGCGGGCCACTTCATGCTTCGCGCCATCCGCAGCGGTGGCCGTGATCGCGTCGACGTAGTCATCCCACGCCAGAGACAGGCCCGACGTGTCGAGCTCGCTGATGTACTCGGCAATCCATGCATCCTGAGGCGAGGTGCCGTTATCGCCGCCGCGGGTGCCGTCAGCCGCGGTCTTGCCCAGCTTCTTCAGCGCCTTGATGGCGTTCTGCTTGACCACGTCCAGCGCAGCGGCGAACGCATCACGCAGCTCCATCTCGCCATTGGTCAGCGGCTCGGCGGCCTTGTTCAGGTCGCCGTCGGCGTGCTTCTCGGCCTTGTCGCCGGGCTTGGGTGCCGGCTTGCCACCCCTGGGCGGCGGTTCGTCGGGGTTGGCCGGATCGACTGGCGCCGGGGGAGGCGCCATCACCTGCTCCAACGGCACGGCGCCGCTCGCGGTGAAGATCAGGTAAGCGTCACCGCCCGGCTCGGTAATCCGCTTCTCGCCCAGCTTGGCGCGGATTTCGTTGATCGTGTATGCGCCGTGGGACTGGTACGTGGTCAGGATGGTCGCCTGCGCGGCCGGATCGAGCGATTCCTCCTCGACCCACTTGAACTGCAGGTCTGGACAGCCAAGGTGGACCTGGATCAGGTGATCCATGACCTCCTTCACCCACACCATGATCGGCGTGAGACCTTCCTTGAGCGCCGCCTCCTGCTGCGTCTCGGACGTGGAGCGGTTCTGCTGCTTGATGAAGGCCGTGGGCGGCAGGCTGAAGGCGTAGCAGACGACGCGCGCCAGCCACTCGTCGAACTCGTCCTTCAGCGGCGCATCCTTGACCGACTCGACCTTCGTGCCGCCCGGAACAAAGCGCACCTTGCGCTTGTAGCCCTGGTCGCCCTCGATGACCGAATCCCAATACGCCTGGAACTGCTTGATCTGCTCCCCCGACCAGTCTTGCGGCATCGAGGCGTAAGCGGCTGGGATGTTGCCCTCGGTGAAGTACTGCAGCTGGCTGGCCATGCGGCGCAGCGCGATGTTCACCGTGAGGATGATCTGCTCGACGGGGCTGAAGCCGTAGAACTTGTGCACACGCGGGTTGCGCGGCGTGTAGACCAGCTCGTCGGCGGTGTAATCGACGGCCGGGATGCCCTTCAGCACCTGCTGGTAGGCAGGCGACGGCGGCGCGGGACGGCGCCCCGTGTCGTCCACCAGCGGCTTGATGGTCGTGCCGTCGATCAGCTCGAAGCCGTACATCTCGCCGTTGTTGCGGCGGCGCACGTAGATGCTGGTCGCGTCCGTGACCATGACCTCTTCGAGCACCATGCGCAGCCACGACTGCCAGCTGTGCACGCCATCGGGACGCTTGAGCAGCGCGGTGATCGTCTGGACGCGCGTGTCGCCCTCGGTGTCCTTGGCGTCGTCCACGCCCCCCACGGACCACACCATCGCTGACATCTGATCCTTGCGGGTCTCGATGGCGAGGCGTACCAGGTCGCAACGGTCGGCCAGCGCACGGAGCTGCTGGAAGCTGGTCAGCTCCGTGCCGCGCGGGGTATAGGTGAGATTGACGCCAACGGGATAGTCGAACTGGCGGCCGGCCGCGCCCTGCGCCACAGGCTGCACGGGCTGGTTGGGGCTCATCCATGTATCGGGCGACACGCCGGCAATGGCATAGCGCACGGCGGTGGAAAGGCGGCCAAGGAAGCCCTGCTGCCGGGCAGCATTCGCCACTGGCGCAAGATCGGTTGTCTTTGCGCCTTCGGGAATGCGGGGCATCGGTCAGTCCTGTTTGCGTTCGGCTTGCTGGCGGTAGAAGTCGAGGATGCCGGTGGTCGTCGGCTGCACGAACTCGGCAAAGGCGCGACTGAGCGCGTCCACCTGGTCGTCATGCGTGCCGTTGGGGAACACCCGCATCTCTGCGACCAGCGCGTCATTCCACGGCGCCCGCACCATCGCCACGTTGCCCACGTTGACCTGGGCGGCGAAGGGCTCGGCGCGCGTCACCTTGTCGCCCGTTTCCGGGCTGGCCTTCACCCGGTAGCCCTCAAGCAGGCGGGTGAAGTGAAGAACCTGTGTCTTGCCGGCCTGCCCCGGATCTTGGGGAATCGAGATGCGCGGCACCTTGCCGTCGCGCTCGGCCGTGTTTTTGAGCGTGGCCTGCACTTCATCAGGGCCGCCCCGCATCCGGGCCACGTCCGCGATGTAGTAGCGCCCGGAGCGCCCCCGGCCCAGCTTGCCGCCCACCGTCCAGTCCGGATCACTGCCCGGCTTGGGTACGCTGGCGGCCAAGTCCCAGCCGCGCACCCATTCGATTTCGTCATCCACCGGTAGCGCGTCGATCACGCGGATGGCGTCGGGCTTGAAGATGTTGCCCTCGCCGGGGCTGGGCGCCTGCTGGTACTGCCCGGCGAACGTGTAGGGCGCTGCGGTCTGCATCCGCCGCAGGTCTGCGATCGAGTGTTTGGCCGGCCACAGGGCCTCGCCCTGTTCCGTGATCGCCGGCAGGCAGACGTGCTCCCACGACTCCCCGTTCCCGCCCGCCAGCAGCCAGCCCGCCAAGTCGCGCTCGTGCAGGCGCTGCATGATCAGGATGATGGGTGTTTCCGGCCCGTTCTTGCGGCTTTCCAGCGTGTTCTGGAACCACTCGATCACGCCGTTGCGGATCACATCGCTGCGGGCTTCGTCGGCCTTGTGCGGGTCATCGATGATGATCGCGCCACCGAAGCCAGGCCGGTGCTTGCCCGCGCCGTATCCGGTAATCGTTCCGCCCGCGCCTACCGCATAGACGCATCCACCAGCCGTGGTGCGCCATTCGTGCTTCGCTGCGCTGTCGGCCCGTAGCTCGGTGTCCGGGAAAATCTCCCGGTACGCTTCCGACTGCACCAGCTCGCGCGTCTGCCAGGCGTTCCCCGTGGCCAGCGCGCCGGAATAGCTCGTATGGATGAACTCGGCGTCAGGCACCTTGCCCAGCGCCCAGGCCATGAAGTTGACCACCGCTAGCTCCGTCTTGGAGTAGCGCGGCGGGATGTTGATGATCAGGCGCCTGCACTCGCCACGGAATACGCGCTCCAACGCATCGCAGATGGCCTGGTGATGCTCGGCCCGTTGCCAAAGGTAGCCCTTGCGCTGGCGGAACATCCACCGGCTGAACGCGTATAGCTGGCCGCGACATAGTGCCTTGGCGCCCTCGACCTCTTGGGGGGTGAGTGCGTCCACGAGCTAGAACTTCTCTGCGGCAGACTGCGCGGCCTCCCGCAATTCGTCCTGCCCCAGGACGGGCAGCGGTGGCTTGACGGTCGTGGTTTGGTCGATGGTCTGCGGCGCCTTGCCATAACCACGGTCAAGCAGCTCTTTGGCTGCTGATACGCGGGCAGCGGGCGGCATCTCGGCGCCGCGCATGATCTGCGCCAGCATGCAGACGGCCTCTTCCCCGTATTCCTGCGCCGCAGCCTTCACATCTGCCGTGGCCTTGTTCCGCGAGCCGGGTTTGCGGCCACCAGTTTTCGGGGTGCCCTTCGGTCGGCCTGCCATTTCTAAACCTATCTATCTTCCGAGTACTGTTTTTGTCCGCGGCCCTGCTTACGCTCACACGCCGCAACCCTGACCTTGATGGACTCGATGTCCTTGAAGGCTTCAGGCGCCTCGGCGAAGGCCTTGCCATCCACACATGCGCGGGCTTTTGCCAGCTCGGCGTACAGTCCGGGCATCGGGTTCATTCGGGGGACTCATTGGTCGTGATGTCAGCCGGCACAGTCGGGCTAACCGGCTCCTTGCGCGGCTTCCCATCCCACAGGATCAGCAGCAGGACGAAGCAAACCGAGCACAGGCCGGCGAGGAACAGGAGCGCGTGCTTGACCTGGTCGCTGTGCGCGGCGAGATAGGCGGCCACGTCAGCCGCCCTGGGTGTCGATGCCGTCGTGGCAAATGCCGTCGCGGTCAGTGTCCATTGCTCACGCCCTTGAGCTTTTCAGCCGTGCGCATGCCGCCCAGGCCCAACATGCCGAGCAACAGGGTCATGAGCGATTCGGTGTCCAGCGCAGGGAACGAAACCGGATGGCCAGCGAGCGCCGCGATCCACGACAGCAGCGGGCCAAGGATCGTCACGCCGAAGCCGGCGCCACACACCCAGCCCACGAAAGGACGCCAGCCGGCAACGAACAGGCTCTGACTTCCAGCCTCGGCCTTGTTCACGTCCGCCTGCATCTGCGCCATGGCCGTGTCTTGCTGCATCACGGCGATCTGCAGGGAGAGCGCGTTCTTCGCTTCCTCGGACTTGTCAGGGAAGAACTTGTCGACGATGCCCTTCACCGCCTCGGCGGCTTCGCTAATGCCCGTCAGACTCATACCCACACCCCCGTGCGCATGATCTGCGCGAGATTGGTTGCACGCTGGCCGACTTGGCGAGCCCACAGGCTGTCGAGCATGCGTGTCGCGGCACTGTCGTAGTCACCCGCGCCAATGGCCGCGAGCATCCCCGTGAAGCCCTTGACCGCCTTGATGCCCATGTTGAACACCATGTCTGCCAGCACCAGGCGGCGGGGATCGGACAGGTTCGCCCAGCCCGGCAGCGTGGCGGCGTCAGCGCCAGCAAGCACCAGCCGGTTCCAAAGCAGGTATTCCGCTTCCGTCTCAGTGATTCCGGCGCCTGGACCGATGTTCGTACCGATACCGATGGTCGGATTGCCCACTACGCGCGAGCCGGGCCGGATGTACGCACCCGTGGCATCGTCGTAAACGCACAGGCGCAGCCCTTCCTCGCCCTTGAGGCGATCGATCAGCGGATGCAGGTCCGTCATGGCCGATCAGCCTTGCGGTCCAGCTTTTCCTCGATCCGCACCAGCGTGGCCCGGATGTCCTGATACACCGCATCACTTCGCCGCCGGTCGGCCTCGGCGTTGGCCGTCAGCCCCTCGATGCGGATTTCCGATGCGGTCAGGCGCGTGGAATGGCGCCAAAGCCAAGCGATCAGGCCGCCCACCGTTGGTATCGCCACCGCAGCCAGTGCGATCAGGTCCGAAGTGTTCATGGGCTCTCGCGTCAGTCTGCGCGGCGCGGGGCCGGCTTGATGGTGGCGACCTTGCCGCCGTTCTCTACTTGTGGCTTGCCGTCGTCCATCAGCAGCGAATCGACGGATACCTCGCCCTTGCCAGGGATACCCATGAGCATGGCGCCGCCTTCCAGCCGGTAGACGTACAGACCGCCGTAGCGGGCGCACAGGGCCGGAGCGTCCTCGATCCATGCCTCGCCTTCGCGAAGGAAGACTTCGGATTCCTCGCTCATGCAGCCACCATCCGGGCACTGACTCGCACGCGGCCAACCTCGCCCCAGGTCTTGGAGTAGGTCACCACTTGCGCGTCGCGGTCACTCATCCAGCCGCCGCGCGAGGCGTAGGCGTCTTTCGCGGCTAGCGTGCGGTGCTGCTCCACCAGCATTAGGCTGGTTTCCTTCACGTCCACATGGTGCAGGTGACCCATGTGCGCGTAGGCGTATTTCGTGCGGCCGAACACTTCGCGGAACTTGGCGGCAAACACCGCGTCGATGCCCGCCATCTTGTGCTTGTGGCCGTGGTGGAAGAACAGCGCTGTAGCGCCATGCTCCACGCAGTAATAGGGGTCCGGTGACACATCCACCGCCACCCGCGGCTCATCGGCATACAGGGCTGCCAGCAACTCGCGCAGCCAGATGGAGCTAGCCGTGTCGTGGTTGCCCTCGGCCATGAGGACGATCACGCGGGCGTGCTTGGCGAGCAACATGCCGATCACCCGGCGAATCGCCCGGATCGCCACGCGGACGATCTTCTGGAACCGTGTATCAGCGTCCAATAGGTGCTTGGATGCCGGCGTTACCGCGTCCAGCCCGTCTTGGTGCAGGAAGTCACCAAGCTGGCAGAACACCCCAAGCTCAGCATCGGGACTCTGCGCGATCGCCGCGCCGAACCAGTCCACCAGCATGCTTTCGGCAATGTCCAGGTTCCAGTCGTCGCCAGTTTCCTCGGGCCAGCTCAGCATGCCTAAGTGGTAGTCCGAAACGACGTACAGGTTCGCCAGGTCCTCGGCCGTGCGCTTGGGAGCGCGCTGCGCTGGGACAGGCTTGATCTTCTCAGCCAGCGCGGCGATTGCCGCCTGTATGGCTTGCTTGCGGGCTTCCTCATCCGCCGATGTTTTGACCCACTGCAACACGGTTTCACCCGTGCGCACATCGGTCAGCGTCGACGTGCCGCGCAGCTTCACGCCCTCGGGCAGGTTGTCCGGATCACTCAGCGAGGCCGGGCCCAGCTTGAACGCATGGCTACCCGTCTTGCACCAGCCGCGCCCACCGCCGTTGCGGATCGCGCCATCAGCTTGGCACCGGGGGCACTTCACGCAGCCGCCGTATCGTCGTCAGTGGCGTCCAGGCGTTCGCGCAGGACTTCGGCGGGGGTTACCGGCTCGGGCGGATTGACCAGCGCCAGCGCCTCATCGATCAGCAGCCGCGCGTGGTAGATGTACTGCAAGGCCGTACGCAGCTTGGCCTCGACGGGGCTCACCTCGTGGGCGGGCGGCGGCTTGGCGTCGCTCACTGCCGCCTCGGTGAACGGCGGGAACTTCGCTTGCATGGCGGTTCTCCGCTTCCTTGTAGATGCCGTGCCAGGGAGGCCGCCGTAGCGCTTTACCTGGATCATCCCCTTGGGCCGTCACGGCAAGTCGAATAGGCTGGCTCCGCTATCGGCGGTCGGAGCCGTATACGTTGCTTCGTGGCGCGCTTTCCACATTAGGCGCAACGCTAAGCCGGTCGCACGCCGCGACGAACGCTGAAATAGATGGCCGGTCTGCGTCAGGGGGAACGCAGCCGGCCGGGTGCCGAATGGGCACAAAAAAAGCCCACCGGGTTAGGGCGGGCTTTTGGGCTTGCTGCGGACGCAGCTTTGCCTGTACTGATTTGTACCTGATTACCCTCTTGACGTCAAGCGGCCCGTTCTCGTGACTCGCCAGAGGATCGTTCGGCGTACTCGGCCCGGTCCAGCGTGGACTCGCACTTCATCCATAGCCAGCCAGCGCCGATGTTCACCAGCCCCTCGAAATCCACCGGGCGAAGCTTCGGGCGCTTCGGCTCGACCCCGTGCACCGCCAGCCGATAGGACGCCATCGCCACCACCAGCATCCGCGATGCGTTGCGCTTGCCGATAGGCCCGGTGCCGGCGATCAGCTTGTCCGCCAGCCAAGTCACAATCTCCCGCTCCCGGTCGTCCACCCGAAGCGCGATGCTGTAGACGATCCACGGTCCGACGTCGCGGGGGTGCAATGCCGCCATCTTGAGCGCTACCAGCATGCGGGCCTCGCTGGTCAGCCATCGGGCCGCGAACGGCTCACCCCCTCCTGAATCCGCCGTGCGGTAAGTGGTCGATCCAAGCAAGCGGCCAAGGCGCTCCATCAGCCTCGGGCGGTCTTTCCCGTACAGGTCGTTGGTCATAGCGCCCCCTTCAGGCGTTCGTGGTCAGGACGGCGTTATCGATGGCGCTGGATCGGCGTAGGGTCCATGCTCAAGCTTTCCTTTATGAGGGCCTCAACGTCCTCTTCGCGATAGCGGACAGTGCGGCCAAGGCGAACGAACGGAAGAGACGGGCCGCTGCGGCCAAGCCGCCAGTCTTCCAGGGTGCGAGGCTTGATGCTCAGGATTTCGCAAACTTCAGCGGGTGTTAGCAGCTTCGTTGCCATTGTCATTTCTCCAGCTTCGAGTGGTCGAGTTCAAACTGTTTGCCCGGCGTGCTCATGCAGCGCGGGAAGGTGCGGTCGTACTGGCATCCGCCCCAATTCGTGAGTCGGTGTTGGCAGGCTCCGCACCCGCCCATGCGGTAGACCTTCGCCAGTTGGCGGCGGGCCAGCGCCCGTTCGGCGGAGCGTTCGGGCGCGGAGTAGGTCATGCGGCTGGCTCGTGCTGCTTGCACAGATGCGGCGCGCTCGGATGCCAGTAGCCGTTGCCCTTGGCGCATGAGCCCATGCCGGCTTCCGGGTTGATCGGGTCCGGACGGAAGTGCACGCAGCGTTCGCAGGTGGTGGTGGGCATCAGGCGGCTTCCCACCGGAGCTTTCGCTGCACGGGGTGGTGATCGACGCGCGGACGCGACGAGCAGGACCACGAGCCGCCGCCCGCCTCACCCACGCATTGCCAGCCAGCTGCGCGTAGCGAAGCTCCACCCTCCTCTGGCAGCGTGTACGTGACCACTCGCGAGTATCCGAGCGCCCGAGCCGCGCGGCGCGCCCGGCCGTAGAGAATCGAACAGGCGTTCCGAGTACCGTCGGTGCAGCAGCGCGTCACCTCAGCCGTCCGCCCGTCATCCAGTCCGCGAGCCACCGGTCTGCCAACGATGACCACGCCGCAAAGGCGTTCGCCATCCATCGCTGCGAGCGCGAACAACCCGCCTTGCGGCGCCCGGTGATGCCGGTGATGCTCGGCCACGAACGCCTTGGCCTGCCGCTGAGTGCAAGGGACGACAGAGAGGCTCACGCCATCACCTCCACCACGATCCGCACGCCCGGCGCATCCAGCGCGCCGTCGCCCTCGTTCGGGAAGCGCTTGGCCCCGATCCACTCGACCACGCGGGCGTCATCGGCCCACACGCCGGCATCGGTCAGCGCGTCCTCGGTGGAGCGCTGGAGCTTGGAGCCGTCCGGCTTGCGGTCGGGGTAGGTCACGCGCGTCTTGGGCGCGCTCTTGGGCTTGGGCAGGGTGAAGGTCAGGCGGACGCGGAGCGGGCCGTCGAGCGGGCCGGTCATGCCTACCGATGCCATCGCCTCGCGCGCCGCCCACTTCACGGCCTCGCGCCAGGGCTTCACCTTGGCGGATGACTCGACCATCACACCGCGACCGCCGCGCATCCCGACGAAGCGCTTGGAGCCTTGCGGGCCGGGGATGCCGTAGACCTCGATCACTAGGCGATGGGGCTTGCCGGTCATGCTTCCTCTCCCTTGTAGATCAGCACGCCCTTTTCGCGCTGCCGGCGCAGGGTCCGAATCAGGGCGCGGGCGATGCACTCGTGCCAGTTCACCTCGGCCCGAAGCTCGGGGATCAGGTGCGTGCGACCGTCCAGCAGGTTGTGGCAGTAGTCATCGGCAAACACCGCCTCGGAGTCGTGCGGCTTAATGCCCATGCCGCCACCGCCGTACATGCGCAGGTGCGCAAGCACAGTCGTCTCGCGGGCGTTCGGGCAGCCGGGGAAGCAGACAGTGCAATCCTCGCCCTTGGCAGCCTTGCGGGCCGGCGTCATCTTCGGGCGGCGACCGCTGGCCTTGATGGTCGTGGCCTTAAGGGGCGTCTTGCGCTGGATGGGGATGCGCTTCATGCGATCAGCCTCCCTTGCCGCTGGGCGTCCTCGATGCGGCGGCAGGCGATGTCGAAGTACTTGGGTTCGATTTCGATGCCGACGAACTCGCGCCCAAGGTTCACGCAGGCAACGCCAGTCGTTCCCGATCCCATGAACGGGTCAACCACAACGCCACGAGTCCAACCAATAAACTGCTCCATGAGGTAAACAGGCTTTTCGGTCGGGTGATCGCCATTGCCTGTGCGCGGAGCGCGCACAACGTCGGTCGGCCGTTTGCCGGGCCATGAGTGGTCGGGGCCGGGCCAGAACATGGCGATTTCCGTCTGCCTGGCGTGTTCGTGCTCAAGATCGCCCATCGACCAGTTGTTCTTGACCCAGGTAACGCACGACTTCGGGTGCGGTACGCCGTCGCGGAGGTTGTCCCACCTGCAGAACACATAACGGGAGTGAGTGGCCGGGATGCTGCAGGCCCAAACCAGCAAGCCCACGTCGTCGTCATTCGCGATTCGGGCGTGCTGCTCTGCCCTGAAGTTCGACCGGAAGCTCATCCCATACGGCGGATCAGTAATAACCGCGTCCACCTTGGGCAGCGTCGGCAGGATTTCGCGGCAATCGCCTAGATACAGGGTCGCGTTGCCGATGATTACGGGATTGCTCATGCGGCCCACCTCTCGCGCTGTCCCCACATCGGATCGGGCGAAGGCACGTCAACGCCAGCCTCGGCTCCGATGCGCTGCACCATGTCGTAGAACCGGGCGAAGGTCGCCGCGTCGATCACGTCCCGATCGCCTTGCTCGTTCGTGGTTGTCGTGCGGCGCGGCCGGCTGACGATCTGGCCCATGACCTCGCGCTCGACCTCGCCGAAGAACTTGCGGCAGAAGGCGTCGTGGAGCTCGTCCGGGTCGTAGCCGGTGGCATCGGTGAGGGCTGGGTAGGCCACTCCCCACAGAGCCGCGTTCTGGTCGCCGCTTCGCTCCTTGCGTGCCTCCTTGACCTCGATGCGCCAGGACTTGTTGGCCGGCAGCCGATCAAGGAAGGCGTGCGCGTTGGCCAGCACCTGGGGGCGCTCGGGGCCATTGGCGTTGAGCTGGTAGCGCTGCATCACGCCACCTCCCGCAGCTTCCAGCGATACGGCTTGCTCGCATCCTTCGGCTTGAGCTTCACGACTTCGCGCCGGCAGTGCATTCCTCGCAGGGTCGAGGCGATGGCCTCGTAGGGGAGCGCGAGGCGCTGGGCCAGTTCGGCGGCGGTCATCGGCTCAGCCATCACTTGTGCGATGCGCTCATGGGTGCCGCGAAGGTAGGTGCGCTGGGTCACGCGGCAACCCTCAGCACACGGCGCGGCGTATTCACCCAGCCGGCCCAATTGGGGAGCTCATGGACGTCACCGCGGGCGCGCATGATGACCAGCTCCTCACCCACGTCACGGCGGCAAGCGCACAGGACGCGGGCCAGCTCGGAAATGGTCATCGGCTCAAGGCGCAGGGCGCCAGTGATGCGCTCGCGTAGGGGCAATGGGTTCATGCGCGCACCGCCTTGGCCTGCTTGGCTGCATCGGCGGCATCGACACGCGACCAGTGGGCCTTCACCATGTCGATATTCATGTCCGGCTGGCGGCCGGTGATTTCGCAATGCACGCCCTTGCCAGCGGCGTAGATGTGCCGGATGTAGCAGTCGCCGCACCGTGCGATCACCGTCCCATCGTCCAGCGTGAACACCACATCCGCGAAGCCTCGCAGGTGCTTGGCATCGCGTGGGTCCCAACGGGACTGGCAATTGGCGACTCCGCAGAACTGGGGGCGCTCAGTGGGGCGCTCGGACTCTCGCTGAGGCGCGCCGGTCGTGTATTTGCTCATCGGTGATACCTCCCCTCGGCAACCTTCGCGAAGTTGCCGGGCCGGGTTAGCCATTCCAGGTCAGCCACGAACGGCGGCTTGCCATCCCGGCCAGGAGCGCGCCCCGTCAGGAACGGCGACCGGGAAACGTCAGTGAAGTAGTTCCGCCACGCCTCAAGCGTCGGCAGGTCTTCCCGCCACCGTTGGCGGATGTAGCCGGCGCGGGCATCGGTCAACTTTTCGACCGCCCTGCACATCGGCAGCAGCTCGTGGTACAGCGCCACGATCTGACTCAGCGGGCAGCGGCTTGCGGGTTGGGCAGCGTCCTTTGCCCCTTTCGACTCGTCCGTGTCACCCGATGGCAGGTCGTCCGCGTTAGCGGCGACGTCTAACCTTCCGTCAGGAAGGTTAGATAGCTCTTGAAGGGAATCAGGAATCAGAGAATCAGGAATCAGCACGGCAACTTCCGTGCCTTCACCGTGCTTGTCAGTTGCTTGCACCGTACTTGCACCGTGCATGCATGGTGCCGGGATCGAGCTAGCCTGTTCTTTGCAGTGCGGGTTCTGGTGCTTGGCGAACTCAGGGATGGCTATGTATCGGGCCTCGCTCACCGTGTAGCGCACGATGAACCCTCGCTCAGCAAGCTCGCCAAGTAGCGCATCGCAGTCACATTCGTCATACGGCAGGCAGTCCGCCTTGATGCGCTTCGGACGATCCTCTAGCCGCCCCTCCCTATCTGCCACGCACCAAAGCCCGCAGAACAGGATGCGCGCGAGCGGGTTGCACTCGGCAAGCAAGTCGTTCTTGAAGAATCCCGGCTTTATGTTGCGGGCGCGGCTCATAGAGAACCGCCCTCCCGGACGATGTTCCAGCAGATACCGCAGAAGTAGCTGAAACACTGTTGCCGGCTATAGGGCTTGCGAGCCGTGGCGATTTCCATTGCACGGATGCACTCGGCGACGCCGATCTTTTCCACGAACTGCTTGATGCTCTGTAGCCAATCCTTGCGGATGCCATCCAGCCGGAACTGCTCGACGAAAATGTCAGCAATGTCCCAAGCCTGCTCGTGGATGCGCTCGCGCTTGGCGGCCATTACCTCGGCGTAGCCACGAACCTGCTCCTCGCGCTCAGCAACCTCTGCGGCCCTGGCCGAAAGGGACGCCGGCACGCTCTGAAGCGATACGGCGCCTTTCCCAAGGTTGCAGTGGTCGCAGGCAGTAACGAGGTTGTCCATGTCGTTCTGTCCGCCTTCGGCAACGGGCACGATATGGTCAACGTGCAGCACGGCCTCTGGCGGATGCGATCCGCAGTACTGGCAGGTAAAAGAGTCCCGCTTGAACACCTCAAACCGGGTGCGCTTCGACAGCGGCTTGCGCTTTCCGGCCATTACGCAGCGCCTCCCGCGTACACCAGCGACCGCCACTTCGGGCAGATCGACGCGTGGCGCCTACGGCTGCGCCCTGCCCCGCACTGTTCGATCAGGCCGGCATTGGCAGCCTTGCGGTAGATGGCACCCCATGCGCGATCCGTAGGCGGCGTGGGGAAGCGTTTGTCGTCGTGCGCGGCGTCGCTCACGTCCTCGCTGATGAAGGTGGCGTTGTTCCGTGCGTACTCGGCCAGGAACGCATAGGCGCGTTCGGGCCAGTCGAAGCACAGGTCTTGTGCGTGGTCGATCGCCTGCTGGATGCCGGTGTCGCGACGCTGGCGGGCGGCGGTGAAGTCGATGCAGGACTGGACGGCGCTCATGCGATCACGACCCCATCGCGGATGTGCTCAGCAGCGAAGCGGCAGGCATCCACCACTTCCCAGCGCTCGGGTGGCTCAACGGTGCCGGTACGATCCGCCAGGAACGCGGCTTGCCTGTCCAGCACAGCGGCAAAGCGGGCGGCGCGGAGGTTGGCGCTGACGGGCCGGTTAGGAAGGTGCGCGCCGATGTGCGCAACCGTCTCAGCGTCAGGAGCCGCCCAGTCGACGCCTTCCTGTTTGGCTTCACGCTCGGTCACCGTCACGTTCACGGGTACGGTGACAGGCTGAAGCTGCGGGTGAGTACGCGCGGTGCGTTTGCGGCCGGAGAAAAAGGACAGGGTCATGCTGCCACCCTCGCCCGCAACTCAGCGTTCTCAGACTCAAGCCGCGCCAGCCTTTCCTCCGGCGACTCCACGCGCGGCACCATGTCCATGCCGCACTGGTAGCTGACCCACTGCTGCCACGCCCACGAGTGGGTGGCACGGGCGAAGTCCAGCGCCTTGTCGGCCGGGAAGTGGTGCGTGCCGCCGATGATCCGGGAGAGCTGCGCCCGCTCCATGCCAATCAGGTCAGCGATGCGCGAAGCGGTCTTGCCGGACTTGAGGATGGCGAGGCCGATGGCCTGCCCGCTCGTCTTGCACAAGGCCACTTCATGCGCCGGAGCGCGTTCTATGCCTCGCACAGAACCAATGATCGGTAACTCGTGCTGCATGGTCGTGTCTCGTGTTGATGGTTGGAAATCGGGCGAAATAAAAGGCGAGGCCGAGAGCGGCTCGCCTTTGGGGTTACTTGATGAGTACGGTCAGCACGTCACGCCGCCTTCGCTTTGGTGCGGGGAGGCTTTGCGCCGAACACGTCGGGGCGGAGGTCGTAGCGGGTGATAGCGCCGTCAGTGGCTTTCTCGATCCGCTTGGCGAGATCGATGCCGGCCTTCCTGCCGCGCCAATTGACGGCGACCTGCCAGAGGTAGCCCGGCGTTGTCCCGCACTGGTCAGCAAGAGACCGGCGCACCCCTGTGTCTTCGATGTAGGCGAGTAGGCTCATAATGCAAACGATAGCACACTGCTACCATCATGCAATAGCACCTTGCCAGTATCCGGCGAGTAGCACCCTGCTACATGCTCTCGACATGGGTACCGCTCCAAAACTTCAATCGATCAAAGAGTTCCGTCGCGCTCGCCTCGCCGCCCTGCTCGACAAGCATGGGAAGACCGAACTGTCGCGTCTGGTCGATATTTCGGCCGACTACCTGTGGCAGATGGGAAAAGGCCGGGGCGGCTCCGCTCGCGGCGTCAGCGACGCTAACGCGGCCAAGATCGAGGCGGCGCTAGGCAAGCCTGCCGGATGGATGGATGGCGAAGAATCCGCGCCGTTGAGCCAATCTCAGCCGCTGCTACTTGACCCGGTCATGCTGGCCGAAACCCACAGAACTCTTCGAGAGCTTGAAGAGGAGCGGGGGCGGACATTCTTCCTGGAAGACGAATCAGATGCGGCACGATTCGTGCAGCTCTATCAGGAGCGGGCGGCGTTGCCAAAGCATCCGTCGCAGGAGGACTGGGTTCAGTTCGGTAGAAAGCTAGCGGTGATAGCGGCGCGGGGCTAGCGTCTATCGCCACAGGGGGCGACAGATGGACGAGGAGATGGTATGCCGACTAAAGGCGCTGGCAAGGGAAAAGTGGCCGAAGGACTACAAGAGCAAGCCGAAGCTTAGGCTTGTCGGCGTCAACGATTTGGCGCCCGCCAACGAACCGCCGCGACGCGTGTTGCGTCCGACCGAGGCCCGCAAGCTGTACGGGTGGCCCGGTGAAGGGATGAAAACGGGCTCAGATGGGTGAGGCTGCCCTAAAGCCCAGCAAAATTAAGCCGATAGAAATTTGCAGTTGACAAATCACGACGCCATTGTTAGCGGCAAGTTTTTTTGCTAGTCTTCACATTGTGACAGGTAGGGTTGGCCTACCTCTGCGACGAGGCCGCCCTTTTGGGCGGTCTGTTCGTTCTAGGAAAGCAAGAGGTCATGCGCGGTATGAATGGATACGACGGTTTCGATGTCGCCGAGGCGCAAACGACGGAAGAGCGCGAGAAAGAGGCCGTAGCGGCCGGACTTTGGCAGGACGTCGTAAGGGCGACGAACGACTGCATCGAGGCGCACAACTTGCTCGGGTATGTCCGGTTCGAGCAGATGACCAACCCGTCGATCGCTGAGATGGCCCTACAGTTGGCCGCGATCGAAGGAGCACTGAACGGGCTGGTCAACAACCCTGGACTGTCTTTTGCGGCCTGGAAGGACCTGAGCAACTGCAATCAAAACGTCCACTGGATCCGCAGGCTGTTCCTGTCGCTCAAGAACAAGGATAAGGATGAGTACGACACCTGCATCCGCAACTTGAAAGCCCAGTGTCCGTTGTAACGAGGTAGGACTAGGAGAGAACCATGAATGCCCACGAACTAGGCTTTGACCTGCAGGCGCTGGCTTCGCCCAAGAGCCATGAAGACTTCATGGCGCTAGCTGCTGAGGCGAGGACGGAGTTCGCGCTACTGCATAGTCGTATGAACGCGATTCTTGCCGCGGAACGTGCTGCGCGGCTTCCTAAGGAAGAGGCGCTCTAGGCGCCAACGCACCATCGCATACAAAGGACCCCGCCTCGGCGGGGTTTTTTGTGCCCTACGCCAACTCAGGCACCTCCCCCGCCGTGAACAGCACCAGCGGATTGCCGTAGTCCCCTGCTTCCTCGTCCACGTCCATGCTGTAGGCGATGACGCCTGCATGCTGCCCGGCCAGGCGTTGAGCCAGGCTCGCGGCCTCCTGTCCCGTGGCGCGCTGCGCCGCCATACGCGGGATCAACCCGCCCTTCTGCCGATCGAACGGCTGCACTACGTGGATCGTCTCTCTCATGGCCCTGCCCCTGTCTACTGAGGGCATGGTCGCGCACGCCTGGCGCATGGGCTGAGATCGATGTGCGGCAATTACTGTACTACGTCGTTTCGCCATTGGTAGCATTTCGCTATTGCGTACCGCTAGCAATGTGCTATCGTTACTCCCGTCGCCAGCAAGGCGAGGGAGATGCCCCATGTTGCTCTGGACCTCTGAAGCCATCCGCGTAACCCCGGCCCTGTGCCTGGACGTCAAGGCGTTCAAGCACGACGTGACGCTCGGGGTCGTGGTCGACGGATCTCCCCTCCTGGAAGACATCCACATCGAAGACGACGCGGCTACCGCGGCGCTGATCGACGCGCTGCAGACGGCGCTGCGCATCAAGCGCGAAGCCAACAGGCATTAACCACCGGCGCGGCCAAGTGCCTCGCGATGAAGGGGGAGTGAGATGGGTAACGAATTGCAGCGGGTGGATGTAGTCGAAGCACTCGCCTCTTGGTGCAACGAGAAGAACATCGGCAGGGCTGAGTACGACCGACGCTGCTCTGTATGCGCCGCCGTGGCCGAGATGATCGAGGCGGGGCGCGAGCTTCGGGCCGGCATGGACGAGAACGACACCCGTCCGATGGATGCTGGCCCGGCCAAGCGATTCCTCGCTGCCGACGCTCGCCATCGTGCAGCCCTTGCTCGCATTGGCGGTGCCGCATGACCGCCCTCCCCTACCAGCCCGTGCCGACCTTGGCCCAGCAGCGCCGATTGAGGCGCTGGGTGGATAAGACCCACCCCATCCGCCAGTACGAGCAGACGCAGGCCCTCATCAGCCCGGTAGAGGCGGCTGGTGTGGCGTGTTGCGACGTGACGGATGAACCGCCCGTGATGCTGGCCGAGGCCGTCTCAATCATCGCCAAGGGCTTTGCCTGCATCGCTGGGTGGCTGGCCTTCGGCTTCGGTGTTCTTTGGCTGTGCGATCTGGCCGGCCAGTATTTCGGAGGTCATGCATGAGTAAGCACGCGCCAGGTCCGTGGTACGTCGTCACTAAGGCCGCCAACCCTTACTGGCGCTGTGATGGAACCGAGGTAAGCAGCGAATATGGCCGCATCGCTGATTGCGGCTCCGATGGCATGCGCGCGCTTGATGTATGCCAAGCCAACGCCCGCCTTATCGCCGCCGCGTCTGAGCTGTTGGATGCGCTGACGATGGTCCGCGATTACGTGGTTACCATGAAGGGTAGGGGGCACGAGTACCAAGTCGCCATTGACGCCGCCATAGCCAAGGCCACGGGAGAGCAGGCATGAGCGCCGCCTACCGCATCCCCAATCACGACGGCTACCTGCTGGCCGGGTCCGACTGTGACAACTCCGCGATAGATGAGGCGTTCGAGTCCATCACCGACAAGCAGAAGCGCGAGATTGTCGTGAGCGTGGCGGATCGGTTCGGCGGGCATGACGCCTTCGAAACGCTGGAAGCCTTCGCGGATCAGATCGACACGCTGGCGAACGCCCACTACATGCTCGACCAGTTGTTCACCCGTGACTGCTCCATCTCGCAGCTCATGGAGCGTCAAAAGGCGCAGCCCGACCGGATTATCAGCCTGCGTTGCCTGCTGAACCTGACCGGTCAATGCGCGCAGGCGGTAGACGAGGCGACTACGGACAACGCGCGTGAAATCCTCGACGGCTGGAATGGGGAGGAATGAGCCATGTGCGACCTCCTGACAGATCCGGTCATTGCCGAGCTTCGCAAGCTGACCGTCTACCGGCGTATCGAAAACGCCCTTGACGAACTTTTCAACGCCACCCCGGCAGCGGAAGCACTCCCCCGCGAAGCTGTCGGCGGTGGCACTTTTGAGCAAGGAGATGCGGCGTGAACAACGTTTCCGAACGCAATCCCGAGTGCATCGCCAAGGATGGCTGGCGTCACTCCGACAAGTGGAAGCGCGAAGGTAAGAACTTCCTTGTCGAGGTGTCGCGCCATTCGAGCCCGGAGTTCAACAGCGATTATTCCGAGGTCATCGGGCAGGAGCATCGCTGGTGCGTCTACTTGTACGTCTACCCGAGGCATCCCGACTTCGCGCGATTCGACTCCAATGGGGACATGCACTCTCAGCCGTACTACGAGTGCCACAGCTACGTGAGCCTTTTCCGCGTGCATAGGGATGAGAGTGGCGAGATTACGTCGTTCCAGCTTGGCTGGGACTACAACCACGACGGCGACGACTATTACACGCACCTCGCCACCCCGAGCGCGGCCGGAAGCGTGTTTTACGACGCCAATCGCCTGTTCGACGAGGCAGCCGAGCGCACCAAGGTGACCGCATGACCACCCTCACCCACGCCCCCGGCTTCGTGATGCACGCCCGCACATGGGCCGCTATCCGCCCGCTGAGCAACGACGAGCGCCGCGCCATGTGGGCGGCCAGGTTCTACGCCCAAGGCCACCACCGCACGCCGCAGAAGCCGCGTGTGAGGGTTCCGGCTAGGCCGCAGCACTGACAAAGGACATAGCAATGGGCACTCGTGCAGATTTCTACGTTGGCCGTGGCGACGATGCCGAATGGCTCGGCAGCATCGCTTGGGACGGCTACCCCAAAGGCATTGCCGACACCATTCTTGGTGCCCTGAACGAGCAAGATTTCAGGGATGCCGTTGAATCGTTTCTCACCGGGCGCAAGGACGCCACGATGCCTGCCATGGGCTGGCCGTGGCCGTGGGAAACCAGCGCCACCACGGACTACGCCTACGCCTTTGATGGTGACGTTCACGCCTCCTGTTTCGGCGGTAACTGGTTCGACCCGCGCAACGAGCCGGACGATGACGACGAGGGCCGCGAGGTCACTGGTGATCCTGCCGTGTTCCCCAACATGTCCGACCGCAAGAACGTCCAGATCGGCGGCGCTAGGAGCGGCATCCTCGTTTTCGGCATGAGCTAACAACCCCGCTAGCTGCTAGCGCCTCCTGGTGAGCCGCCCGTCCACTGAAGCAGCAACGGGCAAACCTATTCCAACGCGCAGCCGGCGCTATCCGGCAAAGGATTCTGAAATGGACGGTAGTTCCCTGATCCCGCTGGAAACCATCAACGCCATCGAGGTGTTCAAAGGCCCGAACCTTGATGAACTGCTGGCGAAGATTCGGCAGGAAACGGCCACCATCGTGCCGGACGTTTCCACGGCTGGCGGGCGCAAGGAAATCGCCTCGCTTGCCTACAAGGTGGCGCGCTCCAAGACCACGATTGACGAGGCCGGCAAGTCCCTTGTTGCCGAATGGAAGAAGCAGGCCGGCGAGGTGGATGCCGCCCGCAAGAAGGCTCGCGATTACCTGGATGCGTTGAAGGATGAAATCCGCGCTCCGCTGGATGCATGGGAAGCCGAACAGGCCCGCATCGAGCAGGAAAAGCGCGAAGCCGAGGAACGAGCCAAGGCTGAGGCTGAAGCCGCCGCGCGCGCCGAATTGGAGCGCCGCGAGGCCGAGATTCGTGCCCGCGAGGAAGCTATCGCCAAGGCCGAAGCTGAAGCCCGCGCCAAGGCGGAGGCGGAACAGGCCGAGCGCGACCGGATTGCCCGCGAGGAACAGTTGCGCAAGGAGGCAGAGGAAAAGGCCAAGCGTGAGGCTGCGGAGGCCATCGCCCGCGCCGAGGCCGAAGCTGCCCAAGCCAAAGAGGCTGCGCGCCTCGCGGCTGAGCAGGCAGAGCGCGAGAAGGCCGAAGCTGCCGAACGCGCCGAGCGCGAGAAGCAAGAGGCCATCGCCCGCGCCGAACTAAAGGCTAAGCAGGAGGCCGAGGAAAAGGAGCGCGTCCGCTTGGCAGAGGAAGCCAAGAAGGCTGCCGAGGCTGCGCGCATCAAGGCCGAGGAAGACCGCCGCGCCGCTGACCGTGAACACCGCAAGCAGGTGAACAACGCCGCCCTCGCCGCTCTCACGGATGAGGGGATCGACGCCGAAATCGCTAAGCGCGTCATCACCCTGATTGCGTCCGGCAGCGTGCCGCACGTCAGCATCAAATACTGAGGATTCGAGATGAGCAACCAGCACCTACAAGTCGTCCCGATGACGCAGCAGGCCGTGGCCGTCTATGGCGAGCGGAGCCTGACGGCAGCGGACATGCGCGCACAGGTCAACTTGATCCAGGACGTGATGCGCTCCGTGATGTTCGACGGCACCCATTACGGAACGATCCCCGGCACCAAGTCCGTAAGTCTCTACAAGGCGGGCGCGGAAAAGCTGATGGCGACGTTCCGCCTCGCTGCCGATCCCGAGGTAGAGGACTTGAGCGAGCCGGGCGAGGTTCACTACCGCGTCAAGGTCCGCATCGTCTCTCCGTCCGGCGTGATGCTTGGCGCGGGCCTTGGTGAGTGCAGCAGCCAGGAAGAAAAGTACGCGTGGCGTCGTCCGATCTGCCCCGAAGAGTTCGATGCCACTCCGGAAAACCGCCGTCGCATCAAGTTCAGCAAGTACCAGAGCAAGGTCGAGAAGCAGCAGCAGATTCGGACCAACCCGGCAGACGTGCGCAACACCATCCTCAAGATGGCGAAGAAGCGCGGGCTGGTTGACGCGATCCTGACCGTGACCGCCGCGTCGGACATTTTCACGCAGGACATTGAAGACCTGCCGGAAGAGCTTCGCGAGCAGGTTGCCGAGGATGTCCGCAGCCGTGCCCGCCCCGGTGCCCAGGCGGTGCAGAAGACGATCCCCGAGGACACGCCGGAAAGGCTGGCGCTCATCGCGGACATGGTGGCCGTGGCCGACAACGGATCGGACGCTTTCCGCGATGCGTGGAAGGACCTTTCCAAGGATCGGCGCGCCTTGATCGCTGACCGCATGGATGAGTTCAAGCAGCACGCACTGGCCGCTGACGCCAAGAGTGCGGAGGGCGAGTAATGGATCAGAACACGACCGAATGGTTGCAGGCCCGCGCCGGCAAGATCACGGCCAGCCGCATGTGTGACGTGATGGCGTTCGGAAAGCGCGACGGCAAGCCCCTGAAGTCCCGCCAGGACTACATCGGGGACATTGTGGCCGAGCTGCTTACGGGCGAGCCGAAGGAGCAGGTCAAGGCCAGGCCGCTGGATTGGGGCCACGACGTGGAGGCCGCCGCCCGTGTCGCCTATGAGGCCGAAACGGGCGAAGTCGTGCAGCAGGTAGGGTTTCTGACCCACTCCCTGTTGCCTTACATCGGTTGCTCGCCAGATGGGCTGATCGGCGGTGATGGGCAGATGCAGATCAAGTGCCCGAACAACCCCGCCGTGCACATCGCCACGCTGCGCGACGGGATGCCCGAGGAACACATCGCCCAGGTTCAGGGCGAAATGTTCGTCACCGGGCGCGCATGGTCGGACTTCGTTAGCTTCGATCCCCGTATGCCGGAACACCTGCGCCTCTACCGCCAGCGCATCAAGCGCGACGAGGCATACATCGAACAACTGGCCGCTGCCTGCGAATCGCTGTGGGCGGAAGTGCAGACGTACATCACCTACCTCAACGAGAAGGCAGCTTAATCATGGGCATCCAATACGAAGTCACCGCGATTACCGGCAAGTACACCGACCGGGACGGCAACGAAAAGAACCGCTACGCCAAGCTGGGCGTGGTCATGGAAACGAAGAACGGCCCCATGCTCAAGCTGGAAACGATCCCGCTTGGCTGGGACGGATTCGCCTACCTCAACGAGCCGCGTGCCAAGGATGAGCAGCCGCGCGGCCAGCGCCAGGGCAACCGCGCTCCCGCTCAGTCGCCCAACGACCCCGAAGACCTGCCCTTCTAAGGACACCCCCATGACGACGAAAGAGAGTGAGGTGGATGTGCTGGCGGTGATGGAGGAGTCGGTTGCGGCTAGTGAAGTCGGAGAGTACCCGGGCACGGCATTGGCTCTGGCCGATGCCCGCGCCGCCGTGGCCGAGGCGTTCGAGGCGGCGGAAGAGGTGTACCGCATATCCGAGCGCAAGCATGACGCCTGGGACCGCCTCCGCACCGCCCTCCGCAATGCAGGGGTGAAGCTGTGAACACGACAACGAACACGCGAGGGGTGAGTGAGGCGATGGTGGAGCGGATTGTCGGCCGCTTGGACGGCAACATTCGCCATGTGCTGACTGAAGTATCCAAGGGGGCAGCCCCTGCGGCGTTGCAGGATTTGGCTACACATGCGGTTCTGCACCTCGATGGCGTGCAGGATGAAATCCGCCTTGCTCTACGCCACACGGCCATCGGAGTTCCCGATTCGCAGCTTTGCACCTTCTACCAGGTCAGCACGTTTCAAGACTTGGTGCGCGCGATGGATGGACACATCGGTCAGCTCCAACACAAGCTCAAGGACAAGCGCCCTTGGGAGGACACCTTCCCGCCGAGTCCGAGGGCCTGAACATGACCGACCAACTGAACTTCGTGACGCTGCTCGGTCGCGCGCAGGCGCAGGTGGAGGCGAGCCCGCTATGGCGGCGTTTCATCGACGGCACGCCACTCGCCAACGATATTGCCGTCTGGATGGCGAACTTCGCCCTTGAAGCCGCCCTGTCCGCCGAGCCTGCCGCACAGGGGGATGGTGAGGCGGTGGCGGATGAGTGCCGCCACGACTGGGTCGATTACGTGAAGGAGGAATACAAGCCGCGTCATCGTGTGCTCGAACTCGGCGAGTCGAACATTGAGCGATACGTGCGCATCGGCCTGATGTGCACCACCTGCGGCGCAGAGAAACCCGCCCCGCCCGCCCAACCTGCCGAGCTGACCACCGACGCCCAAAAGATCCAGTGGCGCATCGCATATCTGGAACACGGCCAGTGGTCGAAGCTGCCGGACGGCCTATACCGGGTCAAGCACGAAAGCCCAGGTACCACCGTACTGACGCGCACCGAGGAACCTGCCGAGCGCGTGCCGGAGATAACCGAGGGGCACGTTCGCGTGTTTCTTGATTGTCAGGATGCTGACCCTGCTGACGGCGAGGAATCGCAGGTGTATCACGGCCTTATGGCCGTGCGCGACGCCATGCTCGCCGCCTCTCCCGCGCCGTCCGAGGGCGGGAAGGGGGTGGAGTGCCGCCACAAATGGGCCTCCAGGCTAGGCCCTGAGAATGCCGGGAAGCGTTGCGACTGGTGCGGAGAGGTGAGGCCATGACCGCCCATGACGTGAATGATGTGCGCGCGAGGTTGCTGCCGTGCCCGTTCTGTGGACGTGAGCCGATCCCTGGTCACGGGATGAGTGGCGACGTGACGCTCTACAACGTCCGCTGCCGCTGCGGCGCTGGCGTCAATGACTTCTTCGACAGGCAAGAGGCAGACGATGCATGGAACACCCGCGCCGCCCACGCCGACCTGGCCGGGGAGGTGCGGGAGTTGGTGGAGAGATGGCGGACGCGCATGCCAGCGAACGCGCCGGATACCACCCGCGTTCTGATGCGCGAGTTTTGCGCAGACCAGCTTGAAGCGACTCTCGCCAAGTTCCCCACCCAGCGCGCGGGAGGTGGAGAGTGAGCGCCGCAACTGCAATCTGTCTATGGGTGCTGGTGCAAATCTTGAAGGTCACATTTGCTGCGGCTGTGATCGTTGTTCTGTGGCGCGCACGCACTCCGAAGCGCACCCACCCCACCCACCAGGAGAAGCCGTGATGGGAGAGAAGATGACGCTGGAAGCCGTGCGCGACTGGCATCGGAAAAAGGCGCGTGAGATGGACGTTTGCGGGGAGCTTATGTTCCCGGGTCCGAACGAAAGCCCCTTCTACCGCTATCCGTCCGAAGCGTCCAAGGAACACGACCGTATTGCCGACGCCCTCGACGCCCACCTTACCCAGCCTGCGCAATGCCCCTACATCGCATCTAACGACGAGGGCACGCACTACTGCCGACTGGCTGAGAGTGCCCAGCCTGCGCAGGCGGTGGATGTGGGGGCGATCAATGCCGTGATCCGCGAGCTGCGCAAGTGGCCGAAGGAAGAAACGTTCTACGACCACCGGGCTACGCGCCTCGCTTGTGCCGACAAGCTAGCTGACGCCATCGGGGAGGAAAAATAGATGGAATGGATCATTCGTAATCGGCCACCCGTCCACTCGCCGAGAACACCAAGACCCGCCAAGCCGATTGGACAGTTTGGCCGCTGTCCTGCTGCACCGCTAGTACACGTCGAAGGGCTTGATGTGGATGTGCGTATTCGCGTTGACGACAACAACGACAGAGATAGCGCGCCTTGCCATGGAAATGGCTGAGCGTCGCTCTCGGCCAAGCACCGCCGCCCTCCCCAACGCCAACGGGAAGGAGGGGTGAGATGGGCTGGCAACCAATCGAAACGCTCGACCCGAAATGCGGCATGTTCCTCGCCTTTCACCCGCATCTCGGCCAGCGGATTCTCACTGTGGCGTCTTACGACGGTGGCTGGTTCTACAACGAACGCGGCGACCTGTACCCAAAGCAGGCCGTTACGCACTGGCACCCGTTACCCGACGCCCCACAGGAGGACACCCCCGATGCTGCCCGATGAGGTGAGGAAGGCGGTGGAGTATCTGGACGACCTGATACTCAACTATCACAACTTCGATCTACTGAAGTGGCAGACCATCCGCGCCCACCTGCTGGCCCGTGAGGCGGAGGTGGAGTTCGAGCAGAAACGCAGCGAAGAGCGCGGGCGCATGTTCGACCGTGAACAGCGCAGGCGTATAGCTGCCGAGGCGCTGCTGCGGGAGCTTCGTCTGCGCATCAACGAGACGCGCGGCCCTAACGCATTTGACGTTTTGCAGCGTGTAGACGCCCACCTTTCGGAGAACAGCCGTGGCTGACCCCATGCTTGCAGAGCTGGATGAGGTGAAGTGGCTGCGTGATGCGGCTGCTGGGATCGCGCTTGAGGGACATGCTGGCTGGGGTAACGCCTGCATCTTCGGTGCCGAATGCATCGAGCGCTTGCAGTCCACCCTAGCCGACATGGCGAAGCGGCTTGAGGCGGCGGAGAGGGATGCGGCGGTGATCCGCGAAGTGGTCGGGAACTGGCGAGTCTTAGAGCGCGTCAGCGGCAACAGCTTCGAGCGCGGCGCCTTCAAGCTGTGCGCAGACCAGATCAACGCCGCCACACAGGAGGGCGAGGGATGAAGCTGAGGACGGAGATGCGAAGGGTTGGTAGCCGCATGGAGCTATTCGATATTGAGCTAAACACCAGCACGTATCCAACCGTAGAACACGACGCTATGGCAGCACACGCGCTGTTGCAGGCGATGGTCGATTGCCGCAAGCGGTATAGCTCTCTGGAATACGCCGCTGACCAAACCGCAGAGCACTACCTGCAAAGCACGCTGGAACGCGCCGCCGAAATCCTGGCCGGCTGGATGGGGGAGGAAAGGGGATGACTCCGATTTGCAAGCACGAGGTGGAGGTGAAGCATTGCGCCGACTGCCTGCCAGCCGCCGCGATGAAAGCAGCCCGCAAGCTGTTCACCGTCAAAGGCCGCTACCACTCGCAGATTGCCATGTGCGAGTTGGGCGAACTGTTGGGCTATCCGGTCGTTTGGCCGAACAAGAAAGAGCAAGAGGTCGAGTGATGGGCGCTGAGAACGAAGACAAGAAGGACAACACCGTCGAGCTGATCGCGGCCCTTGTGGCTGGCGATCGCTGGTTGTCGGCGGATTCCTGCGCGGTGTTCCTTGGCGGGATCGCGCGACGCACGTTCCTGGAAAAGATCGCCTGTCGGCCTGACTTTCCGGCACCGTCGCGCATCCTTGGCACGACGAAGCTCTGGAAGAAGTCCGAGGTAGACCAGTGGGCCGAGCGCCAGAAGGTCAACCGAGCCGCTTAGCGTGTTATAATAACTCCTATGTATTCAGACTCTACATATGTCCGCGTAAAGGACAAGCTGGCCTTGTTTTCCGATACTTCGGCGTGTTGGGAATGGCCTATGTCAAAGACAAGAGCGGGATACGGGCAGCTTACATATAGGGAAGACAATTCCACCAAGCTTGCGTATGCGCACAGGGCATCGTTCGAGATAGCTAAAGGCCCAATACCGGATGGGATGTGCGTCTGCCACACATGCGACAACCCAGGGTGCTTCAATCCGAGTCATCTTTTCATTGGGTCGCATCAGCAGAATATGGCGGACATGGCCTCCAAGGGCAGGACAAAGAAGGGAAAGTCTTACCCGATCGGTGACGCCCATTGGGCAAAAGGAAGGCGCAAAGAAGTGCAAGGAAGTAACAACGGTAACTCAAAGCTGGAAGAGGCTGACGTCATTGAAATACTACGATCAAGCGAGAAAAATGTTCGTTTGGCCGAGCGGTTCGGTGTTTCGCAAACGATCATTTCGATGATCAAAAAGCGAAAGGTATGGGCTCATGTCAGCCCAAGCGTTTAGCTAGATCGCTGGCGGAAGTATTGTAATAAAGAAGAAGTGACTTCAAATCCTTGTGCCCGATGACACGGGCCAGCTCAAGCACGTCGAGCTTCTTGGACAGCCGCCAGATGGCCTCTGCCCTGCTGTCATGGAAGTGAAGGTCGCCAAGTCCTGCCGCTTGCCGCGCCTTGCGGAATAGCGAGTCCCGCGTCGGCGGGTGCAGGTCGAACACCGTTGCGGTGTCTCTTGGCAGTACAGAAAGGATTTCAACGGCACGCGTGGACAGCGGAACGTCCCGCGCCTCGCCGTTCTTGGTCTTCGGCAGGTGGATGTAGCAGTCTTTCAGGTGGACGTGCTTCCACGTCAGCCCGACTATCTCCCCGGCCCTACAGGCGGTTTCCAGAGCGAACAGGAAGGCTAGGCCCGTCCTCTGCTTCGCGGTGGCCGCAGAGAGGCCGTCATGCAGACCTAGCGCGGTCGAGAGCCTATCAATCTCGTCATCCGACACCCTGCGCTTACGGCTTGGCGGTGCCTTGGGCTTGCGCACGTCCTTGAGCGGGTTGGACTTGATCCAGCCCCAATCCCTGCGCGAAACCTCGATCACCGAGCGCAGAAGGTTCATTTCCCGTAGCACCGTGGCCGGCGTCACCGACTTGAGGCGCAAGTCTCGCCAGTCGGCAATGTCCGTGGGCGCTAGAGTCGCCATCGGACGCTTAGCTATCGGCATCTTCGCCATCGCGTCCAGGCGGGTGCGCTCCCATTTCTCCCCGCCCTTCCCTTTTGAGACCTCATCGCGGTAGCGCTCGAAAGCGTCCGCCATGTTCTTGTCCGGGAGCTTCTTGCCGGATAGCTGGGCCTCCCGTTCAACCGCCCATGCCGCTGCCTGCGCCTTGGTATCGAATGTGCCAGACTCGCGCACGCCTTCGACGTATACCTGAGCCCGCCACTTCTTGCCACGTTTCTGGAAGGTAGCCATCGCCGCCGTTGGTGTAATTTTGGCGTAACGATGATAGGGCAACGCGCATCCTAGTGGGGCGATAGTGCATATCGCTACCCGTCACGGATGGCTCAACCATGCGGCTTTGGTGGCGACACGCACGCCTATCGGGCGACAGCGCAAAACGCCAACATTGCCTATTTCCGGCACCAGATACGAAAAAGGCCCGCGCAAGCGGGCCTTTTTTTGCGGGCACCGCCTCGCGTCACAGGCTGGCAGGCACGCTGCCGCCGTCCAGGCGCAGTTCGCGCGGCAGCGCGAAGGTGATGGTTTCGGCCTCCCCCTGCAGCTCGCGTACTTCGCCGGCGCCCCAGGATTGCAGCCGGGCAATCACATCGCGTACCAGCTTGTCCGGCGCCGACGCCCCCGCGGTGATGCCGATGCGGGCGACGCCCTCCATCCAGGCGTGGTCGATGTGCTCGGCGCCGTCGATCAGGAAGGCCCGAACGCCGTGCTTCTCCGCCAGCTCGCGCAGGCGGTTGGAGTTGGAGCTGTTGACCGAGCCGACCACCAGCACCAGGTCAACCGCTTCGGCCAACCGGCGCACGGCGTCCTGGCGGTTCTGCGTGGCGTAGCAGATGTCGTCCTTGCGCGGACCCTCGATATCGGGAAAGCGCTCGCGCAGCGCGGTGATGATCGCCTTGGTGTCGTCCACCGAAAGCGTGGTCTGGGTGACGTAGGACAGCTGGTGCGGAAAGCGCGGCGCGAGCAAAGCCACGTCCTCCACCGACTCGACCAGCAGGATCTCGCCGCTGTTGGCCGGGTTCCACTGGCCCATGGTGCCTTCGACTTCCGGATGGCCGGCATGCCCGATCAGCACCACGCTGCGCCCGGTGCGGCCCAGCCGCGCGACTTCCATGTGCACCTTGGTGACCAGCGGGCAAGTGGCGTCGAACACCTTCAGCGCGCGCTGACCCGCTTCTTCTCGCACGGCCTGGGACACGCCGTGCGCGCTGAAGATCACCGTGGCGCCATCAGGCACCTCGTGCAGTTCCTCGACGAAGATGGCGCCGTCGGCGCGCAGCTTCTCCACCACGTAGCGGTTGTGCACCACTTCGTGGCGTACGTAGATCGGCGCGCCGTACGACTCCAGCGCGCGCTCGACGATGGCGATGGCGCGATCGACGCCAGCGCAGAAGCCGCGGGGATTGGCGAGCAGGATGTCCATGGGCGTTTCGCAGAAGTGACGGAGTACTGCAGCAGATGCCTGCGCTCGACCGCTGCGGTCATGCACGGACGCGCTCCTGCAACTGCCGCATTATCGCACGTCGGCCTTGCCGCTCCTGAAACCGAACAGGATGAGCAACACGGCACCTACCGTGATGCCGCAGTCGGCCACGTTGAAGACTGGATAACTCCACTGCCGGTAGTAGACCTGGATGAAGTCTGTTACCTGGGCCGCGTGCAGGCGGTCGACCAGGTTGCCCAGCGCGCCACCGACGATCAGCGCCAGCGGCAGCGCGGTGCGCCAGTCCCGGCGCGCGGTGCGTGCCAGCCACACGACCAGCGCGCCGCTGATCAGCAGCGCCAGCACCACGAAGAACCAGCGTTGCCAGCCATCGCCGGAGGCCAGGAAGCTGAAGGCAGCGCCGGTGTTGAAGGCCAGCGTCCAGTTGAGCACGCCGGGGACCACCGGATGCGGCATGCCGGCCGGCTGCAGGGCCTGCAGCGCCCACACCTTGGTGAGCTGGTCGAGGCCGATGACCAGCAGGGAGAGCAGCAGCCAGGGCAAGGCGTTGGGTTTGGGGTGCATGGGCCAGTCCGAAGCGATTTATCCAACACCGTTCGCCCTGAGCGTAGCGCAGCGGAGTCGAAGGGCAGCGTGCGGTCGGCCCTTCGACCCCGGCCTGGCGGGCCTACGCTCAGGGTGAACGGTTTCGTGTGGTCAGAACCAGCGGCGCGTCTCGCCCTGCCCCGCCACGTTTTCGATACAGCGACCGCACAGCTCCGGATGTTCCGGATGGCTGCCGACGTCAGGACGGCGGTGCCAGCAACGCACGCACTTGGCCGCGTCGCTCACGGTGGCCGAAACCCAGGCTTCGCCATCGGCCAGTTCCACCTTGGCTGCCTCGTCAGGACGCGGCGCAAGCGGTGCCAGCGCGGCATCGGACGTGATGAAGAAGAAACGCAGCTCTTCCTGCGCCGGTGCATAGCGCTCGACCAAGGCCGGGCCTGCGTGGATCGCCAGGCTCGCCTCCAGCGATGCACCGATCCGGCCGTCCTTGCGCATGCCCTCCAGCACGCGCGCGCCCGCTTCGCGGATGGCCAGCAGGTCGGCCCACCAGCGGCGCTGCTCGGGCGACCCCTGCGTCGCGGCCAGGCCCTCATACCAGGTTTCGAACAGCACGCTCTGGCCGCGCGCGCCGGGCAGCTGTTGCCAGATTTCTTCGGCCGTGAACGCCAGCACCGGCGCCAGCCAGCGGACCAGTGCCTCGGCGATGCGGAACATCGCGCTCTGCGCGCTGCGCCGGCCGTGGCTGTCGGTCGGCATGGTGTAAAGGCGGTCCTTGGTGATGTCCAGGTACAGCGCGCCCATCTCGTTGGTGCAGAAGTTCTGTACGCGCGAGACCACGTCCGGGTAGTCGTAGCGCTCGTAGGCCGCCACCATCGCCTGCTGCACGTCGAACGCCTGCTGCACCGCCCACTGGTCCAGCGGCAGGGTTTCCTCGACCGGCAGAAGGTGCTTGGCCGGGTCGAAGCCATCCAGATTGCCGAGCAGGAAACGCGCGGTATTGCGGATGCGTCGATAGCTGTCCGATACCCGCTTGAGGATCTCGTCGGAGACGGTCATCTCGTTGCGGTAATCGGCCGAAGCCACCCACAGGCGCAGCACGTCGGCGCCGAGCGTGTCCATCACCTTCTGCGGCGCCACCACATTGCCCAGCGACTTGGACATCTTGCGGCCGGAAGCGTCGACGGTAAAGCCGTGCGTGAGCACTTCGTCGTAGGGTGCGCGGCCGTTGATCGCCGAGGAGGTCAACAGCGAGGACTGGAACCAGCCGCGATGCTGGTCCGAGCCTTCCAGGTACATCACCTTGTACTGCGCGGCATCGCCCTGCTGCAGTTCCGGCCGCTGGCCGATCACGCAGAAGTGGGTGACACCCGAATCGAACCAGACGTCGAGGATGTCGGTGACTTTCTCGTAGTCCCCGGCCTGCTCGCCCAGCAGCTCGGCCGCATCGAGCTCATACCAGGCGTCGACCCCTCCCTGCTCGACCTTCTTCGCCACCTGCTCCAGCAGCGCGACGGAATCCGGATGCGGTTCGTGCGTGGCCTTGTGCACGAACAGCGCGATCGGCACGCCCCAGGTGCGCTGTCGGCTGATGCACCAGTCCGGACGACCCGCGACCATGCCGGCGATGCGCTCCTCGCCCCAGGTCGGCACCCAACGCACGTCCTTGATGGCTTTGAGCGCGGTCGCGCGCAGGTCCGACTGCTCCATGCCGATGAACCACTGCGGCGTGGCGCGGAAGATCACCGGCGTCTTGTGGCGCCAGCAGTTCGGGTAGCTGTGCTCGATCTTGGCGTAGGCCAGCAGCACGCCGCGACTGCGCAGCAGCTCGACGATCGCTTCGTTGGCCTTCCAGATGTGCATGCCGGCCAGCGCGAGGCCGTCGGCGGGGGGCACGTCCTCGCGGTAGGCCCCGCGCGGGCCGACGTAGTTGAGCGTGCCCAGGCCGTTGTCGCGGCCGACGATGAAGTCCTCCATGCCGTGGTCGGGCGCGGTGTGCACGGCGCCGGTGCCGTCCTCGGCAGAAACGTGCTCGCCGAGCAGGATGGGAACCTCTCGCGGATAGAACGGGTGCCGCAGCTTGAGGCGGTCGAGGTCCGCGCCCGTGGCGTGGCCGAGCACGCGCGCGGCTTCCACGCCATAACGCTTGAGCGCAGGCTCGACCAGCGCGCTGGCGACCACCAGCAGCAGGCGCTGGCCATCGCGTGCAGGTCCCTCGACCAGCGCGTATTCCAGCTCTGCACCCAGCGCCACCGCCTGGCTGGAAGGCAGCGTCCAGGGCGTGGTGGTCCAGATCGGCACGGCGACGATGGCGTCGCCGGGATCGACATCGAACTTGCCGGCCAACGCCTTGGGATCGACCGCATCGTAGGCCACGTCCACCGCCGGCGATTGCTTGTCGCCGTACTCGATCTCCGCTTCGGCCAACGCCGAACCGCAGTCGAAACACCAGTAAACCGGCTTGGCGCCGCGCACTACGTGGCCATTGGCGACGATGCGCGCGAGGGCACGCAGCATGTCGGCCTCGTAGCGGAAATCCATGGTCTTGTAGGGATGGGCCCAGTCGCCCAGCACGCCCAGCCGCTTGAAGTCGGCACGCTGCGCGTCGACCTGTTCCTGCGCGTACTCGCGGCACTTCTGGCGGAACGCGCGCGCATCGAGCTTCTCGCCCGGCTTGCCGTGCTTTTTCTCCACCGCGATCTCGATCGGCAAGCCGTGGCAGTCCCAGCCCGGCACGTAGGGCGAGCGATAGCCGGCCAGCAGCTTGGACTTGACCACCATGTCCTTGAGGATCTTGTTGACCGCGTGGCCGATGTGGATCGCGCCGTTGGCGTACGGCGGGCCGTCATGCAGCACGAACACCCTGTCGCGCCCGGCCGCATGCTGCTGGATCTGGGCATAGCGGCCGACCTTCTCCCACTCGGCCAACCAGTGCGGCTCGCGCTTGGGCAGGTCGCCGCGCATCGGAAAATCCGTCTGCGGCAGGTTGATCGTGCTTTTGTAGTCGTGCGTCATGGGGCTGTCCGTGGGGCGACGCCGGAAGGCGCGAAACGCGCTGGCGAACCGCTAAAACTAGTGGAAATTGTTGCGTTGCGGTAGGGGACGATCCGTGCATGGGCGCCCGCGGACGTCAGCAGAGACGGCGGCGTGCCCAGCGCGCTCCTGCTGGAGACCGCTCAGGCTTCCGCAAGCCGCGGATTCATGCCCAGCAACTCCCGCGCCTGCCTGGCGTCCTCGTGCATCTGCACGGTCAACGCCTCCAGGCCGTCGAACTTCCGCTCGTCGCGCAGCTTGGCGACGAACTCCACCGCCATGCGCCGGCCGTAAAGGTCACCCTCGAAGTCGAACAGGAAGACCTCCAGCACCGGTTGCTCGACCTGGTTGACCGTCGGCCGCAGACCCAGCGATGCCACACCCGGCCAGGCGCACGGCGCCTCGCCCAGGCCCACGCGCACCGCGAAGATGCCGTGCACCGGGCTGACCCGCCCGCGCAGGTGGATGTTGGCCGTGGGAAAGCCCAGCGTGCGGCCAAGCTGGTTGCCGCGCTCGACCCGTCCCTCGATCACGAACGGCCGGCCGAGCAACAGCGCGGCACCGGCGAATTCGCCCGCCGACAGCAATGCGCGCACGCGGGTCGCCGACACGCGTGCGCCGTCGAGCAGCACCGGCGGCATCACCCGCGTGACGAAGCCGAGCTGCGCACCCATGCGTTGCAGCAGTGCGACGTCACCGGCGCGCTTGTGGCCGAAGCGAAAGTCCTCGCCGACCCAGACCTCCCGCGCCGCCAGCCGCTCGACCAGCACCCGGCGCACGAACTCCTCTGCCGACATCGCAGTCAGCGAGGCGCCGAATCGCAACAGCAGCGCCTGCGCCATCCCGGCGGCCGCGAAACCCCTGAGCTTCTCGCGCACGCTGGAAAGCCGGGAGATCGGCTCGGGCGAGAAATAGGCCCGCGGAAGGGGCTCGAAGCTGACCACCGCCGGCAAAGCATCCAGCGCCTGGGCGCGAATGCGCACTTCGCCCAGCAGGGCCTGGTGCCCGCGATGCAGGCCGTCGAAGGCGCCGATGGCCACCACGCTGCCACCGGGGGCCAGGCAGGGGCCCGCAAGGTCCCGGGAAAGTCTCGTCATCCGGGCAGTATACGAGAGCCGTGCAGAGGTCCCGTATGCGCCCGGTTCCCTCTTTTGCCAAGCGTCAGGCCCCGCGCAGCTCGCCCAGGCGGAAGCCCATGGCGAAGAGCGCCGCCACGTAGGTCAGCCCCCCTGCCCCGACCAGCACCGCCAGGTGCCAGACACGGGTAGCTACCGGCACGACCATCCAGTGCGGCCACAGCCAGCGCCCGGCCAGCAGCACCGCCACCATCGCCGCGCAGGCGATGCCCAGGCGCAGCCAGTGGCGCAGCCAGCCCGGCCGCGGATCATAGACACCCGCGCGCCTGAGCCAGTACCAGAGCTGCGCGAATTGCAGGTAGTTGGACAACACGCTGGCGACCGCCAGTCCCACGTGCAGCCCCGGCACGCTGGCGATGCCCTGCAGCCAGCCCGCCTGGCGTTGCACCGGCGTGGTCCACAAGACATACAGCAGCCAAACGATCAGCACGTTGAAGACCATGTTGGAGATCAGCGATACCACCGCCGCACGCACGGGCGTACGCGTGTCCTGCCGTGCGTAGAACGCAGGCAGCAGCACTTTCACCAGCGCGTACGACGGCACGCCGCAGCTGAGCGCCATGGTGGACAGCGTCGTCATGCGCGTGTCGAACATCGTGTACTGGCCGTTCTGGAAAAACGTGCTCACCAGCGGTTCGGCCAGCAGCAGCAACGCCAGCATCGCCGGCACCGCGATCAGCAGCGTCGTGCGCACGCCCCAGTCCAGCGCCCGGGAGAAACCCGCCCGGTCGGTGCCCACATGGTGGCGCGAGAGCGCCGGCAGGATCACCGTGCCCAGTGCCACGCCGAACACGCCCAGCGGCAGTTCCAGGAACCGGGTGGACTGGTACATCCAGGTCTGCGAGCCGGTCACCAGCAGGGTGATCAGCACGGTATCGAGCAACAGGTTGATCTGCCCCACCGAGGCGCCGAACAGGGTCGGCACCATCAGTTTCATGATTCGCCGCACGCCCGGCTGGTGCCAGCCCCAGCGAGGGAGCGCCAGCAGGTCCAGCTCGCGCACCGCCGGCAGCAGGAAGAGCAGTTGCAGCACGCCGGCCACCAGTACCGCCCAGCCCAGCGACATGATCGGCACCGCCAGGCGTGGCGCCACCCAGAGAGCCCCGATGATCATGCACACGTTGAGGATCACCGGCGCCATCGCCGGCAGGCCGAAGCGGTGGAAGCTGTTCAGCGCGCCGCCGGCCAGCGCGGTCAGCGAAACGAAAAGCAGGAACGGGAAGGTCAACCGGAGCAGGTCGACGATCAATGCGAACTTGTGCGGCTCGGCCACCGCACCGGGCGCGAACACCAGCGCCAGTTGCGGCGAGAACAGCACGCCCAGCGCCACCACCACCAGCAGCACGCCGCCCAGCGTGCCGGCCACGCGCGCGGTCAGCTCCTTGAGCTCGGCGTGACTGCGGGTCTCCTTCACCTCGGTGAACACCGGCACGAAGGCGGTGGAAAACGAACCCTCGGCGAACAGCCGTCGCATGAAATTGGGAATGCGAAAGGCGATCACGAAGGCGTCGGTCGCAGCCGAAGCGCCGAACACGTGGCTCATCGCCACGTCGCGGGCCAGCCCCAGCACGCGCGAAACCATCGTCATGCTGCTGAACGAAAGCAGCCCGCGTAACATGCTCGGGGTTTTCATGCGTGGCGCGGAAACCGGTACGTGGCAAAGCTGGTAGTTTGACAGCCCACCGGGGCGCGCAGGTAGCTTCTGCGTGGCGACAAGGTGGCTTGAGGGAAGCCAGCCGGTCCACCCTCGCGGCAACATCGCCCCGGGATCTGCCAAATCCCGGGTAACCGGTTGACCGGCCAGCCCATTGCCCGCATAATTGCCCGTCTTTTTCCAACCCAAGCCTTCCCTGGAGTTCTACCTTGGCCAACATCAAGTCCGCGAAGAAGCGCGCGCGCCAGTCCGAGCAGCGCCGCCTGCGCAACGTCAGCGCCCGTTCCATGGTGCGCACCGCCCTGAAGAAGGTCGTCAAGGCCATCGAGGCGAAGGACAAGGCCGCCGCCGTGGAAGCCTTCGCCGCCGCCCAGCCGGTCATGGACCGCTACGCCGCGCGTGGCCTGATCCACAAGAACAAGGCCGCTCGCCACAAGAGCCGCCTCAACGCGAAGATCCACGAGCTGGCGTAAGCCGGCCTCGTCATCAAGGGTTGGTGAGAAGGCCGGCGCAAGCCGGCCTTTTCGTATGCGTGGCAGAAAGGCATGCAGCACCCGGCTGCCTCCTTCCATGGTCAAGAGAAACTGGTGGTGTACACGCTGGGTGAGGCGAACAGGCCATCGCGCTTCTTCGCGTCACAAACCGCGTAGGTAAAGCCGCGCTGGATCGCATGCGCACCCACGGCGCCGTCACGGCGCAGCGCGATGAAGCCGACCTGGATTTCCTTCGCCCCGTCCGGGCGCTTCTTCACGATACGGCGCACGGCCTCCTCGCAGGCTTCCTGTGGACTGCGCCCCTGCCTCATCAGCTCGACCACCAGGAAGCTGCCGGCATTGCGGATCACCTCCTCGCCCACGCCGGTGGAGGTGGCGCCACCCACTTCGCCGTCCACGTAGAGACCTGCGCCGATGATCGGGCTGTCGCCGACGCGGCCGTGCATCTTCCACGCCATGCCGCTGGTGGTGCAGGCGCCGGCCAGGTGACCATGCGCATCGACGGCAAGCATGCCGATGGTGTCGTGGTTGTCGCGCCCGCCTGGCAGGCCACGGTGGTAGTCGAGGTTCTCGCTGTTGACCACAGGCTTGTACCTGGCCGTCTTCAGCCAGTCGCGCCAGGCCTTTTCCGCTTCCGGCGTCAGCAGGTTCTCCTCGTCGAAACCCTGCTCGCGGGCGAACTGAAGCGCGCCGTCGCCGACCAGCAGCACGTGCGGCGTGGCCTCCATCACCCGCCGCGCCACGCGTATCGGATGGGCGATGTGCTCCAGGCAGGCGACCGCGCCGCAGCGACCGTCGAAATCCATGATGCTGGCGTCCAGGGTGACGTGGCCGTCGCGATCGGGATAGCCGCCCTTGCCGACGCTGTGGTTGGACAGGTCCGACTCCGGCACCTGCGCACCCTGCTCCACTGCATCCAGTGCCTTGCCGCCACGCGCGAGCACGGCCCAGGCCGCCTGGTTGGCGGGTACGCCGAAATCCCAGGTGGAGATCACGCGGGCGCCATCGGTGCCAGGCAGCGCACCCTTCGATGGCGCTGCGGTGGCGAACCCCAAGCGTGGCGCGGCAAACGCACCGGCGGCCAGCATGGAGGTCTTCAGGAACTCGCGGCGGGAAGGCATGTGCGGGGATTCCTCGGGAAGAAGCTCCGCATGATGCGCGATTCGGGCTGAGCAGGCGAACTTGGCGGTTTTCCCGTCGGCTTCCCCCACCCGCCTGTCGGAATCTCCCGTGAATGGAGAAAGGCTAGCCGAGGACGGGCTACGGTACCCGGGTCCTTTCCCCGTTCACGGGGACGGTATCCCAGGGGCGGAGGCGGAGTCCTTGCGAGGAAGCCGCCTACGACTCCCCACGCAGCCGCACGTCTCCCGGGTGCATGTCGACGCGTTCCTCGCGCACCTGGCGCTGGGACTCGAAGAAGCGCTGCACCTGCTGGCAGACGGCCATGGTGTTGTCGCGCGCGATTGCCGAAACAAGGAACCACGGCTCCTTCCACCCCAGTCGGGCCACGATGGTCTCGGCTACCGCCTGGCGCTCGTCCTCCGGCAGCACGTCCGCCTTGTTCAGTACCAGCCAGCGCGGGCGCTCCAGCAACTCGGGATCGAACTTGGAGAGCTCCTGCTCGATCGCACGCACCTGCTCGACCGGATCGGTGCCGTCGATCGGCGCGATGTCCACCAGGTGCAGCAGCAGGCGCGTGCGCGAGACGTGGCGCAGGAACTGGATGCCCAGGCCCGCGCCCTCGGCCGCGCCCTCGATCAGCCCCGGGATGTCGGCGATCACGAAGCTCTGGTCGGTGCCCAGGCTGACCACGCCCAGGTTCGGGTGCAGCGTGGTGAACGGATAGTCGGCCACGCGCGGCGTTGCCGCCGACACGGCGCGGATGAAGGTCGACTTGCCGGCGTTGGGAAAACCCAATAGCCCCACGTCCGCCAGCAGCTTGAGCTCGAGCTTGAGTTCGCGCACCTCGCCCGGCGTACCCGGCGTGGACTTGCGCGGCGCCCGGTTGACCGAGCTCTTGAAGTGGATGTTGCCCAGCCCACCCTTGCCGCCCTCGGCCACCAGCAGGCGCTGGCCATGCTGGGTAAGGTCGCCGATCACCTCGTCGGTATCGACGTTGGTGATCACGGTGCCGACCGGCACGCGGATGGCGGTGTCCTCACCGCCCTTGCCGTACATGTCCGAACCCATGCCATTCTCGCCGCGCTGCGCCTTGAAGCTGCGCTGGTGGCGAAAGTCGATCAGCGTGTTGAGGCCCTCGTCGGCCACCAGCCAGACCGAACCGCCGTGGCCGCCGTCGCCGCCGTTGGGACCGCCGAACGGGATGAACTTCTCTCGCCGGAAGCTGACGCAGCCGTTGCCGCCGTCACCGGCCTGAACTTTGATGATCGCTTCGTCGACGAATTTCATGGCATGGGGACCGGAACTGGGGAGATAACTGGAAGATGGAAGCGCAAGGTTAACCGGGAAGCTGCATGTTCCCCGTTCCCCGCTCGCCGATCCTTGCTTCACAAAAAACAAAAGCCCCGCCGGAGCGGGGCTTTCGCTGCAGCATCGGGAGCGATCAGCCCTTGACGACGCTGACGAACTTGCGGTTGTTCTCGCCGCGGGTCTTGAACTCGACCACGCCATCGGTCAGCGCGAACAGGGTGTGGTCGCGGCCCAGGCCCACGCCGGTGCCGGCATGGAACTTGGTGCCGCGCTGGCGGACGATGATGTTGCCGGCCTCGATGGCCTGGCCACCATAGATCTTCACGCCCAGGTACTTCGGGTTCGAGTCGCGACCGTTGCGGGACGAACCTACGCCTTTTTTATGTGCCATGACTTAAATCCTCCGGCTGGTGTTTCAGGCGTTGATGCCCGTGATCTCGACTTCGGTGAAATGCTGCCGGTGCCCCATCTGCTTCTTGTGGTGCTTGCGGCGGCGAAACTTGATGATGCGGATCTTGTCCGCACGGCCGTGGCGGCGCACGGTGGCCGAAACGGTGGCGCCGGCGATGGTCGGCACGCCGACGTTGACCGAATCGCCCGAGCCGACCAGCAACACCTGGTCGAAGCTCACGTTGGCGCCTTCCTCGGCATCCAGCAGCTCCACGCGCAGCACGTCGCCCTGCTGGACGCGGTACTGCTTGCCGCCGGTCTTGATGACTGCATAACTCATGGGATTGTCCCTTCTGTCGTTATTCTCTTGGGTTCCACCACGCGCGAACCGGCCGCGGTGAACGGCGGATTATAACGAGCCCGTCAACGCCTGGTCAATCTTTGAGCAGGCGGCTCAATGCCCGGCGGATGAGCTGCCGGCCGCAGGCGCGGCCAGCTTCGTGCCCGGCGCGGCGGCCGGCGCCGCCGGGCAGCGGCCCTGGGCGTCGATGCGGCCGCTCTTCTGCAGGTCGGCCAGCATCGCCTGGGCCCGCTGGCGGCCCCATTCCTGGCCCAGTTGCATGCCTTCGGCCATGGTCGCCGGCATTTCGGTGATCACCTTCCGGCCCAGCGGAGAGCGGTAGAACCTGAGCAGGCCCTGGATGTCGGCCGCGCTGAAGTGCCGCTGGTAGATCGGCACCATGCGGTCGGTCAGCTCCCGCACGCCCTTGGCGTCGATGAAGTTCTGCCAGTAGCTTGCCGGCACGCAGGGAATCTGCTGCTGCATCATGGCCTCCATCTGCGTATTCATCTGGCCGAGCATGCGGTCGACGCCGGACGCCTCCATCAGCTGGCGCACCTGCTCGTCGCTGGGCTCCTTGGGGCTGGCCGGCTTGTGGGAGACCGCCTTGTGCTTGTGGCTGGCCGACTTGTGCGTGGCCGCCACGACGTTGCCGGCGCCTGCCGCCAGCAGCAGGCCCAGGCCCGCCCCGATCCACTTGCGCATTCCGTCTCCGCCGCTTTGCGGCCTGTTGCTGAAACTCGGGCATTTAGCCACAGCGCGACGGCCGGCGGAATCTCAATTCCTGATCCGGGCAGGTTGCTATAGTGGCCGGTCTCCCCCATATCCCTGCGCGATGGAAACCATACGCATCCGCGGCGCCCGCACGCACAACCTCAAGAACATCGACCTGGACCTGCCGCGCGATCGCCTGATCGTGATCACCGGCCTTTCCGGCTCGGGCAAATCCTCGCTGGCCTTCGACACGATCTACGCCGAGGGCCAGCGCCGCTATGTCGAGTCGCTTTCGGCGTACGCGCGCCAGTTCCTGTCGATGATGGAAAAGCCCGACGTCGATCACATCGAAGGGTTGTCCCCGGCGATCTCGATCGAACAGAAGTCGACCTCGCACAACCCGCGCTCGACCGTCGGCACGATCACCGAGATCTACGACTACCTGCGCCTGCTGTTCGCCCGTGTCGGCACGCCGCGTTGCCCGGACCATGGCATCCCGCTGGAAGCGCAGACGGTCAGCCAGATGGTCGACGCCACGTTGGCGCTGGATCCGGAGAAGCGCTGGATGCTCCTCGCGCCGGTGGTTCGCGAGCGCAAGGGCGAACACGTGCAGGTGTTCGACCAGTTGCGCGCGCAGGGCTTCGTGCGCGCCCGGGTCGACGGCGTGGTCTACGAGCTCGACGCGGTGCCGCCGCTCACCCTGCGCCAGAAGCACACCATCGAAGTGGTGATCGACCGCTTCCGCCCGCGCGAGGACCTCAAGCAGCGGCTGGCCGAGTCGTTCGAGACCGCACTGCGACTGGGCGACGGTCTGGTGATCGTGGTCGACATGGACGACGACAGCGCGCCCGAGCAGCTGTTCTCCTCGCGCTATTCCTGCCCGGTCTGCGACTACTCGCTGCCGGAGCTGGAACCGCGCCTGTTCTCCTTCAACTCGCCGATCGGCGCCTGCCCGAGCTGCGACGGCCTGGGCGTGACGCAGGTGTTCGATCCGGCCCGCGTGGTCGGCCATCCGGAACTGCCGCTGTCCAACGGCGCGATCCGCGGCTGGGACCGGCGCAACCCGCATTATTTCCAGATGCTGCACTCGCTGGCCGCGCACTACGGCTTCGACGTCGACACGCGCTGGCGCGACGTGCCGCCGCACATCCAGCAGGCGATCCTCTACGGCAGCGGCAAGGAAAAGATCGCCTTCCGCTACCTCACCGAGCGCGGCGGCCGGGTGACACGCGAGCACGCGTTCGAAGGCATCCTTCCCAACCTCGAGCGCCGCTACAAGGAAACCGAGTCCACCGCGGTGCGCGAGGAGCTGGCCAAGTACATCAGCGATCATCCGTGTCCCACCTGCGAGGGCCAGCGCCTGAACCGGTCGGCGCGCAACGTGTTCGTCGCCGACCACGCGCTGCCGGCGCTGACCAATCGCTCGATCGACGATGCGCTTTCGTTCTTCGCCGACCTCAAGCTCACCGGCTGGCGCGGCGAGATCGCCGCCAAGATCGTCAAGGAAATCCGCGAGCGGCTGACCTTCCTCAACGACGTGGGCCTCAATTACCTCACCCTGGACCGCCAGGCCGACTCGCTCTCCGGCGGCGAGGCCCAGCGCATCCGCCTGGCCAGCCAGATCGGCGCCGGCCTGGTCGGCGTGATGTACGTGCTGGACGAGCCCTCGATCGGCCTGCACCAGCGCGACAACGAACGCCTGCTGGGCACCCTCACCCGGCTGCGCGACCTCGGCAACACGGTGATCGTGGTCGAGCACGACGAGGACGCCATCCGCATGGCCGACCACGTGCTCGACATCGGGCCGGGCGCCGGCGTGCACGGCGGGGACGTGGTGGCGCAGGGCTCGGTCAAGGACATCCTCGCCTCGGAGCGCTCGATCACCGGCCAGTTCCTCTCCGGCGCGCGCCGCATCGAGGTGCCCGCCGAGCGGCGCAAGCCGGCCGGCGAAGACGCCTGGCTGCACCTGAAGGGCGCGCGCGGCAACAACCTCAGGGGCGTGGACCTGGGCATCCCCGCGGGACTGTTCACCTGCGTCACCGGCGTGTCCGGCTCGGGCAAGTCCACACTGGTCAACGACACGCTGTTCCGCCTGGCGGCCGCCGAGCTCAACGGTGCCAGCGCCCAGCCGGCACCGTTCGAATCGGCAACGGGCATGGAACTGTTCGACAAGGTGGTCGACATCGACCAGTCGCCGATCGGCCGCACCCCGCGCTCCAACCCCGCCACCTACACAGGCCTGTTCACTCCGCTGCGCGAGTTGTTCGCGCAGGTGCCCGAAGCCCGCGCGCGCGGTTACACGCCCGGCCGCTTCAGCTTCAACGTGCGCGGCGGCCGCTGCGAGGCCTGCGAAGGCGACGGCATGATCAAGGTGGAGATGCACTTCCTGCCGGACGTGTACGTGCCCTGCGACGTCTGCCACGGCAAGCGCTACAACCGCGAGACGCTGGAGATCCACTACAAGGGCCACACCATCGCCGACGTGCTCGACATGACGGTGGAGGACGCGCTCACCCTGTTCGAGAACGTGCCGACCATCGCGCGCAAGCTCGACACGCTGCGCGCCGTCGGCCTGGACTATATCAAGCTCGGCCAGAGCGCGACCACGCTGTCCGGCGGCGAGGCGCAGCGCGTGAAGCTCTCCAAGGAACTGTCCAAGCGCGACACCGGCCGCACGCTGTACATCCTCGACGAGCCCACCACCGGCCTGCACTTCCACGATATCGAGCAGCTGCTGGATGTGCTGCACCAGCTGGTCGACCAGGGCAACACCGTGGTCGTGATCGAGCACAACCTCGACGTGATCAAGACGGCCGACTGGATCGTCGACCTCGGCCCCGAGGGCGGCGCAGGCGGCGGCCGCATCCTGGTCGCCGGCACGCCCGAAGAAGTGGCGGCCACGCCTGAGTCGCACACCGGGCGTTTCCTGCTGCCGCACCTGAAGGTCCCGGCGCCGGTGGAGAAGAAGCCGGCGGCCAAGCGCGCCAAGAACACGCTCAAGCACATCGCCTCGGCCGACAAGCACCGGCCGATGCCGCGCAAGAAGAAGGCCCCATGAGCCCGCGCAAATCCGCCAAGGCGGCCAAGGCCGAAGCCGCCGAGGCCGTCGCTCCTGCCGCGCCCACGCCGCTGTTCACTGCGACCCTGCCGGTGCGCTGGCGCGATCTGGACGCCTTCAACCACGTCAACAATTCCAATTACCTCACCTATCTGGAAGAGGCCCGGCTGCAATGGCTCAGCCACGTGCCGGGGCCGTGGTTCGACGACCACGCCATGCCGGTGATGGCCGCGGTTCTGCTGAACTACCGCCGCCCGATCGAGTGGCCGGCCCGGCTGCACGTGGAGCTGTTCTGCGAGCGGCTGGGTACCAGCTCGATGACGATCGCCCATCGCATCCTCGACGCCGAACAGCCGGACCGCCTGTACGGCGACGGCAATGTGGTGATGGTCTGGATGGACCCCGCCACCGGCAAACCGGTGCCGCTGCCCGAAGCGATCCGCGATGCTGTGGACTGACGTGGCGCGTACGCCGGGCGGGCGTCATTGGGATCGGTGGCCCTGCCAGGAGCCTTGAGGCAACGCCTCGACATCGGTGCCACGCGCCTACGCTCAGCCGATAGTCGTTCGCCGAGGGGGCAGACTGGATGCCGGCGTCGACGTGGCCGGCGCGGATGGCCGCTTTCTCTGCGGGGAGGACCCGAACAATGGTCCGGTAACAGCGGAAGCCATGCCTCTATGATGGCCCCTCCCCTCGAAGGAGCCTGCCCATGCCTCTGCCCCCTCGCCGTGCCCTCGCCTTCGCCTGCCTTGCCGCTTGCCTTGCGCCTGCCGTACAGGCTGCCGACGGCACCGAACTGACGCTCTACCGCAGCGACAGTCCCGCGCTTTACACCGCCGCCGGCGATGGCAGTGTCGGCGAGGGCCATGCGGTGGTGCGCGAGCAGCGCACGCTGCAGCTGAAGGCCGGCACACAGGACATCACCCTGGGCGACCTGCCGCTGTACCTGGACCCGGAGGCCATCGCGCTGGACTTCGCAAACGAGCAGGCCAGGGTCGTTTCGCAGCGCCTGCTGCTCGGCCAGGGCAACGAGGCGGCGCTGGCCGGGCTGGTCGGCCAGGACATCACCGTACTCGGTAGCAATGGTGAAGCGCTGGCGCAAGGCACCCTGCTGCGCGCCGGCAGCGGCCTGCTGGTCAAGGGAGCGCTCGGCACCACGCTGGTGCGCGATTACGCCGCAGTGCGCTCGTCCAGTGGCGGCTTTCCCATCGGCGCCAGCCTGCGCCTGCGCGTGGATGCCGCCCGCGCCGGCGATGCCGCCGCCACGCTGAGCTATCCCACCGCCGGCCTGGGCTGGCGCGCCGCCTACGTGGCCACGCTGCAGCCGGGCGATGCCTGCCGCATGCAGTTCGAATCGCGCGCCAGCATCGCCAACCGCAGCGGGCGCGACTGGCACGACGCCACGCTCAAGCTGGTCGCGGGCGAGCCACGCTTCGCCAAACCCACGGCGCCTCAGCCGATGATGATGGCACGTGGCTACGCCAAGGCGGAGGCCTCGGCCATGCCGCTGCAGTCCTCGCTCGGCGACTACCGTCTGTACACCCTGCCGCGGCCGGTCGACCTGCCCGACGGCAGCGTCAGCCAGGTGCCGCTCTACGCAGACCGCACGCTGGCCTGCGAACGCACCGCGCTGTACGAGAACGGCAACGGCTGGAACCCATCCGAACCGATGATCTCGCCCGATTTCAATGTCGGCGGTAGCAACACCATCGAGAGCACGCTGCGCTTCACCGCCTTCGACAGCCTGCCCGCCGGCTTCCTGCGCGTGCTCGGCAGCGACAACGCCGGCACGCCGCAATTCCTCGGCGAGGGCCGCCTCGACGACACGCCCAAGGGCAGCGATGCCACCCTTACGCTCGGCACCGCCTTCGACCTGCGCGCCGAGCGCGAGCGCACCGCGTTCAAGCTGGACAAGGCCGCGCACGCCATGGACGAGGCCTTCCGTATCACGCTCACCAACGCCGGCCCAGCGGCCCGCGTGGTGACCGTGCGCGAGCATCCCAGCCGCTGGCGCGAATGGACGCTGGCGTCCTCGTCGGTCAAGCCGAGCAAGCAGTCGCCGGACCTGCTGGAGTTCAAGGTGAACGTGCCGGCCGGTGGCAAGGCCACGCTGGACTACGCGGTGCACTACCGGTGGAGCGCGGGCGAATAGCCCGCCACCTGGCTGTATCCGAACCAGTGCGCGACCGGCCACGACGCTGGTCGAGCACCGGTCACTCGCCCTCGGCATTCCAACGACGAACCAAGGAATCGCGCCATGCTCGACATCCTCCCTCACGACGGCGAGATCGCCGAGATCCGCCTGGCCCGTCCGCCCGTCAACGCGCTGAACCTGGAGCTGATCGCGGCCCTGCGTGACGCCCTGGCCCAGGCGCCGCGCGACGGCGCGCGCGGGCTGGTGATCTCCGGCGCGCCAGGCCTGTTCTCCGCCGGCGTGGATGTGCCCGCGCTGCTGCAACGCGACCGCGCCGGCGTGCGCGAATACTGGCGCGCGCTGTTCGCACTGTGCGCGGACCTGGCCTACCTGCCTGTGCCCGCGGTGGCGGCGATCACCGGCCACAGCCCCGCGGGCGGCGCCGTGCTTGCGCTGTTCTGCGACTACCGCGTGATGGCGCAGGGGCCGTTCCGGATCGGCCTGAACGAGGTGCAGGTGGGACTGCTGGTGCCCGACTGCATCCAGCTTGCGCTACGCCGCGTCGTCGGCACCTACCGCGCCGAGCGGCTGTTGGTCGCCGGCGCCATGATCGAGGCCGAGCAGGCGCTGTCCTGCGGCTTCGTGGACGAACTGACCGGCGTGGACCAGGTGGTCACCCGCGCGGCGCACTGGCTCGGCGAACTGCTGGCGCTGCCGCGCCAGGCGATGCTCGCCACCCGCGAACTGGCCCGCGCCGACCTGCGTGCCGCCTGGCACGACGTCGACGCGCTGCCGCTGGACAGCTTCACCGAGGCGTTCTTCAACGCCGAGACGCAGGCGACGTTGCAGGCGCTGGTGGCGCGGCTGAAGGCCAAGAGCGCCGGCTGACCCCTCCTCCCTGCATGCAGGCAACGCACCCTTGCAAGCAGGAAGAAGCCAACCGGCTCAACCGGTAGCGATCGGCCGCGACGGATCGCTCACCCAGCCGCTCCACGACGGCGCGTAAAGCCGGGAACCGTGCAGTCCGGCGTACTCCATCGCCAACAGGTTGTGGCAGGCGGTCACGCCGGAGCCACACATGTGCACCACTTTGCCTGGAGCCGTGTCTCCCAACACGGCGGCAAACTCCTCGCGCAGCTGCGCTGGCGGCTTGAAGTGGCCGTCGGGCGCGAGGTTGTCGGCATAGGGACGGTTGAGCGCACCCGGCACGTGGCCGGCAGCCCGGTCCAGCGGCTCGGTATCGCCGCGATAGCGCGCGGCGGCACGCGCATCGACCAGTACCGGCGACGGCTCGGCATGCAGTGCAGCGTGGTCGGTGATCGCCTGGCTGGCATCGAAATGCAGGTCCACCTGGGTCGGCGTGCGCTGCACTGCGCCGGTTTCCTCGGGCAGTCCGGCCGCACGCCAGGCAGCGAGCCCACCGTCCAGCACCGCCACCTCGCGCACGCCGGCCAGGCGCAGCAGCCACCACAGCCGCGCCGCGGCCAGCGCGCTGCTGCCGGCGTCATACGCGACCACCTGCAGGCCGGGGCGCCAGCCCCAGCGGCCAAGCACGGCAGAGAACGCCTGCTCCAGCGGCAACGGATGGCGGCCCAGCCCCTGGCCCTGGCGGCCGAGGTCGGAAAGGTCGTGCTCCAGGCTGGCGTGCACGGCGCCGGGAATGTGCGCCTCGCGGTATTCCCGTTCGGGCTTGTCCGGATCGGCGGCGGCGGCGCCCGCCGGGTCGGCCCGGCAGTCGACGATCAGCACCTGGTCCGGCGGCAGCTCGGCCAGCGCGGCCGCATCGATCAGCGTGGTGTGCAGGCTCATGCGTGTCCCATCCGTTCGAGCAGGTTGAGCAGCATCGCGGCGGTGGCGCCCCAGATGCGGTGACCGCCGTGGACGAATTCGACCATCGCCCGCCGGTGGCCGCGGTAGTCCATCACATAGCGCTTGAGGTTCGACGGTTCAAGGAAGAACGCGAACGGCACCTCGAACACCTCCGCCACCTCTGCCGGCGTCGGGTAGAGCACCGCCTGCTCGGCGATGCATCCGACCACCGGCGTGACGCTGTAGCCGCTGATCGTCTCGAAGCAGTCGAGGAATCCCAGCGGCTTCACCTGCGCGCGCGACAGGCCGATTTCCTCCTCGCTCTCGCGCAGCGCGGTATCGACCGCGTCGGCGTCTTCGGGATCCTTGCGCCCACCGGGAAAGGCCACCTGCCCGGCATGCGCCTGCAGGTGCGCCGTGCGCACGGTGAACACCAGGCGCGGCTGCACGCCCTCACGCAAGCCGATCAGGACCGCCGCGGGGCGCCTGGGCACATCGCCGAGCAGATCGGCCATCTGGGCATGGTTCCAGCCCGGGCCAGTGGGCGGATCGGAGAGCGGCCGCAGGGCGCGCGGCAACGCGTCGAACACGCGGACCGGACGGTCGGGCACGCCGTCCATTACGCGCTCGCGCGCGCGGGAAGGATCTCGCGCATGTAGTGCAGGCGCTCGGCGTCGTCCATGCTGCGCCAGCGCGCGATCTCCTCGCCGCTGCGCAGGCAGCCCTCGCACCAGCCGCGCGTATCCAGCCGGCAGATGCCGATGCAGGGCGTTAGCGGAGAGGCGGGGGCGGCGGAGTCGTGCGGCATTCGAACGATTTTAGCCGATGCGCTGGAACGTGGCGGTGCTGCCGCGACGGGCGCTTCGATGTCGCCTGCGGGCTGCGCTTATCCACGGATCGCGATCGCTCGTCCGAGGGCGGCGCGACGCGCCCAGGTCGAAGGACCCCGCCCTATTTGGCGATATCGAGCAATTCGATCTCGAACACCAGCGCCTCGTTCGGCCCGATGCGCGGCAGCTGGCCACGCTCTCCATAGGCCAGCTGCGGCGGGATCACCACCTTCCAGCGATCGCCCACGTGCATGCGCGGGATTACGTCCTGCCAACCGGGGATGACCTTGTCGACCTGGAAGGTGACCGGCGCGCCATGCGCCCACGAACTGTCGAACTCGGTGCCGTCGACCAGCATGCCGCGGTAGTTGACCGTCACGGTGCTGGTCACCGTGGGGCTGTCCTTGCCCTTGCCCGATTCGATCACCGCGTACTGGATGCCCGAGGGGAGCTGCACCACGCCAGGACGCTTGCGGTTCTGCGCCAGGTAGTCGGCGCTCTTGCGTGCGTTGGCCGCGGCGATGCGCTTGAACTCGGCCACGGCATGGGTGTGCATCTGCTGTTCCAGGCGCTCGAGCTGGGCGTGCATGTCCTGCATCGAGACGGCCGGATGGCGCTTGGCGTAGGCATCGGCCATCGCCTTCTGCACCGTGGCCAGGTCCACGTCCGGATCGCCGCCGGCGAACTGGGACCCGATCTGGTAGCCGATCGCGTAGGACAGCTTGTGCTTGTCCAGCCTGGACTGCGACGTCGACGCGGAGGCGAGGTCCTGCGCATGCGCGACGCTTCCCAGCAGCAGCATGCCAAGCGCCAGCCTACCCAGTCGTGTCATGCCTTGCCTCCACCATCGACGGAACCGACATGCTAAGCGCATTGGCGACGCCCTGCAGCGCCACGGCCGGCGCTTGCTTCGAACCCGCGCGGTGGCAAAGGTTCCCGCGCTACCATTCCCGCTTTCATCCGCCGGAACCGCTTGCCATGGCCTATCGCAACCTGGAAATCGCCAACCTCGGCGCGGTGCGCACCATCACCGTCAACCGCCCCGACAAGCTCAACGCGCTCAACCGCGACACGCTCAACGAACTGACGATCGCCTTCACCCAGGCCGCGCAGGACGATGCCGTGCGCGCAGTGGTGCTCACCGGCGCCGGAGAGAAGGCGTTCGTGGCCGGCGCTGACATCGCCGAGATGAACGGCTATACCCCGGTCCAGGCACAGTCGTTCTCGCGCACCGGACAGCGGTTGATGAGCACGATCGAGCGGTTGGGCAAGCCGGTGGTCGCGCGCATCCAGGGTTTTGCGCTGGGTGGCGGCATGGAGCTGGCGATGGCCTGCCACCTGCGCGTGGCCAGCGAGAAGGCGAAGTTCGGCCAGCCGGAAATCAACCTCGGCCTGATCCCCGGCTTTGGCGGCACCCAGCGCCTGCTGCGCCTGGCCGGCCGCAGCGCGGCGCTGGAGCTGTGCCTGACCGGCGCGCCGATCGGTGCGCAGCGGGCGTACGAGCTCGGCATCGTCAATCGCGTGGTCGCACCCGAGGCGCTGGACGAATCCGTCGATGCGCTGGCCGACCAACTGGCTGCTGCCGCGCCGCTGGCGGCCGCGGGCATTCTCGATGCGGTTCTGCTGGGCGGGGAGACCCCGCTCGACCAGGGCCTGGAGTTCGAGACGCAGGGCTTCGCGCTGGCCTTCGCCACCGAGGACATGCGTGAGGGGACCAGCGCGTTCCTGCAGAAGCGCAAGGCACAGTTCAAGGGCCGTTGAGCGAAGCCTCGCGGGAGCGCACCGTTGCGCTCCCGCGAGAATGGCTAGTGCCCGCCGCGGTATTTCTTCTCGCCTGCGCTCACGTCCAGGTCCAGCCGGTTCTCCGGCGGAGCCAGCGGACAGGTCGCGAATGGGGTGAACGCGCAAGGCGGGTTATAGGCTTTGTTGAAATCCAGCTCGACCTTGCCCGGCCGCGACAGACCGTCCTTCGGCAGCGCCGCATAGAGGAAACGCGCGGCGCCGTAGGTCTCCTTGCCAGAGGTGCGGTCGGCGATGACGAAGAACAGCTCGCCGCCGGGCTCCTCCTGGTAGGGCAGCAGTTCGAAATGGTGGCCGTCGCGCTGGAACACAGCCTTGCCGGGTACGTCGACCGCATCGATGGTGCCGATCACCGAGCCGATTTCCAGCTTGTGCGCGGGCGCGAACGGTACCCAGTCGGCCTCGATGCGCCAGGACGGATCGATCGGGAAGTAATCGATGCCGGCGAAGTTCGCGCGAGTGGGCGCGGCCGGATCCTTCACGCGCAGCGCCTTGCGTCCTTCGCGGTCGATCACGTAGAAGCTCGCGCTGCCGAAACGCACGATGGTCGGACCGCTGGCACTGGCATGCATGTCGTCGACCAGCACGGCATCCGTTGCCTTTCGGCCGTCAACGGTGGCTCCGGCCGTGTTGTCCAGCGCGATGCGCAGGCTGCCGTCCGCGGCGAGCGTGACCGTGCCCAGGTGCGCCGGTCCGGCCTTGAGCACAATGTCGTTGTCCGCAGCGCTGCCGACCCGGTTGGCTCCTTCGCGCAGCCACTCCAGCCCGATCAGGCTCAACCAGCCGTCCGGCGCGGTCAGCCGCGCCACGCGGTCGGCGCGCCACTGCTCGATCTGGCGGGTGTACGGATCGGTATCGGCGGCGTGCACGGCAGCGGCTCCCAGGGTGATGGCGGCAGTGAGGAACAGGCTGGCGCGAAGCATCGGGCTTTCCAGCGTGGGGGGAGCGTCCGAGTATAGACGAGCCCGCATGGGCATCCGCAGGAATGCACTCTGCGCGTTTCCATGTTCGCGCGCCGTACAAGTGCGGCCTGCGGTCAGCGGCCGCGCAGGAACAAGCGGTCCAGTTCGCCCAGCGAGAGCTGCACCCAGGTCGGGCGGCCATGGTTGCACTGTCCCGAACGCTCGGTCGCTTCCATCTCGCGCAGCAGTGCGTTCATCTCGGGCATCGTCAGCCGCCGTCCCGCGCGCACCGAGCCATGGCAGGCCATGGTCGAGAGCAGTTCGTTCTCCAGTTCCTGCAGCCGGCGCGAACTGCCATGCTGGGCCAGCTCCGCCAGCACGTCGGTGGCGAGCTGGCCGACGTCGGCGCCCTCCAGCAGCGCGGGAATGCGCCGCACCACCACGGTCGACGGACCGCTGCGCGAAAGCTCCAGGCCCCAGTCGGCCAGCGCCTCGGCATGCTCCTCGGCCGCGGCGGCTTCCTTCGCGCTCACCGACAGGTTGAGCGGCACCAGCATCAGTTGCGAGCGCAGGTTGCTGCACGCGCGGCCGGCCTTGAGCTTTTCGTAGGTGATGCGCTCGTGCGCCGCGTGCATGTCCACCAGTATCAAGCCATGCGCATTCTCGGCCAGGATGTAGATGCTCTTGAGCTGTGCAATGGCGAAGCCCAGCGGGGGTGCCTCGCGCTCGTCGGCATCCGGCAGCGCGGCGGCGATCGAAGCCGATGCAGGCGGTTGGCCCAGCAGCGCCGCGTAATCGGCCAGCGGCTCGTCGCGCAGACCGAGGCTGAGCCGGCTCTGCGCGAATGGCGCCGGGCGCGACGCACCCATGCCCGGGTAGGCATACGCCAGCGCGGTGGCCGCGACCGGCTCCGGTGGCGGAACCATTCCCGCCTGCCCTGCCCGCGTCTGCGCCAGCGCTTCGTGCAGGCTGCGGAACAGGAAATCGTGCACCAGCCGCTGTTCGCGGAAGCGGACCTCGTGCTTGGCAGGATGCACGTTCACGTCCACGCCGGCCGGGTCCAGCTCCAGGTACAGCACGAAGGCCGGATGACGACCATGGAACAGCACGTCTGCGTAAGCCTGGCGAACCGCATGGGCGACCACGCGGTCGCGCACCAACCGGCCGTTGACGTAGAAATACTGCCCGTCGGCCTGCGCTCGCGAAGCGGTCGGCAGGCCGACCCAGCCGGACAACTGCATGCCGGCGGCCGCATGCTCGATGCGCAGGCTCTGCGCGGGGAAGGCGTCGCCGAGTACCTCGGTCACGCGCAGCAGCGCGGCGGCGTGATCCTGGCAGGCCTTGAACAGGCGCAGCGGCTTGCCGTTATGGCTCAGTCGGAACTCCACCGAACGGCGCGCCAGCGAAAGCGACTTCAGCAGGTCGTCGATGTGCGCGAATTCGGTGCGCTCGGCACGCAGGAATTTCCGTCGTGCCGGCACATTGAAGAACAGGTCGCGCACCTCGACGCTGGTGCCGACTGGATGCTGCGCCGGGCGCACCGGCTGCATGCGCCCGCCGTCGACTTCCAGCCGGAACGCACTGTCGGCGGCGCGCTGGCGCGAGGTAAGCGCGAAGCGCGCCACCGAGGCGACCGAGGCAAGCGCTTCGCCGCGGAAACCCATGCTGGCGACGTGTTCCAGGTCTTCGAAGCTGCCGATCTTGCTGGTGGCATGCGAGGCCACGGCCAGCGGCAGTTCGTCTGCGGCGATGCCGCCACCGTCGTCGCGCACGCGGATCAGCCGCGCCCCACCCAGCTCGATGTCGACCTCGATACGGGTGGCGCCGGCGTCGAGACTGTTCTCGACCAGTTCCTTGACCACCGAGGAGGGCCGCTCGATGACTTCGCCGGCGGCGATCTGGTTGATGAGGTCGGGGGGGAGCTGGCGGATGACGGGCATCGCACAAGCTTAAAGGCTGCGGGGATGGATGCCCACGCTTCGAGTCTCTCCCCCGCGCGAAGAGCATGGGGCGAGGGACCGCGGCGCGCCGCGGCTGCTCCGAAGCTACCGGCGCCTCCGGTCAGCCCGCCGGAATGGCCAGCACCGCGCCCGCGTGCACCGTATCGCTGCTCATGCGGTTGGCGCTCTTGAGCGCATTCACGCTGACGCCGTACTGGCGGGCGATGCTGCCCAGGCTTTCGCCGCGTTCGACGCGGTGCAGGTCGCGCACGTCGGCATCGGCACGGACACCGCTCGCGCCGGCCATTGCGGTGCCCTTGGCAGCCGGCTGCTCCTCGGCCACCAGCGTGCCGTTGCGGCGCATCGCCTGTGCGGCGAACCAGGTTCCCGGCGGCGGTGTGGCCTCGAAATAGTTGCGCACGCCACCCATCACCGCTTCGGCCAGCTGGCGCTGGTGCGCGGGATCGCGCAGCTTGTGCTCCTCGGTCGGATTGCTGATGAAGGCGGTCTCGACCAGGATCGAGGGCACGTCCGGCGAGCGCAGCACCACGAAGTTGGCGTGTTCGACGTAGCCGCGATGGGTCGGCCCCAGTTTGCCCAGCGCCTTGAGCACGTTGCCGGCGATCGCGTCGCTGGCCTGGATGGCATAGCCCTGCTGCAGGTCCAGCAGCACCGCGGCGAGGCTGTCGTCCTTGTCGTCCAGCGAGACGCCGCCGATCAGGTCGGCGCGGTTTTCGCGGTCGGCCAGCCAGCGCGCGGCCTCGGAGGTCTTGCCGCGCGGCGACAGCACCCACACCGACGAACCCTTGGCATCGCTGCTGGTGAAGGCATCGGCGTGGATCGACACGAACATGTCCGCGTTCTGCTCGCGGGCGATCTGGTAGCGGCGCTTGAGCGGGATGAAGTAGTCGCCGTCGCGCGTAAGCACGGCCTTCATGCCCGGCTGCCTGTTGATCTCGTCGGCCAGCGCACGGGCCACCGCCAGCGTGACGTTCTTTTCCTGCGTGCCGCCGGGACCGTGCGAGCCCGGGTCCTTGCCGCCGTGGCCGGCGTCGACCGCGACGATCACCTTGCGCTCGCCGCCCAGCAACGCGGCCGCCTGCCTGGCGCCCTTGCCCACGCTGGCGGTCGGCTTGACGCTGGCCAGTGTGTGCGTCGCCTGGTCATCCGCCTTGTCCGCGACAGCCGTGTCCTTGCCGGGATACAGGTCCAGCACGAGGCGGTAGCCATGTTCGCCGGCGGGCTTGAGCAGAAAGCTCTTCGGCCGTGCGCCGTCGGCGGCGCGCGCGCGCAGGTGGAGTTCGCCAGCGATCTTGCGGCTGTCCATGCCCTGGTAGAGCCCCTGGGCCGCCGGCGCGTCGAAGCTGCCGGCCAGGTCGGCGCCGCGCAGGTCGAGTTCGATCGTGTTGCCGTCGCGTCCGAGCTTGTACTCGGCCGGGCCGGAAAGATCGAATACCAGGCGTGTGTAGTCGGGGCCAGCCCAGACCCGCGCGCGCTGTACGTCAGCCGCCTGCGCGGCGCGCAGCGGCAGCATGGCGGCGAGGGCCACCAGGCCGAGACTTCCCAGTCGCGCGAACGTACGGTTCATGGCGCCGCATTGAACCCCAGCAAAAGTGCGATTGCAAGGGTTTTTCCCTTGGATATCCATAACCTGCATCGCATTCGTCATGGTGGCCCAAGGTTTGGTCAGCTGGCACGCCCCGGCGAACAAGAGGCGCGAACACCACTTTCCTCTTACGGAACCGTAACTTAGCCTTCGCCCAGTCGTCCCAGCACGGCGCGCCCGCGGTCACTGTGCGGCTCGGCGCGGGCCCGACGCCCGTTGCCGGCGTGTTCCAGCTCGAGCACGAGGTCCGGCGCCGGCAGCGCGCCGGCTCCGCGCTCGGGCCATTCCACCAGCACCAGCGCGGCGGCATCGCCGAGCGCATCCAGCCCCAACCATTCGAGTTCGCCCGCATCGGCAATGCGGTAGAGGTCCAGATGCCAGGCGGTGAGCTCGCCCGCCCGGTAGGACTCGACCAGGCTGTAGGTCGGGCTCTTGACTCGCTCGCCCACGCCCAGCGCCGTGAGCAGCGCGCGCGCGAAGCTGGTCTTGCCCGCACCGAGGTCGCCATGCAGGTAGAGCACCAGGCCGCCATCGACCACTGCGGCGAAGCGTTGCGCCAGCGCCGTGGTGGCGGTTTCGTCGGGGAGGGTCCAGTAGCTCATGCTTCCCATCCGTTGAGCAGAAGGCGCAGGGGGACAAGCAGGTCGCTGGCGACCATCCCGCGTTCGCCCTCCCGCGCGGCGAGGTCCCCTGCACGCGCGTGCAGGCCAACCCCCAGGCGCGCTGCGTCCCGGGCGGGACAGCCCTGCGCCAGGAGCGCGGCAACCAGGCCGGTGAGCAGGTCGCCCATGCCACCGGAGGCCATCCCCGGATTGCCCCATGGACAGACGTCCAGGCGGCCATCCGGATCGGCCACCAGCGAGCCGGTGCCCTTGAGCACCGCCACGGCGCCGAAACGCTGCGCGAGCGCGCGCACTGCGGCGAACCGGTCGCGTTCCACGTCGTCGACGGAGCATCCGAGCAACCGCGCCGCCTCGCCTGGATGCGGCGTAAGCACCACCTGCCTCGCGTCGTCGAAACGCCGCGTTTCAGTCGCCAGCAGGTTGAGCCCGTCGGCGTCCAGCACCAGCGGCAAAGGGCTTTCCAGTGCAGTCAGCCACAAGGCATGCCCCCACGCGCCTTGCCCCAGGCCCGGGCCGACGGCCAGCACGGTGGCTCGCGCCAGCAATGGTTCCAGCGCCTGCGGGCCATCGACCGCATGCGCCATCAGTTCGGGGCGGGCGGCATTGAGCGCGGGCAGGTGTTCATGCCGCGTCGCCACGCTGACCAGGCCGGCGCCTCCGCGCAGCGCGGCCTCGCCGCAGAGGCGGATGGCGCCGGCGGTCCCGTGCTCGCCACCTATGGCCAGCACATGGCCGTTGCGTCCCTTGTGCGCGTCGCGCGGGCGCGGCGGCAGCGTGGCCGGCTCGAGCAGGTGGGCATCGGGCTGCTCCTGCCACAGGCTCTCGGGCAGGTCCAGCGTGGCCAGTTCGATACGCCCGGCGTGCGCGGCCGCCTGGCCGGTATGCAGGCCGCGCTTGGCAGCGATGAAGCTGACGGTCAGGCGGGCACATATCGCCGCGCCCGGGCAATGTCCCGTATCGGCATTCAGACCCGAGGGCACGTCCAGCGACAGCACCGGCGCACCGCAGACATTGATGCGTTCGATCAGCGCTGCCGCCACTGGTTGCGGCGGGCGATTCAGGCCCGTGCCGTAGAGCGCGTCGACGTGCACGTCCACCCGCGGCAATGACGAGGTACCGTCCCAGCGAAGCACCGGCACGCCGCCCTGCTCGCACGCCGCGCGCGCGCGCGCAGCATCTTCCCCGACCGCTTCGTCGGACAGTGCCCAGGCCTCGGCAGCCAGGCCGGCCTCATGCGCCAGCAGCGCCAGCAGGTAGCCGTCGCCGCCGTTGTTGCCCGGCCCGCAATAGACCGCGATGCGCCGCGCGTCCGGCCAATGCCGGCGCAGGCTGGCGAAGGCTGCCGCGGCCGCACGGCGCATGAGTTCGCCCGCGGGAATGCCCAGCACGTCGATCGCGCGCCGATCCAGCGCGCGCACCTGGGCGACGGTATAGAGGGCATGGCGACGTGGCGCGGTCATCGGCCGATTATAGAAGCGGCCCGGCGCCTACAATGTCCCCATGTCCGTCGTTCCTTCCCCCGATTACGCCTTGCTGGCGCGCGACATCAAGCAGTGGGCGCTGGAGCTCGGCTTCGCACAGGCCGCGATCAGCGGCGTGGAACTGGGCGAGGACGAGACGCATCTGGAGCACTGGCTGGGCGAGGGCCTGCACGGCGAGATGGACTACATGGCCCGCCACGGCACCCGGCGCAGCCGTCCGGCCGAGCTGGAACCGGGCACGCTGCGGGTGATCTCCGTGCGCATGGACTACCGCGCGCCCGGAACCCGCCACGCCTGGGATGTGCTGAACGACGGCGAGGCTGGCTACGTGGCCCGCTACGCGCTCGGCCGCGACTACCACAAGCTGATGCGCAACCGCCTGCAGAAGCTTGCCGAACGCATCCGCGCCGCCATCGGCGAGTTCGGCTACCGCGCCTACGTCGATTCGGCGCCGGTGCTGGAGAAAGCGCTGGCGCGCAACGCAGGGCTCGGCTGGATCGGCAAGCACACCGTGCTCATCAACAAGGACGCAGGTTCGTACTTCTTCCTCGGCGAGCTCTACACCGACCTGCCGCTGCCGGTCGACGCACCGGCCACCGCGCACTGTGGCACCTGCACGCGCTGCATCGAGGTGTGTCCGACCCAGGCGATCCTCGGTCCCTACCGGCTCGACGCGCGGCGCTGCATTTCCTACCTCACGATCGAACTGAAGGGCTCGATTCCGGAGGAACTGCGCGCACCGATGGGCAACCGCATCTTCGGCTGCGACGACTGCCAGCTGGTATGTCCCTGGAACAAGTTCGCGCAGGATGCCACCGAGCCGGACTTTGCCCCGCGCCATAGCCTGGACGGCGCGAAGCTGGCGGAGCTGTTCGGCTGGAGCGAGCAGGAGTTCCTGCGCCGCACTGAAGGCATGGCGATCCGGCGCACCGGTTACGAAGGCTGGCTGCGTAACATCGCGGTGGCACTGGGCAACGCGCCCTCGTCGGCGCAAGTGGTGGCGACGCTGCGTACGCGGGAACACGCCGCATCTCGCATCGTCCGCGAGCACGTCGCCTGGGCGCTGGCGCGGCACGGCGAACGGATCCTGGAGGGCGGGCCCCAGCCTGCCGCTTCGTAGCCACCCAAACGGCGGGCCGAAGCCGACTGCGATTTCAGCTGCGGCGTTCCCGGATCGCTCCGATCGATGCGCTCGTGGCCGCATCCAGCGGCGGCACATCGGACGACTCGCCGCGCAGCGCCGGCAGGATCTGCCGCGCAATGCTCTTGCCCAGCTCCACGCCCCACTGGTCGAACGCGTTGATGCCCCACAGGTGGCCGAGCAGGAACACCTTGTGCTCGTACAGCGCGATCAGCGCGCCGAGGCTTTCGGGAGTCAATGCGTCCAGCAGGAGGACGGAACTGGGGCGATCGCCCGGGAAAGTACGCTGCGCCGCCAGCGTGCGGTCAGCGGGGCTCTCGGCCAGCGCCTCGTCGAAGGTCTTGCCCAGCGCCAGCGCCGCGGCCTGTGCGAGCAGGTTGGACAGCAGCGCGTCGTGGTTGCCGTGCAGCGGATGCGCCGGGTTGACGATGCCGATCAGGTCCAGTGGCACCACTTCGGTGCCCTGATGCAGCGCCTGGAAGTAGGCGTGCTGGGCGTTGGTGCCCACGCTGCCCCACACCACCGGCACGGTCGGCTGGCCGACCGGTGCGCCCTGCGGCGTCACCGACTTGCCCAGGCTTTCCATCTCCAGCTGCTGCAGGTAGCTGGGCAGGTCGCCGAGCAGGTCGGCGTAAGGCACCACGGCACGCGTGGGATAACCCAGCACGTCGCGGTTCCAGATCTCGGTCAGCGCCAGCAATGCCGGCAGGTTTTGCTGCCAGGGCGCGCTGCGGAAGTGGTCGTCCATGTGCGCGCCACCGGCCAGCACGGCGCGGAAGCCCTGCATACCGATCGCCAGCGCCAGCGACAGGCCGACCGCCGACCACAGCGAGTAACGCCCGCCGACGAAGTCCCACATCGGAAAGATCTGCCTGAGCGGCACGCCCCAGCTTCCGGCCACTTCCGTGTTGGCGCTTACCGCCAGGAAGTGCCGCGCCACCGCGCGCTCGTCGCCGTTGCAGGCCTCGGAAATCCAGCCGCGCAGCACGTTGCCGTTGAGCAGCGTCTCCTGCGTGGTGAAGGTCTTGGACACCATCACCACCAGCGTTGTCCTCGGATCCAACCGGTTGATGAGGTCGTAGGCGGCCTGGCCGTCGACGTTGGTGAGGAAATGGCTGCGTACCTTCGGCGTACGGAACGGCGCCAGCGCGGCGACCGCCAGGCGGGGTCCCAAGTCGGAGCCGCCGATGCCGATGTTGACGATGTCGGTGACGGTGCCCGGCAGGCCCAGCGCCTCCTGCCGGCCGTCGTGGACGGCATCGACCAGTTCGCCCATGCGCGCAAGCGTCGCCTCGATCTCGCGCTGCGCCTCGGATGGTGCGGGCGACGGCAGGGACGAACCGCCGGCGCGCAGCGCCGTGTGCAGCACCGCGCGCCCTTCGGAGGTATTGATCGGGTCGCCGGCGAACATGGCGTCGCGCGCGGCCTGCCAGCCGCTGGCGTCCAGTTGCGCGCCCAGCGCGTCGAGCGCCGGCACGTCCAGCTTCTGCCGGCTGAGATCGAGCAGCAGCGGCCCGGCGCGATGGCGCAGGCGCGCGCCGCGGGCCGGGTCGGCGATCAGCGTGCGCAGGTGGCTCTGCGAAAGACGGCGGGCATGGTCGGCAAACAGCGAGGCGTACGTCGGGACGTTGGCTGGCATGGGCAGACGCGCTGGCGGGGAAGCCTTGCATCTTAAGCCGAGCGCGCGTGAGGAGCACGTCGGGTGAAGCTTGTACCACCGCCACCCGCCGCGCATTTCGCCGACGGGAAGCGGCGGTCACCGCAGTATCAGGCGACCGCCATCTGCTTGGGGATGGAGCGGTTGGTGTGGCTGATGCGGTTGGCCGCATCGACGTACACCAGCATCGGCTGGAATTTCTCCAGCTCGGCCTCGCTGAGCTGCACGAAGGCGGCGATGATGATCAGGTCGCCGGCCTGCGCGCTGCGCGCGGCGCTGCCGTTGACCGAGATGATCCCGGAGCTTTCCTCGGCGCGCAGCGCATAGGTCACGAAGCGCTGCCCGCTGTTGATGTTCCACGCGTGGATCTGCTCGTACTCGCGGATGCCCGAGGCATCCAGCAACAGGCCGTCGATCGCGATCGAGCCCTCGTAGTGCAGCTCCGCGTGGGTCACCGTGGCGCGGTGGATCTTGGCCTTGAGCATGTTCAGGTGCATGACAGATGTGTTTCCGGCAGGAACAGCCTGCGTCTGCCAATTATCGAACCCCTGACGCTGCATCGCAACATTGGGCCAGGGCGCCGTTCCCGGGGGGCCCTGGGAGACCGTGGACGCCATGCCCGCGATCAGGCGTTCGGCCATCCAAACAAGAGGTCGTACAGCCGCCGCATGCCATAATGCGCGATTCCGCCGAAACCACTCCGCCATGACCCGCCGCCTGCTCGTCACCAACGCCCTGCCCTACGCCAACGGCCCGCTGCACATGGGCCACCTGCTGGGCTACATCCAGGCCGACATCTGGGTACGCGCGCAGCGCATGGCGGGCAGCGAGGTCGCGTACGTGTGCGCGGACGACGCCCACGGCACGCCGATCATGCTGGCCGCGCAGAAAGCGGACATGACGCCGGAGGCCTTCATCCAGGGCATCCGCGCGGGACACGAGGCCGACTTTGCGGGCTTCGGCGTGCACTTCGACCACTACCACTCGACCCATTCCGAAGAAAACCGCGAACTGGCGACGCTGATCTACACACGCCTGCGCGACGGCGGGTTCATCGCGCGGCGCGACATCAAGCAGCTGTTCGACCCGGAAAAGGAAATGTTCCTGCCGGACCGCTACATCAAGGGCATCTGCCCGCGCTGCGGCACGCCCGACCAGTACGGCGACAACTGCGAGAACTGCGGCGCCACCTACGCGCCGACCGACCTGCTCGAGCCCTACTCGGTGGTCTCCGGCGCCGCCCCCATGCTGCGCGATTCGGAGCATTACTTCTTCGAGCTGTCGAAGTTCGAAGCGCTGCTGCGCGACTGGTTCGCCGGCCGCTACACCGAAGGCAAGCCGGTGGCCAACGCCGGCGTCGCGGCCAAGCTGCGCGAGTGGCTGGACGGCGGCCTGAAGGACTGGGACATCTCCCGCGACGCGCCCTACTTCGGCTTCCCGATTCCCGGCGCGCCGGGCAAGTTCTTCTACGTCTGGCTGGACGCGCCGGTCGGCTACCTGGCCAGCTTCAAGGCGCTGTGCGACCGCACCAACCTGAAGTTCGACGACTTCCTGGCCCCGTCCAGCCGCGCCGAGATGCACCACTTCATCGGCAAGGACATCATCAACTTCCACGGCCTGTTCTGGCCGGCGATGCTGCACGGCGCCGGTTTCCGCACGCCCACCGCACTGCACGTCAACGGCTACCTGACCGTCAACGGCGCCAAGATGTCCAAGTCGCGCGGCACCTTCATCCAGGCGCGCACCTACCTCGACGCCGGCCTGAACCCTGAGTTCCTGCGCTACTACTTCGCCAGCATGCTGGACGACGCCCCGGTGGATGTGGACCTCGACCTCAAGGCCTTCGAGGAACGCGTCAATTCGCACCTGGTGGGCAAGTGGGTGAACATCGCCAGTCGGACCGCCGGCTTCGTGCACAAGTTCTTCGACGGGCGCCTGGCCACGCGATTCGGCGCCGCCGGTCAGGCGCTCTGGAACACGCTGCTGGAGCATTACGACGGGATCGACGCGCTCTACGACGCCGGCGATTTCGCCGAGGTCACCCGCCGATTCGTGCTCATGGCCGACCTGGTCAACGGCCACATCGCGGCCACCGCGCCGTGGTCGATGGCCAAGGACGAATCGCGCCGCGCCGAATTGCACGAAGTGTGCTCGTTCGCCATCGCCGCGTTCCGCCTGCTCGCCGGGCTGCTCAAGCCGATCCTGCCGGCCACCGTCGCGGCCGCCGAGACCTTTCTCGATGCGCCGATCGCCGATTTCGACGATGCACGCGCGGAGCTGCACAACCACGCGATCGGGCCGTTCGAGCCGCTGCTGGGCCGCATCGATCCCAAGCGCATCGAGGCCATGATCGAAGCCTCGAAGGAATCGCTCGCAGCCACCCCGGGCGCCGCACCCAAACCTTCCAAGGAAACCCGCAAGCCCATGGCCGAACCTGCCGCACCCAACGACACGCCCGCCACCATTTCCATCGAAGACTTCGCCAAACTGGACCTGCGCATCGGCAAGGTCGCCGCCTGCGAGTTCGTGGAAGGTTCGGACAAGCTGCTGCGCTTTGAACTGGACGCCGGCCCACTGGGCATGCGGCAGATCTTCTCCGGCATCCGTGCCGCCTATGGCGAGCCGGACAAGCTGGTCGGCCGCAACGTGGTGTTCATCGCCAACCTGGCGCCGCGCAAGATGCGCTTCGGCCTTTCCGAGGGCATGATCCTGTCGGCCGGCGAAGGCGGCGGTGACCTGTTCCTGCTGGATGCCGACCAGGGCGCCAGGCCCGGCGCCACCGTTCGCTGAGCGGACTTCAGGCCGGGGCTCGTCGCCCTGGCGACAGCACCACGACGACACGCTCGCATACCGCCATGCCCACCCTCGCCGACTGCCTCGATGCCCTGCTGCCGCAGACGCAGTGCGAGCAATGCGGCTTCCATGGCTGCCGTCCGTACGCCGAAGCGATGGCGCGCGGCGAGGCGCCGATCAACCGCTGCCCGCCCGGCGGCGCGGCGGGCATCGCCAAGCTGGCGGCATTGCTGGGTGCCCCCGTGCTGCCGCTCGATCCCGGGCATGGCGTGGAGAAGCCGCGCACGCTCGCGCGCATCGTCGAAGCCGATTGCATCGGCTGCACCAAGTGCATACAGGCCTGTCCGGTCGACGCCATCGTCGGAGCCGCCAAGCTGATGCATACGGTGCTGCCCGACCAATGCACCGGCTGCGAGCTGTGCGTGCCGGCCTGCCCGGTCGACTGCATCGTGCTCGAGCCCATGCCGAGGGAGCAGGTGGAAGATCCGGCACACGCTGACGCCTCGCGCACGCACTTCCAGCGCCGCGAGGCGCGCCTGGCCCGCGAACGTGCCGGACGCGAGGCCGAGCTGGCCGCGCGCAAGGCCGCCGTCGATACGATCGCCACCCCGCAGAGCCCGGTGCTCGCCGCGCTCGCCCGCGCCCGTGCCAGGCAGGACTCGAAGGCATGAAGCGCGCCGATATCGTCGAGCTCTTCACGCGACTGCGCGAGCTCAACCCGCACCCGACCACGGAACTGGAATACCGCACGCCATTCGAGCTGCTGGTCGCCGTGGTGCTCTCGGCGCAGGCCACCGACGTCGGCGTCAACAAGGCCACGCGCAAGCTTTACCCGAAGGCCAACACGCCGCGGGCCATCCTGGCGCTGGGCGAGGAAGGCCTCAAGCGCTACATCAGCACGATCGGCCTGTACAACGCCAAGGCGAAGAACGTGATTGCGCTTTGCCGCCTCCTGGTCGAGCAGCACGGCGGCGAAGTGCCACGTACCCGGGAGGCGCTCGAAGCCCTGCCCGGCGTGGGCCGCAAGACCGCCAACGTCGTGCTCAACACGGCCTTCGGCGAGCCCACCATCGCGGTCGACACGCACATCTTCCGCGTCTCCAATCGCACCGGCCTGGCGCCCGGCAAGGACGTGCGGGCGGTCGAGGACAAGCTGGAAAAAGTGGTGCCGGCCGAGTTCAAGAAGGACGCCCACCACTGGCTGATCCTGCACGGCCGCTACGTGTGCAAGGCGCGCAAGCCCGACTGTCCGGCGTGCCCCATCCGCGACCTGTGCCAGTACAAGCACAAGACGCCACCGGCGTAGCTCACGCGCCTTGCGTCGACGAGCGGTAGAGCATGTAGATCGCCACCAGCACGATCACGCCGGCGAAGACCACGTTGAGCGCGCCGCGTGTGCCGGCCAGGCGATGCGCGCCCAGGGCGCCGAGCCAGCCGCCGACCACGCCGCCGCCGATGAACTCGGCGGCGATGCGCCAGTCGACCATGCCTGAGGCCGCATAGTTGCCCGCAGTGGTCGCCGCGAAGGTGCCCACGGAGAACAGCGAGGTGCCGATCGCGTTGATGATCTCCATGCCGCTGGCGAACATCAGCCCCGGCACGATCAGGAAGCCGCCGCCGATTCCGAAGAAACCGGCAAGGCCGCCGGCACCGAGGCCTACCGCCCCCAGCCGCGGCAAGGTGCTGGGCAAGGGATAGCGGTCCGCTCCGCCGGCGCGCCTTCCGCGCAGCATCAGGAACGCCACCACCAGCATCAGCAGCGCGAACAGCGCCAGCAGGCGATGGCCGTCCATCGCCTTGCCGACGCTGGACCCGAGCCAGGCGCCCAACACGCCGGCGGCGGCAAACACGAATGCGGCGCGCCAGCGCACGTGGCCGGCGCGCGCATGCGGGAGCAGGTTGGCGAAGGCATTGGCCGATACCGCCAGTGCGCTGGTGCCGATCGCCACGTGCGGGTCGCGCACGCCAACGACGTAGAGCAGCAGCGGCGTGGCCAGGATCGAGCCGCCGCCGCCAATCAGCGCGAGCGAAAAACCCACGACCGAGCCGCACAGCACCGCCAGCAGTTCGCCGGCTTCGGGCGACAGGCTCATCGCGATCCGCGCCGCGCGCGGGGGGAATGTGCCGGCGTCGACTCAACCATGCCGCATCGCCCGTAGCCGCGGCGCCAGCGCGGCCAGGTCGTAGCCCGCGTCGCCGGCCACCTTCACCAGCGCCTCGGGCTCGGTGCCGCGGGCGGCCTGCAATGCCCACAGCGATGTCGATCGCGTCCCGGTGCGACAGAAGGCGAGCACCGGCGCGGGCAGTTCGTCGAGCGCCTGCGCCATCGCATCGATCACCTCCGGCTCGTAGTGCCCCGGCACCACCGGGATGTAGCGATACGCCAGGCCATGTGCGGCGGCGGACGCCGCCATCGCGGCGCTGTCCGGCTGCTCATCGACCTCGCCGTCCGGCCGATTGTTGATGACGCTGCGGAAGCCGGCGGCGGCGAGGTCGGCCAGTTCCCCAGGCAGGATCTGCGGTGAGACGCTGACTTCGTCGGTTAGCTTGCGGATGTGCATGGCTGGGGCTCCGGTGGCGCCGAAGGCGGCGACGCGACCTTAGCAGCAGGCTCGTGCCTGCTGCACCGGCCCTGTCGCCTGGCCGTGCGCCGGGCGTGCAGATTCCGTCCGGGTAGGGTGACTCCTGCGCGCTAAGGATTCGCGCAAGGAATGAAACGTCCGGGGATGGAAAAAAATAACGGCGGGCTTGCGGCCCGCCGTCGTCCCTCCCTGGGTAGAACTCCCTTCCGATAACCGCTCCTTGACACCCGGCTAATGATCCACGCGCCGCGTGAAGGTTTCTTCAAGGGCCGCCAAAGGCAGCGCCCGACTAGAACGCGACCTCGCCGAACACGCCGATTTCGTTCGTCTTGACGTTTTGTACATGCGGCGGCACCGGATCGCTGACCGAATGATCGGCCTTCTCGTGCTTCCACACGGCCGCCAGCTTGAAGCCCTTGGCCACCTGGTACTGCAGGCCGAGGTTGTAGTAGACGTCCTTGGCCTGGCCATCCAGGTCCTTGCTCAGCTTGGCGTTGTCGTAGCGGCCAAACAGGGCGACGTCGTCGGTGAGCGCATACGAGGCCCAGAACGAGTAGCCGTCGGCCTTGTCGCCTACCGGGCTCAGCACCAGGTTGCCCCAATCCTTGGCGGTGAAGTACTCGGCGCCCACGCGGACCTTCTTGTCGGCATAGGCCACCATCACGTCGCCGCGCTGGGCGGTATGCGGCGTGTCGATGCTCTCGGTCTCCTTGCCCAGGTGGCCGCTGTAGCCGCCGACCGCGACGATCATGCCCTCGAACGGCACGAAGCCCACGCGGCCTTCGATGTCCACGCCCTTGCTGCGGCCCGGATTCTTGTAGCCGCCGCCGTTGACCACCGACACCGCGTAGTTGGCGACCTTGTTGGCACCGATGTCGCCACCCAGGTGCACGCCCCAGTCGGCCGAGTTGGCGTACTTCAGGCGATCGGTCAGGGTGTTCTCGACATAGCGGAAGCCGTAGTAGTTCTCCACGAACGGAATCCACGGCATGTCCGCCGAACCGATGCGCAGCACGGCCGCCTGGTCGAACTTGCCCTGCACGTAGGCCTTCTTGACGAACAGGTTGGTCTCGCCGTCGGAGCTGACGTAGTTGAAGTCGGTGGTCAGGTTGGCCGACCAGATGTCGTTGAACTGGTGGTCCACGCCCAGGTAGAAGCGCTTGACGTCCAGGCCCGTACCCGAGGCGTCGGTCTTGCCGGTGTCGCTGTTCTTCTGGTCGATGTTGCTGAAATCGAAGAACATCTTGCCGGAGAACTTCGTATCCGCCAGCGCCTTGTCCAGCGAGGAGGCCGAGGAGGTCTGCGTCTTCTGCAGGGCCTCGATGTTCTGGCCGGTGCTCACGTTGATGTCCGACTGCGCATCGGTGCGCTGCTCCAGCTCGTCGACCTTCGCTTGCAGGGCCGCCAGCTGGGCCTTGAGCTGCTCGACCTCGACGCTGCGCGTCGACTGCGCATCCTGCGGGGCCGGTGCGGCATGCACGCCGGCGCCTGCCAGGCCCAAACCGGCGGCGATCGCCACCACGAGCATCTTCGAACGCATGTGTCTCTCCACTGTTGGTAGGAACCCCTCGACCGCCCCCTTCGATCCGGATGGCCAAGCTGGGATGGGCGGCAGGATGCGTCGCTTCGTTTACGGTTCCATGCCGGTTGTGTGACAGAACGAAGACAGCGCGTGCCTGGGCTGCCCACGCGGGCTTCGCGAGCCGCATGACAGGCGCTGATATGCTTGTCCGATGGAATATGTCAGCAACAGCATGGCCAGCCGCATGTGCCAGCGGTTCCGCGGCTTCATGCCGGTCATCGTCGACGTGGAAACCGGCGGATTCGACGCCGAGCACGACGCGCTGCTGGAGATCGCGGTGGTGACCCTGTGGATGGATGGCGAGGGCTACCTGCACCCGCGACCGCCGGCGTTCACGCACGTGGAGCCCTTCCCCGGCGCGCGCATCGATCCGCGTTCGCTGGAGATTACCGGAATCGACCCGGACAATCCGCTGCGCGGCGCGCTTTCCGAACGCCAGGCGCTCGACCACGTCTTCAATCCGGTCCGCCTGGCGATGCGCGAGAGCGAATGCCAGCGCGCCGTGCTGGTCGGCCACAACGCCGCCTTCGACCTCGCCTTCCTCAACGCCGCGGTGAGGCGTACCGGACACAAGCGCAACCCGTTCCACCCCTTCAGCTGCTTCGACACCGCCACGCTCAGCGGGCTGGCCTATGGGCAGACCGTGCTGAGCAAGGCCGTGCAGGCGGCCGGCCACGCGTTCGACGGGCGCGAGGCGCACTCGGCCATCTACGATGCCGAGCGGACCGCCGAGCTCTTCTGCGCTATCGTCAACCGCTGGCGCAGGCTGGAAACGCTCGAACGCGACCAGGTCGGACTGACCTTGAGCTGAGCCATTTCGTGACGGTTGCGCGCAACGTGTCATCACCCTGCAACATTCATCTCATTTCATTGCAACACGCCTGACCTCAAATGCGTCCCGCCGGGAATCCACCCGCGACGCACACTCTCAAGAGGACCGACCGTGTTGAACGCAACCACTACCGTTTCCCGCCTCGGTACGGCCGCCGTGCTGGCCGCCGCCACGCTGCTGGGCGCCAATACCGCCCGCGCCACCGACATCACCGGCGCCGGTTCGAGCTTCGTCTATCCGGTGATCTCCAAATGGTCCGCCGCCTATGCCGAAAAGACCGGCAACCACCTCAACTACCAGTCGGTTGGTTCCGGCGCCGGCATCGCGCAGATCAAGGAAGGCACCATCGATTTCGGCGCGTCCGACGCTCCGATGAGCAGCGAGGACCTCGCCAAGTACGGCCTCGGCCAATTCCCGATCGTGGTCGGCGGCATCGTGCCGGTGGTCAACATCTCCGGTGTTTCCGCCGATCAGATGAAGCTCGACGGCCAGACGCTCGCCGAGATCTTCATGGGCAACATCAAGAACTGGAACGACCCTAAGATCGCCGCGCTGAATCCGGGGCTCAAGCTGCCTTCCAAGCACATCACCGTCGTGCACCGCTCGGACGGCTCGGGCACCACCTTCAACTTCACCAATTACCTCAGCAAGGTCAGCCCGGCCTGGGGCAGCTCGGTCAAGTTCGGCACCTCGGTGAAGTGGCCGACCGGCGTGGGCGGCAAGGGCAACGAGGGCGTCTCGCAGTACGTGCGCCAGATCGCCGGCTCCATCGGCTACGTCGAATACGCCTATGCCAAGCAGAACAAGATCGCCTGGGTGGACATGAAGAATGCGGCTGGCAAGGTGCTCAAGCCCGACGCCGCCGGCTTCGCCGCCGCGGCGGCGACCGCCGACTGGGCCGGTGCGAAGGACTTCAACCTGATCATGACCAACGCCCCGGGCGCCAATGCGTGGCCGATCACCGCCACCACCTGGGCGATCATGTACAAGAAGCCGAAGAACGCCGAACACACCAAGGTGGTGTTCGACTTCTTCAAGTGGTCCTACGCCAACGGCCAGCCCCAGGCGCAGGCGCTGGACTACGTCCCGCTGCCGCCGAGCCTGGTGCAGAAGATCGAAGCCTACTGGGCTTCGGATTTCCAGAAGTAAGGCGTTGACCGGCGCGGGCGACCGCGCCGGCCCTCCGGCCGCCCCGATGACCCGGGGCGGCTTTCCGTTGATGGAAGACGCCTGATCATCCGTTCCACGCAAGGACCGAAGCTGACCATGTCCAGCCTGCCCTCCGTCGCTGCACCGCCCCCCGACCAGGACGTGCGCAGCCGGCTCGATGCCCGTAACGACCGCTGGTTCGCCTGGCTGCTCAAGGGCTGTGCGCTGCTCGTGCTGGCAGCGCTGCTGGGTGCCGCGTTCGCCACCCTGTGGGGCGGGCGCCATGCCTTCTCGACCTTCGGCTGGCACTTCCTGGTCAGTCCGGCATGGGATCCGGGCACGGACACCTACGGCGCGCTGGTACCGGTGTATGGCACGGTCGTGACGTCGCTGGTCGCCGTCGTGCTGGCGGTGCCGGTGAGCTTCGGCATCGCCCTGTTCCTCACCGAGGTGGCGCCCGGCTGGCTGCGTACACCGATCGCTTCGGCGATCGAATTGCTGGCGGGCATCCCTTCGATCATCTACGGCATGTGGGGGCTGTTCCTGTTCGCCCCGTTCTTTGCCGAACACATCAAGCCCTGGCTGACCGCCTACCTGGGCAACAACCCCGACGGCGACCACCCGTCGTGGGTGTACGACCACTTGCCCTTCATCGGCAAGCTGTTTTCCACCGATTACCCGTTCGGCGCCAGCGTGCTCACCGCCGGCATCGTGCTGGCGATCATGATCATCCCGTTCATTTCCTCGGTCATGCGCGAGGTCTTCATGACCGTGCCCACGCGTCTGAAGGAGTCGGCCTACGCGCTGGGCTCGAGCACATGGGAAGTGGTGTGGGACATCGTCCTTCCCTACACCCGCTCGGCGGTGATCGGCGGCATCTTCCTCGGCCTGGGCCGTGCATTGGGCGAAACCATGGCGGTCACCTTCGTGCTCGGCAACACGCTCAACCTGTCCGCCTCGCTGCTGGATCCGGGCGCTTCGATCGCCTCGACCATCGCCAACCAGTTCAGCGAGGCGGTCGGCCTGCAGAAGTCGGCGCTTATGGCGCTCGCCTTCCTGCTGTTCGTGGTGACCTTCATCGTGCTGCTGATTGCGCGCCTGATGCTGCGCCGACTCGCGATCAAGGAGGGCCGCTGATGGAAACGCTGTATCTGCGCCGCCGCGTGACCAACGCACTGGCGATCCTGCTGAGCCTGGCCGCGACCGCAATCGGCCTGGGCTTCCTCGCATGGATCCTGTGGGATACCGTCCAGCAGGGCATCGCCGCGCTGAACCTCAAGCTGTTCACCACGATCACCGCATACGGCGACACCGGCGGCCTGTCCAATGCGATGGTCGGCAGCCTGATCATCAATGCCATCGGAATCGCGATCGCCACCCCGATCGGCGTGGCCGCCGGGACCTGGCTGGCCGAGTATGCCAACCGCACCAAGCTGGGCGAGTCGATCCGCTTCCTCAACGACATCCTGCTGTCGGCGCCGTCGATCGTGCTGGGCCTTTTCGTCTACACCATCGTCGTATTGCCGAGTACCGCGATCACGCACGGCAATACCTCGTTCTCCGGCCTGGCCGGCGGCATCGCGCTGGCGCTGATCGCGCTGCCGGTGATCGTGCGTACGACCGACGAGATGCTGCGCCTGGTGCCGGCGACGCTGCGCGAGGCCGCGCTGTCGCTCGGCATCCCGCAGTGGAAGCTGACCATGCAGGTGCTGATCCGCGCCGCGCGCTCGGGCATCATCACCGGCGTGCTGCTGGCGCTGGCGCGCATCAGCGGCGAAACCGCACCGCTGCTGTTCACCGCCTTTGGCAACAACTACATGGCGCTCAGCCCGCTGGACAAGATGGCCAGCCTGCCGCAGGTCATCTACCAGTACGCCAACGATCCGGGCGAGGCCATGCATGCGCTGGCCTGGGCCGGCGCGTTCGTGGTCACGATGTTCGTGCTGCTGCTGAGCCTGGCCTCGCGCCTGGCGTTCTCCCGCAACAAGGTGTCCCATGACTGAACCCAACGTCCGTTTCGATCAGGTGCAGCCGGTGGGAGAGGCTGCCGTGGCCGAGCCGAAGCTGAAGGTGCGCGACGTGCACTTCTACTACAACGGCTTCCATGCCCTCAAAGGCATCAGCATGGATATTCCCGAGCGCCAGGTCACGGCGATCATCGGGCCATCGGGTTGCGGCAAGTCCACCCTGCTGCGCATCTTCAACCGCATCTATGCCATCTACCCCAAGCTCGAGGCCAGGGGCTCGATCGAACTGGACGGCGAGAACATCCTCGATCCCCGCTATTCGATGAACCGCCTGCGCGGCAAGGTCGGCATGGTGTTCCAGAAGCCGGTGCCGTTCCCGATGACGATCTTCGAGAACGTTGCCTACGGCATCCGCCACCACGAGAAGCTGTCGCGCAAGGCCATGGAGGAGCGCGTGGAACAGGCGCTGCGCAGCGCGGCGTTGTGGGACGAGGTCAGGGACAAGCTCAAGCAGAACGCACTGGGCCTGTCCGGCGGACAGCAGCAGCGGCTCTGCATCGCGCGCGCGATCGCCCTGAAACCCGAGGTGCTGCTTCTGGACGAGCCGACCTCCGCACTCGACCCGATCGCCACCGGCCGCATCGAGCAGCTGATCGAAGAGCTCAAGACCCAGTACACGATCGTCATCGTCACCCACAACATGCAGCAGGCGGCGCGCGTGTCCGACCAGACGGCCTTCATGTACCTGGGCGAGCTGATCGAGTTCGACAATACCGAGAAGATCTTCACCAAGCCGGGCAAGAAGCAGACCGAGGACTACATCACCGGCCGCTTCGGCTGACCCATCTGCCCCCCTCCCCACCAGGGAGGGGGCCGGGGTGAGGGGCCACGCCGCGAAACCCTGTCCCACCCGCACGGACACCCACCATGACGACCTCCAAAGACCACATCATCAAAAGCTACGACAGCGAACTGGCGCGCCTGACCGGCGAGATCGTGCGCATGGGCGAGCTGGCCGCCGCGCAGCTCGAGGCGGCCATCGACGTGGTCGAGCGCCGCGACGACCGGGCGGCCAATCGCGTGGTCGCCAACGACGATGCCATCGACACGCTGGAGCAGGAAATCGGCCATGACGTCATTCGCCTGCTCGCCCTGCGCGCACCGATGGCAGGCGACCTGAGAAATGTCTTCACCGCACTGCGCATTGCCTCCGACATCGAACGCATCGGCGACTATGCCGCCAACGTCGCCAAGCGCTCGATTCCGCTGTCGATGGTCGCGCCGATCGCACCGACCAGGGGACTGGGGCTGCTCGCCAAGCTGGCGGCCGCCGAAGTACGCGACGTGCTGTCTGCCTACGCCCGGCAGGATGCCGAACAGGGCTACCAGGTGTGGAAGCGCGACGCCGAACTGGACGAGGCCTACACCGGCTACTTCCGCCAGTTGCTGACCTACATGATGGAAGACCCGCGCAACATCACGCCGTGCACGCACCTGCTGTTCATGGCCAAGAACATCGAGCGCATCGGCGACCACGCAACCAACATCGCCGAGAACCTGTGGTACCAGGTGTACGGCGAACCGCTGGACAAGCAGCGGGACAAGCGCGACCTGACCTCGAATCCGGAGATGCCCAGGCTGGGCGGCTGAGGCTGGCTTTCCCTCCCGCCCGCCGCACCACGGCGCGGCCGGGCCTGGCGAAGAACTCAGGCGTCCGGCCGGGTCATCCGCTCGGTCTGCCGCCGCCTGGCGCTGCGCACGATGCCGAAGATGCCAATCGCCATCCATGCGATCTCGAGTGCAAAGGCCGAGGCGTTGAAGCTCCCGAACAGCAACGACAAGGCCACGCCCAGCGCGCCGAAGACGTTCATCAGCTGGTAGGTGATCCCGTTGCCGTGCAGCTTGTGGGCCTGCAGCAGCAGGAACGCGAGCAGCACCAGCACCACCCCGATGAACCCGGCCCAGTCGTACCAGAACAGCGTGCTCATCGTTTCGCCGCCCGCTGTCGCAGCGCCTCGAACAGCACCACGCCGGTCGCGACCGAGACGTTGAGGCTTTCCATCGCACCCGGCATCGGGATCTTCGCCACGAAGTCGCACAGTTCGCGGGTGAGCCGGCGCATGCCCTCGCCCTCGCTGCCGAGCACCAGCGCCACCGGGCCGCGGAAGTCGACCTCATAGACGGACGTCTCGGTGTCGCCGGCCAGGCCGGTGATCCACACGCCGGCGTCCTTCAGCTCGCGCAACGTGCGCGCCAGGTTGGTGACCGCGACCAGCGGCACGCGGTCGGCGCCGCCGGCCGAGGCGCGACGCACCACCGGCGTCAGGCCGACGGCGCGGTCCTTCGGCACGATCACCGCCGTGACCTTCGCCGCTGCCGCCGAACGCAGGCAGGCGCCTAGGTTGTGCGGATCGGTGATGCCATCCAGCACCAGCACCAGCGTTTCCATGCCGTCGCGCTCGAGCAGTCCGGCCAGCTCGTCCTCGTGCGTCATCGGCGGCGGCTCGTACAGCGCCACGATACCCTGGTGGCGCGCCTGCCCGGCCAGCTTGTCCAGCTGCTCGCGCGGGCGGTGGTGCACCGGGATGTGGTGGGCGCGCGCCTGGTCGACGAGCTCCTTGATGCGCGTGTTGCGCTGCGCGGTGGCAATGTCCACCAGCAGCTCGCGCACGCGCGAAGCGTCGTTGGCGAGGGCGCCCTCGACCGGGTTGATGCCGATGATCCAGCTTTCGCTCATGCCTTGCCCTTGGGTTTGCGTTGCCGGCCCGGGCGCCTGGTGGCATCAGACGCGGCTTCCAGTGCCTTGCGCTTGCCGCCACCAACCTCGCCCGGCGCGGTCGGGTTGTCGCTGGCACGCTTGCCCTTGGCCGGGCTGCCTGCCTGGCTACCTCGAGCCTGTTGGCCCTTGGCCTGGCCGGTCGTGCCCTGGCTGCCCCTGGCTCGCGCCCCCGCCGATTCGGGCGGGATGGCCGGCCGGCCGATCGCCTCGGACGCCAGCTTGCTCGCCTTGCCCCGCACTCTCGGCTGGCCGGCCCCGGACGGAACCGCCGGCCGCCCCGCCGCCTCGGACACCCGCTTGGCCTTGCCGCGGGGGGCGCGATTATCGCTCACGGCGACCACCACTGGCGCAGGTTCGGCCGGCCTCGGCGCGCCGCGCCCGAACGCCCGGCCCACCGCACGGGCGGCGCGGCCAAACATGCCGGGCGGCTTGGCCGCAGGCGCGCTGCCCGGCCTGGGCAACGAGTAGCGCTCGCCGCTGGCGCTGTAGTCGTGCGCCTTGCGTGGCTCCTTCGAGGGTTGCGCCGGCCCGCGCTGCGGCACCAGGCGGAAGTCGATCTTGCGGTCTTCCAGGCTGGCGCGCAGCACCTGCACGCGCACGTGGTCGCCCAGGCGGAACTGCTCGCCCGTGCGTTCGCCCTTGAGCAGCTTGCGAGTGGGATCGAAGTGGTAGTAGTCGTTGGCCAGCTGGCTGATGTGCACCAGGCCGGACACCCGCGACTCCTCCAGCTCGACGAACAGGCCGAACGAGGTCACCCCGGTGATCACGCCGTCGAACTCGCTGCCGACGTGCTTGGACATCCACGCGGTCTTGAAGCGCTCGTCGACGTCGCGCTCGGCTTCCTCGGCGCGGCGTTCGCGCTGCGAGCAATGCACTGCCATCGCCGCCATCTCGGCCGGCGTGTAGACGTAGTCGTTCGGTTTGCCGCCGGTCAGCGCATACCGGATCGCGCGATGCACCAGCAGGTCCGGATAGCGCCGGATCGGCGAAGTGAAATGCGCGTAGGCCTCCAGCGACAGGCCGAAGTGTCCGCGATTTTCCGGCTGGTAGGCGGCCATGCTCTGCGAACGCAGCAGCACCGACTGGATCAGCTCGCGCTCGGGACGGTCGTGCACCAGCGCCAGGATGTCGGCGAAATCGCCCGGCGTGACCTCTTCCACCGGCGGCATGCGCAGCTTGAACTCACGCAGGAACTGCTGCAGGTCCTCGTACTTTTCCGCCGGCGGCGGCTCGTGCGCGCGGAACAGCGCGGGGATCTTCTTCCTGCTGAGAAACGTCGCCGCCTGCACGTTGGCGGCAATCATGCACTCCTCGATCAGCTTGTGCGCATCGTTGCGCTCTGTCGCGCCCATGGACTCGACTTCGCCGCGCTGGTCGAGCCGGAACTTCACTTCGGGTGTCTCGAAGTCGATCGCGCCGCGACGCTTGCGCTGCGCTGCCATCGCCTTGTAGAGCGTGTGCAGGTGTTCCAGTTGAGGCAGCACGTCGGCGACCTGGTCGCGCGCTTCCGGATCGAGCAGGCCCATCGCCTGCCACACGATGTCGTAGGTCAGCCGTGCGTGCGAGCGCATCACCGCGTCGTAGAACCTCGACTTGAGCACTTCGCCGTCGTCGCTGACCAGCATGTCGCACACCATGCACAGCCGCTCGACCTTGGGGTTGAGCGAGCAGATGCCGTTGGAGAGCGTCTCCGGCAGCATCGGCACGACGAAGCCGGGAAAATAGGTCGAGGTGCTGCGCTCGTAGGCCTCTCGGTCCAGCGCCGTGCCGATCCTGACGTAATGCGAGACGTCGGCGATCGCCACGATCAAGCGCCAGCCGCCGCCGCGGCGCGGCTCGGCATAGACCGCGTCATCGAAGTCGCGCGCGTCCGCGCCATCGATGGTCACCAGTGGCAGCTTGCGCAGGTCCACGCGGCCCTGGCGCTCGGCCGCGGTCACTTCCGGCTCGACCTGCGCGGCGTCGCGCAGCACTTCGGGCGGCCAATCGTGCGGCAGGTCGTGGCTGGCGATCGCCATTTCCACCAGCAGCGAAGGCTGCAGTCGTTCGCCCAGCACCGAGACGATGCGGCCGAGCGGGCCGCGATGCTGGGTAGGCGGATCGGTAATTTCGGCCACCACGATCTGGCCGGCGCGCGCGCCCTGTTCCTGCCCCGGCGGCACCATCACGTCCTGGTGCAGCCGGCGGTCATCGGGCGAGACCAGCGTCACGCCGTTCTCGATCACTACCCTGCCAACCAGCCGCGCCGAGCGCCGTTGCAGCACCTCGGCGATCGCACCCTGGCGGCGGCCGCGGCGGTCGATGCCGACCACGCTGGCGAGCACGCGGTCGCCGTGCAGCACCATGCGCATCTGCTGCGGCGAAAGGTAGAGGTCGTCGCCGCCCTCGTCGGGGCGCAGGAAGCCGTAGCCTTCCGCGTTGGCCAGTACTACGCCGGGAATCAGGTCCAGCTTGCGCACCGGCGCAAAATCGCCGCGCCGGCCCTGCAGCAGCTGGCCGTCGCGCACCATCGCGCCCAGGCGCTTGCGCAGCGCATTGATCTCGTACTCGTCCCCCAGTCCCAGCCCTTCGGCGATGCGCGCCTCGCTGAGCATCTCGCCCCGCTCGTCCAGCAACGCCAGGATCGCCTCGCGGCTGGGGATGGGCCGTTCGTAGCGCTGTGCCTCGCGTTCGGCGAACGGATCGCGCCCGCCCTTGGGTCGAGGCGGTGCTGCCTGCGCACGGCGTGCGCGGGGTTTCGGTGCGCCGGAATCGCCGCCCTTGCCGGTGCGGGATGTGTTCTTTCTTGTCACGTAATGTCCTTGTGCCTGAGCGCCACGCAGCATGCCGCGCGGCGCAATGAAATTCCTATCAACGAAGTGTTGACAAGCCTGGGGGAGGTGCCTACTCTACGCGGCTCGCGCAGCCCGAACGGCTCGCGCGACACCTGCCCAGGTGGCGGAATTGGTAGACGCACTAGTTTCAGGTACTAGCGGGTAAAACCGTGGAGGTTCGAGTCCTCTCCTGGGCACCAATTGTAGATGAAGCCCGCCGCAAGGCGGGCTTTTTCGTTTTCGAAATCGCGGGCGAGCTTCGCGATCCCGCTCGCTCCCCCAGCGGCACCAGGTCGATGAGCGACGTACCGGCGCGAAGCTGCACCAGGCCGATGGCGTCCTGGCGCCGCTCCTGGGTACACCCGAGCACGTCGCAGTAGAACGCCTGCATCGCCGCCAGGTCATGCACACGCAACACCACGTGGTCGATCTGCTGGAGCCGGAACGGGGGCATGGGAAGCTCGCTGCGACGAAGGGAGGCGGCCATCCTACAAGCGCCTGCCGCGCGCTTGGGCGGTTAAGCCAATCGGGCACGCGACCGGTGTCCGGCCTGTATAATCGCCCCTTCGCACGCGGCGGGAGAAGCGGGGAACAGCCCGCTGCCGAAGACGCAACGCCCGTAATCGCTCAGGCCCGATACCGCCGCGTGCAAAAACTCTGGAGAGAGCGGTTGAATCCGCCGCCGAAGGGGCACGAAGCAGCCGTCACCTGACAAGCTGCCTCCAAACTCTCAGGCAAAAGGACAGAGGGGCGCCCCGCGTGCGGCACGCACGCGTTGCCTTCGGACGCCCGTCATGAGCCAGACCAAGAACCCCTCGCTGCGCGACCTGGAACACCACGACGCCTTCATCGCGCGCCACATCGGTCCCAACGACACCGAGATCGCGCAGATGCTGCGCACGATCGGCTACGACTCGCTCGAGGCGATGACCGACGCCATCGTGCCCGGCAAGATCAAGTCGCCCGCGCCGCTGGACCTGCCCATGGCGGTCAGCGAAGTCGAGGCGCTCGCCAAGATCCGCGCGATCGCCGACAAGAACCAGGTCTTCAAAAGCTTCATCGGCCAGGGCTACTACGGCACCCACACGCCGAACGTCATCCTGCGCAACATCCTGGAGAACCCGGCCTGGTACACGGCCTACACGCCCTACCAGGCGGAGATCTCCCAGGGCCGCATGGAAGCACTGATCAACTTCCAGACCATGTGCGCCGACCTGACGGGCATGGAGATCGCCAACGCCTCGCTGCTGGACGAAGGCACCGCGGCGGCCGAGGCAATGACGCTGGCCAAGCGCTCGGGCAAATCGAAGTCGAATGTTTTCTTCGTCTCCGACCGCGTCCATCCGCAGACGCTCGAGGTGATCAGGACGCGCGCCGAGGCGATGGGCATCGACCTGCACGTCGGTTCCGATGCTGACGCTGCCAACATCGACAGCTACGGCGTGCTGCTGCAGTACCCGGACACCTTCGGCCACATCGGCGACTACAAGACGCTGGCCGACAGCGTGCACGCGCGCGGCGGCATCGTCTGCGTGGCGACCGACCTGCTCGCGTTGACCCTGATCGCCGCGCCCGGCGACTGGGGCGCGGACATCGTGGTCGGCAACACCCAGCGCTTCGGCGTGCCATACGGCTTCGGCGGCCCGCACGCCGCGTTCATGGCCTGCCGCGACGCCTACAAGCGCTCGATGCCGGGCCGCCTGATCGGCGTCTCCATCGATGCCGAAGGCAAGAAGGCCTACCGCCTGACCTTGCAGACGCGCGAGCAGCACATCCGCCGCGAGAAGGCGACCTCCAACATCTGCACCGCGCAGGTGCTGCTGGCGGTGATGGCGAGCATGTACGCCGTCTACCACGGCCCCGAGGGCCTGACCCGGATCGCCCGCCGCGTGCATCGCCTGACCGCGATCCTGGCCGCCGCGCTGGGCAAGGCTGGCGTGGCCGTGGGCAAGGACTTCTTCGACACGCTGCACATCACCGGCGTCGACGGCAAGGCGATCCTCGCCAAGGCCGAGGTCGCGCGCATCAACCTGCGGCGGATCGATGACGCGAGCGTGAGCATCAGCCTGGACGAAACCAGCACGCGCGCCGACGTCGTCGCGCTGGCGAGCCTGTTCGGGGCAGAGGCGGACATCGACGCGCTCGACGCCGCTACCGCCGACGCCCTGCCCGCCGCAGTCGTGCGCAAGAGCGCCTTCCTCACCCACCCGGTGTTCAACACCCATCACAGCGAGCACGAGCTGCTGCGCTACATGCGCGCGCTGGCGGACAAGGACCTGGCGATGGATCGCACGATGATCCCGCTGGGCTCGTGCACGATGAAGCTCAACGCCACCGCGGAAATGATCCCTGTGACCTGGCCGGAGTTCGGCCAGATCCACCCGCTGGCGCCGGCGTCGCAGACCACGGGCTACCGGGAGCTGATCGACGGCCTGGAAGCCATGCTGGTCGAGTGCACCGGCTACGACGCGGTCAGCCTGCAGCCGAACTCCGGCGCGCAGGGCGAATACGCCGGCCTGCTCGCGATCCGCGCCTACCACCGCTCGCGCGGCGAAGGCCATCGCGACATCTGCCTGATCCCCGAGTCCGCCCACGGCACCAACCCGGCCTCCGCGCAGATGTGCGGCATGCAGGTGGTAGTCACCAAGTGCGACGCCAACGGCAACGTCGACCTGGAAGACATGCGTCGCAATGCGGAGAAGTATTCCGACCGTCTCGCTGCGCTGATGATCACCTACCCGTCCACCCACGGCGTGTTCGAGGAGGACATCGTCGCGATCTGCGACATCGTCCACCAGCACGGCGGCCAGGTGTACACCGACGGCGCCAACATGAACGCGCTGGTCGGCGTGGCCAAGCCCGGCAAGTGGGGCTCGGACGTCTCGCACCTCAACCTGCACAAGACCTTCTGCATCCCGCACGGCGGCGGCGGCCCGGGCGTGGGCCCGTGCGCGGTCAAGTCGCACCTTGAGCCGTTCCTGCCCCGTACTTATGCCGACATCCCTGTCGGCGAAGATCAAAAGGCGGCCACCCATGGCCGCACTCCTCACAACAGCCGCTCGGTTGGGATGGTCTCGGCCGCGAGCTTCGGTAGCGCGTCCATCCTGCCGATCAGCTGGATGTACATCACGCTGATGGGCCGCGAGGGCCTGCGCCGCGCCACCCAGGTGGCGCTGCTCAACGCCAACTACATCGCCAAGCGCCTCAGCCCCCACTACGAGACGCTCTACACCGGCCGCAACGGCCTGGTGGCGCACGAGTGCATCCTGGACCTGCGTCCGCTCAAGGACACCACCGGCATCAGCGCCGAAGACGTGGCCAAGCGCCTGATCGACTTCGGCTTCCATGCCCCGACGCTCAGCTTCCCGGTGGCCGGCACGCTGATGGTCGAGCCGACCGAGTCCGAATCGCAGCAGGAGCTGGACCGCTTCATCGACGCGATGATCCAGATCCGCGACGAGATCCGTGCGATCGAGGACGGCCGCCTGGACCGCGAGGACAACCCGCTCAAGCATGCCCCGCACACTGCCACCCAGGTGTCGGCCACCGAGTGGACCCACGCCTACCCGCGCGAGCTGGCGGCCTTCCCGCTGCCCAGCCTGAAGTTCCAGAAGTACTGGTCGCCTGTGGCCCGCGTGGACAACATCTACGGCGACAAGAACGTGTTCTGCAGCTGCGTGCCGATCAACGACTTCAAGGAAGACATCGAGGCATTCAGCGAGCCGAACGTGTCCTGAGGCGACATCCGCGCCGAACCGAAGGCCCCGCATGCGGGGCCTTCTTTTTTTTCGCAGGCCGCTGCGTTGACAACACCTCCACGCGGGAGCCGCCAGCCCGAATCCGCGCCGGCTGGCGCTGGCAACCCTGTCCTGCGCATTTCGCACACATTTGGCCCGTGAGAATCGCCCGCTTTGACGGTGGCCGCGCCACCGGCACCGGAGCTTCGATGTTCGCGATGTCCGCCCTTCCGCCTCCCTCGCCGAGCGTCGCGCGGGTGCTTCCACCCACCCAGGGAACTCCACTGTCGGTGCAAAGCCACGGATTCCGCTATGCGGTCCAGGGCAATACGCTGCTCGATCCGTCGACCGTGCAGGCGGCTATCGACAGTGCGGCGACGCCGAAGGCGGCGATCGGTGCACTGAAGCAGGCCTATGCCGGCCGGGGCTACTTCCTGGTCGCAGTCGCCGCAGCCGTGCGGGGCGAGGACGTGCGCGTCCAGGTGACGCAGGGACGGCTTGCCCATGTGGAAGGGCCGCCCGACCTGGCCACCTACTTCCGCGGCTTGCTCGGACGGGACGCGCTGCGCAAACCCCAGGTCGTGCGCCGCAACCTGCTCGCCCAGGCCTATGCAGCCACCGACGGCGAGCAACCGCAACTCCGTTTCGAACCGGCGGCCGAACCCGGCGCGAGCACCTTGCGCGTCGCCGCCGCGCCGCTCGCGGACAGCGCGCCGGCCAGCGGCAGCCTGACCGTGGGCAACCTCGGCAACCGCTACGCCGGGCACGACCTGGCCCAGCTGCAGGGACAGCTGCAGCACCATGGCTACACCCTCCAGGCCAGCCACGCGCGCGCGTTGACCGGCATCGACCAGGACAGCCGTGGCGCTTACTACGCCTCGACCAGCGCCAGCCTCGCCAGGGTCACGCCCGCCGGCTGGTTCCAGCTTGACGCCAGCAGGACGCGCTACCGCCTGGGCACCGCGTTTGCACCCCTGGACCCGGGCGGTTCGGTGAACGTGTTCGGTGCCTCCGCCACCCAACTGCTGTTCGCCGACGACAGCCGGCGCTGGACGCTGGCCGAAGGCCTGCACCGTATCCATGACCGCCAGACCGTGTTCGACGGCGCCTATGCCTTGCGCGACCAGCGCTACGACGTGCTCGACCTGGCGTCGCAGGCCTCCTGGCGAATGCCGGGCCTGGGCGGGCGCAACGCCGTGTTCAACGCCGGCGGCGGCATCAAGTTCGGCGGCCTCGGTGGGGCGCGCGGTTTGGGCGGGGAACCGGGTACACCGCGCGAGCACTTCCGCATCTACACCGCGCGCGCCGGCGTCGATCAGGTGCTGGCCCATGGCTTCAGCGTGCAACTGGACCTCAGTGGCCAGGCCACGCCCGACACTTTGCCCTCCTACGAACAATGGGTGCTCGGCGGATGGAACTCGCTCTCGGCATGGCTGCCCGGCACGCTGGTCGGCGATCGCGGCTACCAGGGCCGCCTGGCCTTGCAGGCGCCGACGTGGCGGCTGGGCTCTGCCCTGAAACTGCGTGCCGGCGTGTTCGCCGAGTACGCGGCGTCACGCTACCGCTACGTGGCCACCGGGGGCCCCGGTTGGCAGCGTCTGGCCGATGCCGGTGCCAACCTCATGCTGGACCTGCCGCGCCCGGGCATGCATGCGCTGTTCGCCTACGCGCGGCCGGTGGCCCATTCGCAGGTGTCCTACGACGTGCGAAGGCACCAGCGAGCGCACGCGTTCGTCTACCTGCAGTTGGATTTCTGAGCCCACTTCAGAATGGGTCGGGGTCGTCTTCTTCACGTTTTCGTGGCGCGGCGGGGGCGCGATTTCTTGCGCCCGGCGTCACTCACGAGCCCGCTACTTCTCCGTGCGTAGCCTCCCCTTCACTTTGCCTCCCCCCAACGCACGACGAGGTTTGCACATGCACACGATCAGTGGCTGGACTGTGGCCTCCCTAGCCGCGGCAATCACGCTCGCTCTAGGTATCACTCCCGCCCACGCGAGCGTCGGCCTGCGCCAGTTGCCAGGCCAGGGCACCGTGGTCGCCGGCCATGTCGCCGCCGGCTTGCCCAGCTCCGGCACGCAGGCGATCACCATCGGCAACGCGACCGACACCGGCCCTGCCAGCGCGGTCATCAACTGGGGCTCGGGTACGGACATCAACCCCACCGGCACCGCCGGCTTCAACCTCGGATCCAGCGCCCACCTGACGTTCAACGACGGCACCGGCGGCCAGGGCGCGGCCGTGCTCAACATCGACAGCACGGGCAACCCCTCGCAGATCTTCGGCCAGCTGACGGGCAACGGCACCAGCATTTTCGTCGCCAACCCGAATGGCATCATCGTCGGCAGCACGGCGAGGATTTCCTCCACGGCCAACGTCGGCCTGATCGGCAACACGCTCACGTCAAGCGGCAACTTCGATGGCACGGCCGGTTCGATCGCCTACACCGGCACGGGCGGCGACGTCACGGTGGCCCGGGGCGCGCGGGTCAGCGGCACCACCGTACTGGTCGCCGGCGGCGGCAACGTCAACGTGGACCTCAGCGCCTTCACCGGTGCCACCGGCAGCACCACGCTCAATGCCGGTGTCGCATCGGCCAATGCGGGCGCCGGCTCCGCCGACAACAGCGCCGCCGTGCTGACCACCGCCGGCGCGCTGCCGTCCGGTCGCCGGCTGGCCGGCTTCGGCTCGGCCGGCAGCGCACTCAATACCGGCACGCTCACGCTTGGCGCCTACAGGGTCGACGGCCTGTTCACCAACAAGGGGCGCCTCACCCTGCCGGCAACCAACGGCGCCATCTGGAACCAGGGCACCCTGACGAGCGGAAAGAACGCGACCTTCAGCTCGCTCGTCAACGACGGGCACCTTGCCGGCAGCAGTTCCATCAAGGTGATCCGCGGTGACCTGGTCAACAACGGCACGATCACCGGCGCGCCCTGGATCAACGTGATCGACGGCAGCATCACCAACACCGGCCAGATGCTGGGCGTGAAGTACCTGAGCACCCAATCGGACGGTTTCTGGCAGCCCGGCGCGGACTACTCGGTCACCAACAGGGGAACGATCAGCAGCAACGTCGAGCTGACCATCGACGCCAACCGCACCAATCACTACCTCGACCAGGCCAACACCTCCACCGGCAGCCTGGTCAACACCGGTACGCTGCAACTGGCCAAGGGCACCAACCTGCAGGTCAAGGGCTGGCAGGACGTCTACCTGGGCGGCAAGGTGCAGACCGGTTCGGGCAGCACGGCGCAGGACGTGTCCGCCAGCAACCCGATCCGCGAGCTGATCAGCTCGGCCGGCGGCTACAACGCCACCGACGACACGCCCACCTTCTGGAACGACGGCGTGCTAACCATCGCCACGCCGCTGGCGGTCGACGGCGCGATCATCCACGGCCGCCAGGTGAAGATCCTCAGCGACGTCCTCGGGGTGGACAGCACCGGTGCTCCGAGCGGCAACCTCACCATCGTCGCCGGCAGCCAGATGGCGAACGACTACGCCGTGACCATCGGCGACGGCGTGACCGTCTCGGGACACATGATCAGCATCAAGGGCCCGACCTATACCGTCGCGCCGACCGACGGCCGGGTGACCAACCCCAATGTGCTGCTCGGCGGCACGCTGAGCGCAACCTTGATCTACCTCGGCGATGCGGGCCAGCCGCTCAGCGACGTGTACAGCGATCCGAGCGGCGGGCTGATCTTCACCAGCACGGTCCCCCGCCTGACCGTCGCCTTCACCGGAACGGTCGGCGCGCTGCCATCCCCGGGACTCGACTTCCGCCATGCCTACCTGCCGGCCACCGTCCAGCGCAACGTTCCACTGGCGCTCGCACTCAAGCCGGTCGCCTACAACAAGGCCTCCGGCTCGGTGAACCTGCTGGTGAGCGGCAGCGTCAATCTGGTCCCGCCGGTCTATCTCAACTCGCCCGCGATCTACGGCAACGGAACCGCGCCGGTGGCGGCCAATCTGCCGAACACGCATCTGGTGCTGCAGGCATCGGGGAACATCGGTGGTGCGTCGGGCCGCTTCTACTGGCCGGGCTACATGTACCTGGGGACGGTCGCCAAGAACGCCGACGGCAGTGCTGCGCCGGCGACGCTGGGCAGCGGCACCATCAGCCTCGGCGGCCCGCTCAGCAATGTGCTCCCGGGCAGCATCGACGGCGGCGCAGGCATCGAGTTCGCCACCGCCAATCCGCTTGCCCTGCACGGCTACACCGTCACCACCAACGCCAACAGCACGATCAGCTTCGGCACCGACGCGCTGACCCAGCAGTACGCCAACGGGACGCTTGGCGCAGGCGCGTTCTTCGGCGGTACGCAGAACGGTGACCAGGTGATGTACGGCGCGCTCGATCCGTCGATGTTCACCACCGACACGCCCCCGGCCGCGCAGTAGGGCCCATCGCACGGCAGTGGAGAAGGGCCCCGCGTCGCGGGGCCCTTTCTTGATCCGCCGCACGCAAAACGCCGCACCAGTCGCGGGTCCCTACAGGGCGATGCGCGGAACCTGCGCCATCGCGGCCGTGTTCGAAGCCACTGGCGCCGCAGTACCGCGCAGCCAACGCACGGTCACGGGACGGCGCACGTCCTGACGGGACAGCCGCACCACCGCCACGTTGCCGGTTGCGTCCCATCGCCAGTCCGCAAACGGCTTGCCCTCGACCCGCATGGAGGCGGGCCGGTCCGCCATGTGCAAGCGCAGCTCGTACGAACGTGCCGCCTGTTGGCCGGCGAAATGGCCGCGGGTCGGTCCGACGACCAGTTCCTGCGAGCCGTCGATGCCGGTGGTGTGCGCGATCGGAGTGAGCGCGTAGGCGCCGCGCTCGTAGGCGAGCGAATGGCCGTCGTCCTCGTACAGCTCGAAGCGCCCCTGTCCCCGGCCGTAGACGTTGACGATCAGCGGATCCAGCGGCCGGGCTTCGGAGTACGGCGACGGCGCCTGCTCGGGCACGATGGCGCCTTCGCGCACGAACACCGGAATCTCGTCCACCGCATAGCGCGCGCTGAAACTGCTCCCTCCCGCGTAGCGCTTGCCGGTGAAGAAATCGATCCATGCCCCGGGCGGCAGCCACACCGTCACGTTGCCGCCGGGTGCAAGTACCGGCGCCACCAGCATCGACCCGCCGAAGAGGTACTCGTATGGATGCCGGTAGGACTCGTCCAGCGCGGGCCAGGCGAGGTAGAGCGGGCGCAGGATCGGCATCGTATCGCGGTGCGCCAGCCAGGCCTGGGTGTAGAGGTAGGGAATCAGCTGCTCGCGCAGGGTGAAGTACTTGCGCATCAGCGCCACGCCCTTGTCGCCATATACCCACGGCATGCGCAGGTTGCCCTCGCGGGGATTGGCGTGGGCGCTGTGCATGCGCAGGATCGGGCTGAACGTGCCGAATTCGATCCAGCGCGCGTAGAGGTCGAAATCGATTCTGCCGCCGTGGAAGCCGCCGATGTCGTGGCTGATGTAGGGCACGCCCACGTTGCCGCCGCGCGCGGTGAAGGCGACTTCATACGCCAGCACCGGCCACTCCGACCAGGTGTCGCCGGTAAAGAAGCCCGGATAGCGCTCGCTGCCCCAGCCGCCGTAGCGGCCGAGGATGAACGGACGTTCGCCCGTCGTTTTGCGCGCGTCGTCGTAGAAGACCTTGTTGGTCCACATCTGCGGGTCGAGCCCCGGCATGCCGGCGGCGCCGCTGCCGCCGTCCACCCACCACAGGTCCACGCCCTGGCGCATCAGCGGCAGGTGCAGGTCGCGCATGAAAACGTCGGCCTGATGCCGATCGGACAGATCGAACGCGATGCGCTCCGGCGGCGGCACGTCGCGCAGCGCAACCGGTCCGCGCAGGATGCCGCCGCCGCGCTTGCCCGGCACCACGCGCAGGGCGATCACATTGGCCTGTCCGGCCTTCGCATACGGCGCGATGTCCGCCGTGGTCAGCCGGCGTGGCCAGGGCACGTGGCTGTGCTGCACTTCCGTGCCGTCGACGAACAGGCGGTAGTCCTGCGCGACCTCGCCCAGGTAGAGGTAGAGGTGTGCCGGCAGGTGGTCCGGCAGCCGCACCCGCGTGCGGTACCAGCCCGGCCCCCGATAGTCGGGCCAACCCTGCGCCTGCCAGGCCAGGTCGGTACGGATCGGCTTCCAATGGCCGTCGTCAAAGCCCGGCGCGAACCAGTGCCGGTCGAGTCCCAGGTCATGCGGATCGGGGGCGAAGCGCCAATGACCGGCGACGTCCATGTCGAAGCTCGGTCTGGGCGGCAGCGGCCGGCCGAGATCCTTCAACACCTGGGGCGCATGAGTGTCGCTGAAGGAAAGGATGCTCTCCTTCGTGTTGGCGTAGCCCGGGTGGTCGTTGAGGGCGAGCTTGATGCCGCGCGCATGCAGCCAGTCGATGAATGGCTGCGGCCGCGGTACCAGCGGGCTCCAGTCGTAGCCCCCGTCCCAGCCATAGTTGTGCCAGGCGAAATCCAGCACCAGCGTGTCGAACGGAATGCCGTATCCGCGCAGCCGCGTGACCTCGTCCTGCAACGCCTGCTGGTCGTAGCGCAGGAAATCCGGACGGGCGGCCTCGGCCGTGCCCGGGAAATATTCGAAATTGAAGTCGGTGACCCACGGGCCAAACACATCGCGCGGCACCATGGGAATCGCGCCGCAAAGCTGCGCGTAGTCACGCAGCACGCCACGGTAGTCGCCGGCATAGGTAAACAGGTACCAGTCCTGTCCGGCGGCGTCCGGCCGCGGCTCGATCCACTGCGTCCGCACGTTCCACAGCGGCGTGCGGCTGTCGTCGATGAGCGCCCAGCCGCTGCGGCTGAGCAGGCCCGGCGCGGCCTTGCGCAGCGGCACCCCGATGCCGGGGATGACGATGCCGACGGGGCTGTCGCGGGTGTCGGCGGGCACGTTGGCCGTGCGCAGGTCGTCCAGCGAATAGGTCAGGCCGCCGAGATTCCTGTCGTCCACCTGCCCCGGATGCCAGCGGACCCGGCCGCCGGGTCCGTGCCAGATCACTTCGAGGTTGTCCGCCGAAAACGGTCCGCCCCCCTGCCGATAGCGCAGCGTCACCGCATCGGTGGCGAGCACCAGCCAGGCTTGCTCGTGCGAGGCATGGACGGCGACTGCCGGCCAGTCGCGCCGCTGCACCACCGCCGTGGGCGCATCGGCGAAATGGCCGCTGGGCGCGTATTCCATCCGCACCAGCGACGCGGTGAGGAACTCGAAGCGCGCCTTGCCGGCCACTACCGTCGAACCGGTGGCGGACTGCGCGATGGCTGCAGGCATCCAGCTGACGAACAGCCCGATGGCGAGCAGGCGAACCATGCGACGGACGCTCATGCATACCTCCCTTTCGATGACAGGCCCGCGTGGCCTTGCGCAACCGCGGCGCGCCTCCCCCGTCGCGCGGCGGTTGCCGACCGAAAAGTACACCCAAGCCCTGGTCCCGCGCGCTGGCGGCCGCGTCAATCCAGGAAGCGGTAGCCCACGCCCGGCTCGGTCTTCAGCCAGCGCGGCGCGGCGGGATCGTCGCCCAGCTTCTGGCGCAGGCGGCCGAGCACGATGCGCAGGTAGTGCGTGTCCTGCACATGGGTCGGCCCCCACACCTCGCGCAGCAGCTGCTGCTGGCTGACGACGCGGCCGGCATGGCGCAGCAGCAGCGTGAGTACGGCGTACTCCTTGCGTGTGAGCGCGACCGGCGCGCCATCCAGCGCGACATCCCGACGGACCAGGTCAATCACCAGCCGGCCGTCGTCGTAGTGCGCTGGCGTGCCGGCCTCGGCTGGCGCAGCGCGGCTGCGCAGCAGCACGCGCAGCCGGGCCATCAGTTCCTGTATCCCGAACGGCTTGGTGACGTAGTCGTTGGCGCCATGGTCGAGCGCCTTGACCTTCTCCGCCTCGGCATCGCGCACCGACAGCATCAGCACCGGCACCGCGCTCCACTGGCGCAGCTCGGCCAGCACCTCGTGGCCTTCGCGGTCGGGTAGGCCCAGATCCAGGATGACCAGGTCCGGCGTGTGCGCCGCCGCCAGTGCGAGCCCCTCGGCGCCCGTTGACGCGAGCAGCACCTGGTAGCCCTCGGCGCGCAGGCCGATGTCGAGGAAGCGCCGGATCTGCGGCTCGTCGTCGATCACCAGCACGCGGGCAGAAGGATTCATGGCATGGACTCGGGTGGCGGCGGCAGCGGCAGGCTGATGCGGATGGTGGTGCCGCCGCCCTCCCCCGGCAAGGCCTCCACGCTGCCGCCGTGCGCGCCGATCATGCCGCGGCAGATGGCCAGGCCCAGGCCGGTGCCCTGCGCCGAGCGGTCGCCGCGCGCCACCGAATAGAACATGTCGAAGATCCGCGCGCGCTCGGTTTCCGGGATACCCGGCCCGCGGTCGATCACGTCGATGAGCAGCCGGTCTTCCTCGCTGCGCACCGCCACGCGCACCGGCGCATCGGGCGGCGAGAAGCGGGCGGCGTTTTCCAGGATGTTGAACAGCGCCTGCTCGATCAGCGCCGGATGCACGAACATCAGGACCGTGGTGTCCGGCAGCAGGGTATCCACCGGTACCGCCGGGAACAGCTTGCGCAGGCGCGCCACGGCTGCGAGCACGATCTCACCGGCATCGACCCAGTCGCGGTTGAGCTTGAGCGTGCCGTAACCCAGGCGCGTCATGTCCAGCAAATTCTGGATGTAGCGGTCCAGCCGCTGTCCCTCGCCGAGGATCGCCTCCAGCAATTCGTGGCGTTCCGACGCCGGCAACTGGTCGCCATAGCTGGCGAGCGTGCCGGCTGAGCCGACCATGGAGGCCAGTGGCGAACGCAGGTCGTGCGAGACCGAGGACAGCAGCGCACTGCGCAGGCGCTCGGTCTCGCCCTGCACCCGCGCGCTTTCCAGCTCGTCGGCCAGCCGCGCGCGCTCGAGCGCGAAGCCGATGTCCTGGGCCATGGCGAAGGCGAGCCCGCGCCGGTCGGGATCCGGCTCGCCGGCGTCGGCCTCGAAGCGCAGCGCGGCGACGCCCAGGCGATTGTCCTCGCTGCCCAGCGGCAGCGTCCAGCAGCTCGCGGCATGGATGGTGTCGGTATAGCGGCCGGCCGGTTCCGCGTGCTGTTCGCTCCACTCCGCGGCACCCTGGTCCTGCGGCGACAGGACCATGCCCGGCGGCGTGGACGCGCCGACGTGCAATTGCTGGCCCGCGTCGCGCGCGAGGATCGCCACCTGCGCGCCCAGCGCCTGCGCCATGGCCTGCGCGCCGACCAAGCGCACCGCCCGGGCATCGGCGCTCGCCGCGAGTTTCTGGCCCAGCGCCAGCATCGCGCGCGAGCGGACCTGCGCGGCGCGCAGCGATTGAACCTGGCTGGCCAGCCGCGTGGCCAGGCGGCTGCACACCAGCGCGGCGACCAGGAACAGAGTCACCGCCAGCACGTCGTCCGCGTTGGCGATGACCAGCGTGTACCGCGGCTGCGCGAAGAAGAAGTTGTAACCGAGAAAACACAGCACGGCCGTATAGATGGCCACGGACATCCGCGTGCGCACCGCCACCACCAGCACGGCGGTCAGGAAGATCAGCGACAGGTTGGCCACGGTCAGGTAGCGGTCGCCGATGAAGGCGAGCACGAACGCGACCAGCGTGGCCGCCGTGGCGAACAGGTATTCGCGCCGGGCACCCGGCCCGCGTGCGAGCCGGCGCCGGGCGCGGGCGCGCTCCACCGGCGTGGCGATGATGGTCAACTCCAGGTGCGCGCCCCGGCGCAACAGCTGCTGCGTCAGCGAGCGGCCGAGCATGCGCGCCAGCGGACGCTCACGGGTCCGCCCGAGGATGATCTGGCCGACACCCTCGTGGTCGGCGTGGGCGAGCAGCTCGTCGACCACCGCGTGCCCGCGCAGGATCACCGCATCGCCGCCCAGGCGCCGGGCCATGCGCAGGGCCGCGTCGACGCGCTCGCGCCGCAGCGCATCCGTCGACCCGCCGGTATCGACGTAGACCACGCTCCACGGCGCGCCGCGCCGCTCGGCGATGCGCCGCGCCACGCGCACGAGATACTCGCTTTGCGCATGCCCGTCGATCGCCGCCAGCACGCGCCGGCGCACCGGCATGGCGCCGCCGCGCGCCAGCATGTGCTCGCGCAGGTCGCTCTCCACGTGGCTGGCGACGGTCTCCACCGCCAGCTCGCGCAGCGCGGCCAGGTTGGTCGGCGAGAAGAACGCATCCAGCGCGGCGGCCGCCGTCTCGGGCACGTAGACCTTGCCCTGCTTGAGCCGGCCGATCAGCTCGCGCGGCGGCAGGTCGACCAGCATGATGTCGCGCGCGCGGTCGAGGAAGTTGTCCGGCACCGTTTCGCGCACGGCCACGCCGGTGATCCGGCGGATCTGATCGTTGAGGCTCTCCAGGTGCTGCACGTTCAGCGCCGTGTAGACCTCGATGCCGGCGTCCAGCAGCTCGGCCACGTCCTGCCAGCGCCGCTCGTGGCGGCCGCCCGGCAAGTTGGTGTGCGCCAGCTCGTCGACCAGCAGCACGTCCGGCTTGCGGGCGAGCGCGGCGTCGAGGTCGAACTCGGTGAAGTCGCGGTCGCGGTAGCGCACGGCACGGCGCGGCAGTACCTCGATGCCTTCCAGCAGCGCCGCCGTTTCGGCGCGGCCGTGGGTTTCGGTCACGCCGACGACCACGTCCACGCCCTGGCGCTTCAGCTCGCGCGCCGCCGAGAGCATGGCATAGGTCTTGCCCACGCCGGGCGCGGCGCCGAGGAACACCTTCAGGCGGCGTTGGTCCTCCTGCACGGTATTGAGCAGGGCATCGGCGCGCGCCTGGCGGGTGTCGTCCATGCCGCTACGTTAGCGCGTCGACAGGTGGTCGAGGGCCAGGTTGAGCTCCAGCACGTCGACCCGCGGCTCGCCCAGCACGCCCCAGGTACGTCCGGCCGTGTGCGCCCGCACCAATGCCTGCACCGCCGCCGGCGACAGGCCGCGCAACCGCGCCACGCGGGCGACCTGGTACTGCGCCGCCGCCGGGCTGATCTGCGGGTCCAGGCCGCTGCCGGAAGCGGTCACCAGGTCCACCGGCACCGGCGCGGTGTTGCCCGGGTCAGCGGCGCGCAGGGCCGCGATGCGCTGCCTCACCGCGGCGACCAGCGCGGGGTTGTTCGGCCCCAGGTTGGAGCCGCCGGACGCTGCGGCGTTGTAGGGCATTGGCGAGGTGGCCGACGGCCGGCCCCAGAAATAGCGCGGGTCGGTGAACGACTGGCCGATCAGGCGCGACCCGACCGCCCCGCCGTGCTCGAGCACGAGGCTGCCGTTGGCCTGGGCGGGAAACAGCCCCTGCGCCAGGCCGGTGACGAGCAACGGATAGGCCACGCCGGTCGCGGCGGTCAGCAGGAGCAGCATCAGCAGGGATTGTCGAAGGAGCTTGGCCATCGAAGGTCTCCGGGTCAGAACGTACCTTGCAGCATCACGAACGCGCGGGTGCCGCCGACGTTGCGCACCTCGCCCGGGTTCGTGAAGCTGCCGGTATGGCGGTAGAAGCGGTCGTTGGTCGCCCGCGTGAGGCCGAGGCTGGCCGACCAGTGCGCCGCGAACTGGTATTTCAACGTCGCCCCGAAGTCGGGGTAGTCGGGGTTGCGCGCACCGTCGCCGTTGGGGACGGCCAGCGCGGTCGCGTAGTCGGTGTAGCCGGCGTGCAGCGCCAGGCTCCAGGCGTCGGCTAGCGGAAAGGCCGCGTCCAGTTGCAGGTACTGCGTGCCCCGGGAATCGGCCCGGTAGTCCTGCCCCACGTCGGCGCCGAAATAGTCGGTGAGCGCGTAGTTGTACTTCAGCGTGAACTGCTTCCAGGTCAGCGCGAGGTTGGCCTCGTCGGTATTCAGCGAGCGCGAGGGGAGTCCCGCCGCGTCCAGGTTGGCGCCAGGGTAGACGTAGCCGTACAGGCCGGCGCGCCACGACCACGCGCCCGAGAGGCTACCGCCGTAACTGGCGTAGAGGTCCAGCTCCATCGAGCCGCCCGGGTAGCTGTTGCCGCTGATCGAGGATCCCCACGCCCCGGCGGCGAAACCGTCGGCGAGCGCCAGGTCGGCGCCACCCTGGATGGCCGGACAGCCCCAGCTCTGGGTCAGGCCGCGGAACATGTAGTCGGTCGTGACCGCGACGTTGCCGGTCATGCTGGCGGACGGCGCGTCAGCGGCGTGGGCCGGCGCGAGAAGTGCGACTGCGACCGCGACGCCGGGCAGGATGAAAGTGCGCGTCTTCATGGGTCAGGCCAGCCTGAGCAGCACCAGCAGCATGTCGATCAGCTTGATGCCGACGAACGGCACCGCCACGCCGCCCAGGCCGTAGACCAGCAGGTTGCGGCGCAGCAGCGCACCGGCGCCGAGGGCGCGATAGGCCACGCCCTTCAGGGCGAGCGGGATCAGCACCACGATGATCAGCGCGTTGAAGATCACCGCCGAGAGGATGGCGCTGCGCGCGGTGGCCAGGTGCATCACGTTGAGCGCGTTCAGCGCGGGGTACGTGGTCGCGAACGCGGCCGGGATGATCGCGAAATACTTGGCGATGTCGTTGGCGATCGAGAACGTGGTCAGCGCGCCGCGGGTGATCAGCATCTGCTTGCCGATCTCCACCACCTCGATCAACTTGGTCGGGTTGGAATCCAGGTCGACCATGTTGCCCGCTTCCTTGGCCGCCTGCGTGCCGGTGTTCATCGCCACCGCCACGTCCGCCTGCGCCAGCGCCGGGGCATCGTTGGTGCCGTCCCCGCACATCGCCACCAGGCGGTTCTCGGCCTGGATGTCGCGGATCAGCTTGAGCTTGGCCTCCGGCGTCGCCTCGGCGAGGAAATCGTCCACCCCGGCCTCGGCGGCGATGGCCGCGGCGGTCAGCGGGTTGTCGCCGGTGATCATGATGGTCTTGATGCCCATCGCGCGCATCTCGGCGAAGCGTTCCTTGATGCCGCCCTTGATCACGTCCTTGAGCTCGATGACGCCGAGCGGCGCATGGCCGTCGACCACCATCAGCGGCGTCGCGCCGCGCCGTGCGATGTCGTCCGCGGCGCGCTTGAGCGCGGCGGGAAGATGCCCGCCCGCGGCGACCAGGTAACGCTCGATCGCATCGACCGCGCCCTTGCGGATGCGCTGGCCGCCCATGTCCACCCCGCTCATGCGGGTCTGCGCGGAGAACGGCACGAACTGGGCATGCAGCCGCTCCAGGTCGTGCTCGCGCAGGCCGAAGCGTTCCTTGGCCAGCACCACGATGCTGCGCCCCTCGGGCGTCTCGTCCGCCAGCGAGGCGAGCTGCGCGGCCTCGGCCAGCGCGCGTTCGTCCACGCCCGGCGCCGGGTGGAACGCGTCCGCCTGACGGTTGCCCAGCGTGATCGTGCCGGTCTTGTCCAGCAACAGCACGTCCACGTCGCCAGCCGCTTCGACCGCACGGCCGGAGGTGGCGATCACGTTGGCGCGGATCATCCGGTCCATGCCGGCGATGCCGATCGCCGAGAGCAGCGCGCCGATGGTGGTGGGGATCAGGCACACCAGCAGCGCGGTCAGCACGGTCAGCGTGATCGGCTGGCCGCTGCCCGCGGCCTGCACGCTGTAGATCGAGTACGGCAGCAGCGTGGCGCAGGCCAGCAGGAAGATCAGCGTGAACTTGGCCAACATAATCGTCAGCGCGATCTCGTTCGGCGTCCTGCGCCGCGCGGCGCCCTCCACCATCGCGATCATGCGGTCCAGGAAGCTCTCGCCGGGATTGCTGGTGATGCGCACCACCAGCCAGTCCGACAACACCCGGGTGCCGCCGGTGACCGCGCTGCGGTCGCCGCCCGATTCGCGGATGACCGGCGCGGATTCGCCAGTGATCGCGCTTTCGTCCACGCTGGCCGCACCCTCGACCACTTCACCGTCGCCCGGGATCAGCTCGCCGGCATCCACAAGCACGTGGTTGCCGGTGCGCAGCTCGCTGGACGGCACGTAGGTGATGAAGGCATCCCGGCTGGGGTTCGCCAGTTTCTTGGCGACCACGTCCTTGCGCGAACTGCGCAAGGCGGCGGCCTGTGCCTTGCCACGCCCTTCGGCGATCGCCTCGGCGAAGTTGGCGAACAGCAGCGTGAACCAGAGCCACAGGGACACGGCGAAGATGAATCCGGTGGGCGCCTCGCCGTGGCCGGCCAGCGCCTGCACCCACAGAAGCGTGGTGAGCACGCTGCACACGTACACCACGAACATCACCGGGTTGCGGAACTGCTGGCGCGGTGCCAGCTTGCGGAATGCATCGGCCACCGCCGCGAGCAGCAGGGCGCGGCTGAAGCCGCGCACGACGCGCGAATGGGTTGTCATGGAAGCGGTATCCCGATAGTTCATCGCATCGATCCCAGGTAATCGGCGATCGGCCCCAGCGCGAGCGCCGGCAGGAAGGTCAGTGCGCCGACCACGACCACCACGCAGGCCAGCAGGGTCACGAACAGCGGCGTGTGGGTCGGCAGCGTGCCGGCCGTTGCGGGGACGTGGCGCTTGGCGGCCAGCGAGCCGGCCAGGGCCAGCATCGCGATCGCCAGCGGGAAGCGCGCCAGGAACATGCACACGCCCAGCAGCACGTTCCAAAACGGGGTGTTGGCCGACAGGCCGGCGAAGGCGCTGCCGTTGTTGTTAGATGCCGAGCTCAGCGCATAGAGCACCTCGCTGAAGCCATGCGCGCCCGGGTTGGCGACGCCTGCCACGCCGGCCGGCGCCATCACCGCGATCGCCGTGCCGATCACTACCAGCACGCACGGCAGCAGCACGGTGAGGCTGGCCATCTTCATTTCGTAGGCTTCGATTTTTTTGCCCAGGTACTCGGGTGTTCGCCCGACCATCAACCCGGCGATGAACACCGCGACCACGGCGAAGGCGAGCATGCCGTACAGGCCGGAGCCGACGCCGCCGAAGATCACCTCGCCGAGCTGGATCAGCCACATCGGCACCAGCCCGCCGAGCGGGGTGTAGGAGTCGTGCATCGAGTTGACCGAACCGTTGGACGCGGCGCTGGTGGCCACGGCCCAACGCGCGGAGCCGACGATGCCGAAACGCACTTCCTTGCCTTCCATGTTGCCGCCGGCCTGCAGCGCGGAGGCGTGCTGGTCCACCGCCAGGCCGTGCAGCGCCGGGTTGCCCGCCTGCTCGGCCGCGGTGCAGGCCAGCAGCAGCGGCACGAAGATCACCAGCATCGCGGCCAGCAAGGCCCAGCCCTGGCGGCGGTCGCCGACCATGCGCCCGAAGGTCAGGCACAAGCCGGCCGGAATCAGCAGGATCGCCAGCACCTCGAGGAAGTCCGACAGCGGCGTGGGGTTCTCGTACGGGTGTGCCGAGTTCACGTTGAAGAACCCGCCGCCGTTGGTGCCGAGCTGCTTGATCGCGATCTGCGAGGCGGCCGGGCCCATCGGCAGCGTCTGCGTGGCCACCGGGACCGCATGCGTCACTTCATGCCCGGCGGCAGCCATCCGCGGCTTGCCGGCCTCGTCCTTGACGGCCTCGGTGTAGCTGGATGCCTGCACCACCGGCACCTCGGCAAACGGCCGAAGATTTTGCACCACGCCCTGCGACACCAGCACGATCGACAGCAGCAGTGACAGCGGCAGCAGCACGTACAGCGTGCTGCGCACCAGGTCGACCCAGAAGTTGCCCAGCCCCTTGGCGCTGTGCCGCACGAAGCCGCGGATCACCGCCATCAGGATCGCGATGCCGGTTGCCGCCGACAGAAAATTCTGTACGCCCAGGCCCAGCATCTGGGTCAGGTAGCTCATGGTCGACTCGCCGCCATAGCCCTGCCAGTTGGTGTTGGTGGCGAAGCTTATGGCCGTATTGACGGCCGAATCGGGTGACACCGCGGCCATGTGCTGCGGGTTGAGCGGCAGCCACGGCTGCAACCGCTGCAGCGCGTAGACCGCCAGCAAGCCGAGCATGTTGAAGCAAAGCATGGCAAGCGCGTAGCGCTTCCAGCCCATGTCCTCGTCCGCGGCGATGCCGCAGGCGCGATAGATGCCACGCTCCACCCGCGCGCCCAGGCGGGTGACGCGGTTGGGCGCGTCGGCGAACACCAGCGCCATGTAGTCGCCCAGGGGTTTGGCCAGCAGCAGCAAGGCCACCAGGTAAAGCGCGAGCTGCAGGTAGTCGTTCGCGTTCATTCGAACCACTCCGGTTTCAGGAGGGCTACGCACAGGTAGCCGACCAGCGCCACCGCGATGGCGATGGCCAGGGCGTACATCAGGTTCATGGGAAAGGTCCTGTCGGGGCGGTGCTCAACGCGGAGCGAGTCGGTCGCAGAGGCGCAGGAAGCCCGCGGTCGCCACGGCGAGCGCGAGCGCGAGCAGCAGGTAGGCGATGTCCATGTGCGGTCCTCCGTAGGTGACGGGGCGCACTCTAGGAACCGGCGCATAAAAAAGGGGCAGCAAACCCGCGCTGCCCCGTATAGATCCCGTAAAACCTTCCGCCTCAGATCTCGACCTGGGCTCCGAGCTCGATCAGCCGGTTGCCGGGGATGCCGAAGAAGGCCGTCGCCGGCAAGGCATTGCGCGCCATGAAGGCGAACAGCTTGTCGCGCCAGGCGGCCATGCCCGGCCGGTGCGACGCGGCCACCACCGTTTCGCGCGACAGGAAAAACGTGGTGTCCATCATGTCGAACGCGGGCCCACCGTGACTGCCGCACCAGGCCATGGCGGCAGGGATGTCCGGATTCTCGGCAAAACCGAAGCGGAACAGCAGCCGGCTGAAGCCGCCCTCGAGCGCCTGCACTTCGAAGCGTTCACCCTCGTCAGCCACCGGCGCATCAAGCATCTCGACGGTCAGCAGCACGTTGCGCTCGTGCAGCACCTTGTTGTGCTTGAGGTTGTGCAGCAGTGCATTGGGCACGGCCTGGGGGTTGGGCGTGAGGAACACGGCGGTGCCCTGCACGCGGGTCGGAGGGTATTCGATCAGGTTATGGATGAAGGGCGCCACCGCCAGCCCTCCCTGCTGGATCTCGCGTACCACCAGCTCCCGGCCCCGGCGCCAGGTGGTCATGGCCACGAAGACGCTCAGGCCAAGCACCAACGGGAACCAGCCACCGGAAGCGACCTTGATGATGTTCGCACCGAAGAACGCCAGGTCCACAGTGAGCAGGCCGACGCCGGTGCCGATCACCGCCGCCAAGTGCCAGCGCCACTGGTACCGCGCCACAACCAGGGCGAGCAGGGTGGTGATCACCATCGTGCCGGTGACGGCGATGCCGTACGCCGAGGCCAGGTTGTTCGACGAGCGGAAGCCCAACACCGCCGCCACGATGAGCACCAGCAGGATGCGGTTGATCCAGGGCACGAAGATCTGCCCGGACATTTCATGCGAGGTGTGCAACACGCGCATGCGCGGCACGTAGCCGAGCTGCATCGCCTCGCGGGTCATCGAGAACGCGCCCGAGATCACCGCCTGCGAGGCGATCACCGTGGCTGCCGTGGCGAGTGCGATCATCGGGTAGAGCAGCACCCGCGGCACCAGGTGGAAGAACGGATTGGCCAGCGCACGTGGCTCGTGCAGCAGCAGGGCGCCCTGTCCGAAGTAGTTCAGCACCAGCGCCGGCAGCACGAAGTTGAACCAGGCCAACTGGATCGGCCGCTTGCCGAAATGTCCCATGTCCGCGTACAGCGCCTCGGTGCCGGTCACCGCCAGCACCACCGCGCCCAGCGCGAAGAACGCCTCGGCGTGGTTGCGCAGGAAGAAGCCGAAGCCATAGCTGGGACTGAGCGCCGCCAGCACACCCGGATGACGCACGATGCCGGTGATGCCGAGGGCGGCGATGCTGACGAACCAGATCGCGCAGACCGGCCCGAACACCGCGCCGATCCGGTCGGTGCCGTGTTTCTGCAACCAGAACAGTGCCAGGATCACGCCCAGCGTGATCGGCACCACCCAGGGCTGCAGCGCGGGCGCCGCGACCTCGAGACCCTCGACGGCCGACAGCACCGATATCGCCGGCGTGATCACGCCGTCGCCGTAGAACAGCGCCGCACCGAAGATCGCCAGCAGCGCGATGACCAGGCGCAGCCGTGGCATGCCACGCACGCTGCGCTGGGCCAGCGCCATCAGCGCCATGATGCCGCCTTCGCCCTTGTTGTCGGCGCGCATGATGAAGAGCACGTACTTGACCGACACCACGACGACCAGCGCCCAGAAGATCAAGCTCAGCGCCCCCAGCACGTTGTCGGGCGTAGCCGCCACGCCGCGCTCGCCGAAGACCTCCTTCAGGGTGTAGAGCGGGCTGGTACCAATGTCGCCGTAGACGACACCGATGGCACCCAGAGCCAGCGCAGCCAGGCGGCGCGGAACGGCCTGGGGGCCCGGTGGGGCAGCAGCGGAGTCCGCCGGAGCAGCGGACCCGGCAGCGGCGGAATGGTGAAGATCGGACATCGTGGAGGTTGCGGACAGCGGGGGCCGGGAACGATGCCATCGGCGGCAAGCCCTGTCATGGAAGGCGCCGTAAAATGTGCATAAAAAAGTTCGGCACCCCGGTCGAGCACCTTGCGGTCACCGGCCGCCGAGCCGCACCCGCCTAGGCCACCGCGACCTCGCCGGACAGGCAGCACCGCTCGAACTCCGCCGCGGGCATCGGCCGCGCCAGCAGGTAGCCCTGCACCTGGTCGCACCCCAGCGCGCGCAGGACCTCCGCCTGTGCGGGCTTTTCGACGCCCTCGGCGACCACCTCCATGCCCAGCGTGTGCGCCAGGTCGATGATCGCGGCGATGATCGCGCGCGGTTCGTGGCCGCCCTCGTCCAGCGCCTGCACGAAGAACTGGTCGATCTTCAGTTGGCGCACCTGGAATTTCTGCAGGTAGGCGAGGCTGGAGTAACCGGTGCCGAAATCGTCGATGGCGAAGTCGAAGCCGTGCGCGCGGAAGTCGCGCAGGATCGCGGTGGTGCGCTCGGCGTCGCGCATGGCCATGCTCTCGGTGACCTCGAACATGATCTGCGAGGTCTGCAGCCCCGCCGCGCCGACGATGCCGGCGGCAACCTCCACCAGGCCGGGCTGCTGGATCTGCAACGGCGAGAGGTTGATGGCGATGCGCACCGTCGAAAGCCCGCGGTCATGCCAGTCGCGCAGCTGGCGGCAGGCTTCGCGGATCACCCATTCGCCCAGCCGCCCGATCTGCCCGCTGCGCTCGGCCACACTGATGAATTCCAGCGGCGAAACCGCACCCAGCTCCGGGTGGCACCAACGCAGCAATGCCTCGGCGCCGACCAGCGCGCCGGTGTCGCCGTGGTGCTTGGGTTGGAAGTGCAGCGACAGGCTGCCGTCCTCCACCGCGGTCTGCAGGCCGCGCTGGATCTTCAGCACGCGCACCGCGCGTTCGCGCATCGACACGTCGTAGCAGCGGTAGCCGTTGCGGCCAGCCTCCTTGGCGTCGTACATGGCGGCGTCGGCGTGCGCGACGAGATCTTCGACGCTGTCGCCGTCCTGCGGATGGAACGCCAGGCCGATGCTGGGGGTGACGCGCAGCTCGGTGCCTCGCACGGCAAAGCTTTCCTGCATCAGCCCGATCAGCTGCTGCGCGATGCGCGATGCCGACTCCGGGCTACGCATGTGTTCCAGCACCGCCACGAACTCGTCGCCGCCCATGCGCGCCAGGCTGTTCAGGTGCAGCACGCCGGCCAGCCGCGCGGCCACCGCGCGCAGCAGTTCGTCGCCGAAGCCGTGGCCGAGCGTGTCGTTGATGGTCTTGAAGCCGTCCAGATCGATATACAGCACGGCCAGGTGGCCATGGCCGGCACGCGCGCGCGCCAGCGCCCGTTCCATGCGCTCGGCCAGCAGGTGTCGGTTGGGCAGGCCGGTCAGCGGATCGTGCGTGGCCATGTGATGCAGGCGGTTGTTGAGATGGTCCAGCGAACCGGAAAGCCGCTGGGTGCGCACGTACAGCCTCGCGACGATCTCGGACAGGGCCAGTGCCGCTCCCATTGCCAGCACCGCGACCATGCTGACCACGCTGCCCAGCCACACCGTGCCCGAGGACGCCACCAGCGACAGCACGGGCCGGTCGCCGTAGGACAGCCGCGTGGAGAGGTCCAGCAACACCACGATCAGCACGCCCATGAGCACCGACAGGTACCCCCGGCGACCGTAAAGCGCGCGCATCGGACGCGGGCGGAACGCGTGCATCAGGCGCAGGCCGCAGGCCACCCCGAAGGTGCACAGCAGCACCCAGTACAACCAGACCCGCGGCTGGTAGCTGATGCCACCGGCGAGGTGCAGCGCGCCCTCGCTGAACATGTGGGTGAGGGCCACGCCCACGCCAAGCGCAAGCGAGCCGCCCAGCCAGCGCAGCCGGCCCAGGACCTGGCAATCGGCCACCCACAACAGGCCCAGTCCCACCGCCAGCGCCGCGATCGCGGATGCCGTGCTCAACAGCGGATCGAACGTGCCCACGGGTTGCGGCAGGCGCGCCAGCATGCCCACGAAATGCACCGACCACAGACCGAGCCCGAGCATCCAGGCGCCCACGCCGTACCAGATCACGCGATGGGCGGCCGCCCGCGAGGCGGCGATGCGACCGGTGGCGTCGATCGCCTGGTAGGCGATCAGGCCGCCGATGAGCAGGGAGAACAGCTCCAGACTGAGGCTATAGCTACCGACCATGGCGTACTCGAAGCCGACAAGCCGGCAGTCTCCAGGTCTTAGCGGCTCCGCAGCACGATTCTTTAGGGGCAGTCCAACGGGCGCCACCGGGGCCCTGCCGCGGGCGAGCCTGCGTGCTTCAGTCGCCGCCCGCCTCGACCAGGCCCTTGACCCGTGCGACCAGCTGATCGATCGCGAACGGCTTGGTCAGCACTTGCATCCCCGGCTCAAGTTGGTCGCTGCCGATCACGGTGGTTTCGGCGAAGCCGGTGATGAACAGCACCTTCAACCGCGGCATCAGCTCGCGCGACGCGTCGGCGAGCTGGCGCCCGTTGAGGCCGCCGGGCAGGCCCACGTCGGTGACCAGCAGATCGATGCGCATACCGGCACGCAGCATTTCCAGCGCCTCGGCGCCGTCGCACGCCTCCAGGACGGCAAAGCCATGCTCGCCCAGTACGTCCACCACCAGCATGCGGACGGTCGGCTCGTCGTCGACCACCAGCACCGTCTTGCCGCGCGGCTCGATCGAAACACCCGCCGATGCGGTCGGCTTTTCCTCCATCGGAAACTCGCCCAGGTGTCGCGGCAACAGCAGGCTCACCCGCGTCCCTTCGCCCAGCCGCGACTGGATCTGCACGCGCCCGCCCGACTGCTTGGCGAAGCCGTAGATCATCGACAGCCCCAGGCCGGTGCCGCGGCCCAGCGGCTTGGTGGTGAAGAACGGCTCGAACGCACGCGCAACCACCTCCTCCGGCATGCCGGTACCCGTGTCGCTCACGCTCAACTCGAGGTAATCGCCTGGCGCCAGGTCCAACGCCAGGGCGGATGCTTCGTCGAGCCGGCGGTTGGCCGTAGCGATGCGCAGTTCGCCACCCTCCGGCATTGCGTCGCGTGCGTTGATGCTCAGGTTGAGCAGGGCGTTCTCGAGCTGGTGCGCATCGGCCAGGGTGATCCACAGGTCGTCCGCGTGATCGACCTCCAGCGTGACCGCCGGACCGATGGTGCGCCGGAGCAGTTCCTCCATCCCGCCGATCAGCCGGTTGGCGTCCACCGGGCGCGGATCGAGCGTCTGCCGGCGCGAGAACGCCAGCAGCCGGTGGGTCAACGCGGCGGCCCGGCGGGACGCATCCTGCGCGGCACCGAGGTAGCGGCGCAGCTGTGCGGTGCGGCCCTGTTCGATGCGCACCTGCATCATGTCCAGGCTGCCGCTGATACCTGCCAGCAGATTGTTGAAGTCGTGCGCGAGCCCGCCGGTGAGTTGGCCGACCGCCTCCATCTTCTGCGCCTGCAGCAGCTGTTCCTGCGCCTGGCGCAGCGCCTCGGCCTGTTCCCGCTCGGCGGTGACGTCGCGCCCGTAGGCATAGACCAGGCCGCCCTCGGCCGAGGTGTTCCAGGAGATCCAGCGCGCCGTGCCGTCGCGGTGCCGGTATCGATTCTGGAAGCCGGTCAGGCGCTGGCTGGCCGCCACCGCGTCCATGGTCGCCGTCTGGTCCTCGGGCCAGACCCGTTGCAGGAAGTGCTGCCCCAGCAGGGCCTCGGGCGCATACCCGAGGATCGCCGTCCAGGCCGGATTGATGCGTACGAACAGGCCCCTTGCGTCGACCACCGCCAGGAGGTCGCGCGAGTTCTGCCAGATGCGGTCGCGTTCGGCGGTCCGCTCCTCCACCTTGCGCTCGAGCGAGGCGGTGAGTTCGCGCACCTCCTGCTCGGCGCGGCGACGTTCGATCACGGCCCGGGTACGCTCACCCACTTCGCGGATGAAGGCCAGTTCGTCGGTGGTCCATTCGCGCGCCGTGGCGTGGTTGACGTACAGCAACGCCACGAAGCAGCCGTCCTCGGTGATCGGCATGTTGACCACCGACTGCGCGCTGATCGCCTTGAGCGCGGCGGCGCGGGCTGCGGTGCGAGGGTCTTTCTCCGCGTCGGCGAACACTACCGTTTCGCCGCGTCGGAGGTTTTCGATGTAGCGGCCGTAGTCGCGGAAACGCAGGACGCCCGCCAGGCTGCGGATGCCCGGCGCGTTCCAGTCGCGCTCAATGGTGATGGTTTCCTCGGTGAGGTCGATCGTGCCGTAACCGGCGCGGCTGACCTCGAGCGTCCGACCGAGAATTTCTCCGGCCGCGTGGGAAAGGTCGGCCGGCGATTGCGCGTCGCGGAGGCGGTCGCCCAGCTCGATCAGCAACGCCTGGCGACGGGCGTGGGACTGCAGCGCTTCCTGTGACAGGTGGGCCTCGGTCACATCGTGGCCCTCGACGAAGATGCCGGTGACCCGGCCGGACTCGTCGATGGTCGGCGCGTACACGAAATCGAGGTAACGCTCGACCGCGGGCAGGCCGGGCGCCGGAGAGAGGCGGATCGGCACGTGCGAGGCGACATAGCGCTCGCCACTCCGGTAGACCTCGTCCAGCAATTCGTAGAAGCCCTGCCCCTCCACTTCCGGAAAGGCATCCCGCACCGTGATGCCGACCAACTCGCGCTGGCCGACGAGCCGGCAGTAGGCATGGTTGGCGAACTCGAATTCGTGCTGCGGTCCCCGCAGGATCGCGATGAAACCGGGTGCCTGCTCGAACAGATTGTGTTGCCGTTCGCGGTCGGCGGCCTGCTGGCGCTCCAGCAACACCTTGCCGGTGGTTTCCATGGCCCAGGTAAGCAGTCCGGCGATGGCGCCCTGCTCGTCACGCAATGGGGTGAAGGAGAAACTGAACCACCGCAGGTCGTTGGTGGGACCGCCGGCCAGCGCGAACGGCATGTCCTCAACCGATTGCGATCGACCGGCGAGCACCTCGGCCACCATCGATTCGAGCGAATCCCAGATCTCCGACCACAGCTGCGCGGCAGGCTGGCCCAGGCCCCCGGGATGCTTGCTGCCGAGGATCGGCAGATAGGCGTCGTTGTAGATGCTCGTCAGCTGCGGACCCCACACGACCAGCATCGGCTGGCACGCCTCCAGCACGATGCCGACCGCGGTCTTGAGGCTTTGCGGCCAGGCCGCGAGCGGACCCAGCGGGGTCGCCGACCAGTCATGCCCGCGAACCAGCGCCGGCATCAGTCGCTCGTCCGCCTCGATCTGGATCACCTCATCGGCTGCCACGGAGGCCGTCGTCGGGTCGCTTTGCATGGCGTTCGCAGTGTCCGAAATGGGCCAGCTTAGCGCCCGCACCATACCGTGCGGCTGCCCTGCCCGCAGATGGGCGCCTGCCGGCAAGGCGGCACCGCCGACCGGGTGTGGAACGGGGGGTCAATGCTCGGGCGCGTCGCGGCGCGGGGCCGCGGGTCGGGCGTCGTGACCGGCGAACATCGGTGGGATGCCCCCGGGCGTGGCCGGAGCCTTTGCCAACCGGGGAAAATGGATGACGGAGGGGATGCTGCCGCTGCTTGCAGGAGGGCGGGAGCTGGGCAGGGACTCGTCGATATGCATGACGGCGGGTTCCGATTTTTTTGGTCGCGTCACCATGCCTGGCTGCCAGTGCAGCGGGCGTGTGGGTGGTGGCAAGGGAACGCCGACACGCCCACGGGACCGGGCTTCCGCACGCCGGCTTGAACGGGAGGAAGCCCAACTTGCGTCCGCTTCGTCAGCCACGACCGCCGCTGCTCGGCGCACCGGGCGGCGGATCGAGGCCGCCATCGCCCTTGCCGCCGACGCCGTGGCCCTTGGTCGAGCCCACGCCGCTTTCGCGGCGCTTGCTCTCCTGGACATGCTGCGCGCGGTCCTGGCCCACGCCGCCGGTCTGGTAGGTGGGGCCATTTTCCGGCACTGGGAGGATCGCCTCCGGATCGACGGGCTCGCCCATCGCCTTCTGCCCATAAGGGTCGCCGAAGCCGTGGTGCGGCCGCATCTGGCCGTTGCCGCTTTCCCCGCCAGTGCCGCCTGCCGGCTCGACCGCTTCGGCGGTCTCGCCCTGAACCTGTACCTGGTTCTGCTCGGCGCGTTTGCCGATGGCATCCTGCAGGTTCTCGTTGGTACGACCGCGCGGATCGTCGATGCTGCCCATGGGGTTCTCCCGTTCCGGTTGCTGGAAAGGATCGTGCCCGAGCGGAGGTCTGCGGGGCGTGCAGCGACAATGGCCGGAGCGTTAGTCGGTTCGTGCACATGCGCCGGGGCAAGCTCCCACGATGCCATGCAAAGGCTAACGACCATGCAGACCGAAGCCTTCCGGCTCGCACGCCACGACTGGGTTCCCAATCACCCGCGCCTGCCCGTGCTGCTCTACCACCAGGCGCTCGATGATCCGGGGAACGATGCTGCGACCACCTTCGAGGGGCGCTTCGACGGCAACGGCTGGCCGCCACAGTGGCGCGCGGGCATCTACGACTTCCACCACTATCACTCCACCGCGCACGAAGTGCTCGGCGTGGCCAGGGGCACGGCACGGCTCGTGCTGGGTGGACCTGGGGGACGCGAGGTCGAGGTAGGTGTGGGCGACGTGGTGCTGCTGCCTGCCGGCACCGGCCACTGCAGTGTCGAATCGAGCGACGGCTTCCTGGTGGTCGGCGCCTATCCGCCCGGGCAGAAGTGGGACATTCGCCGCGAGCCGCCCACGCAGGAGATGCTCGATTGCATCGCGCAACTGCCCTTCCCGGCCTGCGATCCGGTCAGCGGTGAACAGGGGCCGATGCTCGCGTGCTGGAGCCCGCCGACTGAAGCCTGACACCCGTCGCGGTTACGCGGATCTGGGCCGGAGGCGGTCCAGGATGGCCGGTACGGGTCCGGGAATCTCCCGCGCCAGGAAGCCCAGCGAACCGACCGAGGCTTCCAGCGCGCGACCCGCCTGGGCATGCACCAACACGCCCCACAGTGCGGCCTGCACGGGGTCCCCGCAACGCGCGGCCAGGCCCGCGATCACGCCCGCCAGCACGTCGCCCGAACCGGAGGTGCCCAGCCCATGGCAACCGTCCGGGTGGACCCACAGCCGGCCATCGGGCGCCGCGACGTAAGTGGTGGCGCCCTTGAGCACCAGCACGCTGCGCGTGCGACGTGCAAAGGCGCGCGCCAGCGCCAGCGGTTCCCGTTCCACCTGCGCCCTCTCGCGGCCGCACAGCGCGGCCATCTCGCCCGCGTGCGGGGTGAGCACGAACGGCTTGCCGGGCGGCGCGCGCAGCTCCGGCGAGAGCGCACCGGCATCGATCACCAGCATGCCCTGCGCGCGGCGGATCACCCGCTGCAGCAACGCAGCGGTCGCCGGCGAAGGGGTCATGCCCGAACCGATCAGCGCCGCATCGCACCCGTCCAGCGCCTGGTCCAGGGCGGCGCTGCCGCGCGTGATGTCGCCCTGGGCGCCGACCGGCAGGCCCAGCACCAGCGCTTCGGGCATCGCTACCGCAAATGGCACGGCCACGTCCTGCGCGGTCGCCACCTGCAGCTTGCCGGCGCCGGCGCGCAGGGCGCCTGTCGCGGCGAGCAAGGCAGCACCCGGCACGCGACCGGAGCCGCCGATCACCAGCACGCGGCCGCGCTGTTCCTTGCCGCCGTCCGGATCGGGCAAGGGCATGCCGCGCAGGAGCCGCGCGGTGAGGCGCTGCGGCTTCGCGTCCGCCGTGCTCATCGCGCGCCCTTGGGCCGGTCCGATTCGATCGTCACCGGCGAGCCGGCCTCCACCAGAGGCGCGACGAAGTTGGTGCGCCTGAGCACCAGGCCGCAGCCGTCCGGTGCCTCGACGTACTCGGTGATGCCGCAGTTGGGCACGTCGCCGTTGCGGTCGATCGCAAGGATGGTGCCCTCGTCCATGCGCTCCAGCAGGTAGCGGAAGCAGTTCACGATCACCTGGTGGGCGACGATCATCACCCGCTCGCCCGCGTGGTTGCGCTGCAGGTCGCCGAGCATGCTGCGCAGCCGCAGCACCACGTCGCACCAGCTCTCGCCGCCGGGCGGGCGGAAGTAGAACTTGCCGACCAGCTGGCGTTGTTCGGCCAGCTCCGGAAACCTGGCGCGGATGCCGGCGCGTGTGTACCGGTCGAGCACGCCGAATTCCTTCTCGCGCAGCCGCTCGTCCACCACCACGTCTTCGGACGAGCACCCCATCGCCACGGCGACCGCCACGGCCGTCTCGCGTGCGCGCTTGTACGGCGAAGCCATGAAGGTAGTGGGCCGGTCCGGCTCCGGCAGCGCGCGCGCCCACGCACCCAGCGCCTGGGATTGCTCCAGGCCCAGCGGCGACAGCGGCACGTCTGCGTCGCGGTGCTCGAGGTCGATCAGCGGCGCGCCCGACGCCTCCGCGCGGTCGCGCGCAACGTTTCCCGCACTCTCGCCATGGCGGACGATCCACAACCGCCGTGGCCAGCCGACGTTGCCCTGTATGACCGCTGCGCCCACGCGCTTCTCCCGTTCCACGACGACAGGGAGCTTTGGCACGGACCGCGTGAATGGCCGGTCGACCGGCGGCCTTGCAGGCGCCGCCTCTGCTCCGGCCGCGGCACGCCTGAGCTTTTTGCTAGCGCCAGTTAGACGATGGCCTCACGGCAACTCGGCCAACATCACCCCTGCGAGTGGCGACCTTCCGGTCGATCGCCCGCACCGCGTGCCGAGCCTACCCGCGCCTGACCGTCGAACGAGACCCCCGCCATGCGAAACCCCCTGCAACTTCGCTGCAACCAGCTGGAGCGCTCGATGCGCGCCCTGCACGACGAATGCGATCGCCTGATGCGTGAGAACGCGTTGCTGCGCGAACGGATGCAAGGCGCCGGCCAGACGGTGCAGCGACTCGACGACGAACTGGCGCGCATCGCTGCCGGACCGGACGCGGAGCAGGATCCGTTCGTGATCCGCGCTTCGTCGCTGCGGATGTACTAGGGAGCGATCGGCGCGTTCCTCGCCGGCGCTGCCGGCCCACCGGTTCCGGTTCCGGTGATGGCGGACCGCGGTCCGGTCTGCCGGCACGCCGGCGGGCATGGAAACGAAAATGCCCGCCGAAGCGGGCTTCTCCCAGGGACACATCCCCGCAGCGTCGCTCAGGCGAACGGATCGTCCAGCACGATGGTGTCGTCGCGATCGGCGCCGGTGGCGACGATGGCCAGGCGACAGCCGGACAGCTCCTCCACTGCACGCAGATAGGCGCGGGCCGCGGCCGGCAGTTTGTTCCAGTCGCGGATGCCGGCGGTGGATTCCTCCCAGCCGGGGAACTCCAGATACACCGGCTTGCACTCGGCCCAGCCGTCGGCGTCCAGCGGCGCCAGTTCGCGGCGCTTGCCGCGGTATTCGTAGGCCACGCAGACCTTGATGCTGGGCAGGCCGTCGAGCACGTCCAGCTTGGTGATCGCCAGACCGTTGATCCCGTTGATCTGCACGGCGCGCTTCAAGGCCACCAGGTCGATCCAGCCGCAGCGACGCGGGCGGCCGGTACTGGCGCCGAACTCGTTGCCCACCTTGCGCAGGCGCTCGCCCATTTCGTCGTTCAGCTCAGTCGGGAACGGGCCGCCGCCCACGCGCGTGGCGTAGGCCTTGCAGATGCCCAGCACGTAGTCGATGTCGCAGGCGCCCACGCCGGTGCCCGCCAGCGCACCACCGACGGTGGTGTTGGACGAGGTGACGTACGGATAGGTGCCGTGGTCGATGTCCAGCAGCGCGCCCTGCGCGCCTTCGTACAGGATGTTGCCGCCTTCCTTGCGCACGTCGTGCAGGATGGTCGCGACGTCGTCGACCATCGGGCGGATGTATTCGCCCCAGGCGAGCGCGTCGTCGAGCACCTTCTGGTAATCGACCGGCTCGGCCTTGAGCCACTGGCTCAGGATGAAGTTGTGGTACTCGACCGCCGCCTTGATCTGCGCCGGCAGCTCGTGCGGGTACATCAGGTCCGCCACGCGGATCGAACGACGGGCGACCTTGTCCTCGTAGGCCGGGCCGATGCCGCGGCCGGTGGTGCCGATCGCGCCCTTGCCGGCGGCGGCCTCGCGCGCCTTATCCACTGCAATGTGGTAGGGCATGATCAGCGGCGTCGCCGGGCTGATCTTCACGCGCGGGCGCACATCCACGCCCTGCGCCTCCAGCTCGGCGATCTCGTTGATCAGCGCCTCGGGCGAGAGCACCACGCCGTTGCCGATCAGGCACAGCGCGTCGTCGCGCAGGATGCCCGAAGGGATCAGGTGCAGCACGGTCTTCTTGCCCTTGATCACCAGCGTGTGGCCGGCGTTGTGACCGCCCTGGAAGCGCGCCACGGCGCTGACCCGCTCGGTCAGCAGGTCGACGATCTTGCCCTTGCCTTCGTCGCCCCACTGGGCTCCAAGGATGACGACTGACTTGCCCATGAAAGTTCTCGCTCGTTGGGTGCTCCCGCGGGAGCCGTGAGTGTGGGAAACAGGAAAAGCTTCAGCGCATCAGCTGCAGTACCGCCAGCCCGGCGATGACCGCCACCGCGCCGAACACGCGCAGCGTGCGCGGCGAAAGCTCCAGCGCCTGGCGCACCATCGACTGCCAGTGGCGCGGGGCGGCGAACAGCATCAGGCCCTCCAGCACCAATACCAGGCACAGCGCGATGGAAAGCTCGTGCGGCATGGACTCAGCGCTTGGCGGCGCCGTTCTCGAAGTAGCGCAGCAACTCCGAGTCCGGCTTGAGCACCAGCGTGCCCTTGCCATCGGCGAAACCCTGCTTGTACGCCGCCAGGCTTCGATAGAACGCGAAGAACTCCGGATCCTGGCCGTAGGCCTGGGCATAGATGGCCGCCGCCTGGGCGTCGCCCTGGCCACGCACGGTCGCCGCGTCGCGCTCGGCATCGGCGCGCAGCACCTGGCCCTGGCGATCGGCATCGGCCTTGATCTTCTCGGCCTGCTCCTGGCCGGTATAGCGCAACTCGTTGGCCAGTTGCAGGCGCTCGGCACGCATGCGCTTGTAGACCGACTCGCTGACCTCCTCGGGCAGGTCGATACGCTTGATGCGCACGTCGACCACGGCGATGCCCAGGTTCTTGCGCGCGATGGCATCGGTCTGCTTGCGCACGCGCTCGGTGATGTCCTTGCGGCCGCCGGCGATCAGGTCCTGCAGGGTGCGCGAGTTGAATTCGAAGCGCAGCGCGTCCTTCACCACCGGGCTCAGCCGCTGCGCCGCCTGGTTGGCGTCGCCGCTGGTGGCGCGGTAATAGGCGGCGTTGTCGGCGATGCGCCACTTCACGTAGAAGTCGACGTTGACGCTCTTCTTCTCCGAGGTGAAATAACGCTCCGGTGGCGCATCCAGGCCCTGGACGCGGCTGTCGAAACGCACCACCTGCTGGATCAGCGGCGCCTTGAAGTGCAGCCCCGGCGCGTAGTCGGTCTGCACGATGCGGCCGAACTGCAGCAGCAGTGCACTCTGCCCTTCGCGCACCACGAAGGCGCTGTTGAGGCCCAGCAGCACCAGCACTACCGCGACCACGATGCCGACGATCTTCATGGCTGGTTCCCCTTGTCGGCGGCGTCATCGGTGGTGGCAGTGGTGGCGGTCGCGGGACTGGCTGTCGCGGCGGGCGGCAGGTTGATGATGGTGCGGCCGCCAGAGCCGTCGATCACCTTGCGGTTGCCGGCCATCACCTGCTCCATCGTCTCCAGCCAGAGGCGCTTGCGGGTCACTTCGGGCGCGGCCTTGTATTCCTTCAGCAGCAGGTCGAAGCGCGCCGCATCGCCATGCGCGCGGGCGATGCGCTCGGCCTTGTAGCCGGCGGCCTCGGCGGCGATGCGCGCGGCGTCGCCGCGGGCCACCGGCACCACCTTGTTGGCGTAGGCCAGCGCACCGTTCTCGATGCTCTGCTTGTCCTCGCGCGCCTTGTTGACGTCGTCGAAGGCGTCCTTCACCTCGGCCGGCGGCGAGACGTTCTGGAAGCTCACCGCCGTGACCTGCAGGCCACAGTGATAGCTGTCGAGGGTCTTCTGCAGCGCCTGGCTGGCCTCGCCGACCAGCGCGGCGCCTTCGCCGGAGAGGATGGTGTCCATGTCGCTGCGGCCGATCACCGAACGCACGGCGGCCTCGGACGCCGCGGCGATGGTGTCCTCCACGTCGTCCACCGCGAACAGGTAGGCACGCGCATCGTTCACCTGGTACTGCACGGTAAAGTCGATGGTGATGATGTTCTCGTCGCGGGTGAGCATGCGCACGCTGTCCTGCAGCGAGCGCACGCGCGTGGTCTCCACCTTCGTTACCGTCTCGACCGGCTGCGGCAGCTTGAAGTGGAAGCCCGGCGGCAGCGTGCGGCTGTACTGGCCGAACCGCAGCACCACGCCGGCCTGGCGGGCGTCGATGACGGTGGCGCTGCTGAGCAGCAGCCAGGCCAGCACCAGCGCCAGCACGATGGTGATGACGCCGCCGGGGCCGCCGTGCTTGCCAAGACGGGCACGCAGGCGTTTGAAGGCGTCGTCGAGGCCGCGGTTGCCGCCGCTGGGACGCTTGTTCCAGGGATCGCGCTGGCCGCTGCCGGGCTCGTTCCAGGCCATGTCAGTCTCCTTGGGGCAAGGGGCAGGCCGGCGGGAGAGGCCGGTGGATGCGTTGCGGAATCGGGGCCATAGAGCGCAGCGTCGAGGTCGGGGTGGGTGAGTCGCGGCGCGCCGCGATCGATCTCGGTGCGGGCGGGCAAACGCCGCACAAACGCCGGTTAGTCTAGCAGAGGTGAATTGGGGCGTGGCCCGCAAGGCGCCTTCCGGGCGCCCGCCCACCCTTCACCGAAAGGTGAGCGCAGAGGCTATGGCGCGTCGGGCGATCCCAATACCCCGCGCAGCAACGCCGCGTCCTGCGGATGGCCGCCGCCCAACGGGGCGATTACGCTGCGGGGTGCGTCGATCTGCAGGCGCCAGCCGTGTTCGTCCACCGATTCGCCGGCAATGGCGCCGGCGGCACGCAGGCGAGCGTGCAGGCGACCGGCAGAGAGCGGCAGTTGCAGCTCGGTCTGCACGCGCTCGCCGCCGAGGCGCTCGCCCAGTGCCTGGCGCAGCAGTTCCAGCCCTTCGCCGGTGCGCGCGGAGAGCCAGACCTGGGTAGGGCGGCCCTCCGCGTCGCGCACGATGCGCGGCTGGGTGCCTGTCTGGACCTCGTCGCCACCCTCCCCCAGCACGTCGATCTTGTTCATGACATGCAACTGCGGCACGTCGCCTGCGCCGATCTCTTCCAGCACGCCATCGACCACGCGATGCAGCCGCTCGCGCTCTTCGTCGGCCGCGTCGCTGACGTGCAGCAACAGGTCGGCATCGCGTGCCTCGGCCAGGGTGGCGCGGAAGGCGGCCACCAGGTCGTGCGGCAGTTCGCGGATGAAGCCCACGGTGTCGGCCAGGACGGCCGGGCCGCAGGAAAGGTCCTCGATCTTGCGCACGGTCGGGTCGAGCGTGGCGAACAGCAGGTTGGCGGCGAACACGTCGCCTTCGGTCAGCGCATTGAACAACGTCGACTTGCCGGCGTTGGTGTAGCCGACCAGCGCCACCCGCGGCACCGTGTTGCGCAGGCGCGCGCGGCGCTGCTGGGTGCGTTGCACCTGCACCTTCTCCAGCCGCCGGGTGAGCATCTTCACGCGCTCGCCGAGCAGGCGACGGTCGGTTTCCAACTGCGTTTCACCGGGGCCACGCAGTCCGATGGCGCCGCCGCGCTGACGCTCCAGGTGAGTCCAGCCGCGTACCAGGCGGGTGGCCAGGTGCTTGAGTTGCGCCAGTTCCACTTCCAGCTTGCCTTCGTGCGAGCGGGCACGCTGGGCGAAGATGTCCAGGATCAGGCCGGCACGGTCGACCACGCGAACGGCCAGCAGCTTTTCCAGGTTGCGTTCCTGCACCGGCGTGAGCAGGTGATCGACCAGCACCACGTCGGCCTCGGTGGCACGCACGGCTTCGGCGACCTCTTCGGCCTTGCCGGTACCGATGTAGTAACGAGGGTTGGGGTCCTCGACACGCGCCGGAACGCTGGCGAGCACCTCGGCGCCGGCCGAACGCACCAGCTCGGCGAATTCCTCCGCGCGGCGGACCGCGTCGCCCTCGCCGCGGGCGTGCGGCAGGACCAGTACGGCGCGTTCGCCCTTCTTTTGTCTATCGAACACTAGGTTGGCGTGGCCTGTGGATGCGCGTCGTCGGCGAGGCGCCGGCGGCTAGGGTCGGGGCGGCATTGTATGCCGATCGCCGTCGGGCCGACGGCAAGCAGGTGAGGGACTGCCGCCCGGCGGGCCAGGCAACCCGCCGGCGGCGTGCAGAACCTTCCGTGGGTCAGTCTTCGCCTTCGGCCGACGTGGCGTGTGCCTCGGCGTGGCCCTCATGGCCGTTACCCATGCGCACGTTGCGGCTGGGCACGACGGTGGAGATGGCGTGCTTGTAGACCATCTGGCTTACCTGGTTGCGCAGCAGCACCACGAACTGGTCGAACGACTCGATCGTGCCCTGCAGTTTGATGCCATTGACCAGGTAGATGGCGACCGGCACACGCTCACGGCGAAGTGCGTTGAGAAACGGATCCTGCAATGACTGCCCTTTGGACATGTTGTTTTACCCCCTCGCGAACCTTCGCGGGCCGGAGAAAAGACGCACACGCGGCGACCGGCCCAAGTCGAGGGGATATTAACCGCTTTTAAATGGCGGGCGGAAGCCGGGAACCACGACGCGCATCGGCGTCGTCGCTACAGCCGGGCTCTACAGGAAGAGGTCCAGTGCAGCACAGGTGCGGTCGAGCAGGTCGGCCCGGTCCGGATCGATCGGGCGTGCGTCCAGTTCCGCGCGCAGCCAGGTGATCTGGCGCTTGGCCAGCTGGCGGGTGGCAAAAATCGCCTTGTCGCGGAAGGTGGCCGCATCGGTGGCGCCATCCAGATGTTCCCAGGCCTGGCGGTAGCCGACGGCGCGCAGCGCCGGCAGGTCCGGGTGCAGGTCGCCGCGCCCGCGCAGCGCTCGCACTTCGTCGAGGAAGCCGGCCGCCAGCATGGCATCGAAGCGCTGCGCGATGCGTGCGTGCAGCTCGCCACGATCGGCCGGCTGCAACGCCAGCTTGAGCACACGCCAGGGAAAGCGTTCGCCGCTGCCGCCGGTCTGCTGCCCGGACAGCGGCCGGCCGGTCAGCTCGATCACTTCCAGCGCGCGCTGCAGGCGCTGGGCGTCGTTGGGACCGATGCGCTCCGCGGCGACGGGATCGAGCGCCGCCAGCCGATCGTGCAGTGCGGGCCAGCCGGCCGTCGCCGCCTCGGCCGACAGGCGGGCCCGGATCGCCGGCGCCGCATCGGGCAACGCCGAGAGGCCGCGCTGCAGCGCGCGAAAGTACAGACCCGTGCCGCCGACCAGTAGCGGCACCCGGCCTCGTTCGTGGATACGCGCCATCGCGGCCAGGGCGTCGATGCGGAAATCGGCTGCCGAATAGGGCTCGGACGGATCGCGCAGGTCCAGCAACTCGTGCGGATGCCGGGCCAGGATGGCGGCGTCGGGCCTGGCCGCGCCGATGTCAAGCCCACGATAGACCAGCGCCGAGTCCACGCTCACCAGCTCCACTGCGAAGCGCTCTCGCAGCGCGCAGGCCAGCGCCGTCTTGCCCGACGCGGTCGGGCCCATCAGGAATACGGCGAGCGGTCGGGCATCGGCAGCCATGTCGCCATTGTAGTGGCCGCCCGGCCGCATCGGCCCGTTCGGATCGCCGTTGCGGAAGCTACGCAGACGTTACCCGCCGTTACACGCAGTTGAACGATTGCCGTCATCCCGTTGCATCGGCTGGCTAATCTGGCGCCAGGGAAAAAACTCCGTTCGCCCTCTTCCCTTCGGTCGTCCCTCGGAGCCAGGCGATGAACAGCCAGCCGAAACCGCATCGCCTCGCCGCGGCACCCAAACAAGGTGAAACCGGTCACGCGGTCGGTGATAATTGCGTGACAGCCACGTGCCTTGACTTGCCCCCGACCCCGTCGAGGCGCACCATCGCTACCCGGCAGCCACATAGAATTCACGCGATGGCACACCGAATCGACGCGGAACACGACCAGGAAGGTGGACACGGCGCTGTTGTCAGCCCGCGACCCGGAATTGCCTCGCCCGCAGCCAAGTTGCCCCCGGTCCGGCCCGCTTCCCTGCGTCTGGCTCAGGAAGAAGCGGACCAGGCCCGCAAACCCATCTGGGACAAAAACAACTTCGGCTTCTGGTTGACGGTGTGCATCCTGATCAGCCTCGCCTTCTCGGTCATCTGGCACGCCATCGGCTGAGTACGCGGCCGGCCTCGCAGCGAGGCCCTATAATCGTCGTCTTCCCCGCCCGCCTTCGCGGGCCAGACGATGGTGTCCCATGCCGCAGACGATGAAAGCCCTGGTCAAGCGCAAGCCCGAACAGGGCATCTGGATGGAAGAGGTGCCGGTTCCGCAGGTCGGCCCCAACGAGGTGCTGATCAAGGTCGAGAAGACCGCCATCTGCGGCACCGACTTGCACATCTACAAGTGGGACGAGTGGTCCCAGCGCACGATCCCGCAGGGTCTGACCATCGGCCACGAATTCGTCGGCCGCATCGCCGAGCTCGGCAGTGCCGTGACAGGCTACAAGGTGGGCGACCGCGTTTCGGCCGAAGGCCACATCGTCTGCGGGCATTGCCGCAACTGCCGCGCCGGACGCCAGCATCTGTGTCCCAACACCGTGGGCATCGGCGTCAACCGCAATGGCGCCTTCGCCGAGTACGTGGCCGTACCTGCGTCGAACCTGTGGCCGATTCCGGACCAGATCCCTTCGGAGCTGGCCGCCTTCTTCGATCCCTACGGCAACGCCGCGCACTGCGCGCTGGAATTCGACCTGATCGGCGAGGACGTCCTGATCACCGGCGCCGGCCCGATCGGCATCATCGCCGCAGGCATCGCCAAGCACGTCGGCGCGCGCAACGTGGTGGTCACCGATGTCAACGACTACCGCCTCAAGCTCGCCGCCGACATGGGTGCGACCCGCGTGGTCAACGTGGCCAACCAGTCGCTGAAGGACGTGGTCAAGGACCTTCACATGGAAGGCTTCGACGTCGGGCTGGAGATGAGCGGCAACCCGCGCGCCTTCAACGACATGCTCGAGGTGATGTACCACGGCGGCAAGGTCGCGATGCTCGGCATCATGCCGCGCGGCGCCGGTATCGACTGGGACAAGGTGATCTTCAAGGGGCTCACCCTGCAGGGCATCTATGGCCGGCGCATGTACGAGACCTGGTACAAGATGACCCAGATGGTGCTCACCGGCTTCCCGCTGCAGAAGGTGCTCACCCACCAGATCGCCATCGACGATTTCCAGAAGGGCTTCGACCTGATGGACGCGGGCCAGTGCGGCAAAGTCGTGTGTTCCTGGACCTGATGCCATGACCTACACCGCCAAAGACCGCTACACCGCCGAGCTCGATTCGATCCGCGAGCAGGGCCTGTTCAAGGGCGAGCGCATCATCGTTTCGCCGCAGTCCGCGGAAATCGAGCTGGCCAACGGCCGCAAGGTCCTCAACTTCTGCGCCAACAACTACCTGGGCCTGGCCGACCACCCGGATGTGATCGCTGCTGCGAAGGAAGCGCTGGACACGCACGGTTTCGGCATGGCCTCCGTGCGCTTCATCTGCGGCACGCAGGATCTGCACAAGCAACTGGAGGCGAAGATCGCCGAGTTCTTCGGCACCGAAGACACCATCCTCTATGCCGCCTGCTTCGACGCCAACGGCGGCCTGTACGAGCCGCTGCTGGGCGAAGAGGACGCGATCATCTCCGACGCGCTCAACCATGCCTCGATCATCGACGGCATCCGCCTGTGCAAGGCCAAGCGTTTCCGCTACGCCAACTGCGACATGGCAGACCTCGAGAGACAGCTGCAGGCTGCCGACGCGGCCGGTGCGCGCACCAAGCTGATCACCTCGGACGGCTCGTTCTCGATGGACGGCTTCATCGCGCCGCTCGAGCAGATTACCGCGCTGGCGACGAAGTACAACGCGATGGTGCACATCGACGAGTGCCACGCCACCGGCTTCCTGGGCGCCACCGGCCGCGGCTCGGCCGAAGTGCACGGCGTGATGGACAAGATCGACATCTTCACCGGCACGCTCGGCAAAGCCCTGGGTGGCGCACTGGGCGGCTTCACCACGGGCCCCCGTGAGGTCATCGAGCTGCTTCGCCAGCGCTCGCGTCCCTACCTGTTCTCCAACTCGCTGCCGCCGCACGTGGTGGCCGCGGCGATCAAGGTGTTCGACATGCTGGTATCGGCCGGCGAGCTGCGCACCCGCGTGCAGGAGAACACCGCCTATTTCCGCGAAAAGATGACCGCCGCCGGCTTCGACATCAAACCGGGTGTGCACCCGATCGTGCCGGTGATGATCTACGACGCGCCCAAGGCACAGGCCATGGCGACGGCGCTGCTGGAGGAAGGCATCTACGTCACCGGCTTCTTCTACCCGGTGGTGCCGCAAGGACAGGCGCGTATCCGTACGCAGATGAGTGCGGCGCATACGCGCGAGCACATCGACCGTGCGATTGCCGCATTCGCCAAGATCGGCAAGCAGCTTGGCGTGATCTGAGTTCCAGGGAGCCCTGTTCCCGGGGGGAGAGGGCTCAGAGCCGGGGGCTGGTGGCTTGAGGCCTGGCGCGCAGCGCCTCGATTTCTTCGGTCGCAAGATGACGCCACTGGCCTTTCGGCAGGTCACCCAGCCTCAGCCCGCCAATGCTCACCCGCACCAGCCGCAGCACACCGATGCCGTGCGCGGCGAGCAGGCGACGGATGTGCCGGTTGCGCCCCTCGTCCAGCACGATCTCCAGCCAGGCGTTCTTGTCGCCCGCGCGCAGCAGTTCGGCCTGTCGCGCGACCAGCCGCTCTCCCTCATCGAACACGCCCTCGCGCAGGCGAGCCAGCAGCGCCGCGTCCGGCAGGCGATCGATCTGCACGTGGTAGGTCTTCTCCCGGTGCGTGGCCGGGTCGGTGATGCCCGCCGCCCAGACCGTGTCATTGCTCAACAACAGCAGACCTTCGCTCGCCTTGTCCAGCCGTCCGACCGGCCCTAGCCACGGCAGATCCGCCGCGACGAGGGCGTCGTAGACGGTGGCGCGGCCGCGCTCGTCGGCTGTACTGACCACCAGCCCGCGAGGCTTGTTGAACATCACGTATACCCGTGTGGACTCGCCGATCGGCTGGCCGTCGACGGTGATGCCGCCTTGTCCCTGCGCGACCGGTCGCTCCGGATCAAGCACCACGCGCCCGTCCAGCGCCACACGCCCAGCGCGGATCCACTGCTCGGCCTGGCTGCGCGAGCACACGCCGCGCTTGGACAGCACGCGGGCCAGGCCGTGGCGTACACCATCACGTGCGGGAGCGGACGAAGGGCGGCGCGAAGTAGGCATCGCGAAAGCGTATCGGTCGTGCCGGAACCACGGCAAGGGTGCGGTGCCGACGTGCGAGTGGCACCGTCCCATCCGTTGCGAAACGGCGCGCATGAATCCGAAAAAAAAGCCCGGCCGAAGCCGGGCTTTTCGTGTTGCCGCTGCGATCCGGTTACTGCTGGACCTGCAGTTCGGTACGGCGGTTGCGCGCGCGGCCCGAGTCGGTGTCGTTGCTGTCGATCGGGTCGGCTTCACCGTGGCCGATCGGTCCTTCCAGGCGGCTGGCATCGATGCCGTGCGAGGTCAGGTAGTCGTACACGATCTTCGCGCGACGCTCGGACAGCGCCTGGTTGTAGGCGTCGGTGCCCACCGAGTCGGTGTAGCCGGCGACCGTCACGTGCACCTGCGGGTAACGCTGCAGGGTATCGACGGCCTGATCCAGGATCGCCACCGAATCGGAGCTCGGCTCGGCCAGCGACTTGCTGATCTGGCTGGCATCGACGTGGCCCTTCTTCGGGTAGTCGAACTTGAAGTTCACGCCGCGCAGGTCGATCACCACCTTCTGCGGGCAACCGTCCGGACCGACGATGGTACCGGCGGCGGTGGCCGGGCACTTGTCGTCGCAGTCGTTCACGCCGTCGTTGTCGGAGTCCTTGGTCGAGCAGTCGTTGACCGGAGCCGGCGGCGGAGCGGCGGCCGGCTGCGGGGCAGCGGCAGGCTCACCGAAGCGCGACACGATGCTGAAGCCCAGGAACCAGTCGCCGTAGCCGTCCTGTGCCGGCTGGCTCTTGTTGTCCCAGTCGTAGCGGTAACCGGTCTCGATGCGGATGTCCGAGCTCTCCGCGACGGTCTTGGACACGCCCACGCCCAGTTCGGCAGCCGGCGACCAGCCGTGATCGCCCGGGTTCTGATGGAAGCTGCCCATCACACCGGCGAGCACGTACGGACGCCAGGCGTTCCAGTCGCCACCGTAGAAACGTGCGGCCACGCCGACGTTGTTGTTCGCCCACTTGCCGCCGCCCACCGCGGTGTCGCGGTTACGCTTGGTGCGATCGACGAACAGGTCGATGGAAGCGTTCGGAGCGACGAAACGGCCAACGCCCAGGCCATAGTAGAACTGGCGGCTGTTGGTGTTGCGGTCGGTGTCGTTGTAGTAACCGCCGAGAGTCGGGGCGATATACCAGCGGCCATCGTAATCGCCCGTGCTGGGCGTGGTGGCAGCGGCGCCGGCGGCATCGGCGGTATTGTCCTGCGCGTGAACGGCACCTACGCCGCCCAGGGCCAATGCAATCAGAAAATACAAGCCCTTACGTTTCATCAGGTGTCTCCTTCATTTATTGGTGTTCGCAGCCGTTTCACCTCGTACGGACCGCGCGTCTCACTTTGACTTCCGGAAGCTTGAGCCGCCCCCTCGCTTATGTCCCTACGGGCAAGCGGCACGGAGTGTAGCAAAACCGTTAAGTCGTTCACGCCCGCGTGGGTTCCCCGGTGAGGCCTTGTTCAGCAAAGACCTTTATCCATTGCCGCCCGAATGGCGTGGATGTGGCGTGAAAATGAGAAAACCCGGCCATCGGAGCCGGGTTTTCCGTGAAATGCGTTGCAGGCGCCAGTCTGATTGCGCCTGAATGCAATTGCGCTAATTGTATTTAAAGCGTGAACAGTCCCAGGAAACGCTGGATCGGCATTGCATCGAATGCAGCCGGGTCGGCCGTCGCCTCCAGGATGGCCTTGACCCGATGCGCCGGCAGGTGTCCGCGCAGGGCGGCCTCAAACTTCTTCAGCAGCACCGGAATGCCTTCGGCGCGCCGCTTGCGGTGGCCGATGGGGTAGTCGATGGAAACCTTCTCGCTGGACGAGCCGTCCTTGAAGAACACCTGCAACGAGTTGCCGATGTAGCGTTTGTCCGAATCGAAATAGTCCTTGGTGAATTGCGGGTTCTCGCGCACCTCCATCTTCCCCCGCAGTGCATCGATGCGCGGGTCTGCCGCGATATCGTCGTTGTAATCCGATGCATCCAGGCGACCGAAGATCAACGGCACCGCCACCATGTACTGGATGCAGTGGTCGCGGTCGGCGTAATTGGCGAGCGGCCCGGTCTTGTCGATGATGCGCACGCCCGCTTCCTGGGTTTCGATAACGATCTTTTCGACCTGGTCGAGCCTGCCCGCGACCTGCGCGTGCAATTGCATGGCGCATTCCACGGCGGTCTGGGCATGGAATTCGGCCGGAAAGCTGATCTTGAACAGGACGTTTTCCATTACGTAGCTGCCGAAGGGGCGCTCGAACTGGAACTCGTTGCCCTTGAAAGCAACGTCGTAATAACCCCAGGTCTTGGCGCTGAGCGCTGACGGATAGCCCACGACGCCACGGTAGACGGCATTGATGGCGTGGGTCACCGCCCGACGGCATGCGTCGCCCGCCGCCCAACTCTTGCGCGGGCCGGTGTTGGGCGCGTGGCGATAGGTGCGCAGCGCGCCGTTGTCGATCCAGCTGTGGGACACCGCCGTGGTGATCTGATCCTTGCTGCCACCCAACATGGCGGTAGCCACGGCCGTGGAGGCCAGGCGCACCAGGATCACGTGGTCCTGGCCGACCCGGTTGTAGCTGTTCTTCAGCGCATAGCAGCCCTGGATCTCATGCGCCTTGATGGCATAGCTGAGCACGTCGCGCACGGTGAACGGCTGGCCGCCCTCGCGCTCGGCCTTCCGGCTCAGGTAATCGGCCACCGCCAGGATTGCGCCCAGGTTGTCCGACGGATGGCCCCACTCCGCTGCCAGCCAGGTGTCGTTGAAGTCCAGCCAGCGGATCTGCGTACCAATCGCAAACGCACCCTGCACCGGATCGAGCTCATGGCTGGTGCCCGGCACGCGGGTGCCGCCCGGCAGCGTGGCGCCCGGCACCAGCGGCCCCAGATGCTTGACGCACTCGGGGAACTTCATCGCCAGCATCGCCGTGCCCAGCGAGTCGAGCAGCATGTAGCGCGCGGTGTCGTACGCCTCTTTCGACTCGATCCGGTAGTCGGCCACGTAGTTGGCGACGTCGACCATCGGCTGGTCGGGATCGGGGCGGACGGCAGAGCGGATGTCGTAGGCACTCATGTGGGCTTCTCGCGGCGGGAAAAACCGCCATTGTATCCGGCAGTACCTTTGGCTGCCTTCCTTGCGGGAACGCATCGCCGCGGCTGCCGGCAGTGGCGGCGCACCGGGGCGCGCCTGCAACGAGGTCAAGCTTGACCGCCGACGCTGGCGCCCCCGACAATCGCCGCACACCCAAAGGGGAGTAGTTCCGGAGCCATCATGGCTCCGTGCGGCGGTCGTCATCACGGGCACGTTCGTGCCCCGGTCGCCCCGGCGAGTACCTTTCGCGAACGAGACTTTTGCGGTGGCGACGGGCCTTTGCGCGTGCCCGCCGCCATCGCCATGAGTCACGCGCGGGAATCCCACCGATGGAACTCAGCGGCACCGACTTCTTCTCCGGCCTCCTGGCCATCGTCCTGCTCGACCTCGTGCTCGCCGGCGACAACGCGATCGTGATCGCGCTGGCCGCACGCAACCTGCCCAAGTCGCTGCAGAAGAAAGCCGTCTTCTGGGGCACCTTCGGCGCCGTCGCCGTGCGCGTGGCGCTCACCGCCGTGGTGGTCTACCTGCTCAAGCTGCCGGGCCTGATGCTCGCGGGCGGGTTGTTGCTGCTGCCGATCGCGTGGAAGCTGCTCAAGCCGGACGACGAGAGCGGACACGAGGTGGACGCCTCCAACAGCTTTTGGTCCGCGCTGCGTACCATCGTGGTTGCCGATGCGCTGATGGGGCTGGACAACGTGCTGGCGATCGCCGGCGCCTCCAAGGGACACCTCGGCCTGGTGGTGCTTGGCCTGCTGATCAGCGTGCCGCTGGTGGTGTGGGGCTCGACGCTGATCCTCAAACTGATCGGGCGCTTCCCGGTCATCGTGTACCTGGGCGCGGGCGCGATCGCCTGGACCGCGGGCCGCATGATCGCCCACGACCACCTGCTGCGCGGCTGGTTCGACACGCGTCCGTGGATGGGCTACGTGCTGGATGTCCTGCTCATCGTGCTCGTCTGCGGTGGCGGCTGGCTCGCCCAGCGCAAGCGGTCGGCGACATGAGCAAATGCACACGCGACCGCTATCGGTCGCGGCCCTCCTTGCTTACCAGCGCAGGTTCACGAACGCCGACGGCCCGCTCAGGGTCATGTCCAGATCCGCGTCATAGGCACGGCGGTTCCAGTGCAGCTTGATCTGGCTGTAGCCGTATTCCAGTCCGAGCCCGATGTGCTGCCACGGCAGCCATTCCAACCCCAGCGCGGCGTTGTAGATGTGGCCGCTGATGCGCCCACCGTTCTTGCGCACGCCCGAGGCGTCCAGGTACATGCGCCACTGGTCGCTGAAGCTGTGCCGCCAGCCCAGTTGCAGCATGGGCGCCCACGCGCTGTCGTTGCTCGTGCTGGTGACCGAGACCGGCTGTGGTCCGCCCACGCCCAGGTCGTAGGCACCGTCACCGGCCAGCGCGGTCTTCACCCGGTACCAGCCCGCGCCCAGACCCACGCCGTAGGCATCGTCGCCCTGTCCGAACCACCAGCGCCAGGCGACGCTGCCGAAGTCGAAATCGAGCTTGGCGCGGACGTCGGCATTGGCGCTGTAGTCCACGCCGTCGTAGCTGATGTCGCGCGCCAGTACCTGGTGGCTGGAGCGATTGATGCCGTAGTAGTCCAGCGCCAGTCCCTGGTGCTCCCCGATCAGGAAGTCGGCACGCGCACGCGGCACCGTCCCGTCCTGCCTGAAGCCCAGGTCGTCCTCGAGGTTGATCTTGGCGCTCAGGATCTCGCTCGGATCGGCCAGGGAGATGTCCGTATCCATGTTGGCGAAATAGCCGCCCAGCCGGAGGCTCGCCCGATCCGGAAGTGCGGGCGAGTCCTGCGCCGAGGCGATGCTGCTCGCCAACGCGAGCGGGATCAGGACAAGACCCGCGCCAAGCGCGGACCACGACGGGCGGTTTGCTGGATGCGGCATGCACGGCTCCCTTGGAAAAGGCAGCCATGGTAGCCAGGGCCCCGTGGACAGGCCGTGGACTGTACGGTCGTCCTCTTCGCATCCGGGCGAGCCATCGGCTGTGCCGATGTCGCGCAGGAGTGAGCCCCCGCCATCCTCACCCTCACCCGGCCCCCTCCTGCAGGAGAGGGCTGGACGCAGGCGCTTCAGCGCTTCTCGATCGGCACGTAGCTCTGGTCTTCGGGCCCCGTGTAGTTCGCGCTGGGACGGATGATCTTGCCGTCCTGACGCTGCTCGATCACGTGCGCGCTCCAGCCGGATGTGCGCGCGATGACGAACAGCGGCGTGAACATGGCGGTCGGCACGCCCATCATGTGGTAGGCGCTGGCCGAGTACCAGTCGAGGTTGGGGAACATCTTCTTGAGCTCCCACATCAGCTTCTCGATCCGCTCGGACACCTCGAACAGGGTCGGGTTGCCGCCTTCGGTGCACAGCTTGCGCGAGATCTCCTTGATGATCTCGTTGCGCGGATCGGACACCGTGTACACCGGATGGCCGAACCCGATGATGATCTCCTTGCGCTCCACCCGCGCCCGGATGTCGGCCTCGGCATCGGCCGCGCTGCGGTAGCGAGCGATGATCTCCATCGCGACCTCGTTGGCGCCGCCGTGCTTGGGACCGCGCAGCGCGCCGATCGCGCCGGTGATCGCCGAATACATGTCCGAGCCGGTGCCGGCGATCACGCGCGCGGTAAAGGTGGAGGCGTTGAACTCGTGCTCGGCGTAGAGCACCAGCGACTTGTCCAGCGCCTGCGCGTGCAGTTCGCTCGGCGCCTTGCCGTGCAGCACGTGCAGGAAGTGCGCGGCGATCGAGTCGTCGTCCGTCTGGGTCTCCACGCGCTTGCCGTTGTGGCTGAAGTGGTACCAGTACAGCAGCATTGAGCCGAAACTGGCCATCAGGCGGTCGGCGATGTCGCGCGCGCCGGTGAGGTTGTGGTCCTCCTTCTCCGGCAGCACCGTGCCCAGCACCGAGCAACCGGTGCGCAGCACGTCCATCGGATGAGTCGCGGCCGGAAGCAGCTCGAGCGCACCCTTGACCGGCGCAGGAAGGCCGCGCAGGCGCTTGAGCTTCGCCTTGTAGTTCTGCAGCTCGGTCCAGTTCGGCAACGCACCGTAGACCAGCAGGTAGGCTACTTCCTCGAAGCAGCCCTTCGCGGCCAGGTCGTGGATGTCGTAGCCGCGGTAGTGCAGGTCATTGCCGCTGCGGCCGACCGTGCACAGCGCGGTATTGCCGGCCGGTACGCCGGACAGCGCGACGGATTTCTTCGGCTTGGGGAGGGTTTGCTCGCTCATCGGGGTTCTCCTTCAGACTTGCGGGTGCGTGGGCGGAGCCTGCGGCCCGCCCATACGAATGGGTGCAGGCCACCTGGCGGCCTGCGGGTGGGTGGCCGGTCAGTCCTTCCTGTCGGCGAACAGCGCGTCGAGCTTGTCCTCGTAGGCGTGGTAGCCGAGGAAGTCGTACAGCTCCTCTCGCGTCTGCAAGGTGTCGATGACGCCTTTCTGCGTACCTTCGCGGCGCACGGTTTCGTAGAAGTTGAGCGCCGCCTTGTTCATCGCGCGGTAGGCGCCGCAGCAGTACAGCGCGATGTCCACGCCGGCCGAGCGCAGCTCGTCAGTGGTGAAGAAAGGCGTGGAGCCGAATTCGGTGAGATTGGCCAGGATCGGAACCTTCACCGCGGCCTTGAACTTGCGGTAGTCGTCCAGCGTCTTCATCGCCTCGGGGAAAATCATGTCGGCGCCCGCCTCGACATAGGCGCAGGCACGCTCGATGGCAGCGTCGATGCCCTCGACCGCCGCCGCGTCGGTGCGCGCCATGATCACGAAGGACGGATCGGTACGCGCGTCCACGGCGGCCTTGACGCGGTCGACCATCTCCGCCCTGGAGACGACCTCCTTGCCCGGCCGATGGCCGCAACGCTTCTGGCCGACCTGGTCCTCCATGTGCACCGCGGCGACGCCGGCATTGACGAAGGAGCGGATCGTGCGTGCGATGTTGAACGCGCCGCCCCAGCCGGTGTCGATGTCGACCAGCAACGGAAGCTGGGTGGCATCCACGATGCGGCGCGCGTCCGTCAGTACATCCTCCATCGTGCTGATGCCGAGGTCGGGCATGCCAAGCGAATTGGCCGCGACGCCGCCGCCGGAAAGGTAGAGCGCCTTGTAGCCGACGCGCTTGGCCATCAGCCCGGCGTAGGCGGTGATCGCGCCCATCACCTGCAAGGGTTGTTCTGCGGCCAGCGCGGCACGGAAGCGGGCGCCGGGGGATGCGGTGGGGGACATGGAAGGCTCCGCGGGAAAAGCACCATTTTAGCGCACCGCCCGCCCTGCCCCCTGTCCGGGGCTTGACCCTCACCGAGGAGGCCAACCCTTGCCGCCGACATCGGCGAACTTGCCCGGCGCTGCGGATACCGTCCGCGCGCGTTGGGCGACGCCATGGACGCCGGCGTACAGCCGAGCGGTGGCCACGCCCGCCGGTTGGCGCGTCGCCGGATCGAACTCTTCCGCGCCTATGCCGGGGACGACCCGGCCACGCACGCGCGCATCCGCGAGGCCCACGCAAACGAGCCGGACCTGCGCGGCGGCAATTCGGTGGGACCCGACGATGCTGGCGCATGTGCGTCTGGCGATAGAGGCGGCGGGTCAGGCGCGCCGGGACAGCTGACTTACGCGTCCGGCGCAGGTGATGGAAACCCTTTGCGCGGTTACCTAGAGCGTGCGCGGCCCACCCGTGCACTGTCGCAAGAGTGCCCCCTCACCCCAGCCCTCTTTCCGGCAGGGAGAGGGAACAGGACACGTTGGAATGCAAGATGCGATGGCTTGCCGATTCGCGCCCTCTCCCCGCCGGAGAGAGGGCCGGGGTGAAGTGCGGGGAGTGCCGGCCGAGCCGGTCACCAGGCTTGTTGGCCGTTGGGCCAACGAAAAAGGGCGGCCAGGGCCGCCCCTTTTCAACCGGGCTCGAAAGCCTTATTTCTTCGCAAATAGATGCTCGACGCCGCCACGCTCCTCGCGCAGCTCCTTGTCGGTCGCGTCCATGCGGGCGCGCGAGAAATCGCCGATCTCCAGGCCCTGCACGATCGCGTACTTGCCATCCTTCACGGTCACCGGATAGCCGTAGATCACGCCCGGGGCGATGCCGTACGAACCGTCCGACGGAATGCCCATCGACACCCAGTCGCCCTCTTCCGTGCCCAGCGCCCAGGTGCGCATGTGGTCGATCGCGGCCGAGGCGGCCGAGGCGGCCGACGACGCGCCGCGGGCCTTGATGATGGCCGCGCCGCGCTGCTGCACCGTCGGGATGAAGTCGTTCTCGTACCAGGCCTGGTCGACCAGGTTCAGTGCCGGCTTGCCGTCGACGGTGGCGTGGTGCAGGTCCGGGTACTGGGTCGAGCTGTGGTTGCCCCAGATGGTGACCTTCTTGATCTGGGTCGTGTGCTTGCCGGTCTTCTCGGCCAGCTGCGACAGCGCGCGGTTGTGGTCCAGGCGCACCATCGCGGTGAAGCACTTCGGATCCAGGTCCGGCGCGTTCTGCTGGGCGATCAGGGCGTTGGTGTTGGCAGGGTTGCCGACCACCAGCACCTTGACGTCGCGCTTGGCGTGGTCGTTCAGCGCCTTGCCCTGCGGGCCGAAGATGGCGCCGTTGGCCTCCAGCAAGTCCTTGCGCTCCATGCCCGGGCCACGCGGACGGGCACCGACCAGCAGCGCGTAATCGACGTCCTTGAAAGCCACGTTGACGTCGTCCGTGGCCACCACGCCGGCGAGCGTCGGGAACGCGCAGTCGTTGAGCTCCATCACCACGCCCTGCAGCGCGGGCAGCGCCGGGGTGATCTCCAGCAGGTGCAGAATGACCGGCTGGTCCTTGCCCAGCATGTCGCCGGCGGCGATGCGGAACAGCAGCGCGTAGCCGATCTGGCCAGCGGCGCCGGTGACGGCAACTCGGACGGGGGCTTTCATCACTTCACTCCTTAAGGTTCAAGAGGTGGACGTGCGGCCCACCAAGGCAGGTAATCGAAAGATCAGGCCAGTTCGGCGAAGAATTCCTGGATGCGCTTCAGGCCCGGCTCGAGCTGGGCCGTCGGGCAGGTGTAGGAGATGCGCAACGAGTGCGGCTCGCCGAAAGCCGAGCCGGGCACGCAGGCCACGCCCTTGGCTTCCAGCAGCGCCGCGCAGACGTCCACGTCGCTGTTGATCGGCGTGCCGTTGTGCGACTTGCCGAAAGCGACGGAAATGTCCGGGAAAGCGTAGAAGGCGCCCTGCGGACGCGGGCACACCACGCCGGGAATCGCGCGCAACGCGGCGACCACGACGTCGCGCTTCTGCGCAAACTCCGCGCACCTGGCCTGCGGCACGTCCTGCGGACCGCTGAATGCGGCGACCGCGGCCGCGGTGATCACTTCCGGCACGCTGGTGATGTGGTTGGAATTGAGCGTGGTGACCGCCTTGGCCACCGATTCCGGCCCGGCGAGCAGCCCCACGCGCCAACCCGGCATGCCGTAGGTCTTGGACACCGAGTCGACGAAGATCAATCGATCGCGCAGCTCGGGCCGGGCGAATACGAAGTTGTGGTAGCCGATCCCGTCGAACACCATCGAGTTGTAGATGTCGTCGGTGATGATCCAGGTGTCCGGATAGCGCACCAGCACGTCGGCCAGCGCGGCGATTTCCCCGGCCGTATAGACCATGCCGGTCGGATTGGACGGGTTGTTGAACAGGAACACCTTCGGCTTGCGCTTCAGTGCCTCTTCCAGCTGCGCCGGCGCCAGCTTGTAGTTCTGCGTCGAGGGGCACGGCAGCACGTTGATCTTCGCGCCGACGATGTCCGCGATGTCGCGGTAGGTGGTCCAGTACGGCGCGGCGAAGCAGATCTCGTCGCCCTCGTCGAGCAGCGCCTCGGCCAGGTTGTAGAGCACCTGCTTGGCGCCGATCCCGATGGAGAGGTTCATGCGGCCGTAGCCGCTGAAGCCGAGCGCCTCGATGTGCTTGAGGAAGGCGTCCAGCAGCGGCTCGGCGCCGCGGTTGCTGCCGTACTGGCCGGAGTCGTGGCTGAGCGATTCGCGCGCCGCGGCGTAGACGTGCTCGCCGGGCAGGAAGTTGGGAACGCCGATGGAGAAGCTGATGATGTCCCTCCCCTGCGCCTTCAACTGCCTGGCCTTTTCGGCGATGACCATGATCGCGCTGGGTTTGGCGCGACCGACACGCTGGGCGAGCTGGGGCATGGCTTCCTCGGGGAGTGGGAGTGAGGTAACCGGCGGATTTTAGCACGCGGTCTGCAGCCGCTTGGCGGAATGGACCGGGACGCCCTGCCAGCGGCGGCGATTTGCACCAGTGGTCGCCCGACGTCTTCCCCGTCGCGGGAAAGACGCCCGACCCGGGCTCAACCGCGCTGGTCGAGAACCGTATTCCATTCCTTGACGCGGTCGGCCTGGGCGGCAAGCAGCGCGTCAACGTCGCCTTCGACGATCACCTTCTCGATGGTGTCGCCCTGGCGGATCGCGTTGACCACCTTCTGGTCGTCGCCGCCGACCACTTCGCCGAACACGCTGTGCTTGCCATCCAGCCACGGGGTCGGGCCGTGGGTGATGAAGAACTGGCTGCCGTTGGTGCGCGGGCCGGCGTTGGCCATGGACAGCACGCCCGGCTTGTCGTGGCGCAGCGAGGGGTGGAACTCGTCCTCGAACTTGTAGCCGGGGCCACCGGTGCCGGTGCCCAGCGGGCAGCCGCCCTGGATCATGAAGTCGTTGATGACGCGGTGGAACGACAGTCCGTCGTAATAGCCGCGGCGGGCCAGGTTGACGAAGCTGGCGACGGTCACCGGCGCCTTGTCCTCGTGCAGGCGCAGATGGATCGGGCCGCGGTTGGTCTCGAACGTGACGTTGATGGTCATGGCAGTCCCTGGGACGTGAGCGAAAGGCCGGCAAGGATAGCGCAGCGACCGGCCTTCGCCCGTGAACCGCCGCGTCAGTGCACTGCGGGCGCCCCGGCGCCATCGGCAGTGGCAGGCGCCTGTGCCGGCGCGCCCTGTAGCAGCTGGTGCAGCTTGAGGTAGACCGCGTTGGTCCAGCCGAAGCCGATCACGTTGGTGGTGTAGCCGGCGGTGATCTTTACGTCCGCGTTGCCCAGCGCCATGTTGTATTTCTCGCGGATGGTGCCGTCATGGGCGAAGCCGGTTTCCACGGTCCCCATGAACTTGTGCGCCAGGCGCTGCGCATCGTCGCGGAAGCCGTAGGCGTCCAGGCCCGAGATCGCCAGCCAGTTGGTGGGCGCCCAGCCGAACGGCTCGTCCCACTGTGCGCCACTGCTCAGGTTGTCCATCGACAGGCCGCCCTTGCGCTCGAACACGGCCAGGTGCCTGTCCAGCGCAGCGGCCTGCGCCTTGGAGGCGATCCCGGCCCACAGCGGCCAGTAGGTGGTGACGTAGGGTTGGGTCGAGGGTTTGCCGCGGATGAAGTCGTAGTCCATGAACATGCCGCGCTGCTCATTCCACAGGTACCTGTCCATCGCCGACTTGCGGTGCGCCGCGGCATTGGCCCACTGCTGCGCCTCGGCCACCTTGCCCAGCTGCAGGGCGAGGTCGTGCAGGTCACGCTCGTAGCGGTAAAGCAGGCTGTTCAAGCCCACGCCGGCGTAGTGGTGGGTGGTACCGCCGTAGGGACCGAAGTGGAAGTTGGTATCGAAGCCGGACTCGCGCATGGCGCGGTCGCCTAGGTAGTAGTCCGCGCTCAGGCGGTAGCCCCTGGACCAGGCGCCGGCGCAGACGCTCGATGCTTCGACGTCGCAACTGCTCGTCTTCAGCCTGGCGGCCTCGGCCGCATCCGGATGCTCGGAACCCTTTACCAGGTAACCGGGATCCTGCTTCGGATGGGCAAGCACCCAGTCGATCACGCCGCGGTAGTACTCGCTGCCGTGCATTTCCGGCACCGGGCCGGCACCCAGGTCGAAGTAGCGTGCCAGTCCGGTGTCCCCCGCGCGGTGCTCCGGCCGCGTCCAGATGTGGTAGTTGGCGACCACCAGCGGATAGGCATGGACCAGCCAGGCGTGGCGCTCTGCCTCGTCCTTGAAGGCGCCAGGGGCGGCCAGAACGTCGGCCACCATGCGGCTCAGGAACGGCGGCTGCGAGCGGGTCAGGTAGTAGGTGCGGTTGGCATTGAGCACACCGCCGTAATGCTCGACCTCGAACAGCATGTTGTCGGTCATGTCGCGCGCCAGGTCGTCGCGCTTGTCCGCGAGCAGACCCAGCTGGATGAAGTAGCTGTCCCAGCCGTACATCTCGTTGAACTGGCCGCCGGGGACGACATACGGCTTGGGCAGGTAGAGCAGGCCCTCGGCGGGCAGTGCCGAGGGCATCAGGTCGCCCAGCTTGCCGATGCGCCTGGGCAGCGTGCGCACCTCGACGTTGCAGCGCCTGGCGACCGCGTCGATGCCGGCGGGCTTGCCGATGCCGGCCGGCAGGTAGAGCACCGGGCGCGCGTCCATCTTCGGGTCGTGCAGCGCCGAGCAGTCCTCCAGCGAGCGCGTGAGGGTGTCCCAGGCCTTGTGGATGTAGGCCTGCGTCTTCGCCGGGCTCGGCGTGGCGGCACCGGCGGCACTGGAAAGGACCAGCGCGGTGGCGCCGAGGAGGGAAACGATCCGCGGACGGGTCTTCATGGATGGGCTTCCTCTTGCGGTGGGGCGGCAAGGTGGCGCTCGAAGAACGCCACGATGGTGCGGTAGGCCTGCCGTGACTCGGGCAGTCCGGGGTCGGAGAAGAACGAATGCCACATGCCTTCCCACACGTGCAACTCGGCCTCGACGCCAGCCTGCGCCAGCAGCGCCTGGCTGTGCACGACCGAGCTCATCGCCATGTCGCGCGTGCCGGTGACCAGCAGCGTCGGCGGGAAGTGTTTCAACAGCGCGGGCGACAGGCCCGGCTGCACCATCGGGTCGTCGGCATCGACGCCATGGAAGTACGGCAGCGTGGTGAGGTCCAGCGGCTCCGCCGGCACGCCCTGCCCGTTGAGCAGCGGTCCGATGTAGGCCGAGTCGCCGGCGATCGTCACCAGCGAACCGCAGAACGTGCCGATCGCGCCGGGCACCGGCAGCTGGTCGGCGATGAAGCGCGCCACCGCCTCGCCGGTGAGGATGCCGCCCGCGGAGCAACCGTAGATGCCGATCTCCGCCGGCCGATGGGTTTGCAACAGTTTGCGGTAGACCGCCTCCACGTCTTCGCTCGCCGCGGGAAAGCGGTGTTCGGGCCCCTGGCGATAGTCGAGCGTGATCACCTCGATGCGTCCCAGGCTCGCGATCGGGATGGCCTCGACCAGCCCGCCACTGCCGGCGCCCCACAGGAACGCGCCGCCATGCAGGTTGATCAGCACGCGATGGCGGTTGGCGGCGCTCGTGCCTTGTGCCGGCATGACCACGTCGGCACCGACACCCGCAATGGTCTCGTGGCGCACCGTGACCGGATAGAGCTTGCGCATGCGCGCCGCGCGGTCGCTGTTGAGGCGATCGTAGAAGCGCCTGCTCTGCTCGATCGGTGCGCTGAGCGGCGGCGCCTGGGCGCCGGCCGCGAGCATCTTCGGGAAGAACGCACGCGCCTGTGTTGAGGCAAACCGCGAATACGGGATGGCTACCGACGAGGCCGTGACCGTGCCGTCGGGTGCGACGCCTGCCTTGTCCCCGGCCCATGCCGAAGCCGCGTACAGGGCCAGCACGAATCCCAGGGCGCCTGCGTTCACGGCGTGCCCTCCGCCGGTCGCCGCGTGAGCACGGCGCGACCGTCGCGGCCGCGACTTACGGTGATGTCGTAGTACGCGCCGCGCAAGGCTACGTGGGTCATGGTGAAGGACTGCCACGCGGGCGGCAGCACCGGCGCGTACGCCTGCACCAGCCCGCCGGACTGGAGGCGCAGGCCGGTGAAACCGTACTCGATGGTCTGCAGCAGGCCGCCGGCCGCGGTGACGAAGTATCCGGTGTTGTTGTTCGGCGTCTCCGTGCGCACGTTGAAGGGTGGCTGCAGCACACCGGCCGTGCGGTTGCGCTCGAACCAGGCACCGGCCGCGGCGGCATCGCCCAGCGTGGCCGCATAGATGGCCATGGGCGCCAGGCCCATGCTGTTGGGATCACGGTGCGACTGCGTGATCGGCGCCATCGCGTAGTCGTAGTCGCGCCGGCGCAGGCCCGGGTCCATCGGCAGGTCCAGCGTGGGCAGGACCAGCATCGGCAGCGAACTGCCGCCCCAGGAATCGATGTCGTGCGGGACCGACGGGTCGAAATCCAGATGGTGGCCGGTCTTCGCGTCGAGCGGGATGTACAGCTTGCCGGCCACCTCGGCCCAGTGCGGATCGGCCGGCTCGCCGAGCACTATCGCCGCCTGCGTCGCCAGCTGCAGGGCCTTGCGCGCGGAGACGTTGGTGAAGGTGTCATTGGGCACGTCGTTGTAATCCTCGTCCACCGAGGTGACATGCAGGATTTCATAGCGCCGGCGTTCGGGAATCCAGGTCGCGCGGCTGGCCCAGAAGTCGGCGACGGCGCGCATCACCGGCCAGCCATGGTCGCGCAACCAGGCCTTGTCGCCGCTGGCCAGCCAGTACTGCCACTGCGCGATCGCCACGTCGGCGTTGACGTGGATTTCGCGCTCGCCCAGCACGTAGGCCGCGTGCGGCGTCTGCTCGGTGCCGCGCAGCGGGTCGGACTCCCACGGGTACATCGCCCCGCGCAGGCCGCGCTCGCGGGCGCGCGCCTGCGCGGCCGGCAGCGTGCGGCTGCGGAAGTCGACCAGCGAGCGCGCCCGCTCGGGATGCAACAGCAGCAAGGCCGGAAACAGCCAGGTGTCGTTGTCCCAGAACACGTGCCCGGCATAGCCCGGCGTCAGGCCACAGGCACCGCTCGGCCAGGCCGTACCGGGCGTGACGTTGGACAGCAGGTAGTAGAGGTCCGAGTGCACCATGCGCTGGGCCTCCGGATCGCCCTCGATACGGATGTCCGAGCGCCACAGCTTTTGCCAGGCGGCGACGTGGGCCTCGCGCAGGCGGGCGAAGCCGTCCTCCCGCGCCTTGCGCACCAGCGCCAGGTCCGCCTTCGCATCGCCGCCCCAGCCCTCGCGCGACAACGCGACGAACTTGGCGAAGGTGTAGGTGTGTCCCTTGCGCACCGTGGCCTTGAGCTCGAGGGAAAGCCGCCAGGGGCTGCGGTAGATGCGTGCGTCGTTCGGCACCAGGCCTTCGGGCAGCGCCACGGCGATCGCCTCGGCCATCGCCAGGCCCTGCTCCGCGCGGCCGTCCAGCGACAAGGTCCGCGCCTGTGCGTCGCCGTGCCCGTCGAGCACGCGGGTGTCACCGTGGTACCACAGCGCCGCGCGGTCGGGCGTGGCCGGCGGGATCGCCTTGAGCGTGAGGTTGTTCGCCGCCACCGCCTCCTGCATCTGTTCGCCGGTGAGCTCGGCGAGGTCGAAGCGCGGCTGGTGCGGCGCCCACAGGTCGAGCGGGAAAGACAGCTCCACCTGGCCATCGAACTCCGGCGTGATCGACAGCTGCGTGACCGCCAGGTGCGGCGAGGCCTGGCTGACCAGCGAAGTCACCTGGACCTGCGTAGCGCGGCCATGGTCGTCGTAGCGGTAGCGCGTGGTCAGCGTGCCGTCATGCAGGTCGAGCACCTGCCGGTAATCACGAAACACGAGCGGATCGAGCGCGACCTGGTTGAGCCAGAAGTGGCCGGCGGCCGAGTGGCCGGTGCTGTAATCGATCCCGCTCCAGCCCGGCACGGCAGCCGGCCGCGAGATGTCGCCCTTCGCGTAGTCCATGAAGGCGACCATGTAGGACAGGTTGCCCTCGGTACCGCGCGGCCCGCTCAGGGTGGCGAAGTAGCCGTTGCCGAGCTGGGTGGGAAAGTAGCTGGAAAAGTCGCGGGCGGTGGCAGTGAGCAGGAAGCCGGGATCGGTGGCGGAAGCGGGCGCGGAGAGCGCGAACGCCGCGCAGGCGAGCAGCCACGGCAAGCACCGCGTCAAGCCATCGAGCAATCCCGTGCTGTCCAACAGCGTCCCTGTGGGAGCGCGCTCCGTGCGCGGCCACCATCCTGGTCGCGCACGCCATGCGCCTACAGAGGCGGCCTTGCCGATCACGGCAAGGCCTTGCGCACCAGTCGTGCCTTGCCGTCGGCGCCGCGCTCGACGTGGATGTCGTAGCGCTGCCCGCGGAAGTGCACGCCCTTGAGCGTCAGCCCGCTCCAGCCCGGCGGCAGCACCGGCGCGTACTTCGCACTCAGGCCGTCGTCGTCGATGCGCAGGCCGGTGAGCCCGTAGAGCATGCTCTGCACGAAGCCGGCCGAAGTGGCCAGGATGTAGCCGGCATTGTTGGCGGCCGTTTCGGTGCGCACGTTGAACGGTGCCTTGAGGAAGCCAACCAGGTTGCGGTCGATCCACGCGCCGGCGGCCTTGGCGTCGCCGAGTTCCGCGGCGCCGACCGCGAGCATCACCATCATCATCTCGTTGGGGTCGTCGCCGTGGCTCTTCAGCTCCTGCAACTGGAACTGGAAGTCGTTGCGGCGCACCTGCGGCGACATCGGCAGGTCGAGGTTCGGATACATCAGCCAGACCAGCGAGGAGCCCATCCAGGTGATCTTGTCGTGCGGCACGGACTTGTCGAAATCCAGGTGCCGCTGTCCGGCCTCGTCGAACGGGATGTACATCTTGGTGGCGATCTCGCTCCAGCGCGGATCGGCCTTCGCCCCCACGATGCGCGCGGCCTTCACCGCGATCTCCAGCGCCTTGCGCGCGGCGGCGTTGGTGAAGGAGTCGTTCGGCACGTCGTTGTAGGCCTCGTCGGGCGAGGTGACGTGGTGGATCTCGTAGCGGTCGTGCGCCTTGTCGTAGGTGACGCGACTGGTCCAGAAGGTGGCGATGCCCTGCAGCACCGGCCAGGCGCGGGTCTTCAGCCAAGCCTTGTCGCCGGTGGCCAGGTAGTACTGCCATTGCGCGATGGCGACGTCGGCATTGACGTGCACCTCGCGGTAGACCTCGTAGGCGAAGTGCGGGGTGACGTCCACGCCGGTCTGCGGATCGGCCTCCCACGGATACATCGTGCCGGCTACACCGTACTGCCGGGCGCGCGCGCGGGCAGGTTCCGTGGTGCGGTCGCGGAACATCACGATCGGCTTGGCGCGCTCCGGGTGCAGCAGCAACAGCGCCGGGAACACCCATGAGTCGCTGTCCCAGAACGCATGCCCCGCGTAGTTGGGCGTCAGTGCGCAGGCGCCCATCGGCCAGGCGGTGCCGACGGTGGAGTTGGACAACAGGTAGTAGAGGTCCGAATGCACCGCCTTCTGCACGGCCGGGTTGCCGTCGATCACGATGTCGGACTGCCACAGCGCGTGCCAAGCGGCCTGGTGATCGGCCAGCAGGCGGTCGAAGCCGGTCGTGCGCGCGGCCGTCGCCAGGGCCAGCACCTCCTGGTCGCTGCCCCAGCCGTCGCGCGAGAGCGCCAGGTACTTGGTGAAGACGTAGCGCTGGCCCTTGTGCAGCGTCACGGTGATTTGGAGCGAGAGCTTGGCGGGCGTCTGTTCGAGTTTGACGTCGTCCGGCGCGAGGCCTTCAGGCAGGCCGATCGCGGCCGCCTCGGCCATGCCCAGACCCTGCTGCGCCCTGCCCTTCAGCTGCAGCGTCAACGCCTTGGCGTCGCCATGGGTGGCAAGCACCCGGGTGTAGCCCGGATACCACACCGGCGCGCGGTCGGGCGTGGGCACCGGCTTGTTGTCGAGGTTCTGCCCGCTGGCGATCACCGAGGCGATCATTTCCTCGCCGCCCATGCTGGCGATCGGAAAGCGCGGCAGGTGTTCGGACCAGAGCCTGATCGGAAAGCTCAGCTGCACCGGGCCGTCGAACTGCGGAGTGATCGCGATCCGCGTGACCGCCAGGTGCGCCGCAGCCTGGCTGACGAAGGTGGTCACTTCGATGTCGCTGGCCTTGTTCGCGTACGCGAAGCGGTAGCGCGTGGTCAGCGTGGCATCGTGCATGTCCAGCGTCTGGGCGTAGTTCTGGAAGATGCCCGCATCCAGCCGCGTGCGGTTGAGCCAGCCGCCGCCGGGGTTGTAGTCGATCTCGCTCCAACCGGGGATCGCCGCGGGACGGGAGATGTCGCCCGGCTTGTAATCCATGAACGCGACCATGTATGCGGCATTGGGCTCGGTGCCGCGCGGCGAGGTCATGGTGGAGAAGTAGCCGTTGGCCAGGTAGCTCGGGAAGTAGCTGCCGAAATCCTTGGCCGTGGCGGTGAACTGGAAGCTTGGGTCGGTGGCGGCGAACGCCGGCACGGTACTGGCCGCAACAAGCAGCGCGACCTGGAAGAAACGGGCAAGCAGGCGACCGGGCTTCATCGCACCTCCTGGGGAAGAGTCCAGAAAAAGACGCCTGCGTCCGCCGGGGAAAAGCGGGCGCAGGCGATCCAGGATCGGATCAGAACATCTGCTTTCGAAGGCGTCTGGCCGGAGCCTCGGCAGCACCGGCCAGACGTTCGATCAGAACAGTTCGATCAGAACAGGTACTTCACCTGCAGGTTGACTTCGCGGCCTTCCAGCGGACGGGCCAGGATCACGCCCGTGGTGCCGGCGGCCGAACCGAAGATGCGCGAGTTGCTCTCGGTCAGGCCCAGCTCGTTGGTCATGTTGGTGCCCTGCAGCCGCAGCTGCCAGCTCTGCTGGATGTTGGCGACGATGCCGAAGTCCCAGGTGTGGTAGCTGCCCAGCTGCTGCAGGCCGGAGATGTCCTGCGTGTGCGCACCGACGTGGGTGAAGGTGACGAACGCCAGCACGTCGCCCCAGCCGAACGGGATCTTGTAGCTGGGCGTGAACATGTAGCGCACCTTCGGCTGGCGCTGCAGCTGCACGCCGTTGATCAGCGCGCAGCCGTTGCCGGCGACCGGGTTGGTGTACGGCAGGCACGAGTTGTTGTGCGAGTAGTGGCCGTCGAGGTAGTTGCCGACCAGCTGGAACTTCAGGTTCTCGATCGGGCTCCAGGCGGTGTTGACGTTGATGCCCTTCGAATCGGAGCCGTAGGTGCTCTGCGGGCCGTTGGGCACGCCGGCCGCGTCGGTGGGCTGGTACAGCAGGCCGTTGAACTGGCGGTGGTAGGCGCTCAGGTCCAGGAACCACTGCTCGCTTTGGTACTTGAAGCCGCCTTCGAAGTTCTGGATCTTCTGGATTGGCGCGGTGTTGCCGGTGGTGTTGCCGCGGATGCCGTTGTCGAAGTCGTCGAAGTGGCCGCCCTGGTTGGCGCGGATGTAAACGCTCATGTTGTCGGCGAGCTCGTAGTTCACGCCGAAGGTCCACGACGGGTGGGTCTTGTCGTAGCGGGTATGGGCGAAGGTGCCGTCGCACACCGGCACGGCGTTGTCGTACTTGGTGTTGTCGTTGCCGTCCAGGTTCTGGTTGGCGAGGTTGCAGACGTCGTTGTAGGCGTCCTGGTTCTCGATGCGCCCGGACAGGTCGATCAGCCACTTGCCGACGCGCCAGATGTCGGACAGGTAGAACGCCTTGTTGTTGGCCACGCCGTGCTGGGCGATGTTGAAGCCGCCGTAGTCGAGGAAGCCCTGGTTGTCGGTCAGCTGGTTGAGGCCGCTGGCGTCGACGTAGCTGACCGTGATCGGCCGCGCGTTGGGCGTGTTGGTCATCAGCATCTGGTTGCCCAGCGCCCACTGGTCGTCCATGGTGTAGTGCGCCAGGTACAGGCCGGCGGTGAGGGTGTTGCCCTCGAAGACTTCCTTGCTCAGGCGGAAGTCGTTGCTCATGTTCTTCAGGTGCTTGTGGATGAACCACCAGCCCTGGTGGATCACGCTCTGGTTGGGATCGACCGCGCCGCCGCCGACGTAGGTGGCGGTCGCCGAGCCCGGCGCCAGGTTGAACGCGCCGATCTGGCTTTGGTCGGTGTAGAGCATGTCGTTGAGGCTGCCCGGGTTGGTGCCGGAGAACAGCGCGTTGGTATCGGCATCGCCGCTGTCGAGCAGGAACTTGTCCGACAGGTTCCAGCCGTTGCCCAGGTCGTAGTCGAAGTTGCCGCCGAAGAAACCGAACTTGGCACCGCGGCCATTGGCAAGGTTCGCGTCCCGGCCACCACCCGGATAGCCACGCAGGAACACGTGCTGGATCGCCGGGCCGTTGTAGGTATCGGTCAGCGGATCAAAGCCGGGATAGGCGCTGAAATGGTCGGTGCCGCTCTGGATCAGCGGGATGGGCGTGATGAACTGGTTGCGGTCGTTGAGGTAGCGGGCGTACAGCGTCATCGAGCCGTTGTCGCTGTCGTGGGTGAACGTGCCGGTGAACTGGCCACCCTTGTCCGCGGCGAACTTGGGATCACGCACGCCATCGGAATCGCGGTAGAAGCCGCCGATGCTGCCGTAGGTGTCCTTGCCCAGCGGAAAACCGAAGAAGCCGTCGACGCGGCGCAGGTTCTCGTTGCCGTAGGTGACGCCGACGCTGCCGGACGGCACCTCGGTGCCCTGCTTGAGGATGAAGTTCGCGGTTGCGCCGATCTGGCCGTCGCCGAACACCACCGACGGACCGCCCTGCACGATCTCGGCGCGATCGACGGTGTCGTCGAGGCGGAAGATCGACGTGGTCTCGAAGAACGACAGCGTGGGCATGCCGTACAGCGGCGAGCCCATCATCTGCGTGCTGAAGTAAGGCGCATCGCCACCGCCGGGGAAGCCGGCGATCTCGATGTTGGCGCCAGTCTGGCCGCCGGTGGACTCGGGCCAGAGGCCGGGCGAGATCTTGAGCAGGTCCGCCGTGCTCTTGGGATTGGCCATCTTGATCTGTTCGGCAGTCGCCGTGGTCACCGTGTAGCTGGTGTCGATCTTCTTCAGGCCGCCGGTGGCGGTGTTGCCGGTGACCACCACCTGCTCGAGGCTCTTGGCGTTGGCGGCGCTCGGTTTCTGCTGCGCCTTGCTGGTGGTGGGCGGCGCGGTGTTCTGCGCCTGGTCGTCGTTCTGCGCCAGCGCAAGGCTGGGCATCAGGCAGGCGGCTATCGCCGCGGATAAGGCCAGTCGCACATGCTTGTTCATCAGCTTCGCTCCCCGCATAAGTCGATGTCTGACGGCATGGACCGCGCTCGCGCAGCCTGCCGCTTCGCCGTTGTTGCGCCCCACTTCTTCTGTGCCTTGCAGCCGCGGCATCACGCCGCAGCGCGCACATGTTTGCCCTGCTTTGACAGCGCTGTCAATTCGCCGTGCAACATGCGCGCCTCAGGCGTGCAGGCGGCCTCCAGCCTGTACTGGAGCGGTGGACTCGCGCAGCTGCAGCGAAAACGGCGCCTGCACCATCGCGCCCGAACCGCGTCCGCGCAGGATGTCGAGCAGTTGCAAGGCGGCGATGCGCCCCATCTCGCGGCTCGGCTGATGGATGGTGGTAAGCGTGGGCCAGATCTGGCAGGCGATCGGGGTATCGTCGAAGCCGCACACCGACACGTCGCCAGGCACCGAAAGCCCGTGCTCGCCCGCCGCCCAGATCACCCCCGCCGCCATGTCGTCGTTGGCCGCGAACACGGCGGTCGGCCCGCGCCCGCGTGGCAGCGAGAACAGCCGCCGCGCTGCCGCCACGCCGGCACCGAAGGAAAAATCGCCCGGCACTTCCAGCTCCGGATCACGTTCGATCCCGGCCGCGGCCAGCGCCTGGCGGTAGCCGGCCAGCCGCCACTGGCTGGCGCCATGGTCGGGATGTCCGATCACGTGCGCGATGCGCCGATGGCCGAGCTCCAGCAGCCTGGCCATCATCTGCCGCGCCGCTTCCGGCTCGTCGATGAAGGCGCCGATGTTGCCGGCGCGCTCGATCGGCGAAATGCAGGCGTACAGCACGCGCCGCTCGCGCAGACGCTGCAGCAGCCCGGGGTGGTCGGTGATCGGCGGGGTCAGTACCAGGCCGTCGGGCCGGTGGTGCAGGATCAACCGGTCGACGCGCTCGACGAAGTCGCCCTCGCCCACGTGCAGCGGGCGCACCATCATGCTGTAGTGGTGCAGGTCGCACGCCTCCAGCACGCCGGCCTGGATCTCGGTGAGGTAGTTGGACGAGGGGTTGTCGTACAGCGTGGCGATCAGGAACGAGCGGTTGCTGGCCAGGCTGCGCGCCGACTGGTGCGGGCGGTAGTCCATCGCCGCCATCGCCGCAAGCACCTTCTCGCGCGTGCGGGCACGCACGTTCGCTTCGTCGTTGAGCACACGGGAGACGGTCTTGGGGGACACTCCCGCGGCGCGTGCCACATCTTCCAGGCGTACCCGCATGGCGCGTCCTGCCTCGACAACCGGTGGCGGTCGACTATGCGTGCTGCGCCCGCCAGGCACAAGCCGACGGTTGAGGCAGCCCGGCCCGGACAATGCGGCGCGCAACTGTCTCTTGCTCAAATGACACGCGGGCCCGCCGCCAGGCCGCCACGGCCATCGGCGCGAATGCTCCTACAAAGGATCCAGCGACAGGCTGCTGCTGAATTCCCTCGCCTGCCCGCTCAGCGGATCGACGAACGCCAGCCCACGCGCAAGCAGCTGCAGCGGATGCTCAAAGCCCGGTTCGGGTTCGCATAGCCGCGGATAAAAACGGTCATGCTGGATCGGCGCGCCGAGCGCGGCCATGTGTACGCGCAACTGGTGCTTGCGGCCGGTGCGGGGCTCCAGCGCATAGCGCCACCGTTGCGGCCCCCGCTCGATCACCTCCAGGCGCGTCTCGCTGTTCGCTTCGCCGTCGACCTCGCGCATGCGGAAGAACGGCTCGCCCGCCTCCAGCCGCGAGCGGCGCACGTGCGGGAAATCCAGCCACGGCAGCGGCGCGGCGAGCGCCTCGTAACGCTTGCTGATGCGCCGGTCGCGGAACAGCGACAGGTACGCGTCGCGCGTGGCCGCTTGCGCCGAGAAAAGCACCAGCCCGGCGGTGTCGCGGTCGAGCCGGTGCAACGGCACCAGCGCCGGGTTGCCCAAGCGGCGGACCAGCCGCGCCAGCAAGGTCTGCTGCACGTAAACCCCGGCCGGGATCACCGGCAGGAAGGGCGGCTTGTCGACCACCACCAGGTGCTCGTCGGCATGCAGCACGATTTCCTCGCCCGGCACCGGCGGCTCGCTTGCGACCTCGCGGAAGTAGCGCAGCTTCATGCCGGCACGGTGCGGCGTGCGCTCGTCGATCGGCGTGTCGCGGGCATCCAGCACGCGGCCGCGACGCACGCGGTCCAGCCACTGCTCGCGGGGAATGCGGGGAAAGCAGGCACACAGGCCGTCCAGCGCGGTCGGCCAATCGCCTTCGGGCAGGTGCACGGTGCTGGGAGCGGTGGCGTGGATCATCGACCACGAGCTTAGCGCGGGCCCGTGCGGCGGCGGGGCGTACAATGGCCGATTGCCACACAACCAGGCACGCCCATGGCCCTCAACGCCACCATCCACAAGGCCGAGCTGTCGATAAGCGACATGGACCGGCACTACTACGCCACCCACGCGCTCACCCTCGCCCGCCATCCGTCCGAAACCGAGGAGCGTCTGATGGTGCGCCTGCTCGCCTTCGCACTGCACGCCGACGATCGGCTGGAGTTCGGCAAGGGCATCAGCGACGAGGACGAGCCGGCGCTGTGGCGCCGCGCATACACCGACGAAGTCGAGCAGTGGATCGAACTTGGTCAGCCGGACGAGGCGCGCGTCCGCAAAGCCTGCGGCCGCGCCCGCCAGGTCGTGGTGATGAATTACGGCGGACGCGCCGCCGACATCTGGTGGGACAAGGTCGGCGCCGCGCTCTCGCGCAACGACAACCTGGCCGTGCTCGACATCGACGAGGCCACCGTGCGCCAGCTCGCCGCCCTGTGCGAGCGCGGCATGCGGATGCAGTGCCTGATCCAGGACGGCGAACTGCAGCTGATCAGCGGTGACACCACCATCGCCGTCAGGCCGCGCGCCCGCATGGGCGAATATGCCGCCGCCTGACCAGGAGCCACCCATGCACGCCGGCCCGCGCCCGCGTACCGCCCTGCTGCTGATGGACCTGCAGCAATCGATCCTGCAGAACTATCCGGACGGCGGCCTGCTCGAGCGCATCCGCACCGCACTCGCCGCCGCCCGGCGTGCCGCCCTGCCCGTAGTGTGGGTACGGGTCTGCTTCCGGCCGGGCTACCCGGAAGTGTCGCCGCACAACGTGCGTTTCTCGGAGGTGCGCCAGACCGGCCGCCTGCTCGAGAGCGATCCGGGGAGCGACATCCATCCTTCGCTCGACGTGCAGCCACAGGACGTGGTGGTGACCAAGCGCCGCATCGGCGCGTTCGCCGGCAGCGACCTGGAGGTGGTGCTGCGTGCGGCGGGCATCGAGTCGCTGGTCCTGGCCGGCGTCGCCACCAGCGGCGTGGTGCTTTCGACCGTGCGCCTGGCCGCCGACATGGACTACCGCCTCACCGTGCTGGCCGACGGCTGCGCCGATGGCGACCCGGAAGTCCATCGCGTGCTGACCGAAAAAGTGTTTCCCAGGCAGGCCACCGTGCAGACGGTCGGTGCATGGGTGGACAGTCTCTCCGGCTAGCGCGACTTCGTGCCCGCGGCCTTACCCTTCGCCGTACTCGTCGTGCCGGCGCCACCAGCAGTACGGCTCGGTCTGCGGCCAGCCGGCCGGCGAGTCTTCCCAGCACTCCTGGCGACCCAGCGGCGTGAGGTCCAGCAGGTTGAAGTCCAGCCGCAGGCGATCGACGCCGCGTGAGGTGGTGAAGTAGCTGCGGAAGATCGCGTCGCCATCGCGCAGGAACACGCTGAGGCCGAAGCCGCCGTCCAGGCCGCAGGCTTCGTTGAACGCATTGCCGAAGGCGGCATACCAGGGCACCTGCCACCCCATGCGCTCGCGATAGGCGGCCAGGCGCGCGTACGGCGCCGGGGTGACCAGCGCCAGGGTGGTGCCACGCGCATGCAGGTGTTCCAGGCGGCCGATGTTGTCGGCAAAGCCCGAGCAGCCCACGCAGAAATCCTCGCCCGGCGGCATGAAGTGGTAGACCACCAGTTGGCGGCGTCCACCGAACAGGCCGACCAGGCCGAGCTCGCCAGCCGGACCCTGGAAGCGGAAGTCGCCGTCGAAGCGCACCATCGGCAAACGCCGGCGCTCGGCAGCCAGTGCGTCGAGCGCGCGGGTGGCGTCCTTTTCGCAGGTCCGCAGCCGGTCGAGCGCTGCCTGCCAGTCGGCCGTGGATGCCACGGGTGGAATGCCGTTCATCGCTGCTCTCCTGTTCCGGCCGCATCGGACCGCCATTCCACGTCGGGCGACGCGCGCTGTTCTCGACAGGTAGAGCCGTGCCGGAAACCCGTTCATGCCTGGCATGGGCAAGTTGGCGCGCAAGTCCGTATAATTGCGGGGTTTACCCCTCCGAAACTTACGTGGCGGCTGTGCAAGCGCCGCCCGGGCCTGTGCCATGTCCATCGAAAAACTGCGCAATATCGCCATCGTCGCCCACGTCGACCATGGCAAGACCACCCTCGTCGACCAGCTGCTGAAGCAGTCGGGCACCCTGTCCGAACGCACGGTACTGGCCGAGCGCGTGATGGACTCCAATGACCAGGAAAAGGAACGCGGCATCACCATCCTGGCCAAGAACACGGCCATCACCTGGCAAGGCAACCGCATCAACATCGTCGACACCCCGGGCCACGCCGACTTCGGCGGCGAGGTCGAGCGCGTGCTGTCGATGGTCGACACGGTGCTGATCCTGGTCGACGCGATGGACGGCCCGATGCCGCAGACCCGCTTCGTGACGCAGAAGGCGTTCGCGATGGGCTTCAAGCCGATCGTGGTGATCAACAAGATCGACCGCCCCGGTTCGCGCCCGGAGTGGGTCGTCGAGCAGGTGTGGGACCTGTTCGACCGCCTCGGCGCCACGCCCGAGCAGATGGATTTCCCGATCGTCTACGCCTCGGCGCTGAACGGCTACGCCTCGCTCGACGAGAACGCCCGCGAAGGCGACATGACGCCGCTGTACGAAGCGATCATGCAGCACGCGCCCAAGCCGGAGGTCGACCCGGAAGGCCCGTTCCAGATGCGCATCAGCCAGCTGGACTACAACAATTTCGTGGGCGTGATCGGCATCGGCCGGATCCAGCGCGGCACGCTGAAGAAGAACATGCCGGTCGCGGTGATCGACCGCCACGGCAAGAAGCGCCAGGGCAAGGTGCTGCAGGTGCTGGGCTTCATGGGCCTGGAACGCATCGAGCAGGACAGCGCCGAAGCCGGTGACATCGTCGCCATTTCGGGCATCGCGGACCTGACCATTTCCGACACCGTCTGCTCGCTGGACAAGCCCGAGGCACTGCCGGCGCTGACGGTGGACGAGCCGACCATTTCGATGACTTTCCAGGTCAACAACTCGCCGTTCGCCGGCAACAAGGATCTCTCCGGCGGCAAGTTCCTGACCAGCCGCCAGCTCAAGGACCGCCTCGAGCGCGAGCAGGTGCACAACGTGGCGCTGCGCGTCGAGCAGGGTTCGGACGCGGACAAGTTCCTCGTCTCCGGCCGCGGCGAGCTGCACCTGTCGGTGCTGATCGAGAACATGCGCCGCGAGGGCTACGAGCTCGCCGTGTCGCGTCCGGAAGTCATCATCAAGGAGATCGACGGGCAGAAGATGGAGCCGTTCGAGCAGCTGGTGGTCGACGTGGAGGAGATCCACCAGGGCCCGGTGATGGAACGCCTGGGTGTGCGCAAGGGCCAGCTCAAGAACATGGAGCCGGACGGCAAGGGCCGCGTGCGCCTGGAATACATGATCCCGGCGCGCGGCCTGATCGGCTTCCAGAACCAGTTCAAGACCCTGACCCAGGGTTCGGGCCTGCTGTTCCACGTGTTCGACCACTACGGTCCGAAGGAAGAAGGCCAGATCGCCAAGCGCCAGAACGGCGTGATGATCGCCAACGCCGGCGGCACCACGCCCGCCTACTCGCTCGGCCCGCTGCAGGAGCGCGGCAAGCTGTTCGCCGCCGAAGGCGACAACGTGTACGAAGGCCAGCTGGTCGGCATCCACGCCAAGGACAACGACCTGACCGTCAACGCGATCAAGCCCAAGCCGCTGACCAACATGCGCGCCTCGGGCAAGGACGATGCGATCCAGCTCACCCCGGCGATCAAGTTCTCGCTGGAGCAGGCGCTGGACTTCATCGACGACGACGAACTGGTCGAGGTCACGCCGAAGGAAATCCGCCTGCGCAAGAAGCACCTGACCGAGAACGACCGCAAGCGGGCCTCGCGCGCAGCCTGAGCGCGCGCTCCATCCTTACGACGAAGCCGCCGCAAGGCGGCTTTTTCGTGCGTGCACGCAAAAACTACATTCGTGCGGGCAACGTCACGAGAGCCGGCGCGGGGGCGCCGGCGAGACAAGGGAGCAGTCATGGAGATTTCGAGCAGCCGACCGGTGTCCTTCACCCAGGTCGGCAACGAGCTGGATGGCTTGAAGAACGAAGTGGAAGCCATGTCGCTGGTGCTGCGCGCGCTGATCGAGTCGCATCCGGCGCCGGCCGAGCTGGTCAAGCGATGGCGTGCGCTCAGCCGCGAACCGATCGACCAGACCCGGCCCAAGGGTTGCCACCAGGGCGTGCTGACGCGGCAGGAGCGGCTCTACCAGACGCTGCAACGCTGGTCGCATACCGTCCACAGCGCCGAAACATCCGACTCCCTCTCCCCGCCGGGGAGAGGGCTGGGGTGAGGGGCCGCGCTCGCCGCGATCCACGAGGGTACCTGCCTAGCGGTTGTCCCCTTTCGGAAACTTCACCCGCTCCGGCTCGGCATTGAGGCGCGCCAACATGGTGCCGATCAGGCGCGTCTTGACGCTGCCGGCCTGCCGTGGATCGACCACGTAGCGCACGATCGCGTCGACCCAGGTATTGGCGTCGATGCGGAACAGCACCGATGGCCGCTCGTTCACCTGCAACTCGTCCACTGGCGTCTTCGCCAGCACCTCGCGGAAGGTGCGCACGCGCTCGAGCATCGCCTCGCCCAGCTCCTCCTCGGCCGCTTCGCGCATCACCTGCGCCACGAAGGCGAAATCGCAGTCGTAGGCGACCTGGAACTTGATCTCGTTCCACACGTACGGGAACACCGGCCACGAATAGTTGTAGACCGCGGTGGTCAGCACGTTGGCGTTGGGGAACTTGATGATCCGCCCGCTTGGATGGTCGGAGGACAGGTACGGCCCGCCAACCTCCCACAGCGTGGTGTCGAGGTAGGTCACGTCGATCACGTCGCCCGTGGCATCGCCGATCTGGATGCGGTCGCCCACGCGGTAGGGCTCGCGCACGAGGATGTAGAGCCAGCCGATGAAGCTGGTGATTGGCGTCTGCAGCGCGAAGCCCAGCACCAGCGAGATCAGCCCCAGCGAGGCAACCGCGGCGTACCAGTTGGCGAACAGCACCGACACCACGATCAGCGCCAGCACGATGGAGAGCACAAGCCGCAGGATGCGCTTGAGGTTGTAGCGCGTCACCGCCGTCTGCGCCCGTTCGATCGCCAGGGCCTGAACCAGCCGCGAGGCCGACAGCGTCAGCACGATCGCCATCGCCCCCACGGTGGCGCGCCGGGCCAGCGGCAGGTAGCGGCCGAGGATGCCGAAGAACTCCAGCCGCAGGAGATAGAACAGCACGCACAGCGCGGCCAGCACCAGCGCGTAAATACCCAACCAGAGCTTGTGTTCCGAGCGCACCGGGCGCTTGTGCTTGTGATGCGTGGCCGTGCTGGTGGCCAGCGCACGGCGCACATCGGCGCGGCGTTCCACCCTGCGTACCGCCTTGTCGGTCATGCGCACTCCCATGGAACCCGGCAACGCGGCACAGCAGACAACCCCGGCGGTGCCGGTCAGGTGAAGGCATTGACCCTCGCTGCACGCCGGTACCGGATGATGAGTCCGGTAGCCCCCGTGCTGCATCACACCGTGGCCCCAGGAGACGCGATGCCGGCCGAACCCGTAAGCACCGGCGACATCTGCTCGCCACCGCGACCCGACTGGAAGCGGCGCCTGGTGTGGGTGGGCCTGGGCGCCCTTGCGGCGCTGGTGATCGGCGTGCTGGCGCTCAACCTGATTCCGCAGACCCAGCAACTGGTGCATCCGCTGGGCCCCCTGAGCCCGGTGGACAGCCCGCAGTTCCGCCGCGAGATCGGCAACCTGCTCGGGCCCACCATCGTCGACGGCAACGCGGTGGAGGATTTCCAGAACGGGGCGGAAATCTTCCCGGCGATGCTGGAGGCGATCCGCTCGGCGCAGTCCAGCGTCGACATGGAGACCTACATCTACTGGTCGGGCCACGTCGCCGACGAGTTCGTCAAGGCGCTCACCGAGCGCGCCCGCGCCGGCGTGCGAGTGCACGTGATCGCCGACTGGGTCGGCTCGACCAGGATGCATGACGACGTGGTCGAGGCACTCCGCGCCGGCGGCGTGCACTTCGAATACTTCCATCCGCTGCGCTGGTACGACATCGACCGCTTCAACAACCGCACCCACCGCAAGTTGCTGATCGTCGACGGGCGGGTGGCCTTCACCGGCGGTGTGGGTATCGCCGACGAATGGAACGGCCACGGCGACAAGCCGGGCATCTGGCGCGACATGCAGATCCGCGTCATCGGTCCCGGCGCGTTGCAGATGCAGGCGGTGTTCGAGGACAACTGGATCGCCACCACCGGCCAGGCCCTGCTGGGCGCCCAGTACTACCCGCAGGTCCCCGCGGCAGGCGACGTGGCCGTGCAGACGGTCGCCAGTTCGCCCGAGGGCGGCAGCGAGAACCTGCAGCTGATGTACCTGATGGCGATCGACGGCGCGCGCCGGTCGATCGATCTGGAGGCAGCCTATTTCGTGCCCGACGAACTCACCATGGCCGCCCTGAAGCGCGCGCTCGGGCGCGGCGTGCGCATCCGCCTGGTGGTGCCCGGTCCCTACGTCGACAGCGAGCTCATCAAGAACGCGTCGCAGACCCGGTGGGGCGAGATGCTGCGGGCCGGCGCGCGCATCTGGCGCTTCCAGCCGGCGATGTTCCACAACAAGCTGATGATCGTGGACGACTATCTCACCATCGCCGGCAGCGCCAACTTCGACAACCGCTCCTTCAGCCTCAACGACGAATCGAACGTGCTGGTGTTCGACCGCGGCTTCGCCGCCAAGATGACAGCCGTCGTCGAGCGCGACATCGGTCAGTCAAGGGAGCTCTCCCTGGAGCAATGGCGACACCGCCCGTGGACGCGCCGCGTGCTGGACTGGCTCTCCGCGCTGGGCGCGACCCAGTACTAGGAGGATGCCGATGCCCGCCCGCAAACCGCTCAAGGTCGCCACCTTCAATATCAACGGCGTGCGTACGCGACTGGCCTCGCTGCTGGCCTGGCTCGAACGCGAGAAACCGGACGTCGCCTGCCTGCAGGAGCTCAAGGCGCCGGACGAGGCCTTCCCTACCGAGGCCATCCGCGATGCTGGCTACGGCGCGATCTGGCACGGCCAGCGTTCGTGGAACGGCGTGGCGATCCTGGCCCGCGGCATGGAACCGCTGGAAAGCCGCCGCGGCCTGCCGGGCGACTCCGGGGACACGCAGAGCCGCTACCTGGAAGCGGCTGCGCACGGCCTGATCGTCGGCTGCCTCTACCTGCCCAACGGCAACCCGCAGCCGGGGCCGAAGTTCGATTACAAGCTGGCCTGGTTCGACCGCTTCATCGAGTACGCGCAGGGGCTCATCGACAGCGAGCATCCGGTGGTACTGGCCGGCGACTACAACGTGGTCCCCACCGACGAAGACATCTACAACCCGCGCTCCTGGCGCAAGGACGCCCTGCTGCAGCCGGAAAGCCGCGAGCGCTACGCAGACCTGCTGGCGCAGGGCTGGACCGATTCGCTGCGCCAGCAGTTCGGCGAGGAACGGGTGTACACGTTCTGGGATTACTTCCGCCAGCACTGGGAGCGCAACTCGGGTCTGCGCATCGATCACCTGCTGCTCAACCGTGCGCTGGCCCCGCGGCTGAAGGACGCCGGCGTCGATCGCTGGGTACGCGCCCTGCCGCATCCGAGCGACCACGCGCCCACCTGGATCACCCTCGGCCACGGCAAGGCCGGCTGAGCCCGGGACGCGCGCGCGGCCCTTGCATGGCCGTCGCACCGGGGGCAACGGCCGGCCCCGCTCGCCCTGGATGATCGTGGAACTGCGTTCGGCCTGCCGTCACGGGCGTTTGCCCGGCGGTGGCTACCCTTGCGCCACCCGGCAATGGCAGAGTGGCCCCGTCCTAGCACCTGGAGCATCCATGCGCCTCCTGCCCTGCCTCGCCGGCTTCGCGCTGGCCGCCTCCTGCCTGGCCGCCCAGGCTGCCGATACCCTCGCCGCCGGCGCCTACGCGCGCGATCCGGCGCAACCGATCGACCGGGCCTACACCGCGCAGATCGGCAAGTTCACCACCGATGCGAGTTTCAACACGCCGCTGACCGATTACCTGCCCGCCTCATCCAGCGTACCGACGCCGCTGCAGGTGCTCGGCCACATCGCCGGCGCGGCCGATTGGCTGCCCTACTCGGCCGACGTCTACCGCTACTTCCGGGCCCTTGATAGCGCCAGTCCCCGCGTGAAGGTATTGACCATCGGCAAGACCGAGGAAGGCCGCGAGATGATCGCCGTGGCGATCGCCGACCAAGCGCTGCTGGCCAACCTCCAGGCCAACGACGCACGCCTGGCGCAGCTGGCCGACCCGCGCACCATCGGCATGGACGACGCGAAGGCCGATGCGCTGGTCAAGCAGACCACGCCGGTCTACTACCTCACCGGCTCCATCCACTCGACCGAGACCGGCGCACCCACCGCGCTGATGGAGCTTGCCTACCGCCTTGCCGTGGACGACGCCCCGTACATCCGCAGCATCCGTTCGCACGTGATCACCCTGATCACGCCGATCGTCGAGGTGGACGGCCGCGACCGCATGGTCGACCTCTACAACTGGCACAAGGCCAACCCCGGCAAGGATTACCCGCACCTGCTCTACTGGGGCCACTACGTCGCGCACGACAACAACCGCGACGCCATGGGCATGACCCTGGCGCTCACCCGCAACGTCGCCGACACCTTCATCGGCTGGCATGCGCAAGTACTGCACGACCTGCACGAGTCGGTGCCATTCCTCTACGACAATACCGTCGGCGACGGCCCGTACAACGCGTGGATCGATCCGATCCTCACCGGCGAATGGCAGCAGCTGGGCTGGGACAACGTGCAGAAGATGACCCAGCTGGGCCTGCCCGGCGTGTTCACCCATGGCGACTTCGACACCTGGAGTCCCGGCTACCTGATGTTCATCGCCGCCATGCACAACGGCATCAGCCGCCTGTACGAGACCTTCGGCAACGGCGGCGCCGACACGCGCAAGCGGATCCTCGATCCGTCCGAATACGAGCGCACCTGGTACCGCCCCAACCCGCCGCTGCCGGAGGTGACCTGGTCGCAGCGCGACAACAACAACTACGAGCAGGCCGGCGTGCTCACGGCGCTGGACTACTTCGCGCACAACAGCCAGGCGTTCCTCAAGAACTTCTACCTGAAGGCCAAGCGCTCGATCGAGAAGCCCACCGAGGCGGGCCCTGCCGCCTACGTGCTGCCGGGCGACGAGAAGCGCAGCGGCACCCAGGCCCAGTTGCTGCGCGTGCTCGAGCGCCAGCACGTGGAGATCAGCCGCGCCAGCGCGCCTTTCAGCGTGATCCTTCCCGCCGGCGCCGACGGCAAGAAGCAGACGCGCCGCTTTCCCGCCGGCAGCTACGTCATTCGCATGGACCAGCCCTACTCGCGCATCGCCGACGCCCTGCTCGATAGGCAGTACTGGTCGCCCAAGGACCCTCAGCAGCATCCCTACGACGACACCGGCTGGTCGATGGGCGATCTGTTCGACGTCCAGGTGGTGCGCGTCACCGCCCCGGACGTGCTCAAGACGCCGATGGCGAGGCTGGACAAGCCGGTGGACGTGCCGGCGGGTCTGGCCGGCGTCGACGTGGCAAACGGCAAGCTGCCGCGCATTGCGTTGATGCACACCTGGTTCGGCACGCAGACCGGGGGCTGGTGGCGCATGGCGCTGGATCAGCTGGGCCTGCATTACGACTACATCAGCACGCAGGACGTCGCGCGCATGGGCGACCTGCGCGCGAGGTACGACGCGATCCTGTTCGCCCCCATCGGCGGCGCCAGCCTGCGCCGCATCGTCGACGGCCTGCCGATGTGGGGCAATCCGATGCCCTGGCAGACCAGCGCGCTGACGCCCAACCTGGGCCACATCGACAGCACGCCGGACATCCGCCCGGGCCTGGGAGAAGCGGGCCTGGCCAAGCTCAAGCGTTTCGTGCATGAGGGCGGCCTGCTGGTCACCGCCGAGGACACCGCGCAGTTCGCCATCGACGCCGGGCTGGCGCCGGGCGTCTTCACCACGCGTACGACCAAGCTCAAGGTGGTCGGCAGCGTGCTGCAGGCGGACGTCGTCGACCGCGACAGCCCGATCGCCGCCGGCTACGCCGACCACCTGGCGCTGTACAGCTCGGACGGCCAGTCCTTCACTGTGTCCAACCTGGTGACCGGCGACGGTGGCCTGCCCAGCGCCCGTGATGCCGAACGCCCGACCGGGCGCGGCGGCCCCCGGGACAAGGATGCTCCCCAAGGCCGCCCGTTCGCCGCCCCGCCCGCGCTGCCCGATGCCAAACCGTGGCAGGCGCTGCCGCTCAACGAGGACCAGGCTTACAACAATCCGTGGGTAATTCCGCAAGGCCAGCGCCCACGGGTGATCCTGCGTTTCGCCGACGCCAAGCGGCTGCTGATTTCCGGCCTGCTCGACGGCGGCAGCGAGATGGCCGAGCACGCGGCGGTGGTCGACGCGCGCTACGGCATGGGTCACGTGCTGCTGTTCGCCGGCAATCCGATCTGGCGCGGGGAGACTTTGGGAAGCTATCCGCTGGTGCTCAACGCCTTGACGCACTTCGATCGGCTGGACACGGGGCGCTGAAGCCGAAGCGGCCCCCGACTTCGGCGCCGTGCGCCTACGCCCAGGGCGAACGGTTGGATAGTTCCGTTCGTGCCGAGCGTAGGCCGAAGGCCAGAGTCGAAGCACCGGCCAAGTCCGAACCCTCGCCTCGAGGGAGAGCTCTCGAAGACACGCCTGCCTGAACACCGCAGCCCCCGCTCACGGCTTTTTCATCGCCCATTGCCGTTGGCGCCCGAAAACTCGAGCGCATGACCCCGACCGAGGAACGGCCATGAAAAAATTCGCTTCGATGACCCTCGCGCTGGCCCTGGGCGCTTCCGGCGCGGCGCTGGCGCAGCAGGCGATGACCGAGGCCCAGGTACGCCAGACGCTGATCCACCAGGGCTATACCGACATCGACGACCTCAAGTTCGACGGCGGCGTGTGGCGCGCCAAGGCGGACAGCGCCGATGGCAGCGACGTCAAGCTGCGCGTCGATCCGAAGACCGGCAAGGTGTACCCGGACAAGGAGGTCTCGCGCCTGAGCGAGGACGACGTACGCGCCGCGCTCGCCACGCAGGGCTACAGCAACGTGCACGACGTCGACTTCGACGACGGCGTGTGGCATGCCAAGGCGGACGACAAGAACGACCACCGCGTGAAACTGACCGTCGATCCGGCCAACGGCCACGTGATCGATAGCGAGGATTGACGCTTCAGCGCGCCGGCGCGCCCGCAGCGGGGTTGAGCGCCTGGTCCGTGGGCGCCGAGCGGAACTGGTGCCGCCAGCGCAGCGCGCCCAGCACCAGCAGCACCAGCAGTGCCACCAGCAGCAGGATCAATCCGCGCCGGCGCTTGCCCTTGTTCTTCATGCCGCCACCGTAGCCGGGCGATTGTCGCCGCCGCGTGCGCATCGAGACGCCTAGCCGACCAGTTCCCAGCGCCCCAGCACGCGGTACTCGGTGCGTCCGAGCAGGCTGTGGACCAGCACGAACTCGCGTGCCGTCCAGCCGAGCGGCTCGACCGGCTGCGCCGGGACGCGGCGGGCGTCGTACAGCAGCGTCACGTGCGGCACGAACGCACGCTCGCGCCGTCCCAGTCCCGCGACGGCGAGCCGCGCGCCCAGCCCTGCATGCAGCATGGCCAGGCCGGTCGCCGCACCTGCGCCAAGCAGCACGAACGGGTGCTTGCCAGGGCGGCCGGCGAAACTGGCCACGCGATCGAAGCACGTTTCGAACGCGCCCATCGCGATGCCGGCCGCAGCGGCGCGCGCATCATCCACTCGCTGCTGCGGAACGCCGGCGAAGTCGCCCAGGTGATGCAGCGTCACGTGCAGGTGTGAGGTCGGCCGCGGCCGGCCTTTTAGGCCCAGGCGCCCGCGCAGGTCGGCGGCAAGCTCCGCCAGCTGGGCGGCCGAGGCCGGCGGCGGCATCACGGCAAAGAACAGGCGGTCGGTCGGATGGGGCGCGGCAAGGCCGTCCAGGGAAGTCTGCTGCATGGGAACCGGCACGAAGCAAGGGGCCACCATTGTAGAAGCCTGCCGTGGTACAGCCCGCGCGCTGCACGCCCGCACGTGGGCGTGTGCCGAAGCGGTGCACAATAGCCGATCCCATCAGCGAGCCTTCCCATGCCGAAGATCGACACTTCCAGCGTTCCCGAGCGCCGCGGCTCGGGCTATCCCGCCCCCTACGCGCAGGCCGCGGCGGGCCGCATCAAGCAGGCGCTGGGCGATGCCGGCGGCCTGTCCGACTTCGGCGTCAACCTGAGCCGCCTGCCGCCCGGCGGCTGGTCGAGCCAGCGCCACTGGCACAGCCGGGAGGACGAGTTCGTCTATGTGTTGTCGGGCGAACTGGTGCTGGTCACCGAGGCCGGCGAGCAGCCGTTGCGCGCGGGCGACTGCGCCGCCTTCGCCAAGAACGTCGCCGACGGGCACCACCTGATCAACCGCGGCAACGAAACGGCCGTCTATCTGGAGATCGGCACGCGCTCGGCCGACGACGCCTGCCACTACCCGGACATCGACCTGTACGTCGAAGGCGACGGCGATTACACCCACAAGGACGGCACGCCCTACTAGGGCGCCATTCCAGGCCATCGTCGCCGGCCCCGGGATGGCCATGTCAGGCTTCGTGCCCGCAACCGCATGGATCGCGGTGGCCCGACGCGGGCGTCTCGCGGCAGTGGTCGCTGCAGCAACTGTCGCCGCCCGGCGCGGTCGTTGGCAGGAACGCGCCATAGAGGTAGCCGTTGTCTGATGCAGCGCCTGTCTGCGCGATAGCGGGCTGCGCGATGCCGCGCGGCGCATCGCGCCTCCCTGCCCTGGCTCAGCCAAGGGCCACCGCAAGGGGGGTGCGGGGAGCCGGGGTGCCACCACCGGCGAGGGAAGTGCGATGCGCCAACGGATCGGAGCGTGCCCGCCGCGGCGTGAAGGCGCCGGCGAGGAATCGCGCAGCGTGCGTCACTTGTCGCGCAGCGCCTCGACCTGGATGCGCAGGGCCACCTGCATGTCGAAGCCGTAGTGCTTGCCGGCATCCAGCCCGAAGGCGCTGCGGTCGAAGCTGCCCAGCGCGTCGGCCCCGCACCACTCGCGCTTGAGGATCGGATGCGGCATGCACTTGAAGTGGTCGATGCGAAGCTCGATCGGACGGGTAACGCCGTGCAGGCTCAGCGTGCCTTCCACGCGCGTCGGTGCGCCATCGACGAAGCCGGCGAGGCGCCCCTTGAAGACAGCGCGGGGATGGTGCGCGACGTCGAAGAAATCCTTGCCGCGGGCCCAGGCATTGAGCGGCTCCTGTCCGAAATCGATGCTGTCCAGCGCGACGCTCACCTGGAGCGCGCCATTGCCGCCGGCCTTGTCCAGCTCGACCCAGCCCTGGCTGTGGTTGAACTTGCCGCGCCAGGTGGAGATGCCCATGTGGTCCGCTTCGAAGCTCGGATAGGTGTGATCGGGGTCGAGCGTGTAGCGCGCCGACGCGGCCGAGGCGACGAAGGAGAGCAGCAGCACCAAGGGCAACAGGCGGCGGACGAGGCGAAGCGAAACGTGCATGGCGGTTCCTGGTGGCCGGCGCCGGCGGCGCCTTCGTGGGGATGACGGGCAGGCACGGCGGGAATCGACATACCCTCGAGCAACCGGGGAGACCGGAGGTCACTTCCGCCGCATCGGCCTGCGTACGGAAAAACCTTCCGCGTCAGCTTTTTACGGAAGATGCATGCTGCCATGATGCCGATGCGGTCGGCACCGGAGCCTTTCATGGTTCAGAGCACGCGCCACTCTTCCTCCTGGCCGGTGGGCCCGGGCGAAATGGCCGAGTGCATCCGCCGGCACGACTGGGCCGCCACCGCGCTGGGCCCGATTGCCGGCTGGCCGCCGCACCTGCGCACCGCGCTCGACATCTGCCTGGCCTCGCCCATCCCCACCGCGATCCTGTGGGGCGATGAGCGTCTGCAGCTGTACAACGACGCCTATCGCCCGATTGCGCGAGAACGGCATCCGGCCATCCTCGGCCGTCCGGTGTTCGAGAACTGGCCCGACGCGCGCGAACTGATCCGTCCGATGCTCGACCGGGTGTTCGCCAGCGGCGAGCCCACCCTGGCGGAAAACTGGCCGGTGTTGCTGGACGGACCGGCCGGCGCACCGGTAGAGCGCTTTTTCACCTTCAGCTTTTCCGCTATCCGTGACCGCTATGGTGGGGTCGGCGGTGCGTTGCACACCGCCATCGAAAACACCGCGCGGGTCCGTGCCGGGCAACGCCTGCGCGAGCTGACGAATGATGCCGGCCTGGGTACGGACTTCCGTGCGCTGTTCCAGGCAGCCCCGGCGCCCCTGTTGTTGCTCGCCCCTCCGGACTTCCACGTGGTCGCGGCCAACGACGCGATGCTGCGCGCCAGCGGCGAACCGCCGGAGAGGCTGTTGGGGCGGCCGGTCTTCGAATTGTTCGCGCGCTGGCCCAACGGCGGGTCGATCGAGCCGCCATTGCGCGCGTCGCTGGAGCGGGTGCTCGTCCGCCGCACCCCGGACAGCCCGTCGATGGTGGCGCAGCACGGCTTGCCCGGCGGCCCGGGACCGCGCTGGTGGAGCGTCATCAACACGCCCGTGCTCGATCAGCGCGGGGAGGTCGCGCTGATCATCCAGCGTGCCGAGGACCTGACCGAACTGGTTCGCCTGCGCAGCGCCAGCGAGGCGCAGGCCCAACTCGACAGCGATCAGCAGGCACTGATGGCACGCCTGCGCGAGGCCGTCGGCGCCAACACGGGCGGATGGCCGCGAGAGGAGGAGCAGGCCCCGCAACCGCAGGCTCACCTGCTCGGCGCGGTGCTCGATTCGATCTGCGACTACGTCTACGCGTTCGACCGCGAGCACCGCCTGGCCTATGCCAACCGCGCAACGCGGGAGCTGTTCGGCCCGGAGCACGATCCGATCGGCAGGACCTTGCGCGAACTGGGTTATCCGCGTGCGCTGGCGCAGCGCCTGGACGGCCATATCCAGCGCATCCTCGAAACCGGTCAGACAATCGAGGACGAGGTGTTATTCACCAGCCCCGCCGGCACGCGAGCCTGTTACCAGTTCGTGTGGGGACCCGTGCGCGGCGGCGAGGGCGGGGTCGAGCGCGTGGTCGGCGTGTCGCGCGACATCAGCGAGCGCCGCCGCATGGAGGAACGCCTGCGCCAGGGCGAGGCGCGGCAATCCTTCCTGCTGCAGATGGGCGACCGCATCCGCGGCCTCAACGACGCCGGGGTGCTCATGGCGACGGTCAGCGACATGGTGGGCCGCCACCTGCGCGTGGGACGCTGCGGCTACGGCGAGGTGACCGACTGCGGCCAGTTCTTTCTCGTCGAGCGCGACTGGACCGACGGCGTGATGCCGAGCCTGGCCGGGCGCGCGCAGCTGGCTGAATTCGGCGAAGCGGTAGTGACACAGTACCGCGCCGGCCAGACCGTGGTACTCGACGACACGCTGGAGGACGCGCGCACGCGCGGTGCCGAGCAGGCCTACGCCGGGGCCGGCCGCGTACGGGCCGGCGTGGGCGTACCGCTGGTCAAGGGCAACCGCTTCGTGGCCGCCTTCTATGTCCACCAGAGTCGGCCGCGGCACTGGCGCGACGAGGAAGTCGCCCTGCTCGGCGAGGTCGCCGAGCGCACTTGGGCGGCGGTGGCGCGCGCCCGCGCCGAACGCGCACTGCGCGAGAGCGAGCAGCGCTACCGCGCACTGTTCGACGCCATCGACGAGGGCTTCTGCCTGATCGAGAAGGTCGATACCGCGCCTGGTCAGCCCTCGGACTACCGCTACCTGGTGACCAACCCGGCGTTCGCCAGGCACACCGGCATCGGCGGAGTGGTCGGCCGGACCATGCGCAAGGTGTTCCCTGACGCGGCGCCGTCCTGGTACGGCACCTTCGACAGCATCATCGACAGCGGCGAGGCGTTCCGCTTCGAGCACGGCCTGATCACCCACGGCCGCGTGTTCGACGTCTACGCCTGCCGCCTGGACGACGGCACGCGCCGGCGCGTGGCGGTGATCTTCAACGACATCACCGAGCGCAAACGCCACGAACAGCACCAGCGGCTGCTGCTGCACGAACTCAACCACCGCGTGAAGAATACCCTGGTGACGGTGCAGTCGATGGCGATGCAGACTTTCCGTCCCGGCGCTGATCCTGAGCAGGCGCGGGAGCAGTTCGAGGGGCGCCTGATGGCGCTGTCGCGTGCACACGACATCCTCACCCGCGAGAGCTGGAGTGGCGCGTCGCTAGCCGCCATCGTGCAGGAAGCCATCGCGCCATACCGCGACCAGCGCCGCGAGCGGCTGTATGCGAGCGGCCCGCCGGTCTGGTTACCGCCGCGGCATGCATTGGCCTTTGCCATGGTGCTGCACGAACTGGGCACCAACGCGGTCAAGTACGGCGCACTGTCCAGCCGGGACGGCAGGGTCGACATCGGCTGGACCGCGAACGAGAGCCTGCGACTGCGTTGGGTCGAATCCGGTGGCCCCGCGGTGGTGCCACCGGCGCGGCGCGGCTTCGGCTCGCGGCTGATCGAGCGCGGCCTGCGCCACGAGATCGGCGGCCGGGTGATCCTGCAGTTCGCCGCCGGCGGCGTGGTCTGCACCATCGAGGCGCCGCTGCACCAGCCAGGCGAGGCTGGCGGCGGGGAACGCCAGGCTACGGAAAGCGCCGTGTGAGGCGACCTCGCCTCCCGCCAGGCCAAGGCGCAGGCTGCTGTGCGACCCATCGCAGTTCGGTTATGGTGCGCGGGCAGCCCTTTCATGCAGGGGAGCATGATGGTCGATGCAGGCTCCATCACCTTTGGTTATTACACCGCCGCGCTGGTAGCCATCGCCGGCGTCGCGCTCGCCTCGGGTACGCAGTTTGCCGTCGTCGGCCTGTGGCGCCGGCGCGAGGCGGTGTACCTGTCCTACGCGATGCTCTGCCTTTGCGTCGCCACCCTGTCCTTCGCCAATGCCCTGCTGCACACCGCCACCGACGTGACGGTGGCGACCGCGGCACTGCGCACCATGATCGGGGCGGCGGCGGTGTCGTTCCTGCCCTTCGTGGTCTTCATCCGCGCCTATACCGGTGGCGCGGCCCAGCCGCGGCTGCAACTGGCGGTCGGCGCGGCGGTGGGCCTGTTCACCTGGCTCAACCTGGACCTGCCGGGCACCGTGTTCTTCACCCGGGTGATACCGGGCCCGGGCATCGCGCTGCCCTGGGGCGAGCGGCTCTATGACCTGGCCGGCAGCGCCTCGAACTGGGGTCTGCTGTTCCATGCGCTGAGCTATGTCGCCTTCCTGTGGGCGCTGTCGCTGGCCGTGGCGCAGATGCGTGGCCGCGAACGGTTGCGTGGGGCTTTACTGGCAATCTGCCTGCTGTCGCAGTTCGCCGCCCTGCTGTGGGGCGACATCGTGGTCGATGCCCTGGGCCACCGCTATCCCTACCTGGATGCCTTCTCGTTCCTGCCGTTCGTGTTGCTGATGGGCGTGTCGCTGGCCACCCAGCTGCACCAACGCACGGTTCAGCTGGAACAGACCACGCGCAGGCTCGAGGCCGAGGCGCACATCCGCCGCGAGGCCGAGTTCAGCCTGCGCCACGTCGCCTACCACGACAGCCTCACCGGCCTGCCCAACCGCCTGCGCGCGCTGGACCACCTGGCCGAGCTGCACACCGAGACGCTGGCCCGCGGCCAGCATGGGGCGGTGCTGCTGATCGACCTGGACAACTTCAAGACCATCAACGATGCGCTGGGCCACCCGATCGGCGACCGCATGCTGGAAGCGATCGCCGACCGCCTGCTCGCCGCCGCGCCGTCCGATGCGGTGCTCGCGCGGCTGGGCGGCGACGAGTTCGTGCTGGTGCTGGGGCCTCTCGCGGGCACGGCTGCGGCGGTGCAGGCGCAGGCGCATCGGGTGGCCGAAAGCATGGTCGCGCGACTGGCCGAGCCGGTGGCGGTGGACAGCCGCATCCTGGCGGTTGGCGCCAGCGTGGGCGTGGCCTTGTTCCCGGCCGGCGAGCAGGACGTGGCCGACCTGCTGCGCCGCGCCGACATCGCGCTCTACCGCGCCAAGGCCGCCGGCCGCAATGCGGTGCGTCTGTTCCTCGAACCGATGCAGCAGGAGGCGGACACGCGACTGGCGCTCGAGCGCGGCCTGCGCACGGCGCTGGAGCAGGAGCGCATGCCCACCCAGTTCGCGCTGCACTTCCAGCCACAGGTGAACCGGCGCGGTGAGCTGATCGGCGCCGAGGCGCTGTTGCGCTGGCAGCACCCGCAGCTGGGCGAGCTGTCGCCGACGGTGTTCATCCCGCTGGCCGAGGAAACCGGCCTGATCCACGCGCTCGGCACCTGGGTGATCGGCCAGGCCTGCATGTACATCCGCGCCTGGGACCGCGACGGCGTGGCCTTTGGCGGGCGCCTGGCGGTGAACGTGAGCGCCTGGCAGCTTAACGACCCGCGGTTCGCCACCCAACTGGAGGCGCAGGTGCGCGCGGCCGGCATCGAGCCCTCTCGGCTGACCCTGGAGCTCACCGAGAGCGCGCTGCTGCGCGACTTCGACAGTGCACTGGAAACGCTCGGGCAACTTTCCGCGGCCGGCTTCCGGCTGGCGCTGGACGACTTCGGCACCGGCTATTCCTCACTGAGCTACCTGCAGCGACTGCCGCTGGACGTGCTCAAGGTCGACCGCGCCTTCGTCAGCGAACTGACGCCCAACAGCGCCAACCCGCTGGCCAGCTTCATCGTCGACGTGGCGCACCGGCTCGGCATCGCCGCAGTGGCCGAGGGCGTGGAAACCGTGCCGCAGCGGCTCGCGCTGGAACGACTCGGCTGCGACGGCCTGCAGGGTTACCTGATCTGCCGCCCGGTGGACGAGCCCGGCTTCCGCCGCTGGCTGACCGAACACCAGCAGGCGCGCGCACTGCCGCAGGCGCAGCGCAACACACACGATGCCCAGGGCGCACGCGATGCATCCTCGCGCGACAGGAATTCCTCGGGCGACTAGGAACATCGCGAGCGGCAGGCAGCCCGCTGCGGCGAGATCCATGCGACGGCGCTACGCCGGCTCCGGATCCCCGCCGTCCGCCTGGCCCGGCCGCACGGCCAGCTTGCTGGCGTACATCGCGCGGTCGGCGGCGGCATACAGCCGCGTCTCGTCCTGTCCGTCGTCCGGGTACAGCGCCAAGCCGATGCTGGCGCCGATCGACAGCCGCTGCCCCTGGAATTCGGTGCTGGCATCGAAGGCGCGCGCCAGGCGATCGGCCCGCGCCTGCGCGGCCATGCGGTCGGTGACCTCCGGCAGGATCGCGGCGAACTCGTCGCCGCCCAATCGCGCCAGCGTGTCACCCGTGCGTATGCCCTGCTGCAGGCGCTGCGCCACGAAATGCAGCAGCGCGTCGCCGGCCGCATGGCCGAGCGTGTCGTTGATGCGCTTGAAGTCGTTGAGGTCGATCACCAGCATGGCGATCCGCCCGCCGCTCTCACGCGCGCGCTTGAGCGCGTGCTCCAGCCGGTGCGTGAACACGCGCCGGTTCGGCAGGCCGGTCAGCGCGTCATGCTGCGAGGCGTGCTCGGCGTGGCCGATCTGCTCCTCCAGCAGGGTAAAGATCATGCCGGTGGCCACCAGGAATTTGGGCAGGTTCCATGCTTCGTTCTCGATGCCCCAGCCGGCCAGCCAGGGATCGAGCACGGCGGAAACGGGAAACACCGCCGCCCAGGCGACGAAACTCACCGTGGTGAACACCGAGCCCACCGACGGCGAAGCCGCGCCGCGGTAGAAGCAGAACGCCACCGCCAGGTAGTGCCAGAACAACATCCAGTTGAGTGCCTGGTCGATCGCGCCATGCCAGGCGAACACACCCTGCAACGCATAGATGCCCACCAGTACCGGCACGCACCAGTCCGGCCTACGCCGGTCGCGGCGGAACACCCAGGTGGTCGAGGCCAGGCCCAGGGCGGTGCAGGCCAGATAGGGCAGCGGCGCCTCGATGCCGTAGGAGGCGAGCACGAAGAAAGCCACGTCCGGCGCCGCCGCCAGCAACGTGATGCCCAGGTCGTGCCACCAGGCCAGCCGCGTGTCGGAGCCGGCCCAGATGAAGGCCACACTGGTCAACAGCAGCATCGACAGCGACACCGCGAGCGCCGCGTCGGAGGCCGCGCCCGGCGCCAGGTTGCGCTGGACGAACTGCGCGACGATGTGCACCAGGATCATCGCCCATCCGACCAGCCAGTAGCGCGGCCGGATCTGTCGGGTGCGCTTGAGCAGCGCGGCGAAGACCAGCACCAGGCCGCCGATCGAGAGGAAGTCGGGAACAACGGAAAGATTCAAACCCAAGGCTCTCCGCAAGCGCCCGGGTATCGCCCGGGCATGAGGCTCCAGATCGCTGTATCGGCGTTATGCAGGCTAGCTTGAGCTTGCTGCCTCGCGGATGCAACGCGCAATGCAGGTCTTGCCGCCCGGACGGTTGGTGGAGTTCCGGCTCGCTTCCGCCCGTAATGCGCGCCGCGACTGCCAACCCGCCCGGGCAAGCACGACGGACAGCGCCTGCACGCGGGGACGTTATATCGGCCCGCGCAGGCAGAAGGCCGTGCCGGTGCGGGCCTACGCACGCGGTCGCGCCGCCCCATCCTGCCTGGCCATGCCCAGCACCACTTCCACCTTGGCCAGCAGGTCTTCGTCGCGGAAGGGCTTGCTGACGATGCGCTCGTCGCCGATTTCCTTGAAGGCGGCGAAATCGGCGTATCCGGTAAGGAACAACACCGGTAGCGAAGGCCGCTTGGCATGCACCTCGCGGGCCACCTCCGAGCCGTTCATGCCGGGCATGGCGTAGTCCACCAGCATCAAGTCCACGGTGGCGCCCTCGCGTTCGAGCACGTCGAGCGCCGAGCCGCCGCTGCCGGCCTCGATCACCTCGTAGCCGCGCTCGGCGAGGATCGCCGCGGTCACCTCGCGCACGTCGGTGTCGTCGTCGACCAGCAGGATGCGCTGCCGGGGCGCGCCACGGTGCGGCGAAGGCAGCAGCAGCGGCGCTTCTTCCGGTTCGTCCGTGGCGCAGGCCGCACGCGGCAGGAAGACCCTGACCGAGGTACCCTCGCCCAGGCGCGTGTGGATCTGCACGCCGCCGCCGGACTGTTTGGCGAACCCGTACACCTGGGCCAGGCCGAGGCCGGATCCCTTGCCTACCTCCTTGGTGGTGAAGAAAGGCTCGAACGCGCGCGCCAGCACTTCGGGCGCCATGCCGCTGCCGTGATCGGTGACCGCGACCATCACGTAGTCGCCCGGTCCGGGTTCCTCCGGCCGGGCGGCCGGTTCGCGCAACGCCACGTTCGCGGTTTCCACGATCAGCTCGCTCCCGACCGGCGAAGCGTCGCGTGCGTTGATCGCCAGGTTGAGGATCACCAGTTCGATCTGCGTGGGATCGACCAGCGCGGGCCACAGCGAGGCCTGCGGTCTCATCGTCAGCTGCACCGAACCGCCCATGGAGCTCTGCAGCAGGTCGCGCATGCCGGCGACGATGGCGTTCAGGTCGACCGCCTTGGCCTCCAGCCGCTGGCGCCGCGAGAACGCCAGCAGTTGCGCAGTGAGCTTGGCGCCGCGCGTGGCGGCATCGCGCATGTAGCCCAGCCGCTGCCGCAGGCGCGGGTCGACGCCGGGCGCGTTGAGCGCGCGTTCGAGAATGCCGATGTTGCCGCTGATCACGGTGAGCAGGTTGTTGAAGTCGTGCGCCACGCCGGAGGTCAGCTGGCCGACGGCTTCGAGCCGCTGCATCTGGCGCAGCGTGGCCTCCACCCGTTCGCGCTCCTCGATCTGCGCCAGCAGCTGGCGGTTGGTCGCAGCCAGCTCGGCGGTGCGCTCGGCCACGCCGCGCTCGAGCGCCTCCTTGGCCTGGTGCTCGAGCGTGCGATCGCGCAGCACCTTGAGGTAACCGAGCAGCCGGCCGCCACCGTTGCGCAGCGGCATCATCAAGCCGCTGGCGAAGAAGCGCGAACCGTCCTTGCGCACGTGCTGGCGGTCGTCGGCCGCACGCCCGCTCTCGGCGGCGCGCAGCATTTCCAGCTGGGGAATGCCCTGGGCGCGCTCCTCCGGCGTGAAGAAGATATCCGCCGGCCGGCCCAGCACCTCCTCCTCGCACCAGCCCAGCAGCCGCTCGGCGCCCGGGTTCCACAGCGTGATCCGGCCGTGCAGGTCGATGGTCAGGATGCCGTAGCCGGTGGTGCTCTCCAGGATCAGCTTGAGCCGGTTGCTGGTGGCACGCAGCGCCGCCTCGGCACGGGCGCGTTCGACGTTTGCCCAAGTGCGTTCGGCCACCTCGCGCACCAGCGCCTCGTCTTCATCGGTCCAGCGCCGTGCCTGGCGTTGCTGCACGGAGAGGAAGGCCGCCAGCCGGCCGTCCTTGACCAGCGGCACGGTCAGGCTCGCGCGCAGGCCACCCAATGCGTGGTGGGCCTTCGCCTCTTCCGGGTCCACGCGTGGGTCTTCGAAGGGATCGCCGATGCGGATCGCCGCGCCGGTCAGCGCCTCGGCGACCAGCCTGGGCCCGAACTCGCTCAGGCGATGCCGCCCCACCCCGCTAGGCATGTCGCCGCTGACCCAGTCGCGCTCGACGGTGAAGTATTCGCCGGTCTCGTCCAGCTCCGCATAACCCACGCGATCGGCGCGCAGGTGACGGCCCAGCCGGCGCGCAGCGGCGGCCATCACCGCGCGCGGATCGGTCAGGTCGCGCAGCGCATCGCCCAGTCGCGTGCGGAATCGCTGGCGCCGGTCGGCCAGCACCCGCTGGGTGGTTTCGATGGCCTCGTTGATCAAGCCGACGACCTGGCCGCTTTCGTCGCGCACCGGACCGACCCAGTAATCGAAGTAGGCGCGCTCGCGGTAGCCATGCCGCTGCAGGTTGAAGCGGGCATCGCGGAAGCAGCTGGGCTTGCCCTCCAGCGCGCGCAGGATGACCGGCTCGGTGATCTTGCGCGCCTCGGGCCATACCTCGCGGAACGGGCGACCCAGCGCCTCCGGCTTGCTGCCCAGCAGCGGCCGGTAGGCGTCGTTGTAGAGGCAGGTGAGCCCAGGCCCCCAGCCGAGCGCGATCGGCAGTTGGCTCTCGAGCATCATCGACACGAGGGTGCGCAGCGAGCCCGGCCAATCGCCGAAGGACCCCAGCGGCGTGCCAGTCCAGTCGAAGGCACGGATGCGCGCCGTCATCTCTCCGCTACCGGCAGGAAAATCGTCCCGTGCTGACGCTGACGTGGAGGATGCTGACAAAGACCACTCCTTGCGGGCCTCCATGCGCGGTGGTGTCTGGTGGTCGCCCTAGTTCTGCGGACGTCTCCCCCGCAAACTCCCTGTCGACCGTCCGTCCTGTGCATTCGGTTCGCCGATAGCCCGGGCAACCTGCCTCAGGGCGAATCCCGTGACGCACATCACACTATGGGGCGCCCGCTGTCGCCGGCCCGGCAAGGGCCCGTGAGGGCGGCCTTGCCGGGGTCGCTTGGCGCTTCACGCGGTCACGACCCGGACTGTCGCACCATCGGCAAACCCGCATGTCCGAACAACTGCTCGATTGCCTGGTGGTCGGGGCCGGTCCGGCCGGCCTGACCGCAGCCACCTACCTGGCCCGGTTCCGTCGCCACATCCTGCTGGCTGACGCGGGGGCCAGCCGCGCACGCTGGATTCCGGCCAGCCACAACTGCCCAGGCTTTCCTTTCGGCGTGGCCGGCAACGAACTGCTGGCGCGATTCCGTCTGCAGGCCGACACCTACGGCGTGCCACAGGTACGCACGCGGATCACCCAGCTCAGCCGACACGCTGGCGGCTTCACCGCCAGCGACGGCGAGCGCCACTGGCGGGCACGCTCGGTCATCCTGGCAACCGGCGTGGTCGATCGCCTGCCGGCGCTCGACGGCCTGGAGCGGGCGATCGGATCCGGCACGGTGCGGCTGTGCGCCGTGTGCGACGCGTACGAGGCGCGCAATGACGTGATCGGTGTGCTGGCTCCCGCGGAGGCGGCGATCGGACACGCCGCCTTCCTGCGCACCTTCTCGCGCCACGTCTGCGCGCTGGCCGCGGACGACGCGCCCTGGGATGAACGCATGCAGCAGCGCGCCGCCGACTGCGGCGTGCAGCTATGGCCCGGCCCGCAGCATCTCGTCCTGGCCGACGGCGCCTGCGTGGTCGATTTCGCCGACGGGCGCCGGTTGCGCCTGGACACGCTCTATCCGGTGCTGGGAGCCGACGTGCAGTCGGGCCTGGCTGCAGCACTGGGGGCGAAGCTCGACCCGGAGGGCGCGCTGGTGGTGGACGATCACCTGCAGACCAGCGTGCCCGGCATCTATGCGATCGGCGACGTGGTCAGCGCACTGAACCAGATCAGCGTGGCCGTGGGGCATGCAGCGGTCGCCGCAACCGCCGTGCATCGAAGGCTGCAAGCGAACTATTGCTGATCGGCCACCGCCGCCGCGCGGGTCAGCGCACCGAGGCGCTCCGCGCCGGCAACGCCGCACCGGTAAGCAGCGCGCGGATCTCCCGCAACCGGGCCTTCACGCGGGCCTCGTCGTCCGCGCCCAGGCGCATGAGCATCTTCTGGCCGGCCGACCGCGCCTCCAGGTCCTGGTCGGCGTAGCGATAGAACACCTTCGGTTGCACCAGCTTCACCGGTGCATCGGGCACCGGCGCCGCCAGCATGTCGTCGATCGCCGTGACCAGGCGATCGTTGAAGTAGCCCTTCGGATAGCCGAGGTCGCGGTAGGCCTGCTGGAACAACGGGTAGTACTGCACGTACCAGGCCACCAGCGCCTTGGGATCGGCGTGTTCCAGCACCCGCATGTAGGGCGCATAACGCTCGGTGTTGCGCGGACTAAGGGTGATGGAATCACCGGACTGCTCGACGACGAACGATCCCTTGGGCGCCTTCACCGGCAGGATGTTGGTGCCCACGCTCTGGCGCGGCAGCGCATCGACCGTCGCCACGATGCGGCGGATGACCTGGTCGCGATGCAGCATGCTGCCCGGCGCATCGCCGCCGGCGAGCGCCAGCAGCGCATCGGCAACGCTCGCATCGCTCGCGTCCAGCGCAGGCAACGGCGCGGTCGATGCGGACGCCGGGCTAGCTTGCGCGATCGGATGCTGGATCGCGGTGGAGGCGTGGGCAGGTCCGGTGCCTGCCGTGCCCGCCGGGGCCTGCAGCGCCGCAGGTGCCCGCTCGCCCCCGGCCTGGGTCGCCTTGCGCCAGAGGAACACGCCTACGGCGATGGCCGCGATCACCACCACGCCCGACACGAGCCACTGCCCTACCGAAGACCGCTTCTTTTTCAATTGAGCACCCGAGCTGTCCGATTTGCCTGCGCCCTGGATAACGCCACCGGCGCCGATGCGCAACCCGCGAGGGTCACGGACCGCCGAACAGCAGCCCCACGCCGGTGGTCACCGCCATGGCCAGCGCTCCCCAGAAGGCGATGCGCAAGGCGCCGGTAACGGCGGCCGCGCCGCCCATGCGCGCGGCCGCAGCGCCGAGCAGGGCCAGGCAGGCCAGCGAAATGGCGAACACCAGCGCCAGTTGCATGGCCACGGGCGCGAGCGCCACCACCAGCAGCGGGACCGCAGCGCCGACCGCAAAACTCGCCGCCGAGGCAGCCGCCGCCTGCAGCGGGCGCGCGCGGAACACCTCGGTGATGCCCAGCTCGTCGCGCGCGTGTGCATCCAGCGCGTCGTGCGCCATCAACTGTTCGGCCACCTGCCGCGCCAGCGCCGGCTCCAGGCCGCGGCCGACGTAGATGGTCGCCAGTTCGCGGTGCTCGGCATCGGTGTCGTTGGCCAGTTCCTCGCGTTCCCGGGCCAGTTCGGCCTGCTCGCTGTCGGCCTGCGAGTGCACCGACACGTACTCGCCGGCCGCCATCGACATCGCCCCGGCCACCAGCGCCGCGGCGCCGGCAAGCAGCAGTTGGCGGCGGTCGGCGTGCGCGGCGGCCACGCCCATCAACAGGCTGGCCGTCGAGACGACGCCGTCGTTGGCACCGAGCACGGCCGCGCGCAGCCAACCCATGTGTCCGGTGCGATGGCGTTCCGGGTGGTGGTGGCGGCGCATACGCGTTCCCCTCGATGACATGGGTGCGAGCATAACCGCCCGGAAGCCGCTGTCGCGCGGCCGCGCTTTCAACGGCCGCCTCTGGTTTGCGGGCTGGGCAGTGCCGCCTGGGCAGCATGGCCGCACGCTGGCGGAGGAACTGCCATCCCCTGATCGACCACGCCCACCGGAGACGGCCCCGAGAAGACCCGCAACGCAAACGGGCGCCCGAGGGCGCCCGTTTGCCTTACTGCAGTGACGTATCGGCTTACTTCTCGCCGACCACGATTACCTTGACCTGGGTCTGCACGTCGGCGTGCAGGCTGATCACCACCTCGTACTCGCCGGTGTTGCGGATCGGGCCTTCGCCCTGGATCACTTCGCCCTTGCCGACCTTCTGACCGGCCGCTTCCAGCGCCTCGGCGATCTCGCGCGGGCCGACCGAGCCGTACAGTTTGCCTTCCGGGCTGGCGTGCGCGGTGATGGTCACCTCGGCGCCTTCCAGCTTGGCCTTGCGGGCTTCGGCGTCGGACAGCAGGTTGTTGGCCTTGGCCTCGTACTCGGCGCGGCGCTTCTCGAAGGCTTCGAGGTTGGCGGCGGTGATCGGCACGGCCTTGCCCTGCGGCAGCAGGTAGTTGCGGCCGTAACCCGGCTTCACCTTGACCTTGTCGCCCAGGTTGCCGAGGTTGCGGACTTTCTCGAGAAGAATCAGTTCCATGGTTTTTCCTTTTCGTTAGCACCGGAAAGCCGGCGCAGCCGTGGACGGTTGTCCGAAGTTGTCTTGAGCCCCTCACCCTCAGGGAGAGGAAGTAAAGGAGCGGCTTGTGCCGAACCCGAGCAAAGCGATGCGCTTCGATCAGGCTTGCCCGCAAGCCTCGCCACTCATCCCGCCTTCTCCCGCAGGGGAGAAGGACGGTTGCTCAGACGTCGTGGTTGTCGGTGTACGGCAGCAGCGACAGGAAGCGGGCGCGCTTGATCGCGGTGGCCAGCTGGCGCTGGTAGCGCGACTTGGTGCCGGTGATGCGGCTGGGCACGATCTTGCCGTTCTCGGTGACGTACTGGCGCAGCGTGTTGAGATCCTTGTAATCGATCTCCTTCACGTCTTCGGCAGTGAAGCGGCAGAACTTGCGGCGGCGGAAGAACTTGGACATGGGTCAATGCTCCTGGATCAGTCGCTGTCGCGATCGTTGTCGCGGTCGTCGCGCTCGCGGCGCGCCGGACGGTCGTCACCGTCGCCATCGTCGTCGCGGCGACGCGTGGACTTGGCGTCATCCTTTTCCTTGGACTTCAGGATGAAGGACGGCTCGGTGTCGGCCTCGTCGCGGCGGACCACCAGGTGGCGCAGCACCGCGTCATTGAAGCGGAAGCCCGACTCCAGCTCGTTCAGCGCGTTCTGGCCCACTTCGATGTTGAGCAGGACGTAGTGCGCCTTGGCCAGGTTCTCGATCGGGTACGCCAGCTGGCGGCGGCCCCAGTCTTCCAGGCGGTGGATCTTGCCGCCGTCGGCCTCGATCAGCGCTTTGTAGCGGTCGATCATGGCCGGGACCTGCTCGCTCTGGTCAGGGTGGACCAGGAACACGATTTCGTAATGACGCATGGTCATTGTGGCGTTGGCTCCTTGTGGATGCGGCCCTCGCGGGGCCTCGCAGCCTCCCGCCGGATGCGGTGAGGCAAGTACCTGCCAGCGCCTATCGGGCGCGTACAGAAGCGGAAGTGTACCGTGGCGCCCGATGCTGCGTAAAGTCCAAAAGCAGGCCGTGGGTCAACCCACCGTGAAACTTTCCCCGCACCCGCACTCCCCGGTGGCGTTGGGGTTGTGGAAGACGAACGCGGCATTGAGACCCTGGCGGCGAAAATCGATCACCGTGCCCTCCACCATGGGCAGGCTCTTCTCGTCCACGATCAACCGGATGCCGTCGACCTCCAGCGTGTGGTCGCCCGGGTTCGCGGCGTCGGCCAGGTCCACCACGTAGGCGAAGCCCGAGCAGCCGGTGCGCTTGACGCCGAAACGCACGCCCTCCGCTCCCGGCGTCTGGGCGAGGAACTGGCGGATGCGGTCGCGTGCGGGGGGAGTGATCGAGATGCTCATGGCGCTGAGGATGAAGAAGGCCGCGGGCCTACATTATCATGTGGGTTTGCCCGACGCGCCGGCCCGGCGCGCGAATCGAACACGACAGCGTCCAGATGCGGCGCGCGCGCAGGAGTTTCAATCCCATGGCGGTAGTGAGCCCGACCTTGTCCAGCGTGAAGCAGGCCCTTTCCGGCGCCATCGAAGCCGGCAGCACCGTGACCGTGCGCGGCTGGGTGCGCACGCGCCGTGATTCCAAGGCGGGCCTGTCCTTCGTCAACGTCAGCGATGGCTCCTGCTTCGACCCGATCCAGGCGGTGGCGCCCGCCACGCTCGCCAACTACGAGAGCGAGATCCGCCACCTGACCGCCGGCGCCGGCGTGATCGTCACCGGCACGCTGGTGCCTTCGCAAGGCAAGGGCCAGGCGTTCGAGATCCAGGCGACCGGGGTGGAAGTCACCGGTCTGGTGGACGACCCGGAAACCTACCCGATCCAGCCCAAGCAGCACTCGATGGAGTTCCTGCGCGAGGTCGCCCACCTGCGCCCGCGCACCAACCTGTTCGGTGCGGTCACGCGCGTGCGCCACACGATGATGATGGCGATCCACCGCCACCTCACGTCCGAAGGCTTCTTCTGGATCAACACCCCGATCATCACCACGTCCGACGCCGAGGGCGCCGGCGACATGTTCCGCCTGTCCACGCTGGACCTGGCCAACCTGCCGCGCACCGACGGGGGCAAGGTCGACTTCCGCAAGGATTTCTTCGGCCGCGAGGCGTTCCTCACCGTGTCTGGCCAGCTCAACGTCGAGGCCTACTGTCTGGCGATGAGCAAGGTCTACACCTTCGGTCCGACCTTCCGCGCGGAGAACTCCAACACCCCGCGCCACCTGGCCGAGTTCTGGATGATCGAGCCGGAGATCGCCTTCGCCGACCTTGCCGCCGATGCCGACTGCGCCGAGCGCTTCCTCAAGGCGATCTTCAAGGCCGTGCTCGACGAGCGCGCGGACGACATGGCGTTCTTCGCCGAGCGCGTGGCACCGGACGCCGTCACCCGCCTGGAAAACTTCATTGCCCGGCCGTTCGAGCGCATCGACTACACCGACGCCATCGAGATCCTGAAGAACTCCGGCCAGAAATTCGAGTATCCGGTCGCCTGGGGCGTCGACCTGCAGACCGAGCACGAGCGCTACCTGGCAGAGAAGCACGTCGGTCGCCCGGTGGTGGTGATGAACTACCCCGAGGCGATCAAGGCCTTTTACATGCGCCTCAACGATGACGAGAGGACGGTCGCGGCGATGGACGTGCTGGCTCCGGGCATCGGCGAGATCATCGGCGGCAGCCAGCGCGAGGAGCGCCTGGACTACCTCGACCGGCGCATGACCAAGTTCGGCCTGGACCTCGATACCTACGGCTGGTATCGCGACCTGCGCCGCTACGGGACCGTCCCGCACGCCGGCTTCGGGCTGGGCTTCGAGCGCCTGCTGTGCTATGTGTGCGGCCTTTCCAACATCCGCGACGCGATCCCCTACCCGCGCGCCGCCGGATCCGCAGACTTCTGATCGCCATGTTCCGTCGCCTACCGCTGACAGCCCTGCTGGTCATCCTCACGCTGCTGCTGGGCGCCTGCCACAGCATCAAGGTGCTGGTGCCGCCGAACCTGCGCGCGCCGACCGACAGTGGTGACTCGCTGGCACAGGCGAAGCTGCAGTTGCAAAAGGCCACGCCCTGCTGCGGCAGTTTCGCGGACTTCTCCTACCAGACGCCGCTGCCGTGGCGGCCGAAGAAATTCGAGCTCGGTCCCGGCAGCATGGTCGCCAACCTCAACGGCGTGCGCAGCTACTTCCTCGCCTTTCACCTGCCCGCCGACGTCAAGGTGCCTTACAAGGTCGCCCTGAAGTCCGAATTGAACGGGCGCTGGCTGCATTCGAGCTACCTGTTCGCGCCGACGGTCGTGCTGTTGGACGCAGCGTTCCAGCCGATCGATTCCCAGGACGTGCCGCTGTGTGAATACATGGGCTGGAGCAGCGCCACGACCGGTGCCTTCGGTGCGGTCAAGGTGACCAGCGACAAGGCCCGCTACCTGGTGGTCTACAGCTCGGCCGACCAGCAGTCCGGCGATACCTACTGGGAGCAGTCGCCGGCCACCTTCTCGGCCGAGGCTCCGGTGCAGATGACCTCCAACGGCAGCTTCCGCATTCCGCACGGCCCGGACGGCACGGTCTGGGTCGGCCTGATGAACGAGACCTACGCCAAGGCCATCGACAACGGCATTTGCGACAAGGCCCCCCAGGGCAAGGGACTGCTCAACACGCTGCGCACCGCGCTGCCCACGCACTGGAGCAAGAGCGGAACGTGAGCCCCCTGGTCGCGCTCTACCTGTTGCTCCTGGCCGGCGGCGTCGCCTGCTTCGTGCTGTATTACCTGGCGCAGTACCGCATCGCGCGGCTGCTACGCGAGCATCACCCGCAGCAATGGAAGATCATCGCCGAGCCTGAGCAGGGCCGGCCCAGCGGCGTACGCACCTGGATGCGCATGCAGCACGTGCTGCGTTCGTCGCAACCCCGCCTGCCGCAGCTGCTGGAGGATGAGGCGATCACCCGCTGGTTCCGCACCTGGCAGGTGACGCCCTGGCTGGCATGGAGCTGCTGGTTCGCGGCCATGTTCCTGCAGTGGAAGGCGCGCTGACCGACCACGGTTGAAAGGCATGCCGTTGCGCGGAAACGCGAATCCCATGTGACCCTGGCGAGGAGATGCCGATGCAACTGGATCTGAGCGGCCGACATGCGCTGGTCTGCGGCGCCTCGCAGGGCATCGGCCGCGCCAGCGCCATCGAGCTGGCGGAACTGGGCGCCACGGTCACCCTGCTCTCGCGCTCGCCCGGGCCGCTGGAGGAACTGGCCGGCCGGTTGCCGCGCCCGCGCGGACAGGAGCACCGGTGGCAGGCGGTGGACATGCTCGAGACCACGCGGCTGCAAGGCGTGGTTACCGACCTCGCCGCGGCAAGCCCCGTGCACATCCTGGTCAACAACAGCGGGGGACCGCCCGGTGGTCCGGCGCATACGGCCGATCCGGCCGCCTTCGAGGCGGCGTTCCGGCAGCACCTGATCGCCGGCCAGGCGATGGTGCAGGCACTCCTGCCGGGCATGCGCCAGGCCGGCTACGGGCGCATCGTCAATGTCATCTCCACCTCGGTGAAGGAGCCGATCCCGAACCTGGGCGTTTCCAACACCGTGCGCGCCGCGGTCGCCGCATGGGCCAAGACGCTCGCCGGCGAACTGGCTGCCGACGGCATCACCGTCAACAACGTGCTGCCCGGCTATACCCGCACCGGCCGGCTCGACAGCCTGCTCGGAACGCAGGCAAAGAACAGCGGGCGCAGCGAGAACGACATCGCCAACGACCTGATGGCAACGATCCCGGCGCGTCGCTTCGGCGAACCGGCCGAAGTCGCCGCCGTGATCGCTTTCCTCTGCACGCCGGCTGCTGCCTACGTCAACGGCGTCAGCATTGCCGTCGACGGCGGCCGCACCCGCGCGTTGAGCTGATCCGAGCGATGTCCCTCTCCCCTTGAGGAAAGGCCGGGGTGAGGGGCGGGGGCTCGCCCCAAGCTCGGCGAAACCCGCGCATACGCCCGCGTCCGGTGCAATCGCTTCCCCCAGGTCGTAAGCTTGCACGGATGCCTCCCCAGCGCCTTGCCAACCTGATCGACGGCCGCCTCGTTGCGCCGCGCGCGGACCGCTGGCTCGACGTATACGAGCCGGCCACCGGCGAGGTTTTTGCGCTCTGCCCCGATTCCGACGCCGACGACATCGCCGATGCCGTCGCCGCCGCCGGGCGCGCCGCTCCTGCCTGGGGAAATGCGCCGATCGAACAGCGCGCACACGTGCTCAATCGCCTGGCCGAGCTGATCGAGCAGGATCTGGACGCCTTCGCCGCGATCGAGTCGCGCGACAGCGGCAAGCCGTTGGCGCTGGCGCGCAACCTCGACATCCCCCGCGCAGTCAGCAACCTGCGCTACTTCGCTGCCGCGATCCAGGGCTGGGACAGCCAATCGCACGCCATGGCGCTGGGCCAGCCGGACGCCGGCGCGATCAACTACACCCTGCGCCAGCCGCTGGGCGTGGTCGGCTGCATCAGTCCTTGGAACCTGCCGCTGTATCTGTTCACCTGGAAGATCGCGCCCGCACTCGCTGTCGGCAATGCGGTGGTGGCGAAGCCTTCGGAGGTCACGCCCTGCACCGCGGCGCGGCTGGCTGAACTCAGCATCCAGGCCGGCTTCCCGCCCGGCGTGCTCAACATCGTCCAGGGCCGTGGCCCGAGCGTGGGCAAGCCACTGGTCGAGCACAGCCAGGTCAAGGCGATCTCCTTCACCGGCAGCACCGCCACCGGCGCCGCGATCGCCATGACGGCGGCGCCGCTGTTCAAGAAGGTCTCGCTGGAAATGGGCGGCAAGAATCCTGCAATCGTGTTTGCCGACGCGGATCTCTCCGACGCGAACCTCGACACCATCGTGCGCTCGGGTTTCGCCAACCAGGGCGAAATCTGCCTTTGCGGTTCGCGCCTGCTGGTGCAGCGATCGATCTACGAACGCTTCCGGGAGCGCTACCTGGAGCGCGTGCGGCGCCTGGTCGTGGGCGATCCGAGCGAGTCCGCCACCCACCTCGGCGCGCTCGTCTCCGAAGCGCATTTCGACAAGGTGATGCGCTGCATCGCCGTGGCCCGCGCGGAAGGCGCCACCGTGCTTTGCGGCGGCGAGGCCGTGCAGCTGCCGGGCCGCTGCGCCGGCGGTTGGTTCGTCGCCCCCACCGTACTGGAGGGACTGCCAAGTGCCTCGGCCACCAACCAGACCGAGATCTTCGGACCGGTGGTGAGCCTGCTGCCGTTCGAGGACGAGGCCGACGCGATCAGGCTGGCCAACGACAGCCGCTACGGCCTGGCCGCCTCGATGTGGACGCAGGACCTGTCGCGCGCGCACCGCGTCGCCGCCGCGCTCGACTTCGGCATCGTCTGGACCAACTGCTGGCTGCTGCGCGACCTGCGCACGCCGTTCGGCGGCGTGAAGCAGTCGGGCCTGGGCCGCGAAGGCGGCAGCGAGGCGCTGGCCTTCTTCACCGAGCCGAAGAACGTCTGCATCCGTTACTGATCTGGAAAAAATCCATGCCACACACGCTGAAAGAACTGCTTGCCAACAATCGCCGCTGGGCTGCCAACGTCACCGCTGCCGACCCGCATTTCTTCGAGCAGTTGTCACAGCAGCAGGCCCCGAAGTACCTGTGGATCGGCTGCTCCGACTCGCGCGTGCCAGCCACCCAGATCGTCGACCTGCCGCCAGGCGAGATCTTCGTCCATCGCAACGTGGCCAACGTGGTGGTGCACACCGACCTCAACGCGCTGAGCACCATCCAGTTCGCGGTGGACGTGCTCAAGGTCGAGCACATCCTGGTCGTGGGCCACTACGGCTGCGGCGGCGTCGGCGCGGTGCTGCGCAGGGACAGGCTCGGCCTGATCGACAACTGGCTGCGCCACGTCAAGGACGTGGCCTTCAAGCACGCCGACGCGTTGCAAGCGGACGTACCCTTCGCGGCGCGCCACGACCGCCTGTGCGAGCTCAACGCCATCGAGCAGGCGCTCAACGTGTGCGGCACCAGCATCGTGCAGGACGCCTGGGAGCGTGGCCAGAAGCTGGCCGTGCACTCGTGGATCTACGGTCTTACCGACGGCCACATGCACGACCTGGGACTGGTGGTTACCGGTCGCGAGGACATGGGTGAGGCGTACCGGCGGGCGCTCGAGGGCATGGCCGAGCGTTGGCGGGCAAAGGCGTGAACGGGGCTATCCGCACCGACACCGCGCCCGCCCCGGTTGGCGCCTACCCGCATGCGCGCCGCGTGGGCAACCTGCTCTTTCTCTCCGGCGTGGGGCCACGTGAGCCGGGCACTGGCAAGGTGCCGGGCAACGTCCACGACCACGACGGCAGCCTGGCCGCCTACGACATCGAGGCGCAATGCCGGCAGGTGTTCGCCAATGTCCGCTCGGTGCTGGAGGCCAGCGGCGCGCGCTGGGAAGACCTGATCGACGTGACCGTGTACCTCACCGACATGGCGCGCGATTTTCCGGTCTACAACAAGCTCTACGCGGAACATTTCGCCGGCGTGGATGCCTGCCGCACGACGGTGGGCATCAGCGCGCTGCCGACACCCATCGCGATCGAGCTCAAGTGCGTCGCGGCGCTGCCGGGCGAACGCTGATACCCCGAAAACAAAGGTCCCGCCGGTTCGGCCGGCGGGACCAACGAACCGCCGGCGGCTTACTTGCCGGAAGCCGACTTCTCGGCCGACTTCTTCATCGCCTTGTGGGCGTGATGGTGGTGCGTCATCGTTTTCTTGGGTGCCATGGTGGCGGCCTGCTCGGTCTTGGTCGCCGCCGCCTTCGGCGCAGCGGCCTGCGCCTTCGGGGCAGCGGTCTGGGCCATCACAACACCGGAAAGAGCCACGCCTGCCACGAGCAGGGAAGCGATCGCGAGCTTACGCATGATGAGGACCTCGGAACTGGAAGGCCGCGGACCCGGCCGGAACCCGGCATCGCGGGCGGCGCGGCAACGGCACGATGCGGCGGCTGCCGGATACGGCAACTGAATATCCTGCGCCCGTCGCGCATGGCGCAGGCGTGCGCCCCTTGACTTGCGACGCGCGGCTCCTGCGCCGAAGGAACTTGCGTCAGGCCACGCAGGCGCCCAGCAGCGGCGCGATTGCCTGGCGCAGTACCGCGGCCTTCGCTTCGTCCCACTCGAAGCTGTCCTCGTCCATGTAATTGCACTGGGTCATTTCCAGCTGAACCGCGTCGACGCCTTCGTCTGGACGCCCATATTGCCGCGTGATGTAGCCACCCTTGAAACGGCCATTCACCACGAAATCGAAGCGGTCCTGCCCGTCCAGCAACGCCTCCAGGCGCTGCTGCAGCGCGGGCGAGCAACTGGCGCCATCGGCCGTGCCGAGGTTGAGATCGGGCAGGCGCCCGTCGAACAACATCGGCACGCGGCTGCGGATCGAATGCCCCTCCCAAAGCACCACGCGACCGTGCAGGCCGCGCAGCCTCGCAAGTTCCTGCTGGAGCGCGGTGTGATAGGGCCGCCAAAATTCGTTCACGCGCCGTTGAACTTCGGCCGCGTCCGGCTCGCTCTCCCGGTACAGCGGCTCGCCATCGAAGCCAATGGTCGAGACCAGCCCGGTTTCCCGCCGGCCGGGGTACAACGCGTGGCCGTCAGCGGGCCGGTTGAGGTCCACCACATAGCGCGAGGCCACCGGATGCAGCAGGCTGGCGCCGAGCGCCTGCGCCAGCGGTGCGTACAGGCGGGCGACGTGCCAGTCGGTATCGCGCGAGCGGCGCGCCGCCGGGTGCATGCGTGCGGCAATGTCCTCGGGAATGTGGCTGCCGTCGTGCGGCAGGCTGATCAGCAGGGGCGCGTTGCCCTGGTCGAGGCGGAAGATCTCCATCAGTCCAGTGTAACGCCGCGCGCGCGGCGCTCAGTGCATCAGCAGCATCTCTTCCGATGAGGTCGGATGAATCGCCACCGCGCTGCGAAGTTCCCGCCGGGTGAGGCCCTGGCGCATCGCCAGCGCGAAACCCTGCAGCATCTCGTCCACGCCGGGGCCCAGCACATGCATGCCGAGCACGCGCTCGTCGTCGCCGGTGCACACCAGCTTCATCACCGTCGGTACCCGGTGCCCGGCCACGGCAAACTGCAGGGGCACGAACTGCTTGGTGTAGACGCGCACCGCGTCGCCATGCCGCGCCCGCGCCTCGCGCTCGGTCAGGCCGATCTTGCCCAGAGGCGGCTCGGCGAAGACAACCGTGGGGATCGCCCGGTAGTCGAACTGCGACTCTGGCTGGCCACCGAGCAGGCGCTCGACCAGCGCGTATCCGGCCGAGACCGCCACCGGCGTCAACGCCGGGCAGGCAGTGACGTCGCCGATGGCGCTAATGCCAGGGACCGACGTGTTCTGATGCGCATCGACCTGGATGAAGCCGCGCGCATCGCACGCCACGCCGATGCCGCCGAGGCCCAGCTCGTCGCTGTTGGGCACGCGACCGACCGCCCACAGCACCGAATGGTACGGGCCATGCGCGGCGCCGCGGGCATCGTCCAGCAACAGCGCGCCGGGTTCGCCGCGGGCGCCGGTCACGTTGCTCTCGGCGGTGATGCGGATGCCCTGCGCACGCATCTGCGCGGCCAGCGCCTGAACCAGCTCTCCGTCGAAACCGTCCAGCAACTGCTTGCGGATCAGCAGTTCCACCTCGCAGCCCAGCGCGCGCAGCAGGCAGGCGAACTCGACGGCGACATAGCCACCGCCGACGATGCCGATCGAGCGCGGCAATGCGCTCAGCGAAAACACGTCGTCGGAGACCATGCCGAGCTCGAAGCCGGGCAGCGGCAGGCGCCGTGGCCGCGCTCCGGTGGCGATGACCACCTGCGGCGCGCGGTACTGCATGTCGCCGGCCAGCACGGTATCGCGCGCCACCAGTCGTCCTGCCGCTCCGATCCATGCCACGTCCACCTCGCCCAGCCGCTGCGCGTAGCGCTCGCGGATGCCTTCGATGTAGCGATCGCGCAGGCCGCGGAAACGGTCCCAGTCCAACCGGCCCGGGGTGAGCTCGAAGCCGTAGTCCCCCGCCAGCGCCTGGGCCTGCGCCAGTTGCGCGGCGAACCACAGCGCCTTCTTCGGCACGCAGCCGAGGTTCACGCAGGTGCCGCCCGGCGGCCCCGGATCGAGCAGCCCCACCCTGGCGCCATAGCGCGCCGCGCGCTGCGCCACCGTCAGCCCGCCGGAACCGGCGCCCAGCACGATCAGGTCGAATTCGCGAGCCATGCAACCTCCGTGGTGTGCGCGTCCAGCATGCATGTCGTGCCGGTGATGGGCGTGAACAGCCGCGTCCGCATCGGTCCAGTGCCGCCAACCGCAGGCGCCGACCGGCCTGGGACGTCCTCAGCGTCGACCAAACCGGCGTCCGCGAGGAGAGCCGGAGGCGCACCGCTGGATGAGCAACACGAACGTGATGCCGCTGCCGGCCAACGAGCGCGGCATCGACTACGTCCGCGACCGCCTGATCCACGGCAAGGCCGCCATCGCCCGGGCTGGGTCGCGCTGGACGGCCGGCGCAGGCCGTTGCCGATCAGCCGCGACCTTTGCGCCAGGACGTCCCCTGCCTGGTGGAGGCCCATTACGCCGACGAACCGGACGATGCGGTCGCGGCCGACCGCTACGTCTTCCTCGAGAACGGCCCCGGGAACACCCCCTGGCTGCGTCCCGGCCGCTATCGCCTGCGCAGCCTGGATATCGCCGGCAAGATCCTCGTCGAACGACCGGCGCAGGTGGATCCGGCACATTGAAAGCTGCGGTCCGGCCTCACAAGCTTGACGCAAACCATTGATTGGCTAAGCTCGGCCAAAAACACTGCCGAGGTTGCCATGCCAGCGTCCGGACGCCTTCCCGCCATGCGCCCGCGCCTCGTCCTGCTCGGGGCGATGGCGCTGCTGCTGGCCGCCTGCGCCGGCAGCCCGCACCGGCGCGAGCCCACCTTCAAGGCTTCACACTCGGCCCTCGCCGACCTGCCGGCAAGGGCACCCTCGGCGGCCAGCGCAGGCACCGCCAACGACGTGCTGTTCCGCGCCATCGGGCTGGTCGGCACGCCCTACCATTGGGGCGGCAACACCCCCGAGGGCGGCTTCGATTGCAGCGGGCTGGTGGATTACATCTACCGCAACGCCGCGGACATCCTGTTGCCGCACAGCTCGCGCGCGATGGCCGATGTGGACGGCCGCAAGGTGCGACGCATGACCGACCTGGCCAGCGGCGACCTGGTGTTCTTCGACATCGGTGGCGACATCAGCCACGTGGGTGTGTACGTGGGCAAGGGCCGTTTCGTGCATGCACCCAACAGCGGCGGCACGGTGCGACTTGACGATATCGACGGGCCGTACTGGCGGGACCACTTCGCGTTCGGGAAGCGGTTGCTGGATTGAAGGTGGGCCGGCGGGCCTCCCCTTCGCCGCTTCTCACTGGAGCAGGGAAAGCAGGCTGAGGCCAGGTCGCCCCCTCATCCCGACCTTCTCCCCCGCGGGGAGAAAGGGCAAAGAAAACGGCGCCCGAGGGCGCCGTTTGTCATTACGTCTTGAAGCGCACCTTGGCGCGCTTCAGTGCGCTTCCTGGCCCGGCGGATGCGCGTGACCGTGCTTGATCTCGTCCTCGGTGGCATCGCGCACATCCTCGATCGCGACGTCGAAGTGCAGCGTCTTGCCGGCCATGGGATGGTTGAGGTCGACGTCGATGGTGCTCATGCCGACCTTGTGCACGGTCACCGCGCGGTGGCCGCCTTCCTTCAACGACAGCACCGTGGCCATGCCTGGCCTGAGCTTGTTCGCCTGCTGGAAATACTTCTTCGGCACGCGCTGGATGCGGCCGTCTTCGCGCTCGCCGTAGCCCTCGGCAGGCGCCACGTCCACCGCGAGCGTCTCGCCCGCCTCGTGGCCTTCCAGCGCGTTCTCCAGGCCCTGGATCAGCTGGCCATGGCCGAGCAGGATCCACAGCGGCTCGCCGTTGTCGCGCGAACTTTCCACCTTGTCGCCATCCACCGTGAGCGTGTAGTGGAACGCGATGACCTTGTCCTTGCCTGCCTTCATTGTCTTTCTCATGGGATGCAAAGCCCGGGATTCTATCAGCCCCGCCCGCTCAGTCCGGCATGCCACCGAAGCCCACCCCGCGCGCCTCCGGCCCCAGCCAGGCGAGCAACGCCAGTACCAGCGCCACCACCCCGATCCACACCGACATGGCGAAGGCGTAGTCGCCACCATGCGCCCTGGCGATCCACGCCTGTGCGGTGGCGGTAACCGCCGCCAGCAGGTTGCCGGTCTGGTAGGCGAAGCCCGGCAGCGTGCCGCGCACGTGGCCGGGCGAGAGCTCGTTCAGATGGGAGGGCACCACGCCCCAGGCACCCTGCACCATCACCTGGATCAGGAACGCACCCACCCCGTAGAGCACCAGCGTGCCGCCGTACATCCACAACGGAATGACCGGGATGGCCAGCAGCGCGGCGATCACGATTGCCCGCCGCCTGCCGATCCGCTCCGACAGCGCGCCGAAGAGCAGCCCGCCGACCAGTGCGCCGATGTTGAGCAGCGCCACCAGCACGAACGCCGCGGCCGAGCCGGTGGGCAGGTGCAGGTCGACCTCCTCGAACGTGTGATAGAGATCCTGCGAGCCATGGCTGAACATGTTGAACGCAGTCATCAGCAGCATCAGGTACAACGCCAGCTTCCAGTGGCCGCGCATCGCTTCGCGCAACCCCTGCCGCGGCGCCTGGCGCTGCTGCTGCCACACCGGCGATTCGGGCACCTTGCGGCGGATGTAGAGCACCAGCAGCGCGGGCGCCGTACCGACCACGAACAGCCCACGCCAGCCGATGTGGTCGATCAGCAACCAGTTCGCCAGCGCACCGAGAAAAAAGCCGCAGGGGTAACCACTCTGCAGCAGGCCCGAAACGATGCCGCGCGCCTTCGGCGGGATCGCCTCCATCGCCAGCGAGGCGCCGATGCCCCACTCGCCGCCCATCGCGATGCCGAACAGGAAGCGCAGCACCAGCAGCATCGTCAGCGAGGTGGAGAACGCGGTGGCCAGCTCGAACACCGAAAACAGCACCACGTCCAGCATCAGGATCGGCCGCCGCCCGTAGCGGTCGGCCAGCCGCCCGAATAGAAGCGCCCCGAACGGACGCGCCGCCAGCGTGAGCAGCAAAGCCAGCGTCACATCCGTCTTCTCGACGCCGAACTCATTGGCCACGCCGACGATGACGAACGTCAGCAGAAAATAGTCGAACGCGTCCAGCGTCCAGCCCAGGAAGCTGGCCAACACCGTGTGGCGCTGGCCGTGGTCCAGCTCACGCAACGTGGACAGAACACTCATGCTGCCGCTCCCAGCATCGACCAGGTCAGCAGGCTAGCACGCGGCCCTATTGGAGCCGCAGTGAGAACTGGAGCACGCGCAAGGCACTCGAGGTGTCGGGCGTGCCAATGCGCTGTGATGGACGGCACGCCATGTCCAACTCCGGCCGCTGCGGCATCGAACACGCGACGAACGATTACGACCACGCGCAGCGACGTGGTAACAGCCTTCAACGCGGCAGGCGTGGCCGTCCATAGTCCGACCCGCACGGCCGCACACGAGCCCGGCCCCGGCTCGTTCGTTGCGGAACGCGCCGGGTGGCTGCATGCATGCCTTGCACATCCGGGCCGCGGACCCCGGCCTATACTGGCTGCCCGTCCCTGGAGCACGGCCATGTACCGATCGTCACTTCGACGCACGACGCAGGCCTCCGCCTTCGCGGGGACAGCACCTTGACGGTGCGGCCGCGCTATCGCCTCGATCGCTCGATGCGCGCCACGCTTTCGGCCCGCTTCAGCGGTTTCAACCAGCGCCAGTACGTGCGCGGCAAGCTGGCCGGCGACCCGGTCTACGGCGGGGTGGCGCGGCTGCTGCAGGAGTCGCCCCCTTTCCCGCTGCTCGACGTGGGCTGTGGCATCGGGCTGCTCGGCCACTACCTGCACGGTTGCGGCGTGCTGCGCGGCTACGTCGGCATCGACCACGACGAGCGCAAGATCGCCACCGGGCGGGCCGCGGCTGCGGCCATCGGCGATGCGCTGGACCTGCGCTGCGCGGACGTCGCAGACCTGCCGGATTTCCGCGGCCACGTATGCCTGCTCGACGTGTTGCACTACCTGTCGGCAGCACGCCAGTCGCCCCTGCTCGAACAACTGGCCGGCCACGTGGCACCAGGCGCGCAGCTGATGATCCGCAACGTGCTGCGCGCCAGGCACTGGCGTTTCCATGCCACGGTGCTCGAGGAGCACGTGTTGCACGCCACCGGCTGGATGCGCGTGGGCGCGGACCACTATCCGACCGCGCAGGAGGTCACCGCACCGCTCGAGCGCGCCGGATTGACCACGACGCTCACGCCGCTGTGGGGCCGCACCCCGTTCAACAGCTACCTGGTCGTGGCGCGGCGCCCCGCCTGAGCAGCCACTCTTGCGGTTGCGCCGGGAGGCTATTGCAGCCGTAGCCCGCTCGCGAGGCAAACCCGGCAGGTTGCCAGCGCTTGCGCTATACTGCCTGGACGGCTCCGAAGCCGTTGCGGTGTTCAGCCGCCCCTTTCCCCATATCGCAACGCGGTTCTGAAGAACGCTCCGGGTTGCACAGGAGTGTTTTCATGTCTTTCGAATCGCTGGGCCTTGCGCCCGCGTTGTTGCGCGCGCTTGCCGAACAGGGCTACACGCAGCCCACCCCGATCCAGGCCGGCGCCATCCCGCTGGTACTGGAGGGCCACGACCTGCTGGCCGCCGCGCAGACCGGCACCGGCAAGACCGCCGCCTTCGCGCTGCCGCTGCTGCAGCACCTGTCCACCGCCGGCGCCACGCAGACCCGCCGCCCGCGCGCTCTGGTGCTGACCCCGACGCGCGAACTGGCCGCCCAGGTGCATGACAACCTGCGCGACTACGGCAAGCACCTGCCCGTTTCCAGCACCACCATTTTCGGCGGCGTGGGCATGGGCCCGCAGATGCAGGCGCTGCGCCGCGGCGTCGACGTGGTGATTGCCACCCCCGGTCGCCTGATCGACCACATGCAGCAGCGTTCGATCGACCTCTCCGGCGTCGAGGTGCTGGTGCTGGACGAGGCCGACCGCATGCTCGACATGGGCTTCCTGCCCGCGATCAGGCGCATCCTCCAGGCGTTGCCCAAGCAGCGCCAGACGCTGCTGTTCTCGGCCACCTTCGCCGAGCCGATCAAGGCGCTGGCGATGCAGTTCATGCGCTCGCCGCGCGAGGTCTCGGTGACCCCACCCAACACGGTCGCACCGCTGGTCACCCACCACGTGCATCCGGTCGACGCGTCGCGCAAGCGCGACCTGCTGCTGCACGTGCTTTCGCAGGACAGCCGGCGCCAGAGCCTGGTGTTCAGCCGCACCAAGCACGGCGCCGACAAGCTGGTGAAGTTCCTGGAAGTGTCAGGCATGCGCGCCGCGGCGATCCATGGCAACAAGAGCCAGAATGCGCGCACCAAGGCGTTGGGCGACTTCAAGAGCGGCCGCATCACCGTGTTGGTCGCCACCGACATCGCCGCCCGCGGCATCGACATCGACCAGTTGCCGATGGTGATCAACCACGACCTGCCGATGGTCGCCGAGGATTACGTGCATCGCATCGGCCGCACCGGCCGTGCCGGTGCCGAGGGCATGGCCGTGTCGCTGGTCAGCCACGACGAGTCCGGCCTGCTGCGCGATATCCGCAAGCTGCTCAAGCAGGAGATCGCGATCAGCGACGTGCCCGGCTTCGAGCCTTCCGCCCCGCTGCGCCTGGATGCCGGCGCGCCGCGCCCGGCGCAGGGCCAGCGCCAGCCGCGCCCGGCGCGCAACGGCCACGTTGGCCACGGCAGCAACCATGGACAGGGCCGCGCACCGGCCAACGCCGGTCGCAACAACCGCCAGCGACGCCGTCCCGCCGGAGCAAGCCGGCCGGAAACCCGCGGCTGATCCCAGGCGCCCGGCGGCGGGCGCCGTGCTTCCATCGGCCCTGCGCACCTTCCCCGGAACGGGGAAGGCCCGGTGAGGGATACGTGGCATGGGTTGCTTGCCGGATGCCTTCGCCGTTACGCGAAAGGGATCCGGCAGGCGGGTGAAGGCAGCCCGGCGAGCGGTTACAAGCCCAACGCCTTCGCGTGATGCCGCAGGTGGTCGTCGACGAAGGTGGCGATGAACCAGTAGCTGTGGTCGTACCCGGGTTGCCGGCGCAACACGAGCGCCTGTCCGGCTTCCGCACACGCGCGCTCGAACAACTCCGGGCGCAACTGCTCCTGCAGGAACCGGTCGGCCTCGCCCTGATCGACCAGGATCGTGCCCGGGAAGGTCTGCCGTCGCACCAGCGCACAGGCGTCGTACCCGGCCCATGCCTTGCGGTCGTCACCCAGGTAGCGCGCGAACGCTTTCTCGCCCCACGGCACCTGCGAGGGCGCCACGATGGGGGCGAACGCGGACACCGAGCGATAGCGTTGCGGGTAGGCCAGCGCCAGCGTCAGTGCGCCGTGGCCCCCCATCGAGTGGCCACACACGCCCGCGCGCTCGACGTCCACCGGGAAATGCGCTGCCAGCAGCGCCGGCAGTTCCTCCGCCACGTAGCTGCGCATGCGAAAGCGCGCCGACCACGGCGCTTGCGTTGCATCGAGGTAGAAGCCCGCGCCTTCGCCGAACTCCCAGTCGCCGGTGGCGCCATCGAAGCCGGTGTCGCGCGGACTGGTGTCGGGCATGACCAATGCGAGCCCCAGTTCGGCGGCCAGCCGCTGTGCGCCGGCCTTGATCGTCGCGGTCTCCTCGGTGCAGGTCAGGCCGGCCAGGAAGTACAGCAGCGGGCACGGCTGCCGGGCGGCCTGCGGAGGCAGGTAGAGCGCGAAGCGCATGGGCCCGCCGCAGGCACGCGAGTCGTGCCCGTAGAAGCCCTGCACGCCGCCATGGCAGCGTTGCTCGGAGATCGTCTCGATGGTCGCCATGCGCCGCTCCCTTGCAGCAAACACACGATCATAACCACGGCCTGCCCACGCACCGTGTACTTCGCGCCGACGGCCCACCGGCCAGCCTGTTAGAATGCTGCGCCCGCGCGGCGCACGCCTTCGCTCGCCGCTGCCCTTATTCCGAGGTTCCCATGTCATCCCCCGCTCCAGGTCCCACGCCGGCCGACCACGTCCCGGCGCCGGCGAGTTTTGCCTCGCTCGCGCTGCGTCCGGAAGTCCAGCAAGCACTTTCCGACGTCGGCTACGAATCGCCCTCGCCGATCCAGGCCGCGACCATCCCGTCTCTGCTCGAGGGCCGCGACGTGCTCGGCCAGGCGCAGACCGGCACCGGCAAGACCGCCGCCTTCGCGCTGCCGATCCTCTCGCGCATCGAGGCCAAGCCCGGCAAGCCGCAGGCGCTGGTGCTGGCGCCCACGCGCGAGCTGGCCATCCAGGTGGCCGAGGCGTTTCAGCGCTACGCCGCGCACATCCCCGGCTTCCAGGTACTGCCGATCTACGGCGGGCAGAGCTACGGCCCGCAGCTGCACGCATTACGCCGCGGCGTGCATGTCGTGGTCGGTACGCCCGGCCGCGTGATCGACCATATGGACAAGCAGACGCTCGATCTGTCCGAGCTCAAGTACCTGGTGCTCGACGAAGCCGACGAGATGCTGCGCATGGGCTTCATCGACGACGTCGAGAAGGTGCTCGAAGCGACACCGCCGACCCGCCAGGTCGCGCTGTTCTCGGCCACCATGCCGGCGCCGATCCGCAAGATCGCGCAGCGCCACCTGAAGGATCCGGTCGAGGTCACCATCAAGGCCAAGACCACCACCGCGGCCAACATCCGCCAGCGCTACTGGTTCGTCAGCGGCATGCACAAGCTCGATGCGCTGACCCGCATCCTGGAGGCCGAGCCGTTCGACGCGATGATCATCTTCGCGCGCACCAAGCAGGCCACCGAGGAGCTCGCCGAGAAGCTCACCGCGCGTGGCCTCGCTGCCGCCGCGATCAACGGCGACATCGCCCAGCCGCAACGCGAGCGGGTGATCCAGCAGCTGAAGGACGGCAAGCTGGACATCCTGGTCGCCACCGACGTGGCCGCGCGCGGCCTGGACGTCGAGCGCATCAGCCACGTCTTCAACTACGACATCCCCTACGACACCGAAAGCTACGTCCATCGCATCGGCCGCACCGGCCGCGCGGGACGCAGCGGCGAGGCGATCCTGTTCGTCACGCCGCGCGAGAAGGGCATGCTGCGCGCGATCGAGCGGGCCACGCGCCAGCCGATCGAGGAGATGAAGCTGCCCACGGTCGAGGCGGTCAACGACGTGCGCATCGCGCGGTTCAAGCAGCGCATCAGCGACACGCTCGCACAGGGCGACCTGGGCCAGTTCCAGCAGCTCATCGAACAATACGAGCAGGAGCACAACGTGCCGGCGATCGAGATCGCCGCGGCGCTGGCGCGCCTCGCCCAGGGCGACCGGCCGCTGCTGCTGACGCCGCCGCCGAAGCGCGAATACGAGCGGCGCGAGCCCGCGCCACGCGAGCATGCCGTGCGAGAGCCGCGCGAGCGCGATGGCGAGCGCCGTCCGCCGCACGAGCGCAAGGCGCGCGAAGACGCACCGCGCAGCTTCGAAAGCCGCCCGCCGCGCCCGCACAACGCGCCGGAGCCGGGCAAGCGCACCTACCGCATCGAGGTCGGTCACGAGCATGGCGTCAAGCCGGGCAACATCGTCGGTGCGATCGCCAACGAAGCCGGCCTGGAAAGCCAGTTCATCGGCCGCGTCAGCATTCGCGGCGACTACAGCCTGATCGACCTGCCCGAAGGCATGCCCTCGGAGGTGTTCGACCACCTCAAGAAGGTCTGGGTGAGCCAGCAGCAGTTGCGCATCAGCGAGTGGGACGGCAGCGAGGAACCGGCCGGCGCGGCGCCGCCGCGGCGGCCGCGGCCGGGCGGGTTCAAGCCCCGCCAGGGTGGCAAGTCGCCGCGCCGGAAGTAGATCGGCGCTTTCGCCCGCCCGGGGTTGCCGCCTGGCGAGCCCTTCGACTCCTCTCGCGCTGTTGGAAGGGGCTTGTCTACCAAGCCTCCCTCGACCCCGTTCGCGCTGAGCGCAGCTTGCTCAGCGAAGCCGAAGCGCCGCCGGGTGCCCCAACTAGCCCAGGCGCTCCTGCAGATAGGCCAGTACCTGCTCAGCCAACTGCTCCGCGCGCTGCCCCTCGGTATTGAGGTGCAGCTCCGGCGCAGCCGGCCGCTCGTATGGCGAGTCGATACCGGTGAAATTGCTGATCCGCCCCGCCCGCGCCTTGGCGTAAAGCCCCTTCGGGTCGCGCTCCTCGCAGTCGGCCAGCGGCGTGTCCACGAACACCTCGACGAACTCGCCCTCGGCAAAGCGCCTGCGCGCGAAGTCGCGCTCGCCCGCGAACGGCGAGATCACGCAGACCAGCACCACCAGTCCGGCGTCGACCATCAGGTGTGCCACTTCGGCTACGCGGCGCACGTTCTCCACGCGCGACTCGGCGGTGAAGCCCAGGTCCACGTTGAGGCCGTGGCGCAGGTTGTCGCCGTCCAGCAGGTAGGTGTGGAAGCCCTGCGCGGCCAGTTTGCGCTCGACCAGGTTGGCGATGGTCGACTTGCCCGCGCCGGAAAGGCCGGTGAACCACAGGCACAGCGGCTGCTGGCCCTTGGCCAGCGCGCGCGTGGACTTGTCCACGTCGGTGTGTTGCCAGTGGATGTTGTTCGCCCGCTGCAGCGCGAAGTCGAGCATGCCGCAGGCGACCGTGGCGTTGCTCTGGCGGTCGACCAGGATGAAGCCGCCCAGCTCGCGGTTGTCGGCATAGCTCTCGAAGGCCAGCGGCCGGTCCAGGTCGATGTTGCAGTAGCCGACCTCGTTGAGCTCCAGCCGCCGCGCCGCCAGCGGCGCCTGCGTGTTGACGTCGACCTTGTGCTTGATCGCGGTGATCCGCGCGTTGACCGTGGCCGTACCCAGGCGCAACAGGTAGCTGCGGTTTGGCAGCAGCGGCGCATCGCCGAACCAGACCAGATGGCAGCCGAACTGGTCGGCCACCGGTGCCGGTTGCGCAGCGGCAGCGATCACGTCGCCACGGCTGATGTCGAGCTCGCGGTCCAGGCACAGCGTGACGGCCTGGCCACTGAACGCTTCCGCCAGATCGAACGACGACCCGACGATCCGCTCGACCCGCGCGTGTTGCCCACCCGGCTGTACCAGCACCTCCTCGCCCACCGCCACGCGCCCGCCGCAAACCGTGCCGGCGTAACCGCGGAAATGCTGGTCCGGGCGGTTCACCCACTGCACCGGCAGGCGGAAGTGTTGCGGAGGCGCCACTTCGGCATCCATGGATTCCAGCAATTCGACCAGGCTGGGACCCTGGTACCAGGGCATGCGCGTGGAGCGCAGGCCGACGTTGTCGCCCTCCGGCGCCACCACCGGCAGCGCATCGACCGACTCGATGCCCATGGTGGCCGCCATAGCGCGGTACGGTTCGACGATGGACGCATAGACGTCCGCATCCAGCCCGACCAGATCCATCTTGTTCACCGCCAGGATGATGCGGCGGATGCCCAGCAGCGCACAGATGTACGTGTGCCGGCGCGTCTGCGGCAGCAAGCCCTTGCGCGCGTCGACCAGCACGACCGCCAGGTCTACCTGCGAGGCGCCGGTGGCCATGTTGCGGGTGTACTGCTCGTGCCCGGGACAGTCGCCGACGATGAAGCTGCGCCGCGCGGTGTGGAAATAGCGCCAGGCCACGTCGATGGTGATGCCCTGCTCGCGCTCGGCGTCCAGCCCGTCGGTGACCAGCGCGAAATCCAGCGCCGCGCCGCCACGCTTGGTGCTGTCGCGACGCAAGGCTTCGAGCTGGTCGTCGGCAAGCATGCCGGCGTCGTACAGCAGTCGGCCGAGCAGCGTGCTCTTGCCGTCGTCCACGCTGCCGCAGGTGATGAAGCGAAGCAGAGCGGCGGCCATCAGAAGTAGCCCTCCTGCTTCTTTTTCTCCATCGAGCTCGCCCCGTCGTGGTCGATGATGCGGCCCTGGCGTTCGGAGCTGCGCGAGGCGCGCATCTCCTCGATGATCGCGTCCAGCGAGCTGGCGTCCGACTCGATCGCACCGGTCAGCGGGTAGCAACCGAGCGTGCGGAAGCGCACGCGGCGCTGCTCGATGCGCTCGCCCTCGCGCAGCACGAAGCGCTCGTCGTCGACCATGATGAGCGCACCGTCGCGCTCGACCACCGGCCGCTCCCTCGCGAAATACAACGGCACCACCTCGATCCGCTCGCGGCGGATGTATTCCCACACGTCCAGCTCCGTCCAGTTGGACAGCGGGAACACGCGCACGCTTTCGCCGGTGCGGAGCTGTGTGTTCCAGGTACGCCACAGTTCCGGCCGCTGCTGCTTGGGGTCCCAGCGGTGCTGCGCGCTGCGAAAGGAGAAGATGCGTTCCTTGGCGCGCGACTTTTCCTCGTCGCGGCGGGCGCCGCCGATGGCCGCGTCGAACTGGTACTGGTCCAGCGCCTGCTTCAGCGCCTGGGTCTTCATCACGTCGGTATGCACCGCCGCGCCGTGGGTCAAGGGCGAGATGCCCTGGCGCACGCCGTCCTGGTTGACGTGCACCAGCATGCGGACGTCGCCATGATCGGCCACGCGGTCGCGGAAGGCGATCATCTCGCGGAACTTCCAGGTGGTATCCACGTGGAGCAGGGGCAGCGGCGGCGGCGCCGGGCGGCAGGCCTTGCGCAGCAGGTGCAGCAGCACGGTGGAGTCCTTGCCGATGGAGTAGAGCATCACCGGGCGACGGAAACAGGCAAACACTTCACGCAGGACCTGGATGCCTTCCGCTTCCAGATCGTCGAGATGGGACAGGCGTTGCATCGGGACGGGCTTGGATTCCGGGCCACGCGGCGCGGGCGAAGCGCACACGCTAGCAGACTTGCGCCAGCCTGCGTGACCTGCCCCGGCGGCCAACTGCGGAGAAGCCTTACCATTGCCGTCCCACCGGCGAGATCATCCATGCCCGCATCCTGGCCGCGGCCCGAGCATCCGACCGACCTGCCCACGCGTGCCGCCGGCCTCGCGCAGGCGCAACTGCGCGAGCTCGAGGCGGCCGCCCGGTTGATCCGCGAGGGCGCGCTGGCGCCGGCGCAGCAGGCGCTCGGTGCCCTGCTTGTCCAGGCGCCGGAACATCCCGAAGTACTGCGCCTGCTGGGCATCCTGCACACCCGTGGGCGGCAGTACGACGCCGCGCGCACCGCGCTGGGCCAGGCGCTGCAGCATTGGCCGGACGATCCGCTCGCACTCACCGACATGGGCAATGCCGAACAGGCGGCGGGCGATGTGGAGACGGCGCTGGCGTACTGGCGCCGCGCCTGCGCGCTGGCGCCGGACTATCCGATGGGCTGGTCCAACCTCGGCCGCAACCTGCAGGTGCTCGGCTTCACCGAACCCGCGGTGGAGGCGCTCGAACACGCCTGCACGCTGGGGCCGTCGCTGCTGCCCGCGCATGTGCTGCTCGGCGATGCGCTGGTGCATCTGGGCCGCTTCGACGAGGCCGACCGCCGCTACCGCGCCGCACTCGCGCTGCATCCGGCCTGTGGCGATGCCTGGCGCGGCCTGGCCAACATGAAGACGCGGCCGCTTTCGGCGGAGGATCGCGCGCAGCTAGTCGCCTTGCTCAAACGCACCGACGTCGCCGAGCCCGACCGCATCGCCCTGGGCTTCGCGCTGGGCAAGGCCAGCGAGGACCAGGGCTGTTATGAGGAAGCCTTCGCCGCGATCAGCGACGCCAACGCGCGCCAGCGCCGGCTGGCGCCATGGCACGCCGGTGGCTTCCATGCCTTCGTCGAATCGGTGCTCGCCGCCGGCGCCAAGCTGCCGGCATCCCCGCACGCCGCGCTGGGCGAGGAGGCGATTTTCATCGTCGGCCTGCCGCGCTCCGGTTCCACCCTGTTCGAGCAGATCCTCGCCGCGCACCCGCAGGTCGAAGGCGCCAGCGAACTGCCGGACCTGGGCGAGGTGCTGGTGGAGGAATCGGCCCGCCGCGGCCAGCCGTTCCCCCGGTGGGTGCCCACCACCGGCGCCGAGGACTGGCAGCGCCTGGGCCGGCGCTACCTCGAACGTACCGCGCGCTGGCGCCGGCAGCGCCCGCGCTTCACCGACAAGCTGCCGGAGAACTGGCTCTACAGCGGCGTGCTCGGCGCGATGCTGCCCGGCGCGCGCATCGTCGACGTGCGGCGCGATGTACTGGAGGCCGGCTGGTCGTGCTTCAAGCAGCAGTTCTACCGGCTGCCGCATTTCGCCTGCACGCTGACCGACATCGCCGCCTACCTGCGTGACTACGAAGCGGCGATGGATCGCTGGCAGGCTGCCGCGCCCGGACGCATCCGCACGCAGCCTTACGAGGCGCTGCTGGCCGATCCCGAAGCCGAGATCCGCGCCCTGCTCGCGTTCTGCGGCCTGCCCTTCGACCCCGCCTGCCTGGACTTCCACCGCGCCATGCGGGCGATCCGCACGCCCAGCGCCGCGCAGGTACGCCAGCCGCTCAGCCGCGGCACGGCGCGGGCCGAACATTACGGACGCCTGCTCGATCCGTTGCGGCTGGGCCTCGGGCGGCCCCTGGCTCCGCGGTAGGCCAGCTCCCACCGGAACAGGGATGGCTTTGTGCCGCGGCGCCCATACTTTCCGAAGGAGCACTACGCCAGCAGGGCCACCGGCATGCCTACCCTTCCCAGCCTCTACATCTCCCACGGCTCCCCGATGACCGCGCTGCAGCCGGGCGCCGTGCGCGAGCGCCTGGCCGAACTGTCCGCCGACCTGCCGCGGCCGCAGGCCATCCTCATCGCCACCGCACACTGGCTCAGCGCGCAGCCGCGGGTGGGCGGCGCCGCGCAACCGGACACCGTGCACGACTTCTTCGGCTTCCCCGCCGCGCTTTACGACATCCGCTACCCCGCGCCCGGCGCGCCGGCGCTGGCCGACCGCGCATTGCAACTGCTGGTCGGCGCGGGCCTGCAGGCCACACTCGATCCCCGCCAGGGGCTCGACCACGGCGCCTGGGTACCCCTGCGCCTGCTCTATCCGGACGCCGACATCCCGGTGGTACCGCTCTCGATCCAGCCCGAGCGCGATCCGGCCCATCACCTGGCGGTCGGCCGCGCGCTGGCGCCGCTGCGGGACGAAGGCGTGCTGGTGATCGGCTCGGGCAGCATCACCCACAACCTGGGCGACCTGCGCATGGGTTACGGCGCGGAACGCGAGGCGCCGTACGTGCGTCCGTTCATCGCCTGGGTGGAAGAACGCCTGGGCGCCGGCGATGTCGATGCGCTGCTCGATTACCGCCGCCAGGCGCCGTTCGCCCAGCGCGCGCATCCGACCGATGAACACCTGCTGCCGCTGTTCGTGGCGCTCGGCGCCGCCGGCACGCAGCCGGCGGCGCAGCGCATCGATGCCGGCATCGACCACGGCATCCTGGCGATGGACATCTACCGCTTCGGTTGAGCTGAACGCCTTTACTTGACCACCACGGTGCCGACCATCATCGGATGGATCGAGCAGTAGTAGGCGTAGGTTCCAGGCCGACTGAAGGTCACCGCATAGCCGTCCCCGGTGTCCAGCGCCGCGGACGAGCGGAACAGCGCGCCGGCGCTGGTGACGGTGTGCGGCTCCTCGTCCAGGTTGCTCCAGGCCACGCGCGTGCCTGCGCGCACGTTGAGCACCTTGGGCGAGAACGCGAAATTGCGGATCTGCACCTTCACCGTCGCTGCCGCTCCTGCGGCATGCAGCGGCAGGAAACCCGAGACGGCCATGGCAATGGCCAGCGCGCCGAGCAGCGGCCACCGGCGCCTCATGGCAAGGCCTCCTCGGTGATCGCAAGCATCTGGCGACCCTGCACGTGCCGCACCTCGCGCACGCCGATGTAGCTGTGCAGCCGCCCTGGCGGCACGTCCTTCAAGGGGCCAGGCCCGGGACCGACGCCCGGCGGCGGCTGCGGGTAGGCGGTGGAGCGCGCGGTGTGGAAGGTGATCGTGCCCTCGATCTTCTGCTGGATCTGGTGGATGTGCCCGTTCAGCACGCTCACCGAGCCGAACCGCCGCAGGTAAGCCATCGCCTGTGCGCTGTCGTCGGTGCCCCAGCCCCACTGCGGGTACAGCGGCCACAGCGGCATGTGCGCGAACACCACCACCGGCGTCTCTGCCGACAGCGGCGCCAGGTCCTTCTTCAGCCAGGCCAGCTGTTCCGCGCCCAGGTAGCCCAGTCCACCGGCCCTGAGGCCGAGCACGTTGACCAGGCCGACGAAATGCACGCCGCGATGATCGAAGCTGTACCAGCCGCCCGGCTGCTGGCGCTGGCCGAAGCGGCGGAAGAACTCCGCGCCATTGTCGCCGATCACGTCGTGCTCGCCCGGCACGTAGAACACCTGGCGCGCGCGGCCCTCGCCCATCACGCCGGCCAGCGTGTCGAATTCGTCCGCGCGGGACAGGTGGGTGAGGTCGCCGGTGTGGATCAGGAAGTCGGGCCGCCGTGGCTGCGCATCGACCAATGCGAGCGAGGCGCGCAGGCTGCCGACCACGTCCATGTTCGGCGCCTTGTGGAAACCGATGTGCGAATCGCTGATCTGCACGAAGCTGAAGCTGGCGTCCGGGTCGCCCACCGCGCCGCGATCGAGCGTGCGCGCCTGCAACACGCCGCCCTTCATCAGCCAGAGGGTGCCGGTGCCCGCCCAGGCCATGCACTTGAGGAAATGGCGCCGGCCGCTCGCGGCGTCTTCGGGGTGGTCGTTCATGTCGGTCGCTCCAGGCAGGGCGCGTGGCCGGATGGCCAGCGCAGGACGCGCACGTTGCCGGCGCCTTCCCTACCTGCACTACCGCGCCGCCGGGCCGGGTATTCCGGTCGGCCCACGCCGGGAATAAAGTCGCCGCGAGCGAGGTAATCACCCTTATGCCCGCCAACCCCTTCGCCCGCCCCTCCCAGGAGGCCGCCACCTCGGTTCGCTTCGAGGCCGAGGTGCTGCCCTGGCTGGACGCGGCCTACAACCTCGCCCGCTGGCTGGTGCGCAATGACGCCGACGCGCAGGACGTGGTGCAGGAATCGCTGCTGCGCGCGCTGCGCTACTTCGGCAGTTTCCACGGCGGCGATGCCCGCGTGTGGCTGCTCGCGATCGTGCGCAACACCTGCTACACGCTGCACGCCAGGCACGCGCCCGAAGGCCGGCACGCAAGCCTGGACGACGAAGCCCTGGCGTTGCCGGACGACTGCCCCTCGCCCGAGGCGCTCACCCTGCTCGCGGTGGACGTCGGCTCGCTGCGGCAGGCACTCGAACGCCTGCCGCCGCCGCTGCGCGAGATGATCGTGCTGCGCGAGCTGGAGGAGTGTTCGTACAAGGAGATTGCGACCGTCACCGGCCAGAAGATCGGCACTGTGATGTCGCGGCTGGCGCGGGCGCGCGAACGCCTGCGGGCGGAACTGTCCCACCCGACCACGGAGGCGGGCCGCCATGACGTGCGATGAAATCCGGCTGCTGCTGCATGCCTACCTGGACGACGAACTGGACGCGGCGCAGAGCGCGGCGGTGCTGGCACACCTTGCCGGCTGCGCGGCCTGCACCGCCCGCTACGAAGACCACGCCCGCCTGCGCGAAGCGCTGGCGCAACCGGACCTGTACCGGCCTGCGCCCGATGCGCTGCGCGAACGCTGGCTCGCCTCGCAGCCGACCGCGCCAGTCACGGCCCGGCCGCGCCGGGGGCCGATCGCCCTGGCGCTGGCGGCCGGCTTCGCCGGCGCGCTGCTGCTCACCAGCCCGGCCTGGATCGACAGCCTGCGTGCACCCGGGACGGCCGACGGCGCGCTGGTCGCGCAGGCCATCTCCGGCCACCTGCGGTCGCTGCAGCCACAGCACCTGATGGACGTGGTCTCGTCCGACCGGCACACGGTCAAGCCGTGGTTCGAGGGACGGCTGGATTTCTCGCCGCAGGTGAAGGACCTGGCCAGCCAGGGCTTTCCGCTGGCCGGGGGCCGTCTGGACGTGGTGGGCGGGCGCAGCGTGGCGGCGCTGGTCTACCGGCGGCACCTGCACGTGATCAACCTGTTCCAGTGGCCGGACGAAGTTTCGGAGCCGCGGCCACGAATGATCCGCCAGCACGGCTACGCCGCCATCGAATGGTCCGCCGACGGCATGCGCTACGTCGCGGTGTCTGACCTCGGCGAGGGCGAACTGCAGGAGTTCGTGCGCGACTTCCGCGAAGGTGCCGCGCTGCGCTGAATTGCGCCTCAGGCGCTCTGCGGCAACGGCGGCGCGTTGTCGCCCGAAGGATCGAGCCAATCTTCCGGCGTCAGCGGGCGCAGGCCGTGGGCGATACGCCCCTTGTCGCACTGCAGGCTGTGCCGGCCGAATTCCCAGGACGGTTCGACCTCGCGGCACACCGACGGCTTGATCGGATGGATGCCGCAATAGGCCGCCTCGCCGATGGTGCCCTTCAGGGCAACGCAACGCGGCTGCTTCGACTGCGTGCCGCGCATCACCACGCGATGCGGGTCGAGTTGCTCGGTGAGGTCGGCCGGCACCGTACCGCCCAGGAAGGGGTCGGTCTCGGACCAGTGGAAGGCGATGCGGAAGAAGGCGCAGCAGGCGCCGCAGCTCAGGCAGGGATGGGCCATGGGAAGAACGCAGGGCGCACCCCGAGGCACGCAGCGCGCGGATTCTAGAGCGCGGCGAGGCTGGGCGGAAGATGGTTGGCGCAGGTGCCCAAAGCCTTGGTGGGCGGTTGTTTAGGTAGGTCGGGCTGCGGCATGCGGCGGCCCTTCGACTCCACTCCGTATCGCTCGGGCCGAGCGGTGAAAGAGTTCGACGCCAACCGCCCCGCGCGATCCGCTTCGCGACGCTCGGGGCAACGACGGAAGATGCCGATACGCGCCACCGCTCATGCCTGGGCAGGCCCATCGGGGCGAAATCCAAAAAGCCGCCACCCTCAGATTTCCCCCGAGAAGGTGTCGCAACTGGACAACTGCCCGCTCTCGAGCCCCGTCTTGAACCACTTCACCCGCTGCGCGGACGTGCCATGGGTGAACGAATCCGGCACCACCGCGCCCTGGGTTTGGCGCTGCAGCGTGTCGTCGCCGATCTTGCTGGCGGCGTTGAGCGCCTCCTCCACGTCGCCCGCCTGCAGCCAGTGCAGGCGCTGCTCGCTGCGGTTGGCCCACACGCCGGCGTAGCAATCGGCCTGCAGCTCCTGCCGCACCGACAGGCCATTAGCGCCCTCCATCGGCGCGCCCTGCTCGCGCGCCTGCTGCACCTTGTCGAACACGCCCAGCTGCTTCTGCACGTGGTGGCCGACTTCGTGCGCGATCACGTAGGCGCGGGCGAAATCGCCAGCGGCGCCGAAGCGGTCCTGCAATTCCTGGAAAAAGGAAAGGTCGAGGTAGATCTTTTCGTCGCCGGGGCAATAGAACGGCCCCACCGCAGTCGAGGCCAGGCCGCAGGCGGTGCGCACGCCGCCGCTGAACAGGTCGAGCTTCGGATCGACGTACTGGCGCCCGCTGGCGGCGAAGATGTCGCCCCAGGTCTTCTCGGTGGAACCGAGGATCGCGCTGACGAAGTCGCGCTGCTGCGGGTCGACCTGCGCCGGCTGACTGGTCGGCGCGGACTGGTCGACCGACCCGCCCTGGTCGAGCAACGCCGTCGGGTCCTTGAAGAACACCCAACCCAGGATCGCCAGCACGATCAGCCCGCCGATGCCCAGCCCACGGCCGCCGCCGAAGCCGAATCCGCCGCCGCCACCGCGGCCGCTGTCGATCTCCAGGTTGCGGCTGCGCTCGCCCTTTTGCCAGTCCATGCCTTCGACCCCGCATGCGCCGCAGCGCGACCGGGCCATCCTATCGGCCGCGGTGTCTCCCCTGCGTACACGTTGCCGCTACAGTAGGCCACCCTCCAGATCGCCGCCCCATGAAAGAACACCTGCCCGCCCTGGTCACATTGCTCGCCGTCCTGCTGATGTTCGGTACTGCCTTCGCGGTCGGCCTCGCGCGCGGGCGCTATGGCATCCAGGCGCCGGCAACCAGTGGCCACCCGGCCTTCGAGCGTGCCTTCCGCGTGCAGATGAACACGCTCGAGGCGACGCTGCTGTTCCTCCCCACGCTGTGGGTGGCGGCCAGCTACGGCTATGCATCCTGGGCCGGCATCGCGGGACTGGTGTGGCTGGCGGGGCGGACGTGGTATGCGCTGGCCTACCTGCGGGAGGCCGCCAGGCGCGGTGGCGGCTTCCTCGTCGGCATGGTCGCCTGGGCAGCCACGCTGCTGATGGCGCTGGCCGGCCTGGGCCGCACGCTGTTCGTCGGTTGAGTGACTTCCGGGGATTGCGCCACGCCCGTCCGCGCCGCTAGCGTGGCCCCACGGGTCGCGCAGCAACCCCATACGCAGGTTCGTTTTCGGCCGATGCCCTCCCGTCCTCTCCATCCTTCGCTGCATGATGCGCGACTGCCGCACCTGGTCAGCGCCATCGGCATGATCGCGCTGTATTTCGCGCTGCAGTTCCTCGCCAGCGGGCTGGTCGGGCTGGGGCTGGGCTTCGCGCTGGGCGTGACGGGCACGCCGATGGCGGGCATGGCGGCGCGCATCCGTGCGGTGCTGGCGCAGCCGGACACCAACGCGCTGATGGTGATCCTGACTCTGCTGCTGGCGGCCAGCGTGACCATCGTGCTGGTACGGCGACTGTGGCCGGCGGCCTGGTCGCATGGTGCCCCTCCGGGTCTCGGGCTGACCCGTCCGGGCCGGCCGCTGTTCTACCTGGCTGCCGTGCTGCTGGGGCTCGCGCTGCCGATCGCCGGCGGCTGGCTGACCCGCTGGATCGCGCACGGCCAGGAGGTCACCCAGGACGTCAAGCAGATCGGCGGCGCCGCCTCGCTGGCGCTGCGCCTGCCGCTGGCACTGGTGGTGGTCAGCGTGGGACCGCTGGTGGAGGAACTGCTGTTCCGCGGCGCCCTGCTCTCGGCGCTGCTGCGGCGCATGGGCACCGGCGCGGCGATCGCCATCAGCTCGCTGGTGTTCGCCTGCGTGCATCTGCCCGATCTCGGCTTCCTCTGGTACGCGGTGCCGAACCTGGCGCTGCTGGCCGTCGCGCTGGCATGGCTGCGGTTGCACTCCGGCTCGCTGTGGCCGGCGGTGGTTGCGCACGGGGTTAACAACCTGCTGGCGGTGACGGTCTGGTTCGTGGCGTCGGCCGCCGCCCACTGATCGATCCGGCGAAACCTCTCGCAAGGTGGCGTGCGGGTCCATTGCCGGCCTACAGAGGCATCGCATAGATTCGGGCCTTCCATTCCGATCGAGCAGGACGCCCGACGATGCGACGCCCCCGCCCCGCCTTCCGCGCCTTGCTGTTCCTTCTCGCAGCGACAGGATGTCTTTCCGTCATGGCCTTTTCTACCGACAACCCGACGAAGCACCCTGCCGCAAACCATTTCCCGCTGAAGTTCAAGCGGCACGACTTTCGCGCCTATTGCTACAACACGATTGGCTGCGAGGTGATTTATGCGGATAACAACTTCACCCGATTCTACGAAAACAAAGTTGCGCCTCCACCACGCTCGGCCAACTATCGGGACGATTGGGGGCTAGCGTCCTACGGCGGCATCCAAAACTTTCCGCCGCCTGCCTTGGTGCGATGGAAGTCACTCGACGGTGCGTCACACGAAGCCAAGGTCGACATCGGCGCCATATTCAAGGACGAACTTGTCCTATATCGCGTTCCCAATGATGAAATTCGCGACGGCGCCTTTCCGGGCCCCGGTCCTGCTGCGGATCCCAGCATCTTCCTTGAGGTGAACGATCGGACGATCAGTGTCTTTACTAAGACGATGATTCCCACGAAAGCCGAGCAGGAGCCGGGAAATCGGTATAGCGATTATTGCGCAGACCTGATCCCAGTTTGGAGCCAAACATACTGACGTTTGATCGGGAGCCAGGGATATGGGCCGCGACCACAGGTCTGGCAGGGAGGGCTTGCCGGTAGACGACGTGTCGTCCTACCCCGCCAGCGCGGCGGATATGCGCTTGTACAAAGACGCGGGCTCCCAGTTGGCACATTTCAAGCCACCGGTGCTGGTGCACGGAGGCAATCCGCACGAAAGACTCTTTGTGTGTGCCTTCGACGGAACAGGCAACGACAAGTTCAAGAACCCCCTTCACGCCACAAACGTGGCAAAGATCGACGAGCAGGTTTCTCGTCTGGCAATCGCCGGGAACCATCAAATCGCGGGCGGCTATGTTCCCGGCCCAGGCACCCAAGAGGACGCCATCACTCGTACGCTCGATGGCGCCATCGGGTACACCTACGAAGCGCGCGTCGAAAAGATGTACCAGTTGCTCATCCAGCAGGCTGCCGAGTGGCGCAGAGAGGACCCACACGCGCGGATCCGCTTGGCTGACATTGGCTTCAGTCGCGGCGCCGACGAAGCCGCCAGTTTCGCGCGCTTCGTCCACGAACACGGCATCCAGGACTTCAACGGCGCGACCTACACGCGCGATTCCCATGGTCGCATTACCCGCGTCGAATACACCAAACCGCCCCTGGTCCCGCCAGGCAAGGTGGCCCAGGTGGTCGGCCTGTTCGACCCCGTGGGCACCGGCGCACCTGTCAACGACTACGACCGGCGGCTGCCGCCATCGGTGATTTCAGGCTTTCAGATCTTCGCGAAGGACGAGCACCGCGGAATGTTCAAGTCCGACCACATCATCGATCCGGACGTATCGCCGGACGGCCGCTTCCTCGGCGTACGGGTACCTGGCGCGCATTCGGACGTGGGTGGCAGCTATCTGCTGAACGGGTTGAGCATCCGCAGCGGCAACCTGATGGTCGACTACCTCAACGCGCTCAGTGACCGGCCATTCCTGGAAAAGTCGCCCGAGCCCATCGACCCGCGCTTCAACGTCGTGCACCGCTCCACTCAGGGCAACTGGCTCTACCGCGTGTGGCACAAGGTGGACCGGCTCGAACCTGACGGCTACAACACGCTCGAAGCACCGAAGCACCATCACCACGGCTACCGAGTGACGGGCGATCCCTACAACGCCGAGCCGCGTGACGACGCTTTGAGCCAGCAGTTCGATTTCCGCAACGTGGCGATCGGCCCGGTGCCAGCCAGCCCGAGCGAGACCGTCCAGCAGCTGCCGCCGGCCGAACCTGGGATCGCTCATCGCGGGACCGCCAACGCTCGTTCGACGGCATCGGTCGACGCCATGATCGAACGGCTCTATCAGGCCGCCCTCAAGCGTGACAACGGTGCCATGGATGCCGTGGCGGACGACTATCTTCAGTCGCCGCAGGGCGCCGACTGGTGGCGCGGGATCCAGCAGTGCGGTCAGGCAATGCAGATGCCAGAGCCTGCGCCCGCTTGCCAGGGCCAAGCGCCGGAACCGATGGTAGCGGCCGGCATGCAACGTTGACCGACAAGCACAAGGAGTGCCCATGGATGGCGGCAATATCGACGAGGTGAAGCAGTTGCTGGTCAAGCTCGCAGTCATTGCCGAACAGATCGACACGCGCAGCCGCGGCGCGCTGCAGCGCATCGACGCCAGCGCCAACACGCTCGACCAGAGCGCCCGACGCTGGATCGCAGGTGCGGACGGGTTCACGCGCGCGGTCCTCGACAGCATCGGCACACAGGCGCGAGACAGCATCGCCGGCGCGACGCGCCGGGCGCTCGATCCAGTGGACACGCAACTGCGCCAAAGCGCCGAGGCGGCCAAATGGGCGGCAGACGCCCTGTCCGAACAACGCAAGCTGCTCACGCAGGCACAGCGCTCGGTGGTCCACAAGGGCCTGCTCGCCCTGTTGCTGGGCTCGCTGCTGGCGGCCGCCGGCAGCGGCTGGGTGGCCTGGCGCAGCATGCACCGGACGGCGCTGGGCGACGAGCTGGTCCAGGCGGTGCGCTCGGGCGTGATCGTGCGCTGTCCGGACAGCCTCTCGCTATGCGTCCGTCTCGGCGATCATCCCCACCGCAGCGGAAACCGTGGCGAATACCTGGAGGTGCAGCCTCGCAGGCCCGCGCGGTAGACGCGACCGGATGCGGAACCTCAGCCCGCCAGGATGCCGAAGCTGCGCAGCAAGCGCGCCGTTTCGAACAGCGGCAGGCCCATCACCCCGGAGTAGCTGCCCTCCAGGTGCTCCACCAGCGTCGCGCCGCGCCCCTGGATTGCATACGCCCCGGCCTTGCCGAACGGCTCGCCGGTAGCGACGTAGGCGGCGATCACCGCCTCGTCCAGTGGCGCGAAGCGCACCTGCGAAACGCAAAGCTCGCATCGCGCGTGCAACGCATCCACGCCCCACACCGCCGAAACCACCGCATGGCTGCGGCCCGAGAGGCGGCGCAACATGGCCGCGGCCTGGTCCGCATCCGCCGGCTTCCCGAACACCTCGCCTTCCAGTACCACTTCGGTGTCCGAGCCCAGCACCACCGCAGGGGAGGCGTCCGCCAGCAGGGCGAATCCCGCCCGTGCCTTGTCGCGGGCGACGCGGCTGACGTATTCCTCGGGCGACTCGCCCGCGGCCCGCTGTTCGGGCACCTCCAGGTCCAACGTCCGGAAGGCAATGCCCAGCTGCTGCAACAGCTCTCGGCGACGGGGCGACTGGGAAGCGAGATAGAGCATGGCGTTCCGGGGCGAGGGCAAAGGAGCCAGCATAACGGTTCCCTCCGGCCTGCCTCGATTGCGCACTCGTCATCGCAGCGGCTGCCGGTTGTGCCTGCCGGTGCCGGACGATCTGCTGTTCCACGCCATGCGCGGCGACCGCCCAGGTCCATGGCGTACCGATGGCAAACCGGTCGCTACAGCGTGAGGGTGTACTCGCAGAACTCGTGGTCGCGCCGCCAGCCGAGCGATTCGTAGAGCGCCTGGGCCGGTCCGTTGTCCAGCGCGGTGGACAGCGAAAGGCTCGCCGCCCCCAGCGCCCGCGCATGCGCGGCCGCCTCGCGCAGCAGCGCCGCCGCCACGCCCCGGCGGCGCGCCTGGGCCGCCACGAACATGTCGTTGAGCAGGTAGGTGCGCACCATCCGCACCGAGGAGAACAATGGGTAGAGCTGTGTAAAACCCAGTCCCGCGCCGCTGGCGTCGCAGGCCAGCAGGATCAGCGATTGCTGGTGTGCGAAGCGCGCCGCCAGGAACGCCCGCGCGCCCTCGGGATCGGACGGCTTGCCGTAGAACTGCCGGTAACCGTCGAACAGCGGCACCAGCGTGTCGAGGTCGTGGATCGTGGCCTGGCGAACCTGCGCGGACATGGCGGCTCCGGAGAGGGAAGAAAGCGCGACCGTATCGGTCCCGGCGCCGCCGCACAAGCCCGGCTGCCGGGCCCGCCGTTACTCCCGAATTCACGGGCCCTAGAGCGGGTGTTGCCGGTACGGCGGCTAGCGTCGGTGCCACCGCATCGCCCGGAGCCGCCCATGAAGTCCCCCGTCCCGACCTTCATCGCCCTGCTCGGCCTCGCGCTCGCCTGGGCGGTGCCTGCGCTGCCGGCCGTCGCCGCACAGACGCCGCACACGCTGGACCGGCAGGAGCAGGCCTTCGTGGCCAAGGCCACGGCCGACAATTCCCTGCAGATCGAGCTGGCCAAGGTCGCGCGGGAGCGCTCCTCCTCGGCACGGGTGCGTGCGCTGGCCAAGCGCGTCATCGACGACCACCAGGCACTGAACCGCAAGTTCAGCGAGTTCTCGGTGGCCAAGAAAGCGCACGGCCAGGCCCACGGCATCCCTTCGGAGGACGTCACCCGGGACAAGCTGCAGTTGCAGCGGCTGAAGGGCGACGCGCTCGACCAGGCCTTCGCCGGCATGATGGTCACCGAGCACCAGAAGATCATTCCGCTCTACGAGCAGGCGGCCAAGGAGGCCCACGACCCCAGCTTGCGTGGCATCGCCCGGGACGGCCTGCCGATGCTCCGCGACCACCTGCGGCAGGCGCAGGCCATCACCGCGAAGTAGGAAGCGGGATCAGGCCAGCTCGCAGAGCAGCCGGAGCCAGCCGGCCGAAGCGCTACGGGCGCTGGTCGGCGAGCACGAACGCGGCCGCCATTTCGCCGATCATCGCCGAGGGCGCCTCGGTGTTGCCGCTGACCAGCGTGGGCATGATCGAGGCGTCGGCCACACGCAGCCCCTGCACGCCACGGACGCGCAGGCGCGGATCGACCACGGCACCGGCATCGGCGCCCATGCGGCAGGTGCCGACCGGGTGGTAGATGGTGTCGGCGTGCGCGCGGATGAGCGCGCGCAGGCCTTCGTCGTCTTCGCTGCCGGTGCCGTGCAGCGCGCGTCCGCCATAGGCCGCCAGCGCCGGCGCGGCGAGGATGCGGCGCACGATACGTGCACCTTCGAGCAGCAGCTCCATGTCCTGCGGCTCGGCCAGGAAGTTGGGATCGATCAGCGGCGCGTCGGCGACGCCCGCGCCCCCCAGCCGCACGCAGCCGCGACTGGCCGGACGCAGCACGCAGACGTGCAGCGCAAGGCCGGAAGCCAGGTGCATCCGCCGGTTGTGGTCGTCGACCATACCGATGCAGAAATGCAATTGCAGGTCGGGCCGCTCGACCTGCGGCCCACTGCGGATGAAGCCTCCCGCCTCGGCCGCATTGCTGGTGAGCATGCCCTCGCCGCGCCGGCGATACGCACCGATGCTGCCGGTCAGCCGCGCGAGAGTGGCTGGGTTGGTGCCGAACAGGCCGTCGGCGCGCACGCGCAGGTTGGCCGTGTAGTCGACGTGGTCCTGCAGGTGGGCACCCACGTCCGGCGCATCGCGCAGCACCGCGATACCGAGCTCGCGCAGGTGTGCAGCCGGCCCGATGCCGGAGAGCATCAGCAGCTGCGGCGAGCCGATCGCGCCAGCGCAGACGATCACCTCGCGCCGCGCCCGCAAGTGCCGCTCGCCCACCAGCACACCACTCGCGCGCTGCCCGTCGAACATGATGCGCCGGGCCGGCGCCCCGGCCAGCACGCGCAGGTTCGGTCGCGGCTTGCCATCACCCAGGTAGGCGCTGCCGGCATCGACGCGCCGGCCGTTGCGCTGGAACACCTGGTACAGGCCCACGCCTTCCTGCCGCGGACCGTTGAAGTCGTCGTTGCGCGGATAGCCGCACTGCACCGCCGCCTCCACGAAGGCACGGCTGAGCGGGCCGGGCGAACGCAGGTCGCTCACCGGGAGTGGCCCGCCGGTGCCGTGCCAGTCGTCGGCGCCACGCGTGTTGTCCTCGATGCGGCGGAACACCGGCAGCACGTCGCGCCAGCTCCAGCCCACGCAGCCGAGCGCGGCCCAGCCGTCGTAATCCTGCGGCTGCCCGCGGGTGCAGATCATCGCGTTGATCAGGCTGCTGCCGCCGACGCCGCGGCCGCGCGGCACGTAGCCGCGGCGGCCGTCCAGCTGCGCCTGCGGCACGGTCTGGTAGGCGTAGTTGTGGCGCCCGCGCCAAGGCACCAGCGCGACGATGCCCATCGGCACGCGGCTCAGCCACGAGGGCGTGGCCGGCCCGGTCTCGACCAGGCATACGCTCGGCCGATCCGCCGCGTCGGCCAACCGCGCCGCAACGGCGCAACCGGCCGGCCCGGCGCCGACCACGATGAAATCCGCTTCTTCTTTGTCCATGCTCAATGGCCGGACGGCTTGGGCTTGAGCGCGTTTTGCAGCAGGCTGTCGAGCATGTCCTTTCCGTTACTGGCCGGCTGGCGCGTGGCCGGCTTGGCGCCGGTGCCTCGCGTACCCGCCTCCAGCAGCCCCGCCGCGGCGCCCGGATCGAGCTTGAAGCTGGGTGCGCTGGCAGTGCCGCCGACATGCACGCCCACGCCGTTGGTGCTCATGCCCTTGATCAGGCCGCCCAGCGCGCCAGCCGCCTTGGAGCTACCCAGCAACCCGGCCAGGCCCTTGCCGGCCTGGCCGGCCCCCGTCACGCCTTCATCAAGCTTCACCAGCATGCGGAAATCGAGCGCGCCGTCGGCGGCCATGCGGCCCTTGCCTGTGAAGCTGCCCAGCTGAGCGATCTGCGCCTTGGCCGGATCGGCGTCGATGCCCCTGGGCGAGATGGTGAGCATTGCCTCGGCGTGGCGGATCACCGTGTCCTTCGGCGCGCTGATACCGGCCAGTGCCAGCGCACCACCGAGCTTGGCGCCCAGGCTGTAGCCAGCCAGGCGCGTGTCGTCGAGCGAGACCGGGCCATGGATGACCAGTGCATCGAGCGGCCCGCGCACCGTAAGGTCGATGCTCGCGGTACCGCCGGCCAGGCGCGAGTCCTTTGGCAGGATCACGCCGAACACCGGCAGCAGCGGCTGCAGGTCGTCGACCGGTTGCCGTTCGCCCTGCACCTTCAGATCCAGCCGCATCACCGCGGGCCGGTTGTCGAAGCTGCCGCCAATGGCCAGGCGGGCCTTGCCAGCGTGTAATTGGGTGTTGGCAAGCTGGCCGGTGCCGGCATCCAGCCGGTAGCTGGCCTGGTAGTCGATCCGCAGCGGCTGCGGCGAAGGGGCGCCGGAGGCGACCAGCTGCAGCTTGCGCGCATCGATGCGCCCGTTCGAGCGCAGCACGCCCCTGGCCGATGCGATGCGCGTGTCCAGATCGAGCACGCCACCGACACCACTGCCGCGAGCCATCAGGCCGGCGCCGACCAGGTCCAGGTCGTGCATCGCCAGGTGCGCGTCGATCGGCGTCGCCACTGCGTTGCCCGCCAGCCATGGACCCAGCTTGCCGTCCAGCGCCAGCGTGCCGCCGCCAGCGACGTCGGCCTTGAGCGCGAACGGGAAGGCCGCCTGCGTGCCGAGACGGTCGGCGCTGAGCTGCACGTGGTCGTACACCTTGCGGTCGCCCGCCATGCGGGTGAGCTCGATGCGGCCGTCGTCGATGCGCAACCGGTCGACGGTGAAGCCTGCCGGCGCGGTTTCCCCATGCGCAGGCGCGGATGCTGCGCCGCCGAGGCCACCGAAGTTCCAGTCGCCCTTGCGGTTCTGCGAAAGGCGCACCACCGGCTGATCGAGCGTCAGCGAGGTGACGTGCAACTGGCGGTTCACGAGCAGTGGCCACAGCCGCACGCCCAGTTCCAGCGAACGCGCGTTGATGAAGGACTGGTTGCCGAACCCGGGGGCGTCAGCGATGCGGATCTCGTCCGCCCTCAGCGAGCCGGAAAACGGCGCCAGGTGCAGTTCGCCGATGCTCACCTCGCGCCCGAGCGCCTTGCCCAGCGAGGCCTGGATCTGCGGACGGAAGTGGTTGACGTCCACCAGCAGCAGCGCGGCGACCCCGAGCCCGACCAGGGCCAGCACGGCAACGATCAATCCCAGCAGCAGACGTTTCATCGGCGCATCCCCCGCGGAAGGTTCCCCGATACTACCCAAAGCCTGCCCCTGCTCGGACCGGGCCGCCACGCTGGCTTGAAGCGGACCGCATTGCATCGCACCGTTGAAGCCGGTGCCGGCGGCCCCACCTCCTCGATTCATGGGCTGCCTTCCGGTTCCGTCGCTCTTCCTGCTCGGCTTCGGCATCGGCTACGCCGTGGATGGCGCGTCCGGCGCGCTGTGGGGCGCCGGCCTCGGGCTGGGTCTGGGACTGATCGGCGTGGGCTGGATGATCCGCCTGATGCGGGGCCGCCGTTGAACCGGACGCAACCCACCTGCTGGCCCTGCCGTCGGCCGCGTCGTCGGACGTTGGACCGACCCGAATGGAGTGTGAGGTGATCCGCGACATTGACCGCCTCAACCGTCGCCTGGACCGATTCGAGCGGCATCTGCCCCGCTGGATTGCGCGCCCACTGCGCTGGTTGCGCGCACCCTCATCGCGTTGGGTAAGGATTCCGGTGGGCCTGCTGCTCATCGTCGGCGGCCTCTTCAGCTTCCTGCCGCTGCTGGGGCTGTGGATGCTGCCGCTGGGCCTGTTGCTGCTTGCCCAGGACCTGCCGTTCCTGCGCCGGCCCACGCGCTGGCTGCTGATCCGGCTGGAACGCCAGTGGCTGCGCTTCAGGCGGCGCAAGCGGCGCCAGGCGTAAGCTCCGCCCGCACAGGTACTTCAGTCGCCATTGGCGGGCGCTACGGCACTATCCGCGGATGCGCCTGCGCCGACCGCCCCGCTTTGCTGTCCTGTTCGCGTTGCTCGCCCTGCTTGGCGGCTGCGCACGGCCTCACGTAGAAGCGCCGCAGCGCCGGCCGGCCGAAGTACGCGCGCAGATCGTGCGGCTGCTGCCGGCGGACACCGCCGATCGCACCGGCTGGGCGACCGACACCTATGCGGCCTTCGCCGCGCTGGACATCCCGCCGACCGACAGCAACCTCTGCGCCGCGCTCGCGGTCGCCGCGCAGGAGTCGGGCTACCATGCCGATCCGGCGGTGCCGGGGCTGGGGTCCATCGCGCGCAGGGAGATCGACCGCCGGGCCGCGCAGCACCACGTCCCGCAGTTCCTCGTAAGCGCCGCGCTCGCCCTGAAGTCGCCCGACGGCAGGAGCTACGGCGACCGCCTGGCTGACGTGCACACCGAGCGCCAACTGAGCCGGCTGTACGAGGACTTCATCGGCATGGTGCCGCTGGGCAAACGCCTGCTGGGCGACGACAACCCGGTGCACACCGGCGGCCCGATGCAGGTGAGCGTGGCCTTCGCCGAGGACTACGTCGGCTCGCACGACTACCCCTATCCGATCGACGGCTCGATCCGGCACGAGGTGTTCAGCCGCCGTGGCGGCCTGTACTTCGGCATCGCGCACCTGCTCGGTTACCCGGCCGACTATCCGCAGATGATCTACCGCTTTGCCGACTACAACGCAGGCTGGTACGCCAGCCGCAACGCGGCATTCCAGAACGCGGTGAGCGTGGCCTCGGGCATCCCGCTCGACCCGGATGGCGACCTGATCCGCTACGAGGGCGGCGTGGGTGCCACCGAGCGCGCCGTGCGCACGCTGGCCGGGCGGCTCGGCATGGAACCGGGCGAGATCCATGACGCGCTGGCACAGGGCGAGAGCCCGGACTTCGCCCGCACCGACCTGTACGCGCGGGTGTTCGAGCTGGCCAACGCCGCCGCGCGCAAGCCGCTGCCGCGCGCCATGCTGCCGCGCATCCGCCTGGAAAGCCCCAAGATCACCCGCAAGCTCACCACCGCGTGGTTCGCCAGGCGCGTCGATGGGCGCTACCAGCACTGTCTCGCGCAACTGCACGGCTAAGGGCCGGCAGCCGCTAGAAGACAGTTCACCCGTCCGCGGCGACAATTCGCGCCGCCACACCCTTCGGCCGAGCGGCATGCAACGGAAACCGATCTTCTACGACCCCACCGGTCGCCGCGCCAGCCGTGTCTCGCGCCTGGGGTTGGCGTTGGCCGTCATCAGCACCCTGCTGGTGGTCAGCTGTGCGGTGAGCCTGTTCGTCGGCCCCAGCATGGGCGCGCTGCACCTGGGCCGGCGCGAGCACGGCCTGCATGCCAAGGCGGTGGCACCGCAGCTGGTGCGCCCGGCCGAGAGGCTCGCCGCCGAGGTGCGCACGCGCGAGCGTCAGCTGCGCCGCCACGCGGCCGACAACCGCAGCGGGCTGGCGCGCACGCCGCCGCCCTCGCTCGACCGCCCAACCAACCGGCCGCTGGCGATCGGCTTCTACGTCAACTGGGACGACAGCAGCTACCCCGCGCTCAAGCGCGCGCTGCCGCAACTGGACTGGGTGATCCCGTCGTGGCTGAGCGTGAGCGGGCCGACGATGGCGCTGCACACCTCGATCGATCCGAAGGCGCTCGACCTGATTCGCCGCAGCAAGCCCTCGATGCCGATCCTGCCGCTGCTGCAGAATGCGGTCGACGGGCAATGGGACGGCCCGGGCCTGGCCCGCCTGCTCGCCGACCCGGCACGCCGGCACCAGCGCATCAGCGAGATCGTCGGTTTCCTCGCCGCCTACCATTTCCAGGGCGTCACCATCGACTTCGAGGAAGTGCCCGCCACGTCGCAGGCCGATCTGAAGACCTTCCTCGGCGAGCTGGCCGATGCGTTCGAACCGCACGGCTGGGGCATCGTCCTGTCGGTGCCGTTCGACGACGCGGACTGGGACTACAAGGGCTACGCCGACCTGGTCGACTTCGAGTTGCTGATGGCCTACGACCAGCACTGGGCCGGCAAGGATCCGGGCAGCATCGCCGGCGAGGACTGGTTCGAGCAGACGCTGGCCAAGCGCATGAAGCAGCTCGACCCGGACCAGACCCTGATTGCGCTGGGCAGCTACGGCTACGACTGGGCGAGCGGCCAGAACGCCGAGGCGCTCACCTTCCAGGACGCGATGGACCGTGCCAGCGACGCGCAGGCCACGATCGAGTTCGATCCGGACAGCGAGAACCCGCACTACGCCTACAGCGAGGACGACGGCACTGCGCACCAGGTGTGGTTCCTCGACGGGGCGACCGCCTACAACCAGGTGCACGCCGCCGACGACTACAAGCCGTGGGGCTACGCGTTGTGGCGCCTGGGTTCGGAAGACCCGACCGTGTGGTCGGTACTCGGCCGTCCCTACGGTTCGCCCGCTCCGGCGGAGCTCTCGACCATCGCCGCCGGCCAGGACATCGACATCGAAGGCCAGGGCGAGGTGCTGCAGATCGCCTCCTCGCCCTCGCCTGGCGCACGCACCGTCAAGGTGGACAAGGACGAGGGCAGCATCGAGGACGAACACTACACGGCGCTGCCGGGCTCGTACGTGATCCAGCGCGTCGGCACCGCGCCACGCGAGATCGCGCTGACCTTCGACGACGGCCCGGATCCGGAATGGACCCCGCAGATCCTGGACATCCTCAAGGCCAGGCACGTGCCGGCGACCTTCTTCGTCATCGGCGAGAACGCCGAGATGTCGCCCGGGCTGGTACAGCGGGAAATCGAGGAAGGCCACGACGTCGGCAACCACACGTTCACCCACCCCAACCTAGGTGAAATGCCGCCGGGGCTGGTGTCGCTCGAGCTCAACGCGACACAGCGGCTTTTCGAAGCACTCACCGGACGCTCGATGCGCCTGTTCCGCGCGCCGTACTTCGGCGACGCCGAGCCGACCACGGCCGACGAGCTGGCGCCGATCGAGGTGGCGCAGCGGCTGGGCTACATCGCGGTGGGCCTGCACATCGATCCGGACGACTGGCAGCGGCTGCCCGCCGAGCAGGTGGTCGCCAGCGTGCTCGCGCAGGTGGCACACCAGAGCCCGGACCGGCAGAGCCGCGTGGTGCTGCTGCACGATGGTGGCGGCGATCGCTCGCAGACCGTGGCGGCGCTGCCGCGGATCATCGACGGGCTGCGCGCGCAGGGCTACCGGTTCGTCACCGTCTCGCAGTTGGCCGGACTGACCCGCGACCAGGCGATGCCGCCGCTGCCGCCCGGTTCGCTGGCGCGCTGGGCCGACCGTTCGGTATTCCTCACGGTCGGCTGGTTCGGGCACTTCCTGCGCCTGCTGTTCATCACCGCGGTGCTGCTGGGGGTGGCACGGTTGCTGGTGCTCGGTGGCCTGGCGATCGTCAACTGGATGGCCGACCGGCGCCGCCACGTGCCCGCGACCGAGGTCGCGCCGCGCGTCTCTGTGCTGATTCCTGCCTACAACGAGGAAAAGGTCATCGCCAGCTCGATCCGGCGCATCCTCCACAGCCGGCACGCCGACCTGGAAGTGGTGGTGGTCGACGACGGCTCGACCGATGACACCGCCGCCGTGGTCGCCAGCGAATTTGCCGACGAGCCGCGCGTGAAGCTGATCCGTATCCCCAACGGCGGCAAGGCCAACGCGGTGAATACCGCGCTGCGCGCCTCGCACGGCGAGGTGGTGGTGGCGCTCGATGCCGATACCCAGTTCGAACCGCATACCATCGCGCGGCTGGTGCGCTGGTTCGCCGATCCGTCCGTGGGCGCGGTGGCCGGCAACGCCAAGGTCGGCAACCGGGTCAACCTGATCACCCTGTGGCAGGCGCTGGAGTACATCACCGCGCAGAACCTGGAACGTCGCGCGCTGGCCGCGCTGGGCACGATCACCGTGGTACCCGGCGCGGTCGGCGCCTGGCGCCGCGCGGCACTGGAAGCGCTCGGCGGTTTCCCCGGCGACACCCTGGCCGAGGACCAGGACCTCACGCTGGCAGTGCAGATGGCCGGCTACCGCGCGCTGTTCGACAGCACCGCGGTGGCCTGGACGGAGGCACCCGATACCGTCAGCGGCCTCGCCCGGCAACGCTTCCGCTGGGCCTTCGGCACGCTGCAGTGCCTGTGGAAGTACCGCAGCGCCACGTTCAACCCGCGCTTCGGCGCGCTCGGGCTGGTCGCGCTGCCGCAGGTGTGGTTGTTCCAGATCGTGTTCTCGGTCGCCTCGCCCCTGGTCGACCTGCTGATGCTCTGGCAGCTGGTCGCCACCGGCCTGGACTACCTGCAGCACCGGGCCCAGTTCGACTACGTCAATCTCGAGAAGATGGCGATGTTCTACGCCGTGTTCATGGCCGTCGACCTCGCCGCGGGCGTGCTCGCCTTCGCGATGGAAAAGAAGGAGAAGTGGAGCCTGCTGTGGTGGCTGGTACTGCAGCGCTTCGGCTATCGGCAGCTGATGTATTACGTGGTCGTGCGTTCGGTCTGGACGGCCATCCGCGGCCCGTCGGTGGGCTGGGGCAAGCAGGAACGCAAGGCCACGGTGCAGGCCGCGGACGGGCACGACTAGCTCACGGCGGCCCGGCGTGCCGGGAAACAACCGTCCAGGCAACCGCGAGGAAAGGCGCGCAAGCAGAGCGCCTCAACCCGGTGGCAGGTCCATGGGCACGGCCATCCCGCGCTTGATGGTGCCCAGCGCCACACGCGTGTGGAAGCGGCGCACGTTCGGGTTCTCGCTGACCATCCGTTGCATCAGCGCTTCGTATTGCTCGACGTCACGGGCGCTAAGGACAAGCACATAGTCGTCCTCGCCGGTGACGTACCAGGCCTCCTGGATCGCCGGCTCCGCGCCGATCCACTGCTTGAGCCGCACCAGCAGCTCGGGACGCTCGCGCTCCACTTCCACATCGACGATCACGGTCAACGGCCGGCCCACGCTCCTGGGATCGACCACCGTCACCTCGGCGGTGATCACCGCTTCCTCCCGCAGCCGAGCGATCCGCCGCTGCACCGCCGAGGCGGACAGACCGATCTGCGTGCCGATCATTTCAGCCGAACGGCGGGTATCGGCCTGCAGGATGGCGAGAATACGGCGGTCGAATTTGTCCAGCTCGATGAGCATCGGGCGCACCAGTCGTAGATCGGGGAGAAAGCGCATTTTGCAGGTCGTCGACGCGGCTACGCCGCGCGGGCGGACCCTAGCATAGGAAACCGTCTTCCCCACTCGGCAACCTCCCATGGACGCCATCCCCAGCTTCAGCCGGATTCTCGGGGCCGCACGGCATATCGACCCGGTGTTCCTGCGGTCACCGGTTGCGAGTGACGGCACGCTCGACGCCCTGCTGGGCTGCCAGTTGCGAGCCAAGGTCGAACTGGCCAATCCGGTCGGCTCGTTCAAGGGACGCGGCACCGAGCTGTTCTGCGCTACCGCGCTCGATGCGGGCGAAGCGATCTGCTGCGCCTCGGCGGGCAACTTCGGCCAGGGCCTTGCTCGCGCCGCCACCGCTCGAGGCCATGCCTGCACCGTGTTCGCGGCTGAACGAGCCAATCCGGTGAAGCTCGATGCGATGCGCCGCTTCGGCGCTGATGTCCGACTGGCCGGTCACGACTTCGATGCCGCCAAGCATGCGGCCCGCCAATACGCCGTCGCGCATGGCCTGCTTTTCGTCGAAGACGGCGCGGAGGCCGCGATCGCCGAGGGCGCCGGCACGATCGCGCTGGAGCTCCTGCGCGAAGGCGCCTTCGACGCGATCGTCATACCGGTCGGCAACGGAGCCTTGCTTGCCGGCATCGGCACGGTGCTGCGCCGGCTTGCGCCGGCCGTGGAAATCGTCGCGGTAGTGGCCGGTGGCGCACCAGCGATGAAGCTCTCGATCGAGGCAGGTCGATCGATTTCCACGGAGCAAGCCGACACGATCGCCGACGGCATCGCCGTGCGCGCCCCCATCGCCTCGACGCTCCACTACCTGCGCGGCTGCTGCGACGCGATCGTCGACGTTTCCGAGCCGCAGATCGTGCAGGCCATGCGGCTGGTCCACCGGCACCTGGGCCATGTCGTCGAACCCGCCGGCGCCGTGGGCGTGGCCGCCGTGCTGGCCGAGCCGGCGCGCTACACGGGACGGCGGGTGAGCACCGTGCTCAGTGGCGGAAACATTTCCGGCCCGATGCGCGAACGCCTGCTCGCAGCTTGATCCCGCTTTCCCGCTCCATTTCGCAGAGGCTTGCCATGAAACTGCTCTACCAGAGCCACTCGCCGTATGCCCGCAAGGTGTTGGTCGCAGCCCACGAAGTGGGCCTGGCCGGCCGCATCGAGGTGATCCATCACGAAACCAGCCCGACTCGTCGCAACGAAGAGGTCTTCGCGCTCAACCCGCTCGGCAAGGTGCCGGTGCTGATCGACCAGGACCAGGTGCTGTTCGACTCCAACGTCATCTGCGAGTACCTCGACGGTCTCCACGACGGCCCGAAGCTGATCGCGGCCACCGCGACCGCACGCTACCGCACGCTGCGCCTGCAGTCGCTCGCCCAAGGCATGGCCGACGCGGGCATTGCCGTACGCTGGGAAACCGAGCGCCGGCCCGAAGCCGTGCGCTGGGCACCGCTACGCGATGGCCAGCTGGAAAAGATCGCCGCTGCTTGCGACTACCTGGAAGCGGAACTGGCCACTCCCCTGGCGCCCGATCTCGGCGCGATTGCGTTGGCGACTGCCCTGAGCTGGCTCGAATTCCGCGGCGTATACGCCTTCCAGCCCGGCCGGCCACGCCTGACGGCATGGTACGAAAACTTCAGCGTCCGTCCGTCGATGCTCGCCACGGCCCTGCGCGGCAACACCTGCGACTGATTACGCCGCCCCTTTTTGGCCGCCCATCGCACCGAACACGTCTATGCGCTCCCTGTGGACCGACATGTTGCATCTCCATGGCCAACTCCGCGACTGGTGGCTGGCACTTGGGCCGACCGAAGCTGCGCCATCCACCTTTCTTGCGCCCGCACCGCACGTACCGGCCGCGCCGGTGCACGCTGCGTACCGGTCGCTTCCGCAGCGACTGTGCCTGGGCATAGGCGATGGCACGGCGCGTCGGCAGTGACCGATGGCATCGTCGAAGGATGCGTCGCCATGCGGAATCCGCGGTGACTGGCTGCCACGCGGCTAGGATGCGGCCCGCTTGCCCTGCGTCGGCGCCGGTGCGGGCGGCTCCCAGCCGAACACGCTGCGTCCGCCGTATTCGTGCGAACGCGTCCGTTCCTCGGCAATGTACTGCTCCACCGACGGCCCCCTGGCATGCCGCTCCAGCCGGCGTGCCTGCTCGTCCAGCCGCTTGAGCGCGGCCAGTTGCTCGTCGCGTCCCAGCTTTGCGTTCTCCACCGCCGACTTCAGCACGCCGATGGTGTGGTCGTAGACGCGCGTGGGCACCGGGAACGGGTGGCGGTCCTTGCCGCCATGGGCGAGCGAGAAACGCGCAGGATCGCTGAAGCGACATGGCGCACCGTGCACCACCTCGGCCACCATCGCCAGCGCGCGCACCGTACGGGCGCCCACGCCGGGCACCTGCAGCAGCTCGGTGAAGTCACGCGGACCGCTCTCCGCCGCGGCGGCCAGTGCGCCGTGCAGGCGACGCGTGACGACGTCGCCGCCGCGCACGTCGTGGTGGTTGGGCATCACCAGGTGCGGCAGCAGGCCAAGCTGCAACGGTGCATCGAGCGGTGGCGCGGAAGCGGGCCTGCCCTCGATGCGCTCCAGCTCGCGCGCGATGCCGTCGGGCCCGAGCGCCTGCAGCAGATCCAGCTGCGCCAGCCGCGAGGCCTGCGCACGGCGGTCGGCCAGGTTCACGATGCGCCCCTGGCCGGGCCCGTCCACCGCCGCGTGCGGGTCGTCCACGAAGCTCTTCAGGTTCTCCGACAGCCAGTGGTAGCGGCGCGCCTGCCGGCGCTCGCCGTTCATGCCTTGCTGTACCACCACCCACTGGCCATCGTCGCCGACGATGAACCCGTGCAGGTAGAGATCGAAGCCGTCCTGCACCGCGGCACTGTCCACTTTCGCCACCAGCCGGCTCACGCTGGCCAGCGCGCCGCCATCGAGGCCGACCTTCTCGCCGATCGCCACCAGCTCGCCGGGCGTGGCGCGCGAGTACTTGCCGCGGCCGCCACAGACGTGGATGCCCAGCTCGTTCGACAGCGGTCCGAGCCCCCGCTTGAGCGCGCCGATCACGCTGGTGGTGATGCCGGAGGAATGCCAGTCCATGCCCATCACCGCGCCGAAGGACTGGAACCAGAACGGATGCGCCAGCCGCCGCAGGAACTCGTCGCGGCCGTACTCGTGCACGATCGCCTCGGCCATCAGCGCGCCCAGCCGCGTCATCCGGTCCGCCAGCCAGCGCGGCACGCGCCCGCCATGCAGCGGCAGGTCGGCGCTTCCGGATCGTCGGGTCATGCGGGCGGGCTTCCAGGGTGCGATGGGTTTCGTGGCGGGCATGACCCACCAGCCCACGCAGTATCGCAAAGCGCAGTCTCACGGGATGAACCCTTGCCGGCCGCCACCCGTGCGTTCCATTGGCTCCGTGCGCGCCGGCTCGCTAAGCTGGTGCGATGCCCGCGCCCGACCTGCCCATGACCACCGCTTCCGACCGCGCCGCCGAGCGCCTCGCCTGGACCCGCGCCGCCCTGCGCGATGCCTCGCTCACGCTGGAACCCGCCTCGTCCGACGCCAGCTTCCGCAGCTACTGGCGCACGCACACCGGCGGCGCCAGCTGGATCGTGATGGATTCGCCGCCCGCACTGGAGGATCCCGCACCCTGGCTCGCGATCGGTCAACGCCTGCGGGACGCCGGCCTGCATGCGCCTTTTGTCCTCGAGCACGACCTGGCGCAGGGTTTCCTGCTGATCGAGGACCTCGGCCAGCGCGCCTACCTGCCCGCGCTCGACGACGACAGCGTGGATGCGCTCTATGGCCAGGCGATGGACGCCCTGCTGCGCATCCAGACGGCCGTCGACGGAACGGACCTTCCGCCCTACAACCACGCCTTCCTGCAGCGCGAACTGGAGCTGATGCCCGAGTGGTTCCTGCAGCGGCACCTGGGCTACACGCCCGAGTGCGGGGAGTGGGACGTGATCGAGCAGGCGTTCACCGTGCTGCTGCACAGCGCCGCCGAGCAACCGCGCGTGTTCGTACACCGGGATTTCCACAGCCGCAACCTGATGCTCGTTGGCGATCCGCCGGAGCCACGATCGCCGGACGACCGTCCGGCCTCGTCGCACTACCGCGACGCCATCGCGCCAGGGCTGTGGAGCCCCGGCATCATCGATTTCCAGGGTGCGCTGTACGGGCCGCTCGCCTACGACCTCGCTTCGCTGCTGCGCGATTGCTACATCGCCTGGGACGAGGCCCGCGTCGCCGGCTGGGCGGAGGCCTATCGCCAGCGTGCGCTGGATGCCGGCCTGCTCGAGCCGGACGTCGACCGCGAACGCTTCCGCCGCTGGTTCGACCTGATCGGTCTGCAGCGCCATCTGAAGGTGCTCGGCATCTTCTGCCGCCTGTGGTATCGCGACGGCAAGCGGGGCTACCTCGGCGACCTGCCGCGCGTACTGGATTACGTGCTCGGGGTTTCGCGCCGCTATTCCGAGCTGGCGGATTTTGCCACGCTCGTCGAGCGCTGCGTGGGCGGGCGCGACATCACCACACCGGCGGCGGCATGAGGCATGCGCTGATCTTCGCCGCGGGCCTGGGCGAGCGTATGCGCCCGCTCACCGACCGCACGCCCAAGCCGCTGCTCGAAGCCGGTGGCAAGCCGCTGATCGCCTGGCACCTGGAGAAACTTGCCGCCGCCGGCGTGCACTACGTGGTGATCAACACCTCGCACCTGGCCGAACAATTTTCCGATGCACTGGGCGACGGCAGCCGCTGGGGCCTGCGCATCCGCTATGCGTACGAGGGTCCCACGCCGCTGGAAACCGGTGGCGGCATGTACAACGCGCTGCCGCTGCTGGGCGAGGAACCGTTCATCGCCGTCAACGGCGACATCCACAGCGACGTCGACTACGCCGCGCTGCCGCCGCAGCCGAGGGGTCTCGCGCACCTGGTGATGGTCGGCAATCCCGCGCACCACCCGCACGGCGACTTCATGCTTGACGCGCAAGGGTTGCTGCACGCCGAAGGCGAGCCACGGCTGACTTTCAGCGGCATCGGCGTGTACCGCCGCGCGCTGCTGCAGGACTGGCGCACCACGATCGGCGATGCGCCCGGCGCAGAAGCCACGCCGCCCCGCTTCAAGCTCGCTCCTTTGCTGCGCGGCGCCATGGCCGCCGGCCAGGTGCATGGCTCGCATCATCGCGGCAGCTGGACCGACGTGGGAACGCCCGCCCGCCTGGCCGACCTGGATGCACGCCTGCGCGGCTAGTGCGCGGCGCACCAGGCCGGCGAAACCGCGTGCGGCGTCAGCCGTGTGCGTCACCCGGGCCGCCAAGCTCCACTCGGCTGGCCTCTGCAGGCAGTCGGCAGGGTCAGTGTGATCGTGGACCGATGACGTACCTCGCATCGGCCACGCCCTTAGCGAAAGGCAACCAAGAATACGGCCCATGGACGACAACGAACGGATGCAGACCGAACCGGGAATGCTCCATCGCGTACGCGCCTACGATTGGGGAACGACCGCGCTGGGACCGATCGACCGCTGGCCCCAGGCGCTGCGCACGGCGGTGGACATCACCCTTTCCTCCAACCTGCCCATGGTGATGGCGTGGGGGCCGGACGCGCAGCTGATCTACAACGACGCGTACGCCGGTTTCGCGGGCGGGCGCCATCCCTACCTGCTCGGGCTCAACGTGCTGGCGGCCTGGCCGGAAGTGGCCGACTTCAACCGGCACGTGCTGGACACGACGCTGGCGGGCAGCCCGCTTTCCTACAAGGACCAGCCGCTGGTGCTGTTCCGCAACGGCCACCCCGAGGACGTCTGGCTCGACCTGGATTACATCCCGCTGCGCGACGGCGAGGGCGTGCCGAGGGGGTTCCTCGCCGTCGTAGTGGAGACGACCGCGCGCGTCAATGCCGAGCGCGCCTATCATCGCGCCCGCGAACAGGTCGAACTGGCACTCGACTCCGGCGCGGTGATCGGCACCTGGTTGTGGAATGTGCCGGACAACCAGGTCACCGGCGACCACCGCTTCGCCCGCGCCTTCTCGCTGGATCCGGTGCATGCGGCCGCCGGCTTGCCGGTCGAGGCGTTCCTGGACCGCATCCACCCGCAGGACATGCCGGAAGTCGAGTTACGCATCGACCAGAGCATGCGCGAAGGTGCGCCTTACCGCTGCCAGTACCGCATCCTGCAGCCGGACGATCGCTACCTGTGGGTCGAGGCCTCCGGCCGCTGTGAGCACGACGAGCAAGGACGCCCCACCTGCTTCGCCGGTCTGATGGTCGATGTGCAGGAACGAAAGCTCGCCGAGCAGCAGCAGCGCACGATGATCAACGAGCTCAACCACCGGGTGAAGAACACCCTGGCAATCGTGCAGTCGCTGGCGGCGCAGTCCTTCAGCGGCGCCGCCTCGGTGGAAAGCGCGGCCGAGGTGTTCAACGCCCGCCTGATCTCGCTCTCGCATGCCCACGACGTGCTCACCCGCGAGCACTGGCACAGCGTGCTGCTGAGCGACCTGGTGGCGCAGATGGCGCGCTCGCACGACTTCCGCGGCAGCGAGCGCTTCGACATCGACGGGCCGCGGGTCCGGTTGTCGCCGCAGAACGCGCTGTCCTTCGCACTGGCGCTGCACGAACTGGCCACCAACGCGATCAAGTACGGCGCGCTCGGCGACCGTGGCGGCGGCGTGCGCATCCACTGGTTCGTCGGCGAAGCCCACGGCCGGCGCATCCTGCACCTTGATTGGGTCGAATACGGCGGACCACCGGTGCTTCCGCCAGCCCGCAAGGGTTTCGGCACGCGCCTGATCGAACGCAGCCTCAACCCCGCGCGCAACGGCGCGGTGAGCATCGAATACCGGGAGACCGGCCTGGCCTGCCACATCGCCGTGCCGCTGCCGGAAGTGGAGGAGTGAGGCGCCCGGCTTGAGCCTCCCCTCTCCGGTAGAGGGGATTCGAGTGCGAAGTCTGCGGGAGGCGCTTCGACGTCGCCCTGCGGGCTACGCTCAGCGCGAACGGTGATCGTGCCCCGGCTTTTGCTTGCTCCTCTCCCTGGAGGGGTGAGGAGCAAGGGCGGTCTCGCTCCTAGCGGCCGGCGGGTCGCAGCGTGGGCGGTACCGGCAGTGCGGTCGCCGCCACTGGCGTGCCAGCCGGGGACGTACCGGTGGGTTCGGGCGAAGCGGGGACATCCCTTGCCGGCGTGGACGGCGAAGATACCGCTGCCGTCGGCGGGCCCTTGGGCGGCGAGGGGCTGCCATCCACGACATCCTGCGACAGCGCCGCCGCCTCGGCTTCCCTGGTCATCACGATGATGCTGATGCGCCGGTTGATCGGATTGTCCGGATGCGCCTTGTCCAGCGGCACCGAGGCCGCCAGGCCGACCACGCGCGCGGTCTTGCCCTTGTCCATGCCGCCGGCCAGCAGGGCGCGACGCGCGGCGTTGGCACGGTCGGTGGAGAGTTCCCAGTTGCTGTAGTCGCGCTCGTTCATATAGGGCGCGTCATCCGTATGCCCGGTGATGCTGACGCGGTTGGGCACGCGGTTGATGAAGGTACCCAGCTCGCCGAGGATCGCGCGCGTGTAGTCCTTCAACTGGGCACTGCCCAGGTCGAACATCGGCCGGTTGAGCTTGTCGACGATCTGGATGCGCAGGCCTTCGGAGGTGATGTCCAGCAGCAGCTGGTCTTTGAACGGCGCCAGCGCCTGGCTGTTCTGGATTGCCGCGTGCAGCTGCTGCATCAGCTCCTGCAGGCGGGCCTTCTCCTGCGCGCGCGCGCGCTTGTCGATCTCTTCCTTCGAAGCTGCACCGGGCGGGCCGTTGTGGCGGTCCTTGCCGGGGCCGTGGGAAAGATCCATCGCACCGCCCAGTTGTACCGCCGCGTCGCTGGCGCCGCCGGGACCCATCTTGCCCGGCGGAGCGATCGTGGCGCTGCCAGGCGTCATGCTGGGGTTGCGGAAATACTCGGAGATCGCCGCCTTCTGCTCGCGCGTACCGGCGCCCAGGATCCACATGACCAGGAAGAACGCCATCATCGCGGTGACGAAGTCGGCGTAGGCCACCTTCCACGCGCCGCCGTGGTAGCCGTGCCCCCGCTTCCTCACTCGCTTGACGATGACCGACGGGCCGCCCCCTTCGCTCATGCACCGGCTCCGGCGCGGGCGCCCTTGAGGTGGTCCTCCAGGTCCTGGAAGTTCGGCCGCGACTGCGCCGACAGCACCTTGCGCGCGAACTCCACCGAAACCTTCGGGTTGTATCCGCGCAGGTTGCCCAGCAGCGCCACCTTGACGCATTCGAAGGCCTTGCCGTCCTCGCGCACCCGGCTCTCCATCGCCGCCGCCAAGGGGCCGATGAAGCCATAGCACAGCAGGATGCCAAGGAAAGTGCCGACCAGGGCGCCGGCGATGTGCTCGCCGATGCGCGAGGTATCGCCCCCCAGGTTGGACATGGTGGTGACGATGCCCAGCACCGCCGCCACGATGCCGAAACCAGGCAGTCCGTCGGCCATCTTCGCCACGGCCTGCGCCGGCGCCTCGGCCTCGACGTGGTGGTTCTCGACCTCGGCGTCGAGCAGCGCTTCGAGCTCGTGCGCCTCCATGCTGCCGCCGACGATCAGGCGCAGGCAATCGGTGATGAATTCGACCAGGTGGTGTTCGCCCAGCAGGCGCGGATAGGCGGAGAACACCGGGCTCGATTGCGGGTCTTCGATGTGCGGCTCCATGCCGAGCACGCCTTCCTTGCGCATCACCCCGAAGATGTCATACAGCAGCGCGAGCAGGTCCACGTAGTCCTGCTTGCGGTACTTCGGTCCCTTCATCAGGCCGGCCACGTCCTGCATCGCGGCCTTGACGATCTTGGCGGGATTGGCCGCCAGGAAAGCACCGATCGCGCCGCCGAAGATGATCAGCAACTCGTACGGTTGCCACAGCGCCATCAGTTGGCCGTGCGACATCACATAGCCGCCGAGCACGCAGCCGAGCACGATCAGCGTTCCAACCAAAACCAGCATATCCAACTCCGGGCGGGGCGGCGCCTTGCACTCCGGGTTATCGGTCGGCCGGCGGAAAAATTGAACGGCCCGGGCCGGTTTTCCGCGGAGAGCGGTTTCCCCGGGTACGACGCAGCGCGGACGCCCACCTCACGAGGAGGCCCAAACGAAAGAGCCCGGCTCAGGCCGGGCTCTTTTCGTGAAACGTGGGCCAACCTCAGGGCCGCCTTGCCAGCTCCGGGTTGTCCTTGGTCTGCGGCATCAGGTCCTTCTTGGACACGCCCAGCCACAGCAGGATCGGGCTGGCCACGAAGATCGAGGACAGCGTGCCGACGACGATGCCGATCAGCATGGTGATCGCAAAACCGTGCACCTGCGGGCCGCCGAAGAAGTACAGCGCCGCCATGGTGATGCCGGTGAACAGCGAGGTGATGATGGTTCGCGACAGCGTAGTGTTGATCGAGCGGTTGAGGATCTCTTCCGGCTCGGCCTTGCGGGAGAGCCTGAACAGCTCGCGGATACGGTCGAACACCACCACCTTGTCGTTGATCGAATAGCCGATCACCGCCAGCACCGAGGCCAGCACGGTCAGGTCGAACTCGCGCTGCACCAGCGAGATCACGCCCAGCGTCACCAGCACGTCGTGTACTTCGGTGGCGAGCGCTGCGATGGCGAAGCGGCGCTCGAAGCGGATCCACAGGTACACGCCGATGCCGATGATCACGAAGATCGCGGCGATCGAACCGTCGCTCTTGAGTTCGTCGCCGACCTGCGGACTGACGAAACTGTGGCTGTTTTCGACGGCGTCCGGGCGCTCCTTCTTGAGCGCAGCCATGACGCTGGCGGCGACCTTGTCCGCGCGCGCCGAAGCGCCCTCGCCCGGGGCAGCCGCACCGGCCTTGCCGTCGCCCTTGGGCTGCAGGCGGATCAGCACCTGGCGCGAACCGCCCAGGCTCTGCACCACCGGGTTTTCGATGCCGGCCTGGTCCAGCGCCTTGCGCACGTCGGCGATGTCGATCGTGTGGTCGTACTTGACCTCGACCGAGATACCGCCGGTGAAATCCAGGCCGTAGTTGAGGCCGCGGGTGAGCAGCAGCCCCACCGAGGCGATCATCAGCAAGATCGCGATGACGATACTGATCTTGCGCCAGTGCAGGAACGGGACGTTGCTGTTGTGGTTGAAGATTTCCATTGAGGAGTCCCGCCCTTACACCGAAAGGGTCTTGAGCTTGCGGTTGCCGTGGATCAGCGCGGTGATCGCGTGGGTCACGGTGACCGAGGTGAACATCGAGGTCAGGATGCCGATCAGCAGCGTCACGCCGAAGCCCTTGATCGGACCCGAGCCCATGGTGGTGAGCGCCAGCGCGGCGATCAGGTGGGTGACGTTGGCATCGAGAATGGTCGCCCAGGCCTTGTCGTAGCCGGCGCGGATGGCCGCGTGCGGGCTGGAGCCGTTGCGCAGTTCCTCACGCACGCGCTCGCAGATCAGCACGTTGGCGTCGATCGCCATGCCCAGCGTCAACACGATACCGGCGATGCCCGGCATGGTCAGGGTCACGCCGATCATCGACATCACCGCGACCAGGATCACCAGGTTGAAGAACAATGCGATGTCGGCCACCAGGCCGAACAGGTGGTAGTAGATCGCCGCCGCCAGCAACACCAGCCCCAGGCCCAGCAGCACCGCGCGCAAGCCCTTCTGGATGTTGTCCTGGCCCATGCTCGGGCCGATCACCGACTGCGAGGCGATGTTCATCGGCGCAGCGAGCGAGCCGCCCTTGAGCAGCAGGGCAAGTTCGGAAGCTTCCTTCGGATTGGCCAGGCCGGTGGTCTGGAACTGTTTGCCGAACACGCCCTGGATCGTCGCGTCGCTGATCACCTCCTGGGTGGTGTGCGGCACCTGCACTTCCTTGCCGTCGACGATCTTGGTGTCGTAGACGGTCTCCACGTACACCACGGCCATCGGCTTGCCGACATTGGCGCTGGTGAAGTCGAGCATCTTCTTGGCGCCCGAGGCGCTCAGCGTTACGTCCACCTTCGGCGTGCCGCTCTGCTGGTCGACGCCGGAGGACGCATCCACCAGTTCGTCGCCGGTGGCAATGATGCGCTTGCTGACCAGCACCGGGCGGTTGGTGCCGCGCTCGTAGTAGAGGTTGGCGTCCGGCGGAACGTTGCCGGTGCGCGCGGCCTCGACGGCACGCGGATCGCCCGGATAGCCAATGCCGGCGCGGTATTCCAGCGTCGCGATCGCGCCGATCACTTTCTTCGCTTCGGCCGGGTTCTGCACGCCGGCCAGCTCCACCACGATCTGGTCTTCGCCCTGCTGCTGGATCAGCGGCTCGGACACACCCAGCGCGTTGATGCGGTTGCGCAGCGTGGCGGTGTTCTGGCGGATGGTGGCCAGCGCCAGTTCGCGCAGCTTCTCCGGCTTGACCGAGGCGGTGAGCAGGAAGCGATCGCCGGTGCTGGCGCCGTCGCGCACCACCAGGTCCGGGTATTCGGTGGCGATCGCGTCGCTGGCGGCGCTGCGGTCGGCCGCCGAGCGCAGCACCACGCCGATGCCCTGCCCGCGCTGGGCGTTGCGGGTCACCGACTCGTAGCGGATGTTCTTTTCGCGCAACAGGCTGCGGATGTCGTCGGCATAGCGCTCTTCCTGCTTGTCGACGACCGCGTTCTGGTCGACCGCCATCAGGAAGTGCACGCCGCCCTGCAGGTCCAGGCCCAGCGGCATCGAGCTGGCGTGGATGGCGCGCAGCCAGCCCGGCACGGTCGAGGCGAGGTTGAGCGCCACGGTGTAGTTGTCGCCCAGCGCGCCCTTGACCACGTCGGCGGCCTTGGCCTGCACGTCGGCATTGGGGAAGTCGGCCACCAGGTGGTCGCCTTCGATCGCCAGGCCGCTGTACGCCACCTTCTGCGCCGTCAGCGCATCGGCGACCTTCTGCTTGACCGAGGCATCGAGCGGTGCGCCGTGGGTGGCGAGCACCTGCACCGACGGCACCGGCGGGAACGCGTTGGGCAGCGCGTAGATGATGCCGAACAGCAATACCAACGCGACCAGCGCGTATTTCCAGCGTGGAAAGTCACTCATGCCTGGGAAGCCCGTTTCTCGTTACGTCGAAGCCGCGGCCCCCTCGGCCCGCGGCGGATGGCCTGGCTGGCCGAAGGATCAGGACGCCTTCAGCGTGCCCTTGGGCAGCACCTGGGAAATGGCGCCCTTCTGCAGCTTGATCTTCACGTTAGGCGCGATCTCGACGGTAAGGAAGCTCTCGCCCACGTCCTCGACGCGGCCGGCGATGCCGCCGTTGCTGACCACCTCGTCGCCCTTGGCCAGCGCCGACACCAGATTGCGGTGCTCCTTCTGGCGCTTCATCTGCGGGCGGATCATCAGGAAATAGAAGATGACGAACAGCGCGATCAGCGGCAGGAAGCTGAAGAGCGGGTTGCCCGGCGCAGCGGCAGGGGCCGCCTGGGCCAGCATGAGGGAGATCGGAAGAGTCATCGTTTCATCCTGCAAGTAGCGGCGTGGACAAGGATTTCCGTCCGCGCCAGAAAAAGGTCTTGGATTATGCCATGCGCCCCCAGGGCATGCACGGGAGCTTCACGCATCCCTGCATGGCGGCAGGCGGCCGGGTTTGCAAGCGGCGCGCTTTGGTAAGCGGCCCGGGGCGGGAAGTTCCCGGGGGACATCACCGGTGAAGCGCCCTGTGCGCGGCCGGCCATTTCCTCGCTGAAGAGCGCCTTCCCAACGCAGGCGCACGGCAGCCGCGCATCGGGCGCCTTGCACACGCAGGATGGGCTTGGCCTTGCTCAGCCCCGCCAGGGAGCGCGCAGTGAGGGTTCGGTATCTCGCGGCATGTCGTTCCGCCCGGACCTCTCTCTCTTCGGGCCCCCTCCCCCGAGGGCGAAGGTTCGAGTGCCGGGCGCACTACGCGTCCGGTGTCCCGCCCTGGCGGCGCGCGTAGAAAGCGGCGACGAAGTCCTCGAGCGTGCCGGCGGCGATGGCTGCCCTGAGTCCGGCCATCAACCGCTGGTAATGGCGCAGGTTGTGGTGCGTGGCCAGTTGGCTGGCGAGAATTTCGTTGCAGCGGTCCAGGTGGCGCAAGTAGGCGCGGCTGAAACCGTTGGCGCAGGCGTAGCAGTCGCAGCCTTCCTCGATCACCCGCGTGTCGTCCGCGTACCTGGCATTGCGGATGCGCAGGGTGCCCTCGGGCACGAACAGGAAGCCATTCCTGGCGTTGCGGGTCGGCATGACGCAGTCGAACATGTCGATGCCCCGGCGCACCGCCTCGACGATGTCCTCCGGCCGGCCCACGCCCATCAAGTAACGCGGCTTGTCCTGCGGCAGCATCGACACGGTGAAGTCCAGCGTGTGGTTGCGCTCGGCCTCCGGCTCGCCCACCGCCAGGCCGCCGACCGCGTAGCCGTCGAAGCCGATGCCGACCAGGCCCTCGGCCGAGCGGCGGCGCAACGGCTCGTACACGCCGCCCTGCACGATGCCGAACAGCGCGTTGGGATTCTTCAGCTCGTCGAAGGCCCGGCGCGAACGCTCGGCCCAGCGCAGCGACATCGCCATCGAGTCGCCCGCCTGCTGCTCGGTTGCCGGATAAGGCGTGCATTCGTCGAAGATCATGGCGATGTCCGAATCCAGCACCGTCTGGATCTTCATCGACACTTCCGGCGACAGGAACACCTTGGAGCCGTCCACCGGCGAGGCGAAGGTCACGCCCTCCTCGGCCAGCTTGCGCTTGTGCGCCAGCGAGAAGACCTGGAAACCGCCGGAGTCGGTGAGGATGGGCTTGTCCCAGCCAATGAATCGGTGCAGGCCAGCAAATTTCTCCACGATCTCCAGGCCGGGGCGCAGGTAGAGGTGGAAGGTGTTGCCAAGGATGATTTCCGCGCCGAGTTCGGTGAGGTCGCGCGGTGTCATTGCCTTGACCGAGCCGTAGGTGCCCACGGGCATGAAGGCGGGGGTCTCCACGGTGCCGCGGTCGAAGGCAAGGCGGCCGCGGCGGGCCGCGCCGTCGCGCGCCAGCAGTTGGAAAGTCATGGAAGTCATCGAGGCATTATCGCGCGTTCTGCTCCCTCTCCCCGGAAGGGAGCGGGAACTAGGTGCGCGGCAGGATCAGCATGGCGTCGCCATAGGAAAAGAACCGGTACCGCTCCCGCACCGCATGCCTGTAGGCCTCCAGCACGAATTCGCGCCCGGCCAGCGCCGACACCAGCATCAGCAGGGTCGACTGCGGCAGGTGGAAGTTGGTGACCAGGCCATCGATGCTGGTGATGCGGTAGCCGGGGAAGATAAAGATCTGCGTCTCGCCTGCGAACGGCTGCAGTTGCCCGTCCCTCGAGGCGGCCTCCAGCGCCCGCACCACCGTGGTGCCCACCGCGATGACCCGCCCGCCGGCCGCGCGCGTGCGACGCACTTTCTCCACCAGCGCAGCGCCAACGTTGAGCCACTCGCGGTGCATGGTGTGCTGGTGTATGTCCTGCACCCGCATCGGCTGGAACGTCCCGGCGCCCACGTGCAGCGTGACGTAACCCGAATCCACCCCGAGTTCGCGCAGGCGCGCGAGCAGCGGCTCGTCGAAATGCAGGCCCGCGGTCGGCGCGGCCACGGCGCCCGGTTCGCGCGCGTAGACGGTCTGGTAGCGCTCCAGGTCGGCCGCGTCCGCGTGGCGTTCGATGTAAGGTGGCAGCGGCATCTCGCCCAGCTTCGAAAGCAACCCTTCCAGCGGCTCGGGCGATTCGAAGCGCAGCCTGAAAAACGCACCGTCCCGGCCGAGCACGGTCGCGTGGCTGCCGTCACCGAGTTCGATCCGGCCGCCCTGCTTCGGCTTCTTGCTCACGCCCAGCTGCACGGTCGCCTCGTGCGCGCCGGTGACGCGTTCGATCAGGATCTCCACTGCGCCACCGGAATCCTTGCGACCGTAAAGACGGGCCGGCAACACGCGGGTATCGTTGAACACCAGCAGGTCGCCGGCGCGCAGGAACGAAGGCAGCTCGCGGAACTGCCGGTCCGCCAGCGTGCAGGTGGCCGGATCCAGCCACAGCAGCCGGCTGGCCGAGCGCTCTGGCAGCGGGGCCTGGGCGATCAGCTCGGGCGGCAGGTCGAAATCGAAATCGGACTTCTTCAACGGCGTGTCTCGCGGGATTCGTAAGGGCGCACCTGAGCGCAACCGCCACCCATACCGGGGCATCTGCGCAACGGTGGCGGCGACCGGCAATGATAGCTCCGGCCACCACCGTGCTGCGCTGCGCATCGGCTACACACGGCACATCTGCTAGCTTTGCGGGCTTTGCATCGACTTGGGGACGACCCTGCATGTTCGAGCGCGTACTGATTGCCAACCGTGGCGAGATCGCCTGCCGCGTGATCCGCACCTGCCGCCGCCTTGGCATCCACACCATCGCGGTGTATTCGGACGCCGACAAGGACGCCCAGCACGTCCGCCTGGCCGACGAGGCCTGGCCGATCGGCGGCCCGCGCCCGGCCGATTCCTACCTGCGCGGCGACGCCATCCTCGAGGTGGCCAGGCGGACCGGCGCCCAGGCGATCCACCCCGGCTACGGCTTCCTGTCGGAGAACACCGGCTTTGCGCGCGCCTGCGTCGAGGCGGGCATCGTGTTCATCGGACCAAAGCCCGAAAGCATCGACGCGATGGGTTCCAAGGCTGCCGCCAAGGCGCTGATGGAAAAGCACGCGGTGCCGCTGGTGCCGGGCTACCACGGCGAGAACCAGGAACCGGCGTTCCTCGCCGAGCAGGCGCTCAAGACCGGCTATCCGCTGATGATCAAGGCTGCGGCCGGCGGCGGCGGCAAGGGCATGCGCATCGTGCGCGGCGAGGGCGAGTTCGCCGATGCCCTGGCCTCGGCGCAGCGCGAGTCGGCCAATGCCTTTGGCGACACGCGGGTGATCCTGGAGCGCTACGTCGACCATCCGCGGCACATCGAATTCCAGGTGTTCGGCGACACCCACGGCAACGTGATCCATCTGAACGAGCGCGAATGCTCCTCGCAGCGGCGCTACCAGAAAGTGCTGGAAGAGACGCCCTCACCCTTTCTCACGCCGGCGCGCCGCCAGGCGATGGGCGAGGCGGCGGTGGCCGCCGCGAAGGCGGTCGATTACGTTGGCGCCGGCACCGTCGAATTCATCGTTGGCGCGGACGGCGAGTTCTTCTTCATGGAAATGAACACGCGCCTGCAGGTCGAGCACCCGGTCACCGAGGAAACGCTCGGCCTGGACCTGGTCGAGTGGCAGTTGCGTGTCGCCGCCGGCGAGCCGTTGCCGCTGAAACAGGAGCAGATCCGGGCGCACGGCCACGCGATCGAGGTGCGCCTGTACGCCGAGGATCCGGAACAGAATTTCCTGCCCGGCTCGGGCAAGCTGGTGCGCCTGCGCCTGCCCGCGCCGTCCCGGCACGTACGCGTCGATGGGGGCGTGGTCGAGGGCAACACCGTCACCATCTTCTACGACCCGATGATCGCCAAGCTGATCGTGTGGGACGTCGAGCGCCCGCAGGCGCTGGAGCGCCTGCGCGAGGCGCTCGCCCAGTGCGAGATCGTGGGGCCGAAGTCCAACATCGCCTTCCTCGAACGGCTGGCACGCCACCCGTCCGTGGTCGAAGGAACCATCGACACCGGCTACCTCGACCGGCACCTGGACCAGTTTCTCCAGGGCGACGCGGCGCCGGCCGATCGCGTACTGTTCGCTGCGGCTACCGCGGCGTTGCTGCAGGAGGAGCGCCATGTGACGCCCGACCCGGCCGATCCGCACTCGCCCTGGGCGAGCGCCGATGCATGGCGCATCGGCCACGCGGGCAAGCGCGTGGTGGCGCTGTCGCTGCACGAGCAGCGCTACGAAATCGCCGCGCACGGCCATGCCGGCGACTACCGACTCGAACACGGCGAAGCGGCCTGCGAAGTGGCCGGCGCGCGCCTGGAAGCCGATGCGTTGAGCGCCCGCTTCGACGGCGAGGCCCAGCGCCTGCCAGCACGGGTCGACGACACCCGCGTCCTGCTGCACGACGCTGCCGGCCGCCGCTACCGCTTCATACGTGCCCCCGCCTTTGCCTGGGCCTCGACCGAGAGCGCCGGCGGCAACCAGGTCGTCGCACCGATGCCGGGCCGCATCGTGCTGGTCAAGGCCATGGTCGGCGACGTCGTCGAGGAAGGACAGGAACTGCTGGTCATGGAAGCGATGAAGATGGAACTGGCGCTCAAGGCACCGCGCGCAGGCACCATCGACAGCGTCAGCGCGACGCAGGGCGAGTTTGTCGAAGCGGAGATGGTGCTGGTGCGGTTCGAGAGCTGAGGGCCGCGCGACCCGCTCCCTCTCCCCTCCGGGGGGAGGGTTGGGGTGAGGGGCCGCTCTTGCGGGAAGCTCCCTCCGAGGCGTGACTTTCGTCAAGCGCCCTGGCGCCACCCACCTTTCCTGCGAGCCCCGCCCGCTCACCCTGCCCTCTCCCCGGAGGGAGAAGTTTGAAGGGCGAGGCAAAAGAAAAAGGCGGCCATCGCGGCCGCCTTTTTTTGTTACTGCTTCTTCTTCGGCCCGATCATCATGACCATCTGGCGCCCTTCCAGCCTAGGGAAGGATTCCACCTGGCCGTTGTCGCCGACGTCCTCCTGGATCTTCCTGGCCAGGTTCTGGCCCAGGTCCTGGTGGGACATCTCGCGGCCGCGGAAGCGGATGGTGACCTTGACCTTGTCGCCCTCTTCCAAGAAGCGAAGCATGTTGCGCAGCTTGATCTGGTAGTCGCCCACGTCCGTGACAGGACGGAACTTCACTTCCTTGATCTCGACCTGCTTCTGCTTCTTCTTGGCGGCGGACGCCTTCTTCTGGGCTTCGAACTTGAACTTGCCGTAGTCCATGATGCGGCAGACCGGCGGGTCGCCGTTGGGCTGGATCTCGACCAGGTCCATGCCCGCTTCCTGCGCGAGGGCCAGCGCCTCGTCGCGGGTCAGGATGCCCAGCTGTTCCGAGTCGGCGCCGATCACGCGCACGCGCGGCACGCGGATTTCGAGGTTACGGCGATTGCCCTTGTTGTCGGTGGTAGCGATACCACTATCCTCCAGAAGAGTTGTTGAATTAGGCCACGCGGAACATCAACGCCGCGTTTCGGCCTGAAGTCGTTCGACGAAGGCGGCCAGCGGCATGCTGCCCAGGTCCTCGCCAGAACGGGTACGCACGGAAACGGCCCCCGCTTCCTTCTCGCGGTCACCGACCACAAGGAGATAAGGGACCTTCTGCAACGTATGCTCGCGGATTTTATAGCCGACTTTTTCGTTGCGCAAATCGGCCTGGACGCGGAAGCCTTTGTCGACAAGGGCTTGCGCCACTTCCCGGACGTAGCCGGCCTGGGCGTCGGTGATCGAAAACACCGCCGCCTGTACCGGCGCCAGCCACGCCGGCAGGTTGCCGGCATGGTGCTCGATCAAAATGCCGATGAAACGCTCCATCGAACCGACGATCGCGCGGTGCAGCATCACCGGGTGGCGCTTCTGCGAGTTCTCGTCCACGAACTCGGCGCCCAGGCGCTCGGGCATCATGAAGTCGACCTGCATGGTGCCGACCTGCCAGGCGCGGCCGATCGAGTCCTTCATGTGGTACTCGATCTTCGGGCCGTAGAAGGCGCCCTCGCCGGGCAGCTCCTCCCATTGCACGCCGGCGGAGGAGAGCGCCTTGCGCAGCGCGTCCTCGGCGCGGTCCCACACCTCTTCCGAGCCGATCCGCTTGTCCGGGCGCAGCGCGATCTTCAGCGCGATGTCCTGGAAGCCGAAGTCGGCATAGACCTGCATCGCCTGCTGGTGGAAGGCGGTCACTTCCGGCTCGATCTGCTCGGGCGTGCAGAAGATGTGGCCGTCGTCCTGGGTGAAGGCACGCACGCGCATGATGCCGTGCAGCGCGCCGGAGGGCTCGTTGCGGTGGCAGCCGCCGAACTCGCCGTAGCGGATCGGCAGCTCGCGGTAGCTGTGCAGGCCGGTGTTGAAGACCTGCACGTGACCCGGGCAGTTCATCGGCTTGAGCGCGTAGGTGTGCTTCTCCGACTCGGTGAAGAACATGTTCTCCGCGTAGTTGTCCCAGTGGCCGGACTTCTTCCACAGCGACACGTCCAGCACCTGCGGGCAGCGCACCTCCTGGTAGCCACTCTTGCGGTACACGCGGCGCATGTACTGCTCGACCTGCTGCCAGATCGCCCAGCCGTTGGGGTGCCAGAACACCATGCCGGGCGACTCTTCCTGTTGGTGGAACAGGTCCAGCGCCTTGCCGATCTTGCGGTGGTCGCGCTTCTCGGCCTCCTCCAGCTGGTGCAGGTAGGCCTTGAGATCCTTGTCGTTGAGCCAGGCAGTGCCGTAGACGCGGGTCAGCATCGCGTTGTTGCTGTCGCCGCGCCAATAGGCGCCGGCTACCTTCATCAGCTTGAACGCGCGCAGCTTGCCGGTGTTGGGCACGTGCGGGCCGCGGCAGAGGTCGGTGAACTCGCCCTGGGTATAGAGCGAGAGCTCCTCGTTGGCCGGGATCGACTCGATGATCTCGGCCTTGTAGACCTCGCCCAGGCCACGGAAGAACGCGACCGCCTCGTCGCGCGACTTCACCGAACGCGAGACCGGGAGCGCTTCCCTGACGATCTTCTCCATCTCCGCCTCGATCTTCGCCAGGTCCTCGGGCGTGAAAGGCCGCTCATAGGCGAAGTCGTAGTAGAAGCCGTTGTCGATCACCGGACCGATCGTCACCTGCGCCCCCGGATACAGGCGCTGCACGGCCTGCGCCAGCAGGTGAGCGGTGGAGTGGCGCAGGATCTCCAGCGCCTCGGGGCTCTTCTCGGTCACGATCTCGAGGCTGGCGTCGCGCTCGATCGGAAAGCTGGCATCGACCAGCCTGCCGTCCACCTTGCCGGCGAGCGTCGCCTTGGCCAGGCCCGCGCCGATGGAAGCGGCCACGTCCTGGACGGTCACGGGATGGTCGAACGGCCTTTTGCTGCCGTCCGGAAGGGTAACTTCGATCATGGAAACGAACCTTCGGAAATCAAAAAAGGGCATGGCGCCCTTTCGTGTTGGAACGCAAGGCGTCGGAAGATCAGCGATGAATGGTAGTAGTTGCCATGTCGCACGCTCGACCCGCGCTCACGCGCCGGCCACCTTGTGTTCGGTTCAGGCGGCTAGTCTAGCCGAAGAATCCGGGCGCGTGAGCGCGGTCCTCACGGCCCAGCCCGCTAGAATCGGCCGTCTCCTCCAGGAACCCGTAACGGATGCGCATCCTCGTCACCGGCACGGCCGGCTTCATCGGCGCCGCGCTCGCCCAGCGCCTGCTTGCGCGCGGCGACGAAGTCCTCGGCATCGACAACCACAACGACTACTACGACCCGTCGTTGAAGGAAGCGCGCCTGGCGCAGTTCGTCGACCATGCCGCATACACCCACCTGCGCGCGGACCTGGCCGACGCCGAAGCGGTCGACCGCGCTTTCGCCCAGTTCCAGCCGCAGCGCGTGGTCAATCTGGCCGCGCAGGCAGGCGTGCGCTATTCGCTGAAGAACCCGCGCGCCTACGTGCGCAGCAACCTGGACGGGTTCCTCAACATCCTCGAAGGCTGCCGCCACGGCAAGGTCGAGCACCTGGTCTACGCCTCATCCAGTTCCGTCTATGGGGCCAACCGCAAGATGCCCTTCGCGGTGGAGGATGCGGTCGACCACCCGGTCAGCCTGTACGCCGCCAGCAAGAAGGCCAACGAGCTGATGGCCCATGCCTACAGCCATCTTTACGGCCTGCCCACCACCGGCCTGCGCTTCTTCACGGTGTACGGTCCCTGGGGCCGTCCGGACATGTCGCCGATGCTGTTCGCCGACCGCATCAGCCGCGGCGAGCCGATCGACGTGTTCAATTTCGGCAACCACAGCCGGGACTTCACCTATATCGACGACATCGTCGAGGGCGTGGTCCGCACGCTCGACCACCCTGCGCAACCGGACCCCTCATACGACGCCGAAAACCCCAATCCCGGCACCTCGAACGCGCCCTATCGCGTCTACAACATCGGCAACGACCAGCCGGTACAGCTGATGCGCTTCATCGAACTGCTGGAGCAGAACCTGGGCCGCACGGTGGAAAAGAACCTGCTGCCGATGCAGCCCGGCGACGTACCCGACACCTGGGCCGACGTATCGGCGCTGCGCCGGGATGTCGGCTACGCCCCGGACACCTCGATCGAGGATGGCGTCGCGCGTTTCGTGGAGTGGTATCGGGAATACCACGGAAGCTGACGTTCCCCCTGCCCCGTCCTGATGCGCAGGCCGGTGCCGATCCCGTCCGCGCATGCCAGGGGTTCCAGATCCAGCGTCATCGTGTGCAACCGCGCGCCCGCGGCCCCCTGGTTCTTATGGGCCCCGGGTTGCGCGCGGCGCGGCGCGCTGCTCAGAACGGCTTGGCAAGCACCAGGAAGATCACACCCAACAACACCAGCACCGGCAACTCGTTGAGCCAGCGCAGCGCCCCCGCCGACGGCAGCGCGCCACCCTGCGCACAGCGCTTGAGCATCCTTCCGACCACCACGAAGTAGGCCAGCAGTACGGCTACCAGCGCCAGCTTGAGGTCGATCCAGTGCATGCCCGCCACCACGTTCGGCAACGTCGAGGGAAATACCCGCCAGCCCTGCCACAGCGCCAGCCCGAACAGGAAGGCGATGCCGAACATGTTGTGGCCGAACTTGTACAGGCGCCGGCCCATCAGCAGCAGGCGCGAACGCACCGCTGTGTCATCGCCTGCCTCGGCCAGGTTCACCAGGATGCGCGGCAGGTAGAACACCGTCGCCATCCACGCGATGACGAAGAGCACGTGGAAGGATTTGATCCAGAGGTAGGTCATGGTCGTAGCCCGGTAACGAAACCCGGCCATTGTGGCGCACGCGACAGGCGCCTCTCTACTTGCCAGGCGCCACCGCGCGGGCCGACAACGGTCTGGCCTGCCGTCACGCAGGCATAATCGGGCGGTCCAACCGAGTCTTCGCCATGAGCCCACGCACACCTGACCCAGCCAAGCTCGACCGCATCGTTGCCGATGCCCGCCGCGCCGCCGAGCAGCGCGAGCTCGGCTACCGCGAGCGGGCATTGAAGATGTACCCATGGGTGTGCGGCCGCTGCGGACGCGAGTTCACCCGCAGCAACCTGCGCGAGCTGACCGTGCATCACCGCAACCACGACCACGACTTCAACCCGCCGGACGGCAGCAACTGGGAACTGTTGTGCGTGTACTGCCACGACAACGAGCACTCGCGCCACATCGACCACGTGCGCGGCGCCGGGTACGAGGCCGCCGCCCAGGCGCCTGCCACCGGCAACCCGTTCGCCGACCTCAAGGCGATGCTGGACGCCAAGGGCAAGCGCTGAGCGGTCATTCCGCGCACAGCACATCAGCGCAAAGCAATCGGCGGGCCTGTCCCGCCCACACCGGGCGCCGAATGCCAAGCAGGCGACGACCCCGGGTCCACCGCTCTTTCACCGCCGCGGTGCCACAAGCAAGCGCAGGACAGCCAGCCGGGAGCCTGCCATGAGCGACGACCTCAACAATCGCGGTCCTGCCGACCGCAGCCGCGTCAACCTCAACGAGGATTACGAGGCGCGTTATTGGGCGAACAAATGGGGCGTCAGCCAGGACGAACTGCGGGCCGCCGTCGAGCGTGTCGGGGTGATGGCCGACGATGTCGAGCGGGCGTTGAAGCACTGAACAAGGAAGCGGGAAGCCGCCCAGGCTTACAGCCCATTCATGGAAGCGGTCATGCCGCCTGCTGCCGCGCCAGTCGGGCGCAGACGGCCGCGGTCGCGTCGTCGGCGGGGAACGCGGATTCGATGCGCAGTTCCTCGAGCGCCACGTCGCGCGGCATCGAGAACGTGGTGATCGTCTCAAAGAACCGGAGTTCGCCCAGTTTGCTGCGGAACACCAGGGTCAGTACCGGTGCAGGAGCCTGCGCCCCGTGCAAGCGCCCGAGCGAGGGTACGTCCGGATAGGCAGACACCGCCTCGAGCAAGCTGCGCGGCATCGGATCGGTAGGCGCCGCGACGATCTGCGCATGCAGGTGGTGCAGGAATTTTTCCGCTACTTCCGGCCAGTTGACGATCACCGCACGGAAATCGGTCGGGTCGAACACCTGGTGAAGCAGGTTGCGGTGCCGGCTCTCGCGTCCGTCCATCAGCAGCCGGTTGACGCGCAGGGCCGCATCGTTCGCCATCAGCACGTCCCACTGCCGATCGAGCACGAAGGCGGGATACGGCTCCTGGTGCGCCAGGATCAAGTCGACCGCCTGCCGCATCCGCTCCAGCGCCGGCGCTTCCCATCCGCGCTCGGGATACTCCGGCGCGTAACCGGCCGCGAGCAGCAACGCGTTGCGCTCGCGCAGCGGCATGTCGAGCACCGCGGCGATGCGCGCGAGCGTTTCGCGGCTCGGCCGTGCCTTGCCGGTTTCCACGCAGCTCAGGTGGCGCGTGGACATCTGTGACGCCAGGGCGAGATCGAGCTGGCTGAAGTGGCGCGCGGCGCGCCACTCGCGCAGGAGCTCGCCAAGCGCCGGGCGCGATGCCTTGGAAGGGTCGGGCATGGAAGCTCCCTGGGGACGGCCGCTGTCGCTACATCATGCCCGCAAAGAAGCAGCAGGCTCATGCGTCCGCCATGAAGCCCGTCCAGGATCGACATCGTCAACCCGCCCACGGCAGCGCCCGCTCCTCGCCGACGGCGACGCCTGCGACTGGCGTGTGCCACTCGTCTGAATGCGGAAGCCACGCCGCAGGCGCATCGATGTGCGCCTTTCGGCACGGAGGCGTTTTCACGCCGCCGCGCTGTGCTCGCCGACGGCGTCCATCACACGCGCGGAATAGACCAGCGCCGCGCCGGCGTTGAGCGCCACGGCGACCCCGAGCGCCTCGGCGATTTCCTCGCGCGTCGCGCCATGCTTCAAGGCCTCGCCCGTATGCACGGTGATGCAGCCGTCGCAGCGGGTCGTTACCGCCACGGCCAACGCGATCAGTTCGCGCGTCTTGGCGTCCAGATGGCCGGTCTTCTTGCCGGCACCGGACAGGGTCTGGTAGCCGGCCAGCGTATCGGGGCTCAGCTTGCCGATCTCGCCGATGCGGCCCAGCAGCTCTTTGCGGTATTCCAGCCAGTTCATCATGGTCGCTCTCCTCGGAGCATCGAAGTGGGGCGGCCGGCGCGAGGGTGAACCGGCCACCGGGGAAGCAGGGAAGGCCAAACGGTGCCTGGAGGCGCCACCTTGCGAAAGCCGGGCACTCAGCCGCTGATGTCGACCACGACCTTGCCGCGGGCCTGCCGGCGCTCGATGAGCGCGTAGGCGTCATCGACCGCGGCCAGGTCGAACTGGCGGGCATCCAGCATCGGCTGGATTCTGCCCGCTTCGGCCAGGCGCGTGGCTTCACGCAGGATCTCGCCGTGGTGCGCCTTGCCCTCGCCGGTCAACAGCGGCAGCAAGGTGAATACACCCGAGTAGGTCGCCGCGCGGAACGAAAGCGGCGCCAGCGCATGCGTTCCCCATCCCAGCGAACTGGTCACGTGGCCGAACCGCGCCACGGCCTTGAACGACGCATCCAGGCTCGCGCCGCCGGCGGTGTCGAAGACCACGTCGAATCCCCGGCCGGCGGTATGGGCGGCCACGTAGTCCTCGACCTGCATCTGCGCGTAGTCGATCGGCGTGGCGCCAAGCTGCCGGACGATGTCGGCCCGTGCGGCGGCATCGGTCGCGTAGACGCTCGCATCGAAAGCACGCGCGATCTGGATCGCCATGCTGCCGACGCCGCCGGCACCGCCCTGCACGAGCACGGTGTGCGCCGCCTTGACGCGGGCGCGATCGACCAGGCCTTCCCACGCGGTGATGAAGACCAGCGGCAGCGACGCCGCTTCGCGCATGCTGAAGTGCGCGGGCTTCAACGCCAGCAGGCTCGCATCCACGGCCGCATATTCAGCCAGCGAACCCTGTACCCCGCCCACGCCGCCGGTCATGCCATAGACCTCGTCGCCCACCCGGAAAGCGCTGACACCCGGCCCGACCGCGGCGACCACGCCGGCCAGGTCGATGCCCAGGATGGCGGGCAGCGGGTGGCGCGCATGCTCCGCGGCGGCGCCGCGGATCTTCAGGTCGAGTGGATTGATGCCGCTGGCCATGATCCGCACGAGCACCTGCCCGGGCCGCGCCACGGGCCGGGCCACGGAGGCCAGGCGAAACGGGGCGCCGTAGTTTTCCAGGACGGCGGCTTGCATGGACGGCGACGTGCTCATGGCGATCTCGATGGATGGCGAAGTGGCGCCAAGCTACGCCCATCAAATTTGTTTGGAAATCAAAATAATCGCATTAGATCCATGCATAATTGCATGACCCTGGCGCCACACTTTCATGGCGGCCCTACCTGACGGAAGGCAGCACGATGGAATGGAGCGACCTGCGTGTTTTCCTGGCCATCGCGCGCGAAGGCACGCTCGGCGCGGCGGCACGCAAGCTCGGCCAGACCCAGCCGACGATGGGACGCCGGCTGCAGGCATTGGAGCGCGCCGTGGGACACAAGCTGTTCCAGCGCACCAAGGCGGGCTTCGTGCTGACCGACGAGGGCGCCGCCGTGCTCAATCACGCCGAGCGCATGGAGGAGGAAGCGCTTGCCTTCCAGCGCCAGCTCACGGGGCAGGAGAAGCAGCTGGACGGCATGCTGCGCATCACCTCCTCGGACTGGTTCGCCGAGTACCTGCTGGCGCCGGTCATCGCCGATTTCTCGAAACGGCACCCGCGCGTGGTCGTCGAGCTGCTTTCCGATTCGCGCTTCTTCAGCCTCTCGCGCCGCGAGGCGGACTTGGCTTTCCGCATTACGCCCTTCGACGAACCGGACGTGGTCTCGCGCAAGCTGCTGCACATGCCCTACGGCGTCTATGTCGCGGCGGGCCATCCCCTGCCGCGCGCCGGCGACGGCGCAGGCACGGGACTGATCACGATGGACATCGCCTTCAGCGGCATGCCCGACGTGGCATGGCTGCAACGAACGTTTCCGAACGCGCGCGTAGTCTTCCGCAGCAACGCCCGCGCCATCCAGGCGCAGATGTGCGTGCGCGGCGCGGGTGTGGCGGTGTTGCCGCGTCCGCTGGGCGACGCGATCGACGGCCTGCAGCGTATCGACCTGGGCGAGGCTCCGCCCACGCGCGAGACCTGGGTCGGCTACCACCGCGACATGCGGCGGCTGGCACGGCTGCGCGCGCTGCTGGACCTGGTGGTGGCGCGGCTGGCAGATTGATCGGCTCGCTGCCGGAATGCGACACGCCGGTCGCGCGGGCGACGCTACAATCCGGCTCCCCGACGGCCGCACGCTCTCGTTCGTCCCATGCGCAATCCCCTGCAAGACCAACTGCTCAAGGCCGGCCTGGTAAAGAAGGGCAAGGTCGACCAGGTAGCCCGCGAGCAATCCAAGCAACGGCAGGGCAAGGCCCCGACGGGACCGAGCGCCCAGCAGGTCGAGGCGCAACGGTTGCTGGCCGAGCGTGCCGAGCGCGATCGCGCCCTTGCCGCCGAACGCAACGCACAGGCGCGCGCCAGCGAGTTGCGCACACAGGCGCGCCAGCTCATCGACGCACACAAGGTCGAACACAGCGGCGACATCACCTATCGCTTCGCCGACGGCCAGCGCATCGCCAGCGTGCTGGTCGATGTGCGGCTGCGTGCGCAACTGGCCAGCGGCGCGCTGGTGATCGTGCGGCATGGCGAAGGCTATGAGCTGATCCCACGCGCCATCGCCGGCAGGATCGATGAGCGCGACCCGGGCCTGATCGTGCTCGACCACGGCCGCGGGGAGGCAGCGCCCGCGAGCGACGATGACGCCTACTACCAGCAGTTCCCGGTGCCCGACGACCTGATCTGGTAAACGTCTCGCGGCAAGGTGCGGACATCCGGCGCACGGTCTCCGCCCCCCCCCAACGACCCTTGACGGTTCCTGCCCGCCGCGCCGCGGCGTAGGCTGCCGCGAAGGCCATCGCGGAGCGCGCCATGGGCGAGGCGGATGTCATCGTGGTAGGTGCCGGTCCGGCCGGGCTCGCCTGCGCCGCGCAACTGGCCGGGCGCGGACTGACCGCGCGGCTGCTGGAGAAGGCAGGCAGCGTAGGCCCCGTCTGGCGGCGCCACTACGACCGCCTGCGCCTGCACACCGACCGCGGGCATTCGGCCCTGCCCGGCCTGCCCATGCCGCGCGGGTATCCACGCTACCCCTCGCGCGACCAGGTCGTGGCCTACCTGGAAAGCTACGCGGGACACTTCGGCCTGAAGCCGACCTTCCACTGCGACGTGCGAGCGCTGCGCCGCGACGCGGGCCTCTGGCATGCCGATACCAGCATGGGCCGCTACGCTGCGCCGATGGTGGTCGTCGCGACCGGCTGGGCCGATTTCCCCCATCGGCCGAGCTGGCCCGATGAGGACCGCTACCGGGGCCACGTGATCCACAGCAGCGAGTACCGGCATCCGGCGGCCTACCTCGGACAGCGCGTGCTGGTCGTCGGCTTCGGCAACTCTGGTGGCGAGATCGCACTCGACCTCGCGGATGCCGGCGTGGACGTCACATTGTCCGTGCGCGGCCCAGTGGGCATCCTGCCGCGCGAACTGCTTGGCCTGCCGATCCTCACCTGGGCGATCGCCCAGGCGTGGCTGCCACCGCGCGTGGCCGACGCGATCAACGCACCGGCGATCCGCCTCGCCCTCGGCCCGTCGCAGGGACTGGGCCTGGCCATCGCACGCAAGGGACCGCGCCGGATGATCGCCGAGGATCACCGCGTGCCGCTGCTGGACGCCGGCACACTGGACAGGATCCGGCGGGGCGCCATCCGCGTGCGCGGCAACATCGACCACTTCACCGACGAGGGCGTGATCTTTGCCGACCCGCAGGGCGAGAGCCGAGCCGAGCCGTTCGATGCCGTCATCCTGGCCACCGGCTTCCGCGCCGACCTGCGCGGCCTCCTCCCGCAGGCGACGGACACGCTCGACGAGCGCGGCGCGCCACGCGCCACCGGCACGCCCACCGGGCAACCCGGCCTGTTCTTCTGCGGCCAGATTCCCTCGCCTACCGGCCAGCTGCGCGAGATCGGCATCGAGGCGCGGCGCATCGCAGCGTTCGCCGCACGATGAGACGGGTCGGCGCGGCTTCGCGCCGCGGTTACCATCGGAACACCGACGCTCCAGGCCTCCCTAGCATGCGCTTGACCGAAGAGCACACGGCCCACAGGGCCTCGCCTGGCTCCATGGTGATAGCCGGGCTTTCGACGGTGGTGGAGTGGTACGACTTCACGCTCTACCTGTATTTCGCCACGGTGCTGTCGCGGGTGTTCTTTGGCGGCGGCGAGCATTCGCTGCTGGCGACGCTCGGCGGTTTCGCCATTTCCTATGGCATGCGGCCGCTCGGAGCGATGGTGTTCGGCCATATCGGCGACCGCATCGGCCGGCGGCGCACGCTGCTGTTGTCGATGATGCTGATGACCTTCACCATGCTCGCCACCGCGATGCTGCCCGGCTACGCCACGATCGGCCCCGCGGCAGGCGGGCTGCTGATGCTGCTGCGCTGCTTCATGGCGTTCTCGGTCGGCGGCGAATATACCGGCGTGGTCGCCTACCTGCTGGAAGGTGCAGGTGCGGAGCGGCGCGGCCTGATCGCCTCGCTCGCTTCGGCCGCCAGTGAGGTCGGCGCGCTGCTTGCGGTCGCGCTCTCCGCCTTGACGGTCGGCCTCATGAGCACGGCTGATCTGGATGCCTGGGGTTGGCGCATGCCGTTCCTGGCAGGCGCGGCGCTGGCCGGCGGTGTGTGGATCGCGCGTTCGGCGATGGAGGAATCGCCCGATTTCCTGCGGCAGGTGGAGCAGCGCACCGTGCCCGATTCGCCGCTGTGCGACACCCTCGCCCATCACCGCCCGGCGTTGTTCCGCACCTTCACCATCTCGGCGCTCGGCTCGATCACGTACTACGTCGGGATCATCTACGTGCCGACGTTCCTGAGCTCGTCCGGCACGCTCGCGGAAGGCCGCTCGCTGGGCCTGTCGACGCTTGCCGCGGCGGCGGTGATCCTGGTCACGCCATTGGCTGGCGCGCTCTCGGACCGGGTCGGGCGCAAGCCGGTGCTGGTCTGGCTCGCGGTCGCGGGCATGCTGCTTCCGCTGGCAATGTTCGGCCTGATGGCCGGCGGCACCGAAGTGACCATCGCGCTCGCCGCGATCGTGCTGGCCTGCCTTGCCGGCGGCGTCAGTGCGGTCGGCGCGCCGGCGACGGCCGAGCAGTTTCCGGGCGAAGGCCGGCTCAGCGGCCTGGCGCTGGGCGTAACGGTCGCCACGGCGGTCTTCGGCGGCCTGGCGCCTTTCGTTGCCGAACTGCTGATCCAGCTGACCGGCTGGAAGGCCGTACCGGGAGCCATGATCGCCGCGGTGGCCCTCGCCGTCCTGCCGGTCTTCCTGACGATGCCTGAAACCTGTCCGCGATCGGTGCCAAAGGCAGCCAAGGCCGAGCCCTGGCCCTAAGCTTCACGCACGCGGTACGGTTCGCTCGCGTCGAGCGGGCCCCCATTCGTACGACGCCAGGTTGATTGCAGCGCCATTCCAGGAGTCATGCCATGGGCAAGGTACGCGTCGCGGGCTTTTCCCTCTCGCTCGACGGTTTCGGTGCGGGAATCGAGCAGAGCCTGCGCGACCCGCTCGGCAAACGCGGCCCGGAACTGTTCCAGTGGTTCTTCGGCACCCGCACCTTTCGCGCGATGCAGGGACAACCCGGCGGATCGGAAGGGGTCGACGAAAGCTACGCTGCGCGATCGATGGCAGGCTTCGGTGCCTTCATCCTGGGACGCAACATGTTCGGCCCGGTCCGTGGCGGCTGGCCGGACGATGCATGGAAAGGCTGGTGGGGCGACAACCCGCCCTACCACGCTCCCACCTTCGTGCTGACCCATCACCCGCGCGAACCGCTGGTGATGGAAGGCGGCACTACGTTCCACTTCGTCACCGACGGCATCGAGGCCGCGCTCGCCCGGGCCAGGGCCGCCGCGGGCGACCAGGACGTCAAGATCGGCGGCGGCGTGAGCACCGTCCGCCAGTACCTTGCGGCGGGGCTGGTCGACGAGCTGCATGTCGCCATCGCGCCCGTCGTGCTGGGCCGGGGCGAAGCCCTGTTCGCCGGCCTGGACCTGCCTGCGGTGGGCTTCGGGGTGACCGAACACGTCGCCACCGAACTGGCCACCCATGTGGTGCTTGCGCGCTAGCTTGCCTCGACCAGAAACCAGGCGCGCCGGAGGAACCCGCTGCTAGATGCCCGCACCGGCGCACGCTGCCGCACCGGGCACCATCGCGTGGAATTCGATCGACAAACCAAGATCGTCTCGCGTTGGCGCAAGGAAGGACTCGCCCGACACACCGCGATAGGTCGCCAGCGAGCGTTCGTACCCGCGTTCGACCCAGCGTTGCGCACGCCCCAGGTCGACGACGCCGAAGCTCACGCCCAGGACGCGCGGGCCGCCGCTGGCCAGGGTCTGGGCGGCGACGCCCTTGCCGTCCGGCTGAAGCGCCAGCAACACCGTCGGCCCCACCGGCACGCAGAAGCCCGCCGCGCCGAGCTGTGGCAGCCGCACCGGCACCGCATGGCCGAAGCCCATCTTCTCCAGCTGCCTGCGGTCCGATTCCGCATCGCCTGACACCAGCCAGATGGACGACAGTTCACGTGCGCCGTTGGGATGCTCGCGCGTCACGCGGTAATCGCCGGCGTTGGCCGGATCGAACTGATCCGGCGCGTAGTCGGCGGCGTAGTCGATGAAGAAGGTGTTGCTCGACAACGGCGCGCGATCGAACGCGAACAACCGCCAGCCGGGCTTGGCGCCATCGGGGCCGGTGAAGAACGGCGTGACCGCATAGTGCAGTTTCTTGAGCCTGCCGTAGACCGCATCGAGGGTGGTGGAACGGAAGCCGAAGGTGCGCGATCCGGGCCCGCCCTTGAGCGCCTGCCGATCCTCCTTCATGCCCGGATCGAAGGTGGGGTCGGTCCGCGTCACACCCAGCAGCTCGACGAAGCTGCCGTCGGCCAGGCGCACGTATCGATTGGCGACGCCGCCGGGGTCGCGTCCCGGCCGCACCTGGAAACCCAGCTTGACCGCCATGACCGAGGTCGCCTGGTCGATCCCGCGTCCCCACAGCAGGATGTGGTCGAGCCGTGCGGAAGATGGCTCGGCCGCTCGGGTCGGAACCGCCGCGGTACCAAGACACAGGAGCATGGCCGAAAGCAGCAGGATCGGGCGCATGGGGAGACCTTTCAGTGAGGTGCGTGGATTCTCCGGGCGGCCAGCTTCGAGCGCCATGACCTGCGAGGTCATGGCGCCTGCCAGGCATGCGATCGGCCCTCACCATCGCCGCGCCGACGAATGGGTCGCCAGCCGCCACAGGGAGAGCAGGAGGCAAGCATGGCCGCGAAACCGAAACCGCAGGGAACAGATGCCTGCCCTCCGCCTCCAGCGCGGAACTCGCCGACCCGACGATCGCCGTCAATCGCATCGCCGCGATCTACGTCAACGACGTGGGCAAGGCGCTGCTGGACCGGCTGGCCGGCGCCGCCGGTCTGACCGGCATCGAGTGCGGCATGCCCGGGCCGCTGTAGGCCCTTGGGCGTACAGGCACCGAGCCTCCGTCGCAGCAGCATCGCCGGAGTCCATCCGGAAAGCGGCCAACCGCATTTTCCGCGGATCAATCGCCGTACCGCCCAACTCCCCTGCGGGTCTCGGCGTGCAGCCGGCCTTGCCGAGCCTGCCAGGTCGCGGTAGCTGCCCAGCAGGTCGAACGCTTCGAGCACGACGGGCTGGCCTTCCGAACCGACGGCGGGCGTTGCGCGGGCCAACGATCCGTCCTAGTGCGCCAACGCCTCCTCGACCGCGCTGAACGCCGACTTTCCGCCCTCGCGCTGGTCCGGCATCCCGGTGGCGAACCACACCACGCCCGTGCCGCGCTTGCGGTCCACCCAAAGCCCCGCCTGCAGGCCGTAGGCGGAGCCGGAATGGCCCACGCGCGCGACGCCATCGCCGAACGGATCGTCGCGGCAGCCCTGTTGCGGCGTGGCCAGCATCTGCACCGCCAGGCCGTAGCGGCAGAAGAAGCCCGGGTCGACGTCGCCGGTGTCTTCCTCGTAGGTCTGGCCGTTGCCGCGGCGGTACTGCCATTGCGGGGTGATCATCGCCTGGATGGATGCGGACCTGAGGAAGCGCTTGCCGTCAAGCGTGCCATTGCCCAGCAGCAGGCGGCCGATGCGCACCAGGCCGTCGGCGGAGATGCGCAGGCCGCCCTGCGGCGAGAACAGCGCGCCGTTCTCGCCGGCGCGCCAGCGCGACAGATCGCAGCTGCCGTCGCTGGCCGGCGTCACGGGGCAATCGGGTTTGCGGCCGTGGTTGTCGTCCTTCACCGGCTTGCCGTCGGTGTCGTACAGCACCACGGCGCGGGCGGCAGTAGCGGCATCGCAGCGGTCCCAGTTGAAACACCCGTCGATGCCCAGCGGGCGCAACACCAGCCGCTCCATCAGCCTGTCGAAGCGCTCGCCAGTGGCACGCTCCATCACCTGTGCCACCAGCGGAAAGTTGAGGTTGGTGTAGCGGAAATACGTGCCCGGCGCGCGCGTTGCGTCCCAGGCGCGCGGATCTTCGACGATGTCCCGCAGCCTTCCGCCCAGCGGCGTCTGCCAATAGCCGGCACCGTCTGTGAGGCTGGAACGGTGCGACAGCAGCAGGCGCAGGGTGATCGGCCTGTCCGGAAACGCCGGGTTGCGCAATGGCCAGCCGAGCAGGCCGGACACGTCCGCATCCAGGTCAAGCTTGCCGGCCTCCACCAGCCGCATCACCCCTAGCGTGGTGACCAGCTTGGAGATCGAGGCGATGCGCACCGGGTCGTCCGCGGTGACCTTGCGGCCCGTGGCCTTGTCGGCCACGCCGTGGATCCGCGTGGCGGTGATGCCGTCTCGATCGAAGGCGACGCGGACGGTCGCGACGGGCTGGCCCGCCTGCGCCGTGGCGCAGGCGAGCAGGAACGACAGGCAGGCGATCCACCTTGCAGGCATGGCTGGCTCCTTACGGTGCGGCCGGCAGAACGCGACGACCCGGGTCTACTCGCGTCGCCCGCGCCACTCATCCACCACCATACCTGCGCGGCGGCTTCCCGCGCATCCGATCCGTGGGGGTCAGTGTGCCTGGAGGCTGCTCATGGCCTTCTGCGCATCCGCGTGCGCCTCGTCCACGGTCGTGGCCTTCACCCCTTGCTGGGCGTACTCCAGCGCAGCCTGCAGTTGCGCTTCCTGCGTGGTGTCGCCTTTCGCGTCGACCATCGCGCCCTGCCCCATACCCTTGCACGGGTCGGCCTGCTGGGCGTCGTAACCGTCGCCGGACGGGCCGACCAGGCAGTTGATGACATGCTGCAGATGGGCGTGCGCCATCTTGAGGTCCGCCGCTCCCATCGCCATGCCGGCGTGGGCGGCTGCCGTACTGACCTGCTTGGACACGTTGCCGGTCGTTGGATGAGCCGCCAGGGGCAATGCGATTGCAAACACGAGCGCCGGTGCCAAACGAACCCATTGCGTTGCCATGACACACCTCCGGTTAGCGGTGCACGCCGCGGTCGCCGGAGCATAGCCCTTGCGTGCCCTGCGGCGGGTGAAATCGCGGAAGATGGATCAACCCGACACGGTCCCGTCCGCCCCGACGGCTTGCAGCGGCAGATGGAAGAACTGGTTGAAGCCACTGGCCACGTAGCCGCCGAATGCCTCGCCCCTGACGAACCCGAACTTTTCGTACAGCGCGACCGCGCCCTGGAAGGCGTCGCCGGAACCCGTCTCCAGGCTGAGCCTCAGGTAGGCGCGCTGCCGCGCCACTTTGATCATGTGCCGCAGCAGTCCAGCCGCCACGCCCTTGCGCACATGCTGCGGCGCGGTGCGCATCGACTTGATCTCGCCGTGGTCGACCGCCAACCGGCGCAGCGCGCCGCAGCCGAGCAGATCCCCGCCCTCCCAGGCGGTGAAGAAGCTCACATCAGGGTGCTTCAGGGCCGCAAGGTCCAGGGCGTGGACGGTGCCCGGCGGCGAATGGACGTGCATGGCCGCAAGGTGCAGGCGGAGAAGTCCGACGACCTCGGGATCGTCGAGGCGACCGGTAGTAATGATCATGGGTTGTATCCCGCGATTCAGGCAACCGATATCGGAGGCAGCCGGCCAAGCGTAAGGGACACCCGCCGGACGCGCCCCTGTCTTCGGTCACAGCCGTCTCCCCCGTTGCCTGTTGCGGCGACCGCCCCCAACTCGTTGGAGCGATGTGCGTCCATTGACGTGGCGGGCGCGTATTTCAGATTCGCTTCCTACTGGCATCGGTGTTCCCTTGGCGACTACCACGACCCTTCCCGACTATCCGCACTCGCCGCAGAACGCCGGCGGCCGCTTCCGCAACCAGGATCCGCTGCGGCAAGCGCCCGCCACGGGCCGGAACCCCATGTGGGACCTGCTCTTCAACAAGCCGAAGAACACGGTTCCCTCCGGGCCGATCCCCGTGCGCAAGCTGGCGCGCGCGCATCTCGATGTCGCGCCTGACCGGAGCCTGTACAGGCTCGGCCACTCGACGCTGCTACTGAAGCTGCGCGGGGGCTGGTGGCTGACCGATCCGGTCTTTGCCCGGCGGGCCTCACCCGTGCAGTGGCTCGGCCCGCGCCGGTTCCACGCACCGCCGATCGCGCTGCGCGACCTGCCGCCGATCCGCGGCGTGTTGCTTTCGCACGATCACTACGACCACCTCGATCGCGCCGCGGTGCGCGCGCTGGCCTGGGCAGGAGCCCGGTTCTACATGCCCCTGGGCGTCGGCGAGCGCCTCGCCGCATGGGGCGTCACCCGCTCGCTGATCCACCAGTTCGACTGGTGGCAGGACACCGAGGTCGACGGGCTGCGCCTCACCGCCACGCCGGCCCAGCACTTCTCCGGCCGCACGCTGACCGACCGCAACCGCACGCTGTGGGCTTCCTGGGTCGTCGAGGACGACGACTTCCGCCTGTTCTTCAGCGGCGACAGCGGCTACTTCAGCGGTTTCAAGACGATCGGCGACAGGCTCGGGCCGTTCGACGTGACCTGCATCGAGACTGGCGCCTACAACGTGGACTGGCCAGGCGTGCACATGCAGCCGGAGGAAACCGTCCGCGCGCACCAAGATCTTCGCGGACGCTGGCTGCTACCCATCCACAACGGCACCTTCGACCTCGCCATGCACGCCTGGTACGAGCCGTTCGAGCGGGTCGCCGCGCTGGCGCGGGCCCGGGGCATCGCGCTCGCGACGCCGATGTTCGGCGAGCACGTCCTGCTCGACTCGCCACATCCTGGCGTGTCCTGGTGGCGGAGCGTGCCGGGTGCCGACGACGTCCCGGCACGGGCGCTCCAACAGCCCGGCGATATACGCTCGTGACTTGCCTCACCCGCTTTCGTGGGAAACGCGCATGACGGCTGCACATCCGGAAGGGCAAAGCCGGGTCACGCCTGTGTTCGACCAGCTCCTCGCCCTTCTCTGCGCGGGCAAGGCGGCGTTCCGCATCCTCGAGCACCCGGCCGAGGGAAAATCCGACGCCGTCGCCCGCATCCGCGGCACCCGGCCGGAGCAAGGGGCCAAAGCCATGCTCTGCGTGGCCAGCCAAGCGGCATCGACACCCGTGCTGGCGGTGCTCCCCGGTCCGGCCAGGCTGGACTTCAGGAAGCTGGCCGTGGCCATGGGGGCAAGGAAGGCGACGCTGGCCGACCCCGCACTGGCGCAGGAAGTAACCGGCTGCGCGATGGGCGCCGTGCCTCCCTTCGCGCTTTCGCCGGACGTCCGCCTGGTCGCCGACCCTGCACTCGTTTCCTCGAACGCCGAGATCGCATTCAACGCGGGTCGGCTGGACCGATCGATCGTGCTGGCGGTCGATGACTACCTGCGGCTAGCCCGCCCGCAGCTGGCCGACATCATCCGCCAGGAATGAGCGGTCCGCCAAAGAAGTGCCCCGGTTATCGACTGACGCCGGCGTGACGAGCGACCGGCCGTCCGAACCCCGGGGCATAGATACGGTACAGCCGCGCTCGTCTACGTCTTGTGCGTGTGGCTCGCCTCGAAGCCCAGCGCGCCGACCCCGGGTCAGAGATTCTGCGCATTGGCCAGAATGGCCATGTTGTCCTCGCGAAGCTTGCCCAGTTCGCCTTCGCGTGCCTTCAGGGCGGAGGCGACGTCCGCGTCCAGCCCGGCATAGGGATCGCCCACCTTCTGCTGCATCTGCGCACCGCCCTCCATCTTGCCCATCGCCTTGCTCATCCACACCGAACCGAGCACCCGGTCGACGGCGTGCTTGACGAAGGCGTAGCGAGCGGCGTCCATGCCGGCCGCGCGCGCCCCCGCGCTTTCGATCTCGGCGCTGGTCATCTCCACGATGGCCATCACCTCCGCCTGCTGGTCCTTCGCGGCCTTGGCCCTGGTGGCCTTGTCGCTCGCCTCCTTCCGCAGTTCGATTTCCTTGTCCATGCCCTTGGCATAGGCATCCAGGTCGCTGACCTGCAGCGGGCGGGCGGCATTGGCCTGGGCCACCGCCGACGGATCGGGCGCGGGTGGCTGCGGGGATGGTGTGGCCTCCTGCGCTTGCGTGTTCACCGCATCACCGGCTGGTGCATTGCCATGGCCGCACGCGGCCAGCGCGAGTCCAAGTGCGAAAACCGGGAAGTAGCGGGCGAGGCGCATGGTCGGTTTCTCCTGACTGGTTGGCGTCGCGCGAGTCTAACCGCACCACGTCATGCGCAGATGCACTTCGTCCCGCGGAATATGCCGTTGCGAAACCATCAGGTCAGCACCTGGCGCGCGGGGTTTCAAACCCCTGCGCGGGTATTCGAATCCCATGCACCGGATTTGATTTTGCCGGCTTCTGTGTCGCTCGAACGGCCCGCCACCGACCCGCAAGCAAACACGATATTGCGGTGCAGCTTGCAGCGTTCGTTGTAACCCAGCCTGCGGATGTTTTCGCAAAACCATTCGCTCTCCAGGAGCGTGCTGGTCGGCAGGACCTCGAGAATGAGGATAGGGAGGCATCGCCTGATGGTTTTCAGCGCTCCCTTCAGCGCCTGCTGCTCGTACCCCTCGACGTCGAGCTGGAGGATGGAAACATGCCGGTCTGGCGCGACCACGTTGTCGACGGCGACGATGCGTACAGGCTGCGCATGGGCATCGGCTGATTCGGCAACGATTTCGCTCGCGCCGCCCAGGGCGCGTCCATGCTCGTCCACCACCCTCACAGACAGCATTTCGTCCCTGCTGCCGAGCCCCGCGTTCGCCAGTTCGATGTTGGCGAGCCCATTGATCGCGACGGTAATCGCGGCGCATCGATAGTTTTCGCGGTTCGGCTCGAAGCACCACACCTTCGCATCGGCAGCGACGCCACCACCCAGCGCGGGAAGGAAGTCACCGAAATAGGCCCCTGCCTGGACCACATCGCCCGTGCCGCAGTTGGCCAGGATGAAGGCGACCGTCTGCGGCTCGTGAACCTTCCCATCGAGGACTTTTCGCACGGCCGGCCGATGCCGCGAGGAGAGCGGCACGCAATAGCCGCCATATTGGTTGTATGAAATCTTGCACATCAGGACGTGCTGCCGGGATCGGCCTCGATCCGCGTGCCGCATCTGGCCAGATTCACCGGTCAAGTGTCGGAAAGCCCACGCAGGCGATATCGCCCTGCAGGCCAGTGTCCAAGCGAAGCGTTTGATATCCATGCTCATCGCTCCCGGCTGTGCGCGCTTATCGTATTCCCTTCCGAAGCGCTCGGCGGGCGGTCTACCAAGCGGAATCGTCTTCCGCGGCGCCAGGGAAACGCGTGCCACCCTCCCCCCGATTTGCCTGACAAAGAGGCCGCTTCGTCCCCGCGCCTTCAGGCCACGGTTTTTCCGCGCCCCGCTGACCTTGGACCTTGGACGGGCCAACGACATCAAGGGCCAGCCTTGTTTCCACCCCCGCCATCCACGGCGCGCTTGATCGTGGCGACGAACTCGCGACGCGCGGCCACCAGCGCCTTGCCGGTGGCCTGCGGCCACGCCCCCACCTGGGCGATCACCAGCTTTCGCGCGGGATCGACGTACACCAGCTGGCCAAAGATGCCGATCGCCGCATAGCTGCCGTCGACGTCGGTCCACCACAGGTAGCCATAGCCGCGGTCCGGCTCGTCGACGCCGGTCTGCTGGTGCACGGCACCCTGCAGCCATGCCTCGGCGATCGTCGCCTTGCCGTCGATGCGGCCGCCCTCGAGCATGAACTGTCCCAGCCGCGCGTAGTCGGCCAGGGTGGCCGACAGTCCGCTGCCGCCGGTATCGCTGCCGTCGCACTCGTCCTTGATCCAGTAGGCATCGGCGGCCATGCCATACGGCTGCCAGATGGCCTGCGAGAGGTAGGCGGCCAGCGACCGGTGCGTGGCCCGCTGCACCAGGATGCCGAGCAGGTCGGTCTCGGCGGTGTTGTAGTTCCAGTGCGTCCCGGCCGGCCATTGCCGCGGGAGCCTGGCCAGGTACGACAGCACGTGCGCGCGGCCGTCGACACAGGTGCCCAGGTACATCTGCGCCACGTCGGACTTCGCGTCGGCGTAGTCCTCGTTCCAGCGCACGCCCGAGGTCATCGTCAGCAGCTGCTGCACCGTCACGTCGGCGTAGGCGGTATGGCGCAGTTCCGGGATGTAGGTGCCCAGCGTGTCGTCCATGCCGTGGATGTAACCCTGCTGCAGGGCGATGCCGAGCAGGGTCGAGGTGACCGACTTGGCGACCGAGAAGGACGTCCAGCGCTGCCCGGGCCCGAAACCCTTGGCGTACCGCTGCAGGCGGACATGGCCGTCCTGCAGCACCATCACGCCGGCGACGTGGTAGCGGTCCATGTAGCCCGCGAGCCAGGCCGAGGCGTCTTTCCCCGCGATGGCCAGCGGCCGGCCCGGCGGCAGCTCGCGGACGTGAGCGCCATGCGCGGCCCGGTCGCTCGGAAACAACGCGTACATCCGCGGAAAGCGCGCCTCGCGCTGCGCCTGGGTCCAGAACAGCACGCCTTCGCGCTGCTGGCCAATGGTCGGGGTAGCCGGCCCGCTCGCCGCCAAAGGCATCGTGGTGGCAAGGCACAGCAGGCCGGCGAACAGGAGGACGGGGAATCTCAGGCGCATGGCGAAGGCCGGCAGGTCCGGGTCTGCCATGTTAACGGGCCGTACGAGGATGCGTCCTCTTGCGGTCGCTGTGCTTGCTCGGGACGCCGACGCTGCTGCCGCCATCACCTTCCGTTCGTGCCGAATGGGTTCAAATTACCTGGCAGATCAGGCATGCCGGGCGCCGAACGAGTGATTAAGGCGGTCTTGGCTAGGCTGCTCTGCCACTCAGGGGTTTCACCCGGACATCCTGCGCAGAGCGCCAGCGCGCCGCCCGGGTCGTCTGGCGCCGGATGCGCACCGTTGGCCTGGCACCACGCCAGGCGCCGCTTCAACCACCACGTGCGCTTTCGGCAGCAAAGGCCGCCTGAACTGCCCGCCCCCAGAAGAGAGAGCACCGTGCCCCTGCTGCCGGAACCGATGTCGCCCGAGGAAAGTTTTCTTGCCGGCGGAGGAAAGATCGGCGCTGCCATGCGCGTCCACGACTGGTCCGCTTCGCCGCTCGGCCACCCGTCCGCGTGGCCGCAATCGCTGCGCTCGGTGGTGAGCTTGCTGCTCAATTCGAAGTTCCCGATGTTCGTCGCCTGGGGACCGGAACTGGGTTTCCTCTACAACGATTCCTATGCCGAGATCCTCGGTGCCAAGCATCCGGGGGCACTGGGCAGCCGCTTCAGCGACATCTGGCGGGAAATCTGGCCCGACATCGCGCCGCTGATCGACGCGGCCATGTCCGGCGAGGCGGTGTACCGCGAAAACCTGCCGCTGCTGATGAACCGCAAGGGCTACGACGAGCAGACCTGGTTCACCTTCTCCTATTCCCCGGTGTGGGACGAGAGCGGCCATATCGGGGGCATGTTCTGCGCCGTGGCCGAGACCACCGACCAGGTATTGGCCGTACGCCGCCAGCGCTTCCGCATCGAACTGGAAGATGCGCTGCGCGGCATCGACGAGCCGCGCGTCCTGGCCGAGCGGGCGGTCACCGCACTGGGCCGGCACCTGGGTGCCCAGCGTGTCGGCTACGCCAAGGTGCAACCCGATGGGGAGACCATCGCCTTCGACGCCTGCTTCGCCGATGGCGTGCAGCCACTCAATGGCAGCTTCGCGCTGGCGCCGTTCGGCGCGGAACGGTTGGCCCGCCAACGCGCCGGCCAGACCGAGGTCTGCGCCGACGTGGAAGCCACCACCGAGGCCGATCCGGCAGCCTGGCGCGCGATCGAAGCGCGCGCGTTCGTCTCCGTTCCGCTGGTCCGCGACAACCACTTCATCGCCACCTTCTACGTCAATTTCCGCGAATCCCATCGATGGACCACGCAGGAGGTGGCATTGATCGAGGACGTGGCCACGCGCACCTGGGCCGCCATCGAGCAGGCAACGGCCGAGATCGCGCTGCGCCAGAGCGAGGCGCGGTTCCGCGCGCTGCTCACCACGGGCGCCTACTCGGTGTTCCGGATGAGCCCGGACTGGCGCGAGCTGCGCGAGCTTGACGGCCAGGGTTTCCTGGCCGATACCACCGAGCCGAGCGCGGGCTGGCTGGCAACCTACGTCCATCCCGACGACCAGCCGCAGGTATCCGCAGCCATCCGCGAGGCGCTGGCGACCAGGAGCATGTTCGAGTCCGAGCACCGGGTCCGCCAGGCCGACGGCAGCCTGGGCTGGACCCATGCTCGCGCGGTGCCGATGCTCGACAGCGCCGGTCGGGTCACCGAGTGGTTTGGGGCGGCAAGCGATGCCACCGCGCGCAAGCGAGGCGAGGAGGCGCTGCGCCAGCTCACCGCCGAGCTCGAACAGCGCGTCGCCATCGCGGTGGAGGAGCGCCAGGCGGCGCTGGCCCAGATCCACGAAATGCAGAAGATGGAAACCATCGGGCAGCTCACCGGGGGCGTCGCGCACGACTTCAACAACCTCCTGACACCGATCCTGGGCGCGCTCGATACCCTCGGCCGCAAGCTCGACGGCGACGAGCGCGCCCGCCGGATGACCGCCGGCGGCCTGCAGGCGGCCGAGCGCGCACGGACGCTGATCCAGCGGCTGCTCGCCTTCTCCCGGCGCCAGCATCTGGCCCCGCGACCGGTCGACGTGCCCCGGCTCCTGTCCGGGTTTGCCGACATGGCGTCGCGTTCGATCGGGCCGGGCATCCAGCTTTCAGTGAGCTGCGCGGCACAACTGCCGCCGGCACTGGTCGATCCCAACCAGCTGGAGCTGGCGTTGCTCAACCTCGTGGTCAACGCCCGCGACGCGATGCCCGACGGTGGCGAGCTGGCGATCCGCGTGACTGAGGAGGAGGTCCCGCGCAAGGTCGGGCTGGGCGAGGGACGATTCCTCCGTTTCGCGGTCACCGACACCGGCGTGGGCATGGATGCGATGACGGTCAAGCGCGCGATCGATCCGTTTTTCACGACCAAGGGCGTGGGCCGCGGCACCGGGCTCGGGCTGTCCTCGGTGCACGGCCTGGCGGCCCAGTCCGGCGGCGATTTCGCGCTCGACAGCCAGCCCGGCCGCGGTACCACGGCGACGCTGTGGCTGCCGGTATCGGGCGACGTGCTGTCCGATCCCGACCACGCCGCCAACGACGCCGTGATCCCCCGTGCCGCCGGGGAGACCGTGTTGCTGGTCGACGACGAAGACCTGGTCCGTGGCGGCACGGCCGACATGCTGGCCGACGCGGGATACACGGTAGTGTCGGTCGGCTCCGGCTTCGAGGCGCTGCAGAAAATCCACACCGGCCTGGTCTTCGATGCGCTGGTCACCGACTACGCCATGCCCGGCATGACCGGCGCCGAACTGGCGCGCGAGATACGCCGCCTGCGGCCGGACACCCCGACCCTGATGATCACCGGCTTCGCCACCCTCACCGACCGCGAGGCCGGCGGCCTGCCCCGCCTGGCCAAACCTTTCCGCCAGGCCGAACTGGTCGGCACGCTGGCCGACCTGCTGGAGACGGACAAGGGGAGTGCGCAGCTGGCGTAGCGGGTACCGTGCCTTTCATTCGCTGGTGTCGAGGCAGGGCCACCGAAGTTGCCGCGTGGCCTCCTGCGAGCCGCCGGGACGGCACTCGGATAGCCGCTCCGAAAGCATCCAGCCGAAAGCCCGCTTCGAAAGTTGGCCGAAAAGTGCCGCGCTTAGTCTCGCGGCATGCCTACACGCCCGGCCCTTACCTGGACTGCATACGCACCCGCGGTTGCGCTGGTCTTGCTGCTGGTCATGCGCGTGCTCTGGCTCGATGCCTTTCCGCTGAACTCGGACGAGCCCCAGCACGCCCATGTCGCCTGGAGCATCGCCCAGGGACAAGTCCCCTATCGCGACGTGTTCGACAACCACGGCCCATTGTTTGCGCTGCTCTATGCGCCGCTCATGCGCGCCCTGGGCGAGCGCGCGGACATCCTCTGGTGGCTGCGCCTGGCGGTGATCCCCTGGTATGTGCTGGCCGTCTTCGCCACCTGGCGCATGGCCCGGGCCCTGTACCGGCCAGCCGTGGCGGATGCGGCGGTGCTGCTTGCCGCATTGAGCCAGGAGTTTTTCGTCAAGACCGGCCAGTTCCGCACGGACGACGCCTGGGCGGCGCTATGGCTCGGCGCGCTCGCCCTGGCGTCGACCTCCCGCCGGTCCGCCGCGCGCTGGCTGCTCGCGGGACTGTGCGTGGGCGCGGCCTTGTCCATTTCGCAGAAGACCTTGCCGCTGCTTGCCACCTCACTGGTCGCCGCAGGCTGCGTCTGGCTGACCGCGGCACGCAAGCTGACCCGGCCGGTCGCCCGATGTGCGCTGGCCTTCGTGGCCGGGGGCCTGGCGGTCCCCGCTGCCCTCACCTTGTGGCTGGCCTCCCTGCACGATCTCGCATGGGCCTGGCGCGACCTCATCGCCTATGGCCTGGCGCCCACCGGCGGGCCCAGCCATGCCTGGCGGCAAGTGGTCTATTCCGTGTTGCTGCTGCTGATCGCGGCCGTGGCCACGCACCGCATGCGCCGGTTGGAGGGAACCCAGGCCCGGTGGCGTGCGTTCCTCGCCGTGCAGGGTTTGCTGTACGCACTGCTGATCTGGGTGGCCTGGCCACTGTCCACGCCGCAGGACTTCCTGCCGGTCATCCCCACGCTCATGCTGGTGGTGGCCGCGGCGATCGCATCGCGGCTCGCCGGCGACCCTTTCGGCAAGCGCACCAGCATCGCGGTCGTGAGCGTGCTCGTGCTCCTGGAAGTGGTCGCCCTGGTGCAGCGCGCGCCACCCTGGACAGATGCGCTGGCCGGCGAGCGCGCCGAACTGGCGGTGGTGTTGGCCAACACCGACCCTGGCGACACGGTGATGGACGCCAAGAGCGGAGCGATCTTCCGGCCGCGGCCCTACTACCCCGTCATCGAAAGCCTGGCGCTGCGGCGCCTGCGCGTCGGGCTGATGGGCGACACGATCGCCGGCGCACTCGTCGCCCACCGTACGATGGTCGTCATCCCCGACCGCGTGCCTGCAGACGATCTGGCCTTCGTCCGGCGCAACTACCTGCCAGGCCCTGCGGACGTCTATATGGCCGGGCAGGTGTTGCCCGCGAGGGCGCAGCGGTTTGACATCGCAGTGCCGGGCCCATACATCCTGAGCGACGGCACCCGCCCGGTTGCGGCAGGTATCGACGGCCACCCGCCGGCGAGCCGGTGGAACCTCTCTGCCGGTTCCCACATCCTCACCCACGGGGCCAGCGGACCGCTGGTGCTGTGCTGGAGCAAGGCGTGGCAGCGAGGCTGGCGGCCCAACGTCGGCTGAGCGTGGCGGCGCTACCGATCCGGCAAACCGCCCGGACAAGCAGGCCTCGATCAGCCACATCATCGACCACGCTGAACCCGGACGCGCGGAAAATCCGACGTGCAGTTACGCTCGGCGATGGCACAGGTGAGCATGTTTCCGCCCGTGCTGCGCATACGTGCGGCCATACAAGCGAGGAGATTCCATGATGCGCACCGACCGTCGATCCGCCTCCCCGTTCCGGATGCGCCGCATCCTCGGCGCGCTGCTCGCCCTTGCCGGTCCGATGACGGTGGCCGCCGCGCGCGGTGCCGACCTGCCGCCGCGGGTCTCGGTGGATCAAGGCACGCTCGAGGGCAGGCGGGTGCGCCTTAACGACTCGATGCTGCTGGAGTTCCAGGGCATCCCATACGCGGCGCCGCCACTGGGCGAACTGCGCTGGAAGCCCCCGCAACCGGTGGCCTCGTGGCAAGGCGTGCGCAAGGCGACCCGTTTCGCGGCGCGCTGCATGCAGCTGCCGCTGTTCGGCGACATGGTGTTCCGCTCCAACGGCATGAGCGAGGACTGCCTGTATCTCAATGTGTGGACACCCGCCCGCGACGCGCAGGCAGCCCTGCCCGTGCTCGTCTACTTCTACGGCGGCGGCTTCGCCGGCGGCGATGGCTCGGAGAACCGCTACGACGGCGCCAGCCTGGCCAGCCGCGGCATCGTCACGGTGACGATCAACTACCGCCTGGGCGTGTTCGGCTTCCTGGCCCTGCCCGAGCTGGCCGCAGAATCCCCCGCGCACGCGAGCGGCAACTACGGCCTGCTCGACCAGAACGCCGCGTTGCGCTGGGTCAAGGCCAACATCGCCCGCTTCGGCGGCGACCCGAAGCGGATCACCATTGGCGGCGAATCGGCCGGTTCCATCTCGGTCAACGCGCACATGGCCTCGCCAATGTCGCGCGGGCTGATCGCCGGCGCGATCGGCGAGAGCGGCGCATTGATTGCGCCGATCGCCCCGCAGCCCCAGGCCGAGGCGCAAAAGCAGGGCACCGCGTTCATGCGCAAGGCCGGCGCCACCACGCTCGCCGCGCTTCGCGCCATGCCGGCCGCCGCCCTGCTCGCGGCAAGCGCCGCGCCGGCACAGGAGATGGACCCGGACATCGACGGCCTGTTCCTCACCGAGCCACCCGCCGCCACCTTCGCGCGTGGCGACCAGGCCGGCGTACCGCTGCTGCTGGGCAGCAACACCCAGGAAGGCTTCTACCCGAACCTGCTCGGCAAGCTGCCGCCGACGCCGGCGAACTACCGCGCGGCCATCACGCGGATCTTCGGCGACCAGGCCGATCGTGCGCTGGCGCTGTACCCCGGCCGCGATCAAGCGCAGGTCGAGCGTTCCGCCACCGACCTGGCAGGCGACCTGTTCATCGCGCACAGCACCTGGCGCTGGATGGACCTGCAGCGGCGCACCGCCGACGCCCCGGTGTACTTCTACCTGTTCGCCCGCCCGCGCCCGGCCAAGCGCCATCCGTCACCCGGCGAGCGGCCCGATCCGGGCGCCGTGCACAGCGGCGAGATCGAATACGCGCTGGGCAACCTGGACAGCAACCCGGTGTATGCCTGGACGCCGGCCGATCACAAGGTTTCTCGCGTCTTCGAGGGCTACGTCGAACACTTCATCAAGACCGGCAACCCGAACGGCCACGGCCTGCCCGCATGGCCGGCCGTGAGCAAGGCCGGCGGTCCCGTAGCGCGGCAGCGGATCGACGTCGACACCCGCACCGTCCATGACACCGGCGCGGCCCGCCAGGCGTTCCTGCAGTCGTTCCTCGCCACGCATCCGGCGATCGAGTTGCCCTGACGGAGCCGGACACGACGCACGCGCCGAAGGGCGGGAAATCCCGCCGCCCCGTTGCGCTTTTGATTCCGGGAAACCTCGAATAGCCCGCACAAGACAGCGAGCCCGTTTCCGGGGTTTTCCCTTGATCACGCCGTCGATTTACTCCGGCGTCCGCTCCAAGGCGGCGATATCCCACTGCCCGCGCTCGGCGGCCGCGCGCCAGGTGCTTTGCAGGAACGCGCACAACGCGCTTTCCGGGGAGGCGGCCGCCCGCATCGCGGCATACGGCAGGATGAATTCGCTCAGTTGAGGATGGAAGTAGGCCTCAGCCGGTTTTACCGGCGCGTTGGCCAGCCCGTCCGGCTGCGGTACGGCGTAGGCGTAGAAAGCCGGTTCCAGCACCGGCGCGCTGCCGGGCCAGAAACCGTGGCTGATCACCTCGTGGGAATACGCCTCCCGTTGGAAAGCCGGCCCTTCACGCGCAGGTGCGCGACGACCGGAAAAGCGCGTCACCGCCAGGTCGAAGCTGCCCCAGAAGAAGTTTACCGGGCTGCTCTTGCCGACATAGTCGCAGCGCCATGCCGAGAACACGCGATCGACCTGCACCAGGATCCGCCAAAAGCGCTGCGCCCAGGCGGCCTCGTAGCTGCAGTGGCGGGTGTCTTCATCCAGCCGCACCGGCGTGGGAACCTCCACCGCGACGGGCCAGATGCGCACCACCAGGCCCATGTCGCGCAACACGTCCATCAACGCCCGATAGAAATCGGAAACGCTGCGGGGCTTGAGCGCGACCTGGCCGAACTGGCCGTCGCTGCAGGTGATCGCCAGCACGTGGTCGATGAAATCGAACGCGAGTACGAACGACCTCGACCCCTGCGGCAGCATCCCGGTCGCCAGACCGCGCGCGGTCACGTGCAGGGCGACGCCCCAGCAATGGTTGAGCGGCGGCGCGAGCGCCAGCGCGATCTTGCCCACCACTTGCGACCACAGGTGCAAGGTCTGGCAGGTCTCGCACCAGTCGTCGTAAGGCAGGGCGGGCCACGTTTCGTCGTTGGACATGCAACGCCTCCGCCGGGTGCGTAATGCACTGATCATCGCGAGGATCGGTCACCGCATGGAGCGTACGTCCGCGGGGTGTGCAAGACGCGTAAGCGGCGGAAGCGAGGCGCCGACAGGGCGCCTCGCGATACCGATATCACTCAATGCAACCAGCCAAGGCTGTCCGGTGAGCCGTCCGGATGCGTGTACCAGCGCACGTGGTTCTGGCCGTCCGCACAACAAGCGCCGCTGGTTTCGGTGGCAATGGCGCCGTTGAGGGTGGTGACGGCCGATTGGTAGCAACTGCCCCGGTTATCGCGGAAAACGTATTGCGCTTGCCCCTTCCAGTTGCTGCTCTCACCCGAGCCGTAGGTGCGGCTGAATACGAAGCCGTCGCGCACCCGGCTGGTATAGCGGCCGAAGCCGCCTTTCAGGTAGGTCGCGTCGAGATTGCGATGTTGTTCCACGCGGACGCTCGTTTCCGTCGGGCCCAATTCGAACCCATCACCGTCGTCGACATCGCCAGAGGCATTCCACCGCAATTGGAGCGGATAAGAAGCGGTAAGTATGTCGTCATCCAGCACAACGTTGCCCCGGGTGCGGTGGCTGTGTTGTTGCGTGTGGCTGGTCAGCCAAAGGTTCTGCCGGTAATACCTGAAATTGGGAAACTGCAGGCCATCGAGATAGAACACCTGGTAATTCTTGAATTGGCTGGCCTGGTGGACTGTCGTTTCCAGGCGGCCCTGCGAGGTATTCACGAAGCCGGTGATCGTGAAGTCCCGATCCAGGCTGGTGGAAATATGTCCCAATGCCGTGTCGCCCACTTGATGGATAGTGTCGATCACGGCGGGCGAGCTTGCCGCACCCGTCAGGGTGTTGAGCGTTACCGCTCCACTGACGCGCACGGACTGCTTGTCCTGATAAACCAGCAGATTGGCGTCTGCCGGGCGGCTGAGCGAGACCGTGTGCGGTCCGGCCTCATTGAGGATGGCGGCGAACGGCGTCAAGTCGACGCGGTAGGGTACGTAATTGACCCTCTGTGATGGTTGTTCCGGAGCGTCGAGATTCGGTGCGGCCGTACTGGGGGCCCGGGGCATCAGCGGGAAGACGGGCGCGACCCCGGCTGGCGTGCCGTCGATGCGCACCTCGATTTCCGCGAAACTACCTCCGCCGCAACCTTGGTCTGGGGCATTGATGGCGAATTCTGCCTGCGCCCCCATCGCTGCCGCGCTATAGAAGGCAGAGCCGTAGAAGGCATAGCCTTCCTTGTCGGTGACGCAGGTGTACCACCAAGGCTCCTGGTTATACACGTCCAGATAGGCGCGAACGATGTTGTGCGGCAACGAAATCGTGTTGTTCCCCGGAACGACCCCGAACAAGGCATCAGGTGTTTTCTGCGCCGGGGCGGATGAGGATGCGCGATAGAAGAGCAGTTGCGCGCTCACCGCGGCTTGATCGGTCGCCATGTTTTCCCAGATCGTTTGCTCCGGAATCAAAGCAACCTGGCCGGCGTGTGCCTGAGTCAAAAGCGAGGAGAGGTCGGTGACGTCGCGCTCGACGTGCCACGTGTTCGAGCGATTGGCATAGGAGGGCATCGAGCCCCGGAACATTTCAATGCCGGCCAGGCGGATATAGGCCAGGGTCGGATCATCGCCACTGTCTTGAAGATCAACCTTCAGCACGACCTTGGCCCACGGTCCCCGGCAGCCTGCAGGCGGGGAGTAGGTATAGGCCGTCGGCGTCGGATCGGAGCCGGGGGTTTGCTCGTACAAGGTCACGTTCTGCAACAGGTTCACCACGCACGGCTCGCCGGCCGGAACCGGTACACCAGGGGCGACAGTGGTTACCCCTGCGGAGTCGGCTTGCAAGGGGCTGTTGGGTGTCGACGTCGGCTGGGCCGCAAGTGCGACGGCAAACGGACCGACCAAGGCGGCGCCGACGGCGCGCCTTGCGAGGAACAAAAGTTTCATAATGAATCCTCCCTGAACCCCCTGCTTTACGAATGCTAGGCTCGCATTTGTCAGCTCCGGGTATAACAAGGCTGAGGTCGCTTTTTGGTTCGACGCTACTTCAGCCCGTCGCCTTTATCGACATGATCGGACCTATATTCACGACGTCCCGCCAGCGAGGGTCCACCGGAACGGAGGCGACCGCACTGGTCTGCGGAAAGCCCACGCAGGTCATCGACTGCAGAACCCGAACAAGCAGGATGACCATCCACAGGTCACCGTGGGGCCGTGAACGTCCCCCACGACTAAGACAAGTACGATCGCCCCGAACACCGCGAGGTCGCAGTTGGCGTGCGCTTGTACCTGCCGGTCCCTCGACCAGATGCACCGCCTCGCGCGCTGCTGACCGCCTACCATGTCGCTGCTGGCCGTGGTCTTCCGAGCAGCAGCGACCTGTTCGACGGTGACGCCGAACGCGATTGCGTGTCACGGGACACTCCTCCCTCGTTGCACGGGCGCTTGAACCGGGCCCTTGGCTCCCCGGGGCGACCCAGCGCGATCGACCGCTGCCCGGCCGGGCCTGTTCCCCCCGGCTCGGTTGAATGACAATGCGCGGCTTGTTGCCACGCTCACCGTTGCCACCCACAGGGGACGTACCCATGCCAGTCGCACGCCCGCCACGCTCCGCCGTGCTCGCCGTTTCCATCCTCGCCGCGCTGGCACTGCCGCCATCGGCCGCGCTGGCGCAGGACGCCGCCGCACCGGCCAAGCCGCACGCGCCCAAGGCTACCGAGCTGCAGACGGTGAACGTCACCGCCTCGAAGCGGGTGGAGAACATGCAGAAGGTGCCGATGGCGATGACCGTGCTGACGCCGGAGAAGCTGGACGCGTTCGGCCAGTCCGGTGACGGCGTGCTGCAGCTGGCCTCGCGCGCGCCCAGCGTGTACGCGGAGACCTCCTACGGACGCGAGTTCCCGCGCTTCTACATCCGCGGCCTGGGCAACAGCGACTTCGACCTCAACGCCTCGCAGCCGGTGTCGATGGTGTACGACGACATCGTGCAGGAGAACCCGATCCTGAAGGGTTTCCCGCTGTTCGACCTGGAGCAGGTCGAAGTGCTGCGCGGGCCGCAGGGCACGCTGTTCGGCCGCAACTCGCCGGCCGGCGTGATCAAGTTCGATTCGGTCCGGCCCAGCCGCGAGACCAGCGGCTACGCCCGCGTGTCCTACGGCTCGCTCGGCACGGCCAATGCCGAAGCCGCGCTCGGTGGTGCGCTCGGCACGCAATGGTCCGGCCGCGTCTCGGCACTGGCCCAGCACCGCGACAACTGGATCGACAACACCTACACCGGCCAGAAGAACGCGCTGGGCGGCTACAACGAGCGCGCCGTGCGGCTGCAGGCGCTGTATGAAAACGGCGGCTTCAGCGCGCTGATCAACGGCCACGCGCGCTGGCTCGACGGCACCGCGACGGTCAACCGCGCCAATGCGATCGAACTGGGCAGCGACACCTTCGTGCCTGGCTTCCAGCGCGACAAGGTGGCGCAGGACGGCCTGAACAAGCAGCACCTGTTCACCTGGGGCAGCAACCTGCACCTGAACTGGAACCTGGGCGACACCAGCTTCGTGTCGATCACCGGCCTGGAACACGCCACCACCTACAGCCGGGGCGACGTCGACGGCGGCTATGGCGCGGTGTTCCATCCGCCGATGGGACCAGGCTTCATCCCGTTCCCGTCGGAGACCGCCGACGCGATGCCGCGCGACCGCCAGCTCACCCAGGAATTCCGCCTGGCCAGCAACGGCCAGGACCGTCTCAACTGGCAGGTCGGCACCTATTATTTCGACGAAGACATCGCGATCAGCAACTTCGACTACGCGACCTTCAACGACCACGCGCTAGACGGCTACGCCAACCAGACCCAGCGCACCAAGGCCTGGGCGGTGTTCGGCTCGGCCAGCTACCAGCTCGCCGACGACTTCGAGCTGCGTGCCGGCGCGCGGTATTCGCACGACAAGCGCCACTTCCGCGTCGACCGGCTGCAGTCGCCGTTCGGTGCGCCGCCGCTGACCCTCACCGCCGATCCGAACGACTCGCGCTGGAGCGGTGACGTCACCGGCACCTGGACGGTCAACCCCAACCTCAACGTTTATGCCCGCGTGGCCAACGGCTTCCGCGCGCCGAGCGTGCAGGGCCGCGTGCTGTTCTCCGACTTCATCTCGCAGGCCAAGCCGGAGACCATCACCTCCTACGAGCTGGGCATCAAGTCCACCGGCATGGACAACCGCCTGCGCCTGAACGCGGACGTGTACAGCTACGTCATGCACGATCAGCAGCTCACCGCGGTGGGCGGCGACATCAACATCACCCGCCTGATCAACGCCAGGAAGACCGAGGGCTACGGCGCCGAGTTCGACCTCGAAGCGGTGGTGACCCCCGACCTGCTGCTCACCGCCGGCGGCAGCTACAACCACACCGCCCTGAAGGACCCGAACCTGGCGGTTGCGATCTGCGGCTCCGGCTGCACCGTGCTGGACCCGCTCAACGCCGACGGCAATGCGTTGATCGACGGCAACGCGTTGCCCAACGCGCCGAAGTGGATCGGCACGTTCACCGCCCGATACGGCATCCCCTACGGCGACGACGGCGAGTTCTTCGTCTACACCGACTGGAACTACCGCAGCGAGGTGAACTTCTTCCTCTACGATTCGGCCGAATACCGCGGCAAGCCGCTGCTCGAGGGCGGCCTGCGCGCAGGCTACAACTGGGATATGGGCCGGCGCGAAGTGGCGCTCTATGCGCGCAACCTGACCAACAAGCGCGCGCTGATCGGGGCGATCGACTTCAACAACCGCACCGGCTTCGTCAACGATCCGCGCGTGATCGGCGTCGAGTTCCGCGCGGACCTCTGAGCACGCTCCACCCTAGCCTCTTGCGAGGGACTCGCATCAGGCAAACAAAAGGCCGGCGCATTGCGCCGGCCTTTTCCTCTTGTCGCGCCGCGCCAAGGCTGCGTATGACGAGCGCGGCGTTGGAGATGCCCTCCCCCGGCCTCGACACGGTCTGGGCGTGAGCCCTTTGCACGGCTGACCGCGATGTCTCGGCGGTCCGTGATCGTGCGTAGCAGGCGCATATCTGAAGCCTTGACTGGCTCGCCCTCCATCATTATATTACCACGCGGTTATTTAAAGGCAAAGTTATGCAAGCCTCGGAACGCCTCGACCTGACCTTCTCCGCGCTGGCCGACCCCACCCGCCGCGCCATCCTGGCACGGCTGGCGACAGGAGAGGCCACGGTGACGGAGCTCGCCGAGCCGTTCGAGATGAGCCAGCCGGCCATTTCCAAACATCTGAAAGTGCTCGAGCGCGCCGGTCTCATCTCGGTCGACGTCGATGCGCAACGGCGCCCACGCAAGCTGGAGCCGGGGCGATTGGGCGAGGCCGTGGATTGGATCGAACGTTACCGGCAGATCTTCGAACAGAACTACCAGCGCCTCGATGCGTTGCTCGAGGAACTCCAGGCCAGACCGTCCAGGCGCAAGCGAGCGAAAAAATAGCGCGGACACGTCGGCGCGCTGTTTGCTCTCGCTGCCCCGCGGCGGCGCGCCATCACGCAGACACACCAAGGAGAAGACCATGCCCAAGCCCGCAGAAGTGACCTTGCCGAGCGACCGCGAAGTCCGCGTCACGCGCACGTTCCATGCGCCCCGCCAACGGGTGTGGGATGCCCACACCAAGCCCGAACTGGTGAAGCAATGGCAGGGCTACGGAGGCTGGGACATGCCCGTGTGCGACATGGACGTGCGCGTCGGCGGCCACTACAAGTGGCGATGGAGAAACCGCGAGGACGGCAGCGCGTTCGGCTTCTTCGGCACGTTCACCGAAGTCGACAGCCCGTCCAGGATCGTCCATGAACAATACTTCGACCCGGGCGACATGGACTTTGCCATGCCCGTGGGCGATCCCTGCATCGTGTCGCTCGAACTCGATGAGCAGGACGGCGTCACGACGCTCGTCTGCAACCTGGCGTTCGCGTCGAAGGAAGCGCGCGACGGCGCGGTCTCCACCGGCATGACCGACGGCATGGAGCACAGCTACGGCCGCCTCGACGAACTGGTCATGGCGGCAGCGTGAAAGGCTGACCGGGCCGGGTTCACTCCTCGTCGTGCGGCAGGCGAACCTGGCCCGTTTCAGCCGCTTCGCTCATGGGAGGACGGCGCTGGCAGGTCGTTCCGCAACCCGTTGAGAAGCTGGCCGTTACCGCGGCTTGCGCCCGCGGACCGAGATCATCGGTGGCTGCGAGAGATCCAGCACCCCTGCCCGCACGTTCTCCAGGTGCCGCTCGATCTCCTCCCCGGTGACGATGCCGTGGTCGAGCAGGTCACCGCGGATCATGGCGATCGTGGCGATTTCCAGCGGCGCGCACTCCGGTCGCGCAATCGGAAAATACGCCTCGGCGGCGATCTCCGTCATGCCGTGGTCGCGGAACATCCGTGGCAGCTTCCGGCCGAAGGACAGGTCCGCCCCGCGGCCCGACAGGAGCGTCCGCAATCCCTGCCGGACCCGGTTGGCCAGCTCCTGTTCGGGGCCGTAGGGGTCGATGCAGCTCAGGGGCTGCAACGCCGGATCGGCGTCCTCGATCACCAGCCAGCCGCCCGGCTTGAGCGCGGAAACCATGTGGCGGAATGCGCGTTCGCGCTCGGGAACGTGGACCAGCACCAGCCGCGCGTGCACCAGGTCGAATCCTTCGCCGGGCGGGGCATCGAGCGCGACGTCGTGCTGGCGCACTTCCACGTTCGAAGCCCCCGCCTCCCGCGTCCAGGACGCGTCGATATCGGTCGCCAGCACATGGCCCGCGCCTCCGACCCGGGCCGCGATCACCCGCACCAACGCCGATCCCCCGGAACCAACCTCCCAGCAACGCCATCCGGCCGCCATGCCGCACGCGTCCAATTGCCGGAGCGTACCCGGGTCGAACAACGCCGACAGCGCCGCGAAACGCTGCGCGGCCTCGGCCTTGCGGTTTTCCAACAGGTAATCAGTGGCGGACATCGGTTTCTCCTGACAAGCGCTCGCGCCTGCGCAGATACTGACGGAAAGCGCCGGCCAGCGCTGCCCCGCGCCACCGGTGAACCGGAATCGCGCTCCCAACGCACCTTGTTGACCCAGGACCCTTCGTGGGTTAACTGTGGCCGCGTCAAGGGCGAGGGGAAAGCGTGACGCGACTGGCCACCTTCGTAGCGTGCCTCCTGGCGCTCTGCCTGCCGCTCGCCCCTGCTGAGGCGACCAAGACGCTACGGGTCGTCGGCGACAACAATTACCCGCCCTACCTGTTCATCGGCCCGGACGGCAAGCCCCAAGGCTACGTCGTCGACGCGTGGAAGCTCTGGGAGAGCAAGACCGGCGTCAAGGTCGAGCTGACCGCGACCCACTGGGCCGACGCCCAGCGGCGCATGCGCGCCGGCCAGGCCGACGTCATCGACATGATCTTCCGCACGCCCGAGCGCTCGGCCACGCTCGATTTCACGCAGGCCTTCGCCACGGTGGAGACAGGCATCTATGCCGATCGCCACCTGACCGGCATCGCCGACGTCTCCGGCCTGCGTGGCTTCGTGGTCGGCGTGCAGCGCGGGGACGCCTGCGTGGACCGGCTCTACCGGGCGGGCGTGTCGAACCTGCGGCAATACACCAACTACACCGACATCATCGACGCGGCGCGCCGCGGGGACATCCGCATCTTCTGCATGGATCGCTCCCCGGCCGAGTACTACCTCTACCGGCTGCATGCGCAGAACGACTTCGTCAAGGCGTTCGACTTCTACAGCGACCGCTTCCGCCGCGGCGTCCACAAGGGCGACGCCGCGACCCTCGCGCTGGTCGAGCAGGGCATGGCACGGATCACCCCGCAGGAGCGGGCGCAACTGCACGACAAATGGATGGGCCAGCACGTCGACCTGACCGGCTACGCGGACGTATTCAAAGCGGTCGCGTCGGCGCTCGCGCTGGTCGGTGTAGTGCTGCTGGTATGGATCTACACGCTGCGGCGGGCGGTCAGGAAACGTACGCGCGACCTCCGGTTCCTGGCCCACTACGACCCACTCACGAGCCTGCCCAATCGGCACCTGCTGCTGGACCGGATCGCCCACACCCTCGACCAGCCAGGTGCCGCGCTGTCGGTGCTGCTCATCGACCTGGACAACTTCAAGCGCATCAACGACCGCTTCGGCCACCCGGCCGCGGACGCACTCCTCAGGCAGGTGGCCGATCGGCTCAAGGCCCTGGCCGGCCCCGTCGATACCGTGGCCCGCCTCGGCGGCGACGACTTCGTGGTGACCGTGCGCTCGGCCGAGCTCAGCCAGGTCACCGCGCTGGCCGAACAGGCACGCCAGGCGGTCGCGCGCGGCCTGGCCATCGATGGCGAGGAGGTGTTCCTAAGTGCAAGCGCGGGCGTGAGCCTGTACCCGCACGACGGGGAAAACGGGGTCGCCCTGCTCAAGAACGCGGACACCGCGATGTCGCGCGCCAAGCAGAACGGGCGCAACGCGATCAGCTTCTACCGCGCCAGCCAGAGTGCGCAGGCCAGCCACTTCGTGACCATGGGCGCCGCCCTCCGCCACGCACTGCAGCGCGGCGAGTTCGAACTGCACTACCAGCCACAGCATTGCCTGCGCTCGGGCACGATCACGGGCGTCGAAGCCCTGCTGCGCTGGCGCCGCGGTGACGCGCTGGTGCCCCCGGGCGAGTTCATCGCGCTCGCCGAAGAACTGGGGCTCATCGAGCCGCTGGGCGAGTGGGTCATGACCACCGCCTGCCGGCAACTGGCCCTGTGGCGGGCCGCGGGCGCGACGACGCTGCGCATGGCCGTCAACCTTTCCGCCCGGCAACTGGCCAGCCCGGGCATCGTTGCGGTAGTGGAATCGGCACTTGCTCACGCATCCCTGCCCGCCGACCGGCTCGAACTGGAAATCACCGAGAGTGCGCTGGTGGGTACCGAGGCCGAGACGGTCGCGACGCTCAACGCCATCCGCGCCCTGGGCGTGCATATCGCCATCGACGACTTCGGCACCGGCTATTCCTCGCTCGCCTACCTGCGCCGCCTCCCGGTCACCGTGGTCAAGATCGACAAGAGCTTCCTGGAGGGTGTGCCCGACGACCCGGCCGCCGTCGAGGTCATCAGCGCCATCGTCGCCATGAGCCACGCCCTGAATCTCGCGGTGGTGGCCGAGGGCGTGGAAACCGAGCGCCAGGCCGCCCTGCTCGCAACGATCGGCTGCGACCTCGCGCAGGGGTGGTTCTACGGCGCTGCCATGGCGCCTGAGCAGATCACCGCTGCCCTGATGCCGAGCCCACCGGAAAGCGGGCGGCCCGGACCGCGCGATGGAGCGGCGGGGACCTGATCGGCGCATCGCCGCCTGAGTTCGGAAAGGGCCTGGTCCGGGATGTCCGGCCGGGCTCCTCGTTGAAGGACCTGGCGCCCCGTTCCTTGCGTTCCGTTTGCCCGCCTCAGGCCGATGGCGGCCCGGCGTACCTCAGGTAGTCGGTGGGGGTGACGCCGAGCACGCGACGGAACATGTCGATGAAGGCGCTGCTGCTCGCGTAGCCGGCGTCGCGCGCGACGGTCTTGATCGACCGCCCCAGGCTCATCTGGCTGACCGCCCGGGCCAGCCGGACGTGCTGGCGCCAGCGTACGAACGACATGTGCAGCTCGCGCTCGAACAGCCGGGCCAGGGTGCGGCTGCTGGCGCCGGCCCGGGCGGCCAGTTGCTCGAGCGTCTCCCCCTGCACGTTGCCTGCGAGCAGCCGCTGGCAGACCTTCCTCAGGCGCGGATCGGAGGGCACCGGGATGTGCAGCGCCATCTCGTCCGCCGCCTGCAGTTCGTGCAGCAGGAGCGGCGCGAGCATCGCCATGCGCTCGCCCTGCTTGTCCTCATGCGCACTCACGGCGGCCAGGATCAGCTCGCGCAGCAGGGAGGCGACCGACAGCACCCGGCAATGCGGCCCGAACGGCGCGCTGGTCGGCGCATCGAGGTAGAGCATGCGCACCGCCACCTGCCCTTCCATGTGGATCTCGTGCAGCATCCCCACGGGAATCCACAACGCACGCTGCGGCGGCACGATCCAGATGCCTTCGCGCGTGGTCACCTGCATCACGCCCGTCTTGGCATAGATCAGCTGCCCGCGGCGATGGCGGTGCCGGGCGACGTGCCACCCGCGCGGGTACACCTTGGCGAGCGCCGTGATCGGCCACGCGCGGCCGCTCGAAGTCTGTCTGATTCGCGACATAAGTTGGCTCCCTTTCGGAAGACGGACGAGCCTAGGCTAAGTCTCACCCCGCCCCGCGGGCAACGCATCCATTGCTGGAGCTCCCCATGACTCCGTCTGCGATCACCCGCCGCACCTTGCTCAAGGCGGGCGCGGCCCTGGCCGGCACCATGGCGGTCGGCGGGCGCGACCTCTTTGCCAAAGGGTTTCCCGCCGAACGGCCCACGCTGGTCGTGTTCTGGCTGAATGGCGGGCCCGCCGGCCTGTTCAACAGCGCGGATGCCTTCCTCGCCAGCGGCGCGTTCGGCGTCACCCCGGACAACGTGCGTGCGCTCGGCAACGGGCTGCACGTGGATGCCGGCTCGCTGGGCGCCTTGCCGGCAGCAGCCCTGGCCCACATGGCCTCGGTGCATTTTCGGCATGGGCTGTACACGCACAACGACGCACGCGCCGCCGTGCTGCAGGCGGGGGCGCGCAGCCAACTGCTGCGCATGGCCGCGGCGATGCCGGCCGGACCGGTCGCCTGCGCCATCGTCAACAACCTCGGACTGCCGGTCGGTGTCGATGCCAGTCCCGCCAGCGAACACGCGCTCGGCTTCGAACACGTCACGCGGTGGGACCACGCGCGCCGCACCCTCCCGCCGGCACAGTTCCATGCCATCCGCGCGGCTTACGGAGTCGCCGGCAAGGGCGCGGCCATCGAGGACCAGCGCTCGACCTTCGCGGCCGTGGAAACACTGGTCCGCGAGGGCGCCGGCGTCGTCTTCGCACAACCGGCCTACACCGGACGGCACGACCGGCAGTTCGACACCCATCACGACGACACCGGGAAAACGGCGCGCGAGATCATGGCGCCGATCACGCCATCGCTCGCCACCTTCCTGCACCGCACGATGGCGATGCCCGGGCGCAACGTGGTGACGATGCTGGTCGGCGAGTTCAGCCGCACGCTGCCCGGCGCCGACCACGCAAAGGGCGGCACCGCCACGGTCATCGGCAAATACGTCCGGACCGGCGCGGCCGGGCGCCAGCGTCCCGACGGCTCGCCGCCGGAAGGCGCACCGCCGCCGGAAGCGCTGTGGGCCTACGTCGCCGCGGCGCTTCGCCTCGGCACGGCGGCGCCATTCGGGCCCAACCCACATCCGGGCTTGCTGGTGTAGGCCCTCGCGCGCGCCTTCAACCGTAAGCCTGGAGACGAGGGGAGCCTGTCAGGGCACGGGTTCAACCAGCTACGCCTTCCTTTCCGCCCCCGGCCAATCGGGCGCCGAAGTTTCCTCCGAACGCCGTTGCAGGAAACGTCGTACCGCCGGGTCGCGTTCCAGGCCGATCGCGCGCTGGTACGCGGCGGGCGCTTCGGCGCGCCGTGCCGACCGCGCCAGCAGCTCCGCACGCGCGGCCCAGTACGGCTGGTATCCGGCCAGCCGGTCATCGCCCAGCAGCGCGTCGATCTCGACCAGCGCCGCATCGACGCCGTGCGTCTGGGCGAGCGCGACCGCGTGGTTCACCGCGACCACCGGCGAGGCCGTGAGCGCGGCGAGCGCCGCATACAACTGCTCGATCGCATGCCAGTCCAACGCCTCGCCGCGCCGCCGCACACTGTGCGCCGACTGCACCGCCGCCTCGAGCTGGAAGCGTCCCGGTCGGCCGGCCCGGCCCGCCTGCTGCAGCAGCGCCTCGGCCTCGTCGATCTGCGCCGCATCCCAGCACCGCGGGTCCTGCTCGGCCAGCGGCACGTAGTCCTGCCCGGCATCGCGCCGACGAGCGAGACGCCGCGCACCGGTGTAGAGCATCAGTGCGAGCAGTCCCAGCGCCTCGGGCTCGCCGGGCAGCAGTGCGGCGACCAGGCGACCGAGCCAGAGGGCTTCCTCCGCCAGGTTGCGGCGGCGCTCGTCGGTGCCGTCCGCATTCAGCCAGCCCTCGGCGTAGGCCGCGTAGATCGCATCGAGCACCGCGTCCAGCCGGCCCTGCAGTTCGTCGATCGCCGGCACGTGCAGCGCGATGCCCGCTTCGCGGATGCGCCGCTTCGCACGCACCAGGCGCTGCCCCATCGTCGCGGGAGCGACCAGGAACGCCGACGCGATGGTGGCCGCATCGAAGCCGAGCACGGCCTGCAGCATCAGCGGCGCGCGCACCGCGGCGTCGATCGCCGGATGCGCGCACGCGAACAACAAGCCCAGGCGCACGTCGGGCAGTTCGTACCGCGCGGGATCCACCGCCTCGTCCGAGAGCAACAGCAACTGGGCGGTGGTGCGCTCTTCCTGCACGCGCCGCCGCGTCACGTCGATCAACCGGCGGCGCGCCACCGTCAGAAGCCAGGCCTCGGGATTGGCCGGCACGCCCCCGCGCGGCCAATCGGCCAGCGCGGTGGCGAACGCCTCGGCCAGCGCATCCTCGGCGCCGGCGATGTCGCGCGTGCGCGAGGCGAGCAGCGCCACCAGCTTGCCGTAGCTGCGCCGTGCGGCCGACTCGGCCGCACGCGCCGCGGCCTGGTGCTCAGGACTCACAGACAGACCACACGGGCCGCACCTCCACCGCCCCATGGCTGGCCCCCGGACAGCGCGCCGCCCAGGCCAGCGCCGCATCCAGGTCGGGAACGTCGATCAGGTAATAGCCGCCGAGCTGCTCGCGCGTTTCGGCATACGGGCCATCGAGCAGCTCGGTCTTGCCATCACGCACCCGCACCGTGGTCGCCATGTCGGCCGTACGCAGCCGGTTGCCCCCGCGCAGCACGCCGGCCTGCTGCAGGGCTTCGGTGTAGGCCGTGTAGGCCGAGAGCGCGGTGGATCGCTCCGCGTCGCGCAGACGCTGCAGCCCGGCCGGGTCGGCGTGGATCATCAACAGGTATTCCATGGGGGATCCTCGAGGTTCACGACGGCAGAGGTGCCGCCATGACGATGTCGCCCGGAGTGCGGGCTTTTCGACAGCGTCCCGAGGAAGAGCGTAACGGTGCCTGGGCGCGCGCGGGGCCGACCGAAGCGGCCATCTTCCACTGTCGCGACTGCCCGCTCCATTGGACCGCCGAGGACGGGCCGCGCGCCTCAGGAGGAGAAAGTTGCGTGCCCGGCCATCGCGGAGTGACTAGTGCGGCGACGGGTAATGCCGCGCTGTTCCACCGGAAAAGCGAGAGCGGATCAACTACCTCCTTCCCCTTTGTTGCGCGAGACGATGTTCAACCACTCGCCTCGCGCACGTAGGCCGACAGCGAAACCACCAGTGCCCCGATGCCGAACACCGATCCCAGAGCGCAGGTCAGGCCCCAGCCCCCGATGGCCCAAGCGCAACTGGCAAGCGCGGAGGCGATGGCGCCACCCACGAAGAACGTGCCGGTGAAGAGCCCATTCAATCGGCCCCGCGCCTCCGGTCGAACGAGATTGATCGCACGCCGCCCCAGCGTCTGGTCGCCCACGGTGCCGACGTCCAGCAGGAGCGAGGCCGCCACCATCAGTGCCAGGCCCGCGAAAGAAGCCTGGTGACCGGCACTCCAGGCGAGCGCCAGCGCACCCACGATCAGCAGGTGCATCGCCACGTTGGAAGGGCGCGTCAGCCCGCGGTCGCCCAGCCGACCGGCGATCGGCGCGATCACCGAGCCGCCGACGCCCGCCATCGCGAACGCCGCGATGCCCTTCGCTCCCAGCCCGAACGGCGCCTGCGCCAGGCGCAATGCCACGATCGTCCAGAACACGTTGAAGGCGCCAAAGGCCAGGGTCGCGCTCAGCGCATGCCGCTGCAGCACGCGCTCGCCGCGCACCAACGGCCACAGCGAGCGCACCAGCGTGCCGTAGCGCAGGCGATGCACCGGTTGCAGCGTCGGCAGTGCGCGCCACAGCGGCAGGGCCACGGCGGCGATCGCGACCGCGAAGGCGATGAACACCCCCCGCCAGCCGAAGGCCCGGGCGATCAGCGTAGCGAGCGGGCGCGAAAGGAGAATGCCGATCATCACGCCGCTCATGACGTTGCCCACCACACGCCCGCGTTCCGCCTCCGGCGCGAGTGATGCCACCAGCGGCACCAGCATCTGTATCGAACTGGTGGCCGCGCCCACGGCGAACGCCGCGGCGAGATAGACCACCGCATTGGGCGCCCAGGCCGAAGCGAACAGCGCGACGATGTCGAGCGCGAGCATCCGCATCACCAGCCGGCGGTTCTCGGCCAGATCGGTAAGCGGCACCAGGAACACCATGCCGGCGCCATAACCGAGCAGGGTGGCCGTGGTGACCAGGCCGGCAGCCGCCAGGCCCAGGCCCAGCGCATGGGCGATCATCCCGACCAGCGGCTGCGCCGCCGCCAGGTTGAGCGCGATCACCCCGCAGGCAAGCGTAAGCAGAGGCGTGAGCTGGCGGGCGGTAGCGCCGTTGGCGAGGCGGTCTGGACAAGGGAGGGTGACGCGATCGATGGCGCTCATGGCGTTATGCATATCTGGCAAGTAAGCTCGCCAATCTATGCATGTATTGGATACGCGTCCAATCACGATTGCGCATCGACTTTATGAGGGCTACGCATGAACACCCGCGACCTGGAGGCTTTCGTGGCGGTGGTCGACCATGGTTCGATCCTCGCCGCAGCGGCCCAGCTACATCTGACCCAACCCGGCGTCACGCGCCGCGTCCAGAGCCTCGAGAACACGCTGGGCGTCGAGTTGCTCGACCGCCAGTCCAAGCCGCTGCGCCCCACCGCCGCGGGTCGGGACGCCTACCAGCTCGGCCGGCGCGTGCTCGCCTCGCTGGATGACCTGCGCGCGGGCGTGGCGAGCGGCGGGGAGGTACGCGGCGAGTTCCGGTTCGGCATCACGCCGTTCCTCGCCGACATCGCCCTCGAGGAACCGCTGTGCTCCTTGAGCGAGACGTTTCCCTCGCTGCACACACGCGTCAACAGCCGCTGGTCGGCCGAGCTGCTGGCCGATCTCGATGCCAACCGAATCGACGCGGCCCTGGTCTACCTGCCGGGCGACAACGAGCCACCCGCCGGCCTGGCGCGGGAGCGGCTGTGCCGCATCGCGGTGAAGGTGATTGTGCCAAAGACCCTGAAGCTTCCCCGCAAGGTCACGCTGCACGACCTTTCGGACCAGCGCTGGGTGCTCAACCAGGACGGCTGCGGTTTCCGCCGCGTGCTGCGGCGTGCGCTCGAGGCGGCGCAACTCCCCTTCCACGTGGCGGTCGAGGCCTTCGATCCGGTCCTGCGTCACTCGCTCATTGCGCGCGGACTCGGTATCGGCCTCACCGCCGGCGAGATGCTCAAGCACAGTCCCTATCGAAAGGCGCTGCGTGTGATCGACGTCCCGGAGTTCAAGGCCGAGGTGCGCGCCTGGCTGGTCCACCGACCGATCGACGGCCGCCTGGCCGCGCCACTGGAGCATCTGCGCGACGCGTTGCGCGAAGCGCTCGGCGCCTTTCCGGAGTGATCCTTCCTAATGGGAGCGAACCACCGCCATGGCGGCCAGCCGCGGGCGGGCGGCGGATCAATTCCCGACTTAACTACCTCCATCCCCTTTTTTGGGTTTCTGAGCGCCGCGGTGAAGAGGCTAGACCGGACTCAGCTCCCTCCGCCCCGTTGCTCGAACTTAATTACCTCCGTCCCCTTTATTGACGGCCGCCTGGCCGCGCCACTGGAGCATCTGCGCGACACGTTGCGCGAAGCGCTCGGCGCATTTCCGGAGTGATCTTTCCCCGTGGCCAGCGAACCACCGCCTTGACGGCCAGCCGCCGGCGGGCGGTGAATCGATTCCCGGCTTAACTACCTCCGTCCCCTTTGTTTATTAGGGGCTATTTCATTACTTTCTTCATCAACCGAAAAAAGCTATTCACTTCTTTATACAAAGACCTTAACTTCTTTTCTTCAGTAAATAGATCATCGAAATACGTTGCATAGGCCACATAAGTCATATCCACATCGTCGTTTACTGTCTTATCAACATCTAGTGGCACATTTCCTCCATTGGCTATTGTCCTTACTAGATTGAGGTAGTGGCAGGCGGCAATTCGGAACACGAAGTAGTTATACAGCTTGCCTTTTATGCATGGTCTAGCGCCCATCCGAAGTTGAGCCATTGCCGCAAGCTCAAAAATACCTTTTACAATTTTCTTGGCGACAGATTCCGAGTAGGGATGTCCTTGCCTGATTTGAGCACGCTCATCTTTGGTGAAGCTCATCATTATCGCTCTAACGATGCCCGAATGATTTTGACGGTCTAGCCGCATTTTTTCGAAGTGCTCTTGCGATGCGCGCTGGTGTTCTAGCACTTGTTTTCGTACATATTCGTTTGTTTCAAGCTGTTCAAGGGAACGGCAAAATCCGGGGAAGTTTCGCGTACTCTCTCGGTTGATTAGCCTATTCCTTAAGCCCGCCTCAGCGCCATGTAGCAACAATACTTGAGGCGTGTTCTTGAGAACAATAACCTTGTCTGCATATTTGCTTAATAATTTGTGAGCCCAGACGATGCTTCTGAGTTCGTCCGATTTATAAGTTTCCATGGCGCTAAAATCCGTCACCGCAACGAAGCAGGCAGGAGCTCTGAGCCACTCTTCCAGTTCCGGTTTATGGCGATAGTTTTGGTCCAAAACAGCTATTTTCTTTTCCATAACTCGGCCAATTTCTTCTAGAAATCTGTAGCTGCAATTCAGTATATACAGCAGCCCCATACCCCCTCCCTCCCCCCACCTGGCAGGACAGGCTACGCGCCGAGAATAGCGGAGCCACTCCCTTTTCAAATTCCTAATATGGGTTGGCTGCTCTGAGCGTCTCTGAGTTGTCGCGGCTCTTGGGCGGTTAGCTCAGCGGTAGACGCTGGAGCGAAGCGACAGGACACACTGGCGTGTGTCCCTACCTTCACTAGGTAGGGCCATTCCTAAGGGAGACAGTAGGTTAGCTATGGATGTGCACACATAGCCCTGTGCACAGAGAACCGTGCACATTGACCCCTGTGAACGAGGGGCTTATTTTGTGAATGTTCTCTAGGGAGAAATGAAAAAGGGAACCCTCTCGGATTCCCCTTTTCCACCTGCTAGATCAACAGGTTAGTTCTTGGTGGGCGGTACAAGGATCGAACTTGTGACCCCTACCATGTCAAGGTAGTGCTCTACCGCTGAGCTAACCGCCCAAGAGCCGCGAAGTTTAGCAAGGGCGGGGGGCTGTGCCAAGCCTCTGAGGACCCATGGTGGTTCAGCGCGAGGGTGGCCTCTCACCCCGGCCCTCTCCCCGGAGGGAGAGGGAGCAGAGCTAGCTCTGCATCACCTGCTCGCGCAGCTTGTGGATCTGGTCGCGCAGGCGCGCGGCTTCCTCAAACTCCAGGTTCTGCGCATGCTTGTACATCTGCCCCTCGAGCTTGCGGATGGCGGCGGCGGCCTGGGTGGCACTCAGGTTGGCGTACTCCCCTGCCCCTTCGGCCACGGCCTTGCCGCGCACGCCCTTGGCGGCCTTGCCTCTTCCGCGCGCAGCGGGCTCGGCGCGGGCGCCTTCCATGATGTCGGCGATGCGGCGCACCACGGTCTGCGGGGTGATGCCGTTGGCTTCGTTCCAGGCGATCTGCTTTTCGCGGCGGCGGGCGGTTTCGTCCATCGCCGCCTGCATCGAGCGAGTGACCTGATCGGCGTAGAGGATGGCCTTGCCGCGCACGTTGCGGGCGGCGCGGCCGATGGTCTGGATCAAGCTGCCGGTGGAGCGCAGGAAGCCTTCCTTGTCGGCGTCCAGGATCGCCACCAGCGAGACCTCGGGCATGTCCAGGCCCTCGCGTAGCAGGTTGATGCCGACCAACACGTCGAACTCGCCCAGGCGCAGGTCGCGGATGATCTCGGTGCGCTCGACCGTCTCGATATCCGAGTGCAGGTAGCGCACCTTCACGTCGTGCTCGGTGAGATATTCGGTGAGGTTCTCGGCCATGCGCTTGGTGAGCGTGGTGACCAGCACGCGGTCGCCCATGGCGATGCGCTTCTTGGCCTCGCCGAGCAGGTCGTCGACCTGGGTGCGCACCGGGCGCACTTCCACCTCCGGGTCGACCAGGCCGGTGGGACGCACCACCAGCTCGACCACGGCGTCGCCGGATTTCTCCAGTTCGTAGCCGCGCGGGGTGGCCGAAACGTAGATGGTGCGCGGCGCACGCTGCTCCCATTCCTCGAAGCGCAGCGGGCGGTTGTCCATTGCCGAGGGCAGGCGGAAGCCGAACTCGACCAGCGTCTCCTTGCGCGAGCGGTCGCCCTTGTACATGGCGCCGAGCTGCGGCACGGTGACGTGCGATTCGTCGACCACCAGCAGTGCATCCGGAGGCAGATAATCGAACAGCGTCGGCGGTGGTTCGCCCGGGCCACGGCGGGTCATGTGGCGCGAGTAGTTCTCGATACCCTGGCAGAAGCCCACCTCGGCCATCATCTCGATGTCGAAGCGGGTGCGCTGGTCCAGCCGCTGCGCCTCGACCAGCTTGTTGTCGCGGTAGAGCTGCTCCAGTCGTTCCTTGAGCTCGACCTTGATCGTCTCGATGGCGTTGAGCACGCTCTCGCGGGTACTGGCGTAGTGGGTGCGCGGGTAGACGGTGTAGCGCTGGACCTTGCGGATGGTCTCGCCGGTGAGCGGGTCGAACAGCGAGAGGCTTTCCACGTCGCCGTCGAACAGCTCGATGCGCAGCGCCTCGGTTTCCGATTCGGCCGGAAAGACGTCGATGTTCTCGCCGCGCACGCGGTACGTGCCGCGGCGCAGTTCCATCTCGTTGCGGGTGTACTGCAGCTCGGTAAGCTGGTGGATCAGCTTGCGCTGGTCGATGCGCTCGCCGGTGGAGAGGATCAGGCGCAGCGAGAGGTAGTCCTCCGGATCGCCCAGGCCGTAGATGGCCGAGACGGTGGCGACAATGATCGCGTCGCGCCGCGACAGCAGCGCCTTGGTGGCGGCCAGGCGCATCTGCTCGATGTGGTCGTTGATCGAGGAATCCTTCTCGATGAAGGTGTCCGAGGCCACCACGTAGGCTTCGGGCTGGTAGTAGTCGTAGTAGCTGACGAAGTACTCCACCGCGTTGTTGGGGAAGAACTCCCTGAACTCGCCATAGAGCTGCGCGGCCAGCGTCTTGTTCGGCGCCAGCACGATGGTCGGGCGCTGCACCTTTTCGATCACGTTGGCGATGGTGTAGGTCTTGCCCGAGCCGGTGACGCCCAGCAGCGTCTGCGCGGCCAGGCCGGCCTCGAAGCCCTCGCTGAGTTTCGCGATGGCTTGCGGCTGGTCGCCGGAGGGCTTGTACGGGGAGACGAGTTCGAAGCGATCAGTCATGGCTTACGGATATGCGGGCGGATGGGCCGATCTTAAAGCCGCCCTGCTGACAGGGGCTGTCAGCACAGGCGCACGGGATGGCAGCCTTGGCGCCGCTTACGGCGGCCGGGTCGGCGACGGACGATGTCGGCTCCTCGCACGGAGCTGTGGCATGGCAGGGATGCGGCAATGCGGGCGCGGCGGTTCGCGCGGCGTCACGTTGATCGAGCTGATGACGGCGGTGGCGATCCTGGCGGTGCTGGTGGGCATCGCCAGCCCGTCGCTGGCCGGCCTGATGCGCCACGAGCGGGTGCAGTCGGCGCAGGTGGATTTCCTGGCAGCGCTCGGTTATGCGCGCGGCGAAGCCGTGTTGCGGCGGACGCGCGTGCTGTTCTGCCCGAGCCTGGACCGCATCCATTGCAGCGAGGCCAACCGCTGGGACGGCGGCTGGCTGGTCGGCGTCGACCGCGATCGCGACAACCAGCCCGACGAGGCGCCCTTGCGGGTCGGCGAGGCCCATGCGCAGTTGCTGATCCTGAGCGCCGCGTCGCGCCGGCACGTGACGTTCCTGCCGGACGGCAGTGCCAGCGGGAGCAACCTCACTCTGCTTTTCTGCAACCGAGACCACCCGGGGGATGCGCTGGGGGTGGTGGTGTCCAACGCCGGGCGGGCACGGGGAAGCCGGCCTACCGGCAAACAGGCGGCAGGCTGCGGCTAGGGTGATGCAGCCGAGGGTCCGTCGCTGCATCTCCACCGCGAAAAGGGTGTGCTCCGGGCAGGACGCGCTATACCAGCAGTTCACGGCACCGGTGCCACAACCCAGGGGACGCCAAGATCGGAGGTCTGCCATGGCCTACGGGGATCCTTCCCACCGCCGCCCGAAACCGCCGAAGCCACCGCCGGATGCCGGTCCGTTGCTGGCCGCGGCGCAGCGGCACCTCGAAAGCGCGGGCGTTTCGGCGTGCCTCGTACGCAGTCCCGAAGGCGACCTGCTGGTCGCCGTCGGCTCGCCCTCCGACAAGCTGTTCGCCATGCTGGCCAGGCAGTGGTCTCCGCCAGGCGACGGCGGGGATTGAGGGCTACGGAGGGCCGCGGTTATGGACGTAAGGCGGAAGCTGGCACCACGGATAGCCGGCGGAATTTCCGTCTGTCCATGCGTGCGGGTTAGCGGGGGTCGATTGGCGTTTTGGATCGCGTGCCCGACGGGAATGGCGATCAGGATTCGGCCCACGGCCGCCGCTTCGATGGACCACTTGCTGTCCGCCGCCAAAGGAAGGGCGCCCGGTGTGGCGCCGGGCGCCCAGGTGCCCGATGGTCGGAGTGAGGTTGGGAAAACTCCACCGGGCGGAGGTTGATATACGCCGCAGCAGCAACCGTTTTTGTGACCTGCCGCACTGACCGCGACCTGCACCGCCATACGCGATGGCGGCGACCCGCACGGCTCACGAAGGCTTCACGAGCGTTCGCAGGCGCGCTTGGTTTGTTCATTGCTCACGGGCGACAGCGAGCCATGCGGCATCGGGCGCGCCGTTGGCGTTGCGGGCAAAGCCGAGGGATGTGCACTGCCCCGATATCCATGGCATGAGAGGCAACGACGCGGATGGCGGAAGTCACGCCCGGACGCCGCTGGGCTGCTCCGATTCCAAGATGACCACGAAAGCCTTAGGGTTGCGACGCCCGCGCGGGTCGTAAAGGGCCGCGCGCATCGTGGACAAAAAAGAAAGGCCTCGCATCGCTGCAAGGCCTTTCCGAATATGGCGCCCGAAGTTGGACTCGAACCAACGACCCCCTGATTAACAGTCAAGTGCTCTAACCAGCTGAGCTATTCGGGCGGGGCGAGCTGCGTAGTTTGAATAGCGCTGCGTGGGCTGTCAAGCGGCGGGCGCGGTCTCCTTGCCCTCCGCCCGCACGCGGTAGCAGGGCACGTAGGCCGAGCCGCCGGGAAGCTTCATGCGATGCTGGCTGACGAAGGCCTGCAGCAGCGCGTCGAGCGCCCGCATGATGTCGGCCTCGCCGTCGATGTCGAACGGGCCGTTCTGTTCGATCGCGCGCACGCCCTCCTCTTTCACGTTGCCGGCGACGATGCCGGAGAACGCGCGACGCAGGTCCGCCGCCAGCTCGTGCCGCGGACGGCCGCGGTGCAGGGCCAGGGCGCGCATCGCCTCGTGCGTCGGCCGGAACGGCAACTGGAAGGCGAACGGGATGTCCAGCGCCCAGTTGAAGAAGAACGCATCCTTGGTGTCCAGGCGGTGGTTGCGCACCTTGTCGATGCCCTTGACCATCGCACGCGCCACCGCGGCCGGATCGTCGACGACGATCTGGTAGTGCTGCGCCACTTCCTCGCCGAGCGCCAGCTTGAGAAAACGGTCGATCTGCTCGAAGTAGGCGGCGGACTGCTTGGGACCGGTGAAGATCAGCGGGAACGGGACGCCGGCGTTGTCCGGGTGCAGCAGGATGCCAAGCAGGTAGAGGATTTCCTCCGCCGTGCCGACGCCGCCCGGGAACACCACGATGCCATGTGCCATGCGGACGAACGCCTCCAGGCGCTTCTCGATGTCCGGCATGATCACCAACTGGTTGACGATCGGATTGGGCGACTCGGCCGCGATGATGCCCGGCTCGGTGATGCCGATGTAGCGATTGTTGCGCCGGCGCTGCTTGGCGTGCGCGATGGTGGCGCCCTTCATCGGGCCCTTCATGGCGCCCGGGCCGCAGCCGGTGCAGATGTCCATGCCGCGCAGACCGAACTGGTAGCCGACCGACTTGGTGTATTCGTACTCGTCGCGCGAGATCGAATGCCCACCCCAGCACACCACCAGGTTGGGATCGATGTGCGGCTTGAGGATGCGCGCGTTGCGCAGGATCTCGAACACCGCGTGGGTGAGTCCGACGGTGTCGTCCAGGTCGAAACCACCCTGTTCCAACTGGGTCGACACGTAGACGATGTCGCGCACCACCGCGACCAGCAGTTCGTTGATGCCGCGGATGATCTGGCCGTCGACAAAGGCCTGCGCCGGCGCGTGCGAAAGCTCGATCTTGATGCCGCGATCCTGCTGCAGCACCTGGATGTCGAAGTCGGGGTACTGCTCGAACATCGTGCGCGGATCGTCGCTGATGTTGCCGGAGGTGAGCACGGCCAGGGCGCAGCGGCGCAGCAGGGCGTGCAGGCCCGAGCCGCTGGCGTCGCGCAGTCGGGCGACCTCGTTGCGCGAGAGGATGTCCAGTCCGCCTGCCGGCGAGATGCGCGCGCTGACGGTGGCGGGCTTGCCGGCGTGGCCGGCGTGGGTGTGGTTCATGCGTTGCCTTCTCCTGCCGCTGACGGCGTCCGGCCTGATGCCGGCACCGTGGCGGACCGCGTAGCTTCCCGCGCGAGCGGGACCTGGGTCAAGCCGAGCGGACTCTTCCACCAATCGGCAATGGGCACTCAAAAAAAACCGGCGCCCTTGCGGGCGCCGGCTCGAGGTAGTGCGACTTCAGATGGATCAGAAGGTGTAACGCACCGTCAGCATCGCCGACCAACGCGAAACCACGTTGGTCTTGGTGTTGCGGCCGGCGTCGTAGATGATCTCCTTTTCCGGCTGGTAGTTGCCGCTCTTGTCGGTCGGCAGGGTGTAGATGTAGCGGCCCTGGCTGTCCACGCCTGCATAGGTCGCCAGGTCGCGGGTATAGGGGAAGCCGACGTAGCTCTGCTGGCCCCAGTCGCTGTTGAGCAGATTCAGGAAGTTGTAGACGTCCAGACGCAGCTCGCCCTTGTTGCCCTTGAAGATGCCCGGGATTTCCTGGCGGAAGCTCAGGTCCACCTCGTTCACCCAGGCGGCGCGGGTACCGTTGCGCTGGGCGATCTCGCCCTGGTGCTTGCTCAGGTAGCCGTCGTTGCTGATGAAGTCGTAGAACTGCTGGATCACCTGGTCGCTGGTGCCCGGCGCGAACGTGACCTTCGAGTCGCCACCCACCTTCGGGATGTAGACCAGGTCCGAAGCGCTGTAGGAGTCGCCGTTGGCGTCGTTGCTGAACACCCAGCTATACGGCTGGCCGTTGTGGCCGTCGTAGAAGGCGCTGACGCTGGTGGCGTAGTTGCCAAAGAAGTTGTGCTGCCAGGTCAGGGCGGCGGTCACGCGGCGACCGACGTTGTAGTTGGAGGTCGAGGCAACGTCTTCGTTCGGGTTCACCCAGGCGCTGTTGCTGTAGTTGGAGCTGGCCTGGCTGGAGGTACCCGGATTCACTTCGGTGGAGTGGCCCAGGGTCAGGCCCACGCTGCCGAACCACGACTCGGAGAACGGCTTCTTCAGCGACAGGGTCAGGCTGTCGGCCGAACCCTTGTGGGTGTTGGTCAGCAGGGTCGAACTGCCGGAGAACTTACGGTTCTGGTTGCCGCGGGCATCACCCGATACCGACGCTTCGCCAGGGGTCTTCCAGTACTGGTTGCGACCGTCCGGCAGCAGCTGTGCGTCCGGCGCGCCGATGTTGATGTTCTGGTAGAGGATGCCGTTGCGCACGTCGATATGCTGGTATTCGGCCGAACCGATGACGCCCCAGAACGGCAGCTCGCGGTCGAACGCCAGGCTGAACTTCCACACCGACGGCAGCTTGAAGTTCGGGGCCACGGTGTCGACGTTCATCTGCGAGCTGGTCGGCGCCGGCAGGTGCTGGTTGAACGGGTCGGCGCTGAACACCGGCAACGTGTTGCCAACGCCCGGCTGCAGGCCGAAGTCGTTGAACACCTGGTAGGTGGCCGTGGTCATGCCGTTGTTCTGGTACGGATTGGTCGCCCAGACCGTCGGCGGGTTCGACTGGAACAGGCCCACGCCGCCGCGCAGCTGGGTCATGCGCTCGGTATTGAAGGTGTAGTTGAACGACAGGCGCGGCTCGACGACGCGCATGCCGTCGATGGTGTTGTCGTTGCGGTAACCGAACGCCTGCTCGAAGGCCGGGTTGTAGACCGGCTTGTCACCCGTCTTGGCCAGGTTCATGCGCACGCCGTACTGCAGCGACAGGTTGTCGTTCGCCTGCCAGGTGTCCTGCAGGAAGAACGAATACTGGCGGAGCTTCCACTGCGCGGCCACGTCGTCCAGCGTGTAGCCTGGGGCCGGCTGGTAGATGTTGTACGAGCCGTAGATGCCCTTCTCGAAGTTGTCGATGCCGTAGAAGGTGTACGCGCCGAACTGGGTGCGGCCGAACAGGTTGTAGATATCGTTCTGCTGGAAGTCGACACCACCCTTGAGGGTGTGGTCGCCCAGGTAGTAGGTACCGGCCAGGTAGCCACGCAGGGTCTTCACGTCCAGCACGTTGTAGTCGCTGTACTGGTCTTCGCCCAGGTCGACGAACGGCGTGCCGCCGGTCTGCTTGCCGTTCTTGATGGTGCGCGTGACGTCGACGAACACCTGCGGCTGCTGGTCCTGCACCGAACGCGCCTGCTGGAAGCGCTGGTAGCCGATCTTGGCCTCGGTGGAGAAGTTGTCGCTCCAGTCGTCGAAGAACTGCAGCACCGTGTTCTTGGTGTCGCTGTTCTTGGTGTACCAGTAGCTGGTCAGGCCGATCGCGGTGGAGCTGTTGCCCTGCACGATGGGCTGGGTTTCCTTGGTGCGCTGGTAGGTGAAGCTCACGCGGTGGTTGTTGCTGATGTTCCAGTCCAGCTTGGCCAGGTAGCGGCGGTCACCCAGGTCGACGTTGCCGCCGCTGAAGTTGCCCGGCTTCAGGCCCAGCGCGTTGGCGGCGTTGATGATGCGCTGCAGGTCGCCCGGCGACACCTTATTCGAGGTCGAGGGCCCGTTGCCCAGGCTCGTGTCGAGGCCGTTGGCCGAGTCGGCGCCCAGACCGATGGTGTTTTCCTTCTCGTAGTTGACGAAGAAGAACAGCTTGTCCTTGACGATCGGGCCGCCCAGCGTGGCGCCCGCGGTCCAGTCGCGCTTGTAGCCGTTGTATGGCTCGTCGTTCAGGTCGCCGACCAGCTTGTTGGCATTGCGGTAGGCGTAATAGACCGAACCGTGGAAGTCGTTCGTACCGGACTTGGTCACCGCGTCGATGCTGGCGCCCACGGCGTCGGAGGCGACGTCGTAGTTGGCGGTGGAGATGTTGTACTCGTCAATGGTGTCGACCGAGATCGGCGAGCCGACGTACGGCAGGCCGTTGGAGTTCAGGCCGAAGGGATCGCCCTGGCCCACGCCATCGACGCTGATCGAGTTGTAGCGGCTGTTCATACCCATCATCGAGATCGAGCTGTCGCCCGGATCGGTGATGGAGACACGCGGGTCGAGGCGCGCGATATCGGTGATCGATCGGCTCGGCGACGGCGTGGCAATCAGCTCACGATGCGAGACGCTGGTGCCCATGCCCTTGTTGTCGGCCGTGAAAGTGTTCGCCAGCGCGGAGGCGTTGACGGTCACAGCGCCGAGGTTCTGCGCCTCGACGGAGGCCATCTTCAGGTTGACCGCGGAGGTCTGGCCCAGCTGCAGGTAGACATTGTCCTGCTCGCTCTGGGTCAAGCCGGACTTGCTGGCGGTGATGTCGAACGGACCGCCCACGCGCAGGCCCTGTGCGGTGTAGCGACCGCTGGCGTCGGTGGTCACCACCTTGGTGGTGCCCGAGGGCTGATGGACGATCGTCACGGTGGCGTTGGCCACTGGCTGCCCGGAGGCATCGACCACCTGGCCAGCGACCGCCGAAGAGGTCACGTTCTGCGCGATGGCGGGCGCCGTACCGACCGCCAGCAGCGCGGCGATGGCAAACGGCAGGGCCTTGGCACGAATTGGATTGTTCATCGTTTGTATAGACCTGTATTGGTTTGCAACGGAAACTCGATGTCGGGACAAAAAAACACACCGATGCCGGGCCACGGGCCAGGCATACGAGTCACGTGTGTTTGTCCCCTAACTTTTTTGGCGCAGCTATCGTCCAGCAGCGATGGGGCCACCCCATCTACCGACCAGTTGTTAAGCAAACTTAACGATAGTTTATGACAAGACGGCGACCGAATCACCCCTTGTGGTGATCGGATTCACACGCCGTTCTTGCCGAGATAACGCGCGCGCTTGGCCGGCTTGAGGTTGGCGAGGTCGAGCATCACCAGGCCGTCGACGCAGCCGGAGAAGCCCGGGTCCTCGCCGAAATCCAGGAACTGCACGCCCTCCGGCTCGACCAGGTCGACGTACTGGCGATAGAGCACCGGCAGGCTCACGCCCAGCGCGTCCAGATGATGCTTGAGCTTGCCCAGGCCGGCCTGTGCGTCGAGTCCTTCCAAGGCCCGGCGCACCAGCCCGATCACGCCGGGCGACACCACGAACGGCTGCCGCGCGGAGGCCAGCCCCGGCGCGCCGAAGTAATGCTGGTGCGCGGCGGCGATCCATTCGCGCGCCTCGCGCGGCAGGCTGACCGACATGCTCACCGGACCGAACAGGTAGCGCAGTTCCGGATGGCGCTGCAGGTACAGGCCGATGCCCTGCCACAGCTGGTCCAGCGCGCGCGAGCGCCAGTAAGCCGGAGCGATGAAGCTGCGGCCGAGCTCCAGGCCCTGCGCCAGGCGCGATTCGAGCGCCGGCGAATAGTTGAACAGGCTGGCGGTGTAGAGCCCCGACAAGCCGCGCTCGGCGATTAGCCTTCCGCCATGGCCGAAGCGGTAGGAACCGACGATGCGCAGGGCCGCCGGGTCCCACAGCAGCAGGTGTTCGTAGTGCGGGTCGAAGGCGTCCAGGTCGCGCCGCGCGTTGGTGCCTTCGCCGACCTTGCGGAAGGTCAGTTCGCGCAGGCGGCCGATCTCACGCAGCACCACGCTGTCGGCGGCACCCTTGAACAGCCAGGCCTGCTTGCCGTCGCTGAGGTCGGCGAGCTTTTCGCCCTGCTCGAGCAACTCGGCGGCAACGCGCTCGGCCGGTTCGGGATGCGCCAATGGCGCCTGGCCCCCGAATACCAGCCCGCGTCGGCGACCGACACGGTAGACGTGGCGGCGCATCAGCTTTGCTGCCTGTCCGGGCGAGCCGCCGCTGCGCTGGAGGAGTTCTTCGGCGCTGACCAGCGCGCCGATGCTGAAGCCGACCCGGCGGCGGATCGGCGCCACCGCCTCGCGCGGCAGCATCGCCGTGCTGAGCGGCTTGGCCAGCATCGAAAGGCCGTAGAACATCGCCGAGTTGCGCGCCGCCACGTGCACCGGCAGCACCGGCGCGCCGCTGCGCTTGGCCAGGCGTGCAAACCCGTCGGACCACTGTCCGTCGCGCACGCCACCCGGCCCCATGCGCGAGACCTCGCCTGCGGGAAATACGACCAGCGCCTCGCCCTGATCCAGCGCGCGGTAGATGTCGCGCATCTTCGAGGCCGCGCCCTTGCCGAACACGTCCACCGGCAGCAGCAGGCGCCGCAGCGGCTCGATGGACGCCAGCCAGTCATTGCCGAGAATGCGCACGTCGCCGCGTACCGAGCCGATCATGTGCAACAGCGCGAGCGCGTCGACCATGCCCAGCGGATGATTGGCGACCACGAGCAATGGGCCATCGACGGGAACGTGCTCGCGCTCGCGCGGGCTGACGTGGTAGCTCGCGCCGAGCACGTCCAGCGCCCGCTCGACGAAATCGAAGCCTTCGACCTTGCCCACGGCATCGAGCACGCGGTTGAAACCCGCCTCGTCCGCCAGGCGGCCGAGCAGGCCGGCCATCGGGCGGCGGATCCGCGGGTGCTGCGCCAGCCACGGCAGGCGCTCGACAAGGGTCCGTTCGACGCTGAGCATGACCGCCTCCTGATGTTCGCCGCCCATGCTGGCGCAAGAGTATGACAGGACGGAAACCGTGGACCGCCGCCGTGGCGCCGGCACGCGTAAGGCTGGCTTCAGCTGGCCTGCGCCAGCCGAATCCTCAGACCTTCATGTGCAGGAACGCCGCCACGCCACCCATGAACATCTGGACGGAAAGTGCAATCAGCAGCATGCCCATCACCCGCTCCAGCGCGGTCAGCACGCTCTCGCCCAGCCAGCGGAAAAGGTAGGTGGAGGAAAGCAGGATCGCCGAGGTGGCCAGCCACGCCAGCAACAACGCAGTGGCCCAGTCGGCGGTACGGCCGGGCGAGGTGTTGGTCAGCAGCAGCAATGCGGCCATCGCAGAGGGACCGGCCACGCCCGGAATCGCCATCGGCACGATGAACGGCTCGCCCTCGCCCGCCTTGCCGAAGATGCCGCCCTCCGGCGGCGGGAACACCATGCGGATGCCGATGAGAAACAACACGATGCCGCCGGCGATGCTGATCGATTCCTGCTTGAGCTGAAGCAGCTTGAGGATGTGCTGGCCACCGACCAGAAAGCCCAGCAGCACGCCCAGCGCGATCAGCAGCTCGCGGATCATCACCCAGCGCCGGCGCTTGGGCGGCACGTGCTTGAGCAGGCTCAGGAAGAACGGCACGTTGCCGAGCGGGTCCATGATCAGGAACAGCAGGATGCCCGCCGAGAGGGTGGTCATCTGCGTTTCCATGGAAGGCTCCTTCGGGGTGATCGGGAACAGGATGCCACGCAGGGCGAGCGCAGGCATGGCAGTCGCGCACAGATGCACTTCTGCGATGGGATGACTTAAGGGGCCGACGACGTGCTGCGTCGCTGCCGCTCGGCCCATTCCCGGCAACGGCAAAGACGCCAGGCAAGTGGGGATACGGGGCGGGTTCGCCCGCCGCTCAGGCGGAGCGCAGGTCCAGCATCGCGCCCCTCGCTTGCACACCCTGCGGCCCGAGCAGCCACACCGTGGCGGCGGCCGCGGCGTCGGGCAGCGGCTGGATGTTCGGGTCCTCGCCGAAGTAGGCCAGGTGGCGCAGCGCCGTGCGCATCGGGGCAGGCAGTAGTGCGTGCGTGCGGACGGAGGTGGTATCGGTTTCCTGGTGCAGGATCTCGACGAAGCGCTCCAGCGCCGCCTTGGACACGCCGTAGGCACCCCAGTGCGCGCGGTTGACCAGGTCGGGGTTGTCCAGCACGAACACCACCGAGGCGTCGGCCGCCTTGGCCAGCAGCGGCAGGCAGGCCTGGGTCAGCGCGAACGGCGCGGACACGTTGACGTGCAGCGTGCGCAGCCATTCGTCCGGCTTGTGCATGGTGATGGGAGTGAGGCCGCCGAAGCTGGCGGCGCAGTGGACGATGCCATCGAGCCTGCCAAGATCGCGCTCCAGCCCGTCGGCCAGCGCTTCGTAGTCGCGCGGCGTGGCCGCTTCCATGTCCAGCGGATGGATCACCGGCTCGGGCAACTGCTCGGCCACGATCAGATCGTAGAGTTGTTCGAGCTGGCGCTTGCGCTTGCCGGTGACCACCACGGTCGCGCCGGCGCGGGCGGCGGCCAGCGACACGGCGCGGCCCAGGCCGCCGTACGCACCGGTCACCAGCACCACGCGGCCAGCCAGGCTGTCGGCCGCCGGCGCGAAGTCCTGCGGCAGGCGTGCGGTCGGCAGCGTCATGCGCGCACCGCGCCGCTGACGTCGAGGGCCATGCGCGCCAGTTCGCCGGACGACTTGAGGTCCTCGACGATGTCGCACCCGCCGATCAGCTCGCCCTGGATGAACAGCTGAGGGAAAGTGGGCCAGTTGGCGAAATGCGGCAACGCGGCGCGCACTTCGGGATCGGCAAGCACGTTGACGGCGTGAAAGGTAGCGCCGGCCTGTTCCAGCGCCTGCGCGGCGCGGCTGGAAAATCCGCACATGGGAAACTGCGGCGTGCCCTTCATGAAAAGAACCATCGGGTGCTCGGCGAGCACCGCCTTGATTCGTTCGTTAACGTCCATAGCTCGGGGGTTCTACAATGCGTGCAGGACCACAAGTGTATCAGTCGCGCACGGACTGCCACCCGGCAGCCCAAGCCCGGCTCCCCTTCAAGCCGTAGCCCAAGGAGTCCCTCATGGCGATCGAACTTCCCCCCCTGCCTTACGAAAAGAACGCGCTGGAACCGAACATCTCCGCCGAGACGCTGGAGTTCCATCACGACAAGCACCACGCCGCTTACGTGACCAACCTCAACAAGCTGATCGCGGGCACCGAGTTCGAGGGGATGGAGCTTGAGGAGATCGTCCGCAAATCGTCCGGCGGCGTGTTCAACAACGCCGCGCAGACTTGGAACCACACCTTCTACTGGCACTCGATGAAGCCCAGCGGCGGCGGCGAGCCGACCGGCAAGCTGGCCGACGCGATCAACAAGGCGTTCGGCTCGGTGGAGAAGTTCAAGGAAGAGTTCGCCAAGATGGGTGCGAGCAACTTCGGTTCGGGCTGGACCTGGCTGGTGCAGCGTCCGGACGGCTCGCTGGGCATCGTCAACACGTCCAACGCCGGCACGCCGATTACCGGCAGCGACAAGCCCCTGTTGACCTGCGACGTGTGGGAGCACGCCTATTACATCGACTACCGCAACGCGCGGCCGAAGTACCTGGAGAATTTCTGGAACGTGGTCAACTGGGAATTCGCGGCCAGCAACATGGCCTGAGAAGCGCGGGCGACCTACAAAAAAAAGCGGAGCCGCGCGGCTCCGCTTTTTTTTGCCCCAGCTCTTCAATCCGCTCGTCGAAAGGCGGGTTGAAACGCGTCTGGCGACGGTCTACCCGAGCACTTGCAGGGCTGGCTGCGCCTGGCCATCGCGTCCCAAATCATGGGCAATGTGGTTCAGCCGTTCGGCCAGAACCCGGGCATCCGGCGCACACACCGTGGCATGTCCCACCTTGCGCCCCGAGCGCGCCTGCTTGCCGTAGTCGTGCCAGTGTGCGTCCGTGGTGGTCAGCACCGGCGCCGGATCGGGCAGTTCGCCGATCCAGTTGAACATGCACGAAAGCCCGCGCGCACCGATGTCGCCCAGCGGCATGCCGAGCACGGCGCGCACATGGTTCTCGAACTGGCTCGTGTGCGCTCCCTCGATGGTCCAGTGGCCGGAGTTGTGCACACGGGGAGCCATCTCGTTACCCAGCAACTTGCCGTCCTTGACGAACAGTTCCAGCGCGAACACGCCCACGTAATCCAGGCGTTCGGCCAGCGTGCGGGCCAGTTCGGTAGCGCGCCGCTGCAGCTCGTCGATATCGGGGGCCGGCGCCAGGCTCAGGCTGAGCACGCCGTCGGTGTGCCAATTGCGGGTCAGCGGCCAGGTGCGGAAGTCGCCCTCGCGGCTGCGCACGGCGATTACCGACAGTTCGCGCTCGAACGGCACGAAGGCTTCCAGGATCAGGCCATGCGCGGCGCCCTGTGCACCCAGCGCAGCCCAGGCGGCATCGGCATCACCCACCGTCTTGAGGCGGAATTGGCCCTTGCCGTCGTAGCCCAGCCGGCGGGTCTTGAGGATCGCCGGCGCACCGACCTCGGCGATTGCCCGGCCCAGGTCTTCCCGGGTGTCGACGGCGACGAACGCCGGGGTGTCCAGCCCGCATTCGCGGAACAGCGTTTTCTCGGCAAGCCGGTCCTGCGCCACCGCCAATGCGCCCGGTACGGGCGAGACGGCAACACGCTCGGCCAGCCAGTGCGCGGTCTCGGCCGGCACGTTTTCGAAATCGAAGGTGACGACGTCAACCATCGAGGCAAAGCGCGCCAGCGCCTCGTAGTCCGTCCAGTCGGCCACCACCAGCGGCGCGACCTGCCCGGCGCAGGCGTCGCCCGCGCTGTCGACCACCAGCGTCTTGACGCCGAGCGGCGCGCCGGCGAGCGCCAGCATGCGCGCGAGCTGGCCGCCGCCGAGGATGCCCAGTACCGGTTGCCGACGCTCGCTCATGCCCGCGGGTCCGGCTGATCGAGCACGGCCTGCGTCTGCCGGGAACGGAAGCCATCGAGCTTCTGCGCAATAGCCGCATCGTGCAGCGCCAGCACCGAAGCGGCGAACAGTCCTGCGTTCACCGCACCTGCACGGCCGATCGCCAGGGTGCCGACCGGAATACCGGCGGGCATCTGCGCGATGGAGAGCAGCGAATCCATGCCGTTGAGCGCCTTGGACTGCACCGGCACGCCGAGCACCGGTACCCGCGTCTTGGCAGCCAGCATGCCGGGCAGATGCGCGGCACCGCCGGCGCCGGCAATGATCACCTCGATGCCGCGCGCAACCGCCTCCTCCGCGTAGCGGAATAGCAGATCGGGCGTACGGTGGGCCGAGACCACCCGCACCTCATGGGGTATGCCCAGCTCGTCCAGCACGGCGGCGGCGTGCTCCATGGTTTCCCAATCCGAACGGGAGCCCATCACCACGCCCACACGGGCCGGCTTGGCGGTCGATGTCATGGTTCTGCCATCCCAAAAGGGCTATTGTACGGGCTTTCCGCACGACACCCCACCATGGACAAGCGCCTGCTCGACATCCTGTGCTGCCCGGTCAGCAAGACGCCCGTTCGCCTGCTCGCGCGCGGCGAACTGGAGGCGATCAATGCCGCGATCGAGCGCGGCGAAATCGATACCGTCGCGGGCGCTCCGGTGCGTGAGCGTCTGGGCGAGGGTCTCATCACCGTCGACCACAAGGTCGTCTACCGCGTTGACGATGGCATCCCGGTCATGCTGCCCGAGGAGGGCATCGGTACCGTGCAATTGAAGGACTTTCCAGCCACCGCCTGAGGCGTCCATTCAAAAAAGTGAACGGCGCCATGCTTTTGCACACGGCGTCCACTAATGTGTACGCCAGTGCATGAGTCATTCACGTTTTCTCCCTTAAGGTCGGTTTTCACGTGGCCGGGCGGCCGTTTTCATCGGCAAAGGATGCTTCAGGGGTGTGGCGATGAAAGAAGCCAATGAGCCTAGCAAGGTCGTCAGTCTGGGCTCGCGCCAGGACTCGGCCGAACGTATCGGCGACCTGCTCGGTGCCGTGCGTGCGATTGCCGGCCGCCGCCTGCAGCTGTTGCTTGGCAATATGTTCGAACACGTCGACGATGCATTGTTCGACCTTGCCGAGAAAGCGGAGAACAACGCCGCCCAGATGCATTATTTCGACGGCATGCGCGAGGTCCGCAAGCGCAGGCCCATGGTCGAACGCAGTTTCCTTGCGCAGGTCAGCCGTGAACTGACCGGCCTCTCGGCCCGCACCGCTCCAGCCACCGCCGTGCCACCGCCCGCCGGGCCGCTAGAGCTGTCGCTGGTGGCTGAAAACGAGCTCGAGGAATCGCTCGCCATCACCAGCATGATCAGCAAGAACGAATCGCGCCTCGCGCGCGACCTGTTCGCCGTGAACCAGCGGCTGTCGGTGATCTGTGGCGGCATCAAGATCGACGAAAGCACCAACCCGGTCGCGCCGGCCGCGCTGGCCCAGGCGTTTCGCCAGGCGATGCGCGAGCTGACGGCGGAAATGCGCGTCAAGCTGATCATCTACAAGCTGTTCGATCGCTACGTGCTGTCCACGCTGGAAGAGCTGTACCAGGAAATCAACACCGAACTGGTGCGTGCCGGCGTGCTGCCGCAGCTGCGCCATGAGGTGGTGCGCGGCGACGCTTCAGCCGGTGCGACGGCTGCGCCCACGGCCGCAGGGAACAAGGCAGTCGTGGACGCCGTCGCTGGCGATACCGACAAGGAAGCCGAGCTTGCCAGCGAACTGCTGCACACCGTGCGCGCCCTGTTCAGTGCGCGCCGGGCCCAGTCCGGTGGCGTCGCTGCCAGCGCCGGCGCGGCAGGCGTGGTCGGCCATGGCGCGGCCATCGCGGTGCCGACCGCCAATGAGTTGCTTGGCGCGCTGAGCGTGCTGCAGAGCCAGCTGGCGACCGGGCCGCTGCCGAGCGCCGATGCAGTCGACCCGGCGGTGCTGAGCCGCGACGTTGCGCAGTTGAAGGAGCACCTGCTCGGCCAGCTGGGCGCGCTGCGTGGCGAGCGGCCCGGCCAGGTGTCGGCGATCGACGAGGACACCATCGACCTGGTGGGGATGCTGTTCGAATTCATTCTCGCGGACAGCACGCTGCCGGCGGAAATGCAGGTGTTGCTCGCGCGGCTGCAGATCCCCTATCTCAAGGCCGCGATTCTCGATCGGCGCCTGTTCGCCCATCGCCAGCACCCGGCGCGCCGCCTGCTTGACGGCCTTGCCGAACTGGCCAAGGGCTGGTCGCAGGAATCCGACCGGGACCACCGCGTCTACGAGAAGATCAAATCCATCGTCGAGTGCCTCCTGCACGATTTCGACGACGACATGAGCCTGTTCGAGCGCCTCGGCGGCGAGCTGCAGGCCTTCCACGAGCAGAGCCGCAAGCGTGCCGAGCTCGCCGAGCAGCGCGTCGCCGAATCGGCGCGTGGCCGCGAGAAACTCGAACTGGCGCGTCGTCGTGCGGCCCGCGAGATCCTCGACCGGATCGGCAGCCAGACGTTGCCACCGCTGATTCACGGCGTGCTGGCGCGTGCCTGGGCCAACCACCTGGTGTTGACCATTCTGCGCCAGGGCGAGGACTCCCCGGCTTTTGCCGAAGCGCTGCGCTTCGTCAACGAGTTCATAGCCAGTGCCCGCCCCGTCCACGGCGACGAGGACCGTCGCAGCCTGCTGCGTATGCTGCCCGGCATCGAGCGGGCATTGCGCCGTGGACTGGCCAACGTGGCCTTCCAGGAAAGCGACATAGAACGCCTGCTCGGCCAACTGCACGCCTACTATAGGCAACAGCTCGGCGAATCGGCGCCGGATACCAGTACGGAAGACGGGGTATTGCCGATTCCGGACAGCATCCAGCCGCTGCTTGACACCGAGTCTCGCGAGCCGGAACCGGAGTCGTTCCCGCCGACGCCCGCCACTGTGGACGACGGCGAACTCAGCCAAATCGAACAACTCAAGCCTGGCTCCTGGCTGGAATTCTGCCCCACCGGAGACGCGGTGACCCGCGCCAAGCTGTCGTGGATCAGCCCCATGAGCGGGCGCTACCTGTTCGTCAACCGTCGCGGGCTGAAGGTCGGCGACTACGCACCGCACGAGCTGGCTGCAGCCCTGGCCGCCGGCAGCGCGCGGATCCTGCCGTCCGAGCCCCTGTTCGACCGCGCAATGGGCGCCATCGTCGATCGCCTGAGCCAGGCAGCGGCGTCCGGCACGGGCGACCTGCCGTAGCTTCTCGCCCGCGGCGTACACCCGCATCGCGATTCTGCACCATCGCCTTCGCCGCCCCCGCCCTGCGGGGCGCGTCCGAAAAGGCGAGCCCGGGATTTCGCCGGCGTGGCTCAGCTATGCTTACGGGCTGCGGGAACCGGTAACGGACGCAAGTGACCTGCGTTCCTTTGCGCCCGCCGTCTTTTTCCACCGAACGGATGCCGCATGCCTGACGCGCTTTCCCTCGCCCCGCCCGACACCCGGCTGATCGACGCCGACGTCGAACGCGCCTTTGCCGAGGACCTTGGTGGCGGCGACGCCACTGCCGACCTGCTTCCGGCAGACGCCCTTGCCGAGGCAATGCTGACCTGTCGAGAGGATGCCGTGATTGCCGGCATCCCTTGGTTCGATGCCTGCTTCCGCAAGCTCGATCCCCAGGTGGCGATAGAGTGGCACGTGCTCGAGGGTGAGCGGGTAGCCGCCGGCAGCGTGATCTGCCATCTGCGCGGGCGCGCCCGGGCATTGGTCAGTGCGGAGCGCTCAGCGCTCAATTTCCTGCAATTGCTTTCGGGCACGGCCACGACCACCGCCGACTACGTGGCCGCCGTGGCCGGCACAGGGGTGCGCGTGCTGGATACGCGCAAAACCGTGCCCGGCCTGCGCCAGGCACAGAAATACGCCGTGCGTTGCGGCGGTGGCTACAACCACCGTATTGGCCTGTTTGATGCGATCCTCGTCAAGGAAAACCACATCGCCGCGGCTGGGGGGATCGAACCGGCCGTGTCCGCGGCGCGGCGTCTGCATCCGTCCTTGCTGCTGGAAATCGAGGTGGAAACGCTCGACGAGTTGCGCCGCGCGATCGACGCCGGCGTCGATCGCATCATGCTCGACAACTTCACTCCTGCGATGATGATCGAAGCCGTGGCGATCGCCTCCGGTCGTGTGCCGCTGGAAATCTCCGGCAACGTCGACCTGCAGACCATCGGCGGCTATGCGCGCACGGGCGTCGACTTCATCTCGGTGGGCGCACTGACCAAGCACGTACGCGCGATCGATCTGTCGCTGCGTCTGCGCCTATCCGATTGAGGCGGGGTTCGATGGCGCGTTTTGGCGATGTGCGGGAGATCCTGTCCATCCTGTTGCGCGAGGCTCAGGCACACGCCCTTTCCCCGTAGACCGGGAGCTGGCGCGCGCCGTGTCCACTGCGCGAACGGCACCTCGACTTGCACGCGCCCCGGGCCACCCACACACTGCCTGCATGAGTCAAGTTTCCGACCTCATCGCCCTGCTGGCGCTCTCCGGAGTCGCCGGCGCGTGGCTCAAGTTCACCCATGCCCGCGAGCGTGCGGTGGATGAGGCGCGCCAGCAGTGTGCCCAGCATGGGCTGCAGCTGCTCGACGAAACGGTGAGTTTGCGTAGCTTCCGCTGGCGACGCGTCGGCGGCAGCCGCCGGCTGGAGCTTGGCTATGCCTTCGAGGTCAGCGCGCACGGCGACGATCGGCTGGACGGTCGTTTGTGGATGCATGGAGAGCGGCTCGCGGGGTTGAGCCTGCCCAGCGACGGCGCGCCCCTGGGGACGGTCGAGCCGTCGCCATCGGCATTGCCTGACAACGTCGTTCCGTTACGACCCCGGCCGCCGCGGGCCGGCCCTTGAAGCGAACGGCCAGCCAGGCCGCAAGCCTGCCGGCTGACCGCCCTCTTCTTAACGAACCGGGCGAACGCGACTACTTCACCACCCGCAAATGCGGTGAGCGCTTGGGTTTATCCGGACCTTCGCCGGACGGACCGGGGCCATCCGGCCCGGGCGCCGGGGGTGGCGTGTCGCCCTCCTCGGCCGGAAACATCATCCCTTGTCCATTTTCCTGCGCATACAGGGCCAGCACGGCCTGCACCGGAATGCGGATTGCCTGGCTGACGCCCGAGAAACGCGCCTGGAAGCTGATGAAGTCGTTGCCCAGCTCCAGGCTGGCCACCGCGCGCATGGCAAGGTTGAGTACTACCTGGCCGTTCTTGATCACCTGTGGCGGAACGCGCACGCCCTCGACGGTAGCATCCACCAGCACATAAGGGGTCAGCTGGTTGTCGGTGATCCAGTCGTAGATCGCCCGCAGCAGGTACGGACGATTGGAGCTCATCGGCGGCGTGCGCTCGGTCATTGAGCCATGCCGGTCATGGACGCATCGCCCGTTCTTCGTTGGTCAGGCTGCGCGCGTAACCCTGGCTGTGGAACAGCCGCTCGCCGTAGTCGACGATCGGCTTGCCTTCGCGGCCCAGATCCACGCCCAGCCACGGCAGGCGCCATACCACCGGCGCAACCAGGCAGTCGACCAGGCTCATTTCCGGATTGAGGAAGAACTTGGCCGCCTTGAACAGCGGCAGCGATGCCAGCAGGTGCTCGCGCAGGCGCTTGCGCGCAGCATCGGCCGGGCGACCGCCAGAACGGATCGTGTCCACTTCCGGCAGCCAGTCGCGCTCGATGCGCACGGTCGCCAGGCGCAATCGCGCGCGCGACAGCGGGTCGATCGGCATCAGCGGCGGGTGCGGATAGCGCTCGTCCAGGTATTCGCAGACGACCGCGGTATCGTAAAGAGTCAGGTCACGGTCGACCAGGGTCGGCGTGGTGCCGTAGGGATTGAGGTCGAGCAGGTCTTCCGGCGGCTTGGCCGGGTCGACCAGGACACGCTCGTAGCTGACGCCCTTGGCCGCGAGCACCAGCCGCGCGCGATGGCACTGGATGTCGTCGGCGGTGGTGTACAGGGTCAGTACGGTACGCGAACGAGCGCTTTGCACCATGCGCTTTTCTCCCCTTCAATAAGCGATGCGGCGACGCGCACGTCGCCGCATCCGAGGCTGGTGGACGATCCGGTTTAGTGGACGTCCTTCCAGTATTCCTTCTTCAGTGCGTAGGCCAGCAAGGTGAACAGGGCCAGGAACAGGATCACCCAGATGCCATAGGCGTGCCGCTGCAGGGCGGCCGGCTCGGACACGTAGGCCAGGAAGTTGGTCAGGTCGCGGGCCGCCTGCTGGTACTGTGCGGGGGTCATGCGGCCAGGCTGGGACAGCTCCAGCTTTTCCACGTCCTCGCTGCCGGGCTTCTTCACCGCGGTCTGCACGCCCTGAAGTTCCCACAGCGGGAAGGGCATGGAGGCGTTCGGAAACACGGTGTTGTTCCAGCCCACCGGGCGGCTCGGATCAAGGTAGAAGCTGTTGAGGTAGCCGTACACCCAGTCGGCCGTACGCGCACGCACTTCCAGCGACAGATCCGGCGGTGCCTTGCCGAACCATTGCTTGGCCGAATCCTCCGGCATGTGCGAAACGACGGTGTCACCGAACTTGGCGCCCGTGAAGTTGAGGTTCTTCATCACCTCGTCTTCGGTCAGGCCAAGGTCTTCGGCCATGCGCTGGTAACGCTGGAACTTCAGCGAATGGCAACCGACGCAGTAGTTGAAGAACAGCCGCGCACCACGCTGCAGGGACGCCTGGTCACGCAGGTTGACGCCGGCCGAAGGCAGCTCGACGCCGCCCTCCGCGGCCATCGCCGAAACGCTTCCCAGCAGCAGGCCCAGCGCCAGCGCGGACGAAAAAAGAATCTGCTTCATCGAGAACTGTCGCTTAGTCATGCGTGGTCACCCGCTCCGGAACAGGCTTGGTCTTTTCCCAGCCAAGGTGCGTGTAGAACCACAGGAATACGAAGTAGCCGAAGTAGATCAGCGTCATCGTGCGACCGAACAGGTTCTCCCAGAAAGTCACGTTGACGTCGCCGAACAATTCCGGGATCAGCTCCGCGGTGATGTCGGTACCGATCGCGCCCAGCCCGAAGAAGGCAAACACGAACAGGCCCAGCGCCACCTTGTAACCCGTGCCGCGGTAGCGGATCGACTTGACCTTGCCCACGTCGATCCACGGCAGCGCGAATAGCACGGCGATCGCGCCGAACATTGCAAGCACGCCCCACACGGCGGTGCCGAAGGCCGACGGCACCATGCGTACGATCGCGTAGAACGGGGTGAAGTACCACACCGGCTTGATCAGCGGCGGCGTCGTCAGGTTGTTGGCGGGGATGAAGTTGTCGTGTTCCAGGAACCAGCCGCCGAACGTCGGCGCAAAGAAGATGATGAACGCGGCGATCAGCAGGAAGAAGCCCACGCCAACCAGGTCCTTCACCGTGTAGTACGGGTGGAACGGGATGCCATCGGCGGGCTTGAGCGCATCCCAGCGGTTGCCCTTGGGGCCCTTCTTGATCTCCACGCCGTCGGGGTTGTTCGAACCCACCTCGTGCAGCGCGGCGATGTGAAGCACCACCAGCAGCAACAGCACCAGCGGCAGCGCGATCACGTGCAGCGCAAAGAAGCGGTTGAGGGTGGCGTCGGCGGGCAGGTAGTCACCCATGATCCACTCGACCAGCGTGCTGCCGATCACCGGGATGGTGCCGAACAGCGAGATGATCACCTTGGCGCCCCAGAACGACATGTTGCCCCACGGCAGCACGTAGCCCATGAAGGCCTCGGCCATCAGCACCAGGAAGATCAGCATGCCCAGCAGCCACACCAGCTCGCGCGGCTTCTTGTACGAGCCGTACAGCAGGCCGCGGAACATGTGCAGGAACACCACCACGAAGAACAGCGACGCGCCGGTGGAATGCATGTAGCGGATCAGCCAGCCCCACTCGACGTCGCGCATGATGTACTCGACCGATGCGAAGGCTTCCGCCGCGCTGGTCTTGTAGTTCATGGTGAGGAAGATGCCGGTGACGATCTGGTTGACCAGCACCAGCAGCGCCAGCGAGCCGAAGTAGTACCAGAGGTTGAAGTTCTTCGGCGCGTAGTACTCGGTCATGTGCTTGCGGTAGGCAGGCATCATGCCGGGGGCGCGCTCGTTGACCCAGTCGCCCATGCGGGTGAATACGTTAGCCATCAGCCGGCCTCCTTGGGATCGACGCCGATCTGGATGTGCGTGTCATCCGCGAAGTGGTACGGCGGCACCTGCAGGTTCTTCGGTGCGGGCACGCCGGAGAAGACGCGGCCGGAGAGGTCGTAGCGCGACTTGTGGCATGGGCAGAAGAAGCCGCCCTTCCAGTTCGGATCGAACGGCTCGGGCTTGATCTGGGGGAAGAACTCCGGCACGCAGCCCAGGTGGGTGCAGATGCCGATCACGACCAGCCACTCGGGCTTGATCGCGCGGTCCGGGCCCTTGATGTAGTCCGGCTGCTGGTCGACCGTCGAGTCGGGGTCGACCAGGCGCGGCGCCAGGCTCGGCAACACCGCCAATTGCTCCTTGGTCCGACGGACCACGAAGACCGGCAGGCCGCGCCACGCGTAGTCGACCTTCTGACCCATTTCGATCTTGCTGATATCGGCCGTGACCGGCGCTCCGGCGGCCTTGGCGCGGGCGCTTGGCTCCCAGGACTTTATGAAGGGCACGGCTGCCGCGACGACTCCGACGGCACCGACCACGGAAGTGGTCGCTGTCAGGAAGCGGCGGCGGCCATGATCGACGACTTCGTTCGCCATCAGGCTCTCCGGTACATGCATTGCCATTGAGATGCGAGCCCCGTTTGGGAGCCTGCAAAAATCGCGTTAGTGTAGCGTCAGGGCCTGGCCCGTACAATCAATCGCACAAGGGGAGAACGCCGCCCCGCGCGCCTCCCGAAGTCCGGCCCCACGCAAACCATTGAACCCATGAAGAACGCCGCCGGCGCGCTCGCCTTTATCGTCCGCTTCGTCATCCTGGGACTGGCACTGGCCTTCGTGGTCGGTTTGTTCTGGCCGGGCAGCGGCGACCGCCTGCGCGAGCGCTTCGGCCTGGACCACCCGTCGCAACCGGCCGCCATCCTCCAGGCAGCGGCGCCAGCACCGGGCAACGGGCCGGTGTCCTACGCCGATGCCGTGGCCAGGGCGGCGCCCGCGGTGGTCAACATCTACGCCAACAAGATGGTCACCGCGCGCGCCGTGCAGATGTACGACGACCCGGTGCTGCAGCGGCTGTTCGGCGGCCTGCCCACTGGCCCGGCGTACAAGCGTCCGCAGCAGGTGCTCGGTTCGGGCGTGATCGTCAGCGGCAAGGGCTACGTGCTGACCAACAACCACGTCATCTCCAACGCCGACGACATCCAGGTGCTGCTCTACGACGGACGCATCGCCAAGGCCACGCTGGTCGGCGCGGACGAGGAGACTGACCTGGCGGTGCTCAAGATCGACGCCGGCAACCTGCCGGTGGCGAAGATCGCCGACAGCCACGCGCTTCGTGCGGGCGATGTAGTGCTGGCCATCGGCAATCCGCTGGGCCTCAACCAGACGGTGACCATGGGCATCGTCAGTGCGGTCGGGCGGCAGCTGTCCAGCTCCAGCGCGGAGGACTTCATCCAGACCGATGCGGCGATCAACTTGGGCAATTCCGGCGGCGCGCTGGTCAATGCCAAGGGCGAACTCGTCGGCATCAACACGCTGCTGATCGGACGCCAGGCGAACGCCGAGGGCATCGGTTTCGCCATTCCCATCGGCAACGCCAAGAACGTGCTGGACCAGATCATCGCCACCGGGCACGTGGTGCGCGGCTGGCTGGGCGCCGACTATGCCTTCGTGCCCGTGGCTGCCGACAGCGGCCTGCCAGCGGCGGCGCGCGGTGCACAGGTGACGGACGTCTATCCGGGCGGTCCAGCGGCGCTGGCCGGCATCCAGCCGCACGACATCCTGCTGCGCATCGGCACCGACGACATCCTCGACCCGGCCGACCTGCGCCGCCACGAGGCAGCGCTCAAGCCAGGCAGCAAGGTGGAGCTGTCGGGCCTGCGCAACGGCGCACCGTTCCATACCGAGGTTACTTTGGCGCGCCGTCCGCCGCTGCAGGCGCGCGCCACGCTGGATGGCTGAGCCAGCCGGATTCCGGACCGCCCACAGCTAACCCCCTTGGGTCCCACTGCCGTGCGGAAGCTGGAGAAATCCGCTGTTGCCGCCGTTGATGTTCATGCCTCGCGGCGCCTCAGGGCGCGCCGCTGCTCCGCATTGCTGTCATCGGGCCATGCACCGCCGCGCCATAGCGCCGACGCAGCTCGCCCACGCGTTTGACGTACACCTGCGTCTCGGCAAACGGCGGCACGCCGTTGTAGCGGAGCACGGCGCCCGGTCCTGCGTTGTAAGCCGCCGCGGCCAGTCGTTCGTCGCCGCCGAAGGTCCTGAGCAGCTGCGCCAGGTAGCGCGCGCCGCCTCGGATGTTCTGCCCTGCGTCGAAGGCATCCAGCACACCCATGTCGCTGGCCGTGCCCGGCATCAACTGCATCAGGCCCTGTGCTCCCTTGAGCGAAAGCGCATTGGGGTTGAATGCGCTCTCGGCATGGATCACCGCACGCAGGAATGCTTCGTCCACGCCCGATTCCACGCTGGCAAGCCGGATTGCATCCGTGTAAGCGGTGAGGTTCAGGCGCGTCCGGCTCCAGTCGATGGTCGAATGCAGGTTGCAGGCGACGCAGGTGGCGATATAGGTGAACAACGTGGTGACCGCTCGCCCCTTGCCGCCGCCGGGGCTGAGGTTGGTGTACTCGACCGAGCCGTCGGCCTTCTCCACGCGGTAGACCGCACCACGCAGCACCCGGTCGGTCGGCGCCGGGGTCGCCGCGCTCTCGGTGCCCTCGCGATAGTTCCAGCCGCCAGCACTGGCCAACCGCGCGGTGGTATCGACCGAGCCCTCGACGCTGGCCAACGAAACCAGCTTCGCCGTGGTCTCCACCCAGCCGTGCACGCCGGCCAGCGAGGCGGCCGGCTTCCTGACGCGGACCGGCGCCGTCCTGCGTCGGCTGTCGGCAAACGAAGCCACCTTGCGGCAACCGCTGTAGCCGGCCGTGGTGCTGCTGAAGACGGTCTCCCCGCCGGGCCCGGTGCACTGGTAGAGCGCCCCGGCGTGCGCCGCTGGCAACCACAGCAAGCCGCCGAGCAGCGCACAGGCCAGCGCGACCCTGTAGAGGATCGATCGACCCGGGAAAGCAGCGGAAGTCACGCCGGCGCTCTCCCCTTGGCGTGCGGCGGCAAACATGCGCGGAGTGTGCCCTCACGATAGAGAGGAAGCCAGCGCCGCCGTGTGGTTTCGTGCGCAGCGGCAAGCATTCGCGAGAGGGACAGCGTTTGACCTGCCTGTCCGCGGGGGTGCCCCCCCGCCACGCTTCGCAGCGACGCCCGGGCCATCGTCTCGACGGCATCCCACCATCCATCGCCTCCGCAAGTGCTTGATCCAAACCATAAACTGGCACCGCACGAAGCACCCGCGTAAACTGCGCGGTTCGGCGCCCACCCGCTGGCGCCCCAGGACACACGGTATATCGGCCATGAGCGGCAAGCTTTTCATCAAGACCCACGGCTGCCAGATGAACGAGTACGACTCGGCCAAGATGGCCGACGTGCTCAAGGCTTCGCACGGCCTGGAACTGACCCAGGACGAGTCCGAGGCGGACGTCATCCTGATCAACACCTGCTCGATCCGCGAGAAGGCGCAGGAGAAGGTGTTCAGCCAGCTCGGCCGCTGGAAGGAGTTCAAGCAGGGCGGCAAGCCGGTGCTGATCGGCGTCGGCGGCTGCGTGGCCTCGCAGGAGGGCGAGGCGATCATCAGGCGCGCGCCGTTCGTCGATCTGGTGTTCGGCCCGCAGACGCTGCATCGCCTGCCCGAGCTGATCGAGGCCAAGCGCGAGACCGGCAAGGCGCAGGTGGACATCTCCTTCCCCGAGATCGAGAAATTCGACCGCCTGCCCGAGCCGCGCGCCGAAGGCCCGACCGCCTTCGTCTCGATCATGGAAGGCTGCTCCAAGTACTGCAGCTACTGCGTGGTGCCCTACACCCGCGGCACCGAGATCAGCCGTCCGTTCGATGACGTGTTGGTGGAAGTGGCGCAGTTGGCCGAACAGGGTGTGCGCGAAGTCACTCTGCTGGGCCAGAACGTCAACGCCTACCAGGGCCCGATGCACGACGGCGGCACTGCGGATCTTGCCGTGCTGATCCACGCCATTGCGCAGATCGAATCGATCGGGCGCATCCGCTTCACCACTTCGCACCCGCTGGAATTCTCCGATTCGCTGATCGAGGCCTACGCGAGCGTGCCCAAGCTCGCCAACTTCCTGCACCTGCCGGTGCAGGCTGGCTCGGACCGCATCCTCACCGCCATGAAGCGCGGCTACACCACGCTCGAGTTCAAGCAGAAGATCCGCAAGCTGCGCGCCGTGCGCCCGGACATCTGCATCAGCTCGGACTTCATCGTGGGCTTCCCGGGGGAAACCGAGGAGGACTTCGAGAAGACGATGAAGCTGATCGAGGACGTCGGTTTCGACCAGAGCTTCTCTTTCATCTTCTCCGCGCGCCCCGGCACGCCGGCGGCAAACCTGGCCGACGACACGCCGTCGGAGACCAAGCATGCGCGCCTGTCGCGGCTGCAGGCGGCGATCAACGAAAACGCCCGCCGCATCAACGAGGCGATGGTCGGTACCGTGCAGCGCGTGCTGGTGGAAAAGCCCAGCCGCAAGAACCCGAACGAGCTTACCGGTCGCACCGAGAACATGCGCTTTGTGAACTTCCCCGGCAACGCGCGGCTGATCGGCCAGTTCATCGACGTCCAGATCACCGAAGCCATGACCAACTCGCTGCGCGGGCGCGTGCACCTGGCCGAGGAAACGGCCGTCGCCTGATACAAGCCTCTCTCCCCGCGGGAGAGGGGTCGATTGAGGGTCCGGCCCTTGCGGCATGCTTCAAGCGAAGCGCTTGAGCCGAACCATCATCCGTCTATCGGCTCCTTCTCCCGGACGGAGAGGGCTCACTCTCTGACTTTTTCGCGAACCCATGACCAACGGCCTCAACGAACGCGACTTCGCCCTCGACCCGGAAGACAACGCCCGGCTGGCCAACTTGTGCGGCCCGTTCGACGAGCACCTGCGCCAGGTCGAATTGCGCCTGGGCGTGGAAATCGACCACCGCGGCAACCTCTTCAAGGTGATCGGCGAAGAGGCGCCGGCGCGCGCCGCCGAAAAGGTGCTCCGCGCGCTCTATACCGGTACCGAGGGCCAAACGCTCACCGGCGCGCAGATCAACCTGCAACTGGCTGAATCGGGCATCGACGCCATGGTCGACGAGGCCGCCGAGGGTGCGCAGGAGGTGGTGATCAAGGTCAAGCGCGGCGTGATCAAGGGCCGCGGTCCAAGCCAGGCGCGCTACCTGCATGCCATCGCCACGCACGACATCAATTTCGGCGTGGGCCCGGCCGGCACCGGCAAGACCTACCTGGCGGTGGCCAGCGCGGTCGAGGCGTTGGAGGCCAACCGCGCGCAGCGCCTGCTGCTGGTGCGCCCGGCGGTGGAAGCGGGCGAGAAACTCGGCTTCCTGCCGGGCGACCTCAGCCAGAAGGTCGATCCCTACCTGCGCCCGCTCTACGACGCCTTGTACGAAATGCTCGGCTTCGAGAAGGTCGCCAAGCTGATCGAGCGCAACGTGATCGAGATCGCGCCGCTGGCCTATATGCGTGGTCGCACGCTCAACGATTCCTACGTGATCCTCGACGAGGCGCAGAACACCACCGTCGAGCAGATGAAGATGTTCCTCACGCGCATCGGCTTCGGCTCGGTGGCGGTGATCACCGGCGACGTCAGCCAGGTCGACCTGCCGCGCCACGTCCGCTCGGGCCTTCGCCACGCGGTGGAGGTGCTGCGCGGCGTCGACGGCATCAGCTTCACGTTCTTCACTTCGCGCGACGTCGTGCGCCATCCGCTGGTGGCCAAGATCGTGCGGGCCTACGAGTCGTTCGAACAGGCGGGGAACGGGGAACAGGGACCCGGCAACACCAAGGGCGGCGCGGCGTGATTGCGACGGCCAACGGGCGGTCGGCAAAGCCGCAATCGGTCGTGGCCGTGAGCTATGCGGTCGCTCGCGCCGGCGTGCCGTCAACGGCCAGCTTCCGCCAGTGGGTCGAGGCGGCATTGCGCGGCGCCAGGCGCCGCAAGCGCGCCGAGGTCGCCATCCGCATCGTCGACGCAGAAGAGGGGCTGGCGCTCAACCGCGACTACCGCGGCAAGGCCTACGCGACCAACGTACTCTCCTTCCCCGCCGAGCTGCCGCCCGGCGTCGACCTGCCGCTGATCGGCGACCTGGCCATCTGCGCTCCGGTGGTCGCCCGCGAAGCGGCCGAGCAGGGCAAGAAACCACGCGATCATTGGGCGCACCTGACCGTGCACGGCACGCTCCACTTGCTGGGCTACGACCATATCGAGGACGGCGAGGCCGAGGCGATGGAATCCCTGGAAGCGAGCATCCTGGCCACGCTGGGCATTGCCGACCCCTACGCTTAGCGAAACGTTGCCCGCTCTTCTCCGGAAACGGGTTCTGACAAAGCGGCCGCCTGCTTGTGCCCTGAATCCCCACGGTTTTTCCGCTAGACTCCGGCTTTCCGCCCGTTCGTGGGCCGCTCTTCCCTGAGTTGATGAACGACGACCCTGGCAGTACCAACGGCCCGGCCCCCCACCGCTCCTGGTGGGATCGTCTGGGCCACCTGTTTTCCGGCGAACCGCGCAACCGCGACGAACTGATCGAGGAATTGCGCGCCGCCCAGGCCAATGGCCTGCTCTCCAACGACACCCTCACCATGGTCGAGGGTGCGCTCAAGGTCACCGAGCTCAGCGTGGACGACGTGATGGTGCCGCGTGCGCAGATCGTGATGATCGCGGCGGACGCGTCCCTGCCCGACATCCTGGCCAAGGTGGTCGAATCGGGGCACTCGCGCTTCCCCGTGCATGGCGAGGACAAGGACGAGATCCTTGGCATCCTGCTGGCCAAGGACCTGCTCAAGTACTTCGGCGACGGCGCCGGTTTCGACCTCGCGCAGTTGCTGCGTCCGGCGGTGCTGATACCCGAATCGATGCGCCTGAACGTGCTGCTGGCCGAGTTCCGCCGCTCGCGCAACCACATGGCGCTGGTGGTGGACGAATACGGCGGCGTCGCCGGGCTGATCACCATCGAGGACGTGCTCGAACAGATCGTCGGCGAAATCGACGACGAACACGACGACGAAGACGAGCCGAGCCTGATGCACGAGTTGCCCGGCGGCGGCTGGATGGTCAGCGCGCTCACCCCGATCGCCGACTTCAACGAACAGACCGGCGCCAGCTTCTCCGATGAAGAGTTCGACACCGTCGGCGGCATGGCGACCGCCGAGTTCGGCCACTTGCCCGAAGCGGGCGAGGAAGTGGTGTTCGGCGGCTACCTGTTCATCGTCACCGAAGCCGACGATCGGCGCGTGCAGCAGTTCCGCGTCAACCGGCAGACGGCCGATGCCTGAGGCCGCCCTCCTCGTCCCCACAACGCCGGCCAATTCCTCGCAGCCTCTCCCCGCATACGGGCAGAGGAGCGCACGGTTTGCCGCAGCCGGCGTTCTCTCCCTCCTGCAGGCCGGCGCCGGATCGCGCTTTTCTGCCAACAGGCTTTGGCTGATCTGCCTCGTCCTGCTGCTTGCCTTCAACCTCCGCCCCGCCCATGCCGGCGTCGCCAATGCTCCCGGCGCAAACATCGAAGTGTCGCTGGTCACTTACGGTCCCGGCGAGACGTACTGGGAACGCTTCGGGCACGACGCCATCGAGCTGCGCGACACCGTCAGCGGCGAGGCCTTCAACTTCAACTACGGCGTGTTCGACTTCGACGAGCGCGGATTCCTGCTCAACTTCGCCCGCGGCCGCATGCATTACCTGATGGATGCCGAGCCCACCACGCTCGACGAAAACTGGTACATCCAGGCCGGCCGCTCCGTGACCCGCCAGCGACTGGATCTGGCACCTGAGCAAGCCGCCGCGTTGCGCGACTTCCTGCTGTGGAACCTGCGCCCGGAAAACGCGCGCTACGACTACGACTACTACGTCGACAACTGCACCACCCGCGTGCGCGACGCGCTGGACCGCGCGCTGGGCGGCGTGCTGAAAACCCAGCTCACCACCCGCCACGGCGGCATGACCTACCGCCAGCAGACCGACCGCCTGATGAGCGCGCAACCCTGGCTGATGCTGCTGCTCGACCTGGGGCTGGGCCCTTATGCCGACCAGCCGCTCAACGCCTGGCAAGAGAGCTTCCTGCCCGCCGTGCTTTCGCGTGAGATGGACGGCGTGCAGGTCAGCGGCCCACAAGGCATGCACCCCCTCGTAGCCGACCGTGTCCTGGTCGCGCCCAATCGCCTCGAAACGCCCCCGGTCACGCCGCCCGACCTGCGCCTGCCGCTGGCCCTGGCGGGGCTCGTCCTGGCCGCCCTGGTAGTGCTGACCCGGCGCTTCTGGCCTCTCGGCCTCACCCTGCTCGGCACCATCTATCTGGTGCTGGCGGGGGTAGTGGGCATCGGGCTGCTCGTCCTGTGGCTGTTGACCACCCACCACGCTGCCTGGGCCAACGCCAACCTCCTGCTCTTCAACCCACTCGCCCTCATGTTGCTGCCAACCGCATGGCGTGCGCGGCGCGGCGTGCCCGCCTCACGCCTGGCTGATGTCGTGCTCGTGATACAGCTGCTCGCCCTGCTCGTCGCCGTGCTGCTGCACCTGCTCCCCGGCACCGCGCAGCAGAACCAGCCCTGGCTGCTGTTCGCCATGCCGGCGTGGCTGGCCATCGCCTGCACGCTTCGAGGCGCCCACCCCGCTTAATCACCAGCAAGCGATTTCTGTTCGATCTTGGCGCGGAAAACCTGGCTTAGCGATCTGGCGAAACTCGCCGTCATGTGTTGCGAGTCCCGGAAGACGATGAACCCGTCACGTTGCGCCTGGCAGATGCCCTGAGGGCATATCTGGTCGTTGAGGTCGAGGACAGATACGTTTGGGTAAGGCCGGCTGGCCACTTGCAACCAGTGGTAGACGGCTTCATTGGTTCTGCCCGCAGGCGCCGAACAGCTTCCAAGCGACGCCAGCCACTCGGGACGGCCTTGGTGCGAGGCGAGACAATCAGGGCCATCGAATGGCAAGTGCGGCGTGCTTCGCAACAGATAGATTTGGCCCGACGCAGCAGCGAGGGGAGCCAGTATCCGTCCGGTGCCTTCCATCCACTGGTTTGCCGAGAATGCGTAGGTGGAAACCGAGCCAAGGATGACGGTATCTGGCTTGATCTCCGTCAGGTACGTCACTGCGCGCTGCCGCCAGGCCGAACATTCCACGTACATGCGGCCGATCCGCTGGTAGAAGAGCGGCTCGTCGACCATCGGGCAGGACGACTTGGTGATCACCAGCAGGCGCCAGTCGGGCCGGTCATAGGCTTGCGCAACCGCCGGAAACCACTGGCCGGCAATACTGTCCCCCATAAGCACGGCCGTATGGTGAGCATCCTTTGCGCCAAAGCCGCAAACGCGCAGCGCGTCGCTTGTGTACCACTCGTCACAACCCATGCGATAGATCGCCGGCGCATCCGCGTGAGCCTTGGCCAAGCGCCGATACTGCGGACTGCGCTCCAGACTGGATGCGTGGTTGTACCAGCGCAAGCACATCAAGCTCGCCAGGGTCATCACCGCCAGCGCAATCGCCACGGTCATGGGCGGCCGAGCCAGCCACACGCGGCGATGCCGGGTGGGAGTCTCCACCATTAGATACGAAAGTATGGCAAGCACCAGCGAGGCGGCGATAGCGCAAGCACGGAGGATCGGGCTATCGGATGAATACAGCGCGCGGGCGAGTAGAAGCACCGGCCAATGCCAGAGATACCAAGCGTAGGAAACGCGCCCCAGCAGTTGCAGCGGGCGCCAAGCGAGGATGCGTGAGATTCCGACATCGTGCACGCCCGCCGCGATGATCGCCACGGCCCCCAACGTGGGCAGTACCGACCATCCGCCAGGGTAAGGGACGTTCGAGGTCAGCGTCGTGGCCGCCGCCACGATGGAAACCAGCCCAAGCCAGCCCATGACATCCAAGATACGTGCCCGCGCGCCTACGCGGGCACTGCCGGGCGCCCTCTTAGAGAGCCATACCAAGGCGCCAAGAGCAAACTGCCAGGCGCGCAGGGGCATCATGTAGAAGGCCAGCCGCGGAGCGGTATAGGTCAGTACGATGCAAGCAGCGAGGCTTACCGCCACGATGACGGCCATCCCGATCTTTAGCCGCCGGAGGCCTCCGGACTGCCTGCTCGCGCCGCCCCACAACCACGCAAGAAGCGCCGGCCATAACAGATAGAACTGTTCTTCGACGCCCAGCGACCAGGTATGCAGAAACAGGTTGCCCTCGGCACCACTGGAAAAGTAATCCAGCCTCCCGAACGCAAAATGGATGTTGCTCAACCAGAAGGCCGCACTGGCCGCGGCTCCGGCCTGCTCTTTCTGGTCGCCGGGCGCCAGCAGCAACTTCGCGCACACGCCGACGACCAGCAACATCGTGAGCAGGCCGGGCAGCAAGCGCCTCAACCGGCGCACGTAGAACTCGCTGAAACCCACCGATCCCGTATCGGTGAGTTCGCGAAGCAGCAAGCCGGTAATCAGGTACCCCGAGAGGACGAAGAATACGTCCACCCCAACGAAGCCGCCGGGCAGCCAGGGCACACCCGCATGTGCTGCCACGACCAGCAGGATCGCAACCGCCCGCAAGCCTTCCAGATCGCCGCGGTAGCCAAGGCGGTATTCGTTTGCGTGCATGGGCTCCCCCCAACAGGCCGTACGACATGATTGCACGGCTCCATGCAACGCGACCGCCACCGTAGCGACAGCACACCGGTACCCTTACCATCAGGCCTATGCCCACGCCCACGAACAATATGGTCGTCAACTGCATCGCCTATCGTGGCGACGGCACCCGCATCGGCGAGATCACCCTCGATGCGATCAGCGACGTTCTGCAGGAGCCCGGTACCTTCGTCTGGGTTGGGCTGCACGAGCCGGATGCGGCGCTGCTGCTCAAGCTGCAGGAAGAATTCGACCTGCATGACCTGGCCATCGAGGATGCCCACAAGGCACACCAGCGCACCAAGCTTGAGGCCTACGGCGACTCGCTGTTTCTGGTGGTGCAGACCGCCCAGCTTCTCGACGGCAACCTCGCCTTCGGCGAGACGCAGATCTTCTTCGGTGCGCGCTACCTGGTGACCGTTCGCCACGGCGCCTCGCTGTCCTATGCACCCGCGCGCCGGAGCTGCGAGCAGGCGCACGAACTGATGCGCAACGGGCCCAGCTATGGCCTCTACGGCGTGCTCGATTTCATCGTGGACAATCTGCTGCCGATCATCCGCGACTTCCGCGAAGAGCTGCACCGGCTGGAGGCGGACATCTTCGCCGAGACCTTCAAGCGCAGCACGGTGCGCCGCCTGTACGACATGCAGCGCGACCTGATGACCCTGCGCCTGGCGGTCGCGCCGCTGCAGGACATTACCAGCCAGCTGGTGCGGCTGCATCCGCAGCTGATCCCTGACGAATTGCGCGTTTACTTCCGTGACGTCTACGACCACGTGTTCCGCGTCAATGAATCGATCAGCGCCATGCGCGAGATGCTCGGCGCGGCGATCAACGTCAATCTGTCGCTGGTTACCTTTGGCCAGAACGAGGTGATGAAGCGCCTCGCTGGCTATGCGGCACTGCTGGCCGCCCCGACACTGATCACCAGTTGGTACGGCATGAACTTCACTCACATGCCCGAACTGGACAAGCCGTGGGCCTATCCCGTCGCGATCGTAGTGGTCGTGGGCGTAGTGGGCGGGATCTACACCTGGCTCAAGCGGGTGAAGTGGTTGTAGGACACTGCCAGCCCGCTCGCATCGGCCATCCCTGTCGCGCGTCAGGGTTTCCAAGAAAAAGCGGCGACCGATCGGCCGCCGCTGGTGCAATGAGGATTCAGTGGCCGCGGGCGGCCTCGCCTTGTCCCGAGGTCCACCGCTTCAGCCACGCGTTCACCGTCTCGTGCCACATCACGCTGTTCTGCGGCTTGAGGACCCAGTGGTTCTCGTCCGGGAAGGTGAGGAATTCGCTCGGAATGCCGCGGCGCTGCAGCGCGGTGAACGCACCCAGGCCCTGGGTGATCGGAATGCGGAAATCATGCCCGCTGTGCACGACCAGCGTCGGCACGCGCCAGTCCTTGACGTGGTCGATCGGGTTGAAGCGCTCGTAGTTTTCCGGATGCTCGAACGGCGTGCCGCCGTTCTCCTTCTCCTCGAACCACAACTCCTCGGTGGCGTAATACATCATGCGGGCGTCGAACACGCCGTCGTGGTCGACCAGGCACTTCCACGGCTCGTTCCAAACGCCGGCGATCCAGTAAACCATGTAGCCGCCGTAGCTGGCACCCAGCGCGCAGGCGTTGTCGGCATCGAGGAAGCTGTACTTGTCCAGCGCAGCCTTCCAGCCGGCCTTGAGGTCTTCCAGCGGCTTGCCGCCCCAGTCGCCCGAGATCGAATCGGTGAACGCCTGGCCGTAGCCGGTCGAACCATGGAAGTTCACGGTGACCACCGCAAAGCCCTGCCCCGCATAGGTCTGCGGGTTCCAGCGGTAGCTCCAGTCGTTGGTCATGGCGCCCTGTGGACCACCGTGGATGATGAAGGCGACCGGATACTTCTGCCCGCGCTTGTAGCCCACCGGCTTGACCACGTAGCCCTGCACCTGCTCGTTGTTCCAGCCCTTGAAGGTGAAGAACTCGAAGTCGCCCATTTTCGCGTTCTTCAGCCGTTTGGCATTGAAGTGGGTGACCTGTTTCAAGCCGTGACCGCGGGCATCGGTCAGATACAGATCGACCGGGCGCTTCAGATCGTCGCGTGCCAGCAGCAGCTTGCCGTTCTGTAGCGAATAGCCGCCCACCGCGCCCTCACCCACCAGCTTGCTGACCTTGCCGCTGGCAGCATCGATGGCAAACAGCGGGTGCTGGCCCTCCTCGTCGGCGGTCGCATAGAGCGTCCTGCCGTCGGAGGCGATCGTCAGCGCGCCGGGCGAGCGATCCCACTGCGGATCGATTTCGTGCGTGGCGCCGCTCTGCAGGTCCATCGCCATGACCGCGAAGCGATCGGCCTCGAATGCGGGCTTCTTCATGGCGAGGTAATACAGCGTCTTGCCGTCCGGCGAAGGCACCGGGTAGGCGTCCCATGCCTTGTTCGCCGCGGTAAGGTTCTGCGGCGCGGCTAAACCATCCGCAGGCACCCGGTAAACATCGAAATTGGTCGACCACGGTTCGCTGCTGCCGGCGATGCGCACGTCGAAGTACACGGTGCGGCCGTCCGGCGAGAAGGCGAACTCACTCTCGTCGCCGAAGGGTTTGCTGGGAACGTCACCATCGATGCCGCGGCTGAGCAGCGTCGGCTCGGCCGGCAGCATGCCGGTGCCGTCGAAGCGGGCGATGAAAAGCTGGTTGCGCCGGCCGTCGGACCAGGCGTCCCAGTGGCGCACGAACAGCTTGTTGTAGACGGTGCCGGTGGCCTTGTTCTTCGCACGGCCGTCGATGCGCTCCTTGGTGCAGGCCAGGTCTGCGCAGTCGGTATAGACCTCGTAGGAAAGCAACACGCTCTTGCCGTCCGGTGAAAGCTTGTAGCCACCCAGGTCTAGCGAACCGTGGCTGACCTGCACCGCCGCCTTGTGCCCGGCCAGGTCCAGGTTGTCGCCCGTGCCGAGATCCAGCCGCCACAACTGCGCCACGCCATCGGCGGAGGCCACGTAGTACAGGCCGTACCCATCGGGAGCCCAGCGAGCGGAGCTGCCCTTGTCCGCCACCTTGACCGGCGCGCCGCCCTTCTTCAGGTCCAGTACGTAGATCGCGTTGATGCCCTTGTTGGCCGCGTAATCCGTGCTGCGCACGCCGAACGCGGCATAGCGCCCATCGGGCGACAGTTGCGGGTCGCTGACACGATCCATCATCACCAGGTCGCGCACGTTGAATGGGTGCGGAGCGTGGGTTTCGAGGTCGACGGCCAGTGCCGGTGTGGCGAGCAGGCCGAGTGCTAAAGCGGCGAACAGCGGCTTCATGGTGCGATTCCCTTCAGATGGGTCAGCGGGCCACGGTACGGGTCGGCGTACCGGGACGCAAGGAAGGCCGAATCCGCCGGCCAACATACGGCGCCGTGCGGCGCGTCACACGGAACCGGGGCGCGCTGGTATGAAATCTGCGTGAATCCCGGCGTCCAAACAGGGGTCTTCCCACCATGCACCGAACGCATATCGCACGGGGTTTCACCTTGATCGAGTTGATGATCGTGGTCGCGATCATCGCCATCCTTGCGGCCATAGCCATACCGGCCTACCAGGATTACACCATCCGCGGCCAAGTCACCGAGGGTCTGAGCCTGTCCACAGGGGCCAAGGCGGCCGTGTGGGACTTCGTGTCCAACCGAGGTCGCTTCCCCAGCGGAAACGAATCGGCGGGGCTGCCTTCCAGTACATCGATCGTCGGTACCTATGTCTCGAAGGTTGACGTGTCCGGGGGGCGGATTACGGTCGACTTCCGCGGCCAAGGTGCGAACAAGGCCATTCGCGACCAGCAGTTGGTCCTTTCGCCGATCGACCAGGGTGGCAGCATCACCTGGACCTGCACGCCCAGCACCCTCCCGGGGAAGTACCTCCCGAGCGTTTGCCGCAACTAGCCTGCGGCAGCCAGAAACTGCCCATAAGTGTCACTTTTCGACAGAAACCAGGGAGCTGTTCGTCACGAACCAGATCACACTGGCAGATGGCTCGGGTACAGCAGCCTCCGTCTTGTATGCCTTTCGTGAACATGTGCACAATCAGCCTCGTCGTAGGTATGCGGAAATACGGCGGCGGCAAACGTGGCACACAAACTGCTTCGTTCGGCCGTGAGCTTCCTGGTCGTTCCTGACCGCGCATATGGGTCCGATTCCGCCTAGGGGGATCCGGGACCGGGGCTCAGGGGGCATCACTTCGGTTAGCTAACAGATAGAGGAACCACCATGAAGAAGAATCTCCAGAAGGGCTTCACCCTGATCGAGCTGATGATCGTGGTCGCGATCATCGCGATCCTGGCGGCCATCGCCATCCCGGCCTACCAGGACTACACCATCCGCTCGCAGGTCTCCGAGGGCATGAGCCTGTCGGATGGCGCCAAGACCGCGGTTGCCGAGTACTACTCAAATAAGGGCACGTGGCCGCTGAGCAATGGTTTGGCGGGACTCTCCACGTCGACCGACATCAAGGGTAGTTACGTTCAGTCTGTCTCCGTGGACAGCGGCAAAATCACTGCCACCTACTCGTCGGCCTCACCGGAAAAGGCCAGCACCAAAATCAACACCAAGACGCTCGTCCTCTCGCCCATTGCTAATAACGGCAGCGTCTCCTGGACGTGCGACAAGGGCACGGTCGACAAGAAGTATCTGCCGTCCAGCTGCCGCGAATAAGGTTGATCAAAGCAGTATGCCAAAGGGCCGCTCTGCGGCCCTTCTTTTTTTAGGTGGCCGAATGCCCGCGCGTATCTCCATTCCGCGTATCTCCATTCCGATCATTCTTTTTTGGGCGCTTCTTGTCGGTTGCTATGCGGCCTACGCCCCCGGACTGAACGGCTATTTCAACTTCGACGATTTCGCAAACCTCAATGCGCTCGGCCAAGAAGGCGGCGTCCGCGATTGGACGAGTTTTCTGCGCTACCTGACGTCCAGCCATGCCGACCCGACCGGTCGCCCCATTACCACCCTGAGCTTCCTGATCGATGGCAATGACTGGCCCGCGTGGGCCTACAGCTTCAAACGGACGAACGTGCTCCTGCACCTGCTCAACGGCACATTGCTGGTATGGACGCTACTGAAGCTGGGGCGATTGTCCCGATCCGAAGGGGTTGCCCAGCGCGCAGCCCTGATCGGCGGTGCGATTTGGCTGCTTCACCCGCTGTTCGTTTCGACGACCCTATACGTGGTCCAGCGCGAAGCAATGCTCCCAGTGACCTTTGGCCTGGCGGGCATCCTTTTGTGGCTGCATGGCCGCAGTGTCTTGACCGCGAGTCCGAAGCGGGGAGCCATGTGGATGCTCCTGGGCCTGTGGGGTGGAACGGTCCTGTCCGCGCTGAGCAAGGCAAACGGCATGCTGCTACCGCTGCTGGTCCTGGTGCTGGAGGGTACGGTGTTGCGGCCCCCACCCGGAGTCGAGCAGGCAGCCCTGGCTAGGACGCGCCGCTGGGTCCTGGGGATACCGGTCGCGGCGATGGTCTTGATCATTGCTTCGCTGATACCCGAGGCAGTCCGCGGCGCCACCGACATACGCCCCTGGACGGTGGGCCAGAGGTTGCTCACCGAACCCCGCGTGCTGATCGAATACCTGCGACTGCTTTGGGTGCCGCGCTCGCTCTCCAGCGGTTTGTTCAACGACCAGGTACACGCATCGACTTCGCTATTCCAGCCTTGGACCACGGGATTGAGCCTGCTGACCCTGGCGGGATTGCTCGTCGTCGGGTGGATGCTACGCAAGCGCAACCCACCGTGGGCATTGGCCATCCTGTTCTTTCTTGCCGGACATGTGCTGGAAAGCAGCTTCATTCCGCTGGAGCTGTACTTCGAGCACCGAAACTATTTACCTGCGCTGTTCCTGTTCTGGCCGGTCGGCCTCTGGCTGGCGGATGATCGGGCCAGAGGCCACACCAAGGCGATTGCTGCCATTGGCCTGGTCATCTTCCTCGGCATGCTGACGCATGCGCGCGCCTCGCTATGGGGCGCACCGCTCAAGCAGGCGGTCGTTTGGGCAAAGATCAATCCCGACTCGCCCCGTGCACAAACCAATGCAGCGATGTTTCTGGTCACACAGGGACGCGTACAGGAGGCGCGCAACCTGCTGTCGCAGGCCGCAAGCCGTTTCCCGGAGGAGGCGCAGGTGGTTTCGCTCCTCGCATCGACCGAGTGCCGCAGCCATCACCTGACCAACGATACGAGGACGCGGCTTCTCGACGCCTTCCGTCTGGATCCCCACGGAACAAAGCTACCCTTCACCTGGGTCGAGGCATCCTTGAGTGATGCGAGCAAGGGTGCGTGCCAGGGGCTCGACCTGGACCTTCTCGATGAGGCGGTATCCAGTCTCGCTAGGAACCCCCGCGCCAGCAACCCGGGCGGCCGGCAGGACCTGGACTACCTGCGCGCGTTGATCGCCTTGGCGCGCGGAAACGGCAAGGCTGCGCTGGCACGCTTCGATGCTGGTCTGGCCGCGTTACCCAAACCAGCGACGGCCTTGAAGCAGGCCGCTCTGCTGGGCACCTACGGCTTCCCGGAACTCGGGCTGCAGCATCTGGCCTATTACGAAACTGTCCGCAAACCGACCCGGTTCCATATGAACATGCCTGCCGTCCATGCCTGGCTGCTCGAGCATCAGGGCTACTGGAATGGCGAGCTCGCGGAACTGGCGGCTGCATTGCGAACGGACGCTGCCAATCGCCAAGCGGCGCTGTCGGGACCACGTATCCACTGAAGGCGTTGCGGCTAAACTCCCGAAATGGACGTGCGCGAGAAAGGCCAGCCCCTGTTTGCCAAACCCCGCACGAGCGGGCGAGCGGGCGGCTGGATCATGCTTGCGCTCCTGGCCCTGACCATCGTCGCCTACTATCCAGGGCTCTCTGGCGGCTTTCTGTTCGATGACTACCCGAACATCGTCGACAACCCCGGCGTGCAGCCCACTGATGCCAGCCTCGGCACCTTGGTACGGGCCGCGCTTTCCTCGCCGTCGAGCGAGTTCAAGCGACCGCTGGCATCCCTCACCTTCGCAGCGAATTATCTGGCGGCCGGACTCGATCCGTACTGGATGAAGCTGACCAATCTGGTCATTCATCTGCTCAATGGCGTCGCCATGTTTTTCCTCGCCCGGGCCCTGCTGCGCCGCTTCCGGGACGAGTACCCAGCCGGGTGGTTGGCGGCGTTGATCGCCGGCGCGTGGCTGCTGTTGCCGATCAACCTCACCGGTGTGCTGTACATCGTCCAACGCATGGAAAGCATGGCCAACCTGTTCGTCCTGGTCGGTTTGCTCGGCTATGTCCATGCCCGAAGCAAATTGCGCGACGCCAAGGATGAGAACGGGGCCTGGCGATACTACGCGTTGTGTACGGCGAGCCTCGTCATGGCTACCGCGATCGGGCTGCTGGCGAAGGAAACCGCGGTCATGTTGCCGCTCTATGCAGCTATCACCGAATGGGTCGTGTTCGGCTTCCGTGATCGGCAAAACCGCGTCGACCGCACCATCGCAAGCCTGTTCCTTGTCGTGCTCGTCCTGCCTCTCATCATGGGACTGGTGTGGTTGCTTCCTGCCGTGCTCGACCCGGCGGACTGGGCAACAAGGGACTTTACGCTCGCCACCCGCCTGCTCAGCGAGGCGCGCATAGTTACCGATTACATCGGTTGGACGATCCTTCCTACGGCCGAGGCGCTTTCGTTCTATCACGACGATTTCATACCGTCATCGAGCCTGCTCTCCCCTTGGACGACGCTTGCGGGCGTATTGGCGCTGGCCGCGTTGCTTGCGCTTGCGCTCTGGTTGCGACGCCGCCGACCGCTGGCGGCGCTTGGCATCCTGCTGTTTCTCGGCTGTCACCTGCTCACCGGGACAATCCTGCCGCTGGAATTGATCTACGAACATCGCAACTACTTTGCGAGTTTCGGGTTGCTCCTGGCCATCGTCCCCGTGCTGGCGGTGGCGTGGAAGTCGCCCATGGCCCTGCCCCGCTACGTGGCGCTGGGTGGACTCATACTGTTCTGGCTCGCACAAACGGCCGCGACCGCCTACGCCTGGGGTGATCCCCTGCGACTGGCAGCCGACCTTGCCGATCGGGCGCCCAGGTCACCACGGGCCCAGTACGAGCTGGGACGTGCCTACATCATCTATTCGCACTACGATCCGGATTCCCCGTTCACGCGGTTGGCCTATGCGCCGCTCGAGCGCGCAACGAAACTGCCCGACTCCTCGATACTGCCGGAGCAGGCGCTGATCTTCATGAACGCGCGGATGGGGCTGCCGATCAAGAACGCCTGGTGGGATAGCCTGATTGGCAAGCTGAGGGCGAAAACACCCGGAGTGCAGGACGAGAGCTCTCTGGGCGCACTGACCCAGTGTGCACGAGAGGGGCTCTGTCATCTCTCTCAAGAACGAATGGTTGCCGCATTTCTTGCCGCCACCTCGCACCCAAACCCCAGCGCACGGCTGTTGGCCACTTATGGCGATTACGCCTGGAATGTCCTGGACAACCATTCGCTCGGCTTGAGCCTTAGCCAAAAGGCAGCCGCGGCCCGTCCCGGCGAAGCGGCCTACAGGATCACCTGCATACGTATGCTTGTGGCACTAGGCCGCGTTGAGGACGCCAAGCAGGAATACCAGGAACTCGAAGGCATGAACGTGGGAGGCGCATTGGATCACGAGCTGCGGAGCTTGCGGGAAGCTATCGATGCGCTGCATACCGGCGCCTCAAACAGCGCATCGGGAAGTTGACGCTCTCTCCCGGGGTGGGACAAGCCACGACATGTTCAGCACGCTAAAGAAAATCTGGACCATCTTCATTCCGTCTGAGCGGCGCGAGGCCGTGTGGATGATGCTGCTGGTCGTCCTGATGGCCGTCGCCGAAACAGTGGGTGTGCTTTCCATCATGCCGTTCCTGGCCGTCCTGGGCCGTCCGGCTGTCATCCATGAGAACGCTCTGCTGCAAACGGTCTACGCGCGGCTCGGTTTCCACGATGCGCGGGGGTTCATCCTGGCGCTCGGGTTTGCCTCGATCGCCTTAGTCATCGCCTCGTCGGCTTTCAAGACAGTAACCCTGCACGTACTCAACCGCTTTGTGCACCTGCTGCGGCACGCAATCAGCTCCCGACTGCTGGCCCGTTACCTGCACCAGCCTTACGAGTTCTTCCTGACACGCAATCCGTCCGCCTTGAGCACCAACGTGCTGTCGGAGGTCGACCAGCTGCTGTTCCAACTGATCCAGCCGCTGTCGCAACTGCTGGCACAAGGTTGTGTGGTCCTGGCCATGGCGGTGCTTATCTTTTGCTACGACCCGCTGACGGCCATTTGCATCATTGCGGTGCTCGGAGTTCTCTACGGCCTGATCTACGGCTCCGTGCGGAAGCGGCTTGAAACCATCGGGCACGAACGCGGCGTTGCCAACGGCGAACGCTACCAGACGTGCAGCGAAGCCCTGGGTGGCATCAAGGACGTCAAGATCACCCACTCCGCCGCCGCTTACCTGCAACAGTTCGCGAAGGCCTCCCGGCAGCTTTCTCGCCACATGGCCGCCAGCGATACGCTAAGCCAGTCGCCGTTGTACCTGGTCGAGGCCACTGGCTACAGCATGTTGATCGTCATCGCACTCGTGTTGTTGCTCCGCTCGAACGATGTCGCACATGTACTGCCAGCGCTGGGCTTGTATGGCTTCGCCGCCTACCGCATGCTGCCGGCGGCGCAGGTGATGTATCGCGGCCTGGCCAAATTGAAGTTTTCCTCGTCCGCCCTGGACATGGTGCATCGCGATCTGACCCTGCCACAGGAACAACTGCCAATCGCTGCCGCCACTCTGGCACCACACAAGGAGATCCGCCTGCAGGGCATCCGCTATGCCTATCCATCTACACCCGACAAGCCAATATTCGATCGCTTCGATCTGACGATCCCAGCCCATGCCAGCGTTGGCATCGTCGGCAAGAGCGGCGCAGGCAAGAGCACCCTGATGGATCTATTGCTGGGGCTGCTGCAACCACAGATGGGCTCTCTCAGCGTAGATGGCGTTCCAATCACCATTGACAACGTTTCCGCCTGGCAGCGCGCCATCGGCTATGTTCCGCAACATGTTTATTTAGCAGATACCACGGTGGCGGAAAACATTGCTTTTGGTGCCTCGCGGGAAGGCATTGACATGCGGGCAGTAGAACGGGCGGCACGCGCCGCGCAGATCCACGATTTTGTCGTCGGCGAATTGCCCCTCGGTTACGACACCAGGATCGGCGATCGCGGCACCAGGCTGTCCGGCGGCCAGCGCCAGCGTGTCGGCATTGCCAGGGCGCTGTATCGCGACCCGGCAGTCCTATTCATGGACGAAGCGACCAGCGCGCTGGATGCGCAAACCGAGGAAGCGCTAAACGAGGCGATCCGGAGCTTATCGGGCAGCAAAACGATCATAATCATCGCGCACAAGAAAGCCTCCCTCCGCAACTGCCAGCACCTGGTTTCGGTACCGCCTGATGAGACGGTAACGAGCTGAGCCGACATCTTCTGATTGGCCCCTTCTTCGTCTTACTATTCCTCAAATGAAAATTCTCGTATTGAATTCCCCCGAGGACGCAAGAAGGATCTATGGATCAGCCCTCTTCCATGACGACGTCACCTCGACGTACGTGGATGGCGGTAACATCAACCCCAAAATGCTTCTGGACAAGGAAACACCCGACCTGGTGTTACTTAGCCTGGAGTGGCTGCCATTCCAAAGAGTCGTTTCCGCAGAAGCACGCAGGCGGAATATACCCGTGTTGTATGTCATGGATGGCATACTTGAGTGGTCGTACGTATGGAACAACCATAGCTTCGTTTTCCCGGCAGGGACCGTTCTCCAACCGCTTATCGCAAGCCATATTTCGGTGATAGGAAGGCATCCGGCCCGGATACTGGCGGCAATGGGGCTCGGTGAAAAAATCAGCATCATCGGGTTACCTCGGCTGGACAACTTCGATAGGGCCAGGGTCGTTGCTTCCGGCGCGCCTCCAAGGCTGCTCATCTGTTGCGCACGCACCCCAAGCCACAACAATGAGCATCGCATCAGCGTCATCCAGGCGCTGTCCGACATCAAAGCGATAGCAGAGGAGCTCGGGATAGGTTGTGCTTGGAGGATAACGGACGAGTTGGCGCAGATCTTGGACGTAAAAAAAGCTGCAGAGCCTTTAACCGAGCTACTGTCGACATCGTCTGCCTTGATAACGCTTCCTTCAACTGTCGCGCTCGAGGGCATGCTGTGCGGCTTACCTACGGCGATAATGGAATATCGCCCAGTACCTCTCTATCTCGAAACAGCCTGGCAGATCCGGAGCCGGGAACATATACGCCCCACGATAAACGAACTTCTCTATCCGCCTGCCGAAAAGCTAGCATATCAAGACTATTGCCTAAACGAGGAATTAAACATCGCAGACGCGGGCGACAACCTTCATCGCCTGATTGCAGAAATAACGGCACACACCGGAAAAGTGGTCGAATCCGCGCCGAAGGCACCTTACGGCGCGCTCGACTTCAAGCTCGTTCATTCCCAGATAAGCACGTTTTCTTCATCATCACTCGCCAGCCTTCAATACGAGATCGATGCTTACGCCAGTTATGACAAGCTTCTAAGAACGTGGAAAGCCGACCTGTTCGCCACCTGGCCGATAAAGCTTCTCAGAATGCTCCGAGGGGTTCCGTTGTTCAAAAGGATAAACCGGCTTCTGGAGTCAATTTGAGGGCGATACCCGCCCAATGGGGCCTATGTGCAGCCGGCATTCAAGGTGCTTATTTGATGTGTTTTTATTACTCTCCGCTGCCTCCGGCGACTTGCGCAGGTCACCAACCATCCTTCGTTGAAGCCACTGTCCGCGGTGCCCCGTGAAAAGTCAGGAAAAATCCGACGTGCTGGCCGGTTCTGATTCAGCATGTGTGCCAGCACAATCTGCACACGAGATCGTCTATTCGTTCGACGTTTTCGATACGTGTATCTCCCGCAATTGGGCCCACCCTCGGGACCTGTTCTTTGCTTTGGGTCTCAAGCTAGCGCCGCCTCAGTTTACCGATAATCGAGCGAGGGAGTTCGCCCGCAAATTTCAGGCTAGGCGCATCCGCGCCGAAAAGCGGGCTTATCGGGCTGCCCGACCTGATGAATGTGCCGATATCCATGAGATATATCGGAAGTTCGATTTTTTCCCCGGTCTCGATTCCGGAATCGCTGACCTGATCACCACCGAACTCGAGTTCGAGGAAAAGTCCCTTTACACGATTGCACCCGTCGTCTCACATATCGAGGAATTACGCAAGGCCGGTCACCGCATAATTTTCGTTTCAGACATGTACCTGCCAGCTGACCTGCTCGGACCGCTGTTGCAAAGACTTGGCGTCATGCGCGAAGGAGATGGGCTGTACGTTTCCTGCGACGCGCGCCTGACCAAGCACTCGGGCAACCTGTACCGCCACGTGCTTCAAAGGGAGGGTCTACGTCCGGAGCAGCTCATTCATACCGGTGACAACCCCTGGGCTGACGTGCGCAAAGCGCGGGAAGCCGGCGTGACCGCCCGGCACTTTTCTCACGGTCCGCTAACCTCACACGAGACGGCGATTGCAGGCCATCGCCTGCCACGGTCAACGGGCAGTAGTTTCCTTCCGGCATTGAGCCGCCGCACAAGGTTGGCGTTGCGGCAGCATTCCGAAGAGGACCGCGAGCCGCTTGAGGAGCTCGTCTGCAGCACGATCGCTCCTTTCCTGGTTGCCTACGTCGACTGGGTGCTGGAGGACGCGCGACGCCGGGGAATCGGCAGGCTTTATTTCGTTGCACGCGATGGCGAGGTCCTCTATCGCATCGCCAAGGCATTAGGTTCCGATGACCAGGGGCCCGAAATGCGATATCTCTACGGTTCCCGCAGAGCATGGCTTTCGCCGTCCATCCGGCCGGACGCCCATGGTTGGGAGCGCCTGCTCCTGACCCCTGGGCAGTCGAACAGCCGGCGAGACATCCTCGCCCGCGCCGGCCTGGACGAGAACGCCCAATCCGTGATCGCCAGCATGTTCGGCTGCGATCAGGCACTTTGGGGCAGCCCGCTCGACCTGAACGAGGCGACCGCCTTCTTGCAGCAGGTGTTGGCATCCCCGACGGCGGCCGGAATCATCTATCAGGCGGCGGGGGATCAGAGGGAGATAGCGCTGTCCTATCTCTCGCAGGAGGGCCTACTGGACGGAGCTAAATGGGCGCTGGTGGACGCGGGCTGGTCACTCAACTGCCAAGCAGCGCTACACCGTATTCTGGCGGCCAGGGATCCGTCGCTGGTGCCGCGTGGCTACTACTTGGCGCTCACTCGAGACCATCTGTCTGAGGAGGAGGCGGGACCCGCCCTGGCTTTCATCCCCGAGCCTGGTTCGTTCTTTTCCCGTCGCCGGGTCATCATCGAGCACTGCTTTACTCCTGCATCCCATGCCACCACGCGTGGTTACGCCATGGACGGCACAGCTGCGGTCCCTGTCTTTGGTTCGGAACTTCGGCAGAACAATGAACTTGCCTATGCGCAGCGGCTGCAGAAGGCAGCTAGCGAAATGGCCCGGCTGATCACGAGGGATTCGGCGATGCTCGCCAAGTTCAGGCTACACCGCAGCGACATCCTGGCGAACGCCCAACGATTCCTTCGCGACCCGCGCCGACGCGACGCGCTCGAGATGGCATCGTTCGGGACTGTTGCCGATCTCAGGCACGAGAGTGCCTTTGTGCAGCCCTTGTGCCGCCCACTAGGTCTACGCGACGTTGCGGCCATCGTAGGCATGACGGTTTCCCGCCGCCGCAATTTTCAGACGCCTTCCTACATGTGGCTGGAGGGGTCCTGCGCGCTTTCGCCACCCTATGTCCGTGCCCCGATAAGAGCGATGCTGGCTATCGATTCGCTGCGATCCCGGCTTGGAAACCTTCGACAGTGAAAAACGTACTGGTCGTGGGCGCCGGTTACGCCGGAAGCGTGGTGGCCCGTGAAATGGCCGATGCGGGGCGCCGAGTATTCGTGGTCGATCGACGCCACCACATCGCCGGCAACGCATACGACGAACACGACGCGCATGGCGTGTTGGTGCATCGTTATGGTCCGCACATCTTCCACACCAACGCTGCGCGCATCTTCGAGTACCTCTCTCGCTTTACGGACTGGCGACCTTACGAGCATCGCGTGCGGGGCATCGTCAATGGTCGTGCCTATCCCTTCCCGATCAATCGGGACACGCTGAACCAGCTCTACGACCTGGATCTGGACGAGGAAGGAGCTGCCGGGTTCCTCGAGCAGGCCCGGGAACCGAGGGATCCGGTTCGCACCAGCGAGGACGTGGTGCTCAACAGCGTGGGTCGCGACCTCTACGAAAAGTTCTTCCTTAACTACACGCGCAAGCAGTGGGGGCTGGATCCTTCCGAGCTCAAGGCGGGCGTGGCCGCGCGCATTCCGGTGCGGACCAATACCGATGACCGGTATTTCACCGACACCTTCCAGGCCATGCCTCTGCATGGCTATACACGCATGTTCGAGGCCATGCTCGCCCACCCAAACATCACCGTCGAGCTCGGCGTGCACTTCGAAGACGTACGCGGCGACTTCAAGCGCGATCACACTATCTATACCGGTCCGATCGACGCCTATTTCGGTTATCGGTTCGGCCGCCTGCCCTACCGATCGCTACGCTTCGAACACGAACACCTGCCTGGCGTCCATCGCTATCAGGAGACCGGCACGGTCAACTACCCCAACGACCACGATTACACGCGCATCACCGAGTTCAAGCACCTGACCGGCCAGCAGCATCGGGGAACCTCGATCGTGCGCGAGTATCCACAAGCCGAGGGCGATCCTTACTATCCGGTGCCGCGCGAGGAAAACGAGGCATTGTTCAAGCGCTACGAGGAGCTGGCCAAGGCCGAGCGCGACGTCACCTTCGTCGGTCGGCTCGCCCAGTATCGCTACTACAACATGGACCAAGTGGTCGGCGCGGCGCTCGCCGCGGCCCGCCGCCTGCTGTACTGATCATGCGCATCGCCTTCGTTTGCAAGCGGCGCTATATGGGGAAGGACGTGATCCTCGACCAGTATGCGCGCCTGTATGAAATACCGCGCCAACTGGCTTTGCTCGGGCATACCGTCCTTGCGGTTTGCCTGGACTATCGGCAGGACACCGAAGCCGGGTGTTGGGAGCACGAGGCGGCGCCCGGCCACTTGGTATGGGAAGCCCACTCGCCCGGGTGGCTAGGGCATGCTCTGCCCGCCTACCCGTGGCGCGTGCTCAAGCGGCTGCAGGGGTTCCTACCGGACATCGTCATCGGCGCATCTGATATTCCGCAGCTGGTGCTTGGCGCGTGGTTGGCAAGGCACTTGCGGGTGCCATTCGTTGCCGATCTGTACGACAACTTCGAGGGGTTCGGGCAGGCCCGCATTCCGGGCATGGTGAGCCTGCTGCGGCACGCGGTACGCCGGGCCTCATTGGTGCTGACGACCAGCGAGCCATTGCGATGTTTCGTGGAGGATGTCTACCGGCCGGCGGGCGACGTGATAGCCATGCCCAGTTCCGTGGACAAGCATGTGTTCCATCCACGCGACCGGCTCGCCTGTCGTGAGGCGCTCGGGCTGCCGCTGCATGCAAAGCTCTTCGGCACCGCCGGCGGCTTACACGCAGACAAGGGCGTGACCACCCTCTATGCGGCATGGGAGCGGCTGCGCAACAAGATCCCTGATGCGCACTTGGTGCTCGCCGGGCCGCACGCGGCATCGCTGCCACCGCCGGATGGCCCGCGTGTCCATTATCTCGGCGCGCTCTCCCACGACCGGGTGGCCCATTTGTTCGGCGCACTGGACGTCGGTGCCATCTGCATACTGGACACGGTCTTCGGCCGTTACTGTTTTCCACAGAAAGCGTACGAGATGCTCGCCTGCGGCCTGCCGGTGGTTGCCGCCGACGTCGGCGCCATGGGCGAGTTGCTTGCCCATACACCGGAATGCCTGTATCGGGCAGAAGATGCGGACGATCTAGCAAGGCGGGTCGAGCAGCAGATGGCTTCGCCCGTGGTGCCTAACCTGCCCATCAAGGATTGGCGTGAGCTGATCGGCGACGTGGAACCTCGGCTGCGCTCGCTCGTGCCGGGAGAGGCGACCCACGCCGGGGACACCACGCGCGTTTAAGTGTGGGTGCCATCCGGGTTGGCCGCGGACATAGGCGCTCCCGCGGAGGGTAGCGCGCAGGGAAGCGCAGGAGGTGCGGGAAGTCAGGCCTTGCGTGCCGATGACAAGCAGTGCATAAGCAGATCGCCGTACCGCGCAGCGACGGCTTCCCAGTCGATTGATGCGATTGCACTCGCCCTGATGACGCCGGCACGGGCCTGCGCCTGCTCCGGGTGTTCGAGGTTTGCAAGCACGGCCCCGGCCAGCGCGGCGGGATCGGTGGGATCCACGCACACTTCCGGGGTCAGTTCGCCGAGTAGGTCGGCCAGGCCCTGGACCTCGCCAGCCACCACTGGACAACCACAGCCCACGGCCTCCATCAGCGCCACGGGAAGGCCCTCCTGGTCACCCGAGCTGTCGCGTACGAACGGCGCAACGAACAGCGACGCGCGGCGGTAGAGCGCCGGCAGGCGGTTCTGGGGAGCGGCCCCCTCGAACACCACATGGTCCGCCAGCCCCAGTTCGTCTGCCTGTTTGCGCAAGGCGGGCTCCTCCGGGCCAAAGCCGACGATCGTCAACCGCACTGACGGTCTTCGGGCGGCGATCAGCGGCATCGCCTGCAACAGGAAGCGCAGTCCCTTCTTGGCCACCAGCCGACCAACGAACAGCAGCTCATCGCGTGACCGCGGTGCCGACCCTGGTGTAAATCGATCCCGCAGGTCGACGCCCATCGGCACCACCGAAACAGTGGGCGCCAGGATGCCCTGGGCCGTCGCCTCGTCGCGCATCGCCCGGCTGACCACGGTCATGGCGGCGGCCGAGCCGGCAACCTTGCGCTTCAGCGCCGCGAACAGCCGATGGCGTAAACCGAACAAATCACCACCGTGCGAAGTGACCAGGTAAGGACGATGCAACCAGCTTGCGATCAGGCCTTGCGGGACCAGCCAGTGGGCGTGCACCACATCGATGCGCTGGCGGCGCAGGATCCGCCGGGCGGCCAGCCACTGGCCCAGCACAAAGCCAGGCAGCAGCAGCCACTTCCAGCGATGGCGTTGGACGTTCGCGACGATGCCGCCGTTGTTCACGAGTGTCTGCAACCGCCGCGGCGCATACCGGTAGCGCACCACGTGCACACCGTCGAGCAGGCCGCTCGGATCAGCGCCGGGCGCATCGGGCACCAGCGCGATCACCGTGAACCGGTCAGTGAGCCGGCTGCACAGCTGGTGCACGAAACCCGGCTCGGGGTCGCTCTCCCAGCGCGGATAGGTGGACGCCAGTACCAGTACCGAGGGCTTCTTCTGCTCAGTCATCGCGCCGATAGGTGAGCGCCGTGATCTGCTCGGAAATCAGCCCGATCAGGAATACGATCACCGCTGCGCTCCACAGCATTGTGCTGCCGTTGGTCAGGCGACCGTAGTGGTTGAAGGTCCAAAGGTAGTTCAGGCATCCCAGCAGAAAAAACACCACGCTCGCCGGCGCAAACAGCTTCAACGGCGAATACAGCGTGGCGATCTTGAAGATGATCAGCAGAAATCGCAGGCCGTCGCGCAGCGGGCGGATGTGGCTCTTGCCCACGCGCTGGGCGGCCTTGATCGGCACGTAGGCGACCGGATAGGCGCTGCGGAAGAAGGCCATGGTGCTGGTGGTGGGATAGGAAAACCCGTTGGGCAGCAGGTACAGGAACTCGCGGAATTTTTCCGCGCGCACGGCGCGGAAGCCAGAGGTGAGGTCGAGCACCGGGTGGCCGGTCATGCGCGTGGCGAGCCAGTTGTACAGCGTATTGGCCAGCCCGCGGCCGACTCCGGCCTGGCTGCCCCAGTCGCGGGCGCCAATGGCCATGTCGTAGCCCTCGTGCAGGCAGGCGAGCAGGCGATCGACATCGGCCGGGTCGTGCTGGCCGTCGCCGTCCATGAAGACCAGCCATTCGCCCTGCGCCGCCCTCGCGCCGCGCTTGATCGCCGCTCCGTTGCCCATCGAGTAGGGGGAGGACAGGCAGCTGACGGCATGGGCCTCGCAAATCGCTCGAGTGTCGTCGGTCGAGCCGTCATCGACCACGATGATTTCCGCGTCCGGCTGGGCGGTGCGCAGCGCCGGCAGCAGACGGGCCAATGCCGCCGCTTCGTTTTTCGCGGGCAGGATGATGCTTAGGCGTTTCAAAGAGGCTCCCCCGTTTGTCGGGCGATCATAACGCGGGCGGTTCGATGCGGGCGCCGTAGTAATGCCGTCGGCTTCTCCCTACCGAAGGAAGGCAACCCGTCCCTGACCGAGCCCTGGCGCCAAGGACCTCATGGACAACGCAAGTGTCGCGCGCGTCCCCCCGATGTGGAGTCAATCGCGATGACTCTTTCGTGATCGCCTTGGCGACTTTCCGGGTGGGGCGACCACCACCCTCCCCGGCAGATGACCGCGCAGCCTTTCTGGGGTAAATTCCTTGTCAATAAGGGGGCTTAAGGCCGGAATCTACATGTCATCCCAATTGCAACCGTCCCTGGCGGGTCTCACCGGCATGGCGCGTCGCCTGGTCTCCGAAGGCGTGCTGCCGGAGGCCGACGTCCGCAAGGCGGTCGCCGATTCAACCGCACAGAAGGCCTCGCTGGCCACCTGGCTGCTTGACCACAACCTGGTGGAGAGTTCCAGGCTCACGCAGATCGCCTCGGCCGAGTTCGGCATGCCGATGATGGACGTCAGCGCCATGGCGCCGGCGTCGATGCCGGTGAACCTCATCAGCGAGGCGCTGATGACCAAGCACCAGGCGCTGCCGCTGTTCAAGCGCGGCAAGCGCCTGTTCGTGGGCATCGCCGATCCGATGCAGTCGCACGCGCTGGACGAGATCAAGTTCCACTCCAACTGCATGGTGGAACCGATCCTGGTCGAGCGCGGCCAGCTGTCCCGTGCGATCGACGGCGCGCTGGCCAGCGCGAACGCCACCATGCCCGACATGGGCCACGACGAGTTCGACGATCTTTCGCTTGAGGCCGCCGACGAGGATGCCGCCGAAAGCACCGGTATCGACGCAACCGGCGGCGATGACGCGCCGGTAGTCAAGTTCGTCAACAAGATCCTGGTCGACGCGATCCGCCGGGGCGCCTCGGACATCCATTTCGAGCCTTTCGAGACCAACTTCCGGGTGCGCCTGCGCATGGACGGCATGCTTCGGCCGGTGGCCAATCCGCCGATGAAGATGGCCAGCCGCATCTCCTCGCGCCTGAAGGTGATGGCCGGGCTGGACATCGCCGAACGCCGTGTGCCGCAGGACGGCCGCATCAAGCTGAACCTCTCCAAGAGCCGCTCGATGGACTTCCGCGTGAGCACGCTGCCCACGCTGTTCGGCGAGAAGATCGTGCTGCGTATCCTGGACAGCTCCTCGGCCAAGCTGGGCATCGACAAGCTCGGCTACGAGGAGGAGCAGAAGAAGCTCTACCTCGACGCCATTCACAAGCCCTACGGCATGGTGCTGGTAACCGGTCCGACCGGCTCGGGCAAGACGGTTTCGCTCTACACGGCGCTGAACATCCTCAACACCCCCGAACGCAACATCTCCACGGTCGAGGATCCGGTGGAAATCCGCGTCGAGGGCATCAACCAGGTCCAGCAGAACGTCAAGCGCGGCATGACCTTCGCCGCGGCACTGCGCTCGTTCCTGCGCCAGGACCCCGATGTGATCATGGTGGGCGAGATCCGCGACCTGGAAACCGCCGAGATCGGCATCAAGGCCGCGCAGACCGGCCACATGGTTTTGTCCACCCTGCACACCAACGATGCGCCGCAGACCATCGCGCGGCTGATGAACATGGGCATCCCGCCCTACTCCATCACCTCTTCGGTGACGCTGGTGATCGCCCAGCGCCTGGCCCGTCGCCTGCATGACTGCAAGAAGCCCCAGCACCTGCCGCCACACGTGCTGCTCGCTGCCGGATTCAGTCAGGGAGACATCGACGCCGGCCTGACTCTCTACGAGGCAGTCGGCTGCGAACACTGCAACGAGGGCTACAAGGGCCGCGTGGGCATTTATCAGGTCATGCCGATGACCGAGGAGATCCAGCAGATCGTGCTCCAGGGGGGCAATGCGCTGCAGATCGGCGAGGTCGCGCGCAAGATCGGCGTCAACGACCTGCGTGCTTCGGCGCTGCTTAAAGTCAAGGCGGGGGTCACCAGCCTGGCCGAGATCGACCGTGTCACCAAGGACTAGCGTAGGTTGTACCGCGCCGCACGGCCGTACCAGCCGCGCCCTGCGGGGCAATTGCCGGATACTGTGTGAAGTTGCGCGGAACGCCACGAAATAATCCGCCACATCTGGCATAAGCTGCACTGACGACCGGCCATGCAAGGCGGTCGCGGATCGAACCACCGGGGGAATCGGGCATGGCTACGGCTAACGCAATCGCCAAGAACGCGCGTGAACTGGGCGCCCAGCGCGCCGAGGTCAGCAGGCTGACCCTGTACGACTGGGTCGCGCTGGACAAGCGCGGCAAGGTCATGAAGGGCGAAATGCCGGCGAAGAACGCCTCGCTGGTCAAGGCCGAACTGCGCCGCCAGGGCATGAACCCGCAGACCGTGCGCGAGAAGGCCAAGCCGCTGTTCGGCGCGACCGGAAAGACGGTCAAGCCGGGGGATGTGGCGGTCTTCAGCCGTCAGATCGCCACCATGATGGCGTCCGGCGTACCGATGGTGCAGTCCTTCGAGATCATCGCCGGCGGACAGAGGAACGTCCGCTTCAAGAACATGCTGCTCGACGTCAAGCAGGGCATCGAAGGCGGTGCTTCGCTGCACGAGGCTCTCGGCAAGTACCCTGTGCAGTTCGACGAGCTGTACCGCAACCTGGTGCGCGCCGGCGAATCGGCGGGCGTGCTCGACACGGTGCTGGACACGGTGGCGACCTACAAGGAACGCACCGAGAGCATCAAGAAGAAGATCAAGAAGGCGCTGTTCTATCCCGCGATGGTGCTGGCCGTGGTGTTCCTGGTCACCATGATCATGCTGCTGTTCGTCGTGCCGGTGTTCGCGCAGACGTTCAAGGACGCCGGCGCCGAGCTGCCGGCACCGACCCAGTTCGTGCTCAGCGCTTCGAATTTCATGGTGCACTATTGGTGGATAGTGATCGGCATCGTGTTCGGTTCGATCAGCGGCATCATTGCGGGCAAGAAACGTTCGCTCAAGTTTGCCCACTTCCTGGACCGTGTCTCGTTGCGGATGCCGGTCATGGGCAACATCCTGCGCCAGTCGGCGATCGCCCGCTTCGCGCGCACCCTCGGCGTGACTTTCCGCGCCGGCGTGCCACTGGTGGAGGCGCTCGACGCGGTGGCCGGGGCGACCGGCAGCGTGACCTATGGCGACGCGGTCAAACGCATGCGCGATGACATCGCGGTAGGCCACCAGCTCCAGCTGGCCATGAAGCAGACCGGCCTGTTCCCGAACATGGTCGTGCAGATGACCGCCATCGGCGAGGAATCCGGCGCGCTCGACAACATGCTGTTCAAGGTGGCCGAGTTCTACGAGGAAGAAGTGAACACTGCCGTGGACACGCTCTCTACCCTGCTCGAACCGTTGATCATGGTGGTTCTGGGCGTGCTGGTGGGTGGCATGGTGGTCTCGCTGTACCTGCCGATCTTCAAGCTGGCCGGGACGGTATAAGTGCGTCATCCCTGATCGCCTCAGTAGGTTTGCCTGCTGCAGAGTGGTAGAACACGCTACTGATTGGCATCGAAAGCGGCCATCCATGACCGCACTATTCAACAAGTGCGGTCGCATCCTGAACCCTGGAGTGCGCTTTCGCGGAGCCGGAAGCGATCATCCCGCGACCGTGCTCTTCACTGGACAAGGCATGCTCGAACTACCGGTTTGGCTGTGGATCACCTTCGCCGGCATGCTCGGCCTGCTGGTAGGCAGCTTCCTCAACGTGGTGATTCTGCGCCTGCCCGCGCGGCTCGAGGCGCAGTGGAGGCGCGAGGCGCAGGAGGAACTGGCGCTGCAGGCGTCCGACGCGCCACTGCCGCCAGGTATCGTGCGCGAGCCTTCGCATTGCCCGCACTGCAAGCACCCGCTGTCGGCAGCCGACAACATTCCGCTGTTCGGCTGGCTTCTGCTTCGGGGCCGATGCCGTTATTGCCACGCGCCTATCTCGCTCCAGTATCCGCTCGTCGAACTGCTCTGCGGCGTGCTGAGCGTGGCGGTGGTATGGAAGTTCGGGCCGGGCTGGACGGCGCTGGCGGGCCTGGTGTTCACCTGGATGCTGATCGCGCTGGCGGGCATCGACTTGCGCACCCAGCTACTGCCCGACCAGCTCACCCTCCCGCTGCTGTGGCTTGGCCTGCTGCTGTCATTGCTGCCGATGTACGTACTGCCGGCGCCGGCGATCCTGGGCGCGGCGCTGGGTTATCTCAGCCTGTGGAGCGTGTACTGGCTGTTCAAGCTGCTCACCGGCAAGGAAGGCATGGGCTATGGCGACTTCAAGTTGCTGGCAGCCCTGGGCGCGTGGATGGGACCGGGCGCGCTGCTGCCGGTGGTGCTTCTGTCTTCGCTGGTGGGCGCGATCATCGGCGGGCTGCTGATCGTGATGCGCAAGCACGGCCGCGAGGTACCGATGCCGTTTGGCCCGTTCATCGCCATGGCCGGCTGGATCTGGTTCATCGCCGGTGAGCCGTTGCTGCAGGGCTATCTGCACCTGACCGGGCTGCGATGAAGCAGCACGTCGCCCGTGCCATCGGCCTGACCGGCGGCATCGCGGCCGGCAAGACCGCGGTGGCGCGCCGCTTCGAGGCGCTGGGCGTGCCGGTGCATGATGCCGACGTAGCCGCCCGGGTCGTGGTCGAACCAGGCAGCGAAGGCCTCGCGGCGATCGTCGACACCTTCGGGCAGGGGGTGCTCGATGCGCATGGCCGGCTGGACCGCGCGGCCATGCGCCGTCGCGTGTTTGCCGATGGCGAGGCCAAGCGCCAGCTTGAAGCCATCATCCATCCGCGTGTGCGCGAATGGCTCCGCCAGCATGCGCTGGCCGAAACCGCGCCCTATTGTCTGCTGGCCATTCCGCTACTGGTGGAGAACATCGACCATTACCGATGGCTTGACCGCATCCTCCTGGTAGACGTGCCCGAGGCGGTACAGCTCGAACGCCTGATCGCCCGCGACGGTATCGACCGCGCACTGGCCGAACGCATGTTGGCGCAGCAGGCCAGTCGCGCCGAGCGGCTGGCACTGGCCGACGACGTCATCGACAACAGCAGCAGCGAAGCGGCGCTGGACGCCCACGTGCAGGCGCTGCATCGGCGCTATCTGGCACTGGCAGCGGAGCGGTAAAGCTACGAGCTTCCCGTAGCTTGCCGAAGAAATCCGCAAGGCCCGAGGGTCGTGGGTAGGTGCTACGAAACCTGCCCGGCAACGGCCGCGAGCAAGGCGCGCAGTATTTCCCGATCCGCCGGAGCCAGCAACGACTCCGGAACATCCTGCAGCCGCAGCCATTGCAAGGCCTGCCCTTCCATCGACCGCGGCGATCCGCGCCATCGCCCGACGCGCCACGCGTCCAGCAGCAGGGCGTGCTCGCCGTAGCTCCAGGGCACCTGGATCAGCGGCGCGGCATGAGCCGGTTCGACCTGGATATCCAGTTCCTCGTGCAGTTCGCGGGCCAGGCCGGCAGCTGGAGTTTCATGGGGTTCCAACTTGCCGCCGGGGAACTCCCACATTCCTGCCAGGTGCTTGCCGGGCGGCCGTTGCGCGAGCAGCACGCGGCCGACCGGATCGAGCAGCACGCCGGCCATCACATGCATCGTGGCAGCCAACGGCTCAGGCTTCGCGGACGTACTCGACCATGTCGAAGCTGTACGCGTGCTCGGCATCGACCTTGTGATGGGTCCGTGCGACCTCGGTCCAGTCGCGCAGGTGGATGCCCGGGAAGAACGTGTCCGCGCCCTCGACGGCCGCGCTGACCCAGGTCAGGTACATGCGCCGGGCGAACGGCAGCGCTGCGGCATAGACCTGGCCGCCGCCGATCACCATCAGGCCGGTCCCACCTGCGCGCGCCTGCGCTTCCTCCAGCGAACGCACGGCCACCTGCCCGGGAAACGGTGCCTCGTGGCGGCGCGAGAGCACCAGGTTGTGCCGGTCCGGCAGGGCTCGTCCGATCGCCACCGCGGTGTTGTAGCCCATCAGCACGTACTTGCCGAGCGTCAACTGCTTGAACCAGCGCAGGTCGTCCGGCAGGTGCCAGGGCAGCTGCCCCTTGCGGCCGATGGCGAAGTTCTCATCCAGCGCGGCGATCAACGAAATGGACATCGGGGCTCCAGGGATGGGTGGATGGTGCTGCCGCCTGGGCCCGTGAGGGTCCGCCGGCCATGCTCACATCCATTGTAGCCATTCGGGCGGCGGCGGAGGCGACGGTGACGGCTCCGCGGAGGATTCCGCGCTCGGTTCGTTCCTACCGGTGCCTGCGCGTGAGTGCGATGGCTGCAAATGGACGCGGCGAAGCCCGACGCCTGACCTGCGGGCACGCATGACGGGCGCGCTTGAGGTTCGAACCGTTGGACCGCTCAAGGGGAGGGCTGGAACGGCGCCGTATCGGACTCGTCCGCGCCTGTAGGCGCACCACGCTCGTCGTCGTAGATCGCCACGTGGGCCACGCCGTCGCCACCGATCCAGCCGCGATACATGCCGTCGGTATTGAACGGCATGGCAATGTTGCCCCTGGCATCCAGCGCGATGGCACCGCCATTGCCGCCCATCGAGGGGATTTCCTGGTTGATCACCTCCGCCGCGGCCCGCTCCAGCGGCACATGCATCAGCGATACGCGCATGCAGATCGCGTGCGCCGCCACCGTGCGGAGGTAGAACTCTCCCCAGCCGGTACCTGACACCGCGCAATCGGCATTGGCGTAAGTGCCCGCGCCGATGATCGGCGAGTCCCCTACCCTGCCCCAGCGTTTGTCGGTCATGCCGCCGGTGGAGGTGCCGGCGGCCAGGTGACCCCGCGCATCCAGCGCCACCGCGCCGACGGTGCCGAAGTGCTTGGCCGTTTCGATGTCTGAATGCGGCTTGCCCTCACGGTCTTCCTTCAGCGCCTTCTGCAGTTGCTGCCAGCGCTGTTCGGTGCGGAAGTAGGAAGGATCGACCAGCGAGATGCCCGCCTCCTTCGCAAATGCCTCGGCTCCCTGGCCGATCAACATCACGTGCTGGGATTTCTCCATCACCGCGCGCGCCAGCAGGATCGGGTTCTTCACCCGCTCCACCCCCGCCACCGCGCCGGCGCGCAACGTACTGCCGTCCATGATGGCCGCATCCAGCTCGTTGCGCCCGTCGTGGGTGAATACCGCACCCCTGCCCGCGTTGAAGTTGGGATCGTCCTCCAGCACCGTGAGCGCCGCGGTAATGCCATCCAATGCCGGCTTGCCCGCCTTGAGTTGGGCATAGCCGCTCTGCAGGGCGCGCGCCAGCGCGGCGCGCACCTGGTTTTCCCGGGCGTGGTCCAAGTTGCGCTTGATGACGCCCGACCCGCCGTGGATGACCAGCACGGGCGTGGTGGAGGCATGGCTCATGGTGGCGACCCCCATCTCCAGGATGGCCAGGGCGGCCAAGGCGGCGAACACGCGCAGCGGCTTCACTTGGATGTCTCCCGGCAATAGCTTGGGAGTATAGCCAGCCGCCCCATCCCCCAGCAGGCGCGACCGCTGCCGCAGGCCCGCTTACGACCTGGGTTCGAAACGAACGCGCCGGCTGTCGAAAACCGCGCGCAAGCCGTCCACGTTGGCCACCATCTGCATCGCCGACGTCGCCGGCACCTGCTGGAAGTCGAGCGTCACCTGGCGCTGGTCGATCGCTTGCGGATTGACCAGCACGAAACCGGCCGTCGTGGCGATCCAGCCGGCCACCTGGCGCGCAGCCGTGCCCTGGACCTTCATGGTGATCGGCGCATCCACGGCGCCCTTGGCAGCCGTGGCGCTCGCCGGGCAGCCTGGCCGCGGCGTGATTTCCAGAGCGTATTGCCGGCCGGCGCCTGGCAGCTTGCCAGACACCCGCAGCGGCTGCCCGAGCATTCCTTCCAGATGATCCTGGGTTGGCGTGGCGCCGTCCTCCCCGCGCACCGCCAGCTCGATGCGCACGCGCCGGCTTGCCGTGGCTCGCGTAACAGCATCCAGCGTGATGCCCTGGGTCTCCAGCGTGGCCGCCTGGCCCGGCCGCATGCAAAGCGCAACCTTGAGCTGTTGAGCATGGGTCGCCTGGGCATCGTCGCGGGCCAGCGTGAGCCCGATGTCGAGCTGATACTGCTCGGCCGCGGCAACTGGCCGTTGCGCCTGCGGTGGCATCGGCGCGCTGGCCGCATAGACCGTGCCGGCAAGCGCAACGGCGATGGACAGGCTGGCGAGGCCGCCGAGGCGACGACGGGTAGAACCGTGCGAGGGCAACTTCAGCATGGCGATACGCTCCGTAAGTGGGTGGCGGGACGACCAACTGCAGCCGACCGGCAACGCCTGCCTGGCGGTCGGGGTTTTCAACATCGCCTGGGCGTAGCTGCGACGGCAGCCGTTGCGCTCGCGCAACACCGCGGCGTCGCAGGCCAGCTCCTGGTCGTGGCGCAGCGCCGCGAGTGCCCACCAGGCCAGCGGGTGGAACCACAGCAGCGAGACCAGCAGCTGCGCCAGCAAGCTCCACCAGCCGTCGCGGCGGCGCGCATGCATGGCCTCGTGGGCGAGGATCAGTGCCTGCTCCTCATCTGTGTAGCGGAGCGCGAAATCAGCCGGCACCACGATGCGCGGAAACCACGCTCCGACCAGCGCCGGCCCGGTCGCTACGCCGGTGGCACGCAGCACCGGCCACGGCAGCGCCAGGCCTTTGAGCCGGGTGGCGCCACGCAGACCCCGGCGATAGCCCGCCTGCGCTACGGCCGCCCGTACCAGGCTGGTGGCTGCGCCCAGTAGCCAGATCCAGCGCAGCACATCGGCCGGGTCCATGCCCGGGCTGTACGCGGGCGACCAGTGGTCGGTGGCCGCTATCGCGATCCACGCCACGCCCGAGAGGCCGCCTCCGCCGGTGATCGGCGTGTGGGGCAGCTGGCTGGCGAGCATCGCCAGCGGCGGCAACACCCACAGCAGGAAAGCGTTGCCGGCGCCGAACCAGCGCCGGCACGGCCGCCGCAGCACCGCGACGCAGGCGAGCGCACCGGTGCAGACCAGGAGCAGCAGCACCACGGCGCCGGACCCGGCCAGCGCCTCAGTGCTCATCGTCCAGCTCCTCCAGCAGCCGGCGCAGCTCGGCGATGTCTTTCTTCGACAGCTTGCGTTGCTCGGAGAAGTGCGCCACCAGCGGCGCCACGCGGCCACCGAACAGGCGGTCGAGCAGCCCCTTGCTCTCCTGGGATACGTATTTCTCGCGGCTGAGCAGGGGCGTGTAGAGGTAGCGGCGGCCGTCGCGTTCGGCCTTGATCGCCTTCTTCTTCAGCAGGCGGTTGAGCAGGGACTTGACGGTACCTTCCTGCCAGCCCTGGCGCGGGGCGACCTCGGCCAGGATGTCCTCGGCGGTGCGTGGGGCCCCCTGCCAGAGGCATTCCATGATTGCGGACTCGGCTTCGCTGATCGTCATCGCTCGTCCATTTACAACTGTAAACGATAAAAAAGGTTTACACACGTAAACAATATGGTCAAGTACCAAGGCGGGCAGGCAACGATGCTGGCCATGGCCAGGTTACGGAAACACGGGAGGTCGGTCCTGCGCATTCCCTCCCTGCCGTTCACGCCCGCCGCGACTGCCAGCAGGGCGACCGGGCGAACGGGCTTGCGACCTTGGTACGACGCGGGCGGCGGGCGTCCGTCGTATCCTTGGCAGCTGACTCTCCACCGGAAGGCACTGCGATGGACAAGGTGTATGCAAGCGCGAAGGCGGCTCTCGACGGCCTGCTGTTCGACGACATGACGATCGCCGCCGGCGGTTTCGGCCTGTGCGGCATCCCTGAGAACCTGATCGGCGCGCTGCTGGAAGCCGGCACCAAAGGCTTGACCATCGTCGGCAACAACGCCGGCGTGGACGACTTCGGCATGGGCCCACTGCTCAAGACCCATCAGGTCAAGCGCGTGTACGCCTCGTACGTGGGCGAGAACAAGGAGTTCGAGCGGCAGGTGCTGTCGGGCGAGCTGGAACTGCACCTGACGCCGCAGGGCACGCTGGCCGAGAAGCTGCGTGCCGGCGGCGCCGGCATTCCTGGCTTCTACACGCGTACCGCGTTCGGCACCAAGCTCGCCGAGGGCAAGGAAACCAGGGCCTTCGACGGCAAGGAATACGTGCTGGAGGAAGCCATCCACGCCGACGTCTCGATCGTCAAGGCGTGGAAAGGCGACCGCCTGGGCAATCTGGTGTTCCGCGAGACGGCGCGCAACTTCAACCCGATGATTGCCACCTGCGGCAAGGTCTGTGTGGCCGAGGTCGAGCACCTGGTCGAGGTGGGCGAGCTCGATCCGAACAATGTCCACGTGCCGGGCATCTACGTCGACCGTATCGTGCAGGGCGAGAAGTATGAGAAACGCATCGAGTTCCGCACCATCGCCGGCGCCAACACCGGGAAGGAAAATCCCACCCGCACGGCCATGGCCCGGCGCGCGGCGAAGGAACTGCGCGACGGCTTCTACGTGAACCTGGGCATCGGCATCCCGACCCTGGTCGCCAACTACATTCCCGGGGGCATGGACGTGATCCTGCAGTCGGAGAACGGCCTGCTCGGCATCGGCCCGTTCCCGACCGAGGAGCAGATCGACCCGGACCTGATCAACGCGGGCAAGCAGACCATCACCACCCTGCCCGGCTCGGCCTTCTTCTCCAGCGCCGATTCGTTCGCGATGATCCGCGGCGGGCACATCGACCTGTCGATCCTGGGCGGCCTGGAGGTTTCCTGTACCGGCGACTTGGCCAACTGGATGGTGCCGGGCAAGATGGTCAAGGGGCCGGGCGGTGCGATGGACCTGGTCAGTGGCGTCAAGCGCGTGGTGGTGCTGATGGAACACACCGCGAAGGACGGCTCGCCGAAGATCAAGTCGCAGTGCGACCTGCCGTTGACCGGCAAGGAAGTGGTCGACCTGATCATCACCGACCTGTGCGTGTTCGAGGTCGAGAAGGGCAAGGGACTGACGCTGGTCGAGATCAACGAAGGCGTGACGCTGGACGAGGTCAGGGCCAAGACTGGTTGCGGGTTCGCCGTGTCACCCTCGCTGAAGGGCTGAGCACGCCTCGATCAGGCCGCGCGGGAGCCCTGGGCGCTCCCGCCGGGGGCCTGGCGCCGGAGACTTCCGCTCAGGCCGGCAACGTCTCGGGAAAGCGGATGCTGGCGATGTGCTCGCTGCCATCGCGGGTCTGCAGCTCCAGCGGCCAGCGGAAGCGTTCGCTGATGCGCTGGGCGATGGCCAGTTCGAAACCGTGTCGGTCGATCGCCGGCGTGGTATCCACCCGGTTGGATACGGCCACCGCACCGGGCAGCACGGTGATCACGATGGAGCCATGGTCGGCCTGCTGGCTGGCGTTGCGGATCAGCTGCCAGCACAACACCATGAATACGCGCGGCGAGGCATGCAGCGCGAAGCGTGCCGGCTCCTCCAGCTTGAGGTCGACCGAACGTCCCTCGAGCATCTGACGCAGGTCGTCCATGCCCCGGTGCAACACGTCGTTGACGACGAATTCCTCCTCGCCCGCGCCGACGTCCGACTCGCGCGCCAGGATAAGCAGCGCCTCGATCAGCGCCTCCATCTCGCGGGTCGCGCGCTGGATCCGCTTGACCGAACGCACGCCGAACTTGCTGAGCTCGGACTCGTCCGAAAGCATGTCGGCGGACATCTTGATCACCGTGAGCGGACTACGCAGCTCGTGGCTCGCGTCACGGGTGAAGTTGCGCTCGCGCAGGTTGTAACCGGCAATGCGGCTGGCGAAACCGTGCAGCCCGCGCGCGAGCGAGACCACGTCCGCATCGGCTTGCCCGGGCAACCGTGTGGGCGCAAGCGCGTCGAGGTCAGGCTGCTCGTCCCAGGCATCGACCACCCGCGCAAGCCGGCCGACCGGCCGCCACGCTCGCCGGGCCGCCAGCCAGGCCAGTGCACTGAGCACGACGATCAGCACCAGGACCGCTGCCGGTGGCGCCACGTCGTACATCCCCAGCGTGACGCAGAGGACCACGCCGAGCAGCTGCAGGCCAAAGATGAGCGCGAGCCGGCGGTGGAATCCGCCAGCCCGTCTCTGTACTTTGCCCTGCTCCCTTGGCAATCCCCTGTCCATGCCTGTCGTTGCGATGCTCACCCCGCTCGATCAGGCGGTGGCCGTCGCCACTTCCGTTTCAAGATCGGCAAGGCGGTAGCCCGCCGAATGAATCGTGTGCAGCAACGGGCGGTCGAACGGCTTGTCGATCACGCGACGCAGGTTGTACAGATGCGAGCGCAGGGTGTCCGAGTCCGGGAGGGTGTCACCCCAGATCTCGCGCTCGATGTCGCGCCGGCTGACTACGCGGGGCGATTCGCGCATCAGGATGGCCAGCAGCTTCAGGCCGATCGGCGACACGGTGAGTTCCTGCCCGCTGCGGGTCAGCCGCAACGTGGCGGTGTCCAGCGTCATGTCGCCGACGGTCAGCACCTCGGAGGACACCTGGCGGCGATCCCGACGAATCAGCGCGCGCAGGCGTGCCTCGAGTTCGCGGACCTCGAACGGCTTGACCAGGTAGTCGTCAGCGCCGGCCTCAAGGCCGATGAGCTTGTCCTCGAGCGTGTCGCGCGCGGTCAGCATCAGCACCGGGGTGGATTTCTTGGCGTCCTTGCGCAGCTTGCGGCAGACGTCCAGGCCATCCATGCCCGGCAGCATCAGGTCCAGCACGATGACGTCGTAACTGTTGGAGACCGCCAAGTGCAGGCCGCTGACACCGTCGGCGGCATAGTCCACCGAGTAACCCCGGCGCTCCAGGAATTCCCCAACCATTTCAGCAATTTGCCGATTGCCCTCGACCAGCAGGATCAAGCCGGACTGTTCATCTCGCAGGCTCATGGTCCCTCCATTGCGGGTGTTCACAAATGTGAAGAGCTAACGATGGGCCGGGTGAGAGCAACGTGAATTTTCGAAGGCGCGATTCAAAATGTGTTCTGGCGCCCACTCGGCCGCTGCGGTGAAACCCCTCTACTGCAGCAATGGAACCAGCTTCGACCATACCGTCGAAAACACCACCGGTTCGCCCGCAGCCGTGGGATGCAGGCCGTCATCCTGCATGCGCGAGGGATCCAGCGCGACGCCCTCCAACAGGAAGGGCACCAGCGCGGTCTGCTTGCGCCGTGCAAGGTCGGCATAGACCGCGCGAAGGGCGTCCCGGTAGCGCGGGCCATAGTTCACCGGCAACTCGATGCCGAGCAACAGCACCTTGGCATGCGCCTGCCGGGCCATGTCGATCATCGCTGCGAGGTTGTCTTTCATCGCATCCAGCGGAAGTCCGCGCAGGCCGTCGTTGGCGCCCAGTTCCAGCACCAGCACCGCCGGCCGGTAGGTCTTGAGCAGTCCGGGCAGATGACGGCGGCCGCTCAGCGTCGTTTCGCCGCTGATGCTGGCATTGACCACGCGCCAGGGCGGCTCCATCTTGCCCAGACGCAATTCCAGCAGATGTACCCAGCCCGCGTCCGCGGCAATGTTGTGCGCGGCCGAGAGTGAATCACCCAGTACCAGCACCGTCTTCGGCGTGGCCGCCTGCGAGGCGCCACTCCAGCCGATCAACAGCACCGTCAGCAGCCCAAGGAATCGACGCATGAGCGAACCTTCCCAACCTCTTCTGGAGGCCCGCGATGTTAGCAAGACCGTCCGCGGCCCCGAGGGGAGGCTGGACATCCTCGCCGGCGTGAGCCTTGCGGTGCACGCGGGCGAGAGTTTCGCCATCGTCGGCGCCTCGGGTTCGGGCAAGACGACCCTGCTTGGCCTGCTGGCCGGGCTGGACGTGCCCAGCGCGGGCTCCATCCACCTGGGCGGGCATGCGCTGGAGGCGATGGACGAGGAAGCCCGTGCGGACCTGCGCCGGCGGATGGTGGGCTTCGTCTTCCAGTCCTTCCACCTGCTGCCCGCGCTCACCGCCGAGGAAAACGTGATGCTGCCGCTGGAGCTGGAAGGCCGCGACGACGCGCGCGCCCGCGCGCATGAAGCCCTCGAGGCGGTCGGCCTGGGTGCGCGCCGGCGCCACCATCCCGCGCAGCTTTCCGGCGGCGAGCAGCAGCGCGTGGCAATCGCACGCGCCTATGTACACGGCCCGCACGTGCTGTTCGCCGACGAACCCACCGGCAACCTCGACCAGCGCACCGGCCGGCACGTCGCCGACCTGCTGTTCGCGCTCAACCGCGACCACCGCACCACGCTGGTTCTGGTCACCCATGACGCCACGCTCGCCGCCCGTTGCTCACGTGGCGTCGAGCTGATCGAAGGGCGGCTCGCCGCGCCGGCGGTCGCCCCATGATCGGCCAGCCGCGCGCAGGGAACGCCGCATGAAGCTGCTCCGCCTCGCCCTGCGTACCCTGCGCCGCGAGTGGCACCTGGCCGAACTGCGCACGCTCGCCGCCTCGCTGCTGCTGGCCGTGGTCGCCCTCGGCGTGGTGGCGACGCTTGCCAGCCGAGTCGAGCGCGGCCTGCTCGCCAGCGCCGCGGAACTGATCGGTGGCGACGCCGGGCTGTCCGCGCCACAGGCGCTGCCCCAGGCCTATGCAGACGAGGCCCGCCGGCGGGAACTGGCGGTAACCCGCAGTGCCCGCTTTCCCAGCGTGGCCTTCGCCGGAGAACGCGGCCAGCTACTCGACGTCGATGCCGTCGATCGCGCCTGGCCGCTGCGCGGCGTGCTGGAGCTGGCAGCCCACGGCAGTTCCACGATCGGTCACGGCCCGGCTCCCGGCACCGTCTATCTGGACCACCGTGCACTGGTCGCCCTTGGCCTAGCGGTAGGCCAACGCGTGCAGGTTGGAGGCCAGCAACTCACCATCGCCGCGGAACTGGTACGCGAACCCGACGGTGGCGAACTGGTGGCGATGGCGCCGCGCGCGGTGATGAACCTGGCCGATGCGCAGCGCGCAGGCCTGCTCGGCGTGGGTAGTCGCGCGGGGCACCAGCTGCTGGTCGCCGGTGCACCCGCCGCGGTCGATGGCTGGCTCGCCTGGGCCAAGGCCCACCCGCTGCCGCAGGGCGCCAGGCTCGTCACCACGGAACAGACCCAGGAGCGCATGCGTAGTGCGTTCGACCGTGCCGGCGCCTTCCTGCGCCTGACCGCGCTGCTGTCGGCGCTGCTCGCGGGCGTGGCGATCGCGCTGGCCGCGCAACGGTATGCGCGGCGCAAGACGCCGGAAATCGCCCTGCTGCGCGCGTTGGGCACCGCACGCGGACGCGTGATCGGGCTGCTGGTGGCGACACTGGCCGCCCTTGCAGTCCCGATGGCATTGCTCGGCGTACTGCTTGCCTTGGGTGTGGCTGAGGGCGCATGGCGCCTTGCCGGCACGCAGCTCGTCCACGTACCCACCACCCTGCCTCTGCTTCCAGCCCTGGGGGCGGCGGCCATGGGGCTTGCGGTGCTTGCCGGCTTCGCGTTGCCGCCCTTGGCGCGGCTGGCCGAGGTACCGCCGGTTGCGGTGTTCCGGGCGAGCATGGTGCGCCGCATGCGCCGGGTGGACACGCTCTACCTGGTGCCCGCGCTCGTCGCGCTGGCGTTGATCTGGAGCCAGAGCGGCTCGGCGAAGCTCGCCGGCATCCTTGCCGCCAGCCTGCTCGGCGTGGCGGTGGTCGCCGCGTTGCTCGCGCTGTTGCTGCTATGGCTGGCCCGGCGCATCGCACCCGGCGCGCATCCGGCCCTGCGGCTGGGCCTGGCCGCGTTGGCGCGGCGGCGGGCCTTGAGCACGGTGCAGGCCACCGCACTGAGCCTGGGCCTGGTCGCGCTGCTGCTGCTCGCGGTGGTTGCACCGGCGCTACTGGATGGCTGGCGTCGCGAGTTACCGGCGGACACACCCAACTGGTTTGCGCTCAACCTGCAGGACGATCAGCGCGCGGACTTCACCCAACGACTCCAGCAGCTGGGGGCACGCGAGCTCAACATGCTGCCGCTGGCGATGGGCAAGCTCACCTCAATCAACGGCACGCCGGTCGACCGCCTGCATTTCGCCGACCCGCGCGCGAAGGATTGGGTCGATCGTCAGCTGCGCCTGTCCTGGACCGGGACGCTGCCGCCCTCCAACCGCGTGATCGCCGGCCAGTGGGTGGGGGCGCAGCCACCGCGTGCGGAGGTCTCGATCGATACCATGTGGCGCGACATGTTCGGGCTGAAGCTCGGCGACCGCATGCGCTTCGACGTGGGCGAGGGCACGCTGGACGCCACCGTGGCAAGCGTGCGCCAGGTCGACTGGAGTTCATTCCGGGTCAACTTCTTCCTGCTGCTGGACCCGGCCCATGCGAGCGGATTGCCGCATACCTGGCTGGCCAGTTTCTACCTGCCGCGCGGGCACGCCGAAGCGCTGGCCCAGCTGTCGCGCGACTACGGTAACCTGAGCCTGGTCGACGTCGATGCACTGCTCGACCGGGTGCGCGAGATCGTCGGGCAGGTTGGCGGCGCCGTGCGCTGGGTGCTCGCCTTCAGCCTGCTCGCCGGTGCGCTGGTGCTGGCCGCGGCGCTGGCCACCAGCGCGGCCGAACGCCGGCATGAGGCCGCGCTGCTGCGCACGCTGGGCGCACGCCGCGGACAGCTGCGGCTGGCGGCGGCCTGCGAGTTCGCCCTGCTGGGCCTGATTGCCGGCCTCACCTCCGCGCTGGGCGCCGCCGGCGCAGGCTGGTGGCTGGGCCGCGCCGTGTTCCGTCTGGACGGGTTCATGCCGCCCCTGGCGCCGCTGGCAGGCGCCGCGTTGCTTTCCGCCGTCGTGATCATGCTGCTGGGCCTGGCCGGTACCCGGCGGGTCACACGCACCTCGCCGATGCGGCTGTTGCGGGAGCAGTGAATCGATCCCAGACTGGCGCCTTCTCACGGAGGGCACCTGCATGGGCAACGACCAGAAACCCGCATCCGACCCGAACCGCCGCGACATGGCTTCCGGCCTGAGCGTGGGCATGGGCTCTGGCATCGCCATTGGCGTCGGCATAGGCCTGGCACTGCACAATCTCGCGCTCGGCATCGCCATCGGCATCGTCATGGGCGCAGGCCTGGGCAATTGCATCGGTGCAGCACGCATCCGCGCACGCAAGCGCAAGGATCCGCCGCAGCAAGGCTGACCGCTTTGGCGGATGTCTGGAGGAAACCGTGTACACGCTTTACTACTCACCCGGCAGCGCCAGCATGGTGGTGCACCTGGCGCTGCTGGAAGCCGGCGCGCCGCATGAACTGGAGCTGGTCGACCTCGACGCCGGCGCGCAGCGGGCGGCGGCTTACCTCAAGCTCAACCCGCGCGGCGTGGTGCCGACCCTGGTGGTCGATGGCCAGCCATGGGCCGAGTCGGCCGCGCTGCTGATGCTGCTGGCCGAGCGACATCCGGACTCGCCGCTGGCCCCGCCGCCAGGCACGCCCGAGCGGGCGGCCTGGTACCAGTGGATCGTCTATCTCAGCAACACGCTGATGTCCGCCTTCCGTCTATGGTTCTACCCCCAGGACCTGGACGACACGCCGGCCGTGCGCGCGGCGCTGCAGCGGCGGATCGAGGGCGTGTGGGATTTCCTCGATGCAAACCTGGCCGCGCAAGGGCCCTACCTCCTGGGCGAGCGCTTTTCCGGCGCCGACCTGCTGCTGACCATGCTAATGCGCTGGTCGCGCAACATGCCGCGTCCGGCTACCGGGTGGCCCGCGCTCAAGCGGCTGGCGGACCTGGTGCGCGCGCGCCGGAGCTGGCAGCGCCTGTACGAGGTCGAAGGCCTGCGCGAGTGGTAGCGCTGCCGAAGTACGGCCGATGACCGCACGCCGCTGGAAGGAACGGCTCAAGGCAGAATGGCTGCTGCTGGCCTTCACCCTGCTCACGCTGGTGCTGGGATGGGTCGACCCGCAACCCGCGGCATCCTGGCAGCGTTGGCTGCAGGCGCCGACGCTGGCCGGCCTGGCCGGCCTGATGATCGCAATCCAGGGCATCCGCGACAGTGCGCTGGTACAGCACGCCGCCGCCGCGCTGGCCGCGCGCACCCACTCTTTGCGGACGCTGGGACTGCTTCTGGTCGCTTCCGCCGCGCTGTTGTCCATGATCCTGACCAACGACGTCAGCCTGTTCGTGCTGGTGCCGCTGACGGTGGCCATCGGCGGCCTTTCCAACCTGCCGGTACTGCGCATGGTGGTGCTGGAGGCGCTCGCGGTGAACGCCGGCTCGACACTCAGCCCGATCGGCAACCCGCAGAACCTCTTGCTGTGGCAGCACGGGCAGTTGCCGTTCCTGAGCTTCGCCTGGGCCCTGCTCCCGGCGGCCGCGGTGATGTTCGTACTGGTGGCGATGCTGGCCTGGGCCTGGATTCCACGCGAACGGGTGACGCTGGCGCCCGATACGCTGGACCACCAACCCGTGGCCGCCGGCCTGGCGATCCTGTCGGTCGCGATGCTGGTAGCGATGGTGATGTCGATGGAATATGGCCACGCGGCTTACGGCGCGGGCCTGTTGCTGCTGGTGTTCGCGCTGGGATCGCCGCGCAGCCTGGCGCGGGTGGATTGGCTGCTGTTGCTCACCTTCGTCGCGATCTTCCTCGGGCTGGGCCACCTGGCCGAGCTGCCGCAGGTGCAGGCGGGGCTGGATCGGCTGGATCTGGGCAGTCCGCTCAGGCTCTACCTGGCCGGTATCCTGGCCTCGCAGGTGATCAGCAACGTGCCGGCGACGGTGCTGCTGCTGGAGCGGGCGCACGACCCCATCGCACTGGCCGTAGCGGTGAACGTGGGCGGCTTCGGCGTGGCGATCGGCTCACTGGCCAATCTCATCGCGCTGCGGCTGGCACGCCAGCCGCACGGCTTGCGTGAGCTGCACCGGGTGTCGATCCCGTTCCTGCTGGTGTGCGCGCCGCTGGTGTACCTGGCGTGGCGTTGGCTGGGCTAAGGAGCGGCCCCTTCCGCAAAGCGGAGCTCCTGCGGGAACGCGGCTGTGCGCGACGAGGTGTCACGATGGTCGCGCACAGCGGCGCTTCTACCGGATTCAATCGTCGTCGCGCGGCACGTCCACCTTGCCCTTGACGCCGCTGTGGCTCACATCGCCGCTGCCCTTGGCGCCGACGCTGAGGTCACCGCCCACCCCGTCGACGTCGAGGTCGCCCGAGCCCAGCGATTCGGCACGCACGCTGCCGCGCACGTCGCGCAGGCGCACGTCGCCCGAGCCGATGCTGCCCACCCGGGCATCGCCGTTCACGCCGGTGACGTTGAGATCCCCCGAACCGACCGAGCCGGCCTCCAGGCTGCCCACGTCGTTCGCCTCGATGTCGCCGGATCCGACGCTGGTGGCGAAACGGCCCGACACGTTGCGCACGTGCAGGTCGCCCGAGCCGACGTGGCTGTCCAGCGCGCGCACGCCGCTGACCTCGGCATCGCCCGAGCCGACGTCCACCGACAGTGGCAGGCTGGCTGGCATCTGCACGGTCACCTCCAGCTCGGTATCGCCGCCGCCGAACAGCTGGAAGCCGCGCCCGTCGCCGAGCCCGAGAATCAGCTGGTCGCCCTCGCGGCGCTGGGTGACCACCAGACGGTCGAGCAGGTCGCGGTCGGAAGCGCAGGCGCGGCCGGTCACGTCGAGCTTGCGCGCGTCGGTGCGACCGGTCACGTGCAGGTCGTAGCTGTTGACCTCGATCTGCACGGCGCGCACGCCGGCCAGGTCCAGGCTCATGTTGCGCGGCGCCTCAAAGGCACAGCGGTCGGCGGCATGCCCGGCGAGCGGCACGAGCAACAGCAGGGAAGCAAGGATGGGACGCATGAGAACTCCGCTTGGCTGAATGGACTCCCCTAGGATGCATCCGGCGCACGCAGGGTTGAAGTCAACCCGGCGAACGGGGTCGCGTTTTCCGGAACACCCGTCCGACGGAGTCCGTCATGGCACCACGCATCCTGCTCGCCCCCGCCCTCGCCCTGCTGCTAGCCTGTCCCCTGGCCATGGCGCAAGACGCTCCATCCACGTCGCCGGGGCGCACCCTGCCCGCGCCCGACCACGCCTCCATGCGCCATCGCATGCACCGCATGCACATGGAGCGCGGCCCTGGCTCGGGCGCGATGTCCGACCTGCATGCGCTGGAGCGCCTGTATCGCAAGGCCGGGCGCGAGAAGGACCTGGCCGGTATCTACAACGAGGTTTTGTCCAAGTCGCAGGATCCGCACCTGCGCACCTACGCCTACCACCGCCTCGCCCGCCTGCAGGCGCAGCCGGCCAATGTCGACCAGGCCATCGCCACACTGCGCAAGAGCCTGTCGGAGAATCTCGCCAACGAGGCGAAGATGCGTGCCGACCGCGAGCGCATGCGGGCGCAATGGCAGCAGTCGGAGAGGCCGGCGGCACGCTGAGTCGCTGGAGGTCCGCAAGGTGACCTTGGCCCACCTTGCGGAAATACCGGTGCGCCCTTTCGCGCGAGGACGTCGGTGGCCGAGGCCGACCTAGGTCATTCTTCGCGCTTGGCCTGCCGCCAGAGCGCTTCCTGCTCTTCCAGGCTTCGTTCGATCAGCGGACGGCCTTCGGCGGCGGCCAGCGCTTCCATCGCGCGGAAGCGGCGCTCGAACTTGGCGTTGGCACGGCGCAATGCGCGCGAAAAATCGACGCCCGCATGGCGGGCCAGGTTGGCGGTGACGAACAGCACGTCGCCCAACTCGTCCTCCAGCCGCTCGGCGGCCGCGCCGCGCTCGAACTCGACGCGGACCTCCTCCACTTCCTCGGCCAGCTTGTCCAGCATCGGCCCGGCTTCACGCCACTCGAAGCCGACGCTCGCGGCGCGCTGCTGCAGCTTGGCAGCACGCTTCCATTCGGGCAGGCCGCGGGAGACGCCGGCCAGGGCGCTGGCATCGTGTGCCTCGCCGCGGCGGACGCGTTCGGCTGCCTTGATCGCTTCCCAGGCGCGCGTCTGCGCTGCCACGTCCTCGTAGCGTTCTTCGCCGAAGACGTGCGGGTGGCGCCGGCGCATCTTGTCGGCGATCGCGTGGGCGACGTCGGCGAAGTCGAACAGACCCTGCTCGCTGGCCATCTGTGCGTGGAACACCACTTGCAGCAACAGGTCGCCCAGCTCGTCGCGCAGGTCGTCGAAGTCACCACGATCGATCGCATCGGCGACTTCGTAGGCTTCCTCGATGGTGTAGGGCGCGATCGAGGCGAAATCCTGCTGCACGTCCCACGGGCAGCCGCGCTCGGGATCACGCAGGCGCGCCATGATCGCAAGCAGGTCCTCCAGCGTGTGGCGCGCCGCCACGCTCAAGCCGGCCGTGCCCTGCCCAGTCGCGCCTTCCAGTCCACCCCGCGATCGCCCACGGCGAGGAACTCGGGATTGAGCACCGACTCCTCCGTGTTGTAGCGCAGCGGCTCGCCGGCCAGGTCCAGTACCGCGCCGCCGGCCTGTTCCAACACGCATTGCGCGGCCGCCGTGTCCCATTCGCTGGTCGGCCCCAGCCGCAGGTAGAGGTCGGCCACGGCGCGGGCGATCAGGCAGAACTTCAGCGAGGAGCCCATCGGGAACGGCTGGTAGGGCGTGCCCAACAGCGTGCCCAGGAATTCGTGCGTGTCGTTGCCGTGCGAGCGGCTGCCGGCGACCACCGCGGGTGCGGCCAGCGTGCGTACGCCGATCGGCTGCCACTGGCCGCCGGCGTGCTGCTGCAGCCACGCGCCCTGGCCATCGGCCGCCGCGTAAAGCTCGCCGGTGACCGGCGCCAGCACCACGCCAAGCACCGGGCGATGGCCCTCGATGAGCGCGATGTTGACGGTGAACTCGCCGTTGCGCTTGACGAACTCGCGCGTGCCGTCGAGCGGGTCGACCAGCCAGTAGCGCGACCACGTGCGGCGCTGCTCCCACGGAGCGGCGCGCGCCTCCTCCGACAGCACCGGCACGTCCGGCGCAATGCGCGCCAGGCCCGCGGCGATCACGCGCTGCGCCGCCAGGTCGGCAGCGGTGAGCGGCGAGGCATCCTCCTTGTGCTCCACCGCGAACTCGTCGCGATAGATGGCGAGGATGGCGGTGCCGGCCTCGCGCGCGATCGCGCCCACCTCGCCCAGCAGGCCGGTTTCCGGTGCCACCGCGCTCATGGCTGGAACCGCCCGGCCAGGTATTCGCGCGCCATGAAGAGCGCAGCGATCGAGCGCCCTTCGGTCACGTCGTCACGGCCGATCAAGGCATGCAGTTCGGAAAGCTTCCATGGCACCACGTCCAACTCCTCCGGTTCGTCGCCGGGCAGGCGTTCGGGGTATAGGTCCTGCGCCAGCACCACATGCGCCATGTGCGTCATGTAGCCGGGCGAGAGCGACAGGTTGTGCAGGATTTTCAGGCGGTTCGCGCCGTAGCCGATTTCTTCCTTCAGCTCGCGGTCGGCTCCCTGCTCGGCGGTCTCGTCCTGGTCGAGCCGGCCCTTGGGCAGCGAGAGCTCGTAACGACCCACGCCCGCGCCGTATTCGCGCACCAGCAGTACGGTGTCGTCATCGAGCATCGGCACGATGATTACCGCACCCAGGCCACTGGCGCGCAGCCGCTCGTAGGTGCGCTTCTCGCCGTTGGAGAACTCCAGGTCCAGTTGCTCGACGCGCAGGAAACGGCTGTCGACGCACTCGCGGGTGGCATGGATGATCGGTGGCTTGCGCATCGGGCAATTCTAGCCCGCCCGCGCATGATGCATGCGTGCAAGCGCCTGCGTGTGGATCGCCGGCACGCCGGCCAGCACGCTGCCCGTTTCCAGGGTCGGCGGCCGGCCATCCAGGTCGGTAAATACGCCGCCGGCCTCGCGCACGATCACCGCCAGCGCGGCGACATCGAGGATGTTCACGTCCGACTCGACGACCAGATCCAGCCCACCGCGCGCGAGCAGGTGGTAGTGGCAGAAATCGCCATAGCCTCGGATGCGGCTGCTGTCGCGGATCAGCGCGCCGAGCGCATCCCAGCGCGCATCGGCGGTGAGCGTCTTGACGTTGCCGATGGAAACCGATGCCTGGGACATCGCCTCGGTCCCAGCCACCCGCACGCGCTCGCCATCGAGCCAGGCACCCGCGCCGGCGCGTGCCCACATCGTCTCGCCGTAGACCGGCGCGCTGGAGACGCCCAGCACCAGTTGGCCGCGATCCATCAGTGCGATCTGCGTGGAGAAGAACGGCGTGCGCCGCACGAAGCTCTTGGTGCCGTCGAGTGGATCGACCAGCCACAACAGGCCGTCGCACGCCCCTTCCAGGCCATATTCCTCGCCGAAGATCGCCGCCTGCGGCAGCGCCGTGGCCAGCACGGCGCGGATCGCCTGTTCGGCTTCGCGGTCGGCGGCGGTGACGGGCGTAGCGTCGGCCTTCCATTCGACCGCCACGCCACGGTTCCAGTAGTGGCGGATGATCTCGGCCGCCGCCGCGGCAGCCTCGCGGGCGGCGGACAGGGCGTGTTCGGCGTCGTAACTCATCGGGTGGTTTCCGGTGTGGCGGCGGCAAGCCCGTTGCGGCGGTGCAGATGGACCGAACCGTCCGCGTCCGGCCGCCCCAGGCGGGCCAGCCAGCGGCGCAGCGCCGGGTCGGCGGTGCGCGGTTGCAGCAGCAGGTCCAGGCGCCAGCCGAGCGGGCTGGCCTGCCATTGGCCTTCGACGTGCAGCGGTCCCTTGCCTTGGTCGTGGAGTTCCCCGTGCAGCACACCATTGGCGCCATCCAGGGTCATCACCCAATCTCCCAGCCCGACGGCTTGCGCAGGCGTCTGCATCGCCGCGTCGCCCCACTGCGCCCGGCCATCCAGTTCGACCGGCCAGTTCGCCTGCAGCACGACACGCTGCAGCGTGGCCGTCAGCGTGCCCTGCGGCGAGCCCAGCGAGGTGTCGAGCCGGGGCGCCCAGGTCGCCAGGTCACTGCGCAGCGCCACGTCGCTCCAGACCGGCCGTCCCTGCGCGTCGCGTTGCAGGCGGCCGCGCGCGGCAAGCATCGGTCCGTCGAAGGCAAGCTGCAGGTCCAGCCGTCCCCACAGCGCGCGGCGCGAGAGCCGCCAGTGCACGGCGCCCAGGGAACGGCCATCCGGGCCACGCAGCTGCTCCGCCGCACCGTCCCAGACGAGCCCATGCACGCGCTCGAGCCTCACCCCATGCAATCGCGATTGCACGAACGGCGCCGCCCAGCGCGCCGGCAGGAACAGCACCAGCAGCACGACGAGCAGCAACACGATGGCAACCGAGAGCCAGGCGGCGCGCGAGCGTTTCACCCCGATCCTTGAACTTGAGCGGCCATGCCGCAACGCCGATCATAGCCGGATGAGCCTTCCCTCCTCCGATGCGCCGGCCCTCGCCGGCAACGCCGCGCTGGCCGCGCGCGACCTCAGGCACGTGTGGCACCCCTGCACGCAGATGCACGACCACGAGAGCATCCCGATGGTGCCGATCGTGCGCGGCGAAGGGGCCTGGCTCATCGACGCGGACGGACGACGCTACCTGGACGGCGTGAGCTCGTGGTGGACCAACCTGTTCGGACACGCCAACCCGCGCCTGGCCGCGGCGCTGGCCGATCAGGCGCAACGACTGGAGCACGTGATCTTCGCCGGCTTCACCCACGAACCGGCGATCGAGCTGGCCGAGGAGCTGGTGCGGATCACGCCGCCGGGGCTCGATCGCGTGTTCTTTGCCGACAACGGCTCAGCGGCGGTCGAAGTGGCGCTGAAGATGAGCTTCCACTATTGGCTCAACCGCGGCCACGGCGAGAAGACGCGCTTCATCGCGCTCACCGGCAGCTACCACGGCGAGACGCTGGGCGCGCTGTCGGTCAGCGACGTGGCGCTGTACCGCAAGACCTACGCGCCCTTGCTGCTGACGCCGATCCTGGCGCCCTCGCCGGACGCCTACGAGGGCGAGCCGGGCGAGACGCCGGCGCAGGTCGCCGCGCGCCGGCTGGTCGCGTTGCGCGCCCTGCTCGAACGGCATGCGCACGAGACCTGCGCGGTGATCGTCGAGCCGCTGGTGCAGTGCGCCGGCGGCATGCGCATGTACCACCCCGACTACCTTGCCGGCCTGCGCCGCCTGTGCGACGAATTCGAGGTCCACTTCATCGCGGACGAAATCGCGGTGGGCTTCGGCCGAACCGGCACGTTGTTCGCCTGCGAGCAGGCAGCGGTCGCACCGGACTTCATGTGCCTGTCCAAGGGACTGACCGGCGGCACGCTGCCCTTGTCCGCCGTGCTCACCACCGAGGCCGTGTACGCGGCGTTCTACGCCGAATACAGCGCCGGCAAGGCGTTCCTGCACTCGCACAGCTATACCGGCAACCCGCTGGCCTGCCGGGTGGCGCTGGAGACGCTGGCGATCTTCCGCGACGAGCCCGTGCTGGAGCGCAACCGCGCCCTGGCTGGGCACTTGGCGCAGCGACTGGTTCCGCTGCGCGACCACCGGCACGTGGCCGACGTGCGCCAGACCGGCATGATCGCCGCCGTCGAACTGGTCGCCGACAAGTGCAGCCGTACGCCCTGGCCCGCGGCCGAGCGGCGCGGCATGCGGGTGTACCTGCACGGGCTGCAGCACGGGGCGCTGCTGCGGCCATTGGGCAACGTGGTGTATTTCATGCCGCCGTACGTGGTCACGACCGGCGAGATCGACCATCTGGTCGACGTGGCCGTCGCTGGCATCGAGCGGGCGGTGGCCTGATGACGGCGATGCCAGGCGCCAGTGTCCATGCGGTAGATCCGCAATCGACGCGGTAAGCTTCCGTTTTTTGCCGCCCTGTTTCCGACCTTGCGCACCATCCGCATCCATGTCGATCAACCGCTCTCGCCCGAGAGCGAGGTGAGCCTGCCGCCCCAGGCCGGCGAGCACGTGGCGCGCGTACTGCGCCTGGGCGACGGTGATCCGCTCGTGCTCTTCAACGGCGACGGCCACGACTATGCCGCCACCATCGTCCAAGCGGGCAAGCGGGAAGTACGGGTACGCATCGGGGACGTGCAGGTGGTCGCCAGGGAATCGCCGTTGCGGCTCACCCTGGCCCAGGGCGTGGCGCGCGGCGAGAAGATGGACCTGATCGTGCAGAAAGCGACCGAACTTGGCGTTGCCTGCATCGTGCCGTTGCTGACCGAACGCTCGGAGGTCCGGCTCGACCCGACCCGAGCGGAAAAGCGGTTGGCGCATTGGCGTGCGGTCGCTGCCAGCGCCTGTGAGCAAAGCGGACGCGCTCGTCTACCGAGCGTGTTGCCTGCCCGGTCGCTGGAGGCCTGGCTGGGCAGCCTGCCCCCGGACGGCGCGCTTCGCCTGGCACTGTTGCCCGAAGGCCACCAGTCATTGCGATCGCTTGCCGTCGGAGCCGCCGGCGGCCTGCTGGTGGTCGGGCCGGAAGGCGGCCTGGGGCAACGCGACGTGGCGCTCCTCCGCTCCGCCGGCTTCGACGGCCTGGCCTTGGGGCCGCGCATTCTGCGGACGGAAACCGCCGGCCTGGCGGCGTTGGCAGCGCTGCAGGCGGTGCATGGGGACATGGGTTAGGCGCAGAACGAGCCTGGTGGCCTGCGCGTTCAGCCCTGTCGCCCGCCCGGAGGTGCCGGAGCGGCGATCACGGCATGCTGCTCGAGCCCTTCGACCAAGCCGCGGGAAAAATCGCCCGTCGTTGCTGAAGGGAACGGCACGCTGGCTGCAACAGCCGCAGTGGCGGTTGTTTCGAGGATAGCCGCTTACCAGCAGGCCACGCCGATCGCAGACAAGCCGAGCTCGATGCCGCCCGCGCCCAGCCGACCCACTCGATCAGCTGGCGAGATCGAGCATCTGGGTAAGCTCGCCCTCGATGCCTTCCAGGTCGGGAATCACCGCGATGTCGTCGCGCACCAGCACCTGCGCCTTCACGCCAGGCGGCAACGGCGCACCATCGTGCGTCGGGATGATCAACTCGGCATTGAGCGTGGTCAGGCGTGGGAAACCCTGGGTCACGACCGCGATGAAAGGCAGCCTGGCGTTGTTGCCCAAGGCCTTCAACACGGCCACGCGCACGGCCAGTTCGGCGTCCCCCTCAGGCGCGCCGGCGAGCTTGGTGAAAGACACCAGTGGCACGCGCCATCCGCGCCAGGCAATGCGGCCGAGCAGCCACTCGGGGGCGCCTTCGACCGGCTCGGGTGTCGGCAGGGTGATGACTTCGGCCACGGTGGCATTGGGCAGCAGCAGGCGCAGCTGGCCTACCGGCACCAGGACGCAGCGGATTTCGCGCGGCAGGAGTTGTTCGCTCATGGCTGACCTTCCGAAAAGAGCTCGGCCAGGCGCGCCGCCAGTTCGGCAGGCGTACCGGCAAGATGGGACAGGTTTTCGGCCAGCACCCCGCTGACCATGTCGGCCGCATGCGTGCCGCCACTCGCCTCGACCCAGACCTGGCCACCGCGATCGTGCACCGCCTGGCAACCCGCGACTGCGTCGGTGGAGCGGCCGGCAAACACGATGGCCACCACGTCACGGCCGAATGTGTCCGCAGCCTGCGAGAAGCTGGCGTCGATCGACGGCACGTGGGTAGAGCCCGCCTCGATCGGCTGCAACTGGACCGAACCGTCACGACGCAGGCTGACCTGCCGATCGGACGGCACCACCAGGATTTCGCCGACACGGGCGCGCAGGCCCGGCTCGGCCAGTCGGACCGGCAGCGAGCACTGCGAGGAGAAATACTCCACCAACCCGTCGGCAGGACGGCCCGCCAGGTGCTGGGTATGCAGCACAACGGCACGCAGGCCCGCGGGCAGCGCAGCCAGGAACTCGCCCACCGAAGCGGTGCTCTCGGTCGTGGCGCCGAGTACGACCACGCGGGGCAGCACGCTCACCGGCACCTCGAGCACCATTTCGTGCGCAGGCTCGAAATTCTGCGGTGCAATGGCTTCCTCCAGCGAAACCAGCTCGAGGCTCAGCCCCGGCAGGATCGGCGATTCGTCTTCACTGGCATCCGGCGCCAGATAGTCCGAGGCGCTGACTTTCTCGATGCCGAAGTCGGCCGGATCCATGCGCTCGGCCGTGGCCGCCGGCGTCGCAGCCGGCTCGCCGTCGTCGAGCAGGGCCCAGCTGTCGGACAGTCGCGAAGCCACAGACGGAGGCTCCGCCGTGCGTATCACAGTCGAGACAGTCTCTTCGCCGACCGGCGCCAGTGACAGATGGTCGATCTTGAAAGAGGCGTGCGCCGGCGACGTCGCGCCAGGCTCGGCCACCACTCCCATGGCAGCTTCGAGAGCGGAGGGCTCTTGTCGCTCGGCGACCGCCCAATCTGCTTCCATGGGTTGCACCACGTCCGCAAGGACGGCCGATTCGTCCTCCAGGAAGGCTTCGACGCTGTCGTGCGCTTCAACAGTCGCCGCGGGGGCAGCTATTTCGGGGAAGGCGGGCTCGCCGATGGCCCCGTCGTGCAAGGCAGCGCCCTCACCGGCCGAATAGTTGAGTCCCGAACCGAATTCGCTGGCGTCCTCGACCGGCGTGTCGGAAGCCAGCAAGGCCTCCAGCTCGGCCGCAAGGGTTTCGGAGACAGCGGCCTGGCGCGCTTCCTCCTCGACAGCCGGCATGTCGTCCTCGGCGGCAACCGCGGTGTCAGCCAGCACAGGCTCGGCCGTCGTCGACGCAGCCGGCACCGGTTCGACCGCAGCTTCGGCGGGCGCCGGCGGGCGCGGCGGGTCGGCATCGCCCATCGCCAGCACCTTCATGGCCAGGTGACGGGCCCAGCGGGCACGGTCCCAACCGTCCAGCCGACGGCTGGCCTGGGCATCGTTGAAAACCACTCGCGGACGCTCGCCATCGAGGGTTTCGTCCAGGCGGTCCAGCGCGCTGTCGTCCTCGTCGTCGAGGTTGACCACCAGCACGTCGGCATCCACCGAGGACAGCAACTCGCGGCTGAGCCCCTTGAGCGGGCCCTCGTGCACGATCCGCGCGCCGCGTTCCTGCAACGCACTGCGCAGCTGTTCACCCAGACCCGCGTCGTCGAACAGCAGCGCGACCGCCGGCACCGCCTCAGCCATGGATCGCCTCCATCGCCATCGCACGCTGCTCGAGCACCTCGGCGATCTGTGCCAGGAGCTCCACTTCCTGGTACGGCTTGCCGAGGTAGCGGTCGACGCCGATGTCGAAGGCACGCTGGCGATGTTTGTCGCCGGTGCGCGAGGTGATCATGATGATCGGCACGTCGCGCAGGCGCGGATCCCCCTTCATGTGGGTGGCCAGCTCGTAGCCGTCCATGCGCGGCATCTCGATGTCCAGCAGCATCAGGTCGGGCACGCGGTCGTGGAGCTTCTCGATCGCGTCGACACCGTCCTTCGCGGTGGCCACTTCGTAGTCGTGGCGTTCCAGCACGCGACCGGTGACCTTGCGCATGGTGATCGAGTCGTCGACCACCATGACCAGCGGCTTGGTGCGCTGCTCCTCGATCAACGGCGAGGCGACCGCGCTGAGGCCGTCGGCCAGGCGCTGCTCGCGGCGGGCGATGCCGTGGCGGACCAGCGGCGGCAAGTCGAGAATGATCAGCACCGAACCGTCGCCCATGATGGTGGCGCCGAGCACGCCGGGCACCGAGCTCACCTGTGGCCCGACCGACTTGACCACGATCTCGCGCGAGCCGATCACCGCGTCGATGCGGATCGCCGCGCGCAGGTCGCCGGCGCGGGTGAGCAGCAGCGGCAGCTGTTCCTCCTCGATCACCGGGTTGGGCTGCAGGCCGAGCAGGTCGGCCAGGTCGTGGATGCCGTACGCCTCGCCGTTGTAGTCGAAGGTCGGGCGCTCCTCGCCCAGGCGTGCGGCGAGGTCGTCCGGGCTGATCCGGGCCACGCCCTGCACCGAGGTCATCGGGATGGCGAAGGTCGCCTCGCCGATGCGCACCACGATGGCCTGGGTCACCGCGAGGGTGAACGGCAGACGCAGGATGAAGGTGGTGCCCTGGCCCGGCAGCGACTCGATCGCCAGCGAGCCACCCAGCTGTTTGATCTCGTTGGACACCACGTCCATGCCCACGCCGCGACCGGCGAGCTGGGTGACGTGGCTGGCGGTGGAGAAGCCGGTCTGGGTGATCAGGCTGAGCAACTGGTCGTCGCTGGGACGCGAGTCAGCGCGCAGCAAGCCACGCTCGATGGCGCGCTTGCGGATCGCCTCGCGATCCAGGCCACCGCCGTCGTCGCTGACCCGCACTACCACTTCGGTGGCTTCCCGGGCGACGCGGATACGAACCGCGCCTTCGGTCGGCTTGCCCGCCTTGCGGCGGTCGGCCGGCGACTCGATGCCGTGCGCGATGGCATTGCGCAGCATGTGCTCGAACGGCGCCTTGATGCGGTCGAGCAGGTTGCGGTCCATTTCGCCGTGGGCGCCCTCGACGTATAGCTGGGCGCTCTTGCCCTCCTCCTGCGCGGCCTGCCGCAACGTGCGGCGCAGGTTCGGCACCATCGTGTCGAACGGCAGCATGCGCGTGCGCAGCAAGCCATCCTGCAACTCGGCGCTGACGCGCGACTGCTGGATCAGCAGGGTCTCGGACTGGCGGGTCAACTCGTCCAGCATGTTCTGGATGGAGACAAGGTCGGACACCGACTCGGCCAGCGCACGCGAGTACTGCTGCAGCTGCGAGAAGCGGTCGAGCTCGAGCGGGTCGAACACCGCCATGCCGGCTTCGCGATGCTCGCGCTGAAAGCGCGCGATGATCTGCGCCTCGGTCTCGATTTCGAGCATACGCAGCTGGCTGCGCAGGCGCTGCACGGTCTGGTCCAGCTCGACCAGGTTGAAGCGGTAGCCGGCGACCTGCTGCTCCAGGCGCGAGCGGTAGATCGCAACCTCGCCAGCGTGGTTCACCAGGTTGTCGAGCAATTCTGCACGGACGCGGATCTGTTCCTGAGTGGAACGGATTTCTTCTTCCTCGCGTTCGGGCAGCAGCTCCGGCAGCAGCTCTGGCAGCGGTGCGGCAGGCAGTCTGGCCGAGGGCATCGCCGAGGACGCCTCGTTGCCTTCGTCGGCGAGGGTTTCCTGGCCGGCCATCGCCAGCAGGCTGTCGATAAGCGCCTGCGGATATTCGATCGGCTGCCCCTGCGAGACACGCTGCACCAGCGAGTGCAGGGTGTCGAAGCCTGCCTCGAGCGCGCTGATGAGTTGCGCGGTGTCACGCTCGCCGACCGGCTTTTCCAACAGCGTCTCGATGGCGTGGGTCAGGTCGCCCACGGGTACCAGGCCGGCGATGCGTGCGCCGCCCTTGAGGGTGTGCAGGTCACGCTGCACGCCGGCGGCGTGCGTCGTTTCGCTCGGGTCGGCACGCCATTGGGCCAGCAGGTCGTCGGCGTGATCGAGCAGTTCGTGCGCCTCCTCGGTAAAGATTTCCAGCAGATCCGGATCGATTTGGCCGACCCAGAGCTGTGCAGGCGTGCGATCGTCCATCGGTGGCGCATCCGCTGCCGCCACCGGTTCGGTTTCTGCTGTGGCCTCGACGCTGACGACCGGTACTTCCGGCATCCCGGCCGCGACCGGCTCCTGCGTGTCCCCGGCGGACTCGACGAACGGTTCGGCGGAAACGGCGTCCGGTTCGGCCGCCCACGGCTCTGCAACTTCGGTCGAAAGCGCCTCGAACTCGGCGGTTTGCGCGTCGGTATCCTCGTTCGGCGCGTCCAGGGCCTCCGGCGGCAGGGCCACCGCGGCCAGTTCGGCCTCCGAATCGCCAGGGAGCTGCTGCTCCGGCGTACCAGCTTCTTCGGCGGCCAGCTCGGGCATGCCGCCCAGGCCGCCCTCCGACACCGAAATAGTTCCGTCGAGGTTGGCCACGGCAAGTGGCGGACCGTCGACCGGTTCGTTCAACAGACTGTCGAGCAATGCAGCCAGGCCCTGATCGTCGTCGGCCAGTCCGGCATGAGCCACGGGTGCGACATCCGTGGAGGCAGCTTCGGCGGCCTCCAGGTCGAATGCATCGAGTGCCGCCAGCAACTCGCCGGCATAGGCGTCGTGCTCGTCTGCTTCATGCGTGGTGACTGGCTCGCTCTCGCCGAGCGCGTCGTCCAGACCGGCATCGAGCGCGGCGGCGGCGCCGTCGTCGGGCAACTCGGTGGACAGTTCTTCCGCGTGCGGGTCGAACAGTACGTGGGCGACCTTCGGTTCCGGCTGGCTGTCTCGCAATTCGATCAGGCGCGCGGTGAGCGCATCGACCGACGGCAGCTGCGGATCGACGGCATCGAACTGCGCCATCACATGATCGACCACGTCGGCCGACTGTGCGAGCAGGGCGGTGCCCTCTTCCGACAAGGGCTGGCCGACGGCACGCAGGCGCTTGAGCAGGCTTTCCAGCGGCGACAGCAGCTGGGTCAGCAACGGGATGTCGACCATCGCGATGGCGCCGTGCAGCGTATGCACGGCACGCAGCAGCGCATCGTCGATGCGCAACTCGCCGTCGGCACGCGCCAGCGCTCCGCGGATCGCCTGCAGGTACTGCGCCACTTCGCTGCGCAGGATTTCCAGCAGCACCGGATCCACCGGCGGCATGACCGGGAGCGCGATCGACTCGAGCGGCTCCGACGGCAGGTCGACCGCCGCGGTGTGGTCGGTATGGGCTGCAACCGGGACGGCATCGATCGCCGCATCCAGGCGCGGAACGCGGCGACGCACCACTCGGCGCACGGTTTCGGTGGCGGCCGGAGCGTGGTCGCTGACCTGCGCCATCTCGCCAGCGGCGAGCCGTTCGGCAGTGGCCATGATGGCGGCCAGCGGCGCAGTCGGCATGCCTTCGCCCTTCAGCGCGGCCAGCAACTGCGGCAGCGCGTCGATGGCAGTATGGACCAGCGCTTGCACACCCTCATGCGGCTGGATAGTGGCATCCAGCACGCGGTTGAGCATGTTCTCGACCTTCCAGGCGAATTCGCCCAGCACGCTGGCACCGACCAGGCGGCCGGAACCCTTGAGCGTGTGGAAGGAGCGACGGATCGGGGTGAGCGCCGCCAGCTGCGCCGGATCGACCAGCCAGGCTTGTTCGGCCGCGCGCAGGTTGTCGATCTCTTCCTGCATCTCTTCCAGGAAGATCTCGCGGATGTCGTCGTCGATGCCCTCGGTGCCGAGCTGGAATCCGGCGCTGCCGGCCAGCGCATCGGCCGCCGGCACTTCCTCGAGGACCTCTTCCTCGATCTCGATCCAGTCGCCCTCCCCGTCCGTACCGGACGAGGCGGTGAGCGGCTCGGTCTGCGCCAGGCGCAGGCCGGCCAGGTCGTGCGCGGCCGGTTGCAGCGGTTCGCTGCTGCCCACCAGCAAATCGTCCAGGCCGTGCCCGTCGGCCAGGCTGACCGGTTCGGACAACGACGGCTCGGCCGGTTCTGCCACTGCAGTCGGCACCGGCGCCTCGTAGGCGACGGCGGCACGCGCCGCAGGCAACGGCCAGTAGCCGAGCGAGCCCAGGCTGTGCTCGGCGACGTCCAGGATGTGCTCCAAACCGCCGCGGTGCTCGCGCGCGGCTTCCAGGTAGTACTCCAGCGCGGCCAGCGCATCGGCCAGGTGATCCATCTGCGCACTGCCCGGCACGCGCCGGTCGGCGAGCATTTCGTTGCCGATGAAGCGGCCGATACCCTCGGCCAGCTCCGAGGGACGCGGCGCGGAGAGCATGCGCATGGCACCCGCCACTTCATCCATCAGCGCCGGGGTGCCCTGCAGCTGGGCATGGTCCCAGCCGGCCTCGACGAAAGCGACGATGGCGTCCTTCACCTTGGCGGCGTTGGCGATCGCTTCCTGCATCAGCGTGGCCAGGATGCTGCGCGCCTCGCTGCGCGGCAGCGCCGGCACGGCCTCGCCCTCGACCGGCAGCGTTTCGCTTGCCAGGTTGTCCTCGGCGCCCAGACTTTCGATGTGATCGTCCAGCGACGACTCGACGTACAGCAGCGCGCCGGCGACGTCGAGCAGCACACCTTCTTCCGGCGCACGCACCTTGTGCGCGATCTCCTCCAGCACGCGGCGCTGCTCGTTCACCACGCGGCGCGGCACGGCCAGTGCCAGCATGCCCAGGGTGTCGCCCACGCGCTCGAGCACTTCACCCTGCGCTGCCAGCTGCGCGGGGTCGCCGTCGCTCTGGCGCAGGAACAGGTCGAGCGCTTCCTTCACGCGCAGCAGGTCTTCCTTCAGCGCCTTGGACACCGAATCGAGCAGGGCACGGTTGTGGCCCGCCATCGAGCCGCGAGCATGCTCTAGCTCGGCAGCGTCCGGCAGCAGGCTGTCGAGCCGGTAGGTCTGCTTCAGCAGCGCCATCTGCGGGCTGGCCTGGCGGGCCTGCGCCAGGATGTAGAGCAGCTTGCTGGCGAGCTCGTCGGCGTCGCCGCCGCGCAGGCTGGCTTCGCCCTGTTCGACCAGCTGGCGGATGTTGCGGTCGACCTTGCCGATCAGCTGGCGGATCTCGGCCGCATGGCTCTTGAGCATGCCCTGCTCGAGGCCTTCCAGCACGCCGGCGGCGATCCACCACAGGCGACGGCCCGGCACGGTCCAGCAGCGGCCGGCAATGGACAGCAGCGTCTCGCGCATGGCGACCAGCTGCTGTGCCGCGTTCTGGCCGCGGAACCAGGCCAGCAGCTGTTGCTGGAACTGCAGCCGCAGGGTGGTGATGGCACCCCGCTGGGCGGCGACGTCGACCTCGCCCTGCGCACCAGGTGCCTGCACCGGCAATGCCTGTTCCAGGTTCGGGCTGAACAGCGCCGCCTCGGACAGCGCCTGCTGGTCGCGGCTGGCACGCAGGTCGTTGAGCAGCGGCAGCAGCACCACCGGCACGTCGCGGTGGCCGCCGGAAAGGCGTTCGAGGTAGTCGGGCAACTGCATGAGGCCGCGCATCAGCGCGCCGAAGGCGTCCTCGCGCTGGCGGACGTGGTCTTCCAGCAGGCAGATGGCGAGCGTCTCCATCTCCTCGGCGACCATGGCCGCGCCGTAGAGCTCGACCATGCGCAGGGTGCCCTGCACCTGGTGCAGATGATCCACGCAGGCGCGCATGACTTCGCGCTTGCCGGGATTCTCTACGTAGGACTCCAGCGCCTCGCGGGCCTGCGCCAGGGTCTCGTCGAGCTCCGGCTTGACCCACTGCAGGGTGGTGAAATCGATGTGGTCTTGAAGTCTCATGCGCCCCTCTTGAGCGGCTGCGCGCTACACGCGCATTGCGCGACCGTTCGAGGTTGCCCCCTGTCGGTAAACGTTGATCAACCCGGCAACTTGAAGTGCGCCACCGAGCGCCGCAGATCGCTCGCCAGCTGCGCCAGGTAACCGATCGAGTCGGCCGTCTGGCTGGCGCCCTGTGAGGTCTGCGAAGTGATTTCCTGGATCGCGTTCATCGACTGCGAAATGTCGGTGGCCGCCGCGGATTGCTGGCGCGCCGCGGTGGAGATGTTCTGAATCAGTGCCGACAGGTCGTGCGACACGCGTTCGATATCGCCCAGCGCGCTGCCGGCGTCCTCGGCCAGGCGCGCACCGGCAACCACCTCGGCGGTGGTCTGCTCCATCGAGTTCACCGCTTCGTTGGTGTCGGACTGAATGGTCTGCACCAGCGTTTCGATTCGCTTGGTCGCGCTGGCGGAGCGTTCCGCCAGGCGCTGCACTTCGTCCGCCACCACCGCGAAGCCGCGTCCGGCCTCGCCGGCCGAGGCCGCCTGGATGGCCGCGTTCAACGCCAGGATGTTGGTCTGCTCGGCGATGTCGTTGATCAGTTCCACGATCGAGCCGATCTCCTGCGAGGACTCGCCCAGGCGCTTGATGCGCTTGGAGGTCTCCTGGATCTGGTCGCGGATCGAGTCCATGCCGGAGATGGTCTCGCGCACCACTTCAGCGCCGCGCGAGGCGATCTGCACCGAACGTTCGGCCACGTCGGCGGATTCGGCCGAGTCCTTGGAGACGTTGTCCATCAGGCTGGCGATCTGGTTGATCGCCGAGGTCGCGGTGGAGATTCGCGCGGCCTGGCTCTGCGCCGCGTCGGCCAGGTGGCGCGCGGTGGTCTGGGTTTCCTGCGCCGACGAGGACACCTGCTCGGAGGTCTCGTTGATCGTGGTCACCAGGGTGCGCAGCTCGTCGATGGCGTAGTTCACCGAGTCGGCGATGGCGCCGGTGATGTCCTCCGACACCGTCGTCTTGACGGTCAGGTCGCCTTCGGCGAGCGAACCCATTTCGTCCAGCAGGCGCATGATCGCCTCCTGGTTTCGCTGGTTGAGCTCGGTCGAGTCCTGGAAGCGGCGGCGCTGGTCGCGCACCAGGGTCACCACCAGCAGCAGCGCGAAGGCCACGGCGCCGGCGGCGCCCAGTACGCCCCACCACACGTTCGGGAACAATCGGCGGAACGGCAGCTTGCCGATCTGGTCGGACAATTCGTTGGCACGCAACAGCACGTTCTGCGAATCCAGCGAGGCCTGGTTGCCTGCGTTCTTCACGTCGGCGATGGGTGCAGCAGCGGACACCAGCCTGGCGATCGGGTCGGCCAGCGCTTCCCAGTTGCCCTGCATGTCGGTGAGGATCTTGCGCGCATTGGCATCGCCCATCGCCTTGACGCCGGCCTCGGGGTTGCCGTCGGTCAGGCCCTTGAGCACGGTGCCGTAGAGCTGCGCGTCGCGGGCCAGGCCGTCGGCCGCGGCCTGAGCCGAGTCACCGCCCTGCAGCACCTCCTGCACGCGGCGGACCATGCGGTCGGCCAACAGCATCTGGCGCGAGGAACCGAGCATCTGCTCGGCGCTGCCGTTGCGCTGCTGCAGGATATTGGTCACCTGGTCCATGCTCGAGTTGAGCAGCGGCATCTCCTTGGAGAGCTTGTCGGCGCGCTGCGCCGAATCGAGCACCACCGCCTTGTTGGACAGGATCTTGCGGATGTCGTTGTCGAGCTGGCCCCAGGCGCTGACCAGCGCGGTCACCGAGCGGCCGGCTGGCGTCGCGTTGTTGTCACCATAGGCCTGCATGCCGCCCTTGAGATCGCCCTTGGCCAGCCTCTGCACGGCCGAGTCGATCGCGTTGCGGGTGCTCTCCAGCTCCTTGAAGGAGTCGACGTTGCCGTCGGCGGCCTCGAGGGCGTACTTGGCCGTCTGCTGCGACAGCACCTGGATCTGCGTGGTCAGTGCGCTGGCCTGGCGGTCCTCGCCGTTCTTCTGGTTCAGCAGGAAAAAGTCCAGTGCCGCGAAACCGATCGCGATCAGCAGCAGGACGATCAGGCCGGTATAGCCCCGTTCCTTGCCGATGCCCCCTGTAGTGCTCATCGTTACACCTCGTCCGTCTTCCATCCCACCGGCTGCGCTTCAACCGCGCCGCACTGGCGGGACCTCTCGCCCCTGGTTTCCGGCCACGTCCGGCACCGGCCCTACGTATTGCTCCGCCTTCAGGCCGCGGCCTGACGGAAGTCCGGCGCGCGCACGAGCCGGTTCATGCTGAATACGCCCAACCGCTGCTCGCCCACGACCACGCGGTCGCCGACGAAGCGGGTCAGCCGCGGATCGTCCTCGGCGATCGACTCACGGCGCTGCTCCTCGTCCACCGTGCGCTGGCCGAACACCTCGTCGACCATCAGCGCCACGCTGCCGCCGCCCTGGCGCACGATCAGCAGGCGCGTGCGCTCGGTCGGCTGGGTACGCTCGCCGAACAGAAATCGGTTGAAATCGATCACCGGCACCAGGTTGCCGCGCACGTTGGCCACACCCAGCAGCCACGGCTGGGTCAGCGGCACGGGCGTGAGTACCGGCACCGCCAGCAGCTCGTTGATCTCGTCGATCGCACTGACGAACAGCCGCGAACCGACGCGGTAGCCGATGCCGCGCCACAGGCCCGGCGCCTCCATCCGGTCCTGCACGTCCTGCGCGTGCGCCAGCGACAGGCGCTCGTAGCGCGCCAGCAGCTCGAACGGGGTGAGGTTGGCGGTGTCGCTCATGCCGCGCTCGGCAGCAGATCGTTGATGCAGGTCAGCAATTCCTTCTCGTTGACCGGCTTGGTGATGAACGCGCGCGCGCCCTGGCGCAGGCCCCAGACGCGATCGGTTTCCATCGACTTGGTGGTGATCATCACGATCGGCACGTTCGAGGTGACCGGGTCGCGGGTGAGCGTACGCGTGGCCTGGAAGCCGTTCATGCCCGGCATGATGACGTCCATGATGACCAGGTCCGGCAGCTCGGCGCGGACGCGCTCGATGCCTTCCTCGGCGGTGCTGACGGCGGCGACCGCGTAGCCAGCCTTCTCGAGCAGCGTGGTGAACACGCGCACGTCGGTCGGCGAGTCGTCGATGATGAGAATCTTTGCCACAGGTCTCCCCTATAAGACGCTGCAGTCAGCGGCTTTTCAGACCGTGCTGACGTGACGATGGATGGCCCCAAGCAGTTCGTCGCGGGTGAACGGCTTGGTCAGGTATTGCTCGGCGCCGACGATGCGGCCGCGCGCCTTGTCGAAGAGGCCGTCCTTGGAACTCAGCATGATCACCGGCGTGGCGCGGAACTGCGGGTTGTTCTTGATCAGCGCGCAGGTCTGGTAGCCGTCCAGGCGCGGCATCATGATGTCGACGAAGATGATGGCCGGCTTCTGGTCGGAGATCTTCGCCAGCGCCTCGAAGCCGTCGACCGCCGTGAGCACATCGCAGCCTTCCTTCTTGAGCAAGGTTTCGGCCGTGCGCCGGATGGTCTTGGAGTCATCGATCACCATGACCTTCAGACCGGCCAAGCCGTTGTCGCTCGTATTCAAGTTCACTCAACCCCCCTGCTGCCCGCCCGAGGCTCAGGTAAGGCACACGGGCCGGGCGGATGCCGACCCGTATGCAGAAAAAACCGCAACTTGTTCAATGGTTGCGTCCCGATTGCCGGCAACGCACACAATGCGTTGCTGTTTACCGCCTGGCCGCAGCGACGTCAAGCAAAATGAAGGCATTGCAACGGCTTCCTGTGACTATCGGCAAACACGTCAGTTCTTGAGCGAGCGCGTCAGAACTTGCCGCTGCGCGCGCCCTCGGCGACCATCCTGGTCCGCGTACGCCGCCCCAAGACCACACCGGCTCGCGCCCCTCCCGCCACGGAGCATTTTTCATGCCGCTTTCGGTTGCCGTGCTGATGGATCCCATCCGCACCATCAAGATTGCCAAGGACACCACCTTCGCCATGCTGCTCGAGGCCCAGCGCCGCGGGCATGCGCTTTTCTACATGGAGCAGGGCGACCTTTCGCTGCGCGATGGCGTGGCGCACGCGCGGCTGGCGCCCCTGGCCGTCCGCGACGACCCGGCCAACTGGTACGAGCTGGGCCCGGCGCAGTGGCGCGATCTGCGCGAGATGGACCTGGTCCTGATGCGTAAGGACCCGCCGGTCGATGCCCAGTTCATCTACGACACCATGGTTGTGGAGGCCGCCCAGCGCGATGGCGTGCAGGTCGTCAACGACCCGCGCGCCCTGCGTGACTGCAACGAGAAGGTATTCACGCTGCATTTCCCGCAGTGCATGGCGCCGACGCTGGTGGCGCGTGACCCTGCGGAACTGCGCCGGTTCGTGGCGGAACACGGAGAGGTGGTGCTCAAGCCGCTGGACGGCATGGGCGGGCGCGGCATCTTCCGTGTCAAGGCCGGCGACCCCAACCTCAATTCCATGCTCGAAACGCTGGTCGGCGGAAGCTCCAGCGGCCAGGGGCGCCAGTTCACCGTGGCGCAGAAGTTCATTCCCCAGATCAGCGCGGGGGACAAGCGCGTCCTGCTGATCGATGGCGAGCCCGTGCCCTATGCGCTGGCCCGCATTCCCCAGGGCGACGAATTCCGCGGCAACCTGGCGGCCGGCGGGCGGGGCGAAGGCGTGCCGCTCAGCGAACGCGACCGCTGGATCGCGGCCCAGGTGGGGCCCGAATTGCGCCGTCGCGGGCTGCGTTTCGTCGGGCTGGATGTGATCGGCGACTACCTCACCGAGATCAACGTCACATCCCCGACCTGTGTGCGCGAGCTGGACGCGCAGTTCGGGCTTAATATCGCCGGAATGCTGTTCGATGCGATCGAGAACGTTCCTGCGTGAGTGCAACCGTCCGCCGCCCGGAGGCCCCTGATGCAATCGGGGCGACCCTGCTGTTCTCTCTGTTGCTGCACGGTGTGTTGCTGCTCGGGCTGACCTTTCATTTCGTCAGACCGAAGCCGGGCTTGCCGACGCTGGACGTCACCCTGGTCGACGTGGCCAACCGAGAGGCACCGGACAAGGCAAACTTCCTCGCCCAGGCGAACAACCAGGGTGGCGGCCAGAGCGAGCATGCCGCGCGGCCCTCGCAGCCGTTCTCCGGCGCGCTGCCCCGGCCCACGCCGGGCACCGCATCGCAGCCGGTCGAGGCCACAGTGCCGCGCCCGCAGCAAGCCACGCCGGCCCGCCGCATCACCACCAGCGGACACAGCGACTTCAGCGTGACCAGTGACGATGCGCGCCCGACGCGCGAGACGCAGGAAACGCCGACCGCCGACGAAATGCGCCGGCGCCAGGAAATGGCCCAGCTCGCCGCCGAGGTACGCCACCGCACCGAGGCCTACGCCAAGCGCCCGAAGAAGAAGTTCATCTCGGCCAATACCAAGGAATACGTCTATGCCGCCTACATGCGCGGCTGGGTGGACCGCATCGAGCGCATCGGCAACCTCAACTATCCGGAAGAGGCCCGTCGCCACAACCTGCATGGCGAGCTCGAGCTGACGGTCACCCTGCGCCGGGACGGCAGCGTCAAGGCGATCGACGTGATCCGCAGTTCCGGCGAACCGGTGCTGGACAAAGCCGCCGTGCGCATCGTGCGGCTGTCCGCGCCGTTCCCGCCGATCCCGGACGAGAACCACGTCGACGAGCTCTACATCACCCGGACCTGGCAGTTCCTGCCGGGCAACGTGCTGCGCAACAAGTAAGATCGCGGCACGCTCGCGGCAGGCGCAATCAAGGCCAAGCCCACGCGGCCGCTTCACATCGCCCGCGCTACAACGGACGCCCTCCCGCCGCATTACAATGGCCGCATGAGCGCCGTCCTCAACCCGCAGACCCTCGCCGGACATTTCCTGATCGCCATGCCGAGCCTGGCCGAGCCGCCGTTCTCGCGCAGCGTAGCCTTCCTCTGCCAGCACGACGAGGACGGCGCGGTCGGGCTGCTGGTCAACCGGCTTTCCGAATACCGCCTCGGCGATGTGCTGGCGCAGCTGAAGCTCGACTGCTCCGACCAGGAACTGGCCGACCGGCCAGTGCTGATCGGCGGCCCGGTACAGCAGGAGCGTGGCTTCGTGCTGCATCGCGAGCATGGGCACTGGGAGTCGAGCTACCGCATCAACGCCGAGTGGTCAGTGACCACCTCGCGCGACATTCTGGTCGCCATGGCTGCCGGCGAAGGCCCACAGGATGCACTGATGGCTCTTGGCTATGCCGGCTGGAGCGCCGGCCAACTGGAGCAGGAACTGAAGGACAACAGCTGGCTCACCGCCGAGGCCAACGAGCGGGTGATGTTCCACACGCCGCTGGAGGAACGCTGGAGCGCCGCCGCGGGCCTGGTCGGCGTCGATCCGCTGCAGCTTCCCGGCTACGCCGGCCACGCATGAGCGGAACGCGCTCCATTGCCCGCGCCGGCCGACGCGCATGAGTTGCGTGCTTGGCTTCGATGTCGGCAGCAAGCTGATAGGCGTGGCCGTCGGCAACCGGATCACCGCAAGCGCCCGAGCGCTGGCCGTGGTGCCGGTCCACGAGAACGGACCGGACTGGACACAGCTCGACGCCCTGCAGAAGCAATGGTTGCCCGAGACGCTGGTGGTGGGTCTGCCGCTGGCACCCGACGGCACCATCCAGCCAGCCACCCGGCTCGCCCGCCGTTTCGCCGAGCACCTGCGCGAGCGCTATCACGCGCCGGTGGCGCTGGTCGACGAACAGCACAGCTCCCAGGAAGCCGCGCAGCGCTTCGCCCAGGCGCGCGCCGCCGGCACACGACGCCGCAGTGACGCGGCTTCGATCGACGCCGAGGCTGCCGCCGTGATCCTGGAACGCTGGCTTGCCGCCGCCCCCGACCCGACCCTGCCTGGCTGACCGCATGTTCATCTCATCCCGCTCGTTCGAACCGCCCGCCATGCACTCGCGCCTGCGCCACCTGACCACGCTGGAAAACCTCCCGCGCAGCTGCATCGAGCGCTTGCTCGACCGCGCCCTGTCCATGCGCGACGCCTGCGCCCACGGCACCCGCAAGCTGGACCTGCTCGCCGGGCGTACCGTACTCAACCTGTTCTTCGAGCCGTCCACGCGCACGCGCACCTCGTTCGAGCTGGCTGCGCGCCGGTTGGGCGCCGACGTGATCAACTTCGACATCGGCTTCTCTTCCACCTCCAAGGGTGAAGAGCTGTTCGACACGCTCCATACGCTCGAGGCCATGCACCTGGACGCGATCGTGGTGCGCCACAAGGTCTCCGGCACGCCGGAAGAGCTGGTGCGCCACGCCATGAGCGGCGTTTCGGTCATCAATGCGGGCGACGGCAATCGTGCCCATCCCACCCAGGGGCTGCTCGACGTGATGACGATCCGTGAGCACCGACCGGATTTCGAGAACCTGGCGGTGGTGATCTGCGGCGACATCAAGCATTCGCGCGTGGCGCGCTCCGACGTGCAGGCACTCACCGCGATGGGCGTGCGGGAGATCCGCCTGTGCGGCCCGGCGCCGCTGATGCCCACGCAGGAAGAGTTCCCCCGCTGCACCTTCGTCGAAGACTTCGACGAGGCGATCGGGGGCGCCGACGCGGCCATCATGCTGCGCCTGCAGAAGGAACGCATGAGCGCAACCGAACTTCCCGACGAGGCCGCCTACTTCGCCCGCTACGGCCTGGATACCCGCCGCCTGGCGCGCGCCGCCAAGGGCTGCCTGGTGATGCATCCGGGGCCGATCAACCGCGGCGTGGAAATCGCTTCGGAGGTTGCCGACGGTGCCCAGTCGAAGATCCTCGAACAGGTCGGCAACGGCGTATTCGTGCGCATGGCGGTGCTGGGCGAACTGCTCGGCCGCTGAGCACGCCACCGCCAGCGGCCTCGACGGCACATTCAGCGCATCCTGCGGGCGCGGCATAATGGCCGCGCCTTTCTTCTTTTTCAGGGAATCGAAACCCATGCGATCGACGACGCGCACCCTCGCGCTGGCCTTTGCCGGCCTGCTGCTGGCGGCCTGCGGACACAAGGACAAGAACGCTCCGCTGGCCTTTGTCCCCGCGGACACGCCCTACGTGGTGGCCAACCTGGACGTGCTGGACGACGACACCCGCGCCGCTTTGCTCGCCCAAGCCGATGCTCAATTGCCGGCGGAACTGGCCCAGTTGCATGCCGCCGCCGACGAGATGGCCGCCAAGGATCCGGACAGCGCCAACCTGCTGCGCGCCTTCGCCAAGGAACTCGACGGCAAGAACATCGAAAGCTTCGCGCAGAACGCTGGCCTGGACCTCAAGGGCTACTCGGCGCTCTACGGCCTGGGGCTGGCGCCAGTACTGCGCTTCCAGCTGAGCGACGCCAACGCGTTCGATGCCTTCGTAGGGCGCCTGGAGGCCGCCTACGGCAAGAAGCTCGACGTCGCCAGCGTCGGCAAGCAGAGCTACCGCCGCCACGTCTCCGCGGCGACCGGCACCGAGCTGATCCTGGCCGTGGTGGGCAAGCAGGCGGTCGCCGCGATCCTGCCGGCCGACGCCAGCCAGCCGCTGCTGCGCCAGGCATTGGGCCTGGACCGCCCGGCCAAGAACCTGCAGGACGACGGTCGGCTGGAGAAGCTCGCCAAGGCCAAGGGCTACCAGAAATGGGCGGTGGGCGAGCTCGACTTGGCCCGCGCCCTGCCGCTGGCAGCCAGCGGCAAGGACCCGTTGTTCGGCGCCCTGTTCAAGGCCCGCGCGCAGGCCGAGTCGGCCAAGACCGGCGAGCCGGTGGCCAACCAGTTGCAGATCCCGGCCAGCTGCCAGGCCGATGCCACGCGCATCGCCAGCCGCGTGCCGGAGCTGAGCTTCGGCTACACCCGGCTGGAAGCCAAGCACCAGGACATGCGCTGGGACGTGGCGCTGGCCAGTGACATCACCCAGGCCTTCAACGGCCTGACGGTCGAACTGCCGGGACTCGGTGCAACGCAGCCCAGCTCGCCGTTCGAGTTCTTCCTGGGCTTGCCGGTGGCGCAGTTGCGCACCTTCTGGAGCGCCCAGGCCGATGCCGTGGTGGCCAATCCGTTCACCTGCCCTGCGCTGGCTGACCTCAACGACGGCTTCGCCAAGCTCGGGCCAAGCATGCAGAAGGCGGCGATCCCGCCGTTCGGCGACCTGCTTGGTGTAGGCCTGTCGCTGGACAGCTTCACCCCCGGCAACGGCAGCGCCATGCCCCAGTTCACCGGCCGCCTGGTGCTGGGCACGAGCAACCCGGCCGGCCTGCTGGCGATGGGACAGATGATGACCCCGGCGCTGGCGCAGCTGAAGCTCGCCAGCGACGGCAAGCCGGTGGCCCTGCCGCCCACCCTGGCCAACATGTTCGGCCAGCCTGCCTGGCTGGCGATGGGGCCGAAAAGCCTGGGCTTGGGCATCGGCGCGGGCGAGGACGCCCGGCTCGCCGACGCGCTCAAGGCACCGGCCGGCAATGCGGGCCAGATGCTCCGCATGCACCTGAGCGGTCAGATGTACCTCGACTGGATCAACCTGATGCAGCAGAAAGCCGACACTCTTACTGCTGCTGCGGCAGCGCTGGCCAAGGATGAGTCCGGCGCGCAGGACCAGGCCGACAAGGCCGCTGGCGACGCGCGCAGCAAGGCCCAGTTCGATGCGATGCGGGCGCAGGCCGCGCGCATCCAGGACATGGACGCGGAGGCCCGCGTGGACAGCCAGGGGTTGGTCATCACCAGCGAGACGACGCTGAAGTAAGCCGCATCCATCGTGACATCAAGGGCGCCCCCGGGCGCCCTTTTTTTGGGTTCTTCGCAGGTTTCCGTGGAGCGTTTTCCCTAGCATCGATAACTTAGACCTTTCGAGAGAGGTCTAAGGGACGTTCCATGCTGGATCGGAAGACGATCGAGGCGCTGGGTGGCTGGAAGGGATACCGGGTGGAGCGGGTCGTGTGGCCGGAGGGCGAGAGCCGCACGGTGATGATCCACCTGAAGCCGTCCGCCAAAACGATGCATTGCGCGCATTGCGGCAACCGATGCCGGCAGGTCCATGAGACGACCGTTCGCCGGGTGCGTGACCTTCCGCTGTTTGCGCTTCGGGTCGTGCTCGTGGTGCCGCGCCGACG
>NZ_FOXL01000010.1 GCF_900115705.1 Frateuria terrea
GTCACCCTGTTCGGCACCGGCTACGTTGGCCTGGTCACCGGTACCTGCCTGGCGGAGATGGGCAACCACGTGCTGTGCGTGGACGTGGATGGAGCCAAGGTCGCGCGCCTGAGGCAGGGCGAGGTGCCGATCTACGAGCCGGGCCTGGCGCCGATGGTCCGGCGCAACCACGAGAGCGGCCGGCTGGACTTCACCACCGAGGCGGAGCCTGCGGTGCACCACGGCGAGGTGATCTTCATCGCCGTGGGCACGCCGCCGGACGAGGACGGCAGCGCCGACCTGCGCTACGTGCTGGAGGTGGCGCGCAGCATCGGTGCGCACCTGAGCCGCTACGCGGTGGTGGTCAACAAGTCGACGGTGCCGGTGGGCACCGCCGACAAGGTGCGCGCGACGATCGCCCAGGCGCTGGCCGAGCGCGGCGCGGTGATCCCGTTCGACGTGGTCTCCAACCCCGAGTTCCTGAAGGAAGGCGACGCGGTGGAGGACTGCCTGCGGCCGGACCGCATCGTGATCGGCAGCTCCAGCGAGCGGGCGATCGGCGTGCTGCGCAAGCTGTATGCGCCGTTCAACCGCAACCACGACCGCACGGTGGTGATGGACGAGCGTTCGGCGGAGCTGACCAAGTACGCGGCCAACGCGATGCTGGCGACCAAGATCAGCTTCATGAACGAGATCGCCAACATCGCCGAGCGGGTCGGCGCGGACATCGAGCAGGTGCGCCGCGGCATCGGCGCGGACCCGCGCATCGGCTATCACTTCATCTATCCGGGCGCCGGCTACGGCGGCTCGTGCTTCCCCAAGGACGTGCAGGCGCTGGAGCGCACCGCACGTACGGTGGACTACGACGCGAAGCTGCTGGGCGCGGTCGAGGCGGTCAACCACGCACAGAAGGGCAAGCTGTTCGAGCTGATCGAGCGGCACTACGGCGGGGCGCTGAAGGGCAAGACGGTGGCGCTGTGGGGGCTGGCGTTCAAGCCCAACACGGACGACATGCGCGAGGCGTCCAGCCGGCGGCTGATGGAGCAGTTGTGGGCGGCCGGCGCGAAGGTGCGGGCGTTCGATCCGGAGGCGCGCGCGGAGACGACGCGCATCTACGGCGAGCGGGCCGACCTCGCGCTGTGCGAGGACGCCTACGCGGCGCTGGAAGGGGCCGACGTGCTGGCGATCGTGACCGAGTGGAAGGCATTCCGTGCGCCGGACTTCGCGCAGATCCGCGACACGCTGAAGGACCCGGCGATCTTCGACGGACGCAACCTGTACGACCCGGCGCAGGTGGAGGAGGCGGGGCTGGCCTATTACGGCATCGGGCGCGGGCGTTCGCTCGCTTCGGTCTGCGTGCCTGCGGCGGCCTCGCTGCGGTCGGCGGCCAGCGCCTGACCTGGGCGCACCGGCTCGCCGGGCGACGAAGCGGCATCCGCCGGATGCCGCTTCGCTCGGTCGCCGACCGGAACCATGCCGTCGTCCCAGCCCCCGCACCCCTAGCCAGGACGCTCCCCGTGAAACGCTTCTACCTCTCCGGACAGCGCACCTTCCGCAATCGCGGTTGCGAGGCCATCGTGCGCAGTACGGTCAACCTGCTGAAGGACCAGTTCGGCGACGTCGAAGTACTGGTGCCCTCGGTCAACATCGAGCGCGACAGCGCGCAATGGCCGGATGCCGCCGACTGCGGCGTGCGCCTGGTGCGCGCCTACCTGCCGCCGCCGACACGCTACTGGGTGCAGCTGCAGAGCCTGCCGTTGCCGCTGATCAAGCGGGCCGGCTGGCCATTCCCGATGCCGCGCTGGCTGCGCCGCCAGCTGGAGAGCGTGGACGCCGTGCTGGCCGTGGGCGGCGACAATTACTCGCTCGACTACCGCATTCCCACACCGATCATGAGCGTGGACGGCTGGGCCATGGACATGGGCAAGCCGGTGATGCTGTGGGGCGCGTCGGTCGGTCCCTTCGAGCGCGAACCGGAGTTCGTCGGGCCGGTGACGCGCCACCTGGCGCGCATGCACTTCGTGGCTGCCGGCGAATCGATGAGCCACGACTACCTGATCCACAAGCTCGGGCTGCGCAACGTGATCCGCATGGCCGAGCCGTCCTTCATGCTCGGCAAGCAGCCGGTCGACCTCAAGCCATTCTGGCCCAGCGGCGAGGGCCACGTACTCGGCCTCAACGTGAGCAGGATGGTCGAGCGCCACAAGCGGCGCGACAAGAACGTCCACGCGGAGCTGGAAGCCTTCATCCGCCACGCGGTGAAGAAGCATGGGCTGGGCGTGCTGCTCATCCCCCACGCCGACCCGCTGCGCGACGACGCGCACGGCGGCGACGCCGAGTATATGGAGCCGCTGCTGGCGCAGCTGGCGGACCTGGGCGACGCGGTGAAGATGATGCCGAACAGCTTCAACGCCGCGCAGACCAAATACGTCATCAGCTACCTGCGCTTCTTCATCGGCGCGCGCGCGCATCCGGTAATCGCGGCGTTGTCCAGCGGCGTGCCGACCGTTTCCATCGCCTACAGCGTCAAGGCCTGCGGCATCAACCGCGACCTGTTCGGCAACCAGGAGACGGTGGTACAGGCGCGCAACCTGTCCGCCACCCGGCTGAAGGAATCGCTGGAGCGCCTGGTGCAGCGGGAGGACGCGCTGCGCAACCTGCTCGAACAGCGCACCGTCGAGTGGCAGCTGGCCGCGCGCGCCGCGACGGCACGCATTTCCGACTGCCTGTGCTGAGACCGGGAGCCACCATGCACGCCACGATCGCAGACAACCCGCCCGCGCCGACGCGCGCCGCCGACACCGGCCAGGCCGCGCCGGTGAGCGTGGTGGTGCCGTGCTACCGCTGCGCCGACACCATCGCTGAGGCCGTGGCCTCGGTGGCCGCCCAGCGATTGCCGCCGGCCGAGGTGCTGCTGGTGGACGACTGCAGCGGCGACGGCACGCTCCAGCGCCTGCACGAGGTCGCCGCCAGCTATCCGCCCGGCTGGGTCAAGGTGCATTCGCTGCCGCGCAACGGCGGCCCCAGCGGCGCGCGCAACCTGGGCTGGGAAAACGCCACCCAGCCGTACATCGCCTTCCTGGATGCCGACGACACCTGGCATCCGGAAAAGCTGGCCATCCAGATGGAAGTGCTGGCGGCCGATCCGGGCATCGCCCTGCTGGCGCATGCCATGAACGTGCAGCCGCGCACGGCGCCGCCGCCGCCGGTGCGCCGCCCGGTTCCGGTGCGGGTGCTGCCGAACCGGCTGCCCTTGCTGGGAAGTCCGTTCCCTACCGCATCGATGGTGCTGCGGCGGGACCTGCCGTTCCGCTTCGACGAGCGACGCCGCCGTGCGGAGGACTTCATGCTGTGGGCGCAGATCCTGCTCTCCGGTTATCGCTGCGCCCGGATCGAGCCGGTGCTCGCGTCCTGGCACAAGCCGCCGTTCGGCGCCGGCGGCCTGAGTGGCGACATGGACGCGATGTACAAGGCGGCGATCGACGTGCGTCGCTCGCTGCACCAGCAAGGCCTCATCGGAGGCGCGCGGATGCACGTCGCCGCCGCGCTGGGCATAGCCCGGCACGCGCGCCGGCGGGTGCTCACCTATGCGCGCCGCTTCTCCAACCCCATGCCCCATCGGCGAGCCGAACCATGAGCCAGACCCTAGCCCTGCGCGATGCCCCCGACACCCCGTCGAACACCAATGCCCGCGTCATGCTCGGGTTCATGCTGGTGCTGGCGGTCGTCGTTATCGTCGATTTCGTGGTCGCCAACCGCGGCGACATCGGCACCGACACGTCCCAGTACGCCGGCTTCTACGAGACGCTGACCCAACGTGGCGCGATACCCAGCCGCTTCGAGCCGGTGTTCTACTACCTAAGCGTCGCGCTCGCGGCCACGCGGATGAGCTTCGCCGGCTACCTGAGCGTGATGTTCCTGGTGATGATGGGCACGGTGCTGGTGGCGACCCGGCGCTACCACGACTATCTGGACAGCGACACGCGCTACTCGACCTTTTTGGTCGCGGCGGTCCTGTTCCTGTTCATCTCGCCGGTGATGACCAACGCCACGATCAACGTGATGCGACAGGGGCTCGCATCGCTGCTGGTGTTCACCGCATTACTCGCGTTCTACCAGCGCCAATGGCGCGCGTTCGTGCTGTGGGCGCTGCTGGCGACGGGCTTCCATTACTCCTCGCTGCTGTACCTGTTCTTCGCCCCGGTACTGCTGCTCAAGCCCAAGCTGCAGCGGATCGCGGGGATCGCCGCCTTCCTCGCCTATTGCAGCGGACTGACCATGATCCTGGTCCGCGTGCTGGTGCCCGGCGTCTACACGATGGTGATGGCATACGACGCGAGCTCGACGTTCCGCGCCGGCGTGCGCCTTGACTTCGCGGTGTTCTCGCTGTTCTGGTACGTGCTTCCCTTCATGGTGGCGCCGCTGGTGCGCGAGCCGGTGCGCGAGCGGATCAACCGCAGCACGGCGATCTACCTGGTGCTCATGCTGCCGTTCTTCGCGGTCGGCTGGGGCAATTTCTCCAACCGCTACCTGCTGCCGGCCTGGCTTGCGGTGTCCATTTTCCTGGCCGCGATCTGCTGCGACAGCCGGTTCTCGCCGCTGCGCAATCCGGTCGTGCTGCGCATGGGGATGGTCGGGGCCTGCGGCGTCTTCTGCTACTACGTCACGCACGGGATCGCGCTGTGAATCGCCCTTCGCCCCGCCGCGCCAAGCGCCCGGCGTGCCACCCCCCTGTTGCAGACTCCCCTCGGAGCCCGTTGAGGAAGCTATTGCCATGACGACTTCCACGGCCGTACTGCAGGACGTCGCTCCTCGCATCATGTTCAGCACCTCGCCGTATCGTGGCCAGGTGGATTTCGCGCCGCTGTCCGCCGCGGCGGGCGAGCGGCCGCTCGACCCGGTGTCGATCGCCGACCTGCTGCGCAATGCGTTCGTCTATCCGCCGCACTCGATCTATCGGGACGTCAAAGTGGCCACGCTGGGCTTCGATCCCCGGCGCGACCTGCACAAGGCGCCCGAGTACTGCTTCGACTACCGGTCCTCGCCGGCACCGGCGCGTCCGGCCGAAACGGCCGTGGACGAGGGCACGCTGCTCAAGACCTACCATCGCCTGCTGTGCGAGGCGGTGACCCGTTCGACCGCCGGCATGCAGGCGCCGTGGATGCTGCAGAGCGGCGGCAAGGATTCCAGCTCGCTCGCCATCGCGGTCGCCGAGGCGCGGCCGGATACCTGCTGCCTCACCTACCTGGGCGGGCGCGAGGAAGACGAAGTGGAGTCGGCGCGCTGGGTCGCGCATGAGCTTGGCCTGCGCCACGAGGCACTGGTGTGCAAGCCGGCCCGCGCCTACGACCGCTACCTGGCGATGGTTCCGCACATGCCGCTGCTGTCGGCCGACTTCGCCCTGCTGTCGTATGCCGACCTGACCACGGAAGTCGCCCTGTCCGGCGGCGACGGCGTCGTCGACGGGCTCGGCTCGGACATCTATTTCGGCACGCCGGTGGATGCCAAGCGGCGCATGCTGTTCCGCATGGCCCGTGGCCTGCCGATCCCCGATGGCCTGCTCGCCACCGGCCCGCTCAGCCGCAGCTTTGTGGCCTGCTTTGCGCTGGCAACGCTCGGCATGGACGCCTTCGAACGTTATTTTCCCGGTTCGCGGTTCAGCGACGCGGAGGTCGACCGGTTGCTCGGCCGTCCGGTGGCGGCGCAATCGCGCCAGCGCCTGCGTGTATTCCAGGAGGAGCTGGCCGGCGCCCGCACGATCGAGGCGCGCAAGCGCGTCACCCTGGCCATCGTCGAGGCCGGCGCAGGCTTCTCCAAGGGGCAGTACACCACCAGTGCGCTCGGCCTTCGCCAGGCCTATCCCTTCTGCGATGGCCAGCTCGCCGAATGGGTCTACCGCGAGGTGCCCGACACCCACCTGATCGACCGCGAAGGCCACAACAAGCCGCTGGTGCGCAAGCACATCGCGCGTCGCTTCGGCGAGTTGCCGTACGTCAGGGCCAAAGGCTGCTTCCGCTTCGACCTGTGCGGCCTGGCCGGCGAGCGCTTCGAGCAGGTGCACGCATTCGCGCTCGAGGCGCGCGACCTGCTGCCCGGTGCCGCGCGCTGGCTGGAGACGCACCGGGGCCACATGCGCAACAAGTTCTTCGCCTCGAAGTTCTACCTGCTGGCGGTCACCCTGCCATGGCTGCTCAGTCGCGCGCATGCCGAGGCGCAGACGGAGCCCACCGAGTGACGATGCTTCCGCAAGCGCCGCGCCGCACCTTCCTGCAGCGCGCAGCCGCCCTGGCGGCCGCGACGCTGCTGGCGCCGCTGTCGCGCGCGGCCGGCGCCGCGGCGGGCGACACCGTCATCGACGTGCGCTCCAAGGGCGCGCGTGGCGACGGCAAGGGCGACGACACCGCCGCCTTCCAGGCGGCCATCGATGCGCTGCCGGCTCGCGGCGGCACGGTCCGGGTGCCGGCGGGCAACTACATGATCGACGCGGCGCGGTCGATCGCCCTGCGTTCGAACATGCACCTGGACATGGCCGCGGATGCGCAGCTGACCGCCTTGCCCAACGCGCGCAAGCGCTACCACGTGCTGCGGGTGTGGCGTGCTCACGACGTGCGGATCACCGGCGGCCGCATCGTCGGCGAGCGCGACCAGCACCAGGGCAGCGAGGGCGAGTGGGGATACGGCATCAATATCTCCGCTTCGCGCAACGTGACCGTCGACGGCACGCACATATCCGGTTGCTGGGGCGATGGCATGTGGATCGGCGCGCTGGGCAAGCGCGCCGCGGCGGAGCTGTCCATGGACGTGACGGTGCGCAACGTGGTGTCGACCAACAACCGCCGCCAGGGCCTGTCGATCGGGCCGTGCACGCGCGTGCGCATCCTCGACAGCACGTTCAGCGATACCCATGGCACCAAGCCGGAGGCCGGCATCGACCTCGAACCGCAGAAACAGGGTCCGACCAGCGACGTCCTGATCGAGGGCTGCACGATCACCGGCAACAACGGCTGCGGGGTGGAAGTCCACAAGAACGTGTCCGGGCTGGTGATCCGCCGATGCACGATCCGTGACAACGCCGGCTACGGCGTGCTGGCGGTGGACATGAACGATCTGTGGGTGGATGGCAACACCGTCACCGGCAACGGCCTGACTGGCGTCACCGTTGCTGGGCGCACCCGCGACGCGAAGATCACCGGCAATACGCTTCAATCCAACGGCACCCGGTACGTGCACCGCATGCTCAAGGCGCTCGTCTCGGCCGGAAGTGCGAAAGGCAACCGCAAGCGCGACGCCGATCTGCGGATCGATGCGAACACCGCCAACGTCCGGTCGTCTGACAACACCTTCTAGAGCGCGGAAACCGATCCGCCCTGCGCCAACAAGGACCCGTTTCGATGAAGTTCGTCTTCTACGCCAATACCGACTGGTATCTGTACAACTTCAGGCTTTCCACCGCGCGGCGCCTGCAGGCCGATGGCCACGAAGTGGTCATGCTGTCGCCACCGGGCGAGTTCGGCGACCGCTTTGCGGGGCTCGGTTTTCGCTGGATCACGCTGCCGATGGACCGCGCCAGCCTCAACCCGCTGCGCGAGGCGATGACGCTGCGGCATCTGGTACGCGTGCTGCGCCGCGAGAAGCCGGACCTGCTGCACAACTTCACCGTCAAGTGTGCCGTCTACGGCGGCGCGGCCGCGCGGATGGCGCGAGTTCCGGCCACCGTCAACGCGGTCGCCGGCATGGGCTACGTCTTCACCAGCAACGATCTCAAGGCCCGCTCCCTGCGGCCGGTGGTGCGCGCGCTGATGCGCGCCACGCTCGATCACCGGCGCTCGTTGCTGGTGCTGCAGAACCCCGACGACGCGGACATCTTCCGCCGTGCACGACTGGTGGCGCGCGACCGGGTGCACGTCATCCGCAGCTCCGGCGTCGATACCCGACGGTTCCAGCCGAGCTCGATGTCCGGCCGCGACGGCAGGCTGCGCGTGCTGCTCGCGGCGCGCCTGCTGTGGGAGAAGGGCATCGGCGAGTACGTCGAGGCCGCCAGGCTGCTCAAGGCGCAGGGCCGCGACATCGAGTTCGTGCTCGCCGGCTCGCCCGATCCGGGCAACCCGCGTTCGGTCGATGGCGAACAGGTGCGGCGCTGGGCCGAGGAGGGTGCGATCACCTGGTTGGGCCATGTCGAGGACATGCCTGCGCTGCTTGCCACCATCGACGTCATGGCGCTGCCCAGCTACTACCGGGAAGGTGTTCCGAAGAGCCTGATCGAGGGCGCGGCCGCCGGCCTGGCGCTGATCACTACCGACCAGCCGGGATGCCGCGAGGTGGTCACGCGGCATGGCTTCGACGGCCTGGTGGTCCCGCCGCGCAGCGCCGAGGCGCTGGCCACGCTGATCGCGCGGCTCGACGACGACCGCGAATTGCTGGCGCGCCTGGGGGCGAAGGCGCGCGAGAAGGCGATCGCGGAGTTCGACGAGCGCTCGGTCATCCAGCGCACGCTGGATGTCTACGAGCGCCTGCTCGGCACTGATGCGCCGCGTGACTCGATGCAGGTCCGGCTGCCGAGCGCATGAAAAAGCGCCGGGCGGCGAACTGCCCGGCGCAAGGTTGGAGCTTTCAGGAGAGCCGTCCGGCTGCCCCTTTTTTTACTTCCTGGGCGACAGCGTGTTGGCGGTCTGCGTGATGGCCCGCGTGTTGCTGCCGATCTGGATGTCGCGGGAGGTGGCGCCACCGGCTCGGGTCGGCGAAACGTAGCGCGTGCTGTTGTACTGCAGGGTGTTGTTGTGGATCTTGGCGTTGTGCGCCGTGCCGCTCATGCCCACGCCGGCCAGGCCGTTGCGCGTGGCGTGGTTGCTGCCCAGGTCGAACGGACCACCGGCGACCGCAAGCACGCCGAAGCCGTAATTGCTGGCCAAGGTGTTGTTCGCGATGGTGATACCGGTGATGTTGGCATGCAGTTCGATGCCGTTGCCGCGGTTGCCCGAGAACGTGTTGTGCTCCAGGCGGATGGTGTCCACCGGACCCTGTACGCCCGGCTCGATGTCGATGCCGGCCTGGGGCTTGGTGCCGTTGGTGTTCTTGAACGTGCTGTTGACGATGTAGACGTGCTGCGAGGGACCGATCGATAGCGCCTGGCGGCGGTTGTTGTCGGAAACCAGCCCGTTGACGGTGATGTAGTTCGAGCGCACCAGGTTGTGCAGGCGCGTCGCGCCGGCGGCACCGATCCACACGCCGTCGCCCCAGAAGTTGGAGACGTGGACGTTGGAGATGACGACCTGGCTGGAGCCCGAAACGTTGATGCCGTAGCCCCACTCGCCAGTGCGGCCCTTGTGCCTGGTGCGGTCACCGAGCAGCTTGCCGCCGACGATACGCACGTTGTTCACCTTGAACGCCTGGATCAGCTCGTAGCGGGACGAGCCATTGGGGATCACCTCGAGGGTGGCGTTGGGGTCCATCTGCAGCTTCGTGTGCGAGCGCAGGCTGATCGACTTCAGGGCGTTGATCATGTAGTGCCCGGCCGGGATGTAGACCGTGCCGCCGGAGGAGGGGAGCGCGTTGATGGTGGCCTGGATGGCGGCGGTGTCGTCGTGCGAACCATTGCCAAGCGCGCCCTTGGTCTTGACGTTGATCGTGCGCGAACCGATCGAGACGCCCGGGTTGGCATTCCACCAGTTGGAAGCGGCAGCAGGAAGTGCCACGGCAGACAGTGCCAGCGACGCTACAGCAATCATCAAGGGGTTCTTCTGGAACTTGCGCTTGGCGGTGGCCGGCTTCGCCGAAAACTGGGTGTCGTGTAGATTCATCATCAGGGGTTGACCTTCTCGTCACATGAAAGTGACGCGAACGATGCAGTGTCATCACAGTGGTAACAAGCTCAACCATTGGGTACGGTTCATGTACGTACTTACGGACGTTTTACGTATGCCTGCGCAAGGTCTTGCCGTTCCGTCGGGCGCGCGGCGCAGAGGCGAAATCCGCGCCTCGAAATAAGTCACGAAGTGCGCGGCATTCGCAGAACGATCGTCACGACGAAACGCCGAGCCCGTTTACCGCTGCTTGACGTGCCTTGCGGTCCACTGGGGAACCGCCTGAAGAACGCGCATCCCCTAAGCGGCACCGAGCCATCCTGGCATCCGACCCGCGCCCGTGCGGCGCGCACGTACGACCTTGCATGAGTCCTCGCTCCGTGGTGCCGGATGGCGCGTATTCCGTACCAGGCGCGTTGCCATGGAGGATGGATTCATGATCTCGAGAAGGCGTTTCCTGCAATCGTCGGCTTCGCTCGCTTTACTGCCCCTGTTGCCGCGGGTAGCCACGTCCACCACGAGCGTGGCCGTACGCCAGAACTGGCAGGTCTTCTGCACCGGGCCGACCTTCCAGTCGATGGTCAACGGCGTTCGCGCGATGCGCAGCATCAACGACACCACGAACCCGGCCAGCTGGGCCTACTGGGCCAACGTGCACAAGAACTTCTGCCCGCACGGCAAGCCGTACTTCCTCGCCTGGCACCGGGGGCTGCTGTTGCGCTTCGAGGGCTGGCTGAGGAAGGCCTCTGGCGACGACGCGCTGGTGCTCCCCTACTGGGACTACTACACCCAGCCGCAGATGCCGCCGGAGTTCCTCGACACGACCTCTTCGCTGTACCGCAAGGGGCGCACGGGCAGCGACGTCACCGCGGCGCTCAGCCTCGATCCGTTCGCCGACAGCGTGGTCAACTTCCCGCGCGGCATGGACAACGCCTTGGAGCCGATCATCGAGGCCCGGCCGCACAACCCGGTGCACAACCTGATCGGTGGCGTCATGGGGCAGGTGTCGGTGTCGCCGTGGGACCCGATCTTCTGGGTGCACCACGCGAACATCGACCGGTTGTGGGCGGCCTGGGTCAAGGCGGGCAACGGGCGACAGATGCCGGCGGCATCCGATCCGTACTGGACAGGTTCGTTCCAGTACGGCAGCGCGATCAAGCCGGTGCCGCGCTCGTGGACGATCTCCACCACGCACCAGTACCTCAATTACCAGTACGACGACGAAAGCATGCCAAGCTCGCTTCCGTCGTCTGGTTCGTACATGTCCCGCTCGTCCTCGTTCGCCGCGGCAGGCTCGGCGCCGCTCAAGCCGGCCACGGTGCAGACCATGGCCATGGGCACGGCACGGCCGCTGGCGCTGGACGACCGCTCGATCAACGTGGACGTGGCACTGTCGGCGCAGGACACCAACCGCGTGCGTTCGATGCTGCTCCAGCCTGCGGCCAGCAAGACGGCTGCCGCCGGTGCCTTGCGGCTGGTCCTGGACGGGGTGCAGACCACGGCGCTGGGCGACCAGGGTGGTTATTTCTACAAGATCTTCGTCAACCTGCCGGAGACGGCTGGCGTGCATCCGGCCGAGCAGACCTACCTGCTGGGCATGGTGGGCCCGTTCGAGATCAGCGTGGCCCAGATGCAGGCTGCCATGAAGGGAAAGGGCATGCAGGGGATGGATGCAGGGCACGGCAAGCAGGATGCGCAGTTCGTGTTCCCCATCAGCGACACCCTGCGGCGCCTGGCTCCCATGCAACTGGACAAACTCAGCATTTCCTTCGTGCGCGCGGACGGCGGCAGGCGTCCACCCAAGGGCGACACGATAAGGATCAAGTCCTTCCGGGTCGTGGCCGATAACTGATGTAGCGGCCGTCTTTCCCTGGACATTCCGAAGGGCGTCGTAGCGATACGGCGCCCTTTTTTCGTGTGCGGCGATCGGCGCCGGCGCCGTAGCCGGATGCAGTGGCACACGGCGACCCGGTCGCGTCGCGTCCCCGCGGCCAACGGGCATGTCGTGACGATGTCAGGCGCCTGGCTGTGGGTTCGCCAGGCTTTATGTGATGCGGGTCTCGCCCGGTAGCGCGGGCTACGCGGGCCACCGGCCCCCTTTTGCCAACCTGGTCATAGATTCGCCAGCAGGGGGCTTCTGTCGAGCTTGCTTAGCTACGTGATGATCGCGCATTTTTTGCGTGAGCTTCGCGTGACGAAGCCTTACCCGACACAAGCCTGAGATCCTGCCTAACCATGAACACTCTCGTTAAGAATCAGAAGCTTGCCGCTTCCGTCCGCGCTGCTGCTCCGGTCAAGAATTTCGTGAAGAAGCCGTTGATGCTGGTCCTCGCCGGCGTGGCCCTTTCGGCGGCTGCCGCCCCCTCGTTTGCGACCAACTGGTGGAGCACCACCCCGCAGAACGTGCAGGGCCCGACCACCATCGAAGTGCGCAGCAAGGGCGCGCTGGGCAATGGCGTGCACGACGACACTGCCGCCTTCCAGGCCGCCATCAACGCGCTGCCCGCCAGCGGCGGCACCGTGCACGTGTCGGCCGGCCACTACATGATCGACGCCACCAAGACCATCAAGATGCGCTCGCACACCCGCCTGCTGATGGACAACGGCGCCACGCTCGAGGTCATTCCCAACAGCGCCGAGCGCTATCGCATGATCCAGCTGTGGAAGGTGACCGACGTGCGCATCGTCGGCGGCAACCTGGTGGGCGACCGTGCCAAGCACAAGGGTTCCACCGGCGAGTGGGGCTTCGGCATCTACATGGCCGGCGCGACCAACACGGTCGTCAAGGCGGTGAAGGTCTCCAACTTCTGGGGCGACGGCATCTGGATCGGCGGCGCAGGCTCGACCCGTACGCATGACCTGGTGCGCTCGGAAAACGTGACCGTCATCAGCGTGGCCTCCAGCAACAACCGCCGCCAGGGCCTGTCGATCGGCCCGGCCCAGCACGTGTATGTCGTCAACAGCGCCTTCGGCAACAGCAACGGCGCCAAGCCCGAAGCCGGCATCGACATCGAGCCGCAGACCCAGGGCCCGGCCAACGCCATCCGCCTGGAGCACAACACCTTCTCCGGCAGCCGCGGCAACGGCATCGAGATGCACGACAACATCTCGGACGTGACCATCACCCGCAACACGATCACCAAGAACTACGGCTTTGGCGTATACGGCAGCTCCTCGCCGTCGATCACGATGACTGCCAACAGCATGACGCAGAACGGCCTGGCCGCCGTGGCCGTGAGCGGCAAGTCGCACGACTGGTCGATCACCGGCAACACGCTGAAGTACAACAGCACCCGCTACTCGTCGCCGACGTCGACCGGCGGTTCGCTGGCCCGCGACCTGCAGATCGGCACCGGCACCTATGCCATTTCGGTGTCCAACAACGTCTATTCCAACGCGAAGTACAACACCTACACGCACTGAATGCCCGGTGCGGATTCCGAAAGGGGCAGCCTTGGCTGCCCCTTTTTTTGTTGCCGGCGTCCCGACCCGTCGCACGGCCCTCATGGCCGCTGCACTTCGCAGTTCCGCCTGCGCGTTGATGCGCCCGTCACCGGCACTGCCGACAGCCAGGGTGATGAAAAGCGCACGCCGCATCCAAACGAGGTACGCAGTCCACGGTTTCTGCGCGTACCCGGCCCAGAACAAATGGATGAGCCCGGATCGTTTGACGGTGCTTTGATGCCGTCTCAACGATGCTTGTCGTCCGTCATGCAAGGACGACACCGCCGTGAATGCCCGGGATCGCTCTGAAGCCATTTTCGATGCAACGGCGCCCCCGGGGAAGCGGGCCCCGGCCAAGTACGCGCCGGTGAGCGTGGTCGTCCCGTGCTTCCGCGCTGCTGCCACGCTGGATGATGCGGTCGCCTCGATCGCGGCCCAGACTCTGCCGCCCGCCGAAGTCTTACTGGTGGACGACGCCAGCGGCGACGACACGCTCGACGCGATGCGCCGCATCGCCGGGGCCTACGGCGAAGACTGGATCAAGTTGATTGCACTGCCTACCAACGGTGGGCCCTCGCGCGCGCGCAACGCCGGATGGGAGAAGGCCCGACAGCCCTATGTCGCCTTCCTCGATGCCGACGACTGCTGGGGGCCGCAAAAGCTGGAACTGCAGATGGCGGCCATCCACGCCGACCCCGACATCGCGCTGATCGCACACCAGATGCTGGTGCGGCCGCGCGGCACGCCGGTTCCCGTCCCGCAGAAGCCGGCGCAGGCCCGCATCGTCGGGCGCGGCACGTTGCTTGTGCGCAACCCGTTTCCCACCGCTTCGGTGGTATTGCGCCGGGACCTGCCGTTCCGCTTCGACGAGAACTTTTCGCACTCGGAAGACTACCTGCTGTGGTCGCAGATCGCGTTGTCCGGCTATCGCTGCGCCAGGATCGAGCAGGTGCTGGCGATCTGGAACATGCGGGAGAACGGCGCCACCGGCCTCAGCGACAACGTGGTCGCCGTTCATCGTGCCAGGCGCGACCTGCGCCGCAAGCTGCTTCGCCAGGGCCTGCTGAGCCGCAGGGAGTACGTGGTAGCCACTACCGTCGGCATGGCGAACTGGGTTCGTCGCGGCTTGCTCCATCGCCTGCGCCGGCAGGGTCTTTCCCGCCCGCGCCCGTAGCGGTTGCGGGCGCCGGCAGCAATCCACGGCCGCATGCGCGGCATGTCGTGAAGTTGACGCCTGCCATTGCAGGCGGGAGAAGTCCCATGGGACACAAGGTAGAATCGATGGACCCGGCTTTGTGCACCATTCCCTCGGAAAACTTCTGGAAGGCCCGGGAAGCTGCAGGCGACAAAGTCACCAGCTCAGCGATGAGAAAGGTCGCCCGGCGCGTGTTCTATTCGCTTCCCGACGCGCTGTTCTATCAATACAAGTATTTCTCGATCCACGGCAGGCTCTGCAATTTCAGGAACCCCAAGCGGTTCTCTGAAAAGATCTTCCATCGCATGCGCTATCCGTCGCCTGTCTTTACCCAGCTGGCGGACAAGCTTGCGGCGCGGGATTACATCGCCGAAAAGGTCGGGCCGCAGTACCTGGTGCCGGTGCTGCTCTCCTGCGATGCGGTAACGCCCGAAACGTTCGACAGCTTGCCGCAGTCCTTCGTGATGAAGTCCACCAACGGCTTCTCGCAGGTAAAGATCGTCCGCGACAAGAGCCAGGAAGACCTCCGCAAGCTGGCCGATCTGGCCAACGCGTGGCTGGCCTCCTGTTCGGCGTTCAAGAGCCGCGAAAAGCACTACCTGCGGATTCCGCCGAGGATCGTGTTCGAGCAGTCGCTGCTCGATGGCGGCCATGCTCCGGACGACTACAAGTTCAACGTCTTCAATACGCCCGGGCGGGAGCCGTTCGTCTTCATCCAGCATATGCACGGCCGTTTCGTGGACCTCGAGCAGAAGCTGTACCTGGACGACTGGTCGCCCGCACCGTTCAAGCTGGAACTGCCCCTGCTCCACGAGAGCGCGGCGTCGGTGGGAAAGGTGGAACAGCTGCCTGAAATGCTGACCCTGGCGAGAAAGCTGGCCGAACCATTCGGCTACCTGCGCGTCGATTTCTACGTTCACTGCGGCCGCATCTACGTCGGCGAACTGACCGTCACCCCCGGGGCCGGCACTTACGTGTTCGTTCCGCAAACCTGGGACAGGGAGCTGGGCGACCGGTTCGGCTGGCCGGAGGCCGGCGCGAGTTGCGAGGACAGCTACCGGGCGTGAGCGAGCGCTCGGGGGCGGCTGGCCGGATCCGTGGTCGCCGCCCGCGGACGATAGCCATCGGCCGTTCCGGACGATAAGACGCAGTGCGTGTGGCCCACAGCGGCAACGCCAATCTCGAACGACCATGCCAGTGTGGCCGGCACGCCGGCCTCACTTGATCCCGGCCACGCTCCCTCACCGCGACCGGCAGGCGTCAGGAGGCCTGTCGCTTGCCCGCCCCCGCCGCACCGGGGCGCAGATCCTCGGCCATGGTCAGAAACTCGCGCAGGTGGGCGCGACCGGACGCATCCACCAGCCAGGCGGCGAGATAGAGGCCTGCGTAGAGGAGCGCGTCCACGATGACGACCCAGGCTGCGGACCAATGCGCGGTTGCAGGATGGATTCCCCACAGCACCACTGCCGCGCCAATGGAGGCCAGGGCAGGGCGCGCCAGCGTCCTGGCCGTCGAGCGCAGGTCGACCGGGGTGTCGCGGTATGCATTGAGCAACCCGGGCACTATCAGCAGTACGCGGGTGGCACTGAACGACACGGCGATGCCGAAGGCCCCCCAGGGAAGACCCGCATAGAAGGCGGCCAGCGTGATCCCGGTGGAGACGAGCTGCCAGCGCAATTGCCGCTCTGCGTAGCCCAGCGCCAGGTAGACCCAGCCCGCTGCGATGTTGAAGGTGCCGATGAACGCCGCCACGCCCAGTGCCTGGAAGAGCGGTACGGTGGGAAGCCAGCGGTCGCCCAGCGCCAGCTTGATGAGCGGCTTGGCATCCACGAACAGGAAACACACGGTCGGCATGCCGACGAATACGATCGCGCCCAGCGCGCTGTAATAGAAGCGGGCGAACCGCCTGGGCTGGTCCTGCAGGCGGGCCAGTACCGGCAGCATCACTGCGGTGAAAGGCGCATTGATCTGCTGGATCGGCAGCAGCAGCAGGCGATAGGCGAGCGTGTAGAAGCCCAGCGCCGCATCGGACACGTAGCGGCCGATGAGGATGTTGTCCACGTTGCGGCTGGCGAAGTTGAGCACGGTCGAGCCGCTCTGATTGGCGCCGAGCTTCACCATCGGCCGCACCCCGCTGCCGCGGCGCGGCAACCCCGGCAGCCAGCGGCAGAAGCCGTAGAGCGTCGCCAGTGTCACCAGCGCATTGGCGTACTGCTGCACGACGAAGGCCCAGTAACCGGCGCCCATCCACGCGCTGATCACCGCGGCAATGAAGCCCGCGAGCAGCGCCAGCACCTCGCCACCTGCTTTCTGGGTGAAGCGCATCTGCCGCTGCAGCAGCGCCCGGTGCTGTACGCCCAGGCTGTTGATGAGCACCACGCCGGCCATGCCCACGCCGATCCACAGCACCCTCGGATCCCGGTAGAACCAGGCCATGGCGGGGCTGAGCGCCGCAACGACCAGGCCGATCGCCAGGCCCAGCGCACCATTGAGCCAGAACAGCGTGCTGACCTGCCCGTGGTTGATCTTCACCTGCTGCACGGTCGCCAGCGACAGCCCGCCCGACTGCAGCACGGTGATGAAACCGGTGAGCGCAATGGTCTTGCCGTACACGCCGAAGTCCGCAGGGGCGAGCAGCCGCGCCAGCACCGCCATGCCCGCCAGCTGCAGGACGAAGCGCGCAGCCTGGCTGGACAGCGTGACCGCTGCGCCGCGCACGCTGCGCCCGCGCAGATCCCTCTGCAGATGCTCGGTCTCGAACAGCCGGTGGTGGGCGCTGATGTCCGTGTCACTCATATGAAAGGGGGGCTCTGGGAGAGGGAAGCAGGCTCGGCTGCTGCCGAACCACCAACGTTCCGTGAGTTGGCGTGAATCGTTCGTCTATCGGCGAGGCGCCGATCGGCTTTCGTACAGCTTGCGCGGGGCGCGGCGACGGATCGCCTGTTCGGCGCACGAACGACCGCCGCGCACGAAAGAGTCTGCGTCGCCTACGCCTGCTTCACCATCGATTGCGAATGATTGTGCGATCAGGCCGAGCCCGCCAGCGAACGTGAAGAACGGGTGCCCGCGCGGGCCGGCAGGCACATGAGTGGAGGTGTCGTGGTACCGGATCTGACCATCGTCATTCCTTCCTACCGGTCGGAGCGCTGGGTGGCGCGCGCCATCGGCTCCGCGCTGGAGGAGGGGACACTTGCGCAGAACCTGATCGTGGTCGAGGACGGCGTCTTCGATGGCACCGCCGACGTGGTGCGAGGCTTCGAGGGCGTGCGCCTGGTGTCGCTCGAGCGCAACCTCGGCGCGCCGCATGCGCGCAACCTTGGTTTGTCGATGGCGACGACGCGCTACGTGATGTTCCTCGACGTGGACGACTACGTTGAAAACGGACTGCTGCGCGGCCTGGTCGACCGGCTCGACCAGGAGAGCGCCGATCTCGCCATCGGGCCCTGGCGCTACGACGGCAACGGCAGCGAGCGCCGTGTGCTGCGTGTTCCCGTCGCGCTGGACAATGGCGAGCGCATCTTCCGCTGGAAGGTTTCGCGGGAGTTCTTCCCGCCGTGCTGTGTCGCCTGGCGCGCCGAGAGCCTGCGCGCGATCGGCGGCTGGGACGAGCAGCTGCGCAAGGACCAGGATGGCGAGCTGGTCATCCGCGCGCTGACCCGCGGGCTGCGCGTTGCCGTGAGCACCCAGGGCAACGGCGTGTACTGGCAGCACCACTCGCCGCATCGAGTGCACCACGCGCATCCGGAGCACGTCATGCATGCCGCCGAGGTGACCTACCGGCAAATCCGCGACTGGGTGGATGCCTGCGCAGCCCCGGCCCGCGAGCGCTATCGGACGGAGCTTGGCCGCTATTGCTGCAAGACGGCCTGGATCGCGTACTCCCGCGGCGACGACGAGGCCGGTGCGCAGTGGAGCGGCCGCGCCCGCAAGCTCGGCTTTTCCCGGCGCGGCTACAACACCAGCAGCGCGCTGCTGGCGGCGCTGTTCGGCATGCGCATGTCCTCGCGCATCAAGACGCGCGGCATGAGCATCTACCACCGACTCGCGCATCGATGAACGCCGCCGTGTCCCGCGTGCCGCCGACGCAGACGCCGCTTGACTTCCCGGGCCAGCGCCGGGGGCCACATCCCGTACTCGCCCATGGCGGGAACCGGACCCGACCCATGGATGGAAACATGACCGAGCCTGTACGCCGGTTCCTCAGTGAGCTCCCGCACCCGCTGCGGCGCGCCAAACGCTTCGGCCGCAGCTGGGTGCGTTTCTGCCAGCACAGGACGGCCAGCATATTTCCGCGGCCGGTGATCATCGGCGGCAGTCCGAACGCGGGAACCACGGCAATCGCCGCATGGCTTGCCAAGGCCGTCGGGACCGAGTCCAGCAACGACCCGTTCTGGCGCGTCGCGCACTACGACGCGCAGGGGTTCCTGCTGCCTGACATCCTCGAGGGGCGACTGACCGCGGGCCAGTTCGTGGACCGGTTCGGCGCCTACTTCCAGGCCGAGATCGTCAAGGACCCGGATTTTGCGTTCCTCTACCGGCAGCTGAAGGAGCGCTTTCCGCAATCGAAACAGGTGTTCGTCGTGCGCGACCCCCGCGACAACATCCGCAGCATCCTTCATCGCCTCGGGATCCCTGGCGACCTGAAGGAGCTCGACCCACGCGATGGCTACGTCCCGGCCAGCCGGCAGCGCTGGCGGGCCATCTTCGAGGGCCATGGCCTGGGCATCACACGGGGCAACTACGTCGCGCGGCTGGCGCAGCGATGGAGCCTGGGCGTACGCAGCTACCTCGACGCGCGCTCATCCATCCACCTGGTCCGCTATGAGGACGTCGTGGCCGACAAGACCGGCGTGATCGAACAGTTGGCCGACGATCTCGACATGCCGGTGGTGGCCGACATCAGCGGCGCGGTGGACGGATCGTTCCCGCTGCGCGGCGGCCACCACACGGCGCTGGAGACCTTCTTCGGTGCCGCCAACCTGCGCTCCATCGAAAACCTGTGTGCCGACGGCATGTCGGCGCTTGGCTACGGCAAGGAACCCTGAGCCATGAACTGGAACTCGCTCGCAGACCGCGACGGCGGACAAGGGCGCCCGTCCGGCGGACCTGTGCCCATCCCGGCTGCCGGCAGGGACCCGCGCGGTACGCCGCCGGAAACTTGCCAGAGCCCTTCGGGCGAACGCCCGCCGGTATTCCTGCTCGGCTCGCACAAGAGCGGCAGCAGCCTGTTGCGCAGCCTTCTGGACGGCCATCCGGAACTGGCGGTGCTGCCGAAGGAAACGCACCTGTTCCAGTTCACCGACCACTGGGTGAACTACCGCCGTCGACGCAACCTGCCGCACGGGCTCGAGGGCAACGAACTGGTCGAACGGATGCTCGACCAGATCCGCCTCGATACCCGCCCGGGCAACCCGTATGCGGACGCACCGGGCTTCGCCTACCGCATGGAAGTGCTCGAACCGCGCCTGCGCGCCCTCGATCCGACCGACATGCCGGCGTTCTTCATGGGCTACATGCGCGCGGCCTATGAAGCCGCAGCCGGCACGCCACCGCGCGATGGGTCCATGCTGGTGGAGAAGTCGGTGGAACACGCCGAGTTTGCCTACGTCCTTGCGCGCTATTTCCCCGGCGCGCGCTTCATCCACATCGTCCGCAATCCCTATGCCACGGTGGTCGCGCTGCGCCGCATGCTGCAGGCGAACACGGGGAACTTCCCCTATCTGTGGCCGATGGCGTGCTCCCTGCACAACTCCTATCACCACCTGTTCACCAACCGGCTGGCGGTACCCGATTACCTCTGCATCCGCTTCGAGGACTTGCTCGGCCACATCGCCGCGACCATGCGCCAAGTGGCTTCGTTCCTGGACATCGACTACCTGGACCTGCTTACGCGGCCCACCTCGATGGGTGAGCACTGGCAGGGAAACAGCACCAGCAACGAAGCTTTCGGCGGCGTCTCGCACAAGCCGTTGGAGGCGTGGAAGGCGCAGATCACCGATTACGAGATCGCCCTAGCGAATATGGTCGCCGGCCCAGTGCTGGAGGATTTCGGCTACGAACGGCTCGAGGCGCGCCATCCTTCACGGCGTGCCAGGCGCGAACGAGCCAAAACCTATCTCGCCAACCGATTGGCGCTTTCGCTCGGAATTTGAATCGCGCTTGCGGCCGATATAGCTGGCGCGCATAACGGGAATCTATCAATTTCTTTCACGGCGCCATATCTAAAGTCCCAGCATTGCCGACTTTGGCGTCTTCACACGGACAAGGAAACATGCCCATGGCCCTGGCTGCAATTCCGGATCAGAACGGCACCCCGCGCAGCGACGCCGCAGCGCGCGCCGGCGCTGCCGACATCCAGTCACTCGCCACTTCATCGCATCTGAAGCGGCTGGAAACCGAGGCTATCCACATCATGCGCGAGGTGGCCGCGGAATTTGCCAACCCGGTGATGCTCTACTCGGTCGGCAAGGATTCCTCGGTGCTGCTGCACCTGATGCTGAAGGCGTTCTACCCCGCGCCGCCGCCGATCCCGATGCTGCACGTGGACACCACCTGGAAATTCCGCGAGATGATCGCCTTCCGCGACCGCCGCGCGAAGGAGACCGGCTGCCGTTTGCTGGTGCACACCAACCAGGAAGGCGTGGCGCAGGGGGTGAACCCGTTCAGCCACGGCGCCACCGTGCATACCGACGTCATGAAGACGCAGGCGCTCAAGCAGGCGCTCAACCAGTACAAGTTCGACGCGGCCATCGGCGGCGCGCGCCGCGACGAGGAGAAATCGCGCGCCAAGGAGCGCGTGTTCTCTTTCCGCAACGCGCAGCACCGCTGGGATCCGAAGAGCCAGCGCCCGGAGCTGTGGAGCCTGTACAACACGCGCATCCACAAGGGCGAGAGCGTGCGCGTGTTCCCGCTGTCGAACTGGACGGAACTGGACATCTGGCTCTACATCTACCGCGAGAACATCGAGGTGCCCTCGCTGTACCTGGCCGCCGAGCGGCCGGTGGTCGAGCGTGACGGCCAGCTGATCATGGTCGATGACGACCGCATGCCGCTCGAACCCGGCGAGGTGCCGCAGATGCGCAAGGTGCGCTTCCGCACGCTCGGCTGCTACCCGCTCACCGCGGCGATCGAGTCCGAGGCCGACACGCTGCCAGCGGTGATCCAGGAAATGCTGATCGCGCGCACCTCCGAGCGGCAGGGCCGCATCATCGACCAGGATGCCTCGGCCTCCATGGAAAAGAAGAAGCAGGAAGGGTATTTCTGATGGATCTTAAGACCACCGACAGCCAGTCGAGCGCCGCCGTCACCGCGATCGACGATTACCTGCAGCGCCACGAGACCAAGAGCCTGCTGCGCTTCATCACCTGCGGCAGCGTGGACGACGGCAAGAGCACCCTGCTCGGGCGCCTGCTGTACGACACCAAGCTGCTGTTCGACGACCAGCTCGCGGCGCTCGAGGGCGACAGCCTGCGTCACGGCACGCAGAACGGCGAGCTGGATTTCGCACTGCTGGTCGACGGCCTGGCCGCGGAGCAGGAGCAGGGCATCACCATCGACGTGGCCTACCGCTTCTTCAGCACGGACAAGCGCAAGTTCATCGTTGCCGACTGCCCGGGGCACGAGCAGTACACGCGCAACATGGCCACCGGAGCGTCCACCGCGGACCTCGCCGTCGTGCTGGTCGATGCGCGCAAGGGTCTGCTCACGCAGACCCGGCGGCACACCTACATCTGCGGGCTGCTTGGCATCCGCCACGTGCTGCTGGCGGTCAACAAGATGGACCTGGCCGGCTACGCGCAGAGCACCTTCAAGCGCATCGAGAGCGACTACCGCGTGGTCGCCGCGCAGATGGGCATCGAGCACGTCACCGCCGTGCCGCTGTCCGCGCTGCACGGCGAGAACGTCTCCAACCGCTCTCAGGCGATGGGCTGGTACAACGGGCCCAGCCTGCTCGAGCACCTGGAGACGGTGCAGGTCGAGCGCGCCGTGAGCAAGCTCGGCTTCCGCATGCCGGTGCAGTGGGTGTGCCGGCCCAACCAGAATTTCCGCGGTTATGCCGGCCAGGTGGTGGCCGGTGCGATCGCCCCGGGCGACGAAGTGGTGGCGCTGCCCAGCGGCGTGCGCTCTCGGGTGGCGCGCATCGTCACGCCCGATGGCGACCTGCCGCGCGCCGTCGCCGGCGACGCGGTGGCGATCCAACTCGAGGACGAGCGCGACATCAGCCGCGGCGACGTGATCGCGGCGATCTCCTCGCCGCCGCAGGTGGCCGACCAGTTCGCCGCGCACGTGCTGTGGATGGACGGCGCCGCATTGCTGCCCGGCCGCCCTTACTGGATGAAGATCGGCGCGCGCCTGGTCACGGCGCAGGTGACCGAGATCAAGCACCGCGTCGACGTGAACACGCAGGAGAAGCGGCCGGCCAAGCGCCTGGAACTCAACGAGGTGGGCTATTGCAACCTCGGCCTGGACCACGCGATCGCGTTCGAGTCGTACGCCGACTGCCGCGAGCTCGGTGCGTTCATCCTGATCGACCGGCAGACCAACGCCACCGTCGCCGCCGGCACGCTCGACTTCGCGCTGCGCCGCGCCGACAACATCCACTGGCAACACACCGACGTCGACCGCACGGCCCGTGCGCGCATCAAGGGCCAGACCCCGGCTTGCCTGTGGTTCACCGGACTGTCCGGCTCGGGCAAGTCGACCATCGCCAACGTGGTCGAGAAACGCCTGCACGCGATGGGCTACCACACGTACATGCTCGACGGCGACAACGTGCGCCACGGCCTCAACCGCGATCTGGGCTTCACCGAGGAGGATCGCGTGGAGAACATCCGCCGCGTTGCCGAGGTGTCGAAGCTGATGGTGGACGCGGGACTGATCGTGCTGGTGTCCTTCATCAGCCCGTTCCGCAGCGAACGCGGCATGGCGCGGCGGTTGTTCGAGAACGGCGAATTCCGCGAGGTGTTCGTCGACACGCCGCTGGAGGTGTGTGCCGAGCGCGATCCCAAGGGCCTGTACGCGAAGGCCCGCGCCGGCCAGATCAAGAACTTCACCGGTATCGACTCGCCCTACGAGCGTCCGGAGCAGCCCGAGCTGCACCTGCAGACACAGGGGCTGGCCGTGGACGAGCTGGCGCAGCGGGTGATCGATACCTTGCTGGGATGAGATGGAGGCGGGAACCTCCCGGCCGTAGGCCGGGTAGGCGCCCCACGGCGAGGCTTCGGGACGTCTTGGTCTTGCCGAGGTGACATCAAAACCCCGGCGCATCTCCGATCCAACGGAGGTGCGCCGGGTTTTTTTTGCTCGACGGTGCGGTAGCCACGTTCCCGAACACAGCAGGCGTTGCCTGCCAAAGCAAAGCGAGCGGCAAGCGGTACGCCCGGACCCGTGAGCGCGAGGGGGCGGTTGAGGCGGCGCCATCCATGGCGTCGCCCGGTCCTCCGTGGTCGGCGCTATCCGGCAGCCGCCGTTGCTTCAGTTGGCCGCGAGCGACGAACCACGTGCCGGCGTGCCGCTGGCCAGCTGGATGGGAGCCTGTTCGTCAGGGTGTTCCCTCATGCTCGGGACCGCGTAACCGAATTTCTCCACGACCAGCCTGTCCCAGTAGTCGATCAACTGCTCCGACGGCGCGTCGTAGTAGTAGTCGAGTTTCCGCTTCCGGCTCGTGGTGTTGGTCTTGGGACGGGAGAGCACTTTCGCTTCGGTCGCCGGGGAGAACTCGAATCCGGCGCTCTTGAGTGCGTCCAGCAGATCGGATTCCAGGTGCTCGTTGCGCACGAAGTAGTCGATGAAGCAGTTGCTTGCCTCGTAATCGGTCAGCTGGTCGCTGGTGGCGATGGCATTCAATGCATCCATGTTGCCTTTCTTGCAGGCGAACGTCTTCAGGTAGCTGTAGGTCAGGAAGCCCGTGACCTGGCCCACGCCGGATTGGGCATAGCCCTCGACGTCCGGACGGAATTCCTTGTCGTGCATCATGTGCAGCCATTCGCGGAAGGCGCCGGGGTCGTTGACGTCCTGGTAGGTGCGCCTCCATTTGTCCGCGATCCGGTTGGGCCGGCTTTGCAGGAGTTCGTGAACGGCCGACAGCGGGTTCGTCCTCCAGCCGCGGCCCTTGAACTTGATGCCATGCTTGGTCACGTTGCCGAACACCGTGCCCTTGCGGTGGCAGCCGAAGGCCCACAGCGAGACGTACCAGTCCCACGGGTCCCTGACCGACCCCAGGAAGATCCTCCCCTCGGAAAACAGGCGCCGGCTCGCCTGGTTGTGCTTGCCGACCAGTCTTCCACCCACGAGCTCGTCGAGCAGGTCGCGGATGTGCGTGCATCCGGTTTTCTGCAGCTCGAGAAAAACGATTCTGTCCGATATGAACATGGCTTCACTCCGTTTCGTCACATCGTGGGCGGCTGTACGGTTGCACGGGCGTGCAAAGAACGACGTTTCCCCGACAACCGGATGCAACCCTTCTTTTTGGGACTTCCGTGCTCTTGCGCAGGCCTTCCGGACGCCGATGATGGGCCGGCCTGCCGGCGCATCGGGGCCGGGCGGCCCACGCGAGAGACTCTCCTATATCAAGCGGCCGATCCGCGTTCCTCCGGCTCGAGCGCGTGCGAGTGGGCGACCGGCTGGTAGGTGGACGCATGGCGGTCATAGATGGTTTCCAGTCGTGCCACGCAGTCGCGGATATCCATGTTCTCCACCATGTGCTTCCGCCCGCCAGCGCCGAACCGGGCGGCCAGTTCGTCGTTGCCCAGCAGGGCCGCAAGGCCGTCGCGGAGGGCGGCCACGTCCTTCTCGGCATGCGCGAAGCCGGTGCTGCCGTGGACGATGCCCTCGTCGGCACCGCCGCGCGCGGAGGTGATCACCGGTACGCCGGCAGCCTGGGCTTCCAGCAGCACGATGCCCAGGCCCTCGGCGTCACCGTTGCTCGCGGTGATGCTCGGCAGGCAGAACACGCGCGCGCGGTGCAGCCGTTCACATACCTCCCCTGGCGAGAGCGAGCCGGCGAATTCGACACGCACGCCTAGTTGCTGGGCCAGCGCGCGCAGCCTCGGCTTCTGCGGACCATTGCCCACGATCACCAGCCGCGCCTCCGGGAAGCGCTCCTGCACCTGGCTGAAGGCCTCGATCAGGTACTGGCATCCCTTCTTTTCCACCAGGCGGCCGACGAAGAGCACCTCGTTGCGCTGCGCCAGCGGCAGGCCGCCCGGGACGAAGCGGCGCGTGTCCACGCCGATGTGGTTGACGCTGATCTTCCCGGCGGGAATGCCGACCTCGATCGCGCGCTTCTTGATGGCGCGCGACACGGCGATGAAGTGCACGCGCGGATCGCGCGCGATAGCCAGCAGGCCCTTCGGATAACCGCGCAGGACGAAGCCGCCGCGTCCGGACTCCCACCACTGGCGGTCCGTATGGATGTCGTAGCCGTGCAGGGTGACCAGCACCGGCAGGTCCAGTTGCCGCGCCACCGGCCAGATCAGGTATGCGTCGGTGCCGAAGTGGACGTGCAGCAGTTGCGCCCGTTCGGCGCGCAGCCGCGCCAGCTTGTTCGGCGGCAGCGTCGCCAGCCGGGTGCTGGCCCGGGCCAAGCGGTGGAGCAGCCGGTTGCGGAAACCGACCAGGCGCACATCCAGCTCGTCCAGCGGCAATCCTGCGGGGAGAAGCCGCTCGCCGACCAGCACGCCGTGCCAGCGCACAAGCATGCGCACCTGCTCGCGGATGAAGGTTTCCGAGTAGGGCAGAAGGTCGCCCTTGTACACCAGTATCTTGCGCGACTGTCGCATGGCGTCGGTTTGGCCTGGTCGTGCATGGCACGGCCGGCTGCCGTCCTGGCTACCGGGCGGGCGATCGTTGTGAATGGATGGCGTTGGCATCATTGCCCCTCGACCGTGCCCGCGATGGCGGCGTAGTCGCGAGACGAGCGGTTGCCTCTCGAGGCGGAGTCCGACGTGGGACCCTCAGGCCAGCCGAACCGCTGGCCAAGCCAGAGGTCCCAGTCGCGCGGCGCGAACACGTAGTAGCCGGCACCAGGAGTGAGCGTGAGTTCACCTATATAGATGCGCCCGTCATGCACGTAAAAATCCACCCTCAGGTAGCCCAGTGGCTCGGCCAGGGTGGTCGCCAGCTTCAGCATTTCCTCCAGCAGCGGCGGGCGCGGACTCAGCGCGCCGTGGCACTTCTGGTTCTGCAGCTTGAACGGCGCGGGGCTCCAGTCGGCCAGGAACAGGTCCTGCGTCAGGTGCACGAAGCGCCCGCGCATGTACTGGATGAACACGAACGGTGCGCGCTCGCCGCCCGGATTGAACACGTTGAACTTGTAGTCGTCCGGCGGATTGCCGTCTTCCAGCAACGCCTTCTCGAACAGGATCCTCGGGGGGATCGCGCGATAGTGCTTCTCGCGCTTGCGCACGGTGACCCCGCCGTCCAGCCAGCTGTTGGCCAGGGTCGCCAGCGCCTCGAGGTCTTCCTGGCGCTTGTCGTGCACCACGTAGACCTGCCCCGCGCTGTGGTTCGACTTCATCACGAAGGTGTCGGGAAGGCGATCGAACGTATCGACGCAGACCCGCTCGCAAGAGTGGTAGAGCGGCACCAGATACCGCTCGCCCACGCGATCGGCGATATAGCCACGTGCAGCGAGCTTGTCGGCCAGGCGCGAAAAGAAGGGCCGCGGATGCCGCATCCGATGGAAGATCTTTTCCGAGAAATACCGGGGACGCCTGAAGTTGCAGAGGCGGCGGTGGGTAATGAAATACCTGTACTGGTAGAAAATCGGGTCAGGCAGATAGGCCAGCAAGCCGGCCAGTTTCTCCCGCGTGCTGGAGCGTTGAGTGGTTGTCATAGACGCCTTGTCATGTCTCGGGGCGTCATCTGCGGCGCTCCCCGGCACGGCCAGGCCGGCGGTCACGCTGGCCCTGCTTCCTCCACTGCAGGCTAACGTTGCCGAAATCAACGCGGCGTTAAGTACGGCGCCGGCCAGGCTGAACCCGGCCACCGCCGCCACGTCGCTGTGGAACCAGGCAAAGCCTGCGTAGATGGCCGCTGCGCGCAACACCACGCTGCCGATTTCGTAGACCAGGTAGAAGCCCTGCAGGGACAGCGTGGCGATGGCGGCCACGCTGGGGCGATTGAGGAAACCAAAGAAGAGCCAGATGGCTAGCCAGCGCGCGTACTCGCCGGTGGGCGCCCAGGCTGCACCAAACACCCAGCGGAACAGCGATGGGCCGGACACCGCCACCAGACCGAACGGCACGATGCCGGCCACGGCGAGCAGGCCGGTGCCTTTGAGCAACAGTCGGCGCAGGTCCGCGCCGTGCCGCGCGGCTTCGGTGAAGCGCGGATAGAACACGTCGCTGACGGCTTTGCCGATGAGACGGAAGGGCATGGAAAGCACCGTCCGCGCGAGCGTGTAGAAGCCCGCTGCGCTGGTGCCGAACAGGCTGGCGAGCATGACCACGGGCAGGCCCTGGGCCGCGGCATTGAGCCCGATCTGCGGCGCGCGGTAGAGCGCGAAGTCGCGATGCCGGCATGCCAGCTCGCGCAGCGACGTCTGCCCCGGCCCGGCACGGCGAAACAAACTTCCACGCATGCCGGACGCGAGCATCGTCGCATACAGCCCATTGCCGAGCGTGGCCAGTACGACCAGCGTGGCGGCAAGCGGCTGGACGAAGCCGGCCACCGCCTTGGCGCCATTCATCAGCAGCGACTGCAGCACGGCCACGCGCGCGGTCAGGGTGAACTGCTTGGTGCGGATACGCCACTGCTCGACCACCTGCAGGCAGGCAGCGAGGAACATCGCCGGCCCCAGCCATGGCAGGAAAGGTTCGATCGCCTCAAGCTGCAGCAGCCTGACCAACGGCCCACCGACGACGAATACCGCCAGTTCGACCAGCACCGAGCTGGTCAGCGCGATCGCCACGGACAGCCACGCCAGCCCACGGGCATCGCTTTCGCGCGCCGGCAACACGATGGCGATGGGATAGCTGAGCGCCGCGATCGGACCGATGACGCCCAGCAAGGCGGTGAAGCTGCCCAGGACGCCGAAGGCGGCCGGGCCATACTGGCGTGCGATCAGCGGCGCGCAGGCGACGGTGACCGCTTGAGCGGCGGCCGTGCCGGTCGCCACCGCCGCAACGTTGCGCAGGAAACGGCTGCGGCTCAAGCGGTACAGGTGATGTCGCCAGCCAGGCACTGCCGATGTGATGGGCCGGCCCGCAGCGCTGGTCTGCATGGCCAGGCCGGGTTTGCTGGTCACTCGGAGAACTCCCTCGGAAATGGCGCGTTCGCGGGATCCCCGCACGCTGCTGTCGAGCACGCTGGCAAAAAAACTAGGTGCGATCGGGTGGATGGGCTGTGAAGCGGCGGGCAGTGAACCGACGCGCTGAGGCTTCCGTCACACCATGCGCAGCAGTGGTCGCGCATGTGGTTTCCGGCGAGTCCTGCCTTGCCCGCACGCTGACGCGTAGCCGACGTTGGTTCGTCGGCTACGCGTCGAGTGCTGGCTGGTGCGCTGTCTACGCCAGGCCGGGGAATCGGCAGCAGTGGATCCGATTCATTCCGCCGCCGCGCCGCGCTTGGATCCGTCATCCGGCCGCCGTCCCAGGCCGGCACGGGTGGGCTTCTGCGGGAAGGCGAGGACGCGGGCGCTGGTCAGCATGCCATGTGCCGTATGCACGGGGGCGGGCGCGGGCAGGGGACGCGGAGCCGGCCCTTGGGCCTGCTGGCGCTGCCACACACGGTTGGTGGTGGTGACGTAGATGAGCGTCAGCGCGCCGAAGGCGAGCAGGTTGCTGCCGGGCGCCAGCGAGTGGGTGAGCATGCCCGTCAGCGCCAGAACGATCGCCAGCATCACCAGCGCCACCAGCGTGGTGCGCGGTCCCAGGCCGGCGCGCAGCATCATGTGGTGGATGTGGCCGCGGTCCGGCTTGAACGGGCTCTTGCCCTCGCGGATGCGGCGCACCATCACCGCCAGCGTGTCCAGCACCGGCAAGCCGACGCACCACAGCACGTCGATCGTGGAAAGCTCGTTGTCGGGCACGCTCTGGCTGAGGTGGATCAAGGTCCAGGCCAGGATGTAGCCGACCACCATGCTGCCGGCGTCGCCGAGGAAAATCTTCTTCCCCACCAGGCCCAGGTTTACTGCCAGGTAAGGCACCAGCGCACCGGCCAGGAGTACCAGCACGATCACGCCAGGCCACTGCGGCTGGCCCTGGTACATGATGATGGCGCCGATGCTGACCAGGGCCAGCGTGCCAGCCAGGCCGTCGATGCCGTCCATCATGTTGAAGGCATTGAGCAGACCGATCACCGCGATGACCGTCAGCGGAATGCCGAACACGCCCAGTTCGAATTCCTTGCCGAAGAGATGGCCCAGCGTGTGGATGTGAACGCCGGTCACCGCGACCATGGTCAGTACCGCGGCGGTCTGCACCAGCAGCCGCGTGCGCACGCTCAGGTCGAAGCGGTCGTCCAGCGCGCCCACCACCGCCAGCACCGCCGCCGTGGCCAGCAGCGTGCTGGTGAACAGGTGCGCCTGGCCGTCGACCACCGCACCGGCAAGCACGCCGATGAATGCCGCCAGGCCCCCGATCAAGGGGATGTGGCCTACGTGATGTTTGCGTTCATCCGGACGATCCACCAAGCCCCAGGACTCGGCGAATCGATACAGGATGGCGATCGCCAGCGACGAAACGCAGGCGGCCGTCAGACATGCAACAAGTATCCGGGAGTACTGCATAGTGGCTAGTCCCATCGTCCTGATTGGGCCATGCCGCAGGCGGTTCTTTCCCACCAGTTGGCACGGCACCACCCGCGTTAGCAGGCAAAACCGGATATCCCCGTTCCCTGGCCCCCGTGAGGAGGCTTCCGGCAAGACTAGGCAGGCACCAGTGCAATTGACGTCAATGGGAGACAGGCGCCGCCGGCCTGCAAGGAAGGCGCCGCGGGCCTGTCCCGGCCGCTTGGCGATTCAGTGAAGAATCAGTCAGCGGAACAGCAGATTGATCATCACCAGCGTGGCCACCAGCATCGCCAGCGTGAGCGGCACGCCGACGCGCAGAAAGTCCTTGCCGCGGTAGCCGCCGGGGCCAGCCACCATCATCAGGGCCGGGTGGCCGGAGCTGAGCAGGAAGGTGTTGGACGAGGATACCGCGACGATCAGCGCGTACGCTGAAGGGTTGCCGCCGGTGGCCACCGCCACGCTGATCGCGATCGGCACCATCATCACCGTGGCGCCCACGTTGGACATGACCTGCGAGAACAGCAGCGTGAGCACCGCCAGGCAGGTCTGCAGGATCCATGGCGAGGCGCCGCCGAGGTGGTTGAGCACCTCCTGCGCCAGCCAGGCCGCGGTGCCGGTGGCGTCCATCGACCAGCCCAGTGGAATGAGACAGGCCGTGACGAAAATCGTCTTCCAGTTGACCGCCTTGTAGGCCTCGTCCATGTTCAGTACGCCGGTCAGCAGCATGCCGATCGCGCCGGTCATCATCGCTACCGACAGGTCCAGGTGGGTGAACAGCGCCAGGCACTTGGCCAGCAGGAAGAAACCCACCGCCTGCCAGATCTTGCCGGGGCGCTGCTCCTCCTTGGGAATGTCGGTGACGACCACCAGGTCCTTGTCCTCGGTCGCCAGCGCCAGGTCGCGCCAGCTCGAGTGCAGCACCAGCGTGTCGCCGGCGCGCAGGCTCACGCCGCGCACGTCGTCGCGGAACACCTGGTCGCCGCGGTTCACCGCCAGCACCGAGATGCCATAGCGCTTGCGCAGGCGCAGATCGCCCACGCTCTGCTTGAGGAAGCGCGATGACGGCGGCAGCACCGCCTCGGAGATGCCCGCGCGGGTCGGGTTGAACAACTCGCCCAGCTGGCGCATGCGCGGCGAGACCTTGCACAGCTGGTTGTTGGCGAAGCGGCTGATCTCCTCGCGTGGCGCCAGCACGCCGAGCACCGAGCCGACCCAGATCACGTAGTCGACCGGCGGCGCCATGCGCGCATCGTTGCCGCTCTTGATCGCCAGGATCAGTGGCGCGCCATGCAACTGCTCCACCTCGCCGATGCTCATGCCGACCAACGGGCTTTCGGCGGTGACGGTGAGCTCGGCCGTCTCGCCGCCGATGCCGTAGGTCTCGGCGAAGTAGCTCTCGGTGCGGCCGGGGGTCACCTTCAGGCGTTCGTCCTCGCGCTCGGGCAGCAGCTTGCGGGCGAACAGCCAGAAATATCCGATGCCGAGCAACGCCAGCACCAGGCCCACCGGGGTCACGCTGAACAGGCCGAACTTCGGAATGGTGTGCGCGCCGGGCGGCAGGTTCGCGTTGGCGCTGGCGATCAGGTCGTTGAGAACGATCAGCGGCGAGTTGGCGATCAGCGTGGTGTTGGTCGCGGTCAGGATGCAGAAGCCCATCGGCAACAGCAGCCGCGAGATCGGCACGCCGGTGCGCGCGGACAGGCGGCTGGTCACCGGGATCATCAGCGCGGCCAGCGCCTGGCTCGGGATCACCGCGCTGAACAGGCTGGTGACCGAGTTGATCACCACGCCCAGCCGCGATTCCTTGCCGCGCGCCATGCGCATCACGAAGCTGGCGGTCAGCGAGAGCACGCCGGCGCGGTCCAGTCCCGCGCCCATGATCATGATCGCGATGATTGCGATCACCGCGTTGCCGGCGAAGCCGTTGAATACGCGGTCCGAAGGAATCAGCCCGGTCAGGCCGATCACCACCACCACCAGCAGCGCGACCATGTCGGCGCGGATCCATTCCAGCACCAGCATCAGCATGGTGAAGCCCACCAGCCCGAGTACCAGGATCATTTCGGGGGTGAGCGCGAGGGCCACTAGCGAGCGTCCAGGAAGGGCTGGTGGTGGAAGCGGATGGGATTGTGCAGTGGATGCCTCACGCGGCCGGGCCCGTCCCTGTTTGCCCGCCAGTATAAGCGGCACGTTGCAGTGGCTGGTGAACCACGGGCTTGCGCGGTGACACATTCTTGAACCCTCGCCCCTCTGGGGGAGAGGTCAGGGCGAGGAGCCGGGGCTCGCGGGTCGCTTGATCGAGCAAGGCTGTTGGAAAGCCTCGGACGATGAGGCCGAGGCAAGCGCAACCCCTCACTCCGAGCCTATCCCCGCAGAGAAGAAGGAGCAGCGCATCACGCCCTTCGATAGAGCAGGTCCCAGACACCGTGTCCGAGCTTCAGCCCGCGCCGCTCGAAGTGCGTTTCGATGCGCCAGGCCGGCTTCTCCGCATACTGGCCGGGCGCGATGGCATTGCGCCACGCGGGTGCGGCTTCCATCACCTCGAGCATGTGCTCGGCGTAAGGCTGCCAGTCGGTGGCCAGGTGCAGCAGGCCGCCTGCCGCCATGCGCGAGGCGAGCAGCGCGACGAACTCCGGCTGCACGATGCGCCGCTTGTTGTGCCGCTTCTTGTGCCAGGGATCCGGAAACCAGATGCGCGCCTCGGCCAGCGCGCCCGGTGCGATCTCGTGCTCGAGCACTTCGACCGCGTCGTGTTTGTAGATGCGCACGTTCGCCGCCGCGCGTTCGGCCAGCGCGTTCATCAGCCGGCCCACGCCGGGGCCGTGCACCTCGACGCCGATGTAGTCGCGCAGCGGATCGTGCTCGCTGGCCCAGGCCAGCGCCTCGCCGTTGCCGAAGCCGATTTCCAGCACGCGCGGGGCGATGCGGCCGAAGCGGGCGTCGAAGTCCTGCGCGGCACCGTGGTAGTCGATGCCGAAGCGTGCCCAGTGCGCATCGAAGGCCCGCTGCTGCGCCGGCGTCATGCGGCCCTCGCGCAGCACGAAGCTGCGGATGCGGCGAAGGTGCGGGGGGCGGTCGGGATGTTCGGACGGGTCGGTCACGGCGTGCGCCTGGATTGCGGGGGACATGGCGCTTGCGAAGGTCGCGCCATGTCGCGGGGCGGCGCATTGTAGCGGCGGCGCCGCGAGGGCGCCGCTTCCACGATCAGTGCTGTGGATCGAAGCGATGCGCCGGCTCGTGCCGGGGATGCGGCGCGGGCGCCTGCGACTGCGCGGGTTGCGCCTGGCGTGGCGGCGGCGCTGAACGCTGCATGGGCGCCGCGTGCGGCATCGGTCGCATCTGGCGGAAGTCCGGCGAGCGCTGGAAGCGCGGCGGCGGGGCTGCCGCGCGGGCGTGCAGTTGCGCGTCGAAATCCGGCGCGCGCAGGTGCGCCGGCTGGGTGGGGCGGTCCATGCCGCGTACCGGCGATGGACGCGGCATGGGCTCGCGCCGTGCGTCCTCGATGCGCGCCGCGCGGGCACGGGCGTCGAAGTCCGGCGCACGCTGGAAGCGCGGGCCGGCCTCCGCGTCCGGTCGGCGGACCGGAGTGCGCGATGCATCCGCACGCTCGAAATGCGGCACCTGCGGCAACGTCGGTGCCGCCCGATCGCGATCGGTGCGGGCGGTGGAGATGAAACTCACGCCCGGGCGCGGCTGCGCGGGCTCGCCTGCCTCATGCGCACGCACGAAGCGCGCCGAGCGCAATTCGCCCGGCCGCAGCGGCATCTCGCGCGGCGCCATGCGAGCGGGTACGCCTGCGGTGCGGACGTCGCGCCCGCCGGCCTGGATCGGGACGCGGGGCGCTTCCCGTGCCTGGCCGAGGCCACGGGCCGGGACGATGCGCGCGACTGCCGGGAGCGTATCGGCATGCGGGCGCAGCACGCGCACGTGCGCCGGCGCCGCCAGCGGCCGGGCGTGGGTGGCGCGGTCGGCCACCAGTTCGGCACTGGGCGCATGCCGTGCCACCACGGCGCGACGAAAACCCTGTGCCGGCAGCGCGCCAGCGCGCGGCGGACGCGGCGGCGCGAAGCTGTGTGGCGTGGGTTTCGGCGTAGCCGCGCGGCCGAGCAGCCGGGCGCCGCCGAGCTTGTCCGGATCGATGTTCAGCCGATGCCGCTGCACGCGGTCGGCGTTGGCAAAATTGCGCGCCGGCACGGCGGTGAAGCCGCGTGGTCCCTTGCCGTGCAGCGCACGCACCGGCGGCGCGATGCCGCGGTGCCAGTCGCGGTAGCGGCGGTCGACGCGTTCGCTGACCGCCCGGTCGCGCATGTGGATGTTGGTCACGTTGATCCGCGTGTAGTAGCGACGGCTGCCGCGGTACCACGGGTCGTAGACGTCGCCCGGTCCGAGCGGGTACCAGCCGATCGGGGCGCCGCTGCCCACCGACGCGCGCCAATGGCCGCCACCGACGAACGCGACCAGCGCCGGCGCATACACCGGGCGCCAGCCGATCGGGCCGGGCACCCAGCACCAGCCGCGGCTGCGCCAGGCCCAGCGGCCGTAGTGGTAGGGCGCGAAGCCCCAGGGCGCATCGTCCACCCAGGTCCAGCCCCACGGGCCGACCCAGGCCCAGTGGCCGTCCCGGTAAGGCGCCCAGCCGGTGTCGACGTGCGCCGGGTACCACACCTGCCCGTACTCCGGATCGCTGCTCCAGTCGCCGTACCGGTCCAGGTCCTGGTAGCCGATCACGTCGTCGGAAACGTAACGGCGCGAGTCGGAATCGGCGTAGCGCCGATCGCGCTCGTCGCTCCAGGCATCGAAGTCGTCGCCACCGGCGAGGTCTTCCACGGCGACGTCGGCCAGCGCGGAGTCGGCGAAGCGGTAGCTGCGGCCGGCGACCACCAGCCGCTGCGCATCGTTCTGGCCGTACACCGTGGCGTTGCCGTCGAAGGCGGTAATGCGGGTGGCCTGGCCGTCGGCCCCGACGTCCACGCGGAAGCTGCCCGGGTGGTCGACCACCAGCGCCACGGTCGGCGTGTCGATCTCGTAGCTCTGGCCTTCGTCGAGCTGGCGCACGGTGAGGCTGAGCGTGCCCTGGGTGAGCTCGAGCTGGGCCAGCTGGTCATCCAGCTGCAGGAAGCCTACGTCGGTGCCGCCGTCCAGGCGCAGGGCGGCGCCGTCCAGTTCCAGTTCGGCGCGCGCGCCGGTGCTGCTGGACAGCCGGTCGCCGGTGGTCAGCGGGCGGTTGATGCCGGCTTCGCCCCAGTCCTGCGCGCCGGAAGGCAGCAGGCCCACATCGCCTTCCATATAGGAAAGGCGGGCGACCCGGTCCGGCGGATCGCCCGCGGTATCGGCCGCTGCCTGCGCCGGCAGGACACCGGCCGCGCACAGCAGCAGGGTGGCGGCGCAGGCGCGCCAGAGGAGCTGCAGTTTCGAAGGTGCACGCATGGGATTTCCTCCGCCGTGTCCTCGCGATAGAACGGCCAGCCTCACGAGGCGATGACCGATTATGGGCCGGCCGCCCACTGCGCAACGGCCGGGTGGGCCGACGGTTCAGCCGGCCGCCATGTGCGGTTCATGCCCGGTGCGGGCAGGGCATGAACCGGATCGTCGCCCGAGCAAACCCCGTTCCCCAACTCCCGCTTCCCGGGTTACCATCAGTGGCCACAAGCGGGTGTAGCTCAATGGTAGAGCTGTAGCTTCCCAAGCTACTGACGAGGGTTCGATTCCCTTCACCCGCTCCATTCCGCTCCCGGTCTGCAATCGGCCGTATCGGAGCATCGGGTGGGGACCGCTCGGGCTGCGCCGGAAGCGGGCGATTGGCAGATGTCCGTCCTCGTTCCGTGGAAAGCATTCATGCCCGACAGAGGCGAACACGGTGGCCACTCTTCCGCCCTACCTCGAACTGGTCGGCGGTTGACCTCACGTTCGCTCCACCTGGCCGGTGGAAGGTGACGGGCTTTCCACTCCGTGCCCAGCCCATGACAGACCTGATCACCCTTGGTTGGCGGGAACGCCTGGCGCTGCCGCAGTTGGGCATCGGCATGCTCAAGGCCAAGCTCGATACGGGTGCGCGCTCGAGCGCGCTGCACGTGGATGCGCTGGAGGCCGTCGAGCGCGACGGCGCCACCTGGCTGCGCTTTTCGCTTACCCTCGGCCGGCACCAGCGCCGCGTGGTGCGGTGCGAAGCGCCCGCGTCGGGCCGGCGGATGGTCACCGACACCGGCGGGCACGGCACCGAGCGCTGGTTCGTGCGCAGCGAGGTGCTGCTGGCCGGCGAGCGCTTCTCCATCGAGATCAGCCTTACCGATCGCCGGCACATGCTGTTTCCCATGCTGCTGGGCCGCAGCGCGCTGCTCGGGCGCTTCGTGGTCGATCCCTCGCTTTCCTACACCCTGCCACGTCCGCAACCCGCGTTCGCCGAGCCGGCGCTGCGGCTCGTCCACGAACGCCACCACGGCCAGTGCCCATGAAGATCGCGATCCTCTCGCGCAACACGCGGCTTTACTCGACCCGTCGCCTGGTCGAGGCCGCGCGCGAACGCAACCACGTGGTGCGCGTGCTCGACCCACTGCGCTGCTACGTCCGCATTGCCCCGGACAACGTGTCGATCCGCTACAAGGGCAAGGCGTTGCGCGAGATCGACGCGGTGATCCCGCGCATCGGCACCACCACCACCTTCTACGGCACCGCCGTATTGCGCCAGCTGGAAATGATGGGCGTGTACACACCCAACTCCTCCGACGCCGTGCTGCGCGCGCGCGACAAGCTGCGTGCCCTGCAGATCCTCGCCTCGCACGGGCTGGACATGCCGGTGACCGTGTTCGGCGACAACCCGGACGACACCAACGACGTGCTCGCGATGCTCGGCGAGCCGCCGCACGTCATCAAGCTCAACGAAGGCAGCCAGGGCACCGGCGTGGTGCTGGCCGAGAAGCGCAGCGCCTCGCAGAGCGTGATCGAGGCCTTCCGCGGGCTGTACGCCAACTTCCTGGTGCAGGAGTTCATCGCCGAGGCCAACGGCAGTGACCTGCGCTGCTTCGTGGTCGGCAAGAAGGTGATCGCCGCCATGCAGCGCGAAGCCAGCCCCGGGGACTTCCGTGCCAACCTGCACCGCGGCGGCAGCGCGGTGAAGGCGACCCTCAGTACGGAGGAAAAGCGCATCGCGATCAGGGCCGCCGGCGCGCTTGGCCTGGGGATCGCCGGCGTGGACCTGCTGCGCTCCAGGCGCGGCCCGCTGCTCCTGGAAGTGAACGCCTCGCCGGGCCTGGAGGGCATCGAGACGGCCACCGGCGTGGATGTTTCCGGCCATATCATCCGGCACCTGGAGGAGCAGGCGGGCGCCTGAGCTTTTCTTCACGCCCGCGGCACTAGAACGGGCGCGCCGGGCCTGTCGGTTAACAGGCGCGTGAGCCGGGATTAACTGCACCGTAACCGGACGGGCCCTATAAAGACTCCACTGCAATGTGCTGGCGCCGGCCTTGGGTCCGGAACCGGCAGATTCGGTATCGGGGCAGTAAGCTTGGGCCCAGGTGCAGCGACGCGAGTCGGGCATCTGGGCCTTTTTATTGGCCGCAGCAGCCGGCCGCCCGTACGGCAAGCTTGTTAAGCTTGCTTCCTTAAGCGGGCCAGTGGCCTTTGGAGTGGCGCATGCGTGTCCTTGTGATCGAAGACAACAGCGATATCGCGACCAACATCGGCGATTACCTCGAGGACCGCGGCCACGTGGTCGACTTCGCCGGCGATGGCGTGACCGGCCTGCACCTGGCGGTGGTGCACGATTTCGACGTGATCGTGCTGGATCTCACCCTGCCGGGCATGGACGGCCTGGACGTGGCGCGCAAGCTGCGCCACGAGGCGCACAAGCAGACTCCGGTGCTGATGCTGACCGCGCGCGACGCGCTGGAGCAGAAGCTCACCGGTTTCGAGTCCGGCGCCGACGACTACATGACCAAGCCGTTCGCGCTGCAGGAACTGGCCGCGCGCCTGGAAGTGCTGGCGCGCCGTGGCAAGGGTCCGCAGAGCCGCGTGCTCAAGGTGGCCGACCTCACCTACAACCTGGACACGCTCACCGTCAGCCGCGACGGCAAGTCGATCCAGCTGAACCCGATCGGCCTGAAGCTGCTGCAGGCGCTGATGGAGGCCAGCCCCTCGGTGGTCACCCGGCAGGACCTGGAGCAGCGCGTATGGGGCGAGGAACTGCCCGACAGCGATTCCCTGCGCGTGCACATCCACGGCCTGCGCGCGGCGATCGACAAGCCGTTCGACAAGCCGCTGATCCACACCCGCCACGGCATCGGTTACCGCATGGTCGAGCCGGATGCTGTCCAGGCGTAAGCTGCGGTTCCGCCTGATCGTCTCCTTCGCGCTGTTCGGCTTCGGCCTCAGCGCGTTGTTTGCGTTTGCGGCGCTGAACATCCGTTCGCGGGTGGAGGACCAATTGGTCAACTCCAGCCTGATGGACGATGCGAAGTACGCCAACCACTTCGCCCAGGAGCATCCGGACGCGCCCGGTCCCGGTTCGCGCCTGCTGACCGGCACGACCAAGAGCGACCGCACGCTCTACAAGCTGCCGTTGTCGTGGCAGAACCTGGCCAACGACAACGGCGTGCACGACATCATCGAGCAGGGCGAAGACGGCAAGCGGCATCACTACAAGCTGGCCGTGTACCGCGAAAAGGGCATCATCAGCTTCGTCCGCTACGACGTCACGCGCGAGGAACTGGGCAAGCAGCAGCTGCTGATCAGCGTGATCGGCGCGGTGTTCCTGTTCGGGTTGCTTTCGCTGGTACTGGGCCTGTGGCTCTCGCGCAAGGTGTTGAAGCCGGTCAGCGAACTGGCCGCTCGGCTGCGCGACTTCCGCAAGGCCGGCAAGGCCGAGCCGCTGGCCCCCCACTTTGCCGACGACGAGGTGGGCGAGTTGGCGCTGGCGCTGGACGAATACGCCGCGCGGCTGACCGCGATGGTCGAGCGGGACCGCGAATTCAACTCCGACGTCAGCCACGAGTTGCGCACGCCGCTGGCGGTGATCGCCAGCACCACCGAACTGCTGCAAGGTTCGCCGGACCTCACCGACAAGCTGCGCGAGCGGCTCAAGCGCATCGAGCGCTCTTCGCGCCAGGCCACCGAGCTGATCGAGGCGTTGCTGCTGCTCTCGCGCGCCGAGCGGCGCGGGCCCACGCGCGGCGAAACCACCGAAGTGGCCAAGGTGGCCGCCGACGTGATCGAGAGCCAGCGACCGCAGATGCGCGACAAGCCGCTGGACATCGAGCTGACGGTGAACGAGGCGGTGAGTGTGAACGCGCCGGCGTCGGTGCTGTCGGTCGCGCTCACCAACCTGATCGGCAACGCGATCAAGTACACGCTCGAAGGCATGGTGCGGGTGGAGATCGGCAGCGGCCGCATCGAGGTGATCGACACCGGCCCCGGGATCAAGCCGGAGGACGCCGAGCGGCTGTTCCAGCGCGGCGTGCGTGGCGAGGGCGCCGGCGGCAGCGGCGCCGGGCTGGGGCTGGCCATCGTGCGCCGGCTGTGCGACCTGTACGGCTGGCAGGTATCGATGCGCCCGCGCAGCGGTGCCAATGGCGCCATCGCCAGCCTGGTGTTCGAACCCGCCTGATCGTCAGCTGGCGGAGGCCCGCTCCTTCTCCCCTCCGGGGAGAGGGTCGGGTGAGGGGCCGGGGCTCGCGGAAAAGCTCGTGACCCAAAACAAAAGGCCGCCCGGTTGGGCGGCCTTTTCGCTCCGGTGAGCCAAAGCCCGGCGACGCCGCACTCCGCTCAGACAGGCTCCAGCCAGCCCCATTGGTCGTTGGTACGCCCGTCGAACAAGCCGAAGTACAACTCCTGCAGCCGCCGCGTCACACGCCCGGCGCTGCCGTTGCCGACCTGCTTGCCGTCGATCGAGCGGATCGGCGTGACCTCGGCCGCGGTACCGCACATCAGCACCTCGTCGGCCAGATACAGGTACTCACGCGGCAGGTCGCGCTCGATTACCTCGATGCCATCCTCGCGCGCCAGCGTCTTCAACGTATCGCGCGTAATACCCGTAAGAATCGATGCGCTGGCCGGCGTGGTATGCAGCACGCCGTCGAAGACCAGGAACAGGTTCTCGCCCGCGCCCTCGCTGAGCAGGCCTGTATTGGCCAGCGCGATACCCTCGCCGAAACCGAGCCGGCGCGCCTCGCGCGCGATCAGCTGGCCGGAAAGATAGTTGCCGCCGGCCTTGGCGCCGGCCGGGATGGTGTTGGGCGCGAAGCGCTGCCAGCTCGACACGCAGGCGGTGATGCCCTGTTCCAGCGCCTCCGGCCCGAGGTACGGGCCCATCGGCCAGGCCGCCACGGCGACGTCGATCGGTGTTTCCGCCGAGAGGCCGAAACCGCCCAGGCCGCGATAGGCCACCGGGCGCAGGTAGGCCGCGGTCAGGCCGTTCTTCTTGATCACCTCGCGGCAGGCCGTGCCCAGCTCATCCTGCGAGCAGGGCAGCACCATGTCATAGATCCTGGCCGACTGGTACAGGCGCTTGAGATGGTCGGTCAGGCGGAAGATCGCCGCACCGTCGGGCGTGGCGTAGCTGCGGATGCCTTCGAACACGGAAGAGCCGTAATGCAGCGCATGCGACATCACGTGGGTGGTGGCTTCGCGCCACGGCTTGATCGCGCCGTTCTGCCAGATCCACTCGGGGTATTGCTGCGCCATCACGATTCTCCTTGCAGGGGACCGCTCATGATAGCGCCGGGCGCCATCCCCCGCGCGTGCCTACGGCCGGCGCAGCCACAGGCAACCGGCATGCGGCTCGATAGCGAACCGCGTGTCGCCGCTGCCCTCGCCAGGGTCCACCGCCGTATGGACGACCAGTTGCGAACTGCCATCGTCCGGCAGCTCGATGCCGACCAGTGGCCGTTGCATCAACGCGGCCAGTGAGCGGATGTCCGCCACCGCGGCGTGCTCGCCGTAGCCGGCCCAGAGGATCAGGCCGGCCAGGCGATTGGGATCGCGATTGGCAAAGGCGTCGACCACCGCCGCGCGCAACTCCTCCGCGTCCGCCGCGCAGGTAGTGGCCGGCGGGCGTAGCGAGGGCGCGGCATCGGTGCCTGACGAGGGCGGTGCAGGCGTCGCCTGCAGGTTGGCGCACGGCTGGTCGGTGAACACCGGGTGGCCATCGGCAGCAATGCAGTGGTAAATGGGCGTCTGCGCCCGTGCGGGCACGGCGATCAGGACCAACAGCAGCAGGGCGGCGAGGCGCAGCGTCGACATCGGCCGAGCATAGCCGCCCGGCGAGCATGCTTCAGTGCAGTTGCGCAAGCACCGCTTGCGTAGCCCTGGCTCGGTTCAGCGTGTAGAAGTGCAGCCCCGGCGCGCCGCCCTCGAGCAGACGCCGGCACAGCTGCGCCACCACCTCGGCACCGAGTGCGCGGATCGACTCGGCATCGTCGCCGTGGGCCTGCATGCGCTTGGCGATCCAGCGTGGAATCTCGGCGCCGCAGGCATCGGAGAAGCGCTTGAGCTGGCTGAAGTTGGTGATCGGCATGATGCCCGGCACGATCGGCACGGCGACGCCCAGCCGGCGCACGTCGTCGATGAAGCGGAAATACGCATCCGGGTTGAAAAAGTACTGTGTGATCGCGCCGTCGGCGCCCGCATCGACCTTGGCCTTGAAGTGGGCGAGGTCGCGCAGCGCATCCTCGGCCTGCGGATGGGTCTCGGGATAGGCCGCCACCTCGATGCGGAAATGCTCGCCCGAGTGCTCGCGGATGAAGGCCACCAGCTCGGCCGCATAGCGGAAGTCGCCCGGCGATGCCATGCCCGAGGGCAGGTCGCCGCGCAGCGCCACGATGCGGCGGTAGCCGGCCGCGCGATAGCCTTCCAGCAGCGCGGCGATCTCCGCACGCGTGCCGCCCATGCACGACAGGTGCGGCGCCACCGAAAGGCCGTGTTCGCCATGCAGCCGCGCCACCGTGTCGCCGGTGTAGCTCAGCGTGGAACCGCCCGCGCCGAAGGTGACCGAGACATAGTCCGGCGCGTATGCCTTCAGCACCTGCGCGGCGCGGTCGAGCTGCGCGCGCTGTTCGTCGGTCTTGGGCGGGAAGAATTCGAAGCTGATGGCCGGCATCGGGCGGAGTCCCTGTGGTGCGTGCCGCGCATCTTATACGTTCATCGCGATGAAGCGATAGATGGACCGGCGGCTTCGTCGCCAGAGCAGCCCTCACCCAATCCTCCCCCCCGCGGGAGAGGGATCAACGCGGCCGGCCGCCGGGTGCTCGGTGCGCCATCGACAGGCTCCCTCTCCCCTCCGGGAGAGGGTGGGGGTGCGGGGCGGGGCTTGCCGGAAGTTGAGCCGAAAAAAAGGGCCGCATCGCTGCGGCCCCATTTCGCGAAAGCGGATCGCTCAGTAGCGGTAATGCTCGGCCTTGTACGGACCTTCCACCGGCACGCCCAGATAGGCCGACTGCTCGGCGGTCAGCGTGGTCAGCTTCACACCGATCTTCTCCAGGTGCAGCCGCGCGACCTCCTCGTCCAGCTTCTTGGGCAGGATGTAGACCTTGGGCTCGTAGGTGTCCTTGTTCGCCCACAGGTCGATCTGCGCCAGGGTCTGGTTGGAGAACGAGTTGGACATCACGAAGCTCGGATGGCCGGTGGCGCAACCGAGGTTCACCAGGCGGCCTTCGGCCAGCAGGAACATGGAACGGCCATCCTTGAAGGTGTACTTGTCCACCTGCGGCTTGATGTTGGTGCGCGCGGCACCCGAGGCGTTCAGTGCATCGACCTGGATCTCGTTGTCGAAGTGGCCGATGTTGCAGACGATCGCCTGGTCCTTCATCGCCTGCATGTGCTCCAAGCGGATCACGTCCTTGTTGCCGGTGGTGGTGACGTAGATGTCGCCACGGCCGAGGGTCGACTCGACCGTGTTGACCTCGAAGCCTTCCATCGCCGCCTGCAGGGCGTTGATCGGATCGATCTCGGTGACCACCACGCGCGCGCCATAGGCGCGAAGCGAATGCGCGCAGCCCTTGCCCACGTCGCCATAGCCGCACACCACCGCGACCTTGCCGGCGAGCATCACGTCCATCGCACGCTTCAAGCCATCGGCCAGCGACTCGCGGCAGCCGTACAGGTTGTCGAACTTGCTCTTGGTGACCGAGTCGTTGACGTTGATCGCCGGGACCAGCAGCTTGCCTTCCTGCGCCAGCTGGTAGAGGCGGTGCACGCCGGTCGTGGTCTCCTCGGAGACGCCCTTGAAGTCCTTGACCACGGTGTGCCAGTAGCCCGGGCGCTCCTTGTGCACGCGCTTGAGCAGGTTCTTGATGACCTGCTCCTCGTGGCTGCCCGAGGGCGTGTTGACCCAGTCGCTGCCGTTTTCGAGTTCGTAGCCCTTGTGGATCAGCAGCGTGACGTCGCCGCCGTCGTCCACCACCAGCTGCGGACCCAGGAAGCCGCCCTTGCCGTCGGGGAAGGACAGCGCGTCGAGCGTGCAGTCCCAGTACTCCTCCAGCGTCTCGCCCTTCCAGGCGAACACCGGCGTGCCGGTGGCGGCGATCGCCGCGGCGGCATGGTCCTGCGTGGAGAAGATGTTGCAGGAGGCCCAGCGCACGTCGGCGCCGATGTCCTTGAGCGTCTCGATCAGCACCGCGGTCTGGATCGTCATGTGCAGCGAGCCGGTCACGCGCACGCCCTTGAGCGGGGCCTGCGGGGCGTACTTGCGGCGGATCGACATCAGGCCGGGCATCTCGTGCTCGGCGATGTCCAGCTCCTTGCGGCCGAAGTCGGCCAGGGAGATGTCGCGGATCTTGTAGTCGTGGTTCGGGTGGGCCTGGATGGCGGCGTTCATGCTTGTCTCCGGTTCTTTGGGGAACCTGCGCCGGTGCGGGCGAAGGTCCGCATGGGTGAGCGCCGTTGCTGCACATGTCCGCCGAGCCTGGCCGTCGCACGACGGTCGCAGCGCCCCTCGGTGGGCACGAAAGGGAGGCATTATAACGTGCCACCGGCCCCATGCAGGCGCGGCGGCAGGCGCGCGCGACCGTGCACGAAACCCTCTCGCGCCGTTCATCGTGTTGCACTGCATCATCCTGCGGTAGTCTTCACGGACGCCCACCGGAGGATCCCCATGGAAGCCAGCCGCGACGTCGACTACCTGCCGCACGACGGTCCCCTGCGCGAGGACGTCGGCAGGCTCGGCCGGCTGGTCGGGCTGATGCTGGCCGAGCAGGGCGGCGAGGCTTTCTTCGAGCGCGTCGAAGCGGTACGCCAGGCCGCCATTCGGCGTCGCCGCGAAGGCGAACCCGTGGCCGCGCTGTCCGGCGCGCTGGACGATCTGCAAACCGACGAGGCCGAGGCGCTGGCGCGCGCCTTCGCCACCTACTTCCAGGCGGTGAACACCGCTGAGCGCGTGCACCGCATCCGCCGCCGCCGCGACTACCAGCGCGAAGGCCGCGCGCCGCAGCCCGAATCGCTGCTGGACGTGCTGGGCCGGCTCAAGGCCGAGGGCGTCGGCGCGGACGAACTGCTGGGCTGGCTCGCGCGGCTGTGGATCGAGCCGGTGTTCACCGCCCATCCCACCGAGGCGGTGCGCCGCTCGCTGCTGGAGAAGGAGCAGGCGATCGTGCGCGCGCTGGTCGACGGCTTCGACCCGGGCCGCACGCCGCAGGAGCGGGCCGAGGACGAGGACCGCATCTACATGGCGCTCTCCACCGGTTGGCAGACCGCCGAGGCCTCGCCGGTGCGGCCGACCGTGCAGGACGAGCACCACCACGTCGGCTTCTACCTGGCCAATCCGATCTACCGCATCGTGCCGGCACTGTACGAGTCGCTCGCCGACGCACTGCAGTCGGTCTATGGCGTAGCCACGCCGTTGCCGCGCCTGCTCGGCTTCGCCAGCTGGGTCGGCGGCGACATGGACGGCAATCCCAACGTTGGCGCGGACACCATCGCCGCCAGTCTGGCCACCCAGCGCGCGCACGTGCTGGAGCACTACGTCTCCGACGTGGCCGGGCTGGCGCGGCTGCTCAGCCAGACCGAGGGGCGGGTGGCGGTCGATGCGCAGCTCGCCGCGCGCCTGGCCGATTACCGCGAACGTTTCCCGCAGGCCGCCGCGCGCATCCGGCCGCGCCATGCCGACATGCCCTACCGCTGCCTGCTCACCCTGATCGGCGCGCGGCTGGAGGCGACCGGGGAGAACGATCACGCCGAAGGCTATGCCTCGCCTGCGGAACTGCTCGACGACCTGCAGCTGATCGACCGCAGCCTGCTCGCCCACCGCGGCCTGCATGCCGGTGCCTATGCCGTGCGCCGGCTGATCTGGCGCGTGCGCACTTTCGGTTTCCACCTGGCGCGGCTGGACGTGCGGCAGGACTCGCGCGTGCATGACGATGCGCTGGCCGCGCTGCTGGGCGACGACGCATGGCCCGACCAGCCGGCGGAGGAGCGCGCACGGCAGCTGTCCGCCTATGCGGCGGGCCAGGCGCGCTTCGCGATCGGCCACGCCGAAGTGGTGACCGGCCTCTACGACGTGTTCGTCACCCTGGGCGATGCGCGCCGGCGCTACGGCAACGACGCGATCGGGCTCTATGTCATCAGCATGGCCCGCTCGGCGGCTGACGTGCTCGCCGTGCTGGCCCTGGCACGCTATGGCGGCCTGGTGGCGCCCGTCGCGTCATCCCGTGTTTCGCCGGGCGACGAAACTGGCAGCTCGGTACCGCTCGACATCGCGCCGTTGTTCGAAACCATCGACGATCTTGTCCATGCGCCAGCCACGTTGCAGGCGCTGCTCGGCGACCCGGTCTACCGGGCGCACCTGCAATCGCGCGGCGACCGCCAGTGGGTGATGCTCGGCTACTCCGACAGCGGCAAGGACGGCGGCACGCTGGCCTCGCGCTGGGCGCTGCAACGCGCCCAGGTCGAACTGCTGGAGGTGGCGAAGGACGTCGGCATTCGCCTGGTCTTCTTCCACGGCCGCGGCGGCTCTGCCAGCCGCGGCGGCGGCCGCATGGCGCCGGCGCTGATGTCCTCGCCGCGCGGCTCGGTCGCCGGCGTGCTGCGCGTGACCGAGCAGGGTGAGGTGATCCACCGCAAGTACGGCATCCGCGCACTGGCCTTGCGCAATCTCGAGCAAACGGCAAGCGCCGTGCTGCGCGCGTCGCTGCGCCCGCGCGAGGAGGAACCGCGCGAAGCAGCCTGGCGTGAGCGCATGGAGGTGCTCGCCGCGTACAGCCGCCGGCACTACCGCGCACTGGTCGATCGCGAGGGCTTCGTCGATTATTTCCGCAGTGCCACGCCGATCGACGTGGTCGAGCGCATGACCCTCGGCTCGCGCCCGGCCAGCCGCCGCAGCATGCGCGGCGTGCAGGACCTGCGCGCGATTCCCTGGGTATTCGCCTGGACCCAGTGCCGCTCGATCATCACCGGCTGGTACGGGCTGGGCAGCGCGCTGGAGCAGGGCGCCGCCGACTTCGGTGAACCGGGGCTCATCGAGATGGCGCGCGACTGGCCGTTCCTCGCCAATGCGCTGGACGACGTGGCGATGGTGCTGGCCAAATGCGACCTGGACATCGCCGAGGCCTTCTCGCGCCTGGCCGGCGACCTGCACGCGCCGTTCTTCGCGTCGATCGGCGAGGAATTCGAGCGCACCCGCCGCTGGCTGCTCAAGCTCAAGGGCGACGACACGTTGCTGGCCGACAACCCGCGCCTGGCGGTCTCGATCCGCCTGCGCAATCCCTACGTCGATCCCATGAGCCTGTTGACCGTCGACCTGCTCGAGCGCTGGCGCGCCGGCGGCAGCCAGGACGAGGCGCTGCTGCGCGCGCTGGTCGCCTGCGTCAACGGTGTTTCGCAAGGCTTGCAGAACACCGGTTGAGCCTGCGCCAGCGACAATCTGTTCGTCCCGTTTTTCACCACCAAGCCGGGTGGTTCCGGCATCGGCCTGGCACTGGCACGGCAGATTGCCGAGGCGCACGACGGCGGGGTTGCATTGACGGTGCGCAGCGATGGCCAGCCAGGCGCGCTGGCGTGCCTGTGGCTGCCGCTGGGCTGAAAATCGGCTGAAACCGGGCTTCTGCGTCCTCTCCCCTTCGGGGGAGCGTTGGGTGAGGCGCCGGGGGCTCGCGGGGAAGTCGAGCTTTGCGCTCTACGAAACGCACACGCAGGCCTGCGGGTGGGATCTTTCGCAAGAGCGGCCCCTCACTCCAGCCCTCTCCCCGGGGTGGAGAGGGAGCAAAGGCGTGGGAGTGCAAGGCTCAGTTTGACCCCCCTCTGGAAAGAGGGAGCAAAGGCTGGAGGCTCAGCCCTCCAGTTCGCTCCAGCGCGAGTAGGCGCTGTCGAGTTCGGACTGCAACCGGGCGAGCGCTTCATTGGCCTGCACGATGGCCGCGCCATCCTGCTGAAAGAAGGAAGGCTCGTTCATGGCCGCGCTGCGCTCGCCGATCTGCGTTTCGAGTTGCTCGATGCGCAGCGGCAGCTGCTCCAGCTCGCGCTGGTCCTTAAAGCTCAGCTTGCGCTTGGCCGGGGCAGCTGCGGGCGCGGGCGCCGGAGCTGGAGCCGCGACCGGCGCGGATGGGCTCTTCGCCGCGGCAGGCACCGGCGTGGCGGGCCGCTGGCGCAGCCAGTCGCTGTAGCCGCCGACGTATTCGCCGATCTGGCCATCGCCCTCCAGCACCAGCGTGCTGGTCACCACGTTGTCGAGGAAGGCGCGGTCATGCGAGACCAGCAGCAGAGTGCCCGTGTAGTCGGTCAGCAACTCCTCGAGCAGCTCCAGCGTCTCGACGTCCAGGTCGTTGGTCGGTTCGTCCATGACCAGCAGATTTGACGGCTGTGCGAAAAGCTTGGCCAGCAGCAGGCGGTTGCGTTCGCCGCCGGAGAGCCGGGTGATCGGGGCGCGCGCCCGCTCGGGCGAGAACAGGAAATCCTGCAGGTAGCCGATCACGTGCTTGCGCTGCCCGCCGAGCTCGATGTACTCGCGGCCCTGCGCCACGTTGTCCAGTGCGTTGAGCCGCTCGTCCAGCTGCACCCGATGCTGATCGAAATACGCAATCTGGATGCCGGTGCCGAGCTCCACCGTGCCGCGCTCGGGGATGAGTTCGCCGAGCATGATCTTCAGCAGCGTGCTCTTGCCTGCGCCGTTGGGGCCGATGATGCCGATGCGGTCGCCGCGCATGACGGTGGTGGAGAAATCGTCGATCAGCACACGCCCGCCATAGGCCTGGTGCACATGGTCGAGCTCGATCACCTTCTTGCCCGACGCCTGCGCGCTGGCCAGTGTCATCTTCGCGTTGCCGACCAGCTCGCGCCGTTCGGCACGCTCGCGGCGCAGCGCCTTCAACGCGCGCACGCGGCCTTCGTTGCGGGTTCGCCGGGCCTTGATGCCCTGGCGGATCCACACTTCCTCCTGCGCCAGCTTCTTGTCGAACAGCGCGTTGGCCTGGGCCTCGGCGTGCAGACGCTCCTCGCGCCGGCGCAGGTAGTTGTCGTAGTCGCCGGGCCAGTCGGTGAGCGCGCCGCGGTCGATCTCGACGATGCGGGTGGCCAGCGCGCGCAGGAAGCTGCGGTCGTGGGTGACGAACACGATCGAGCCGTCGAAGGACTTCAGGAACCCCTCGAGCCAGCCGATCGCCTCGATGTCCAGATGATTGGTCGGTTCGTCCAGCAACAGCACGTCCGGCTTCTGCACCAGCGCCTGCGCCAGCAGCACGCGGCGCTTCATGCCGCCGGACAGCGCGGCGAAATCGGTTTCGCCGGGCAACTCCAGGCGCACCAGCACCTCGTTCACCCGGCGGTCAAGGTCCCAGCCCTGCCGTGTCTCGATCTCGTGCTGCACCTCGCCCAGCACTGCGAACGAGTCGTCCGAGTGCAGGCCGGCGGCCAGCAAATGGTGGTAGCGCCCCAGCAGCCGCCCCAGGTCGCCCAGCCCTTCGGACACCACATCGAACACCGAGCCGGCGGTCGACTGCGGCACTTCCTGCGCCATCCGCGCCACGATGACGCCGTTCTGCACCCTCACTTCACCATCGTCGGGTTGCAATTGACCGGCGATCAACTTCATCAGAGTGGATTTCCCCTCGCCATTGCGGCCGACGACGCAGACGCGTTCGCCGCGCTCGATCGACAGGTCGACATCGGCAAGCAGAAGGGGGCCGCCGATGCTGAAATCGACGCGCTGCAATTGGATCAGGGACATCCGCCGATTCTAGCCGATACGTTCTAGACGATATGTTCTAGACGATACGTACCTGGCGATACGGTCGAGCGGATACGTTCCAGCGGACTGCGGCGCGCACAGTCTTTTAACGCGCCCGCCACCTCGGAGGCTTCGGGCGCCGAGGATATTCATGCGCATTGCCCAGATCGCCCCCCTTTGCGAGTCCGTGCCGCCACGGCTTTATGGCGGCACCGAACGCATCGTCGCCTGGCTCACCGACACCCTGGTCGAGCTCGGTCACGACGTCACCCTTTTCTCCAGCGCCGATGCGCGCACGCGTGCCGAACTGGTGGCGGTGCGCGACCAGGCAATCCGCCTCGACCCGGTGCAGCAGAAATCCGAGCTGGCCGCGCACTTGTCGATGCTGCAGGAAGTGCGCCGCCGCGCCGACGAGTTCGACGTGCTGCATTTCCACGTCGACATGCTGCATTTCCCGATGTTCGAGGATTGCGCCGGGCGCACGCTGACGACCCTGCACGGCCGGCTCGACCTGAAGGATCTCGGCGAGGTGTACCGGCGCTGGCCCCACTATCCGCTGGTGTCGATCTCGCACGACCAGCGCCAGCCGCTGCACTTCGCCAACTGGGCGGGCACCGTGCACCATGGCCTGCCCGAGAGCCTGCACCGCCCGCATCCGCGGCCGTCCGGGGGCTACCTGGCCTTCCTCGGGCGCATATCGCCGGAGAAGCGGCCCGACCGTGCCATCGCGATCGCGCGCTTGAGCGGCATGCCGCTGAAGATCGCGGCCAAGGTCGACCTGGCCGACCGCGCCTATTTCCGCGAGGAAATCGAGCCTCTGCTGGACGATCCGCTGGTGGAATTCATCGGCGAGATCGGCGAGGCCGACAAGGAGCGCTTCCTGGGCAATGCGGCGGCGCTGCTGTTCCCGATCGACTGGCCCGAACCCTTCGGCCTGGTGATGATCGAGGCGATGGCCTGCAGCACCCCGGTGATCGCCTGGAACTGCGGTGCGGTGCCGGAGGTGATCGACGAGGGCATCAGCGGCTTCATCGTCGGCAGCGAGGCCGAGGCGGTGCAGGCGGTGCGGCGACTGCCACAGGTCGACCGCCATCAGGTACGTGCCGCGTTCGAGCGGCGCTTCTCGGCCGAAATCATGGCCAGCAACTATGTGGATCTCTACGAACGACGTTGCCGCGTCGCGCCGGCGCTGCCGGCCTGGCCGGTGGCCCGGGAGGCGACACGATGAGCGAAGCGACGCAGGACGACGAAACCCCTTCGGCCGGCACCTCACGCGGGCAGTACTCGTTGAAGTCCGGCGATACTTTCGTCGTCTGCGACGCCTACGGCGATATCCGCGGCGATGCCAGTGGCCTGTTCCACAACGACACGCGCATGCTGTCGCACTTCACCCTGGACCTGGGCGGCAAACCGCCCTCGCTGCTCAGCGCCGCGATCAGCCACGACAACGTGCTGTTCACCGCCAACCTCTCCAACAAGCCATTGCCGCCGATGGGCGAGCGCGCCACGCCGCAGGGCGTGATCCACCTGCAGCGCATGCGCTTTCTATGGGACGCGCGCCTGTACGAGCGCATCGCCTGCGTCAACTACGGCGACAGCGAGGTGCAGGTGACGCTGGCGCTGCGCTTCGGTGCCGACTTCCGCGACATCTTCGAGGTGCGCGGCACGTCGCGGAAGAAGCGCGGCACGTTGCACGAACCGAAGGTCGGCGAAACGTCGGTGGCGCTGCGCTACGACGGCCTGGACGGGGTCACGCGCTGTTCGGTGATCTGCCTGTCCACGTTGCCGGACCGGCTGGACGGTGATTCGGCCGAACTCAGGCTGGTGCTGCCGCGCCTGAGCAACACCGAGCTCTATGTCGAAATCGGCCCGGATCACGCGCAACCCAGCCGCGAGCGCTTCCGCGCCGCCGCCGCCAAGGCACGCCGGGCGATGCGCCGGCGCCGCGGCCATGGGGCTCGCCCACGCAGCAATGCGCGGCTGTTCAACGCCTGGCTGGAGCGCTCGCGCGCGGACATCGCCTTGCTGGTCAGCGAATTCCCCACCGGGCCGTACCCTTGCGCAGGCATTCCCTGGTTCGCCACGCCGTTCGGGCGCGACGGCATCATCACGGCGATGCAGCTGCTGTGGCTGGACGCCAGCCTGGCGCGTGGCGTGCTCGGCTACCTCGCCGAGCACCAGGCACACGAGACCTCGGCCTTCCGCGATTCGGCGCCGGGCAAAATCATGCACGAGACGCGCAAAAGCGAAATGGCCGAGCTCGGCGAGGTGCCGTTCGGCCGCTACTACGGCGGCGTCGACACCACGCCGCTGTACGTGATGCTCGCCGGTGCCTATGCCGAGCGCACCGGCGACGAAGTGTTCATCGACAAGCTTTGGCCTGCGCTCACTGCCGCGATGGGCTGGATCGAGCGCACCTGCGACAAGGACCCGCACGGCTTCCTTACCTACGCTCAGGGCGAGAAGGGCGGCCTGCTCAACCAGGGCTGGAAGGACAGCGAGGATTCGGTGTTCCACGCCGACGGCACCATCCCGCCGGCGCCGATCGCGCTGGTGGAAGTGCAGGGTTACGTCTATGCCGCGCTGATCGCGATGGCACGGCTGGCCGAGCGGCGGGGCGACGACGACGCCTCGGCGCAGTGGCGCCACCGCGCGCTCGCCATGCGCAAGGCGGTGGAGGAGCTGTTCTGGGACGAGGAGATGGGCAACTACGGCATCGCCCGCGACGGCAACGACACGCTGTGCCGCGTGCGCGCTTCCAACGCAGGCCATTTGCTCTATGTCGGCCTGCCCAAGCTGTGGCGAGCGCGGAAGGTGATCCGCCAGTTCCGCTCGGCGCCCTTCGACAGCGGCTGGGGCGTGCGCACCCTGGCGATGCAACAGGCGCGCTACAACCCGATGTCCTACCACGACGGCTCGGTGTGGCCGCATGACGTGGCCATCTGCGCTGCCGGCATGGCGCACTACGGCGAGCGGGACGATGCCGTGCGCCTGCTCGGCGAGACCTTCGAGGCGGCCGTGCATTTCGGCATGCGCCTGCCCGAACTTTTCTGCGGCTTTCCCCGCGCCACCGGTGAGCCGCCGATCGCCTACCCGGTCGCCTGCCTGCCACAGGCCTGGGCGGCCGGTTCGGTGTTCATGATGCTGCAGGCGTGCCTGGGCGTCACCGTCGATGGCCGCCGCGGCGAGGTGCGCATCGACCGCCCGAGCCTGCCCGCCGGCGTCGACCGCCTGACCCTGCACAAACTGGACGTGGGCGGCGACAGCATCGACCTCGGCTTCGAGCGGATCGGCTCGCGCACCGTGGCATTCCGGGCCGGCGGCTCGGCAGACGTGCGGATCCTGGCCAAGGTCTAGCCATCCTGCTCAAGGGAAGGACCGGGGCCGCTGAAAGCCGCCTTGCGCGCAATGTGATTCCTCCGTGAATTCGGCGCCATAATGGACGTCCGGACCCGGGGGGAGTCGCCATGGCAAGGCAGCTGACGGACCGCTATGTCGAGGCCAAGCGCATCGCCATGGCGGCGATGGACGTGGATGCGTCCGCACGCGATGCGCTGATCGACCAAGAGGTGGGCGAAGACGCCGAGCTCGCGCGAGAAGTGCGCTGGATGCTCGATGCGATCGAACGCACCCACACTGCGACGCTGCCCTTTGCCCCGGCTGCGGCGGCGCCGGACCTGAGCGGCCACCAGGCGCAGGCCACTGCGCCGCGCAACTACCGCATCGTGCGCCTGCTCGGCGAGGGCGGCATGGGCATGGTCTATCTGGCCGAGCGCTGCGACGAGGGCTTTTCACAGCAGGTCGCGCTGAAGTTCCTGCACGCCGCCAACGAAGGCTCGCCGATCCTGCACGAGCGATTCAGCCAGGAGCGCCGCCTGCTGGCGCGGCTGGAGCATCCCGGCATCGCGCGCCTGCTCGACGGCGGCATGATGGACAGCGGTCGGCCGTTCCTGGCGATGGAGTATGTCGAGGGGCGGCGCATCGACGAGTGGTGCGATGCGCACGCACTGTCGCTCAACGAGCGCGTGACACTGTTCCTGAAGGTCTGCGACGCGGTCGAGTTCGCTCATCGCAACCTGGTCATCCACCGCGACATCAAGCCGGCCAACATCCTGGTCACCGCCGACGGCACGCCCAAGCTGCTCGACTTCGGCATCGCCCGCATCATCGAGGAAGGCGGCCAGGTGCTCGCGACCGCGACCGCGGCGCATGCGCTTACGCTCGCCTACGCCAGTCCCGAGCAGATCGAACAGCAACCGCTGACCACCGCAGCGGACGTCTATTCGCTGGGCGTGGTGCTCTACCAGCTGATCGCCGGCCGCCGGCCGTACCAGCACCTGGTCACCCCGCACCTGCTGTCCAACGCGATCGTCGGCGGCCAGGTGCAGGCGCCCAGCCGCAGCCTGCGGGAGGCGCCGGCCGACCAGCACCGCCCTTGGCGCTCGATTCCGGCGGACGTCGACGCGATCGTGCTCAAGGCGCTGCGCCGGCAGGTCAGCCAGCGCTACGCCAGCGTCGCGGAGTTCGCGCAGGACCTTCGTCACTACCTGGCGCGGCGTCCGGTGAAGGCACGCCGGGGACGGCAGTGGTACCGGTTGCGCCGATTCGCCCAGCGCAATCGCTGGCCGCTGGCAGCCGCAGGCATGGTGCTGGCCGCCGTGCTGGCCGGCCTCACCGCCTCGCTGATGGCGCTGGCGCAGACCCGCGCGGCGCAGCGTCTGGCCGAGCAGCGCCAGCACGACCTGGAGCGCATGGTCGACTTCCAGCAGTCGATGCTGCAGAGCGTCGACATCGACGCGATGGGCCATGCGTTGACCCATGGGGAGCGCACGCTGGTCCTGGCGCGCCTCGATGGCATGCCGGCGCAGACGACGGACCGCGCTCAGCTGGAGCAGGCGTTCGCCGGCATCGCCGCTTCCGGGCCGGCGCGCGACGCACTGGATACCTACGTGGTGAGCCATGCGCTGGCCCGGCTGGACAAGGATTTCGCCGATGCTCCGCTGCTCGGCGCGGATCTGCGCCAGTCGCTGGCGCGCGTGTTGCTGACCATCGGCAGCTACGGCCACGCGGCCACCGAGCTGCGCAAGGTGGTACAGGTGCGCGAGCAGCAGCTGCCGGCGGCTGCGGCAGCGCTGGTCTCCGCTCGTGTGGACCTCGGCGAGGCGCTCTACCGGGGCGGCCAGCTGGAACAGGCGGCAAGCGTGTACGCCAGTGCGCTGCCGGCCGCCGCGGCCCTGCCGCAGGCCGACCCCCTGCAGGTGGCCGCGCTTTCCGGTCGCGCGCGCGTGCTCGCCGCCCAGGGCCACCTCAAGCAGGCGCTGGACCAGCAGGAGGCGCTCTACGCCGGCCTGGCGCGCCGCCTGCCTGCCACCGACGAGGGCCTGCTGCGCCTGCGCCGCGACCGTGTCGAGACACTGACCCTGCTGGGCCAGCGCGACCGCGCGCGCGCGGAACTGGAACAACTGGTTCCGCTGTACCGCCAGACCTTCGGCGCCGAACATCCCGAAACGCTCGCCACCACGCTCACGCTGGCCACGCTGCTCTATTCGCAGGACAACGAATACGAACGCTCGCTGGCCCTGGCGCAGGACGTCGCGGCGATCCGCGAGCGCCGCCTGGGCCCCGACCATCCGCTGACCCTGCAGGCGCGCGCGCTGGCTGCATCCAACGAAGTGCGGCTGGCGCTCGATCCGGCCACCATGGCGCAGGTGCACACGCGGCTCGAGGCGATCATCGAGGGCGACCGGCGTGTGCTGGGCCCCGACAACCCGCACACGCTCGATGCGATGACGGACATGGTGCGGCTGCTGTCCAAGCAGGACCGCTACGCCGAGGCGATTGCCATGGAGCGCGCGGTCCTGGCGGGCCGCACCCGCAGCCTGGGCCCGGACCACATCAGTACCCTGTACGCCCGCGGCAGCCTGGCGAGCCTGTTGTGCGAGAACGGCGAACATGCCGAGGCCCGCGTGCAGGGCGAGCAGGTGCTTGCGGCGCTGCGCCGCCAGCTTGGCGACGACCATCCGATGACGCTGGCGACCTACGACCTGGTCGGGCGCATCGAGGCGGGAGGCGGCCACTGGGCGCTGGCGCGCGATGCCCACGCCAAGGCGCTGGAAGGCCGCGCCCGCACGCTCGGCAACACCGACGCGCACACCATCGAGAGCGCTTCGCGGCTGTACGTCACCCTGCTCAAGCTGCACGACACCGCGGCCGCGAAGCACGTGCTAGCGACCTACCTGCAACCGGTGATCGCGATGCAGCCCGATACCCTCAACGCAGGCATGCGCAGCGTGCGTGAGGAAGCGCTGGCGGCAGTCGGCAAGTAGTGCGCCCGGGGTGCGTTTCCGCATGCGACGAGGGAAGCCCCCACGGGACGCCCCGCCGGTGGTGCGAAGCGAAGCAGTACTTGGAAGCACCCGCCAGGCGGGCTCGACAGGACGCGTTGCACAACCTCGCCACAAAAGGGCGGAACAACAGCCATTTGCACGACCAACTTATGGCTTTTCGGTGGATATTGAAGCCGGCCTGGATTAAGGTCTGCTCTACGTGACATGACGTCGTCGTCGGCGGCGGGGAATACCGGTGTGAGTCCAGAATCGTTTTCGTCCAGCCGCCTCGGCGCCCTGTTGGCCATCACCCTGTTGTGGCTGGTCGCCAGCGTGGCCCACGCCGGCCAGGCGGCCATCGTGGTCGACGCCACCACCGGGCGCGTGCTGGGCCAGGTCAACGCGGACGAACAGAACTATCCGGCCTCGCTGACCAAGATGATGACTCTCTACCTCACCTTCCGCGAGCTCAAGGCCGGCCGCCTCACCCTCGAAGACAACCTGCCGGTGTCCCGCTGGGCCGCCGACCGGGAACCGAGCAAGCTGGGCCTGCGCCCGGGCCAGACCATCACGGTGCAGGACTGCATCCTGGCGATGGTGACCAAGTCGGCCAACGACGCGGCTACCGTGGCGGCAGAAAGCATCGGCGGCACGGAAACGGGTTTCGCCGATATGATGAACGCCCAGGCGGCACTGCTGGGCATGGCCGGTACGCACTTCGACAACGCCTCAGGCCTGCCCGATCCGAGGAACGTGTCCACCGCGCGCGACCTGCTGACGCTCGCCATGGCGCTCTACCGGGACTTCCCGCAGTACGCGCACTACTTCTCGACCACGCAGTTCACCTTCGAAGGTCGCGTGGTGCACGGCCACAACCACCTGATGGACCGTTACGACGGCATGGATGGGCTGAAGACCGGCTACACCGCGGCCTCGGGTTTCAACCTGGCTTCCACCGCCGTGCGCGATGGCCATCGGCTGTTCGCCGTGGTGCTGGGCGGACGCACGGCCAACAAGCGCGATTCGTTGATGGCCAGCCTGCTCGACGCCGGCTTCGAGCAGAGCGAAGCGGCCGCTGCGTTGGCCGCCGCGGGCCAACCGCCTACCGGCGTGGCCCACCGCGTGCTGGCCGCGCTCTCGCCGATCGCCAGCGCCGAGGCCGATCCGGCGCCCGCTTCGGCACCGCGGCGTGTGAAACACCGCGGTGCCGCCCGTCGCTCCGGCCACCGCCCGCACCATCACGCGGCCAAGCAACTTGCCGATCGCAAGTCGAAGCGGACGACCTCGAAAGGTAGCGACGACTGAGGTTGCCGTCGGCCGCATGGCAGCAGACGGACAAAAAAAACCCGCGGCGAGCCGCGGGTTTTTGTTGACCAAGGGTGCGCTTACCTGCGCTTGCCACCCAGCCCGGCGTCGGCGCGCAGCGCCTCGGCCTTGTCGGTCTTCTCCCACGAGAACGCGGTGAAGGTGCTGCCGTCGGCGGCCTTCATCTCGTAGGGCTGGCGGCCGAAGTGGCCGTAGCTGGCGGTCTGCTGGTACATCGGGTGGATCAGATCCAGCATCTTGATGATGCCGTACGGGCGCAGGTCGAAGTGCTTGCGGATCAGCTTCTCGATCTTCTCGTCCGCGATCTTGCCGGTACCGAAGGTGGTCACCGAAATCGAGGTCGGCTCCGCCACGCCGATGGCGTAGGAAACCTGCACCTCACAACGGTCGGCCAGGCCGGCGGCGACGATGTTCTTGGCCACGTAGCGCGCCGCATAGGCGGCCGAGCGGTCGACCTTGGACGGATCCTTGCCCGAGAACGCGCCGCCGCCGTGGCGGGCCCAGCCGCCGTAGGTGTCGACGATGATCTTGCGGCCGGTCAGGCCGCAGTCGCCCACGGGGCCGCCGATCACGAACTTGCCGGTCGGGTTGATGTGGAATTTGGTGCCCTTGTGCAGCAGCTTCGCCGGCAGCACGGGCTTCAGGATCTCCTCGCGCACCGCCTCGACCAGGTCCTTCTGCTTGATGCCCGGGTCGTGCTGGGTCGAGAGCACGACGGCGTCGATGGCGACGGCCACGTCGTTCTCGTAGCGCAGCGTCACCTGACTCTTGGCGTCCGGACGCAGCCACGGCAGCGGGGAGTTCTTCTTCTTGCGGATCTTGGCCTGCTGCTCGACCAGGCGGTGCGAGTAGTAGATCGCCGCCGGCATGAAGTCCTTCGTCTCATTGGTGGCGTAGCCGAACATCAGGCCCTGGTCGCCGGCGCCCTGTTCCTCGGGTTTCTTGCGGTCCACGCCCTGGTTGATGTCGGGCGACTGCTTGCCGATCAGGTTGAGCACGCCGCAGGTAGCGCCGTCGAAGCCGACGTCGGAGGAGTCGTAGCCGATGTCCAGGATCACCTTGCGGGTCAGGCCCTCCAGGTCGATCCAGGCGGAAGTGGTGATCTCGCCGGCGACGATGGCCACGCCGGTCTTCACCATCGTCTCGCACGCCACGCGCGCGCGCGGGTCCTGCGCCAGGATGGCGTCGAGGACGGCGTCGGAAATCTGGTCGGCGACCTTGTCGGGATGGCCTTCGGAGACCGACTCGGAGGTGAAGAGGTAGTTGCTCATCGCGGGTTATATCCTTCCTTTCGGATACAGAGATAAAGAAGCCGCGCATGATACACGCGGCCGTGGCAGATTGCAGGCCAGCGTACTACCCAGGGGTGAAGGTTTCATACCCGTTCAGGCGGCGGACGGCTGGACGGCTAAACGTGCGCCTGGCTCCCTCTTCCCGGGAGAGGGCTCCTATCGGCGAGAAGTCAAGCCGCGGCACGCCGCAGCTCGCCGAGACCGGCGAAGTACTCGGCGGTCAGGCGCAACTGCTCGCCGGCGCCCTCGGCCCGGTTGACCACATGCCGGAACGCGACGTTCTCCGGCCGATCCTTGGCATACCACCCCAGATGCTTGCGCGCGATGCGCACACCCGCGTGCTCGCCGTAGAAGGCGTAGAGGTGTTCCAGGTGGCCGAGCAGGATCGCGGCCACCTCGGCAGGCGTGGGCTCGGGCAGCTTCTCGCCGGTGGCGAGGTAATGGGCGACCTCGCGGAAAATCCATGGGCGCCCCTGCGCGCCGCGACCGATCATCACTGCGTCGGCGCCGGTCACATCGAGTACGTGGCGGGCACGCTCGGGGCTGGTGACGTTGCCGTTGGCGAGCACCGGGATACGTACGGCGGCCTTCACCGCGGCAATGGTGTCGTACTCGGCCTCGCCCTCGTATTTGTCCGCGCGCGTGCGCCCGTGCACCGAAAGTGCGGCGATGCCGCTGTCTTCGGCGATGCGCGCGATGCTCAGGGCGTTCCTGTGTTCGTGATCCCAGCCGGTACGGATCTTCAACGTCACCGGCACCTCGACAGCGTCGGCCACCGCCTTGCAGATGCGCGCCACAAGCGGCTCGTCCTGCAACAGCGCCGAGCCCGACCATACGTTGCAGACCTTCTTGGCCGGGCAACCCATATTGATGTCGATGATCTGCGCGCCATTGGCCACGTTGAAACGCGCCGCCTCGGCCAGCATGCCCGGGTCGTAGCCAGCGATCTGCACGCTGACCGGCTCCGGTTCGCCGGCGTGATCCATGCGGTGCAGCGACTTGCGGGTGTGCCAGAGCTTCGGGTCCGCGGTGGTCATCTCCGACACGGCCAGCCCCGCGCCGAGCCGTTTGCACAGCAGGCGGAAGGGCTTGTCGGTGACCCCGGCCATGGGCGCGAGCACCACGGGCGGGTCGATGCGGTACGGGCCGATCTGCATCCTGCCATTGTATCGCCGCCGCTTCTACGAGCGGGGTGCGGCCCCGGTCGCGCGCTCCGTGCGTGCCCGCCAGAACAGCAGGCCCGTCACCAGGAGGAACCGCGGCAGCAGCCCGGAGGCGATCACGACGGTGCGCCAGACCGGTCCGGTGGTACCCGCATGCAGCGGATAGATCGCGTTGCGCCAACGCTCGGCATGGACTGTGTCAGGAGAATCAAATGCCTGCCTGGTGACCCAGGTTCGCCCGCGCCGCGTTCTCCGGGATGTGCTCGTGGCGAAAAAGGATCACGAACAGCACCGCCACCACCAGTGCATATCCGGCGAAGGTCAGCCAGATGCCGTGCCACTGCAGGGCACCGTCCGTAGCGGTGAAGAAACGCTCGATCACCTGGCCGCTGATGGAGCTGCCGAGCACCGCGCCTACGCCGTTGGTCATCAGCATGAACAGGCCCTGGGCGCTAGCCCGGATCTGCGGGTCGGCCTGGCCCTCGACAAACAGCGAGCCGGAGATGTTGAAGAAGTCGAACGCCATGCCGTAGACGACGTTCGACAGGATGATCATCCACAGCAGTTCGGCCGGATTGCCATAGGCGAAGAGGCCGAAGCGCAGTACCCAGGCGACCATGCTGATCAGCATGACCTTCTTGATGCCGAAACGCTTCAGAAAGAACGGAATGGCCAGGATGAACAGTGTTTCGGACATCTGCGAGATCGACAGCACGATGTTCGGGTAACGCACCGTGATCAGGCCCTTGTACGCGTCGACCTTGCCAAAGTCGTGCAGGAAGGTGTCGCCGTAGGCGTTGGTCAACTGCAATGCGGCACCCAGCGCCATCGCGAACAGGAAGAACACCGCCATCTTGTAGTTCTTGAACAGCGCGAACGAGCGCAGGCCGAGCACGTCGATCATCGAGGTGTGGCGGGTGTCGCGGGGCGGGCATGGCGGCAGCGAGAAAGCGTACAGGCCCAGCAGCACGGCCGCGACGCCGGCAATGCGGAACTGCCCTGGCGACATCTCGATGTGCAGCAGGCTGATCGCCCACATCGCGGCGATGAACCCGACCGTGCCCCACACGCGGATCGGCGGATACACCTTCACGATGTCCACGCCCTCCGACTTCAGCGCGTTGTAGGCCACCGTGATCGAAAGCGCGATGGTCGGCATGTAGAAACACATGTTGACCAGCATCACCCAGAACAGCGTGGCCGGGTTGTCGATCGAGGGCACCACGAACAGCATCAGCGCACCGCCCAGGTGCAGCACGCCGTACAGGCGCTCGGCGTTGATCCACTTGTCCGCGATGATGCCGGTGATCGCCGGCATGAACAGCGAGGCGATGCCCATGGTCGAGAAGATCGCGCCGAACTCGGCGCCGCCCCAGTGGCGGGTCTGGAACCAGTAGGCGCCGATGGTGGTGAGCCATGAACCCCATACGAAGAATTGCAGGAAGTTCATCACGATCAGGCGCAGCTTGATGTTCATGGCGCAAAGTCCCGCATGTGCTTTCCCCCCGCAAAAAGCCCGGGGACGAACGCCCTGGCCGCAAAGTCCGGCAGGTTAGAGAAAGGGATGCGGGTGGGCAAGGCACGGCGCAGCGCACTCTCACCGGTCGCATGATGTTGAAGCAGCCCGGAGGCCTACACTTGCGCGTCATTCCGTCGCCCGGACCCTCCATGGATCTGTTCCTCACCATCGCCATCGTTCATCTGGTTGCGCTGTTCAGTCCTGGGCCGGATTTCTTCTTTGTCTCGCAGACCGCAGTCAGTCGCTCGCGACGCCAGGCGCTGTTCGGCGTGCTCGGCATCACCCTCGGCATCAGCCTATGGTCGGCGTTGGCGTTGCTCGGGCTGCAACTGGTATTGCACCGGTTGGCGTGGCTGCAGCAGCTGATCGCCGTCGCTGGCGGTCTGTATCTCACGTGGATGGGCTTGCGCATGCTGCGTGGCGCCTTCGCGCCGGCGCCCGCCTTGCACGGTGGGGTCATGGCTACGCCCGGCGGCGAACTGGCCACGCTGCGCGCGGGCCTGCTGACCAACCTGGCCAATCCGAAGGTGGTGGTCTATTTCGGCAGCGTCTTCTCCGCTTTTCTGGGCGACCGCGCAGGCGCCGCTGCGCGTTGGGGCTTGTGGGTGCTGATCGTGGTGGAGACCTTTGCGTGGTTCACGCTGGTCGCCGCGTTCTTCGCGCTGCCGGCGATGCGCCGCAGCTACCTGCGGCTGGCGCGCTGGACCGATGGTTTCGCAGGCGCGGTATTCGTGGCCTTCGGCCTGCACCTCATCCTCGGCCGCCGCGCCTGATCCTACGAGTGCAGTATGCGGGCGACGCGTTCGCGCAACACCGGCAGCAACTCCTCCGCGAACCAGGGGTTGCGCTTGGTCCACAGCTGGTTGCGGGGGCTCGGGTGCGGCAGCGGCAGGACGCCACCGGCCAGGTGCATGCGCCAGTCACGCACCGTATCGGTCAGGCTGGCGCCGGCCAGCGGGCCGAGCAGGCCCACCTGCGCAAAGCGGCCGATCGCCAGGGTCAGGTCGACCTTCTTCAGCAGCGGCAACAGCCGCGGGTGCCAGGTGGGTGCGCATTCGCGTCGCGGCGGCAGGTCGGCGCCGCGCGCAGTGCCGGGGAAGCAGAAGCCCATCGGCACGATGGCCACCCGCGCGGCATCGTAGAACGCGGCCTTGTCCAGGCCCAGCCAGTCGCGCAGGCGGTCGCCGCTGACGTCGTCGAACGGCACGCCGCTCAGGTGCACCTTGCGCCCCGGCGCCTGGCTCACGATCAACAGCCGCGCAGTGGCGGAGGCCTGCAGCACCGGACGCACGCCGTCGGGCAACTGCGCAGCGCATATCTGACAGGCGCGGATCTCGGCGAGCAGCCGGTCGAGCGGGGAGCGGGGCATGGGGAGCATGAGGCGAAACGATGCATGGTAATCCTTGCTGCGTTCGCCCGCTTCGTCAGGGCAGCAGCTTGCCCGGATTGAGGATGCCGTCCGGATCGAAGGCGCGCTTTACCTCGCGCATCAGGTGCAGCGTCGCCGGCTGCAGCGCCAGTGGCATGAACTCGCGCTTGGCCCGGCCGATACCGTGTTCGCCGGACAGGGTGCCCCCGAGCTCGATCACCCGTGCGAAGACCGCTGCCAGGCAGGCCTGTGCGCGCTCGCGTTCGGCGGCGTCGCGCGGTAGCAGGTTGACGTGGAGATTGCCGTTGCCGGCGTGGCCGAACGTCACGACCAGCACGTCATGCTCCGCGGCCAGCTGCCGGATGCCCAGCACCAGTTCCGGCAAGCGGCTGACCGGCACCACCACGTCTTCGTTGATCTTGTCCGGCGCAATCGTGCGTTGCGCCGGCGAGAGCGCCTTGCGCGCGGCCCAGAGCTTCTGGGCTTCTTCAGTGGTGGTAGCCACGTGCAGGGACTCCAGGCCCTCGCCGCGCGCGGCGGCGGAAACCGCATGAACGGCAGCGTCGAGCGTGTCGGGCTCGCCGTCCACCTCGATCATCAGCAGGGCGCCTGCCAGCGGTACGTCGTTACCGGCATGCGCGTGTGCGAGCTTGAGCGCAGTCTCGTCGATGAACTCCAGTGCGCAGGGCGTCACCGGCTGGCCCATGATGCGCGCCACCGCCTGTGCGGCGGTGCCGACGTCCCGGTAGGTCGCGCGCAGCGTGCGGATGGCCGATGGCCTGGGTGTGAGCTTGAGCGTCGCTTCGGTCACCAGCGCCAGCGTACCTTCCGAGCCGATCAGCAGGCGGGTGAGGTCGTAGCCGGTGGCGCCCTTGCTGGTGAAGGTGCCGCAACGGAAGCCTTCGCCGGTGCCGGCGACTGCGCGCAGGCCCAACGTGTTCTCGCGCGGGGTGCCGTACTTGACCGCGCGCGGCCCTGCCGCATTGCAGGCGAGGTTGCCGCCGATGCTGCACCAGGGCGAGGAACTCGGGTCCGGTGGCCAGAACAGCCCATGTGGTGCCAGCGCGCGCTGCAGGTCGCCGTTGATCACGCCTGGTTCGACCACGGCCAGGCGGTTCGCCGGATCGATCCGCAGGATGCGGTTCATGCGCTCGAAGCTGGCGACGACGCCGCCCTCGACCGGCACCGTGGCGCCGGTGGTGTTGCTGCCGCGACCGCGCGCGACGAGCGGGATGCGGTATTGGCGGCAGGCACACACCAGCGCTTCGACCTGGGTGTGCTCGGTCGGGAAAACCACGGCGTCGGGCTGCGCGTTCAGGCGCGAGTTGTCATAGGCGTAGGCGAGGCGTTCGGCCATGCCGGTGTGCACGTCATCGCCGAAGATCGATTGCAGTGCGTGGAGGAAGGGATCGGGTAGTGGCATGACCGAAAGCTCAGTCGGCTTCGAAGGCGCCTTTCAGCCAGTGCATCTGCGCGTCGGCGGCGGGTCCGTCGTAGCTCACAACGTCGAAGCGGCAGGGACGATTGGCGTGCTGGGCATGCGCCGCCAGCCAGAGCTGCGCGGTGCGGATCAGTTTGTCCTGCTTGGCTCGCGTGACCGAGGCTGCTGCATCGCCGTGCCCCGCACGCACGCGGTAACGCACCTCGACGAACACCACTGTATCGCCCTCGCGCATGACCAGGTCCAGTTCGCCGTGGCGCGTGGTGTAGTTGCGGGCCAGCGGTTTGAGGCCGGCGCGTTCGAGCTCGCGGCAGGCGCGTTGTTCGAACGCTTCGCCGGCGGCACGCATCAGTGGTCCGCGGGCGGCAGGCCGGTCGAGCTGGACGGAGGCACGCCAGTGGAAGTGGCAGGCATCGGTGTGCTGCTGCCTTCGTTCACCGGTGGCGCTGCCGAGGGCACGTCATCCAGCTGCAGGCTGCCGGTCAGCGGGCGCGCCAGGCCGTCCTGGAAGCGTGCCCAGACCAGTACGCGGCGTACGCGGCCGAACTGGTCGGCGGCCAGCTGGCCGCTGGCGCCAGGCAGGTAGCTGCCCGGATGGTCGCGCAGCCAGTCGAGATAGGGCACCAGATTCCACGCGTCCATGCCGAACGCGAACAGCCGGGCCGAGGTGCCGCGCGCGGCGGTTAGCTGGGCGGCGATCGCATCGTGGTTGGGCAGGCCAGGCTGGGCATCGAACAGCCACGGCGCATCGGAGAATTCCACCCCGTCCAGGTCGCGGTCCGCCGCCGCGTCGTCCACGCCGGCGTAAATGTGCGAGGTGCCAAATACCGGCAGCCCAACGTGAGCGATGTGCATTTGCGGAAGCAGCAGCCGTGCCTGTTCCGGACGCATGCTGATGAAGATGCCCGTGTCGCCCGTCGGCACGGGAGCAGGGACGACCGCCACGCTGCCGGCGGCGGCCGGTGCCGACATGGCCGGTGCGGGCTCGGTACCGGCCAGTGGCGTGGCCGACGTAGGCATGTTGAGGCCGGCAATGGCATTGGCGTAGTTCACCTTGCCGGGCGGCAGCGTGGCCATGCCGGCGACGTGTCCGCCGCGCGCTTCCAGTTCTGCCTTGAAGGCGCCGGCGGCACGCTGTGCGAAGTCGTCGTCGGACACGATCACGTAGGCACCGTGGAGGCCACGTTCGACCATGTGGTCCGCGGCCTGCGCGCCTTCGGTCTCCGGCAGCAGCCCGAACTCGGTGGCGCCGGCAGCGGGCAGGCTCCTGTCGTCCGGATGGTTGAGCGCAAGCACCGGCACGGGCAGCTGCGCCTGGCCGAATACCGCTGCAACTTCGGCACGGGTGAGCGGGCCCACGATCAGTTGGGCGCCGTCGCTGGCGGCTTGCTGGTAGGCCTTCAGCGCGCTGTCGGCACTGCCGCCGCTGTCGTACACCTTTACGTTGGCACGTGGCGCGTTGTTGCGGGCGGTGTCGGCATAGGCGGCGAAGAAGCCCTGCCGGATCGCGCCGCTGGCGCCGGCGAAGTTGCCGCCCAGCGGCAGCAGCAACGCCACGTTCGCGGGCATGCGATAGCCCTCGCGCACGTTCGCGTTGGCGCCGGGCAGCATGGTGCCGACCGGCTGGTCGAGGTCCGGCTGTGGCTGCGCCACCGGCACGCCGAGCTGGGTCAGCGCCTCGTTGATCCAGGGCAGCATGCGGTCGCCCTGGTGCATGGCAGTGCCGCGGCGCTTGAGCGGTTCGACGCCCAGGCGGCCGAGCAGGTCGAGGATCTGCTTGCGATTCTGCGTGTGGTCCAGGCCTTCGAGCTGCGGATCCATCTGCACGCGCGTGCGCGCGGCACCCCACAGGTCACCGCTGGCTTCCATGGCGCGGGCGCGCAGTTCGAGCAGGCGCAGTTCGAGTGCGGATGGCACCGGCGTGGGCTGGGTGGTCAGCTGCAGCGCGGTGTGCGCATCGTGGTGGGCGAGCGCCAGTTCGGCGCGGAGCAGGTCGTAGCGGGCGGCGTCTTCGGCCTCCAGGCGTGGACGGTGCACCTGGTCGAGCAGCGGCGTGGCCTGGTCGATGGCGCCTTCCTCGCGGTACACCTCTGCCGCCATGACGCGGTAGTGGTCGGCGTCGCCGGTCTGTCGCGCAAGATCGAGATAGGCCTGCACGGCCTGGTCGAACTGGCCCTGGCTGGCGAGCTGCTCGGCGTGCTGCGCGGCGGCCAGTTCCTGCGGCGAGCGGGTCACCTTGGTCGGCACGCAGGCGCTTGAGGCCAAGGCGATCAGCAGGCCGAGGCCGGCGGCGCGGAGCAATCGCATGGAGTGTCCCTTGGTCGTGGTCGACATGGTGAGCGATCATAGCCGATCGTGCCGCGCGCCCTTTGCACACTGCCCCGGAGTTCCGATGCCTACTGTCCAGCCCGGCTATCTGTCGGTGGTCGCCACGCCGATCGGCAACCGCGACGACATTTCGGCGCGCGCGATCGCGACGCTGCGCGCGGCCGATGTGATTGCGGCGGAGGACACCCGCCACAGCCGGCCGCTGCTGCTTCACCACAACGTCGACGTGCCGCTGGTGGCGCTGCACGAGCACAACGAGCGCGAGGTGGTCGACGGTCTCGTGCGGCGCATGCTGGAAGGGCAATCGGTCGCGTTGATTTCCGACGCGGGCACGCCGCTGGTCAGCGACCCGGGCTTCCGCCTGGTGCGTGCGGCGCGCGCGGCAGGCATCCGCTGCGTGCCGGTGCCCGGTGCCTGTGCTGCCATCGCGGCGCTGTCGGTCGCCGGCCTGCCCAGCGACCGTTTCGTCTTCGAGGGTTTCCTGCCGCCGAAGGCGGCCGCACGGCGCAGCCGCCTGCAGGAGCTGGCGGGCGAGCCGCGGACGCTCATCTTCTATGAGTCCTCCCATCGTGTGGCCGAAAGCCTGGCCGACATGCGCGAGGTGTTCGGCGGCGCGCGCGAGGCCGTGCTGGCGCGTGAACTGACCAAGCTGTTCGAGACAGTGATCGGCGAGCCGCTTGATGAGCTGGCCGAGCGCGTGGCTGGCGACCCGGACCAGCAGCGTGGCGAGTGCGCGATCCTCATCGGCGGGCGCGGCGAAGAGGCTGACGCGCGGCTGGCCGAAGGACAGCGGGTGTTTGCGCTGCTGCGTGAGGAGTTGTCTCCGGCGAAAGCCGCCAGGCTCGCCGCGGCCATCACTGGCGCGCCGCGCAAGAGCCTGTACGAAGCATCGTGAGCCGCTCAACCTGCCGTCGGCTGACCGCGTGGGCGCGACAGGGCCCGCCCATGCATCACATTCCACTACAATCGGCGATGGAGTCGGCCGGACAGTCGCGTCGCATCACAAGTGCGTCGAGGAAAGTCCGGGCTCCGCAGGGCAGGGTGCCAGGTAACACCTGGGCGGCGCGAGCCGACGGCCAGTGCAACAGAGAGCAGACCGCCGATGGCCCGCAAGGGCACAGGTAAGGGTGAAAGGGTGCGGTAAGAGCGCACCGCGTGCGGGGTCAACGCCGCACGGCACGGTAAACCCCACCCGGAGCAAGACCGAATAGGGGAACGATAACGCGGCCCGCGTTGTTCCCGGGTAGGTCGCTGGAGCCAGGTGGCGACGCCTGGCCGAGAGGAATGACTGTCGCGCCGCAAGGCGTACAGAACCCGGCTTACAGGCCGGCTCCGCCTCTTGCGGCGGCGCGCGCTCCGCGCGTCGCCAGGGAAGGGCCAGGGTGGCGCGAGGGATCGCGCCACCCTGGCCCTTTTTCGTTCCGGCCGCGCGGCCCGCTCCCGCGTGGGTCGGGCCAGGGCCTGAACGGGTAGTTCATGTCCCCTCCTTGCCGGTCACGAAAAGCCCGTGATCTGACGCACAAACGATTTGGAAATTTCCCCAGCTTTCAATCACCTTGCCGACCTTCCTCCGAAACGGCTGGAAATACGTCCACACTTCCGCCTTTCTCCTTGATTCGCAAGCAAAATTCCCTTGACGTCTCAAAAGGCGAGACGTATCGTGGGACCCTGTGTGAAATCGTGGGAATCAGTGGAGTCCACTCGGGTGTTCCAGGGCGAGACCGCCATCACCGTTGACGACAAGGGCCGGCTGGCCATCCCGACTGCGTATCGGGAGCTGGTCGCGGGCGCCTGCGCCAATCGGCTGGTGGTCACCTACAGCCCGTTCGAGACAGGCTGCCTGTGGCTGTTTCCCTACGCCGAGTGGGAAAAGGTACGCGACCAGGTCAACGCGCTGCCCATGGTCAAGGCGCCGCATCGCAACCTGCAGATGAAGCTGGTGGGCGCGGCGACCGTGGTCGAGCCGGATGGCGCCTCGCGCGTCCTGCTGCCGGCCAGCCAGCGTGCCGCTGCCGGCATCGAGAAGAAAGCTGTTCTGCTGGGCATGGGCAACAAGTTCGAGCTGTGGAGCGAACAGGCGCACCTGGCCAAGATCCGCCAGACCCTCGGCGAAGACGACATCACTGACGACATGGCGGACCTGCGCCTCTAAGGCGCGGTGCTTTCGGTGCGGGACGAAGACGGGACGGGAGAGTGCGGCGTGGCCGAGTTGCGGCACATCCCGGTGATGCTGGGCGAAGCGGTGGAGGGCCTTGCCGTGCAGGCAGGCGGGCGGTATCTGGATGGCACCTTCGGGCGCGGCGGTCACGCTCGCGCGGTGCTGTCGCGCCTGGGGCCGGACGGCCGGCTGCTGCTCATGGATCGCGACCCTGCCGCCGTCGCCGCCGCCCGCGAGGCCTTTGCAGACGATGCGCGCGTGTCGATCCGCCACGGCAATTTCGCGGACCTGGCCGAGTGGGATGAAACCGCCGCCGGCCTCGACGGTGTGCTGCTCGACCTGGGCGTTTCCTCGCCCCAGCTGGACGAGGCCGCACGCGGCTTCAGCTTCATGGCCGACGCGCCGCTGGACATGCGCATGGACACCACGCAGGGCGAGAGCGCTGCGCAGTTCCTCGCCCGTGCCGACGAGCACGAGATTGCCGATGTGCTGTGGACCTTCGGCGAGGAGCGCTTCAGCCGCAAGATTGCCCGTGCCATCGTGGCGCGCCGCGCCGAGGCGCCGATCGCGCGCACCGGCGAGCTGGCCGCGCTGATCGAGCGCACCATCGGCCGCCGCGAGCCCGGCAAGCACCCGGCCACGCGCAGCTTCCAGGCCCTGCGCATCCGCGTGAACGGCGAGCTCGATGCCGTTCAGCGCGGCCTTGATGCGGCGCTGGAACGGCTCAAGGTCGGTGGGCGGCTTTCGGTGATCAGCTTCCACTCGCTGGAGGACCGCGCGGTCAAGCACTTCATTCGTGATCATTCCGGTCGCGTGCAGGGCAGCCGGCGTGGTCCGCCGGTGGCGGCGAAGCCCGCGCGGCTGGCTGCGGTCGGCAAGGCGCGTTTTCCATCCGAGCAGGAGCTTGCGGTCAACCCGCGTGCACGTTCGGCGGTGTTGCGCGTGGCGGAGAAACTCGCATGAGGGCGCTTGCCGGCGTCGCGTTGGTGATCCTGCTGCTGGCCGTGCTGGCCAGCGCGATCGGCGTGGTATGGACGCGCCACGAGAGCCGCGTGCTGTTCGTCGACCTGACCCGCCTGCAGAACCAGCGCGACGAACTCAACGTCGAGTACGGCCGGCTCGAACTGGAGCAGGCGACCTGGGCCGAGCCGCGGCGCATCGACCAGGAAGCGCGCAGCAAGCTCGGCATGGTCACGCCGAAGCCGCAAGACATCCAGCTGGTGCGCCGATGAATCCGCGCCGGCCGATGCAGCCATCCCCCGGTGGCCGCCGCCGCGGCGCCGGCCCCAGCCCGCGCCGGCGCATGCTGCTGGTGGTTGGCGTGCTGTCGCTGGCCTCGCTCGGGCTGGTTGCGCGCGCGTTCGACCTGCAGGTGATGCAGAAGCAGTTCTACCAGGACCAGGGCGACGCACGTTTCCTGCGCGAGGTGAAGATCCCGGTCTCGCGCGGCACCATCTTCGACCGCAACGGCGAGCCGCTGGCGGTGTCCACGCCGGTGATGTCGATCTGGGCCAATCCGCCGCAGGTGCTGGAAAATGCCGACCGCATTCCCGACCTCGCAGCCGCGCTCGGCGTCGATGCCGGCGAACTGAAGGAACACCTGGCCCAGCGCGCCGATCGCGAATTCGTCTACCTGCGCCGGCAGATGCCGCCGGAGGCCGCGCAGGCGGTATTGGACCTGGACATTCCGGGCATCAATGCGCAGCGCGAATTTCGCCGCTACTACCCCTCCGGCGAGGTGACCGCGCACGTGCTCGGCTTCACCAACATCGACGACCACGGGCAGGAGGGACTCGAGCTCGCCTTCGACGACTGGCTGTCCGGCAAGCCTGGCGCCAAGCGGGTGATCCGCGACCGCATGGGCCATGTGGTGGAGGACGTCGAGCAGGTGCGCGAACCCAAGCCGGGCAAGAACCTGACCCTCAGCATCGACCGGCGCATTCAGTTCCTTGCCTACAACGAGCTGAAGAATGCGCTGACCGAGTTCGACGCGGCCTCCGGATCGATGGTGATCCTGGACGTGCCTACCGGCGAAGTGTTGGCGATGGTCAACCTGCCGACCTACAACCCCAATGCGCTGGCCGGCAGCAAGTTCTCCGACCGCCGCAACCGTGCCGTCACCGACCTGATCGAACCTGGCTCGACGATCAAGCCGGTGCTGATGGCTGCCGCCTTGTCCAGCGGCAAGTACACGCCGACCAGTCCGCTGATCGACACCACCGGAGGTCACTGGTACTTCCAGGGACACGACATCCACGACACGCACAACTACGGGCTGCTCACGCCGACCGGCGTGATCACCAAATCGAGCAACGTGGGTGCGGCGCGTATCGCCATGACGCTCGATACGGCGCTGATGTACAACACTTATCGCGCCTTCGGCTTCGGCAACAGCACCAACAGCGGCTTTCCGGGCGAATCTTCCGGCCTGCTGCGCATCGGCCGTGACTGGCGCCCGCTGGAACAGGCGATCATGGGCTACGGCTACGGCCTGAACGTGACGCCGCTGCAGCTGGCCAACGCTTACGCCACACTTGGCGACCACGGCGTCATGCATACGCCAAGCTTCATCAAGGGCGCCGACAACGACCCCCGGGCGATCGTCTCGCCACAAGTGGCCGACGAGATCGTTCAGATGATGGAGACGGTCACCGCCCCGGGCGGCACCGCGACCACCGCCCGCATCGCCAACTACATCGTGGCGGGCAAGACCGGCACTGCGCACAAAGCCGCAGCAGGCGGCTATTCGCGCACCAACTACACCGCTGCCTTCGCCGGCCTGGTGCCGGCAAGCCATCCGCGGCTGGTCGGCGTGGTGATCATCGACGACCCGCAGAAGCGCAGCTACTACGGCGGCATGGTGTCGGCTCCGGTGTTCGCGCGGGTGATGGAGGGCGCGCTCCGCCTGCTCGACGTGCCGCCGGACAACATCGGACGCTGGTACGCCGGCGGACCCCTGATGAGTCCGAACGGCCTGGCCGGCAGCAAGCCGCCCACCGACACGCCGATCGATGACGCGCCCGTGGAGGATGAGCCGTGACGACGCTCCCGCTCTCCACGTTGCTGGACGGTTTCGCCGACGCAGGTGCGCTCGGCGATCTTCGTATCTGCGGCCTCAACCTCGACTCGCGCCAGGTGCAATCCGGCGAGGCGTTCGTCGCGCTGCGCGGCACCCGCGCGCACGGCATCGCCTTCGCCGCCGAGGCGGTGGCGCGCGGCGCCGCGCTGGTGCTGGCCGAAGCGCCGGCGGTGGCGGGTTTCACGCCCGGCGTGCCGGTGCTGTGGATCGACGACCTGCACGCGCGCCTGGGCGAAATCGCCGCGCGCTATTACGGCCACCCCTCGCGCGCGTTGCACATCGTCGGCGTCACGGGTACCAACGGCAAGACTTCGACCGTGCAGCTGATCACCCAGGCGCTGTCGCGGCTGGGCCGCAGCGCGGCCAGCATCGGCACGCTGGGCGCCGGCCTGTACGGCGCACTCGACGAGGGCGAACGCACCACGCCGGATGCGATCAGCGTGCAGCGGCTGTTGGCGCGGTTCCGCGACCAGGGCGCGACGCACGTGGCGATGGAGGTCTCCTCGCATGCGCTCGAGCAGGGGCGCGTCGGTGCGGTCGGCTTCGAGGTCGCGGCGTTCACCAACCTGACGCGCGACCACCTCGACTACCACGGCACGATGGAAGCCTACGGAGCGGCCAAGGCCAAGCTGTTCGCCCTCCCCGGGGTGAAAGCCGCCGCGGTCAACGTGGACGACGCCTTCGGCAGCGCGCTCGCCGATCGCCTGCCGAACGGCATGCGCATACTGCGCACCAGCATCGGCGGCACGACTGACGTCAGCGCGGCCGACGTCGTGACCTCGGCCGAGGGGCTATGCTTCGAACTACGCACGCCATGGGGCGCGCACGCGATCCGCAGTGCGCTGCTCGGCCGCTTCAACGTGGCCAACCTGCTGGTGGTGGTGGCCTGCCTGGGCGCGCTGGGCGAGCCGTTCGCACGCATCGTCGAGGCGGTCGAGGCGCTCACGCCGGTCAACGGCCGCATGAACCGCCTCGGCGGCGACGGTCGCCATCCGCTGGTGGTGGTCGACTACGCGCACACGCCCGATGCGCTGGAACAGGCGCTGACCGCGCTGCGCGCGCACTGCGCCGGCCGGCTGGTCTGCGTGTTCGGCTGCGGCGGCGAGCGTGACGCGGGCAAGCGTCCCCAGATGGGCGCGATCGCCGAGCGGTTGGCCGATCTGGCGATCGTCACCGACGACAACCCACGCGGCGAGAACGGCGATCTCATCGTGGCGCAGATCCGCGCCGGCATGCAGCGCGCCGCCACGGTCGAGCGTGACCGCGCCGCAGCCATCGGCCTGGCGATCGCCCAGGCCGGCGCCGACGACGTGGTGCTGATCGCCGGCAAGGGTCACGAGACCTACCAGGAAGGCGCCGCCGGCAAGCGCCCGTTCGACGACCTCGCCGTCGCCCGCGCTGCGCTCGCCGGTCCGGCCCGGGAGAACCACGCATGATGCGTCTCTCCGAAATCGCGGTATGGACTGGCGGCAACCTGCTCGGCCCCGACCTGCAGGTGGCCGGGGTGGCGATCGATACCCGCCGGCTGAAGTCGGGCGAGTTGTTCGTGGCGATCAAGGGCGAGCGCGTCGACGGCCACGACTTCGTGCGCGAGGCCGCGCTTCGAGGGGCCGCCGCGGCGCTGGTCACCCGCCGTGTCGATGTCGACCTGCCGCAGGTGCTGGTCAATGACACCCAATTGGCGATCGGCGACCTCGCCAGTGCAGTGCGTGCGCAGCGCGACGTGCGCCTGGTCGGTATCACCGGCTCCAACGGCAAGACCACGGTCAAGACGCTGACCGCCTCGATCCTGTCGCGCCACGGTCGCACGCACGTCAATGCGGGCAACTACAACAACGAGCTGGGCCTGCCGCTGACCCTGCTGGCGATGCCTGCCGACAGCGAATACGCGGTGCTGGAAATGGGCGCCGGCAAGCCGGGCGACATCGCCTATCTCGCCGCCATCGCGCGGCCTGACATTGGCCTCGTCAATACCATTGCACCGGCGCACCTTGAGCGGATGGGCAGCCTCGAGGGCGTGGCCGAAACCAAGGGCGCCCTGTACCAGGCGCTGCCGGCCGACGGTGTGGCGATCATCAATGCCGACGACGCCTTCGCGGGATTCTTCGAAGGCCTGGCCGGCTCGCGCGCGACGCTGCACTTTGGCCTGGATGGACACGTCGACGTCGGCGCGACCATCCTCGAGCAGCGCGTCGACGGCTCGCGCTTCCTGTTGCGCACGCCCGAGGGCGAGGCCGAGGTGGCGCTGCCGCTGGCTGGGCGCCACAACATTGCCAACGCGCTGGCCGCGGCGTCGATCGCGCTGGCGCTGGACGTGCCGCTGGCGACGATCGTCGCCGGCCTGCAGCACGTGCCAGGCGTGCCTGGCCGGCTGCGCAGCGAAGCGATGCCCGGCGGCTGGACCCTGGTCGACGACAGCTACAACGCCAATCCCGGCTCGGTCGGCGCGGCGATCGACACGCTCGCGCTGGCCACCGGCGAGCGCTGGCTGGTGCTCGGCGACATGGCCGAGCTTGGCCCCGAGGCACGCGCACTGCACGAAGGCATCGGCGCACGTGCGAAGGCAGCCGGCATCGAGCGGCTGTTCGCGGTCGGCCCGCTGAGCGCGGCGGCAGCGAAGGCCTTCGGCGCGGGCAGCGAGCATCACGCGGACAAGGCCGCCCTGGCCGACTCGCTCGCGCGGCAGTTGCATGCCGGCCTCACGGTGCTGGTCAAGGGCTCGCGGTCGGCCGGCATGGAGCAGGTGGTGTCCGCACTCAAACAATCCCACGACGCCTCCGGAGGCCCGATCAATGCTGCTTGAGCTGGCCGACTGGATGGCACGGCATTTCACCGCCCTGCACCTGTTCCAGTACATCACCTTCCGCACGATCATGGCGGCGCTCACCGCGCTGGCGATGTCGCTGCTGCTGGGACCGGGCCTGATCATGCGGCTGGCCGCGCTCAAGGCCGGCCAGGTGGTGCGCAGCGACGGCCCGCAGACGCACCTGGTCAAGGCCGGCACGCCGACCATGGGCGGGGTGATGATCCTGCTGGCGATCGCCATTGCCACGCTGTTGTGGGCCGACCTGCACAACCGCTACGTGTGGATCGTGCTGGCGGTGCTGATCGCCTTCGGCGCAATCGGTTTCTACGACGACTACAAGAAGCTCGTGCTGAAGGACAGCCGCGGGCTGGCCTCGCGCTGGAAGTATTTCTGGCAGTCGGTGTTCGGGCTGGCGGCGGCGGTGTTCCTCTACAAGACCGCCCAGCTGCCGCCCGAGACCGCGCTGTACGTGCCGCTGTTCAAGCAGGTGGCCGTGCCGCTGGGCGTGCTGTTCGTGGTGGTGGCCTACTTCATGGTGGTGGGTTTCTCCAACGCGGTGAATCTCACCGACGGCCTGGACGGCCTGGCGATCATGCCCTCGGTGCTCGTGTCCGGCGCGCTGGGCGTGTTCGCCTACCTGGCCGGCAACAAGGTGTTCTCCGAGTACCTGGGCATCCCGTCGATCCCCGGTGCCGGCGAGCTTTCGATCTTCTGCGGCGCGCTGGCGGGCGCGGGCCTGGGCTTCCTGTGGTTCAACACCTACCCGGCGCAGGTATTCATGGGCGACGTGGGCGCACTCGCCATCGGCGCGGCGCTGGCCTGCGTGGCGGTGATCGTGCGCCAGGAGATCGTGCTGATCGTGATGGGCGGCGTGTTCGTGCTCGAGACCGTCTCGGTGATGCTGCAGGTAGCCAGCTTCAAGCTGACCGGCAAGCGCATCTTCCGCATGGCGCCGATCCATCACCACTTCGAGCTGAAGGGCTGGCCCGAACCGCGGGTGATCGTGCGCTTCTGGATCATCAGCGTCGTGCTGGTGCTGATCGGCCTTGCCACGTTGAAGGTGCGCTGACGATGTTCGGCTTCGGTTCCAGCCAGGCGATCAAGCGGCAAGGGCCGCGCGGCAGCTTCGACCTGCCGTTGCTGGTCGCGCTCGTCGGACTGGCCGGCCTGGGTGTGGTGATGGTCACCTCCAGCTCCATTGCCGTGGCCGACAGCCAGCACATCGGCGCGTTCTACTATTTGAAGAAACACCTGTTCTACCTGGCGCTCGGCCTGGTGCTGGCCGGCCTGGCCATGCGCACCGAACTTAAGCAGGTGGAGAAATACGCGTTCCCGCTGCTTCTGGTCGGCGGAGCGATGCTGGTGGCGGTGTTCGTGCCGCACTTCGGCATGCGCATCAATGGCGCGCGGCGCTGGCTGAACCTGATCGTGTTGAGCTTCCAGCCGGTCGAGGCGGTCAAGCTGATCCTCGTCGTTTATGTGGCGAGCTTCCTGGTGCGCCACCGCGAGAGCGTCGAGACCCGGTTCTGGGGATTGCTGCGGCCGGTGCTGGTCGCCGGCATCATCGTGCTGCTGCTGCTCGCGCAGCCGGATTTCGGTTCGGCCACGCTGATCATCGCGGTCACCATCGGCATGGTGTGGCTCGGCGGCGCGCGGCCGCTGTACCTGATGCTGATGGGGCTGCCGCTGATGCCGCTGCTGGCCATCGCCGCGACCAGCGAGAGCTACCGCATGAAGCGGCTGACCTCGTTCATGGATCCGTGGAAGGATCCGTTCAACGACGGCTTCCAGCTGACCCAGTCGCTGATGGCGATCGGTCGCGGCGAGTGGACGGGCGTGGGGCTGGGGTCGAGCGTGCTCAAGCTCTCCTACCTGCCCGAGGCGCACACCGACTTCATCCTTGCGGTCATTGGCGAGGAGCTTGGTCTGGCAGGCATCGCGCTGGTCATCGGCCTGTTTGCGCTGGCGGTGGGGCGCGGCCTGTACCTGGGTCTGAAGGGCGTCGAAGTCGGCCAGCGCTTCGCCGGCTACGTCGCCTTCGGCGTGTCGTTGATGCTGGGTCTGCAGGCGATGGTGTCGATCGGCGTCAATCTCGGTGCGCTGCCGACCAAGGGCCTGACCTTGCCGCTGATTTCCTCGGGCGGCTCGTCGGTGCTGATGACCTGCGCCATGGCCGGCGTGCTGTTGCGCGCCACGTTCGAAATCAACCGCGCGCTGGATGCGCGCCAGATGGCCACACGTATGCCGGCGATGGCCGTGGCGGATGCCAATGCTGCGGTGGCATCGCCGCGCGAGCGCGAGGCGGTGGCAGCATGAGCGCCTCCAACGCACCCGTCCTGATCATGGCTGGCGGTACCGGCGGCCACATCTTTCCAGGCCTGGCCGTGGCCGACGTGCTGCGCGCGCAAGGCGTGCCGGTGGCATGGCTGGGCGCGGCCGGCGGGATGGAGACGCGGGTGGTGCCGGCACACGGCATCGAGCTGCACACGATCGCGGTCGGTGGCTTGCGCGGCAAGGGCCTGAAGACGCGCCTGCTGGCGCCGCTGATGCTGGCGCGCTCGCTCGTCGCCTCGCTGCGCGTGCTGCGCCGCGTGCGTCCGCGCAGCGTGCTGTCGATGGGCGGTTATGTGGCCGGACCCGGCGGCGTGGCCGCACGGCTGACCGGCACGCCGCTGCTGGTGCACGAGCAGAACCGCGTGGCCGGCTATACCAACCGCAAGCTGGCCGGCTTCGCGCGTCGCGTGCTGGCCGGCTTTGCCGATGCGCTGCCGAACGGCGAATGGGTTGGAAATCCGGTGCGCGCGAGCATCGCTGCGCTGCCTTCGCCGTCGGTACGTCTAGGCGAACGCACCGGACAGCCGCACCTGCTGGTGCTGGGCGGAAGCCTTGGCGCCCGCGCGCTTAACCTCGCCCTGCCGCAGGCGTTGGCGCAGCTACCGGCCGACCAGCGTCCGCACGTGCGCCACCAGTGCGGCAGCCGTGGTGTGGACGAGGCCCGCGCTGCCTACGCGCAGGCTGGCGTCGAAGCCGAGGTCGTTCCGTTCATCGAAGACATGGCCGCCGCCTATGGCTGGGCCGACCTCGCCGTCTGCCGCGCGGGCGCGCTGACCATCGCCGAACTCACCGCGGCCGGCCTGGGCGCGGTGCTGGTGCCATTCCCCTACGCGGTGGACGACCACCAGACCGGCAATGCGCAGGCGCTGGTGGAAGCGGGCGCCGCCGAACTGATCCAGGAACGCGATTTGGACGTACGACACCTCGCGCAGCGCCTGGCTGCGCTGCTCGCCGATCGCGCACGGCTGGTCGCCATGGCCGAGGCCGCGCGCATGCAGGCCAAACCGGACGCGGCCGCGACGATCGCTGCCGCCTGCCTCGACGCAGCATGTCCGGGGGTGGCTGCATGACGCCCCGCCGGCTGCTCGCGCACGAAGACCTGATGACCACGTTCCGTCGCGTGCATTTCATCGGCATCGGCGGGGTGGGCATGAGCGGCATCGCCGAGGTGCTGCACAACCTTGGCTACGCCGTGTCCGGCTCGGACAAGGCCAACTCGCCGACCGCGCAGCGGCTGGCTGCGCTCGGCATCGACGTGCGCATCGGCCATGAAGCCGGGCACGTGGGCGATGCCGACGTGGTGGTGACCTCCAGCGCGATCCGCCAGGACAATCCCGAACTCGTCGCCGCCCGCGCGGCGCGGATCCCGGTGATCCCGCGCGCGGAGATGCTGGGCGAGCTGATGCGCTTCCGCCGGGGTGTCGCCATCGCCGGTACGCACGGCAAGACCACCACCACCAGCCTGGTGGCCAGCGTGCTGGCCGAGGCCAATTACGACCCGACCTTCGTGATCGGCGGACAGCTCAACGCGGCCGGCGCCAATGCCCGGCTGGGCACCGGCCAATACCTGGTCGCCGAGGCCGACGAGTCGGATGGCTCGTTCCTGCTGCTCTCGCCGGTGATCGCCGCAGTCACCAACATCGACGCCGACCATCTGGAAAACTACGGCGGCGACTTCGCGCAGGTGAAGAAGGCCTTCGCCGACTTCCTGCACCGTCTGCCGTTCTACGGCCTGGCCGTGTTGTGTGTGGACGACGACGAAGTGGCGAAGCTGGCGAAGGACACCACGCGCCGCGTGATGACCTACGGCATCGTTTCGAAGGACGCCGACGTGCGCGCCGCCAACGTGCGCCAGGACGGCTTCCAGATGCACTTCGACCTGCAGCTGCCCGGCCGGCCCGCACCGCTGCCGGTAACGCTCAACCTGCCGGGCCGGCACAACGTGCTCAACGCCCTGGCGGCCGCCACGATCGGCTGGCAACTCGGCGTCGAGGCCGAGGCGATCGCCCGTGCGCTGGAGAACTTCCAGGGCGTTGGCCGGCGCTTCCATCGTCGTGGCGAGCTCAGGCTCGAGCAGGGCAGCGTGCTGCTGGTGGACGACTACGGCCACCATCCGCGCGAGTTGGCCGCCGTGTTCGCCGCCGCCCGTGGCGGCTGGCCGGACCGGCGCCTGGTGGTTGGCTTCCAGCCGCACCGCTACAGCCGCACGCGCGACCTGCTGGACGACTTCGCCAACGTGCTGGCCGAGGCCGACGTGCTGGTGCTGACCGAGGTCTACCCGGCCGGCGAGGCGCCGATCGCCGGCGCCGACGGCCGCGCGCTGGCGCGCGCCGTGCGTGCGCGCGGCAAGGTCGATCCGGTGCTCGTCGAACACCCGCGCGATTTCAAGGACACCCTGCCGACGCTGCTGCGTGATGGCGACCTGCTGCTGCTGCTCGGTGCCGGCGACATCGGCGCGGCGGCGGTGGAACTCGCGCAGGCCGGCCACCTGAGGACTGCCAAGTGAACGCTCAACCGAAGATCACGCCCACCAGGATCACAGATCCCGCCCAGTTCGGCCGGGTCGCCGTGGTGATGGGCGGCAGCTCCGCCGAGCGCGAGGTTTCCCTCGACTCCGGCCGCAACGTGCTGGCGGCACTGAAGAGCCGCGGTGTCGATGCGCACGCGATCGACGGCATCCCGGCGCTGCTCGATGCCCTGCGCGCGGGCCACTTCGCGCGCGTGTTCAACATCCTGCACGGCCAGCACGGCGGCGGCGAGGACGGCGTGTTGCAGGGGGCGCTCGAATCGCTCCACGTGCCCTATACCGGCTCGGGCGTGCTCGGCTCGGCGCTGTCGATGGACAAGGTGCGCTCCAAGCGCGTGTGGCAGTCGCTCGGCCTGCCGACGCCGAAGTTCGTGGCACTGCCGCGGGGCGCCGACGCGCAAGCGGTCCGTGCCGCGGCCAGGCAGATCGGTTTCCCGCTGATCGTCAAGCCGGCCTGCGAAGGTTCCAGCGTGGGTGTCACCCGCGTGTTCGAGGAAGGGCAACTCGACAGCGCGGTCGAGCTGGCCGCGCGGTACCCGGGCGACCTGTTGATGGAGACTTTGATCGAGGGCGACGAAATGACCGTCGGCATCCTCGGCCGGCAGGTGCTGCCTTCGATCCATATCGTGCCCAAGGGCACGTTCTACGACTACAACGCCAAGTACGTCGCCGAGGACACGCAATACCTCTGCCCGGGCCTGCAGGGCGCAGCCGAGGATGAGCTGCGTGCACTGGCGCTCGAGGCCTTCGATGCACTCGGCTGCCATGGCTGGGGCCGCGTGGATGTGATGCGCGACCGCAACGGCCGCAACTGGCTGCTGGAGGTGAACACCGCGCCGGGCATGACCTCGCATTCGCTGGTGCCCAAGGCGGGCAAGGCTGCCGGCATCGGATACGAGGACGTCTGCTGGCGCGTGCTGGAAACCAGCTTCCGGGAGGACCTGTGAGGGGAGCCATCCGCCTCGTTGCCTGGTGCCTGGCCATCGCACTGGTGGTGCTGCCGGTCGTGGGCGTGTTGCGCGGCTGGTTTGCCGCCGACCGCTGGCCGGTGACGCAGCTGACCGTGCAGGCCGAGTTCAAGCACGTGAGCGCGGACCAGATCCGCGCCGCCGTGTTGCCGAGACTCGGCCACGGCTTCTTTGCGCTGGACCTGGATGCCGTGCAGCAGGCGGTTGCGGCGCTGCCGTGGGTGGAATCGGTGGAGGCGCGCAAGCGTTGGCCGGACACGCTGATCCTGCGCATCTACGAGCGTCAGCCATTCGCGCGCTGGAATGGCACCCGCTTGATCAGCCGCCAGGGTGTGCTGTTCGACGGCGGCAAGGACGCGGCAACCGCGCCGCTGCCCGACCTGCATGGCCCGGATGCGCAGATGCCTGAGGTCGTGGGCTTCTATGCCGATGCCCTCAAGGCCGTGGCAGGCACGCCACTGAAGGTCGCCGGCGTGGCGCTGTCCGAGCGCGGCAGCTGGAGCCTGGCGACCGCGAGCGGCGCGCAGATCGTGCTGGGCGACCGCGCCCAGGCCGGCAAGCGCCTGCGCCGCTTCCTCGATGTCTACCCGCAGGTGATGGCCGGCCACGGCGCCGCCTTCGCCTACGCCGACCTTCGCTACACCAATGGATTCGCCGTGCGCTGGCCCGACGCCGCCGTACCTGCCGCGGGGACGCCCCGCACATGAGCCTGACCCTATGAAGACGCGCAACGACAAGCAGCTGGTCGTCGGCCTGGACATCGGCACCAACAAGGTGACCGCGATCGTCGGCGAGTACGAGCCGGGCGAACCGATCGAGGTGATCGGCATCGGTTCGCACGTCTCCCGCGGCATGAAGCGCGGCTCGGTGGTGGACATCGAATCGACCGTGCACTCGATCCAGCGCGCGGTGGAGGAGGCCGAACTGATGGCCGGCTGTGACATCCGCTCGGTGTTCGCCTCGATTTCGGGCAGTCACCTGGAGACCAAGAACTCGCACGGCACCGCGGCGATCCGCGACCGCGAGGTCACTCCTGGCGACCTGGAGCAGGTGCTGGAGGCGGCCAGTGCGGTGGCGATCCCGGCCGACCGCAAGGTTCTATATAAGGAGTCGCAGGAATACCGGATCGACGGCCAGGACGGCATCCGCTCGCCGGTCGGCATGAGCGGTGTGCGGCTGGAGGCCTCGGTGCACCTGGTCACAGGCGCAGCTGCCGCGGTGCAGAACATCTCCAAGTGCATCCAGCGCTGCGGCCTGTCGGTCGACGAACTGGTGCCCTCGGCGGTTGCCAGCGCCAAGTCCGTGCTCACCGACGACGAGCGCGAGCTGGGCGTATGCCTGGTCGACATCGGCGCCGGCACCACCGACATCGCGATCTACACGCAGGGCTCGATCCGCTACACCAAGTCGCTGCCGGTCGGTGGCGACCAGGTCACCAACGACATCGCCTATGGCGTGCACACGCCCACCGCGCATGCCGAAGAGATCAAGATCAAGTACGCCTGTGCGCTGGCGCAGCTGGCCCACGCCGAGGAGACCATCCAGGTGCCCAGCGTCGGCGACCGGCCGCCGCGCCGCCTGGCCCGGCAGTCGCTCGCGCAGAGCGTGCAGGCCCGCTACGAGGAAATCTTCGAGATGGTGCAGGACGAGCTGCGCCGCTCCGGCTACGACAGCCTGGTCGCCGCGGGGGTGGTGCTGACCGGCGGCGCCTCGCGGATGGAGGGCGCGCTCGAGCTGGCCGAGGAGATCTTCCACAAGATGGTGCGCATTGGCGTGCCGCAGCACGTCACGGGCCTGGGCGAGGTGGTGGCCAATCCATTGCATTCGACCGGCGTGGGTCTGCTGCTGCATGGCGCGCGCTCCGGCGGCGCGCGCATCAGCCACCCGGTCGGCGGCAGTGTCGGCGGCCTCGTCGACAAGGTGCGCGGCTGGATCACCAGGAATTTCTAAGCGTTGGCGCGGAGCGCCAGCGCGGGGCGAATGGAGGTTCGCCCACCACCTCAGGCCGGCAGGACGCCGGACCTGCGGTTACAACGACAACGAAGCTCTACGGAGGACGGGAAATGTTTGAACTAATCGAAAAACTGGCACCCAACGCGGTCATCAAGGTCATCGGCGTGGGCGGCGGCGGCGGCAATGCCGTGGCGCACATGCTCAGCGCCAACATCGAGGGCGTCGAGTTCGTCGTCGCCAACACCGACGCGCAGGCGATGAAGAACTGCGGCTCGCGCACCCACCTGCAGCTCGGCGCCAATGTCACCAAGGGCCTGGGCGCGGGCGCCAACCCGGAGGTCGGCCGCCAGGCCGCGCTGGAGGACCGCGAGCGCATCGAGGAGATGCTCGACGGCGCCGACATGGTATTCATCACCGCCGGCATGGGCGGCGGCACCGGCACCGGCGCAGCCCCAGTCGTGGCCCAGCTGGCCAAGGAGAAGGGCATCCTCACCGTGGCGGTGGTCACCAAGCCATTCCCGTTCGAGGGCCGTCGTCGCATGCAGGTGGCGATGAAAGGCATCGAGGACCTCTCCCAGCACGTCGATTCGCTGATCACCGTGCCGAACGAGAAGCTGCTGTCGGTGCTCGGCCGGGAGGTCACGCTGCTCAACGCCTTCAAGGCGGCCAATGACGTGCTGCAGGGCGCCGTGCAGGGCATCGCCGACCTGATCACCGCGCCGGGCCTGATCAACGTCGACTTCGCCGACGTGCGCACGGTCATGTCCGAAATGGGCATGGCGATGATGGGCTCGGGCACCGCCCGCGGCGACGATCGCGCCCAGGCGGCGGCCGAGGCGGCGATCAACAACCCGCTGCTGGAGGACGTCAACCTGAATGGCGCTTGCGGCATCCTGGTCAACGTCACTGCCGGCCCGAACCTGACCATGCGCGAGTTCGACGAGATCGGCCGCGTGATCCACGATTTCGCCAGCGAAGACGCCACCGTCGTCATTGGCACCTCGCTGGACCCGGAGATGCAGGACGACGTGCGCGTGACCGTGGTAGCCACCGGCCTCAACCGTGCCGCCGCCACCCGCCAGCCGGTGCGTCCGGTCGCCACCCAGCAGGTGGAGATGCGCCAGCGCCCGCGCCCGGTGGTGCTGCGTACCGGTACCGGCAACGAGGTGGTCGATTATGCCGCCCCGGACGTGGTCGCCTCGCACAAGGCCGAACCGCCGGCAAAGGGCGCCGATCCCAGCTTCGACTACCTGGACATCCCGGCCTTCTTGCGCCGCCAGGCCGACTAAGCGGCACTCACCGGGACTCTTGCGAAAATTGAACAAAACACCAGATCGACTGGTCAGTGCATGACGTTGTCCGGCAGGCATCTATCGCCTGTGTGGTTTTCGTGACTGTCCAGATGGGTGATTTGGAAGTGAAGGCAGCGCGCCGTGGACCGGCGCGCGCACCGGCCGGCAGGGATCCGCTGGCCTGTCCGCCCCCTTGCGCCGGATACCCGTCCTCCCGGCGCCGGGGGCGTGTCGCGATAACTATCTGAGGTAACGGGCTTTTGATCCCCTCTCGTGACCGGGATCACGGATGAAGGAATTCTAAAGAGGCGACCAGACTGTACGGTACGGTTTGCTATTGCTGCAGGTTAAGACTGTGTTAGCATCCGTCCCCTGATTGGCTGCTGCCCACACTGGTACCTATAAAAATGATCAAGCAGCGTACGCTCAAGAACATCATCCGTGCGACCGGCGTCGGCCTGCACACCGGCGACAAGGTCTACATGACCTTGCGTCCGGCCGCACCTAACGCGGGCATCGTGTTCCGCCGTACGGACCTCAACCCGCCGGTCGACATCCATGCGCGTCCCGACTGCGTGGGCGACACCCGCCTGTCCACCACTCTGGTCAAGGGTGACGTGCGCGTCTCCACCGTCGAGCACCTGCTCTCGGCGATGGCCGGGCTGGGCATCGACAACGCGATCGTCGAACTGTCCGCGCCGGAAGTGCCGATCATGGACGGCAGCGCCGGTCCCTTCGTGTTCCTGCTGCAATCGGCCGGCATCGAAGAGCAGAACGTCGCCAAACGCTTCATCCGCATCAAGAAACCGATCAAGGTGCAGGAAGGGGACAAGTGGGCCAGCTTCGAGCCGTTCGAGGGTTTCAAGGTCGGTTTCTCGATCGAGTTCAATCACCCGATCATCTCCAAGCGCACCTCGCGCGCCGAGATCGACTTCTCCACGACCTCCTTCGTCAAGGAAGTCAGCCGCGCCCGTACCTTCGGTTTCATGCGCGACATCGAGATGCTGCGCGAGCACAACCTGGCGCTGGGCGGCTCGATGGACAATGCCGTGGTGCTCGACGACTACCGCGTGCTCAATGAGGACGGCCTCCGCTACGAGGACGAGTTCGTCAAGCACAAGATCCTGGATGCCATCGGCGACCTGTACCTGCTCGGCCACAGCCTGATCGGCGCTTACCACGCGCACAAGTCGGGCCATGAGCTCAACAACAAGCTGCTGCGCACGCTGATCGCCGATCCCACCGCGTGGGAAGAGGTGGTCTACAAGGACGACCCCGCCGTCTCGCCGATCTCCTACGCACATCCGGCCCAGGCGATCTGACCCTGCCGAGGCCGTAATCCCGAAGGCCGCCCGCAAGGGGCGGCCTTCATCATTTCTGTGACGCAAGCCGCCCGCGGAACACGCCTGGCTTCACGCTACGGCCACATCCCGGGGTGTACCTGCCCTACCACCGTGCTATAAACCTTCTACCGCCACGGGGCGGCAAGGGGGAATCGGTGCCCGCCGGGCACTTCGCGAAGGCACGGCGCCCCGCGCCAGTCAGTCCTTGGCGACCGGGAATCCAGCGGTTTCGGCGATGGACGCCAGCTCGAGGAACAGTCCCCTCAGTTCAGGGTCTGTGATTGATGCTGCGGCGGCTTTGAGATGGACGGCTGCGGCAGGCGAAAGCGGTTTTGACCGATTCGGTTCCGTTGGGGCCGGTCGGAGGGGGGCCACTTTCACGGTGACCGAACTGGCGCTCGTGCCGATGGCACGCGCGGTGGCGAGTATCTGCGTCTGCATCAGGCGCAGGCGAGCCGCCCAGGCCGGTGAGGACGCCAGGAAGACGAGGCGGCCGTTGCGCAGGTGGGCGAATCGCACCTGCTCGCGCAAGGGTGTCGGCAACGTCTGGCGCAGGGCACGATCCAACGCATCCAGCTCACCGGCCTTCTTGGCCAGCGAGGCGAACGAACCGCACTCGGCCAGTGGTTTGGGGCCACGGTCGGGGCGGGGAGCGGGGCGATCGGCGCGCTGCATGGTGCCGTCATCTGAAGTGAAAAAATCAATGCAGATCATACTCGTATCCCGCTCCAGGAAAGTACCCCGGACCTTCGATCTCAACCAGCGGCGGTTGCGCTGGCGGCTGGCGGGTCTGGCGTTGGCGGCGGTGATCGGGTGTGGCGTGCTTGGCGCTGCAGTGGCGTTGACCGTGTCCAGTCCGCGCGATCGTGCGCTGGCCGAAATCCACCAGCTCAAGCAGCAGATCCATCGGCAGGACACCCAGTTGGCGGGTGTACGCAAGGATTCCCAGCGTGAGCTCGATGCGTTGGCGGTGAAGCTGGGCCAGCTCGAAGCCCAATCCACCCGCCTCAATGCGCTGGGCGAGCGTTTGACCGAGGTCGGCAAGCTCGATCCGGACGAGTTCAACTTCGACCAGCAGCCCGCGGTGGGTGGCCTCGAGGACTCGGCCGGTAGCGCCTATGCATTGCCGCCGACCCTGGATGCCGGCATCGACCAACTCGCAAGCCAGTTCGACGTTCAGCAGGCGCAGTTGTCCGCGCTGCAGAGCCTGCTGCTGGATGCCAAGATCGATTCCAACCTCAAGCCGACCGGTATGCCCGCTTCGGGCTACATCTCTTCGTATTTCGGCGTGCGCCCGGATCCGTTCGACGGCCACAGCGCACGGCACACCGGCCTGGACATCGCCGTGCCGTTCGGTTCCTCGGTCCACGCCGTCGCCGAAGGCATGGTCACCTTCACCGGCGTGCGCAGCGGCTATGGCAAGGTGGTCGAGATCGATCACGGCAACGGCTACATGACCCGTTACGCGCACAACAGCAAGTTGCTGGTGCATCCTGGCCAGCGCGTGCACGTGGGCGAGGTGATTTCGCAGGCCGGATCGACCGGCCGTTCCACTGGCCCGCACGTGCATTTCGAGGTCTGGTACAAGGGTCGCGTGGTCAATCCGCTGGCCTATGTGAAGAGCCACCGCTAGAGCGAAGTGGTCAACTTGCAGGGGCCGCCCCGAGCGAGCTCCTGCCGACCAGGCGTGCGTCGCCCGCCCCTGCGCAAGGCGTGCGGCATCCGCACGCCACCTCTTGAATCGCTCGCCCCCCGTCGCCATCCCGGCCAGCTGGAGCGGCTGTAGTAACATGTCTCCTTTCGCCCGCGGCCGCCGCGGGCCTTGAGCCTTCACTGACGGAAGATCGATGTTCAATCGTGCCCTGACCAGCCTTTTCGGCAGCCGCAACGAGCGGGTGCTGCGCCAGCTTTCAAAGACCGTCGTGCGTATCAACGCGCTGGAGCCGGAATTGGAGAAGCTGGACGACGCGGCACTGCGGGCCAAGAGCGCCGAGTTCAAGGAGCGCCTGGCCAAGGGTGAACCCTTGGACAAGCTGTTGCCCGAGGCTTTTGCCGTCGTGCGCGAGGGTGCCAAGCGCGTGCTGGGCATGCGCCACTACGACGTGCAGATGATCGGCGGCATGGTGCTTCACCAGGGCAAGATCGCCGAGATGCGCACCGGCGAGGGCAAGACGCTGGTGGGCACGTTGCCGGTCTACCTCAATGCGCTGGAAGGCAAGGGCGTGCACGTGGTCACCGTGAACGACTACCTGGCTCGCCGCGACTCGGCGCAGATGGGCAAGCTCTACAATTTCCTCGGGCTGACCGTCGGCGTGGTTTATCCGGGCATGGACCATGGCGACAAGCACGCCGCCTACGCCGCCGACATCACCTACGGCACCAACAATGAATTCGGCTTCGACTACCTGCGCGACAACATGGCGCTGTCGAAGGAACAGCGGTACCAGCGTGGCCTCAACTACGCGATCGTCGACGAGGTCGACTCGATCCTGATCGACGAGGCGCGCACGCCGCTGATCATCTCCGGCCCGGCCGAGGATTCGCCGCAGCTCTACATGGCGGTGAACAAGATCGTGCCGCACATGGTGCGCCAGCCGACCGAGGAAGGCGCGGGCGATTACTGGGTCGACGAGAAGCAGAAGCAGGTGCACCTGTCCGAAGAGGGCATGGCGCACGCCGAAGAACTGCTGCAGAAAGCCGGCGTGATCGAGCCCGAGACCGGCCTCTACGATCCGAAGAACCTGGCGGTGGTGCACCACCTCAACGCCGCGCTGCGCGCCAACGGCATCTATCAGCGCGACGTCGACTACATCGTGCGCGACGGCGAGGTCATCATCGTCGACGAATTCACCGGCCGCACCCTGGCTGGCCGCCGCTGGTCCGATGGCTTGCACCAGGCGGTCGAGGCGAAGGAAGGCGTGCCGATCCAGCGCGAGAACCAGACGCTGGCGACGGTGACATTCCAGAACCTGTTCCGCATGTACAAGAAGCTGGCCGGCATGACCGGCACGGCCGACACCGAGGCGTACGAGTTCCAGACCATCTACGGTCTGGAGGTGGTGGTGATTCCCACCCACAAACCGATGATCCGCAAGGACAACCTGGACATCGTGTTCCTCAGCCAGGCGGCCAAGTACCGCGCGGTGATCGAGGACATCAAGGATTGCCACAAGCGCGGCCAGCCGGTGCTGGTCGGCACCACCTCGATCGAGGTCTCCGAGCTTCTGTCGGAACTGCTGACCAAGGCCAAGGTGCCCCACGAGGTGCTCAACGCCAAGCAGCACGAGCGCGAGGCGCAGATCGTGGCGCAGGCCGGCGCCCCCGGATCGGTGACGATCGCCACCAACATGGCCGGCCGCGGCACCGACATCGTGCTCGGCGGCAGCCTCGAGGCGGCGCTCGCCGCGTTGCCGGCGGACGCTTCGGAAGTCGACCGCCAGCGCGTCAAGAGCGAATGGAAGAAGCGCCACGAGCAGGTCATCGCCGCCGGCGGCCTGCACATCGTCGGCACCGAGCGGCATGAATCGCGTCGCATCGACAACCAGCTGCGCGGCCGTTCGGGTCGCCAGGGCGACCCGGGCTCCTCGCGCTTCTACCTGGCGCTGGAGGACAACTTGCTGCGCATCTTCGGCGGCGAAGGCCTGGTGCGCTGGATGAAGCGCTTCGGCATGAAGGAGGACGATCCGCTCGAAGAGCGCATGATCAGCCGCCAGATCGAGAAGGCGCAGCGCAAGGTCGAGCAGCACAACTTCGACATCCGCAAGCACCTGCTGGAGTTCGACGACGTTGCCAACGACCAGCGCAAGGTGATCTATCGCCAGCGCGACGAGCTGCTGGAAGGCGAGGACGTCTCGGCCACCATCAATGACATCCGCGAGGACGTGGTCGAATCGATCGTCAATAGCCACGTGCCGCCGGACAGCATCGACGAGCAGTGGGACATCGCCGGGCTTGAGCGTGCGCTGGAGAGCGAATTCGGCATCGCCACCGGCCTGAAGGCGTGGATCGAACAGCAGCACGAGCTCGACGCTGCGCAGATCCGCCAGCACGTGCGAGAGGCGATGGACCAGGCGTTCGCCGACAAGGAGGCGCAGATCGGCGCCGACACGATGCGCCAGCTCGAGAAGCACGTGATGCTGACGGTGGTCGACAACGCGTGGAAGGAGCACCTGGCGAGCATGGACTACCTGCGCCAGGGCATTTACCTGCGCGGCTATGCCCAGCAGGATCCCAAGCAGGCGTTCAAGCAAGAGTCGTTCGAGCTTTTCTCCGAGATGCTCAATCGCATCAAGAGCGAAGTCGTGCAGATGCTGGCCCGCATTCGCATCCGCAGCGAGGAAGAAGTTGCTGCGATGGAGGCCGAGCAGCAGCGCCTGGCAGCGCGCCTGCAGCAGCAGATGCTGGCCAGCGGCGGCGGCGCACCGGTCAATGCATTGGGCAACGATGCCCCGCCACCGGCGAGCGCGGGTACCGTGCACCACGAAGGCCCGAAGATCGGCCGCAACGATCCATGCCCCTGCGGTTCGGGCAAGAAGTACAAGCACTGCCACGGCCAACTGGCCTGACCTGTGCCTGTGCTCCTCCCCCGCTTATCCATGGTGGGGTGAAATGAGGGGGCGCCGGGGCTCGCCTTGAGTCGTCCGCAAGCGAGCCGGGCGGCCCTCCTTTCCGGGAGGGCCGGTGCGGGTTCAGTCGCCCCCGCCCGGTGGCCGCTTGCGGTGCGGCTCGGCGTTCACCGCGATGTACTGGGGATCCTCTTCATCCAGCCGCAGGGCGGTCAGTTGGCCACCCCAGACGCAGCCGGTGTCGATCGCGTATACGCCCAGCCCGGCAAAGCGGCCTAGTGCCGACCAGTGGCCGCAGACCATCTTCACCTCGCGTCGGCGCATGCCCGGCACCGCGAACCAGGGATACAGGCCTGGCTTCTGCGATCCGGGCAAGCCTTTGGCTTCGAAATCGATGCGGCCGTTGACGTCGCAATAGCGCATCCGCGTCATCGTGTTGATGGTTGCGCGGAAGCGCTCGATGCCCTGCAGCCGGCTGGACCACGCCGCAGGACGGTTGCCGAACAGGTTGCGCAGCAGACGCGGATGGCGGGGGCTGGACAGCTCGCGCTCGACTTCCTGTGCCGCGCGCATCGCCTGGCGCAGCGTCCATGACGGCGCCATTCCCGCATGCACCATACCCCAGCCAAGCGCTTCGTCATGGTGCAGCAACTTCTGGTTGCGCAGCCATTCGAACAGCACCGGCGCATCGTCGGCAAACAGCACCTCGCGCAATTCCGGGTTGACTCGCGACTGCGCGTCTGGCTTGCGTTGGGCGATTGCCAGCAGGCTGAGGTCGTGGTTGCCGAGGGTGACCACCACGTTTTCACGAAGTCCGTGGATCAGCCGCAACGTTTCCAGCGACTGGCCGCCGCGGTTGACCAGGTCGCCACAGAACCACAGCTGGTCACGCGCCGGATCGAACCTGAGCTTGTCGAGCAAGCGCGAGAGCTCCGGATAGCAGCCTTGCACGTCGCCGATTGCATATGTCGCCATCAGAACTCGTCCATCCAGAGCCGGTCCATCGCAGACGAACCCTCGGTTGTGCGTTCCATCAGTGCAGGGTGCGCGGTATGGACAGCGTGAACGGCGGGATGGGCGCGTCGAAGCGGGTGCCGTCGTCGGCAAGCATCTGGTAGCTGCCCCGCATGGTGCCCACGGCGGTATCCAGCACCGCGCCGGAGCTGTACTGGTAGCGGTCGCCCGGACGTATCCACGGCTGGTCGCCGACCACGCCCTCGCCGCGCACCTCTTCCACCTTGCCGTTGGCGTCGGTGATCACCCAGTGGCGGGTGAGCAGGCGCGCCGGCACGTCGCCGGCGTTGTGCAAGGTCACGGTGTAGGCGAACACATAGCGGTTGTCGTGCGGCTTGGACTGATCGGGAACGAAGCGGGTTTCGACCTGCACGTCGATCGTGTAGGAGGGTTTGGGATTCATGCGTCGATTGTACGGCCTGTGTGCAGGCCCGCGCGTGTAGGCGGCGCGTCTCAGATCGGCAGCTTGGCCAGGCGAACGAAGTCCTCCGGCGCGAGGGTCTCGGCCCGCGTCCTGGGATCGATGCCGGCGCTGGCGATCGCCTCGCTGTCGAGCAAGGTCTTGAGCCCGTTCGACAAGGTCTTGCGCCGCTGCGCGAAGGCCGCCTTGACGATCGCATGCACGCGTTGCGGATCGGCATCGTGGCGCTCGTGGGCCGCCAGCGGCACCAGCCGTACTACGGCCGAATCGACCTTCGGCGGCGGACGGAAGGCACCCGGCGGCACGGTGAACAGAGGCTCCACGCGGCAGGCCAGCTGCAGCATCACCGACAGACGGCCATACACCTTGCTACCCGGTTCGGCAGCCATGCGGTCCACCACTTCCTTCTGCAGCATGAAGTGCATGTCCTCGATCGCTGCTGCATGGTCGACGCAGTGGAACAGGATCGGGCTGGAGATGTAGTAAGGCAGGTTGCCGGCAAGGCGCACGCGCGGCACGCCCAGGCGCTGCGCCAGGGCAGAGAGGTCCACCTTGAGCACGTCGGCGTGGATGATCTCCAGGGTGCCGATGCCGTCCGCTCGGGCCTGCAGGCCAGGGATCAGGTCGGTATCGAGTTCGATGGCGGTGAGTCGGCCGGCGGCGGCCAGCAGCGGCAGTGTGAGCGCGCCCTCGCCTGGGCCGATCTCGACCACGCGGTCGTCCGCGCGTGGCCCAATGGCACTGACGATGCGTTCGATGTAACGCTTCTCGTGCAGGAAGTGCTGGCCGAAGCTTTTTTTGGGGCGGGCGTTCATGGGGTGTCTCGCAAGCCTTGGCCCCTCACTCCTTGCCCTCTCCCCGAAGGGGAGAGGGGGACGTCGAGGCGCGATGTGCAATGAGTTCGATGGCCATCTGCGTCGCGGCGATCAGGCTGGATGGATCCGCGCGGCCGGTTCCGGCCAGGTCCAGCGCCGTGCCGTGGTCGACCGACGTGCGGATGAAGGGCAGGCCGAGGGTAAGGTTGACGGTGCGGTCGAAGGCCTCGCTCTTGAGCACCGGCAGTGCCTGGTCGTGGTACATCGCCAGCACCGCGTCGTAGCGTCCGCGCTGCGCCGGCACGAACGCGGTGTCGGCCGGCAGTGGGCCCAGCAAATGCATGCCCTGCGCGCGCAGCCTCGCCATCGTAGGTTCGATCACGTCCAGTTCCTCGCGGCCCAGATGACCACCCTCGCCAGCGTGCGGGTTGAGGCCGAGCACGGCGATGCGCGGTTCGGCCAGGCCGAACGTGCCCCTCAGTTCGCCATGCACGATGCGCAACGTGCGCTCCAACGCCTCCCCGGTGATTGCCGTGGGCACCGCACGCAGCGGCAGGTGCGTGGTGGCCAGCGCCACGCGCAACGCCGGACTGGCCAGCATCATGACCACGTCGGTGCCCGTGCGCTGGGCAAAGAACTCGGTGTGGCCACTGAACGGGATGCCGGCGTCGTTGATCGTGGCCTTCTGAAGCGGGGCCGTGACCACGGCGGCGTAGCGCCCGGCAAGGCAGCCGTCGGCCGCTTCGACCAGCGTGGCCAGCACGTGGCGGGCGTTACGCGGATCGGGATGGCCCGGACGCTCTTCGACGGCGAGCGGAATATGCCGCACCCACAGGCTGCCGGCCGCGTGCGCATGTGGCCGGCCGTCGTCCTCGTGCAGCTGGAGCGGCACGCCACAGCGGCTGGCGGCGCGCAGCAGCAGGCCGCGATCGGTGATGGCGACGAGCCCGGCCGCCAGCGGCGTGGCCGCCAGGCGTACCAGCAGCTCGGGACCGACGCCGGCCGGTTCCCCGGCGGTCAAGGCCAGTCGGGGCAGGCCGGCGCTCAAGGGCTTGCTCAGCCCTTGTCCCGCGCGTCCGGATCCTTCAGCGCCGGCACCAGGATGTTCACGTAGGCATCCGAACGCAGCTGGCGCAGGAAGTCGTCATAGGCCTGCTCGGCCTTGCGGTTGCCGATCGCCTGGCGCGCCTGGTTGCGCTCGCTTTCCTCGGTCACGTCGCTCTTGCGCGTGCCTTCCAGCTGCAGGATGTGCCAGCCGGCCTCGCTCTGGAACGGATGGGAGACCTCGCCGTCCTTGAGCTGGGCCAGCTGCTGGGCGATCGTGCCGCCCCACTGGTCACGCTGGAACCAGCCCATGTCCCCGCCGGCATTGGCGGTGGTGGGATCCTTGGAGTTCTCCTTCGCCAGCTTGGCAAAGTCCTCGTGCTTGTCGACGATACGGTTGTACAGGTCCTGCGCCTTCTGCTGCGCCTGCTCGGGGGTGACCAGTTCGCTCGGGCGGATCAGGATCTGGCGGGCGTGGTACTCGGTGACCACCTGGCGGCTGGGCGCGCGCTGGTCGACCAGCTTGATGATGTGGAAGCCGGTGGGACCGCGCAGCGCCGGGCTGACCTGGCCGGGCTTCATGCCGGAGACGGTGTCGGCGAAGGCTGGCGGGATCTCGTCCATCTTGCGCCAGCCGAGGTCGCCGCCCTCGAGCGCGTCCTGCGCATCGGAGTAGCGGATCGCCGCGGCGTTGAAGTCCATGCCGCCCTTGATCGCGTCGATCGCCTGCTGTGCCTTGGCCTGGGCGGCCTGGATGTCGCTTGCGCTGGCGCCGGCGGGAATCGATATCTGGATGTGTGCCAAATGCACTTCGCCCGCCTTGTAGGTCGGACTGTTGAGCAGGTTGCTGATCTCGCTGTCGGTGATGTTGACCGAGTCGCGCACGACGCTCTCGTGCAGGCGCTGGACCATCACCTGGTCGGCCAGCTGGCTGCGGAACGCGGCGAAGCTCTGTCCGCTCTGCTCGACCGCCTGCTGCAGCTGCTCGGGCGTCATGTGGTTCTGCTGGGCGACCGCGGCCACGGCCTGGTCGACATCGGCGTTGGAGACGCGCACGCCCTGTTCGTTGGCCTTGTTGACCTGCAGCTTCATCAGGATCAGGCGGTCGAGCACCTGCCGCTCGAGCACGTCGTCCGGCGGCAGCTGGCCGGGGTTGCTGGCGTATTGCTGCTTGACCGAGCGCACCGCGTCGTCCAGTTCGCTCTGCAGGATGACGTCCTCGTCGACCACCGCGACGATGCGGTCGAGCGGCTGTGTGCCGGAGGCCGTGGCATCGGCCTGCGCCTGCGGCAGCAGCTGCGCCTGGACGGGCAGCGCAGTGGCCGCGGCGAGCGCGAGGAGGAGCAGCGCGGAAGGGTGCTTCATCGGTCGGAAACCTTCACTCGCCTGAAGGCGATGGTTGGAGGGAACGGAGCGTGCGGCCGGTTCAGGCCGGCCTGACAACCGTGGATCGCAACGGCGCCGGAAAGTTCGCGGCCAGGCCGTTACTGATAGCCAAGAATACCACGCCGCAACACGTCCTCGGTCTGGCCGTTGAAGGCACCCAGGCCCTTGAAGATCAGCTCGAACATCACTGCGTTGTTGCTGTTGCCGCGTTCGGTGATCGGGCCGCTGCTGACCACGTAATGGCGGCCGACCACGCGCACCGCGACGCAGCAACTGTCGTATTCCACACCCGCCAGCGCCTCGACCGTGCGCTGGTCGCGGACCGAGTAGACCCAGCGGCCGAGCAGTCGCCAACGCTCGGAGATCGGATAGATCGCCGAAGCGTCGTACTGCTCGACCAGGTTGCGGCGGAAGCGGTAGGAGAAATTGAAGATGCCGTCCGCGCCGATGCGCCGCTGCAGCTCGAGCGAGCCCAAGTCGGTCTGGCGGGTGTTGGGGCTCCACTGGTACTGGCTGTTGAGGCGCCAGCGGTCGTTCAGCTGTACGCCAAGCTGGGCCACGTAGTCCGAGCGGGTCCAGTCGGTGGGAGCTGCGGTGGTGACCGGGCCGTTGGGGAGTTGCACCCGTTGCGGCGCGAAATAGTGGATCTGGCCGATGCTGGCCGAGAGCCGTTCCACACCGTCGTCGTCCAGCAGCCGGGTAGTCAGTGCCGCGGTCAGGTCGTTGGCGTTCATCTGGCGGTCGGCGCCAGAGAACTGGTTGGGCGCGAAAAGCTGCCAGTAGTCGAACGACATCCTGTTGGTGTCAAACAACGGCAGGTCGTCCTGCTGGCGATAGGGCACGTAGAGGTAGTACAGCCGGGGCTCGAGCGTCTGCGTGTAGGTCTTTCCGAAAAGCGAGGTCGAGCGGTCGAAGATCAGGCCGGTGTCCAGGCTGGCGATGGGCAGGGCGCGGCTGGGCGAGCGTTTGTCGAATGGCGAAACCTGGTTGGTGACCAGCAAGCCGCCGTAGCCGTAGCGCTGGTAGCCGCTGTCGAGCTGGTAGGCGGTGTAGCGGTAGGCGAGCTTGGGCCTGACGAACCAGGCCGCACCGCGGAAATCGGCGGCGAAGTACGGATAGAGGTCCAGTCGATCGCCCTCGACCACGCCATCCTTGCGGAATGCCACGGCTTCCGTTTGTGCGCCGAAATCCAGCCAGTGCGTGAGCGGTAGGTCGAGCCCGAGCGTGGCTCGCGGCCAGCGCTTGTATTGCACCACCGTGTCGGGCAGGTAGGGATCGACGTTCTGGTAGCTGTCGGCTCCAAAGGAGGCATTCCACCAGTTGCCGCCGCCGCCTATGTAGGCGCTGGATGCCAGGGTGCCTACCGACGAGGTGTAGAGGTCGTTGCCAAAGTCGCGCACGTAATTGCGGTCGGAGGCGCGGTTGATGCTGGTGGCAAAGGACCACGGTCCGATCAGATGCGTGTTGTCGCCGACCTTCAGCAGCCAGCGGTCGCGCCCCTTCGTCGACGAACCGCCGTTGAGGTCCTCGCCATGGTCGTTCGGCAGGTACTCCGCGTTGAACTGGCCGGCGCTGCCGGGCAGCAGATAGCGGAATTCGCCCGCCAGCAGCGTGCCGCGCTGGGTGTAGATGCGCGGTTCCAGCGTGGCGTCATAGTTCGGCGCGAGGTTCAGGTAGTACGGGATGGAGAACATCGTGCCCGAGCGGTTCGAGCTGCCGAAGGTCGGATACAGGAAGCCGCTCTTGCGCCGGTTGTCGATCGGGAAAGTGAAGTAGGGCAGGTACAGGAACGGCACGTTGGCGAAGCGCATGGTCGCGCCGTGCGCGGTGCCTACGCCGGTCGCCTTGTCGATCTTCAGCTTCTTGGCGCGCACTTCCCACAGGTGGTGGCCGACGTCGCAGGTGGAGTAGGTCACCTGGTTGTAGCGGCTGTGCTGGGCGTCGAGCAGCTCGCCCCGGGCGGCGGTGCCGTTGCCGCGCGACTGCAGCAGCTGGTAGCGCACGTTCTCGGCGACGCCGTGGTTGGCCTGGTTGTTGCCGCGCAGGTGGTCGGCGCTCAGCAGCTCGCCGGCTTCCTGGTAGCGCACATTGCCCTGCGCGTCGTAGTCGGTGGTGGTGTCGTTGTAGTCGACCCGGTCGGCGCGCAGCAGCTGGTCGGCGCGCTCGATACGCACGTTGCCGGAGAGCCGGTAGATCGCACGATTGGAGCTGTCCACATGGGCGGCGTCGACGGCCGTGTCGGAGCTTTCGCGCAGCGTGGGATCACGCGGCAGCGCGGGGTCGTAGAACTCCAGCAGCGCGTTGGGGCGGCACAGCGCAAAGCTTTCCGGCCGCGGGGGGCAATGGAACGCACCCAGCGGGCAGCTCGAAACGGTTTCGCGGCTGGCCGTGGCCTCCGATGCCGGTACGGCCGGCTGTGCGGGCGCCGTGGTCTGGGCTTCGACCGGGCCGCCGGCCAAGGCGAGGGCGGCGGCGACCGCCAGCAGGCGGTGTGGAGGCAAGGCGCGCAGGGTCGTGGGGCTCGGCGTCACGGTGGGCTGTCGGGGTTCGTCAGGACGCGTAAAGCTAGCAGAAAGGCCGCATGGCCGGCAGGAACCGCGCTTTGCGACCATTCCTCTGCGGGAGCGGGGCGGCGCTCGCGGGTGACCGGCGCGCGGTTGCGTTCAGCTCAGCCGACCAACGCCATCACGTGGGCGACGGCACTGGTGGCCAGGGCATCGAGGTCGTAACCGCCCTCCAGGGTCGAGACCACGCGGCCGCCCGCATGGGCGCGCGCGATTTCCAGCAGCCGCGAGGTCAGCCAGGCGTAGTCGTCGGCCCCCAGTTCCAGTTGCGCCAGCGGGTCCGCGCGGTGGGCGTCGAAGCCGGCTGAGATCAGCAGGAGCTGGGGCCGGAACGCGTCCAGTCGCGGCAGCAGCTGCTCGTCCCAGGTCTGCCGGAACGCCAGCGAGCCTGTGCCCGGCGGCAGCGGGGCGTTGAGCAGGTTACCCACGCCGGTTTCGTCCGCGCCCCCGCTGCCCGGATACAGCGGCGACTGGTGGCTGGAGACGAACAGCACGCGCGGCTCGCGCGCGAAGATGTCCTGCGTGCCATTGCCGTGGTGCACGTCGAAGTCGGCGATCGCCACGCGCTCGAGGCCGTGTTCGGCCAACGCATGCGCGGCGCCGACGGCCACATTGTTGAACAGGCAGAAGCCCATCGCCTGGTCGGCGGTGGCGTGGTGGCCCGGCGGGCGCACCGCACAGAACGCACGACTGGCGCGTTCGTCGAGTGCGGCGTCGACGGCTGCGACAACGGCCCCGGCGGCACGCAGCGCCGCCTCGGCCGAGGCGGGCGACATCACGGTGTCCTCATCCAGCCGCAAGACGCCCTCGGCCGGTGCGCTGGCAAGGATGCGCGCCACGTACGCCGGGTCGTGCACCCGCTCGAGCGCTTCGGTGCTGGCCAGTGGAGCCTCGATGCGGTCGAGCGCGGCGAAGCGGTCCCGGTCGAGCGCCGCCAGCACGGCGCGCAGGCGCGCGGGGGATTCGGGGTGGCCGGGGCCGGGGTCGTGCTGCAGGCAGGCCGGGTGGGTGTAGAGCCGCAGCATCGGCGATCCTTCAGCCGCGCGGGCGCCGCTCGTGCTGCCAGAGCACCTCGCCGTGGCCGCCGGCGCGCGCCAGCACGCGGCAAATCACGAACAGCAGGTCCGACAGGCGGTTGAGGTAGCGCTGCGGCTGGGGCCTGATCGCCTCGACGCGCGCCAGCGCGATCACCTCGCGCTCGGCGCGGCGGCAAACGGTGCGCGCCAGGTGGCCACAGGCGGCCGCCATGCCGCCGCCGGGCAGGATGAATTCCTTCAGCGGCGGCAGTGGTTCGTTGAGCGCATCGAGCACGGTCTCCAGGCGCGCGACGTCCTGGTCCTGCACCATCGCCATGCCTGGAATGCACAACTCTCCGCCGAGGTCGAACAGCTCATGCTGGACCTGCGTCAGCGCCTCGCGCACTTCCGGCGGCACGCCATCGCAAGCGAGCACCATGCCGACCGTGCTGTTGAGTTCGTCGACCGTTCCATAAGCGGCCACGCGGGCCGAATCCTTCGGCACCCGCGAACCGTCGCCCAGCCCGGTGCTGCCGTCGTCGCCGGTGCGCGTGTAGATCTTCGACAGGCGGTTGCCCATCAGTGCGTGTGGCGGGCGTGCGCCAGCGCACGGGTCATCTGCGACACCAGCACGTGCAGCGCGGCGCCCAGGCCGACGTACAGCGCCGTCACCTGCAGGAACGGCAGGTACCAGTCGCCCATGTTCTCGAACCACGCGCCAATGCTGCGCGGCGCCGGCACGCTGCTGCTCAACCAGTAGAAGCTGCCGTTGGAGACCACGAAGCAGGCGGCCTCGCTGACCAGCAGCGCGGCCACGGCCAGGCCCAGCGTGGAGAGCTTGAGGCCGGCCTGGCGACGGGCCAGCCAGCTGCCGCCCAGCCACAGCGCGCCATAGGCGGCGACCAGGAACCAGTAGGCCGGCGACACGCAGTAGTGGCTCCAGAAGTTCAGGCCCTGGCTGGTGATCACCAGGTAGTCGACCAGCACGGCCTCGGCCATCAGCAGCGGGAAGGCCCAGCGGCCGGCGCCGCGCAACCAGAAGCCGGCCAGGAAGAACACGCCCCAGGACGCGTCCGGAAGCGCCTCGAAATGATGCAGGTGCATCGCGCCGCGGGTAACGGCCATCACCAGGGCGAGTGCCGGGAAGATGCCGAGGCGCTGGGTTCGCGTCATAGCCATGAGGGTGCTCCGTATGCAGGCGGCGTGAAGGTGGAGAAGGCGAACGGATAGTTTAGCCGAAGCCCGTCCGGCCCATGCGAGGCCCGCGTGTTCGGCCGTATCATCCGCACATGACTGCACCCCATTCCCCACGCGGGCCCGTACTGATCGTCGGCGGCGGCCTGGTTGGCGCCAGCCTGGCGATCGCGCTGGATGCGGCCGGTGTCGACGCCATGCTGGTCGAGGCCGCGTCGCCACGCGCCGATGCGCAGCCCAGCTACGACGAACGCAACTTGGCGCTGGCCCGCGCCACCGTCAACGGACTGGAGGCGATCGGCGTGTGGGCGCACGCACGCGGGCGCGCCACGGCGATCGAGCACATCCACGTCAGCCGGGCAGGCGAGTTCGGCAGCGTGCGGCTGGATGCGCGGGACGCCGGCGTCAATGCGCTGGGCTGGACGCTGCCCGCGCGCGAGCTGGGCGCTGCGCTGCTGCGCCGGCTGGAGGACTGCACGCGGTTGCAACGCCTCGCCCCGGCGAGGCTCGAGGCGTTCGAGCCATTGGCCGACGGTTGGCGCGCGCGGGTACACGGCGACGAAGGCGTGCGCCACATCGATACGCCGCTGCTGGTCGGCGCCGACGGCACCGCATCCTTCGTCCGCGAGCGACTTGGCATCACCGCCGACACCTACGATTACGGCCAGACCCTGTTCGTCTGTACGGTCACGCCCGAACGCAAACACGGCCATTGCGCCTATGAGCGGTTCAGCGACGAGGGGCCGGTCGCCCTGCTGCCGCTGGCCGAAGGCCGCTGCGGCCTGGTGCTCACCGTGCCGGGCGCGCAGGCCGCGGAGGTGGCGACCATGGACGATGCCCACTATCTGGCGCTGGCGCAGCGCCGTTTCGGCTGGCGGCTGGGCCGGCTCGGCCGCCCGGGAAGACGCTTTCCCTATGCCATCCATCGCGTCGCCGCCGCTCGCCTCACCGCGCCACGCGCCGTGCTGGTCGGCAACGCCGCGCAGACCGTGCACCCGATCGGGGCGCAGGGCTTCAACCTGGGCCTGCGCGATGCATTGACCCTGGCCGAACTGGTGGCGGCCTCGGGCGACCCGGGCAACGAGCGCATGTTGGCCGCCTACGCGGCGCGGCGGGCGCCGGATCGCGAAGGCACCATGGCGATGAGCCATGGTCTGGTGCAGCTGGCCTGCCTCTCGCAGCCCTGGCTGGCGCCATTGCGCTCGCTCGCACTGCTTGCCTGCGACCGTGTGCCGCCGCTGAAGGATGCGCTGCTTCGCCGCGGCATGGGTTTCCGCGGCGAGCCGCCGCAGGCCGTGCTGGAGCGCACGCCATGAACCGGCCCGAATCGCGCCGCCGCGCGCCGATGCTGGACGTGGCGGTGGTCGGTGGCGGCATGGTCGGTGCCGCCGCGGCGCTGGCACTGGCCCGCGCTGGCTTCGCCACTGCCCTGCTGGAGGCCCGGCCGCCGGCGATCTGGCGTGAACAGGACGAGGTCGACCTGCGGGTGGTCGGCCTGGCCGCATCGTCGGTCGCGCTGCTTGCCGAGTTGGAGGTCTGGGCGTCCATTCGCGACCGCCGCGCCGCGCCTTACCGGCGAATGCACGTGTGGGAGGCCGCCGCAGGTGCGTCGATCGACTTCGATGCAGCCACCGAAGGCCGTGCGTGGCTGGGCTGGATCGCCGAGAACAACCTGGTGCAATGGACCCTCTGGCAGGCGCTGGAGGCGGCCGGCGTGGAGCGCCTGTGTCCGGCCCAGGTGAGCGGCTACCAGGTCCTGGAGGACCGCGTGGTGCTGGAACTGGACACAGAGGATGCCGGCGGCCTGTCGGCACGCCTGCTGGTCGCCGCCGATGGTGCCGGCTCGCCGTTGCGCCGGCTGGCCGGGCTGGACACGCACGGGCATGACTATGGCCAGCGCGGCGTGGTCGCGCATGTCGCCACCGACCGCCCGCACCAGCACACCGCATGGCAGCGCTTCCTGCCCGGCGGGCCGCTGGCGCTGCTGCCGCTGTCCGACGGCCGCAGTTCGATCGTGTGGTCGCTGCCCGAGGCCGAGGCGCAACGGGTGCTGTCGCTCGACGATGCGGCCTTCTGCGACGAACTCGGCGTGGCTAGCGACTTCCGGCTGGGGCGGGTGCTCGCGACCAGTCGCCGCGCCGCCTTCCCGCTCAAGCTGCAGCTTGCCGATGCCTACCAGGCCGAACGCCTGGTGCTGCTTGGCGACGCGGCGCACGCGGTGCACCCGCTGGCCGGGCAGGGCGTCAACCTGGGCCTTCGCGACGTAGCGGAGTTGCGCGATACGCTGGTGGCCGCGCGCGAGGCCGGCCGCGATATCGCCGCGCCGCACGTGCTGCGCCGCTACGCGCGCCGCCGTCGCAGTGCCGACACGCTGGACGCGTGGAGCTTCGATGCGCTGGGCCGCATCTACGCCTGGCAGGCGCCGCCGCTGGTGGCCGCGCGTGCGCTGGGCGTGCGGCTGGCGGACCGGCTGGCGCCGCTCAAGCGCCGCCTCGCCGCGCACGCCGCGGGTCGCTGATTCCCAACCGACGGCCGGAGGCCGTGGACCCTGGCGCGGAGCGCCGACCCTACCCCTGCGGAGCCGTCATCATGCGTCGCATCCTGTTCGCCCTGCTTTCGCTTCCCCTGGCCTTCGCTGCCTCGGCGAAGATGGTGCATCGCTCCGTCGAGTGGACCGACGGCGGCACCCGCTTCCACAGCGTGCTGGTCTACGACGACGCCGGCGCGGGCAAGCGGCCCGGCCTGGTGATGGTGCCCAACTGGTACGGCGTGAACGACCAGGCGGTCGGCAAGGCCGAGATGATCGCCGGCAAGCAGTACGTGATCCTGCTGACCGACATGTACGGCGAGGGCGTGCGGCCGGCCAACGACGACCAGGCCAAGACCGCGGTGAAGCCGCTGTACTCCGACCGTGCGCTGATGCGCCACCGGGTCAACCTCGCGCTGGCCCAGCTCAAGGCCCAGGCGGGCACCGCGCCGCTGGACCTCGGCCGGCTCGCCGCGATCGGTTTCTGCTTCGGCGGCTCGGCGGTGCTGGACCTGGCGCGCAGCGGTGCCGACCTGGCCGCGGTGGTGTCCTTCCACGGTGCCCTGCAGGCGGGCCAGCCGGCCTTGCCCGATCATTTCAAGGCACGCGTGCTGGCCATGAACGGCGCCGACGACCAGGGCACCATGCCCGACGCCGGCCATTTCATGGACGAGATGCGCGCCAGCCAGGCCGACTGGCAATTCGTGGTGCTCGGCAACGCCGTGCACTGCTTCACCGAGGTCGGCGAGAACTCGCCCGGTTGCAAGTACGACGCCCGCGCCGCGGCGCGCAGCTACCGGATGATGCGCGACTGGCTGGATGCCGCCTTCGCCAAGCGGCCCTGAGGGCCCGTGGGGTGGCGGCGGCGGGCTGAAGCCCACCATGCGGCTGCATCGCTACGGCGCGGCGGACACGCGACCGCGGCCACCGCGCTTGGCTGCTAGAGCGCCGCGTCGGCGCGTGCAATCAGTTCGTGGGTGCGCTCGCCAGGCTTGAGATGGGCCACGCCGATGCTGGTGGTCAACGTCAGTTGCGCGCCGTGCCACATCACGGCAGCTTCCCGATGGCCGTGCGCATTGCCTCGGGGCGGGACTGTCCCAGCGTGACCAGCCCGAAGGCGGCGGCTTGGCGGCGGGCAGCGACTGCGAAAGCACCAGCATCAGTAACAGGGCCGCCAGCCTGCCGCGCGGCATCGGCGACGGCAGCCTCATCGGCGGCTCCCGCAGCGACTGTGGCACGGGACGCAGCCCGCGGGAGCGGCCGGCTGCGCGCCCCGCATGTTTCTCAGGCGCTGCGCTCGACCGCGTAGGCGGCCAGGGCGTCCAGCGCGTCGCGGTACGGCGACGCGGGCAGGGCGGTGAGCGTCTCGCGCGCGGCGTCGGCGTGCGCCACGGCACGCTCGTGCGTACGCTCAAGAGCGCCACAGCGGCGAATCGTGGCGAGCACGCGGTCCAGCGCGCTGAGGTCGCCGTGCTCGATCGCCCGGCGCATCGCCAGCGCGTCCTCGGGCGTAGCCTGCCCGAGCGCGTAGATCACCGGCAGGGTCGGCTTGCCCTCGGCCAGGTCGTCGCCGATGTTCTTGCCCAGCGTGTCGGCATCGCTGGTGTAGTCGAGCAGGTCGTCTGCGATCTGGAAGGCGTAGCCCAGCTCCATGCCGTAGCGGCGCAGCGCGGCGACCTGGTCGGCCGGCAGACCGCCCAGCAGGCCGCCCAGTTCGGTGGCCGCGGCGAACAGCACGGCGGTCTTGCGTTCGATCACCGCCAGGTAGGCCGCCTCGTCGACGTCGGCATTGCCGATGTTGAGCAACTGCAGCACCTCGCCCTCGGCGATCGTGTTGGTGGTGTCGGCCAGGATGCGCATCACGCGCATGTCGTCCAGCTCGACCATCAGCTGGAACGAGCGCGAGTAGAGGAAGTCGCCGACCAGCACGCTGGCGGCATTGCCCCACAGCGCATTGGCGGTCTTGCGGCCGCGGCGCAGGTCGGATTCGTCGACCACGTCGTCGTGCAGCAGGGTAGAGGTATGGATGAACTCGATCACCGCAGCCAGCTTGACGTGCTGGGCGCCGGCATAGCCGGCCGCACCGGCGGCCAGCACGTGCAGCATCGGGCGCAGGCGCTTGCCGCCCCCGGCGATGATGTGGTCGGCGATCTGGTTGATCAGCACCACGTCGGAGGCCAGTCGCGCACGGATGAGCGCGTCCACACGCTGCATGTCGGCGGCGGCCAGCTCGCGCACGGCGGCGAAGTCGGCGGTTCGGCTGGCGTCGGCGGGCATCGGGTGCATGGGTGTCCGGGTGGCAAGACGGGCGATTATAGGGCCATGCCCGGCGCGTGCGGCGGCGCGACATGGCGCCGCAATCGCATGCCGGAGCGGCTCCGTATAATGGGCAGATGCCCCGTCTTTCCCAGCCGTCCCGGTGAGCAAGCTCTCGCCGCTCGAGCGCCGCAGCGCGCTCACCCTGGCCTGCGTGATCAGCCTGCGCCTGTTCGGGCTGTTCCTGATCATGCCGGTGTTCTCGCTTTACGCGAAGCAGATGCCCGATGCCAGCGGCCTGCTGATCGGCCTGGCGCTGGGCGTATACGGGCTGGGCCAGGTACTGCTGCAGATCCCGCTGGGGCTGTTGTCCGACCGGGTCGGGCGCAAGCCGGCGATCACCATCGGTCTGCTGATCTTCGCCGTCGGCGGCCTTGTCGCGGCGATGTCGCACACCCTGCTGGGGATCGTGGTCGGCCGCGCGCTGCAGGGCATGGGCGCGGTGGCCGGTGCCGGCACTGCGCTGGCCGCCGACCTGACCCGCGAGGACCAGCGCGGCAAGGTGATGGGCATCATCGGCGTGTCGATCGGCGTGGCCTTCCTGCTGGCGCTGATCCTGGGGCCGCCGCTGGAGGCGGTCGCCGGGCTGCCCGGCCTGTTCGGTGCAACCTCGTTGCTGGCGCTGGCGTCGCTGGCGCTGCTGTGGCTGATCGTGCCCACGCCCGAGCGGGCCAGGGCGCCCGCCGCGGCCAGCCTGGGCGGTGTGCTGGCGATGCTGCGCGACAGCCGGCTGTTGGTGCTCAACGGTTCGGTGTTCTTCCTGCACCTGCTGCTGACCGCGTGTTTCGTGGGCCTGCCTCTGCTGCTGGTCGATCGGCTGCACCTGCCGGTCGAGCGGCACTGGGAGCTGTACCTGCCGGTGATGGCGATCGCCGCCTTCGTGATGGGCGCGGCGCTGCACCGGATGAAGGAAATCGGCCAGAGCCTGCGCATCGTGCTGGTGTGCGTGGCCGCGATCGGGCTGGCGTTGCTGGGCTTCGCACGGTCCGGCGGGCACGTCGCCTGGCTGGGCGTATCGGCCGCCGCGTTCTTCTCGGCCTTCAACCTGCTCGAGGCGGCACTGCCGAGCCTGGTCTCGCGACTGGCGCCGGCGCACCTGCGGGGTGCCGCGATGGGTGCGTACTCGACCAGCCAGTTCATCGGCGCGTTCGTCGGCGGCGCCATCGGCGGCATCGCGCTTGGCCGGTTGGGAGTGAGCGGCGTGTTCCTGTGCGCCGCGGCCGCCACGCTGCTCTGGTTGCCGCTGGTGGCGTTCGGCGCCCGCCGCATCGCCGCGCGGACCCTTGCCGAACAGGCGGCCTGACGGGATTGCGTAGGGTGTATGTCGCCCCCATGTGCGGCGGCATCCACCCAACTTGAGCCGGACCGTGGCCCACCAGATCGTCGCGCTGATCGCCGAATACGGCCTGCTGCTGGTTTTCCTCAACGTGCTGGTCGAGCAGGCCGGATTGCCGCTGCCGGCCGTGCCGACACTGGTGGTGGCCGGCGCGCTGTCCGCCGCCGGACGGTTGCCGCTGTGGGGCGTGCTGCTGGTGGCGCTGGCCGGCTGCCTGATCAGCGACTTCGCCTGGTACGCAGCCGGGCGCCGCTACGGTGCTGGCGTCATGCGTACGCTCTGCCGCATCTCGCTCTCGCCCGATTCCTGCGTCAAGCAATCGGAGCTGCGCTTCCAGCGCTGGCGCGCGCCGGTGCTGCTGGTCGCCAAGTTCGTGCCGGGGTTGTCCACCGTGGCACCACCGCTGGTCGGCGCGATCGGCCTGGCGCCGCGCGTGTTTCTGCTTTTCGACGTGCTCGGTTCGCTGCTGTGGGCGGGTACGGCGCTGGCGCTGGGCTATCTGTTCGCCGACGGCGTGGAGCGCGTGCTGGCAGCGCTCGAGGGTACTGGCACGCTGGCGGTCGAACTGCTGGGGGCACTGCTGGCGGCCTACATCCTGCTCAAATGGTGGCAGCGACGGCGGTTGCTGGTGGCGCTGCGCATGGCTCGGATCGAGGTGGACGAGCTGGCGCAGGCGCTGCGCTCGGCGCGGCCGCCGCTGGTGTTCGACGTGCGTGCCGCCGGCTCGCGCGAACTCGATGGCCGCGCCATACCGGGCGCGCTCGCCTTCGATCCGCTCGCCCTCGATGCGCTGCTGGCCGGTGTGCCGCGCGAGCGCGAGCTGGTGCTCTACTGCAACTGTCCCAACGAGTTCTCTGCCGCCCGTGCTGCGCAATTGCTCAAGGCACAGGGTTATCGCCAGGTGCGTCCGCTGCGCGGCGGGCTGGATGCCTGGGCCGCGGCCGGCCATGCGGTCGAAGGGGTGCAGATCGAGGCGCCAGCGCCGCAGCGCGCGTCGCCGGCGGTCTGAGGAGATCGCCTAAGCTGAACCGCCCGATCTTCCCTGCGAAGGGGACGGGGGCTGCCGACAGGTGGATAGGGTGGTTCCGCCAATGACACGCGGCGGACGCGTACACACCCCCGGCGCGCGGGAAGGGGCGGGCCGGTATGATAGGGATCGCCCCGCCGGCCCGCCGGCGGGAATTTCTTGACGAGGCGGGCGCGCGCCGGCCGCCAGAACAGCGAGGAACCCCCATGGCACGCGGCATCAACAAGGTCATCATCGTCGGCAACCTGGGCGCTGACCCGGAGGTCCGCTACACCGGCGGCGGCACCGCGGTGTGCAGCCTCAGCGTGGCCACCTCCGAGCAGTGGACCGACAAGCAGTCCGGCGAGAAGCAGGAACGCACCGAATGGCACCGGGTGAAGCTGTTCGGCAAGCTCGCCGAAATCGCCGGCGAGTACCTGAAGAAGGGTCGTCAGGTCTACATCGAAGGCTCGCTGCGCACCGACAAGTACACCGACAAGAACGGCGTCGAGCGCTACAGCACCGACATCGTCGCCAGCGACATGCAGATGCTCGGTGGCATGGGCGGTGAAGGCGGTGGTGGCGGTGGCGGCGGTGGCTTCCGCGAGCGCCCGCAAGGCGGCCAACGCCAGGGCGGCGGCAACTACAGCGGCGGCCAGTCTCGCGGCGGCGGTAACGACTACGACAGCGCCCCGCGCCAGAACGCCCCGGCTCCGGCCGAGAGCGGTGGCGGTTTCGACGACGACGACATTCCGTTCTAGAACCGACCCGTGCACCTGGCGACAAAAGGCCCGCAGCGATGCGGGCCTTTTTTTGGTTCATCGCGGAATGCCGGGGAAGGCGGCACGGATCTTCAGGAAGAAATAGTCCTGATCCCGGTAGCCGTAGGCCCGGCGCTTGATGACCTTGATCGTGTTGTTGATGCCTTCGACGACACTGGTGTTGAGCGGGTACCGGCATCGGGAAAGGATGCCGTGCAGATAGGCCTTGAGCCGTTGCGCGAACAGCGCCAGCGCGGCGATGCCGCTGCTCATGGCCTGTTCGAGCCAGTGTTCCCATGCTTGCTTGGCCCAGCCCGGCCGACGGTAAAACCACAGCCGTTTCAGCTCGTCCCGCATGAGATAGGCGGTGAGCAGGGGTT